>NZ_JAJUWR010000011.1 GCF_021390545.1 Algoriphagus sp. AGSA1 | reverse complement strand
CCGACGGATCGAGAAAAAATGGAGTTCCCCTTTGCACAACTGGGGCTTGACAGTCCAGCAGCTGGCCATTAAATTTGAGGGGAGGCTCAAGCTGGACATCAATACAGAAAATTAATTAATTAGTTCCATTCCCTTGGGGTACCCCAAGGGAAGGGAAGGACAGAGTTTAGCTAACACTCCCGTTTCTAAAACCTCGAGGGTTTATATATTATTCCTCAGCCTATTAGTTGTGACCAAATCGATTTCGCCGGCCCTGAAGAAGCATGCCTTGGAGAGGGGATTTGTCCTGAATTCGATTGGTGGAGCAACTGGTTTTGTGTATGTGGAAGTGATTGTTATTTTTGTGTTGGAGATAGTTGTGATTGTGAATAATATAGAGGTGTGATAAAATTTATCGTTTTAAATGGGTTATATTTATTCCAAGTAGCTTTGGGTTTTATTATAGGTGTTTTTATGCTTTTTGGCATTGGTGCATTAACAGGGAGTATTGGAGATTTATCAATTAAGTATAGAATTCTACAAGTTGACTATATGACCCAAACGAATGATTATTTGATGAATTCGTTTTTTTTCTTTTTTCTCTCATTCTTGCTTGTTATCGTTTTTTATGGATTTGAATTTCTAAGGACAAGGATCAAAGAAGAGTTAACGTAAGGAGTAGTGTGGAATTGCTGTAATAAGCGTTAGCCCTTGAGGTTTTAAAGAACCTCTTAGTTTAATGAATTTTAACCTCCAAAGGATTTTATGCCTTGGGAGGTTTTTTTATTTTTCGTCTATCGCTGCAGATAAGCAAGCAGCTCGGCGCCGGGTAATTCCTTCGATTTGTAATACATACTGATCAGATGGTTGGCGTGTTCTTTTTCGAATTGAAGCAGTTCTTCCACAGAGACTTTCATCGGCTTGTTTTCAGTACCGTTGTCGGCAAATTGCCATTCCTTTAGCTCATGTCCTTTGTCATCCTTTAAAACGATTGATCTCTTGCTACCCGATCCGTTCTTGGTGGTGCAGTGGTTGTACTTGATCCAAAGCAGATCCTGGGGGGATGCCTTATCCAGTTGGAGTGTACGCAGATTCAGGGGCTGATTTACAAACTGTTTCATGATGAGCTTATCATTCAGATAGATCTCATAGCTGTCAAGGCCGAGTTTTGGTGAAAAGGCAATGGTTCCCAAACCGAGGAAGAGCAGCAGCAGCCCAGTAATAGCGGATTTAAATTTTGTTGTTTTCATGTGTTTATAATGGTTTTTTAATTGCCACATGGAATCTCGCATGGCTGAGAATCATAACGGAGTGTGTCGTTTGCGTCATGCTCGATTTCATTTTGCAAATGGATTAAAGTGAGAAAGTGTAACTGATATTTTTTTTACCTTGTAAGAATGCCAGCAAGATCCTCTGATACAGAGCCGGTTGAAAAGGATCTTTGAGCAGGTCTTCCAGTAGCTTTACGGCAACGCTGAAAAAATGGGAACCCCAAGATTGAGAAAGTAGATCAACAGTAGGTTTATTAGATTTTCGACCTTTCGAAGTCCTAATCTGTTGGTCTATATTATTGGAAGTTGGTCTATTTCAGAAGATCGAATCTTTGAATTATCCGTAATTCAGTTACAATGCCCTTTATGTTGACATCGCGCGCCACATTCTTGAAGCCAAACTTCTCTCACCGGGTACTACATCTGTTATTTTGGACTATCATCACCTTGGTTTTCATCTATGACAGAAGGTATCTGATCATTAAATTTAACTTGCCGGAGCATTTTATTGCCTGCGTGGTAGTCCGGATGGGCTTGCTTGTCTCGCTGGTGTATTTTCATCTGAATGTGTTGGTTCCAAGATTCTTCAAGACAAGACAATTTTTCAAATACACTACGATTCTTTTATTTTCTCTGGGAATCTATGTCAGCCTGCAAAATCTCTACGATATCTATCTGTATGGTTTTGTGATCGGTGACATCCGCAGCAGGGATTTTTGGAGTGCATTTCCCTACAATTTCTTTACGACCCTTTGGTACCTGGCTCTGACAGCCGGTCTGAAATTAAGTTTGGAACGGTATGGGGATATGCATAAATCGGAGCCAATCTTAAATCCGCCGGATACGGTCTCGGATCAAAGGCAGAAACGGCAAGTCTTTTTGAAAAGCGGTACCAAACAGGTGATGGTAGAGTTAGATTCGATTACCCATATTAAAGGATTGAAAGACTACTCGATCGTCTATACCACCGAAGATCAAATCATAGTTAAGGGATCTCTCAAGAATGCGGAATATTTATTAAGTGCCAAAAAACTTATTCGTGTACATAAATCCTATCTGGTGGCGCTGGATCGGATTAGGACGATTCAGGGAAATCACATCATCTTGGATACTCAATCCATTCCCATTGGAAGATTTTACAAAAAGGAGCTATATAAATTACTCATGCCATCCCGAATTTAGATTTTCCGCACTTTAGCAAAATGGATAGAGAATAAGGCAATGTGGAACAAAATCCGACTTAAGTAAGCCCAATATTCTAGTAAAGAATCAGGATTTTTTGGAAAGAATTGTTTGAAACCAATCAATCTATTCCCCACTCCCACACTAGGGTATTCCCCGAAAAAGCTTATTTTTGTCCATGCTTTCCAAAAAGACCAAATATGCCCTGCATGCCCTTACTTATTTGGGCAAGCACAAAGACGAGAAGACGGTACTGATCCAAGAGATCGCCGAAGAGCATGGGATTTCGCATAAGTTTTTGGAGAACATCTTATTGGAACTGAAAAAGGCAGGTATGCTTGGAAGCAAAAAAGGTAAAGGAGGGGGATATTATCTGATCAAAGAACCTAAGGACATCCCACTTTCCAGGGTGATCAGATTGCTGGATGGGCCGATTGCCTTGCTGCCATGTGTGAGCTTGAATTACTATGAGCCCTGTGTAGAGTGTAAAAACGAAGCAGTTTGTGGGATAAATCGGGTCATGATCCAGGTTCGTGACGAAACTCTTAAAATACTGGAAAACAAGACTCTAGAAGATATTTTAAAAGAAGAGTAAAAATTTTTTTACCATAAACCCTATATATTTTATAGGGTTTATATACTTTTGTGCTTTACGCTCGTAATAAACCTAGTATGATTTTAGACCAACCACTCAAAAGGCTGTTTGCCAGCAAGCCCGGGAAAGACAGCAATGCGAAAAGCTTGCTGAAGTCTATCTCCTGGAGGATCGTAGGCACCATAGATACGATTATCATTTCCTATTTCGTGACAGGGGAGTTTGTGATGGCAATTTCAATCGGTTCTGTGGAGGTGTTCTCCAAGATCATCCTGTTTTATTTCCATGAGCGAATTTGGGAAGCTGTACCTAAAGTAAAAGAAGATGAAACTCAAGAAGAATATGCATGAACTAGAGGCTCAGCTGAGTGTATTGAGTGCACAGGAAGGCCTGGCTTTGGTGGCGGATTTGTTTCCTGGCAAGGTGACATTCTCTACTTCATTGGGACAGGAGGATCAGGTGATCACGCAGCTCATCGCAGAAGCCCACTTGCCGATTTCTATATTTTCTTTGGATACGGGACGATTATTCCCAGAGACTTTAGACCTTCTCTCTAGAACAGAGGCTAAATACAAGCAGCAGATCAAAGTCTATTATCCTACTACTGAATCAGTAGAAAAGCTAGTTTCAGAAATTGGCATAAATGGGTTTTATGAGTCAGTAGATAATAGAAAATCCTGCTGCTTTGTACGCAAAGTTGAGCCACTGAAAAGGGCTTTGGCAGGAAATGAAATCTGGGTCACAGGGCTTCGTGCCGAACAGTCGGCAAACAGGTCAGGAATGAAGCGCATAGAGTGGGATGAAGGCAACCAGATTTTAAAATTCAACCCTTTGCTGGACTGGACATATGATGAGATGATCGCATATATATCCAAAAAGAACATTCCTTACAATCCTCTTCACGACAAAGGTTTCATCAGCATTGGCTGTGCTCCATGTACCCGGGCGATAATGCCGGGAGAAGATGCCCGGGCGGGTAGATGGTGGTGGGAAGACTCCAAGAAGGAATGTGGACTGCATGCTAAATAAGGCGGGAGACAGGAGACCGAAGACCAGTCTTTTGAAGTCATGAAAGTCGGAGACAATTAAAAATAAATAAGAAGATATAGTTTGAAGTGCAGATTCACCACGTAAATCGTACTTCGTAAATCATAAATATTATGAACAACCTATTTATCCCTAATCCAAAAGAAGCGGAATCGATCCACATCATCAGGGAAGTGGCAGCGCAGTTTGAGCGTCCAGTTTTGCTTTTTTCCGGAGGAAAAGACTCGATTACCCTTGTGAGATTGGCCCAAAAGGCTTTTTTTCCTGCAAAGATTCCTTTCCCTCTATTGCACGTGGATACGGGACATAATTTCCCTGAGACGATAAAGTTTCGCGACAAGTTGGTGGAAGAACTTGGTTTGGAGCTGATCGTTCGCAATGTGCAGGATTCTATAGACCAAGGCAAAGTCCGTGAAGAGCGTGGAAGGTATTCCAGTCGAAATTCACTTCAGACTACCACTCTTTTGGATGCGATCGAAGAGTTCAAATTCGATGCTTGTATCGGCGGAGCGAGAAGGGATGAGGAAAAAGCCAGGGCTAAGGAACGGGTTTTCTCCGTAAGAGACGACTTCGGCCAGTGGGATGAAAAAAACCAGCGTCCGGAGCTTTTTGATATGCTGAATGGTAAAATCCATGTGGGTCAGAATGTGCGTTGTTTTCCGATTTCCAACTGGACTGAATTGGATGTATGGGAGTATATCAAAACTGAAAATATCGAAATCCCATCCATCTATTTTGCCCATGAGCGTGAAGTTTTCTTCCGTGACGGAATGATCTGGACTGCCAATGAGCATGTGTTCAGAGAAGAGCATGAGGAAGTGATGGTTAAGATGGTTCGCTTCAGGACAGTGGGTGATATGACCTGTACCGCCGCTGTGCTTTCAGAGGCGGTTTCTCTGGATGACGTGGTCGGAGAGATCAGAGAATCCACGATTTCAGAACGTGGAGCCCGAATCGATGATAAGCGCTCCGAAGCGGCTATGGAAACAAGAAAGAAAGTGGGATACTTCTAGGGTAACCTTTGAGGTGTCACCCTGAGCGAAGCCGAAGGGTCTCCTCGAAGGTTTTGATTCTACGATAATTTATGATTTTAGAATTATGATTTACGAGGCTTATCTGAACCTTCAACATTAGCCAGACTTTGGTCTCCTACTCATAGCTGCTGTGCAGCATTAATCACAAACTCTAGATTACCCTTTAAAAAGAAACAACATGTCTGAAAATAGAAAATTGATAAAAATCGCCACCGCGGGATCTGTGGATGACGGCAAGAGTACGCTGATCGGTCGATTACTATACGATACTAAATCACTGACTACCGATAAAATCGAGGCGATTGAGCGTAGTTCGAAGCAGCGAGGATACGATTACCTGGATTTCTCTCTGGCAACAGATGGACTCGTAGCTGAGCGGGAGCAGGGAATTACTATCGATGTAGCGCATATTTATTTCAACACGGAGAAAACCAATTTCATCGTAGCGGATACCCCTGGCCACGTGGAGTACACCCGGAACATGGTGACCGGTGCATCTACCTCACAGGTAGCGATTATCCTGATCGATGCAAGAAAAGGTGTGATCGAGCAGACCTATCGCCATTTCTTCATCGCAAATCTCCTTCGAATCAGTCACGTGGTCGTGGCAATCAACAAGATGGATTTGGTGGACTATGATGAGGAAGTGTATCTGAGAATCAAAGCGGATTTCGATGCATTGGTGGCCAAATCTGACTTTGCCGAGGAACAGATCACCTTTATTCCAGTGTCCGCTCTGAAAGGTGAAAACATAGCCAGGAAATCTGACGAGATGCCTTGGTATGTGGGCAACACGCTCTTGGATCATCTGGAAGTATTGGAGCCAGCGGATCTGGAACCCAGTTCAGTTGCCAGATTCCCTGTGCAGTATGTCATCCGTCCTAAAACTGAAGCTTTTCACGATTTTAGAGGATTCTCCGGAATGCTGTATGGGGGCAACTTGAAAGTAGGCGACGAAGTGACCTTGCTCCCATCATTGAACACTTCGAAGATTAAAAGCATCCATTATTTCGACCAGGAAATCCAGGAAGCCGCTCCAGGCAGTTCCATTGCGGTCACGCTAGCAACAGAAGTGGATTTGAGCCGCGGAGATATGTTGGTGAAAAGCGGTGAGTTGCCAACCAGTGAAAAGCAGATTTCTGCCACGATTTGTCAGGTAAACAGCAAGGCACTGACCGTAGGCAAGAAGTACATTTTGCAGCACGGAGTAAATCGTGTTTTGGCAAAAGTCGATCAGATAGAATCCAGAATCCACACGGATTTCACAGGAGCAGAAGATGCCCATTCGCTAAAATTAAATGATATAGGACGCGTTCATTTCCGATTGAGCAAGCCGATTCATTTTGATTCTTATAAGACTAATAAGTCAAATGGAAGCTTTATCCTAATCGATGAAGCTGAGTACGACACCGTTTCGGTTGGGTTTATAGAATGATTCAGATTCCACCCTTCGACTTCGCTCAGGGTGACAATCTTTTCAATTCCAGCCTGAACAAAAACCTATTACAGCCATGCAAAGCTTTAGAACAGAACTTGAAAACAATATAGTAGAACAAGACATCATCGACCTGGAAAAGAAAATCGCGCTTTTCAAGGGAGGAAATATCGATGAAGAGAAATTCCGTAGCCTTCGATTGGCAAGGGGGATTTACGGTCAGCGACAGCCAGGTGTGCAGATGATCCGGATCAAACTTCCTTATGGGCGTGTTTCTTCTGACCAGCTTCGCAGAATCTGCAAGGTTTCGGATGAATATTCTACAGGAAGGCTGCATATCACTACACGCCAGGATATTCAGATTCACTACGTAAGCCTTGACAGAACACCCGAACTCTGGGCTGAACTTGAACGCGATGATGTCACTATCCGCGAAGCTTGCGGAAATACCGTGAGAAATGTAACGGCTTCTGAAACCGCTGGAATTGATGCAAATGAGCCATTTGATGTGACTCCTTATGCAGATGCTGTTTTCAAATATTTTTTGAGAAACCCTGTTTCCCAGGAAATGGGACGTAAGTTCAAGATTTCATTTTCCTCTTCTGACGAAGATACTGGCTTAAGTTACCTTCACGATTTGGGCTTTATCCCAAAAGTGAAAGTGATCAATGGGGTAGAAGTCCGTGGGTTTAAGGTGATGCTTGGTGGAGGCCTGGGTTCTCAGCCTCGTCATGCAGATGTGTTTTCGGAGTTTGTGGAGGCAGACCAGATTATTCCTTTTGCGGAAGCGGTAATCCGGATTTTTGACCGCCATGGAGAGCGGGCCAAAAGAATGAAAGCCAGAATGAAGTTCTTGATCAAAGACATTGGTCTGGAGGCATTTCTGGAATTGGTAGAAAATGAGAAAAAAGCACTTCCATTCAAGTCTTATCCTATAGATCATGAGTCTTATGATGCTGCGCAAAAGCTTCCAGATGCTCCTGCTGCCGTTGTGGAAGAAGAGCTTGGGTTGGATTTTGAGCACTTCAAACTCACCAATATTTTGCCTCAAAAGCAAAAGGGATTTGTATCTGTAGGAGTAAGGGTTCCACTTGGGGATTTCTATACGGATCAGGCTAGAAAACTGGCTGATTTGGTAGAGAAATATGCGAGTGCAGAAGTTCGCTTTACGCTTCGTCAAAACTTCCTGATCCGAGATGTACGGGAAGATTTGGTGCCTTATTTCTACAAAGAATTGAAGGAAATAGGACTTGCTGCCGCTGGCTACAATACCCTTGGAGATATCACTGCTTGTCCGGGAACAGACACCTGTAATCTTGGGATTGCGAGTTCTACGGGCATTGCTGCTGAACTTGAAAAAGTGATTCTGGCAGAATATCCACAATACCTTAAAAATCAGGATTTGGTGATCAAGATCTCAGGATGTATGAACGCCTGTGGTCAGCATAATATGGCTCACATAGGTTTTCAGGGCATGTCCATGAAGGCTGGTAAAGTTGTAATTCCTGCGCTTCAAGTTCTGCTTGGAGGTGGAAATATGGGCGATGGGAATGGCCGATTTGCAGATAAAGTGACAAAAATCCCGAGTAAAAGAGGTCCTCAAGCATTGAGGATTTTACTGGATGATTTTGAGGCCAATGCAAATGGTCAGGACTTCTTGAGTTACTACGACGAAAAGGGACAAATCTATTTCTATGAGTTATTGAAAGAACTTGGAGATGCATCTACAGTGACCCCTGCTGATTATGTGGATTGGGGAAATACTGAAGAGTATAAAATCGCAGTTGGTGTGGGTGAATGTGCCGGTGTGGTTCTTGACTTGGTAGCTACCTTGCTTTTGGAAGCCAAAGAGAAAATTGATATCGCCCAGAAATGTCTGGAAGAAGGACGCTGGTCCGATAGCATCTATCATCATTATGCCGGCTTGATCAATGCCGCTAAAGCGATCTTGCTCAGCGAAAGTGTGAGTACAAATTCCTATGCGAATATTATTAAGCAGTTTGACGAGGTATTTGTAGAATCAGGTAAAATCAATCTTGGAGGAACATTTGCAGAGAAGATCTACCAGATCAATCAGAATGAGCCAACTGAAGAATTTGCGAATGCCTATGGAAATCAGGCTTTGGAGATCTATGGGTTGCTGAAAAGCTACCGTGAGGAAGAGGTGACCGCATGAAACCTGTGATTCAACCTAAAGTAACCTTAGTCGGTGCAGGGCCAGGCGATCCTGAGCTGATCACGCTGAAGGCTGTATTGGCACTGAACAAGGCCGATGTGGTCTTGTATGATGCCTTGATCGACCCCGTCTTGCTTGAGCATGCGCCTGCTTCGGCTATAAAATTATTTGTAGGAAAGCGGGTAGGCAAGCATTCCCTCCCGCAGGAGGACACTAACCAACTTTGTGTAAGCCTGGCCAGAAAACACGGGCATGTAGTCCGTCTGAAAGGCGGAGATCCTTTTGTATTTGGGCGCGGTGCGGAGGAAGTTGATTATATAGAGACGTTTGGGATTTCGACTGAAGTGATTCCGGGTATTACCTCAGCTATAGCCGTACCGGCTGCAGTTGGAGTACCGGTAACGAAACGTGGAGTTTCGGAGAGTTTTTGGGTGGTGACAGGGACGACTTCTGCCGGTGAACTTTCCAAGGATTTGGCCTTGGCTGCCCAATCTACTGCCACAGTAGTTGTATTGATGGGGACTAAAAAATTGGCTCAAATTGTATCGGTTTACCGGAAGTTTGGTCAACAAGACTTGCCTATTGCGATCATCCAAAGTGGCACAACCAGCGATGAAAAAATCACTGCTGGTTTTATCCATGATATTGAAGAAAAGGCTTTTGAAAGTAAAGTGGAAGCTCCGGCGATTATCGTTATCGGGGAAGTGGTACGCGAAAGTATTAAATTAGCCGAAGTCTATCGCGAAGCTGTGAAATATAACCTTTGAGTCATATTGCTTAACCTTCGAGGTTTTTTAAACCTCGAAGGTTTTATTCAATGGTAATTTTAAAGCTAGGCTGGAAATCTCTCTCGTTCTTCGCTTGAAATAACATCAAGAGAGATTTAAAAATCTACTTCGTACTTTCATTCTATCTTAATTTCGAATGAAGAATGCTGAATTTCGAATGCAAAAGTTCGGTCTACTGTCTTGATTTTAACATCTTGATTCTTAAAAAAATGAACCACCTCTACCCCATATTTCTCAAAGTTCACGAACTTAATGTACTCCTGATCGGAGGAGGGAACGTGGGTACAGAGAAATTGGAATTTTTGCTCAAATCCAGCCCAAAGGCACAGGTCACTGCAGTTTCCAGGGAATTTTCCCAAAGCTTTATCGACTTGGCAGAGACCACAGATACAGTCACTATGATTGAGGATGTGTATCATGAGAAGTATTTGGGGGCCAAACATATAGTCATCGCAGCAACTGATGATAAAGCGGTGAACCGCCAGATCCGCGACGAGGCAAAAGAGCGGTTTTTATTAGTGAATGTGGCTGATACGCCGGATTTATGTGATTTTTACCTGGGAGGAATTGTCACCAAAGGAAACCTGAAAGTGGCGATCAGTACCAATGGGAAATCCCCTACAGCTGCCAAACGACTTCGTCAATTATTGGAAGATGTGTTACCCGAAGAATTGGATGATCTGCTGGAAAATCTCAATGCTTATCGTGAAACCCTTAAAGGCGACTTTGAATACAAAGTCAAAGCGATGAATGAGATTACTGAGGGGTTGGTGAAGAAGTCAAGTTGATTTTTTGGAGTTTTTGACTAATTTTTTAAATTGATTGAGTTTAATTTTTAACACTTTTAATGCTCTTTCAAATGCCTCTGCCTGTTTTTCAAGATTTTCTGGCATTCTTAAAAAGTCCAACCAAGTCTGACTCCTTTACCAAAATGCCCGCAGGAAGATTTTTGGTTCTGCTACTTCTTGCATTGGCTTTGGTAATTCCATTTTCTGTTCTGCTGGAATGGTTGGGTGTGGATCAGTTTGATTCAATTCTGGAGGAAATGCTGGCTGAAAACAAATGGTTGGTAGTTATTGGAGCTATTTTCTTGGCGCCTTTACTAGAGGAACCGATTTTTAGACTTCACCTTGACTTAAAGATGACATCCATTTGGTGGGGATTAGGCATGTCTATTTTATTGATTAGTCAACAATGGTGTGTAACAGCTGTATTTATTGTTTACCTAGTTTATCTACTTATAAAAGTATTTCGCCATCGGCCGCCGAATCTCAAATTTGTTGTCTATACATCCTCAATTTTCTTCGCTCTAATCCATGTGGGGAACTTTTCTAATTTAGAATTAGCAGACCACATTTACTGGATACCTTTTCTTGTGGCATCACAGTTTTTCGGAGGTTTGATCCTTAGTTATATCCGTTTAAGCCATGGGATCTGGTTCTCGATATTGTTTCATGGTGCATATAATGCAATTCTGATTATACCTACGGTTTATTTTTATGAGCCGTAAGCATTAGTAAGAAAATTTCATGTGTTTATTTTTGATTTTTACAGGTCACATGGAATCTCGCATAGTATATAATCATCTCGCTGTGTGTCGTTTTCGACATGCTCGATTTCATATGATTTCCGTGATCTTGCGAGTCACCTTGGATTCTTCTCTTATCTGGTCGGAAGACCTATGACCGAAGTGGCCTCAATTCTTAGGTCTAACATACACTATGTTGCTTTTGCCTCCTTACTGGCAGAAAAGCGGATAATCATAAATAAAGAATAAGTCACCCTCGATTAAGTCAATCTTCAATAGCGATAAAAAGAAGTTTTTCGTTTATATCTTTTGACGTCAAATAGAGCTTGTTGCTTTTTATTTCGTAGGATTCTACCGATTCGATTGCTTTCAAGAAATCAGTTTCAAATCCTAATACAGGGAAAGTGTTCGAAGCGTTATTCGGTATAAATTCTATTCCTATTTCAGGAGCAACGATCACTAAGTTTCCTGACTCAGTGCTGGAGTAACAACCTGTAATTTTATTTGAGAATGTCCTGAGGTTGAAAGCATCTAAATTCTGGCATCCTGCCAATTTAGAGTCCTCTTTGGAAAACTGAAGAGTTATTTTGAATACATTATCGTAATCTTCGCCTCCAAGCGCAAATACTGCTATTCTTGCAAGACAAGTCAGGTCATCTAATGTTTCATATCCGTTGGTGATGTGCTGGAATCCTGCAAACTCCCAGCTGCTAAACAAATCATAAACGCCAGACTTCTCTCTAAGGTCATAGCAGCAAATGTCTTTGGGATTACATCCAGAACCGATGGGAAGTGGCTCAAAGGGTTCTGGCTCCTCAATTTCTTTCGCACAGCCTACCAATAAAAGAATCAAAAATGTATTAAAAAGATTTTTCATGACTCTCTTAGATTAAAGATTCATTTTCAAATATAAACGCATTCATAAGTTACAGAATTTCAAGTTGGGATAATAAATTATACGTACTTTAAAACTGACCAGGTTTTTCGATTTTTTATTTCACCCAGTTCCCGTATTTTTGGGCTTCCTTTACATTACGCATTACCAACATTTATTTATGGCATATCTATTTACCTCAGAGTCTGTTTCTGAGGGGCATCCGGATAAAATCGCAGATCAAATCTCTGACGCATTAATTGACAATTTTTTAGCATTTGACCCCAATTCCAAAGTAGCTTGTGAAACACTGGTAACCACAGGTCAGGTGATTCTGGCGGGTGAGGTGAATTCTGATATCTATCTTGATGTGCAGAAAATCGCACGGGATGTGATCAATAGAATCGGATACACTAAGAGCGAGTACATGTTTGAGGGGAATTCCTGTGGGGTGCTTTCGGCAATTCATGAGCAGTCTTCTGAGATCAATCAAGGCGTAGTTCGTCAGAGTCCAGAGGAACAAGGGGCCGGTGATCAGGGAATGATGTTCGGATACGCTACCAACGAAACTGAGAATTACATGCCTTTGGCTTTGGATCTTTCTCATATGATCCTTCGTGAGTTGGCAGAATTGAGAAGAGAGAATAAGGATATGACCTATATCCGTCCTGACTCCAAAGCGCAGGTGACTATAGAATACAGTGATGATAATGTGCCACAGAGAATTGATGCGATTGTAGTCTCTACACAGCATGATGATTTTGATGAAGAGGAGGCTATGCTTGCCAAAATCAAGTCTGATATAATTTCAATCTTGATCCCACGGGTCATTGCGAAGCTGAAGCCGGAAATCCAGAAGCTTTTCACCTCAGAGATCAAATATCACATCAACCCAACCGGTAAATTCGTAATCGGCGGGCCACACGGTGATACAGGCTTGACCGGAAGAAAAATCATCGTAGATACCTATGGTGGCAAAGGAGCTCACGGTGGAGGGGCTTTCTCCGGGAAAGACCCATCAAAAGTTGACCGTTCTGCAGCCTATGCCACACGGCATATCGCCAAGAACATGGTAGCGGCAGGACTTGCGGATGAGGTGCTTGTACAGGTCTCTTACGCAATCGGAGTAGCTAAGCCAATGGGTATTTACATCAATACTTACGGTACAGCTAAAGTGAACCTAAGCGATGGAGCGATCGCCAAGAAAATAGAAGAACTCTTCGATATGCGTCCTTATGCCATCGAGCAGCGCCTGAAACTTCGTAACCCTATCTATGAGGAAACAGCTGCCTACGGGCATATGGGAAGAACTAATGAGGTTGTCACCAAGACTTTCTATTCTCCTTACAGAGATGAGATCAAACTTGATGTGGAGTTGTTCACTTGGGAAAAGTTAGACTACGTGGATAGAATCAAAAAGGCATTTGAATTATAAAAAGCAAAGCCTCCTGAAAAATTCGGGAGGCTTTTTAATGGGTTTGCTTATTCTTATTGACTAACTGTTTTTATTCATAAAGGATTCAGGAGTTAGAATTATCTGAGTTCACCTCACATGTGGATTTAAGCTCCGCTAACTTTTCCCGCCAAAGCTCAACATTAGTCTGAGCATTTTTGGCTTCATTGGATAGTGCTTCCAGATTTTCATCATCTTCTGATGTCCATTGTCCGGAGGTTATACGGGTTTTAAGCTCTTCCACATCTGTAGTGCTCTCTTTCCAGGTGCTTATCAATTCTCCTGCATTTTCTTTCAAACTGGCGTATTCATTTTCACAAGTACTTTCTTCGCCAGTGGCATTGTTCGTTTCTGATGCTTGACTCTCTTCTTTTTTATTTTCCAATAAATACATTTGATCTCCTATCTCTTTAGAGATAGCGCCAATATTTTCAGTAGTGTTTTCCCATTCTGTCATGAGCTTTGTAAGCTTAGCTACTTTTTCCTCAGAAGGGCCACAACTAAAAATCAGTCCAAGAAGAAGGATGAATACTAGATTGTTTTTCATATCAAGTTGGGTTTTATGATGAAGTCCACCGTCCAATAATTTTCCGAAATTGAGAAAATATTTTCCCTTAAAAAACAAGCATCTTTACCTGAAACCGCTTTTGAGCAGGAAATCAGACGTGTCAAATGAACTGTAAATATATATACGACATATTGACCAAATAGCATTCCAAGCTATCGAATCTATTGCTTCAATTCTTTACTTAATTTAGCTGGGTAGCAGTAAATTAAATGAACATCTCCTCGATCAGCTCAGTATAAAAATCCCTTATTTCCATCCCAATAGCTTTTACTTGCTGGGAAATCAGGCTGGTCTCGGTTTGACCCGGAACGGTATTTACTTCAATAAAGTAAAATTTACCTGTTTCATTTTGAAGGAAGTAATCTACACGGATCGCGCCTTTGCAGTTTAGCTTTTTGTAGATCTTAGCGATAATGCGGTTTACCCGTACCACCTCTTCTTCGGACTGACGGCCTGGCGTGATTTCCTCTGTTACTCCGGCTACATATTTAGCTTCATAGTCAAAGAATTCTTTACTGCTCACGATTTCAGTCGCCGGAAGCACGGTTATTTTTCCCTTTCCTTTGTAGCAACCGATTGAAAACTCTCGGCCAGAAACAAATTCTTCTACTAACACCTGTTTATCTTCCGCAAAAGCTTTTTCCAAGGCTTCCGGCAATTCTTCCCAGGTTTTCACTTTGGACATTCCTATGGAACTGCCACCGTTGTTTGGCTTGATGAAAAGTGGTAATGCCAGCTCATTTTCTACTCTTTTGAGGTTTGCTGCTGAGTTTTCAAAAAGCTGAAGAGATTTGGCAATATGCAGCTCCTCTATGTCATCCACAATGGCTTTGGTGTAACCCTTGTTCATCGTGATAGCAGAGCTCAGTTGGTCACAGGTGGTGTAGGGAAGGTCGATCATATCGAAATAGCCTGCGAGTTTCCCGTCTTCTCCGGGTGAACCGTGAAGGATGTTGAAGACTCCGTCAAATGTGATTTTATCATCGCCAATCATAATACTGAAATCATTCAGATCCACTGGGATTTTCTCTCCTGCCGCACTTAGAAAATGCCAATCCCCTGGGTAGATAAGGATTTTGTACACATCATATAGATTTCTGTCGATGGTTTTTTCCACCACAGCAGCGCTTTTCAATGAGATTACGGACTCTCCGGTATATCCGCCCGTCACCAGGGCAATTTTCTTCTTCATGGGTATAAAAATTTACGATACGAATTACTTGAATTTTTCGTGATTTCCCGCAGATCAATTGGAGATTATAGTCTATCTCCCGCAGATATTCGCGGATAACTAGCGCAGATGATCGCAGATTTGTGAGGTTGACACTAACTTTCAGAGATAAAAATCAGCGTAAATCCGCATATTTTTCTGCGCAAATCTGCGGGGAAATTGAAGTCTTTTTGTGCGAAAATCAGCAGGAAATAATTAAAGCTTATTAACCTTTCTGATGATTCCTTCGGTGATGTCTTGTACATTAAAATTCACCAATAAACCCAGTTTAATACCTGATAACCTTAGATAAGTGATGACTTGCTTGTGATGAACTTCCATTAAATTCTCCACAGATTTGATTTCGATTATTACTTTGTCCTCAACAATTAAATCAATTCTATAACCCACATCCATTCTAAGATTATCATATACTAGTGGTAGTCCCACTTGACGTCTTACATTTAGTCCTTCTTTTATGAGTTCATGATTTAGGGTGGTTTCATAAGTTGATTCTAAAAGACCAGACCCAAGTGTATTGTAAACTTTAAAAATAGCACCTCTGATTTTATATGAGATTTCGTTTTCAGTCATTCTTTCAGAATTAAAAAGTATATCTGATCTACTGAAAGTGAACTGATTTTACAATTTATAGGATATGGTTTTTTCCCGCTGATTGACGCGGATAACCTGCGTAGATGTTCGCAGATGCTTAGGAATAAAAAATCAGCGATAATCCGCGTCCTTTTCTGCGCTAATCCGCGGGAAAACTCAAGCCAGCTTAATCTGATCCAAATAGAACTTCATCCTAGTATGGTCGCGTGGCAAAAAGTCAATTTTATCGATTTTGTCCTGCTTATGGTTATAGAAGACCTCAATATATTCATTTTCCAACAAATACAAATTCACCTTGTGCTTGTAATAGCGAATACCCACGACGAAGGTGCCTTCTGTGTAGAGGGTGGCTATTTTTTTGTGAAAAGGAAGGTTGGCGAATTCTTCTTTGCTCATAATCTTCAATTGCTTTCGTTAAGGTAAGGAAATGAAACGCTTTTTTTGACAAAAAAAGATTGATTCCTGTTCGGCTTCAGCTTATACTTGAAAGAACAAAAACCACTATGCTGCGCAAACAATTCCGTTTTACCGCTTTTTTTCTTGTTTTGGGATTGATGCTAGCCACATCTTGCGCATCCAAAAAGAAAGCAGCGAATGAGCCTTTTAATACTGTGATTCAGACTGCTAGAAGCTATACAGGAACTCCTTATCGCTATGGCGGTACCACCAGGGCGGGGATGGATTGCTCCGCTTTAGTATATCATTCTTTTTATTCAGTAGGGGTTACTATGCCGAGAATGTCGGCGGACCAAAGTAAAATGGGGAAGAGTATCCGTACTAATGAGATCAGGCCGGGTGATGTGTTGTTTTTTGCCACAGGGAAAAGAAGGAAGCAAGTCACGCATTCGGGGATTGTGACGGAGACTTCACGTGGAGATGTACGCTTTATACATTCTTCAACATCTCTGGGTGTATCGGAGGATTACCTGAGCAATAACTACTGGTCAAAGGCATTTTTATTTGCAAAGAGAGTTTTGGATTGATGGATCAACCTCTGAGGGCACAGAGGATTACGTAGAGGGCGCAATTCATTTTTTTAGGCTTCTTTTGCGTTTTCTTTGAGAACTTTTGAGATCAAGCAATTTTTGATTTTAGCCTTATAAGGAACCGGAAGGAAATTTCCAGCGACTGGAGAAGCAGGATAACTATATGTATGACAGCTGTTAATTTGTGTACTCCGCGCAAAACTCTGCGATCACTGTGGTAAAAAAATGGGGAAAAGTCCAGCTTCTGGAAAAGCAGTACAGCTATTAAATTTGTGCTCTGTGTTACTCTCTGTGAACCCAGTGTTTAAAAAGACCAGGAATAGCTTTTGCTATCCCTGGCCTTTCCGAAATATTGAACCTAAAATACTATTGTTCTTCTGGCACAAGCTCAAATTCCAAGCTTGGCCTGCCTCTTTCTCCGTCTTTGGTAAGAGATAGGAATCTTACTTTGTAGATGTTGCCTTCTGAATCTTTTACTATGTAATAAATTGTATCAAAAGCATGTGGAGGATCAGATGGAGGAGGTCCACCTGTATATCTCCAGCTGGAACCTATAGTCAATCTATCTGAAATACTGAATGTCAAATTCTCAGCATCTTGAGTTGTAAAGTTTTCGTATGCTATATCTTCTTCTAGGACTTGTGCGGCTGCGCTGCCGCCATAAATATTATGGTAAACTAAATCCTGATAGAAATATGGTATAGACCCTCCACCAAAATTAGTTGATGATATACTTGCTGTCCAAGTTATATCCCAAGAATTCTTACCAGGTTCGACATCTACAATACCATCTTCAAAACTGAAATAAACAAAGTTCAAATCGTTGTCCTTTGGAATATCTACAGAGGTAAAAGTAGTTGCATCTGCATCCGCATGTTGTAGCGTATAACCGTCACCATTTCTGATTATTCTGATTTTTTTCCATGGTCTTTCAGTTGCCGCACTAGATCCTCTATTCAGGATATATACTTCATTGTTAGTTTCAGTGGAGCTGATAGCTTCAATGGCTGGTGCTGTGAGAGGGTTGGATACATCATCCACATGGTCAATCGCAACATTATTAGGAACTGAATATGTAATAGCCGCCGAATCCGCAGCACTCATATCAGCAGCTGAAACAGCATTGATATCAGTTTCTCCGGTAGCAGAAGCCATGGCGCCCGTGGTGCCGTTAATCAGGACTTTGAATTCAGATCCTGTAGCGAAGGCAAGATCCCATGATTCTCTGGCCACTGCCGTCTGAGTGCCGGTCCGGAATTGGATATAGGCGGTATTGGGATAAGTGGCCCCACCACCATTTATTTCCATGACCCCGGATTCTGTAGGGGGTATCACCACCGGGTCGGGAGCATCATCATCATTGCAGGATGAGAGGAACGTTACGCCCGCCAATAGGGCTGTAAGAGTTAGAAAACGATACTGTTGCATTGTGTTTAAGTTTGGAGAATTAGTTATTTGTTTAATTGATAGGTGAGGCCAAGGAAATATGATCTTCCATAGCCTACGGGTCTTTGAGTCCCGCCTCCATGCGCATCTCCGCCTTCGGAGGTGCTACTGATTTGCTTCACGTCAAGAATATTTCTAGCCCCGGCATTTACTGATAGATGCTTGCCAAAGTCTTTTTTGAAGGAAATGTCCATCCAGTGATAGCCATCAAGCATAATCTCTCTGGCTGAAGGATTGCCGTCTGAGTCAGCGACCGTTTCGTAACCCGGCAGTTTACCTGTCCATTTGTAGTAAAGTGTCGCTGTGGTTTTCCATGGTAAAAATTGATAGGTCAGATTCGTATTTACCTCAGGTGTCCAGCTCATTTCGGGCACTACTGTCTGTTCTTCAGAAAGGAGATTGTATCTACCGATGTATGAGAATCCCACATTGGCGGAGAGATTTTTGAAGGACTCCGTATGGTTCAGCGTGATACCTGTTGTCTTGTACCGTTCTACGTTGAAGAGTGTGGTGACCTGAATATTGTTGGGATCCTGACCGTAAGCGATTCTGTCTTTCACATCATTGTAGAAAGTACCTAAGACAGTGGAAATTCTCCAATCTGGTTTAAGCTGTGCTTTCCAGTCCAAGGAACCGTTGAAACTAGTTGAGGTCTCCGCTTTCAAGTCTGGGTTTCCTGTGATGCTGTGGCTTGCATCAAAGAAGTTGAAATACAACTCACGTATAGAAGGTGCTCTGAAACCATTTGCATAGGCTACTCTCAAATCCAAGTTTTCATTCAGCGCAAACTTCGTATTCAAAGAAGGTATCAATGCGGGGGCATCGTAAGCCGAATTCCAGTTTTTGCGGATGCCCGGTTTAATTTTTACTGATGGAAGTGGAGACCATTCCCCTGAAAGGAATACCGCATAGTCCTGAATGCCTTCATTGTCAGTGATTCTTTCCCCTGAGCCAGTTTCGGTATTCAAATCGATTCCAGGTTGTAGTTTGAATTTCTGAGAAAGCTTCCAGTCGCCGATCATTCTCCAGCTGAACCCATTGTAATCTATGGTTGTATTGGCTCCCGGAGCCTCTGACTGGTAATGCTCCCCTGTCCTTACATTGCTGACCCAAGTCTGGCTTTCTCTGCTGTAATCGGTAAATGCTCCTTGCCATATCAGTCCAAATTTCTCGTTGGAATCCCATCTTCCGCTCAGTCTATGCATCCAGCGTGAGGTGATAAATTCCTGATCCAGTACCTCCAAGCGTGCGTCGGGGCCATACGCAAAAACTGTTTCATCTAAAAAGTCCAGTTGATATTCCAGATTTAGAGATTCATTACCCCAGCCAGCTTTGAGGTTCAGGAAATTCTGGTCTTTAGGTAGCCATTCGTAGTCTCTTCCTGTTTTTTCGCCTTTCCATCCCCCGAAATTGTTCTGGGAAAATGAAGCCCCGAAGTCCCAGTTTTTCAGGTGATAGCTTCCGGTCACACTTCTGATATGTGTACCCCTTCCATCAAAAGGACTGTATTCATTACCGGCGGTTTCCTCTTGCACCCGGGCTTTCAGATCGAAGTTTTTTGTGGCGTCCGATTTAGTAATGATGTTTATTACCCCTGCGAGGGCATCAGCACCATACACTACTGACATCGGTCCTTCGACGATCTCCACCCGCTCGATGCGGTTGATGTCGATTTGGTTGATGTTGATCTCGTTGGAAGTTCCCTGCCGACCAACCATAGGAATGCCGTCGATCAAGATCTTCACGTTTTGGCCGGACATGCCGAGCAGCTCCATGTTACTTGAGCCAAGGGCGTTGTCCTGGGAAAAACGAATCCCCAACTCTGTGTTCAAAACCTCCTGAATATTGCTTGGAGCACGGTTTTGAATAACTTCTGAACTGATCGTACGGACTTGATAAACCGATTGTTTGGCGGATTGAGGTTCGAAACTTCCCGTTACTACTACCGTTTCCAGATCGGAAGTGGAGGAAGTTAAGGTGAAGGATTCTGAGTTTTTTCCTGCGGGCCAGGTAGCCCACAGCGTTTCAAATCCCACTGCAGAGATTTTTAGTCTCTTGGGAAGCTCTTTCAAAGAGAAACTTCCCTGCTCATCAGCTACTTCTCCTTTGGCATTTCCCAGCCAAATTGTAGCGTGGGGAATCCCATCTCCTTTTTCATCCACTACTTTTCCTATCATAGCAGTCTGGGCTTGCGTCCAAAGTGGCATTGCAAGCAAAAGCAGGGAGAAAATGACAAAGCGTTTATTTAGATCAAATCTACGCATATGGATAAAAATTTTTGGAATGGCAGGAGTTTTATCCCCTGCCGTAGTTTTGAATTAAAGACTATCGACCAATGCTTTCCATTCAGGCTTCTGAGGAAGTCCAGGTTTTCTCAGACCGAAGAATTGGGCTACCATTTCACCTTCTTTGTCGAAAAGCTCTACTGCCGAGACCAAACCATCTTCTGTGTTTTTGTGGACCACATAGGCTTTATCCACTACATTTTCATTCAAGTGCATGTTGAAATCCGGATCGAGGACATTTAGCCAATCTCCCATCTGACGGACAGTCCGCACTTTACCTTGGTGGATTTGGATATTTCCCTTGTTTCCTGCGAATATCATGATCGGAAGCTTGGTCTCAGCGGCAGTTTCCACAATTTTCCGTGCGGCAAGTCGATCTACTTCATATGCCCATTTGTCACCGATCCATTTTACAGCATCCTGTCTATTGAGCTTGTATTTGCGTAGCATACCAAAGAAATCGTGGGTATCCTTCATGGTCTCCCAGTCTTTAGTGAATCCTTCAAAGTCCAATTCTTCTCTGGTGACGTATTCTGAAACCGGAAAAGCTTCCAGTTCCAATTCCGTAGATTGATCAGCGGCGGTGTTGCTTTTTACCAGTTCTTCGTAGGCATCCCCATTTGATTTCTCCTGTAGATAGACTTTCATTATGGCTTCACCTGCTTTGTCGAAATACTGCAAGCTTTTCATCGTGCCTCTTGGAGTCTCAGTAGTCACTGCAAAACCGAATTTCCAGCCTGCAAAAAATACCCGCTGCTCTATCGGGCCGATTACAGTGGCAATTTTGTGCGGACCTGCTTGGTGCATTTCTATTTTCTGAAAGGGACCTTTATGTTCCAATACACAGCCCTCACTTCTGGTCAAGGACATCACTCGACCGAGTTTTGGAAACCCTTCTAATTGTTCAGTGAAATTATCAGTCAGGCGAATCACATTGGCACCAATGCCGGTAGCTAAAAGTTGTGCTTCCTTAACACCGAGTTTGGCAGCGGCATCACGGATTCTCAGTTGTGGTTCAGATTCTTTCAGATTGTCCCATGCTTGCTTCAGGGATTGTGCGGATTCTTGTATAGTTTCCATGGTTAAGCTTGTTTAAATGAGGGTAAAGATGTTTTCGTCTGTGCAGCTGCGGATATGAGCACTCCGCCAGTGACAGGATTTTGAATTAGATGAATAGGGTGATCAAAGACATATTCCAGGATTTTTTCCTCCAATACTTCTTTCACTGTCCCTGATTTTGCAATCATGCCATTTTTGAGCAATGCGATTTTATCGGCATACTGGGCAGCTAGATTCAGTTCATGGAGGATGACCAGGATGCCGATGTTTCTTGCTTTCAAGGTCTGGAGTATCTTCAGCACCGCATGCTGTTGTGCGATGTCAAGGCTGGAAGTTGGTTCATCCAGCAGCAAATACCTTGGAAAGGGCTTGGTTTCCCAGATTTGTACCAAGACTCTGGCAAGTTGAACACGTTGTTTTTCCCCTCCGGAAAGATGGTTGAACACCTGGCCTTTCAGATGGGCTGTATTGGTTGCTTCCAACACTTCTTCGATAAGCCTAGCTGGCCGCTTTACTTTGGTATTGATGAGCCCCAGTTCCACCACTTCTTGCACAGTAAACGGGAAATTAACCTGTGTATGCTGTGGCATCACTGCTCTTACAGCGGCAAGTTCACGCGCTTTCAGCTTGTGGATATTGTGCCCGTTATAGTCAATAGATCCGTGTTTGCATATGATTTCCCCAGAAAGCAATTTGAAGAAGGTGGATTTCCCAGCACCATTTGGCCCCAATACCGCCAGAATTTCTCCAGGATGCAATTCCAGGCTAACCTCATCTACGATAGGTCTTTGGCGGATGCAAAAATGTACTTGGGAAGCTTGAAGCATCAGTTTTTGGATTTATTCAGGTTGAAAATAAGCCAGATAAAGAAAGGCGCTCCGATCAGTGCTGTGATCACTCCGATGGGCATTTCGGCCGGGATTACAATTATTCTTGAGATCAGATCCGCAAAGTTCATAAGTATGGCACCCAGAAGAAATGATCCCGGTAGAACCAACCTATGGTCTGCCCCAAACAATATCCGGATGAGGTGGGGAACCACCAGGCCTACAAATCCGATCATCCCAACCATCGATACCCCTACTCCCACGATCAATGCGCTGCAGGTAAGCAGTCTTATTTTCACCAGTTGCACATTTACCCCCATGTGGAAGGCCTCCTGTTCACCAAGCGCGAGGGCATTGAGTTGTCTGGCATTGAGCATTAGTAAAATGGAGGGGATTCCAATTAAAATCAGGCTTACCGGGATTTTGCTCCAGACAGCTCCTCCCAGATCACCCAGACTCCAGAAAGTAAAGCTTCGCAAAGCTGAATCGTCCGCAAAGAAAAGTACAAGCCCTATCAATGCCGCTGCGAGTGCATTGATGGCAACTCCTGCCAGGATCAAGGTGGCGGCGTCTGTTCTTCCCTGGGATTTGGAAAGTTGGTACACCGAAGTCACACAGATCAGCCCTCCGATAAAAGCAAATAGGGGTAAGCCAAGCATTTTGATCCAAGTCAATGAAGAAACGGTAGGCACCCATACCATAAAAATCACAGCGAATAAAGCGGAACCGGTACTTACTCCGATCAGCCCGGGTTCGACTAGAGGATTTCTGAACATTCCCTGAAGCGCTGCTCCGGCTATGCCCAAACCTCCGCCCACAAGCATGGCCATCAAAACTCTCGGTGCACGGATCTGCAAGATCACGTTGGCCTGTTGCGTTTCATAGGTACCCAAACTTATACCAAGTTGATCAAGTAGGATCGCCAAAGTCTTTGGAAATGGAATGCCATAAGCTCCCAAAGAAAGGGAGGCGATCAGAACCAGCACTAGCACCAAGCCAAATCCAAGAAGGATGAGAGTTTGACTTTGTGTCTTCGTATGGTTCCAGGCGAAATTCATACTTTATTATTATTGACGGACTGCTTTGGCTAAATCCAATGCTGCTTTCCCTACTCTAGGCCCAAAACCTGAAAGGTATTGCCCATCTAGTGACACGATGTTACCATTTTTATATGCTGTGGTCTGATCTATGCCCTGGATTGCAGCTAAACCATCTTTGCCACCCACACTTTGAATTCCTGATTCGAAAAAGACCAAATATTCAGGATTCATAGAAACAAGAGATTCCGGAGTCATTGGAGCGAATTCGTCAAAACCAGTGGCACTTCCTTGGATTTTCGCCAATTTGAACATTTCTGATGCGAATGTTTTGTCCCCTGCGATAAATACGGTTTCCGGGCCACGAGCCATGACGAAAATTGCCTTTGGCTGGGATTCCTGTGATTCTAAATAAGTTGTGAGATTAGCAATATCGGTATCTATGGAGGTATTTATTTCTTTGCCTTTTTCCTCCTCATCAAAAAAAGAAGCCAATTCATTCACCAGTTTCTTAGTGCCGTCCACGGTGGTGGGCTTGGTGAAAACGTGGATGTTTACCTGTGCCGCCTTTAGTTGTGTGACAACATCGGGATTAAGATAGCCTTCCTCAATAAGTACTATGTCAGGCCCTAATGCAAGAATTCCTTCGGCTTTGATCTGGTTTCTGTAGCCAATGGAAGGGAGATCCTGCATAGTTGTGGGGTAGGTAGAGGTGATGTCGGTAGCGATGATCTGATCGCTGTATCCGAGCGCATCTACTACTTCAGTAATGGTGCCCCCTGCCGTGATGATTTTAGACTGCCCGGCACTTTCCTCCTCTCGCCGAGATGGGGTACAGGCTGTAATAATTGACATTGTTACTAGCGCAAATGAGAAAACGTGTCTTATCATTATTTAGATTAATTTCAAATACCATGCAAATGTAAACTTAACTAGATTGAATCCAAATAAAAACAATGATGAAATTGTTAAAATTAGAGGTGGCTTTTACAGGAATGGCGAGAACTGTGGGGAAATGTTCCCGTCTCAGCTTCAGCAGTCTGCTCAGTTTTTCAACCAACACTACTTAGAAGGTATTAAAAATTGAACCTTAGGATATTAATTTCCCAAATATCCTTTGGTATTCGTCTTTTCTGCTTAATTTTGCGGTCGAATTCAAAAAGCACATCCTTTTTACATTTCAATTATCAAATGGCAAATATTGGAAAGATAACTCAAGTGATCGGGCCCGTAGTGGACGTTTCCTTTGAAGGCGGCAAGCTGCCAAATATCCTTGACGCGGTAGAAGTTACCAAAGAAAATGGCCAAGTGGTCGTAATGGAAGTTCAACAGCACTTGGGTGAAGATCGGGTGAGAACTATTGCAATGGACTCATCTGAAGGGATGGTTCGTGGCATGGAAGTTAGGGATCTTGGTCTTCCTATTTCAGTTCCTACAGGTGAAGGCATCAAAGGCCGTCTTTTCAACGTGGTTGGTGAAGCTATCGATGGTTTGCCTCCAGTTCCAGCTGGAAAAAGACTTCCGATCCACAGATCTGCTCCGCGATTCGAGGATCTTTCTACAGCAACAGAAGTACTTTTCACAGGTATCAAAGTAATTGACTTGATCGAGCCTTATGCAAAAGGTGGTAAGATCGGGTTGTTCGGTGGTGCAGGTGTAGGTAAAACTGTATTGATCCAGGAATTGATCAACAACATCGCAAAAGCATATGCGGGTCTCTCTGTATTTGCCGGTGTAGGTGAAAGGACAAGAGAAGGAAATGACTTACTTCGTGAAATGATCGAGTCAGGCATCGTGACTTACGGTGATGACTTTGTCCACAGCCTTGAAGAAGAAGGTGGATGGGATCTTTCCAAAGTTGATTTGAAAAAATTGGAAGACTCTAAAGCAACCTTTGTTTTCGGTCAGATGAACGAGCCTCCAGGGGCACGTGCACGTGTGGCTTTGACTGGTTTGACTTTGGCAGAATATTATAGAGATGGTGAAGGCGATGGAGCAGGTAAGGATATCCTATTCTTTATAGATAACATTTTCCGATTCACCCAGGCAGGTTCTGAAGTGTCCGCACTTCTAGGACGTATGCCATCTGCGGTAGGTTACCAGCCAACTTTGGCTACAGAAATGGGTACCATGCAGGAGCGTATTACTTCTACTAAGAACGGTTCCATTACTTCAGTACAGGCGGTTTACGTGCCAGCGGATGATTTGACCGATCCGGCTCCGGCTACGACTTTCGCCCACTTGGATGCTACTACGGTATTGTCGAGAAAGATCGCCGAATTGGGGATTTATCCTGCGGTGGATCCTTTGGATTCTACTTCCCGTATCCTTTCTCCGGATATCTTGGGAGAGGAGCATTACGGATGCGCACAGCGTGTGAAGGAGATTCTTCAGCGTTACAAGGAATTGCAGGATATCATTGCGATCTTGGGTATGGAAGAGCTTTCTGAAGAGGATAAGCAAGTCGTACACAGAGCAAGACGTGTACAGCGTTTTCTTTCCCAGCCATTCCACGTAGCAGAGCAGTTTACAGGCTTGAAAGGTGTGTTGGTAGATATCAAAGACACCATCAAAGGCTTCAACATGATCATGGACGGTGAGTTGGATCACCTTCCTGAAGGAGCATTCAACCTCGTAGGTAGCATCGAAGATGCCATCGCCAAGGGTGAGAAAATGTTGGCAGAAGTTAAATAATTAGACACCAGAGCAGCGGCTTAGGACATTCTTAGTCGCTTGCTTTTTTATATTCCGAATCAGATGCATTTAGAAATCGTCACACCGGACAAAAAAGTATTTCAGGGTGAAGTATCCGAGGCCAGTTTCCCTGGTGCCAACGGATCATTTCAGGTGCTGAACAATCACGCTCCTCTCGTTTCGGCCTTGGCAAAGGGAACGGTTTCCTTTACCACTCCGGAGGGAAAGCAGTCCATGATCGTGGATGGCGGCGTAGTGGAAGTCAAAGACAATGTGATCGTGGTGCTGGCTGAGAAAGTAGTCGCATAAGCAATTCATTTCAATATATAAAAAGGTCTCCTGTGCGAATGGGAGACCTTTTATGCTTTAGTCTTACGAAGATTAGCTTTTCCAAAGTTCGGAACTTTGGAAAAGCTGGTGACTAGGGTTATCTGTAAGTTGATATTTCGGAATACTTCTTATTCTTCAATAGGCTTCAGGATGGCACGTTTGATGTATTTATTATCTTTGCTAACTAAAGCCGCATCCACTATATACAAAGTGTCATTTTTTATACCTGCTATATGGCCAAAATCCAAAAACTTGAAAGAATTGATCGTTTCAGACCAAGTTTTTTCAATATTATTATATTTCAAAATATGTGACATGTTGTTTGTTGCTTGTGGACTTTTTTGATCTTTCATAAATGATTGTAAGACAAATCCATCTTCATATACTTTAAAGTCACTAAAATAGTGTGGCTCTGGATGGTGTACTAAAGTGCCTGGAATGTTTTCTACTTCGAATTCTAAAAATGGGATATCATATATGAAATGTCTACTTTTTGGAAAAGAAATATTTTCTAATGTTTTAGTCAAGTTATCGGTCTGAAAGATTGAAATCGATTCAGTGAATGGAAAAGAAATCATCATTTCTTGATGGTGAGTAAAACCTGAAGTAAAAATCTTCCCCGGGGCAATAAACTTATTCATTTCTCTGAGCTCATGTGGGAATGATATACTGTTTTCAATGAAATTCCCTTTTAGGTCGTACTTGCCAATCAATTTGTCGGTTAGATTATAAAACTTGTTTGATGTAAATGTAGTCTGATTAGTTGAGTGCTCGATGAAAAAATGATCCTGATCCTTAGAAAATAAGCCTAGCATTAAGGGTTTGAATCTGATGTCATTTGGTGGTGCTAAGGAAATGGTATTCACATGTTTTTGGCCAACTTCAAGTTCTTTGGAAAGGTTGAATTGATGAATCTTTTTTGATGTGCCCTCAAATACATATACCATTGGATATTCGAACCAGTGTACTTTTGTAGGAAGCAAATTAATTCCCTTTTCCTGACCATTCGTTATAGAAGAGACCTCTTTTCCACTCCTGATGTCAAAAACCCAAACGCCCCTACTATGAAAACTTTCAACGCCAATTAAAGTGTCATTAATTAGTGTTGCGTCTGAGGGCTTTGTTAGGAATCCATTACTCTGTATGATTTCCACGGAATCAATTAATACTAACTCTAAGGCTTGAGGTAATTGATCATAATCAGTCTTCTCACCACAAGACCAAAGAGTTAGTAATAAATACAAAAAACAAAGTAGTTTCATTTAGTTTATGACATTAACATTCTAAGTCTGCATCTTCATCAGGACACGCTACAATAACACAGCCGCTAGGACATAAATATGTTGCGCAATCATATTGATCCTCTCCTATTAACTCGCATTTCTCTGCAGTTACCGTTTGTGAAAAGCCTACCATACCTAGTACGGCAAGGGTTAAAATCATCATTTTTTTCATGATTAATTTGTTTAAATTAAAAGATATTTATAAAAAGCTAGCTTAGTTGAAACTATAAAGACCATATTGAAATTACAAATTTCATTCCGGGTAATTTTATAAACGGTTAATTTCGATGGGGGGGGTAAATAGTTGGTTTGAGAATTATTGCTTGATACTGCTTAGGTTGATCTTGGGTCTTCCGGAAATCGTCACACCGGACAAAAAAGTATTTCAGGGTGAAGTATCCGAGGCCAGTTTCCCTGGTGCCAACGGATCATTTCATGTGTTTATAATTTGGTTTTTAAAGGCCATAACCTTTCCGGAAGGCAGGCTCGATTTCAGGTGCTGAACAATCACGCTCCTCTCGTTTCGGCCTTGGCAAAGGGAACGGTTTCCTTTACCACTCCGGAGGGAAAGCAGTCCATGATCGTGGATGGCGGAGTAGTGGAGGTCAAAAACAATGTGATCGTGGTGCTGGCTGAGAAAGTAGTCGCATAAGCAATTCATTTCAATATATAAAAAGGTCTCCTGTGCGAATGGGAGACCTTTTATGCTTTAGTCTTACGAAGATTAACTTTTCCAAAGTTCCGCACTTTGGAAAAGCTTGTGACGAGGTTTATTCTGTAAGTTGATATTTCGGAATGCCCCTTATTCTTCAATAGGTTTCAGGATGGCCCGCTTGATGTATTTATCATCGTACTTCATCATGCTGCCCTCGTAGAAGTATAAGGTGTCATTGGCAACTCCGGCTAGCATTCCGATATCAAGTATTCCTTTCGGATTTTGGGTTTCATACCATTTTTCTTCTTCCTTATTATACACCATCAGGTGAGCAAATCGTGTCTTTTCGATTCCTCCCTCACCGATTTTCATCCAAGTTTCAATATATATAGACTTCTCATCCTCATAAAGAGAGTTGAAATAATGGTTGTCAGGAGTTTTTGCACTTTGTTTTTCTCCGGCCATAATCGCCTTGAAATCAATTATTCTATCTGCAGCCTTCAGCTGATAATCAAATACCCTACTAGGCGGTAGATCTAGTTGTTCTAGCTCTTCACCCTTGTTCGTGTAGCGGTGTAGTTTCTTGCTGTGTGGAAAAGAAAGTAGAATGGTTTGATTATTATCACTCATTTTTAAGTAGTTAGTCGGACTTAATGACCCGTCCATGGCTTTATATTCCTCTGGATATTCCTTTATAGATTTTTGAAATTTTCCGTTGCTATCAAAAAAGTATAAAAGATCACCTGAATTTCGATAAAAGTCTGGCAGATAGGCATCGTACTTTTGGTCGTAAAGCTCTACCAAAAAGCCTTCTTTCGTTTTTTTGAATTCTGCTCCTATTGTTCGGATGATTTTGTCCTCTGGTAGATCTAGCCTTATTTTCTCGATAAACTCTTGGCTGACTACATTGAATACCAGCACAGACTGGCTTCTTCTATCAATGATATAGACAATGGGGTAATCTGAGATGTTATAGGATGTAGGCATAAAAGCACCTATGGGAAAATCCCCAGAAGCAATATTTCCCACTTGTTCGCCATTTTTACGGATAATTCCTACAGCGGGGGTTCGATTGGAGGATACGGCTAACAGGCTATCCCCGATTAATTCTACCTTGGCAGGTACGTTCATAAAAAAATGCTCTTCTTTAACTAAAGATGAGTCTACAATGACAAGGTCTAATAAAGTGGGAAGAGCATCCTTTTCCGCAGCTGATCGACATGACCATAAAGCAAAAAAGAATGCTCCAAATAAACAGTACTGTTTCATTTTGGTAAATTAATTAGGTGCAAACGGTCATCGTGTGACAATCACCATCTGCACATTGTTCTTCATTATCACAGGCCCAAGCGATACAATCACCACAGTCTGCTACATCACATCCATATTCATCTTCAAAATGTGTGCATGGATCATTCATATTCGCCATTGCCGGCTGCACCACCGCAAAACTACCCAATACCATACCTAGTACGGCAAGGGTTAAAATCATCATTTTTTTCATGATTAATTTGTTTAAATTAAAAGATATTCATAAAAAGCTAGCTTAGTTGAAACTATAAAGATCATATTGAAATTACAAATTTCATCCGAGATGATTTTATAAACGGTTAATTCCAATGGGGGGGTAAAAAATTAGTTTGAGTATTTTGTCCCCCAAGCTCACATGCGTACCATAACATGTTATAGTCAACACTTTATACTATCTTCAGCCGATGAAATTCCTGTTCTTCCTTCCTTTCTTTGTCCTGGCCAGTATAGTAGAGAGCGATACCCAAAAGCGGCACAAATCCTTTCACGAGGATTTCAAAAAAGCCAAATCCAGGCACTTCCGCTATGGATCTACAGGAACTGCAGCAGACTTCAAATATAAAATGGGGATGCAATCCCCCACGGAACCCGGGACTAATATTCTGTCTTTCAAGCTAAATCCTGAGGAAGAAGCCGGACCCGGAAAAGGGCCAGAGATCATCTCTAAGAAATTCACGCATTTTGGTTCCTACTCCACCCGTCTGAAAATACCTGCTGTTCGGGATCGCCAACCGGATGTAGGGGCTGTAGTAGGGTGTTTTACCTATCATGAGGATGACAAAGAAGGTTTGAGCGAGATTGACTTTGAGTGGCTGGTCGCTGATCCCAGAATCATCTACGTAGGTACTTGGACGGGCGAGCACGGCAAACTGCAGCGCATAGGAAGGATAATCAATCTTGCAGAAGGTAAAATCCTGGAGACGGTGAGCAAAATAAACTACGACGGAACGCCCACGGCTTTAGAGGGATTGCAGAATCTGCCTGAAACTATCCCTGCTATCAAGAATTACGATGCTTCTTCCCGGTTTTATACCTATGGGTTTGATTGGGGACGCGATAGGTTAAGGTGGTGGATGCTTCATCCTGAGACAGCCGATACGGTAGTGCTGTGGGACTATCAGGGTTCAAGGTTGGGTATCCCCCAGCATGCCTCAAAGTATAGGATGAACTTCTGGCATACGCAGGATTGGGCTGTGGAGGGTAACCCAAATTCCATGGAGAAGCCCGCATTTCCGTTTGAGCTAGAGGTGGATTGGATGGAGTACATGCCTAGGTAGTACCGTTTTATCAGGTTCATTTTTGACGAAGCAAAGCCGGTTGGTCACTTCATTAGTCTTTATAGCTGATGTGATCATTTAAAAAAGACCGGAACTTGTTAATTTCATTCACTGAATAAATCCCTCCTTGGATGAAGATCCCGAGTGTGATAGCTTCAGCTTTTTATTTTTCCAGTGCTACTTGGGTTATTGCCCGTATGCTAAAAATAGGTGCAAATGTTATTGGAGGGGGACAAGTGCTGTCCTTTGTTAGTAGTGAAGGGAGATCCTCTGGAGAAAACAGTTCAGTTTGCGCATAGGAAATAGGTGCTAAGCCCTAATTTACAACTAGTGTTTGGAAGGTTTATTTTAGAAGAACTGTTGTTTTTACAATATTATTTCTACCTTTGCAGCCACGAAAGGGGGTGTATAGATATGATCATAGTTAACGTAAAAGAGAACGAATCAATCGAGAAAGCGCTAAAGCGTTTCAAAAAGAAGTTTGACAAGACTGGTGCAGTCCGTGAACTTCGTGCGAGACAAGCTTTCACTAAGCCTTCTGTGAAGAGGAGAGCACAAGTAATCAAAGCGGCTTACAAGCAGCATCTTCAAGAAGAAGCAGCGAAGTAATCAGTTTTGATCTTCCGATATTGAGCGCATTTGCCATCGGGCAGATGCGTTTTTTTATGTCTCAGAGGTAACGGTTCCGTCATGGATTGGGAAAAAGAACACTTCGGAGCCCAGTTCACTTAGAATTTTCTTCGATCGTTCCGGTCTGGCATCTGTCAAAAAAATCTGCCCAAACGTGTGCTGGGAGATCAGCTTCATCAGCTGGGCAATGCGCAGATCGTCCAGTTTGTCAAAGATATCGTCCAGCAGCAATACAGGCTTTTCACCTTTCTCATTCTCAAATATCTGAAATTGAGACAGCTTAAGTGCAATGATATACGACTTCTGCTGCCCTTGGCTACCGATCTTCCGGATAGGGTGCTCCCCGATCATAAAGCCAAAATCATCCTTGTGGATGCCCGCATTGCTGTTTTTGGTTATCAGGTCTTTTTTTCGGAGACTTTTAAAATACTCGGCAAAATCCTCCCGAAGCGCTTCAGTTTCATACTGTACGCTTACTAATTCCTGGCCTTGGGAAATCTCCGAATAATGGCTTTGTAACAGAGTAGCCATATCTTTTAAGAGTTCATTTCTTCTCACTGCAAGCTCTTTACTAAGCTCAATTAATTCAGTGTCGTACTTATCCAACAGTGTCAGGTCACGTCGCCCTGTTTCCGCAAACTTTTTGAGAAGGGCATTCCGCTGTTTCAAAAAGTGGTGGTACCTGATCAGCTGATCCAGATAGGCATGATCCAGCTGGGAGATCAAGCCATCGAAAAACTTTCTACGTCCCTCGCTTCCTCCCTTGATCAGCTCTGTGTCGTCTGGAGCAACCAAGACCAGCGGAATGAGCCCTACGTGCTCTGATGTTTTGGCCAGTGCTTTTCCGTTTTGGTAGATTTGCTTCTTCCTGCCCAGTTCTACGGTACATCTCACCTCCAGCTGTTTTTTTTCGGCTAGTTCAAACTGTCCTTTGATCGCAAAAAAATCTTTCTGGTGCTGGACATTCAGGCTGTCACTGGATTGCACGGCGCTTTTGGTCAGGGATAGGTAATGAATCCCGTCAAGTATGTTGGTTTTACCGCTTCCATTTAATCCCACAAAGCAATTGATTTCCGGGGAAAATTGGATTCTGGTCTTCTCATGATTTTTGAATTGTAGGAGTTCGAGAGACTTCAGATACATGAGATTGGGTAATTATTTCGTAGGGAGCCTGTTATTTAGGACGGGTTGATTATATTTGAAACCTAAAATTAGCATATTTTCATCATTACGATATGGCAAAGAAAACTGCAGCAACTAAGTCCAAAGTAAAATATTCAAAGGAAACTTATACCTTCTGGTACGAGAGCATGCTCTTAATGAGGAGGTTTGAAGAGAAAGCGGGGCAACTTTACGGGCAACAGAAAATAAGAGGGTTCTGTCATTTATATATAGGCCAGGAAGCTTGTGCTTCCGGGGCGATTTCGGCATTGACTAAAGATGACAAGTGGATCACGGCTTACCGTTGTCATGCGCATCCACTGGGGCTGGGCACTGATCCAGGGGCTGTCATGGCTGAGCTTTTTGGCAAAGCTACTGGAACTACCAAAGGAAAAGGTGGCTCTATGCACATTTTTGATAAAGAGAAGAATTTCATGGGAGGTCATGGGATCGTCGGTGCGCAGGTACCAATGGGGCTGGGAATGGGCTTTGCGGAAAAATATAAAGGCACCAAAAACCTTGCAATCTGCTACATGGGTGACGGAGCTGTTCGTCAGGGGGCTTTCCACGAAGCATTGAATCTGGCCATGCTTTATAAGACTCCGGTGATTTTTGTCATCGAAAACAACGGCTATGCCATGGGTACTGCTGTAAAAAGATCGTCAAATGTGGAAGACCTTTCTACTTTGGGAGAATCTTATGACATGCCATCATTTGCTGTGGACGGGATGAATGTGGAGGCAGTGCACGAAGCTGTAGCCGAAGCTGCTGACCGTGCAAGAAGAGGCGACGGGCCTACTTTGCTTGAAATGAGAACCTACCGTTACAAGGGGCACTCTATGTCTGATCCTCAGAAATACAGAACCAAAGAGGAGGTAGAGGAATACAAGCAGCGTGATCCGGTGGAGCAGGTGCTGGCCACTATCAAGGAAAACAATATCCTGAGTGAAGAGGAAATAGAAGAGATCGTAAAAGGTGTGAAGCAAAAAGTGGCCGATGCGGTGAAGTTTGCTGAAGAATCCCCTTGGCCAGACGGTCAGGATGCTTTCAAGGATGTATATATCCAGGAAGACTATCCATTTGTGATGGAATAATCGAATAAATCATAACCCATTAAAAGCCATGGAGACAGAAAGCTTTCATGGCTTTTTTATTGGACTTTGTGGAAAATATAAAAACCGTATATTTGCGGCTGAAATTTGAGTAGCATGGCAACGAAACAAACTAAAAAAGCACACCCGGAACATCACAATGATATTTTGGAAGATCCTTCCGAGATTGCGGCAAGATTAGGAAAGGGTGAAGCTTTTTTGAAGCAGAATAGTAAAGTATTGGCTGGGGTATTGATCGCAGCAGTGGTTTTGATCGGTGGAATCTTGTTTTTCCAGATCAACACCCAAAACCAAAATGAAAAAGCACAGAAGGAAATGTTCCAGGCTGTGTATTTCTATGAGCAAGACAGTGTTCAGCTGGCCTTGAATGGTGATGGTATCAACGCGGGTCTTCTCACTATAGTAGATAACTATCCTAGAACTGATGCCGCGAATCTTGCACATTTCTACATTGGTTCTATTTATCTATCTGAGAGAAAGTATGAAGAAGCGATCTCTGAATTGGAAAAATTCTCGGCTGATGATTTCCTGGTGCAGGCTAAAGCTTATTCCCTTATCGGTGATGCTAATATGGAGCTAGGAAATACTGACAAAGCCATTGCTAACTACAAAAAGGCAGCTGAATATGATGAAAATAAGTTTTTCACACCTAAGTATTTGACCAAACTGGCGATTGCATACGAAGCAGCCGGTAAAACCGCTGAAGCCATCGCAGCTTATGGACAGATAGAGGATAAATATTTCGAATCTTTCGAATTCGCTGCCGCACGAAAACATAAAGCCCGCTTAGAAGGTCTTGCCTCTAAGTAATGCTTTTTTCTATAGCATACTAAGAAGAGTAAGGCCCTACGGTCTTACTCTTTTTTTGTTTAACGCGAATTTAAACACCAACAAAACGAACAGCAGCTTAACTTAAATTTATCAGTCTGTTATTCCTGTTTCTTATTTCTAGACTCTTGGCTCTTGATACTTGTTACTAAAATCCTGATTCTTGGATCTTGGCTCTTGTTTCTAACCTCCCGGTCCTTAAATTTTATACATTAAAATCTTCCCCATATGGCAACTTCCCTTAAAAGCCTCAGTGCCCACTCCTCCAAAAATATCCAAGACATCAGTGAAAAAATATTTGGCATCATTGTCTCCGAATGGAATGAAGACGTGACCGAAGCGCTTTACTCAGGTGCTTATCAGACGTTATTGGAAAACGGGGCGAAAAAAGAAAATATCATTCGGAAAAATGTACCCGGGTCATTTGAGCTGACCCTTGCTGCACAATGGCTAGCCCAGGAGGAAAGCATAGATGCAGTGATCTGTCTTGGCTGTGTCATTCAGGGAGAGACTAAGCACTTTGATTTTATCTGTGACGCCGTAGCGCATGGCATCACCAACGTAGCATTGAAATACAATAAACCTGTGATCTTTGGTGTATTGACTCCTAATACCCAGCAGCAGGCGATGGATCGTGCCGGAGGAAAACATGGCAACAAAGGTGATGAAGCAGCCATCACAGCAGTGAAAATGCTTGGATTCTAAACACAAAAACCTATTAACCTTATACTGATTAGTCTATGAAAATCATGAAATTTGGAGGCACATCTGTGGGCCGTCCAGAACGCATGCACCAGGTAAAAGACCTGATCACCCGTGGTGATGAATCAAAAATCGTAGTTCTTTCTGCTCTTTCTGGCACCACCAATTCCCTGGTAAGCATCGGCGAGGCTTTGGCATCGGCAGATAAAGTCCTGGCGAAATCCAAAATTGATGAGCTTCATGCACATTACAATGCCTTTTATCCCGAGTTGGTCAAAACCGACACTGCAAGAGAGAAGTCTCAGGAAATCATCAAGGAACACTTTGAGTTTCTGAATATCCTGCTGAAAATATCCTTCAACGAAGCGATCAACCGTGATATTCTAGCCCAGGGAGAATTACTTTCTACCAAGCTTTTTCATACGCTTTTGGAGGAACTTGAGATCCCTGCGGTGTTCTTGTCCGCACTGGATTTCATGAGTATTGATGAAAATGCCGAACCGGAATTGCAGAAAATCTCAGACAGATTGAAGTCTATTCTAGCGCAGCATCCCGATGATACTATTTTTATCACTCAAGGGTTTATTTGTAAAAACCATCTGAATGAAGTAGATAACTTAAAACGTGGTGGAAGTGATTATACCGCTTCGTTGGTAGCGGCAGCCATCCAAGCTACCGCCTGTGAGATCTGGACAGATATCGACGGTATGCACAACAATGATCCGCGTATCGTGGACAAAACCCGTCCCATCGCAGAAATGTCATTTGACGAGGCGGCAGAGCTTGCCTACTTCGGGGCCAAAATTCTCCACCCCGCATCCATCTGGCCAGCTCAGCAGTTCAACGTTCCCGTGAAACTGCTTAATACCATGCAACCAGAAGCCCACGGTACACTGATCAAAGCAAAAGTAGAGTCAATGGGAGTAAAGGCAATCGCTGCAAAAGATGGTATCACAGCCATCAAAATCAAATCCAGTCGCATGTTGCTTGCATATGGTTTCTTAAGAAAGGTGTTTGAAATCTTCGAAAAATATAAAACTCCAATTGACATGATCACCACTTCGGAAGTTGCTGTTTCTGTCACCATTGACGATTTGAGCCATTTGGAGCAAATTATGCAGGAATTGGAGTCGTTCTGTACGGTGGAAGTGGATCGTGAGCAGACGATCATCTGCATCGTGGGCAATATGGTGTCCGAAAGCAAAGGGGCCATACAGGCTGTGATCGATTCTCTGATAGAATATCCGGTTAGGATGGTTTCATTCGGCGGTAGCCGCCACAATGTCTCCGTATTGGTGGATTCCAAATTCAAAAAAGAGGCATTGCAAAGCCTTAATCAAGACCTATTTACTTGGTAAAAATGATAGCCGGCCTAGTGTCGGCTATTTTATTTAGACTGATTCTTGTTACTTTTGGGACATGTCAGTGAAAAACGATAAGTCAGGGTTTCTTCAGCGCCTTCAAACCAAGTGGAAATTGAACAGCCTGCTTCAGGTCATCCTGGTTTTGCTGGTTTTTGCCTGTACGGGTTTTACTATTCTCTTTATCAAAAACCCAATCCTGGATTTTTTCGGGGTCGAAAAGGGCGGCTTTGTCAACACGGTACTTTACCTATTATTGGTTCTTCCCCTGTACCAGATTTTTCTGTTGATCTATGGCTTTATTTTCGGCCAGTTTAACTTCTTCTGGGAGAAGGAAAAGGATTTTTTCAGAAGGATTGGGAGGATGTTTTCTAAAAAGAAGTGATTCCATTTTATAATACCTTAAACTTTTACTAACTCATTACGCTAGTAAAAAACGTATCATGATTCTATCTTTTGGATCCAGAGAAACTGAAAAAATCTGGGATGGAATTCGAGTAAAAAAGCTTCCTCTTGATATTCAACAAATCGGTCGTAGAAAATTAAGAATGCTGAATAACTCACAAAACATTGGAGATTTACTCGTTCCTCCTTCAAATCGATTAGAAGAAAAGCTCTCTGGAAATCTTTCTGGCTATTACAGCATTAGAATAAATATCCAATGGCGTATAATCTTCAAGTGGGAAAGCGGAAATTCAAAAGAGGTAGAAATAGTTGATTATCACTAAAACATGGAAAAGTTAGCAAACATACATCCAGGCGAAATCCTAAACCTTGAATTTCTAGAACCTTTGGGCATTACTGCTTATAGGCTGTCCAAAGACCTTGGCATTCCTCAAACTAGGGTGTCTGAAATAAGAAAAGGTAACCGGAGAATCACAGCTGATACAGCACTTCGCCTGAGTAAATATTTTAGAAACTCTCCTAAATTCTGGCTGGGCATTCAAGACGATTATGATATTGAAGAAGAAAGTCTGCGGAAAGAAAAAGAGCTCAATGATATAAAACATTTCGAGGAAAAAAATGTCATATAAATAAAAGTCTAGTGTCTGAATTTTCGGTATACTTTTCCAATTCCCTTTCTTTTGGGAAAAGGAAAAGCAGATTTTTAGGAGAATTGGAGAGATGTTTAAGCAAAAGAAGACGTAATCTAAAATTCTTCTTGAAGGATTACACTTTTATTTTTATCGAAAAGCCTTAAAAAATCAATTTCACCCGTACCTTCAAAAAAATAGCCTACTCCCACTATATCTCCAGCATCTTCGGTAAATGATTTTTGTAAAACAAGGGTGTCAGCCATGCGCACTTTCACTTCCTTATCCATTACAGAAATCTGCATTTCAGCCCATTCTGAAGAATCCACACCAAAACCTGACAAGTCGGCCTTTTTCCCCTCTATACTTTCCCCAGCCAAAAACACACCGATCTCAGAGGAGCATCCCGGAATTGAAACCGGGATCATAAGGGCACTATTCTGACAAATAATTACCAGCTGGGAAAACTGACAGGTTCCACTTCCTTCTGAATAGGTATTGCGAAAACGAGTTTCCAAAGAAAAAGAATCACTGGATAGGCTCCCAAAGTCCTCCACATAATAAAACCGGGAAATTGGCAATTCCGGTTGCAAACTGATGTTCTTGCTCAGAAGATCGCTTTCAGAAAGGCTTAGTTTGCCATTTTTGATGACTTCCTCCTTTTTGAAATAAATGGGGACAGGATCGTTTTCGACAAGTGAAAGCCAGCCATCTGTGGCTATTAAAAGGTCATGTTCCTGCATCACTTTTTCTCCCATAATCAGTTTTGCCCTAAAATAGCCCGGATAGTAATAGACGGATGTAGCTTGATTTTGATTTTTGTCGATTTTAAACCTCTTGCTTGTGTCCCAGGATTGCTGGATAAAAAGAGAATCTGTAGGCGCACTTGAAACATCAAACTCAAATACTACCGAATTGGGAACCCCGGAAGTGACAGGCTGGCTGCTAAACGTAAATGTTGCCGGATCCACTGTCTGTTCAGGCTTCTCATCCAAAAAGTTCCATCCGACTAGGATCACTGTAATCAAAGCAGCAACAACCAATAAGGCGGAAATCTGATTTGAACTCCACTTCAACATCCCCTTTTTTTGGAACGGCACATCTTGCGGTTTTCCGGGTTCAGGGATTTCCATTTCAACTTCTTTGTGAATCGAGTCATCGAAATCCCTGAAGCTATCAAATCCAATAAACTTAGCCAATGCGTTTAGGGTCGTAATTTGAGGCTCACTCTCATATTTGACTTTCCCCCAAAGTCTCCTTAGGGTGCTTGTGCTCAGATTTACGCCCGTTTTGGAAAAAATTTTCTCACTCAATAATTCGAAATCATTATTTTTCCAATACTGGCTGTCACCCCAGCCCAAATTTTCCTCAATCAGTGCTAAGCATTTTTTTAAACTGGATGGATTATTTAGCATTCGATATTCTCTGTTTTCTACAAAGAAAGATAACTGTTTGATTTTTTGTCCACGTAAAAAAGTTCGTGAAAAACCTTGAACAGCTTTTGAACAGCCTTTGATCCTTGGTTCAATGAGTGTGCTCTTAAATTGGCAACCATATTCTAGCACCCTAAACCAACAACAATGAAAAAACTCATTTTATTCGGCACTTTTACTATGCTGTTTTCCAGTTTGCAGAGCCAAACAATTCCACTTGATTCCGATACATGGGATTATACCGGGAATACAGTCGAATTCAAAACTGAGAATGGTACCCAAAAAATGCTTATTTCTCCTTCGTCGGGAAAAGTAGTTGCCAAGAACCTTGAGTTTAGCAATGGGACTATAGAGTTTGATTCATTTGACACCAAGGCACTCTCCTTTTTCTTCAGAATGAAAGATAGGGATGAAAATGAGTATTTCTACCTAAGAACTGCTAGGGCCGGCGATTCCACCGCCATGGATGCTATTCAGTATGCCCCCTACATAGATGGTGTTTTAATGTGGAATATTTATCCTCAATACCAATCAAATGCCAATTTTAGCCTGGAGGGAAAGAATCATTTTAAGTTTGTAGTCTCAGGTTCCAGAATGGAAATCTATATCAACAGCGAAACTCCAACTTTAGAAGTGGATCATCTGGAGGGAAATTTTGAGACAGGGCTATTGGGTTTTGAGGGAGAAGCAGAGATATCAAATGTAAAGATTGACCCAAAGAATACAGGTGGTCTTTCTACTTTACCGGGTATCGATCCTGTAGCAAATGATCCCAGGTATATCCGCAGCTGGGCTGTGAGCGAAGGAATTCAAATACCGGATAAAATAGATTTCAGCTATGAATACCTTCCTTCACCGGATACTGAATGGAAGATAATAACGACGGAAAGAAGAGGCTTGGTAAACCTGACAAGGCTATTTGGTAAAATAGAAGAAAAAAGGTTGAATTGGCTCAAACTGAAAATTGAGTCAGAAAAAGAACAAACCAAGCAAGTTGATTTTGGATTCCTTACTGAGATGTGGGTGTTCCTGAATGGCCAAATGCTCTACTTAGACAAAAACTTGCAAGGAAGACTAATGGCTAAGAAGCCTGATGGAAGGATTTCTATCGAAAACACATCCTTTGAATTGCCCTTAAAAAAGGGACAGAATGAGTTGTTAATAGGTATCGCAAATCAGGCATGGGGCACAGGGGCTATGATGAGACTGGACAATCTGAGCGAAATCAAGGTTTCCCCTGACCCTAGTTTTGACGACCGCATGACCATACTTCCTAAAGCATCTTTAAAAGCATTTGAGGGAAAATATTTGACAGAAAACGGGATCGAACTAGTCATTACCAGTGATGCTTATTCTTTGACTATGGCAAGCGATGTGTTCAATGGGACTGCCTATCCCAAATCGGAATCCTTGTTTTTCGTCAGGGAAATGAATTTGGATATTCAATTCCTTTATAATCCAGTAGGTGCACCATCTGGGATGGAATTTATTCTTGATGGTAAAAATGTCTTGAAACTGGAAAAGGCTGATTGATCTGTTCTGACAGCTCATAATGACTTGATTGATACGATAAACAACTGAAAAACAATTTAAGATGAAGAAAGCAATAGTTCCTTTAGTATTTGTGACACTAGCTCAAGTTGCATTTGCACAAGAGTTTACACCAAACCTACACGATCACAATCTCTGGTATGTCCAGAATAGAGAGCCATCAAAATCAACGACAAACGGCATAGAACTGAATGCTGGGGAAGGGGACGGAATGATGGTTCTAAAAGACTTTGATTTTCAGGATGGAAGTATTGAGCTTGACGTCAAAGGGGAAGATAAACAGGGAGCAAGTTTTGTAGGCTTGGCTTTCAATATTCAAGGTGAATATGAGTATGAAACACTTTATTTTAGACCTTTCAATTTTCAAAACGAAGCACGGAGAACCCATGCTGTCCAATATACTTATAATCCTGATTATACCTGGGATGTGCTTCGGGAAAAATACCCGGGTAAATACGAAAACTCGCTTGAACCTGCTCCGGATCCAAATGATTGGTTTCATCTAAGGATCACCAAAATCAGCGGTAAGATCAGTGTTTACGTAAACAACCAACCCGATCCTTGTTTGGTAGTGTCAAGTCTCTCTGAAAGGGATAATGGAATGATTGGACTTTGGGTGGGAAATGGGTCAATGGGAGAATTTAAAAATCTTAAAATCGTGTTACAACCTACAAGTGTGAATTAAATATGGCTTGCTGAAAAACAGCTCACATGAAAAATCGGCCAATCACTCAAAACGATAGCTTTTGATCAATTACTGATGTTTTTCAGCATGCCCTAAGTAGAGCCGATTTCAAATAAACGGGGAAATCGTGACTTATTTAAGCTCCAACATAGTTAGCCGCAACTGTCCCAGATCATATTTTTTATCCGTGCATGCTATCGAATAGGAAGCGGCATGGGAAGTAAGAAAATCATTCAGATCCTTACAGTGTCTGAAGATATTGAATTCGCTATTGCGACAATCCCACACGACTCCTTTAATCTTACCCATATTGGACATTGCGGCGGCACCGACCAAACCCATGTTCGAATAGAGCCCTTGCTCCCATCCACTTTGAATTTCCAGCTCAGTATAAAGATAACGTTCCCCAGATAATAACACTTGGGCAAATGCCGATGATAGAAGCATATTTACCGTTTGATCTTTGTCTTTTTTATTTCTGTTTTTCCCAGCCACGATACTTCCATACTGAAAATACAAGTTACCCTGATAGGATACGGCAAATACTTTTTTCAGCTTTTTGCCTGTAGTAACATCGAAAAAGAATATATCTCTGATTAGCTGATTATCCTCCTTGATTTCTTCTCTGTTAATCCCTTCAGGATATATTTTGGCAATGCTACTCGGTTTTTTCTTTAAAAAATCCTCCTTGCTTTTATAAATTCCCTCAGGATAATTTGATTCTTCCGTGAGTTGACATATTCCATAAGATACGGATACAAGATAGATCAAAAGACATGTTATCAATTTACGCATAGTAAAAAAGGTTAATTCACACTATCAAGAAATTCTACTCCAATTCACAGCACTTTTCTTCTGCTGCTTTACTTGCCGAAGCACAGGTGCATTTTCAGGCGAAGTCAGTTCAGGATCTACGGCCAATAGCTGCTGTGCGGCATCTCGGGCCAAAGTCAATATCGCAGCATCCTTACTTAGATCCGCAATCAGCAAATCGGTGATCCCGCTTTGTTGGGTTCCCATCAGATCCCCGGGGCCGCGCAATCTCAAATCCACATCCGCAATCTCGAAACCATCGTTTGTACGAACCATGGTTTCCAACCTCACACGGGAGTCTTTAGAAAGCTCATATTTGCTCATCAGGATGCAATAACTCTGTTCAGCCCCCCTTCCTACCCTTCCCCGCAGCTGATGCAACTGAGACAACCCAAAGCGCTCTGCGTTCTCAATGACCATCACCGAAGCATTGGGTACGTTCACGCCCACCTCGATCACCGTGGTCGCTACCATGATTTTCGTCTCTCCCTTGACGAAGCGCTGCATCTCATATTCCTTCGCATCGGCTTTCATACTGCCATTTACTATGCTGATTGGGTAATTGGGAAAGGCACGGGAGATACTTTCGTAGCCGTCCATCACATTTTTCAAATCCATCTTTTCGGATTCCTCGATCAGAGGATAGACGATATAAACCTGCCTGCCTTTTTTTATTTCCTCGTTGATAAAGCCAAACACTTTTAGCCTGTCTTTATCGTAACGGTGGACTGTTTGAATCGGCTTTCGACCCGCAGGCATCTCATCGATCACGGACACATCCAGGTCCCCGTAAAGTGTCATTGCCAAGGTTCTAGGAATAGGCGTAGCCGTCATGACCAATACATGAGGGATAAAGGCTTCATTCTTAGCCCAAAGTTTCGCCCGCTGTGCCACACCGAAGCGGTGTTGTTCATCGACTATTGCTAAGGCCAGGTTTTGAAATTGAACCACATCTTCCAAAAGCGCATGTGTACCGATCAGAATCTTGAGTTCGCCGGAAAGAAGTTCCTCATGAATCACGCTACGTGCAGATTTTTTCGCAGAGCCTGTCAGCAAAGCAATTTTCAGCCCCATCATGTCCGCAAATTCCTTCAATCCTGCATAATGCTGAGTCGCCAAAATCTCCGTGGGGGCCATCAAACAAGCCTGTGCTCCCGAGCTGATCGCAATCAATGCGCAAATAAAAGCGACCATGGTTTTGCCACTTCCCACATCTCCTTGGATCAGACGATTCATCTGTTTGCCTGATTTCAAATCAACATACGCCTCTCGGATTACCCGCTTCTGGGCATTGGTGAGTTCGAAGGGAATATGATTGGTATAAAATTCCGTCAACAATTCGGTATTGTTCAAAACCTGGCCACGGAACTTTTCTGTTCTGGCCATTTTTAGCGTGAGCAGACGGAGCTGTAAATAGAAAAACTCCTCAAATTTCAAGCGTTTTCTTGCCCGCTGCAGAAGAGTAGGCTCTGTGGGAAAATGAATCTGCCGTATCGCTTCCTTTTTTCCAATCAGTTGATATTGCTCCAAAATCTGATGGGAAATGGTCTCTTGAATGTGGGGGAAACACACCAGTAACAGTTGTTCCATGATTTTGGAAATCCCTTTGGAATCCAAAAACCTTGCTCTCAGCTTTTCAGTGGTGGAATAAATAGGTTGAAAATTGTTTCTTTTTTCGTTGGCAGTGGTCAAAGGCTCCATTTCCGGATGCGCTATACTCCATTTTCTGCCAAACTGGGCAGGTTTTCCCAAGAAAACATAAGCCGCACCCGCCACGATATTCTTTTGAACCCATGCAATTCCCTTGAACCAGGTCATTTCCATCTCCCCAGTCTCATCGGCCACATGAGCTACCAGTCGTTTTTTATTGCCCATACCCACCAGTTCTACCTTTCGGACTTTGGCAATCACCTGTACCGATTCCATGTCCGAATGAAGCTCCCTGATCTTAAAAAATTTTGTCCTGTCCTCGTAGCGGAACGGATAATGCTGTAGTAATTCCCCGAAGGTGAAAATATTCAACTCCTTATTGATCAGAGCGGCACGCTGAGGCCCTACTCCTTTGAGAAATTCTATCTTGGTGTCAAAAAAACCGGACAAGGACAATGTTTTTTGGGATAAGGCAAATTAAACCCACTCGGTGCAATTGCCAATAAAAATGGCTGGAATTGTCCGAATCGCTTTTAAGTTAAAGTTATCGACTTCCATATTTGTTCCAGTTCAGGTTTTTTCTCTTGAAGGCTTTTTAGTAAAAGCATCTGGTTTTTTGCTCGGTGGAGATTCTGCTCCGGATACGCTACCTTGTAATATACATTTCCCTGAAGGTGGTCTGTAAAAAAGCGCAAGCCCATGATACAGGTCATCACTTCACCGGCGAGTAGAAGAGATTCGGTCTCTTCTTTGCTTGCCAAGTTTTTCACGCCTTTCCAATAGCCTAGAAGAAGTTGCTCGAACACCGTGATTTCTAAACGTATTTTTTCCCATTTTTGGCTAGTTTCGGCTCTGGAGCAGGCTACAGTCCTGACCAGGTCACCGAAGTCGTACATCAAATAGCCGCTCATCAGCGTGTCCAGGTCTATCAGTGCTTCCACTTTTGAAAGATCTTGGGAGAAGATAAGGTTGTTGATTTTGGTGTCGTTGTGCGTGAGTCTAAGAGGGAGAACGGATTGGTTTCTTTTATATGCATTGATTAAGTCTTTCTGGCCCAGATAAAAATCCAAAATTTCCCTTTCTTCTGCTGAGCGTAGATGCTTTTCATTTGCCACTTCCTGCAGCCTGGCAAAGCGTAAATCCAAGCGGTGAAAATCAGGAATACATTCCTGTAATTGGGAGGTCTCTACATTTTTCCCCCATTCTGCAAATGCTCCATAAGCTTCGGCAGCTATATATGCTTGATTTAAATCCGTGATTTCCTGTATGGTCTGACCATTGACAAAATCAAATAGGCGAAACAGGCGTCCGTTCACAGATGTGATCAGGTTGTTTTCTGAATTTACCAGGGGCAAGGGAAGCTGAAAAGGCAGGAACGTTTCGTTTCCTTGAGATTTGACCAAGCGCTGATTATGTGAAATGCGCTCAGGAAACTGAAATACTGTATTGTTAAACTCCTGCAAGACGTATTTGGAAGATCCAGATTCAATCAGATAGGTGCCGTGAATCAGCCCTGATCCAAAAGGAGAGTATTCAAAAGTCTCAAACGAATTAAACGTGTATTTGGCAAGGATTTCAGCCATCTTTTGCTTATTCATAGGCCAAAGCTATAGTTTCGCTTTCAATTCGAGTTTATTCTTCCACAAAAATAATTGTCTAAGAGCTGGGATAGTCAGGTTGTAAAGATTTAATCGCTGGCCCCAACTTGCAGATTTGGCTAGGTTTGATCTTTTGTGACGAAAAGCGCATTATATTTCGGAAATAAGCTGACTTGCCAAAATTCCGTGCGATCTTCCTATAAAGTCTTTTCCCATTTCAAAGAAAATAAATACATTAGCAAAATTTATCATTTAAGTAGAAAGTTATTTCTAAAAAAAATTAAAGAACGGAATAAATCCAACCGCTATGAATGTAACCTCCATTGATTGGGCTATTATTGCCTCTTTCTTTGTTATTTCCCTTCTGATAGGAGTCTATACATCCAAGAAGGCAGGATCTTCTGCTAAAGAATTCTTTCTATCGGGGAGAAACATGCCTTGGTGGCTGTTAGGTGTCTCTATGGTGGCTACGACTTTCTCAGCGGACACGCCAAATTTGGTCACTGACATAGTCAGGAAAAACGGCGTGGCAGGCAACTGGGCTTGGTGGGCATTTCTATTGACGGGAATGCTTACAGTTTTTGTTTATGCCAAACTCTGGAGAAGATCCGAGGTGACTACTGATCTGGAATTCTATGAATTAAGATACTCAGGCAAGGGAGCCGCCTTCTTAAGGGCGTTCCGCGCACTTTACCTTGGTGTATTCTTTAATGTAGTGATTATGGCCACAGTTTCGCTCGCTGCCATCAAAATCGGTGGTGTGATGCTAGGCCTCAGTCCTGTTCAAACATTGCTGATTGCCTCTATTGTCACTGTGGTTTATAGCTCTTTAGGCGGTTTAAAAGGAGTTTTACTGACTGACTTCTTTCAGTTTTTCATTGCGATGGCCGGTTCATTTGGCGCGGCCTATTTCATATTGGATCTTCCGGAGATTGGGAGTTTGAGTAATCTTTTGACTCATCAAAATGTGTCTGGTAAGCTTGATTTTCTCCCTGACTTTTCCGATCCAAATGCCTATATACCGCTTTTTCTGATGCCAATCGCCATTCAGTGGTGGGCGACCTGGTATCCCGGCGCTGAGCCTGGGGGGGGAGGGTATATTGCCCAGCGAATGCTATCCGCCAAAGATGAGAAGAATGCTATTGGAGCCACTCTGTTTTTCAACATCGCGCATTATGCGATGAGACCTTGGCCTTGGATATTGATCGCTTTGTCATCCCTGATTATTTTTCCGAATATTTCTGACTTACAAACTGCATTCCCGGACATGCCCGTGGATAAACTTGGGGATGATCTGGCCTACCCGGCCATGCTTACATTTTTGCCGACAGGCTTGATAGGATTAGTACTTGCATCCTTGATTGCGGCAGTGATGTCCACGCTTTCTACGCATTTGAACTGGGGCTCTTCATACATTGTTAACGATTTCTACCTGAGATTTATGAAACCTGAAGCTTCAGATAAGGAGCTCGTAGCAGTGGGTAGGATTTCTACCGTCGTGCTGATGGTCCTTTCTGCGGTCTTGGCATTGGCGCTTTCCAGTGCATTGGATGCCTTCAATATCTTATTGCAGATCGGTGCGGGAACAGGCTTGATTTTTATTCTAAGATGGTTTTGGTGGAGAATCAATGCATACACCGAGATCTCTGCTATGGCGATCTCGTTTGTCGTAGCGATTTTTTTCGAAGTGATCAACCCAAAGGTAAATTGGATATTGATCCCCGAAAATCAAGCTTACCTTAAATTAGTCTATAGTGTCAGCATCACGACTATAGGATGGCTGATCGTCACATTCATCACTGCGCCTGAAAAGGACGAAATATTACTTTCCTTTTACAGAAAAGTAACCCCGGCTTCCTTTGGCTGGAAAAAAGTACTGGATAGGTATCCGGCAGAAAAGCAAGTGATAGGCCAGCTTCCTAAAGAGTTGGGCTTGATGATGGTTGGTTCTGTCATGGTATATGCTGCCTTATTCTCTACAGGATTCTTTATCTACGGTAATTTATTGGCAGGATTTATCGCAGGTGCCATTGCGACGGCCGGTGGGATTATCATTGTCCGATCCTGGAAGAAATTAAGTTAATCCAAAAATTTCACCGAATTCATCAAGTGGGCCATATCCTCCTTGATGAATTCTATTACAGGAGCCAGCGAATCGTTTTTCATGGCTGTGTTGAAATATAAGGCTCCTCTCAGGAAGTTCTTCGTAGAGTCAGTGACGAAAAACTGAAACTGGGTAGGTACTTCACCTGTAAGTTCTGCCACTACTCCAGTATATCCTTCCGGGGTCAAGAAAACTGCTTCCTCTATTCCATAAGCTTTTACCTGATGCTGTGATGTGAGTTTGAATGCGTCATTTGACAATTGCCTGAAGCTGATGCTTTTTCCATCTATTTGCTTATAGGTCAAATGAACCTTGGCACCAAATTCCGGATAATTCAAATTCGCCCAGGTATCCTCCTGGATATTAAAAGAATCCACTTCCACCCTGGAATAACTGGAATAGTCTAGCTGGTATGGGTAACCCTCTGTCAGTTTCTGAAACGAATGTTCAGGTAAATCAATACGGTTGTAGCCCGGAGGTTTGGGTAGATACGCCTTATCGCATCCTAAAGTGCCCAGCAGCGACAAGCCTATCCATAGATATTTTCTCATGGTTTAAAATTAGCCAAAGTGTTTGATTTGGTTTTGGAATAAGTGAAATTTAACCTAACAAGCAAATCCTATTCACATGAAAAAATTAACACTAATAATCCCGAAATTCTTCCTAGCTGCCATTTTTATGATGGCTGCTTCAGCTGTTTCAGCCCAGACCACAAAAGACGAGTTCCTTGGCAAATGGGTCAACAGCAAACAGTTCACACTTGATGTTTTGGATAAAATGCCAGAATCCGGGATGGATTATAAAACTGATCCCGGTGCCATGTCCTTTAAAGAACAGATTCATCACATTGGCAATGCCATAGTAGGTATATCGCAAGGTTTTCTAAAAGGAGGGGATCCGGGATTTACCATCGATTTGGCCACTGCTTCCAAGGCAGACTTGGCAGACTATGTGGCTAAATGCTACGATTACGGCACATCTACGATGAAAGCACTTTCAGATGCAGACGGAGCTGAGACAATCGAAGTTTTCGGAAATAGCGTCACCAGACGGCAGGTCATGGCTTTACTCATGGATCACAGTACACATCATAGAGGATCAGCCATTGCCTACTTACGTGCGCAAGGAGTAGAGCCTCCCGAGTTTGTAGGTTTCTAAACAAACCTAATTAAGCATAAAAAAGAAGCTGTCTCATAATTCATAATTTGTCACATTGAGCGAAGTCGAAATGGACTTAATTAGCGCATAAAAGGCTTCGACTTTCATGCCTTCGGCAGACTTGCTGCTCAGCCTGACAAGAAAACTTACTTATGAGTCAGCCTCTTTCTGTTTGTGGAATATTTTACTCTCTGATCCAGGCGACTTTTTCATCCATGCTTTCCCGTTTTCCTTCAGGCCAGTTGTCTGTGGCCGGCTTGGCGACGTAGAAGAATCCCATCAGGGCATCCTCCCCTTCCAGGCCAAAATCCTCTCTGGCTTCCTGCCAGAATGTAGGGCCGCCGGTTCCCCAATATGCCGCCAGTCCATGGGCGGAAGCAGTCAGATACATATTTTGAACTGCCATTGCAACTGCCGCTATCTCTTCCATCAAAGGAATTCCCTGAGAGCGTTTCATCAGTATAGCGATCATATGCGATGCTTTCAATGGCTGCTGCTTGAATTTCTCGTAGGTAGCCTCCAAAAACGGCGTGCCGTTCTTTTCCGCACGAAGCTTGTACATGTCCGCCTGATAGTCCGCAAACTTCTTTAGGCCGTCTCCGGTATAGACGATAAATCTCCAAGGCTGGGTCATTTTATGTGTTGGTGCCCAGCGTGCATTCTCCAAAATCTCTTCGATGATGGAATCATCTACCGGATCATTTTCTTTGAACTGTGCTGCAAACATGGATCTGCGTCCACGGATGATTTTATTTACTTCTTCGATGTTGAAATCGGGCTTTTGCATAAAGTATAGTGATAGTTGATTCTAGTATTGAATTTGATTAAGGCTTATTAATCGACAAAAGTTTCCTTGATCACGGATTTACATTTTCTTATTTCTGCCTGGGTCAATTTATCAAGCACTAAAAAAACTTACTATAATGATCCGTTAAGGAAGAGTCTTCTCAGGCTTGGTTCAAATTTCTCAATGGCATACCTCAAAGCTGTTCTCGGCATAGTTTTATAATGCTTCCTCAAAAAGGCCATCTCTACTTCAAAATCCTGATTTCCTATTTCCCTGAGCATCCAGCCAACAGCCTTATGGATCAGATCATGAGGGTGATCAATTAGTTTCTCAGCAATCCCCAAAGCATCATCGTAAAAGCCCCTTTTGATCCAATAATAAGAACTGATCATTGCTACCCGTTGACTCCAGAGTTGACCTGAATCCGCTAACTCATAAAAAAGCGTCTTATCCTTATCCAGAAAATAATGACCAAGAATAGGATGACAAGAGCTATCGACTAGATCCCAGTTGTTCACATGGTCGAGATTTTTCAGGTAGAAATCAACTAGCAGTTTGCGTTCTGCTTCGTTCGTTAGCTTTTGATAACGGTAAACAAGAACAAACAAGGCAGTAAGCCTTACTTCGTGATAGTTGTTATGCAAAAGTTGTTCGATCTCATCTAGACTGATTTCCTTATATACTGCTTTAGCTGTTTTTCTTTGCACTGGGACGGTTACACCAAGAAATTGATCCCCTTCACCGTACTCTCCTGATCCTGACTTGAAGAATCGCGGAAAGTATTCGGCTTTCCCTCTACTTGCATTATCGGCAAGTGATGCTATGATCTGTTCCGTTAATATACTCATGGATAAAGGTAAATTATCTTACCCTTTCTTAAAAGTCATCACCTCCACCAAAATCATCTCCGCCTTCTCTTCGGCTTCTATTATTTTCGTTTTTTTCCTTAAATCCTCCGAAACGGTAGGTGAATGCAAGTGTGCCTATTCGGGTTTCCCTCTGGAAAACGCGCTTTTCGTCAAATCGGAGGTTGTTGGTCGTGATCCTGAAGTTCCGGGTGTTGAAGATGTCGCTGACATTTGCTGATATAGTGGCTTTGCCATTGAACACATCTTTACGTACCCCTACATTCACACTATACTGGGGCTCAATTTGCCCTTGTGGCAGGACTATAGGGCCACGGTAATTTCCCTGTACCTGTACGTTGAACCAGTTGGGTATAAGCCAATTTGCCAGCAGGTTTAGGGTCCAGCTGAAGTTTTCATTGCTGAAGTCCTCTTCAATATTTCCCGCATCGATTTTGGAGTAGAATAAGTTTCCCGTTAATGTAGCATCCAAGCTATTGGAAATCTGAACCTGATTGATCAACTCAAATCCGGTGCTCGATCTGGTGTCTGCATTTTCACGGCTTTGGATCGCAATATTATCATCCGTCAAAATCGTAATCCTGGTCTCCACATCTGTACTATATCGATGGTAAACGGTGGCATTTAACAAATACTTCTCCCAACCTTTCATGTAGCCCACTTCATAACTGTCTGTAAATTCCGGCTGCAAATATGGGTTTCCTATACTGAAATTATATTGGTCCCGTACTCTGTAGATAGGTGCCAGATCCCAGATGCTCGGCCGGGAGATTCTTCTGGTGTAATTTAAGGTAAACTCATTCTCCTCTGCGATAGCATAGCTCAGGAAAGCACTTGGAAAAACGTTAAAATAATTATTGGGAATACTTTCATTATTTCTCACCGTTTCGCCCAAGGTCTCCGTGTATTCCCCCCTCAGACCTAGCTGATAGCCAAATTTTCCTTTGGTATTTTTATAAGTAAAATAGGCTGCGTACACACGCTCATCGAAATCAAAAGTATCGGTGAGTGAGTCCACCACTATGGGGCTAAAGTCCGTAAACTCGTCTCCCTGTGCAAATTCTTGGCTCCATTTCCAATTGCCCAGTGTAGCTTTCAGACCGGTTTCTATGGATGCGCCATTGCTGAAAGGTTTTTCATAATCCAGTTGTGCCACATACAGATTACTTGTTCTGGGCCGATCATTGTTTTGCAGAAGCCGCTTAGTAGGGTCTGGGTTTCCGTCAGCATCAAAGTATTCCTGATCGGTAAAAACAGTTTGTGATCGGTTGTCATAAGAATATGACAGGGAAGTGTAAAGTCTTTGGCCTAAGCTATCAATATCCCAGGTATAGTTTATTCCCCCTTCGTAATTTCCACTATTGCTCCATTCCTCATTGATCCGCACAGAACTGGAATCCAAAGAGCCAATCTCATTCAAGTTTTGCTGATTGATATTTTCATATTCTACTTCATCATCAAAATTTCCCTGAAAATAAATCCCCAGCATTGCCCTGTCAGAGACATTATAATCTACTCCGCCGCGAATGAGGTGGGTTTGTTCTACCTCATAGCCATCCTGAACTTGCTCTAACCGTGGAGAAAACCCACTCAAATAATTCACCCTGTTTCTTTCTCCAATTTCAAACCTTCTCCTGTCTTGCCAATTGTAGGAGACGTAGAAGTTGGCCTTTTCCGTACCGTAGTTCAGGTTGATTCCGGCTTGGTATTTTTCCCGGGTACCTATAGAGGCGTTGACTTGTCCATTGAATCCTGTCTTTTCATTTTTCTTCAATATTATATTGATAATACCACCCACCCCTGTGGCGTCGTAGCGGGAAGATGGGTTTGTGATCAATTCCACGGACTTGATGCTGTTGGCAGGGAATTGTGCCAAAATACTCTCGGTGTCATCTCCGGAGAGGTTTGAGGGTCTTCCATTGATATAGATTAGGATGTTTCCGCTTCCACGCATGGAGATCCCTCCTTCGTCGTCCACCTGAATTGAAGGTAAGGTGCTGAGTAGCTGTGACGCGGTTTGTCCCTCGGCTACTATACTGTTTTCCACGTTGTATGTACGCTTATCAATATCTGATTCAAACATCGAAGTGACTCCTTCTACCACCACTTCATCCAAGTTTTGAGCGTCTTCTTCCAAGGTGATTGTGCCAAAGTTCACTGTGTTTTTATTTCCCAATGATATGTTTTCGAAATACTCTATAAAGCCGATAAAGCCTGCCCTCAAAATATATTCCCCAGGTGAGGCATTGAAATCAAAGGTTCCGTCAAGCTTGGTCATACCCCCGTATATTATCGTCGAGTCACTAGGCTGGAGTAGGGCTATGTTAGCAAACTCCAGAGCTGCTTCGCGCTTTCCGTCCATGACTTTCCCTTTTAATCTGATCTCCTGGGGAAAGGCATCAAAAGATAGAATCATCAGAAAGAATAGGAAAGGTATAGTTGATTTTCTAATCATAGGGGCCAATAGATAGGTAGTGGTTGGTTTGAATTCAGGCTGTTGTTTAAAGTATTAATTATCAATATTTTACATGTTAGAGCCTTAATAAGTAAACCTCTATATTCACGTAAGGTTTCGTTTTTTCAACAAAAATTTTCCTTTGGGAAATAGGCTGGATGATGTGGTTTTTTGTTGTGTGAGCGGTGATTTTGGTATTTCCGATATCCTTTGATATAGCAGAAAAGAAGATGTTTGGCCCTTGAAAATTTGAATTACCTACCTTTAAAAATGATTCGGCTGTGTTCTGCATTGACCCTTAATTTTAATTTTGCCGGTTACAAATATTGATCAGCTTAGCTCAAGCTGCCTAAGAAATAGCAAGTAAGCTTTTTGTCTCTGAAAGGACGGTGGACAAACAGAGGAGCAATATGATTGGGAAGTTAATTCTGGAAAAAAACACAATTCTTTGTTGATATGGGCTCGAAAAAAACGTGAAATAATAGAATAAGATTTTTTGTTGGTATTAATTAATAAAAATACGCCTTAAAATGTATTGGGACATTTCAAGTTCGTAGGTAATTTTAGACAATTCTTTTATAATCAACTTTTTACCACATGAGAATATCTAGCTTAAAAGGAAATTTTAAAGTTATCCAGACTATTAAAAATCGGGATGAATTATTGGTTTTGGGATCATGGAGTGATCTGATCAGGGTTTTTGATAGCAGTAGGGCCTTCCTGGTAAATAATCAGGAGTCTTTATTTGGGATTTTTCTCTGTAAACAGGAATGTGTTGATTTTCTGGCCAAAATTATTCAGGAAATCGATTACCATGAATGGGAAGATTTTACGTTGGCAAGCCCGGTTTTTCGCAATCATTTACAAATGTAAAGGATGATTTTTTTCAACAGAAAACATTCAGAGCTGTATGGATCATTCGATCCATGGTTTTTTCAGCTTCTTTATCAAACTGCCCACTAGGCCGATTGGCCACTATTGCATTCAGGCTAAGCATTCTATGCCCCAATAGCTGTCCCATAGCATAGTAGCCTGCTGTTTCCATTTCGAAATTTGTCATTTTCAGCCCCTCATCTTCCAATTCCGCCAACCGCTCAATCATATTCTCCAATTTTGGTTTTATACGGATTTCTCTTCCCTGTGGCGCATAAAATCCAGGTGCAGTGAGCGTGACTCCCCGGTGGAATTCCGATGGTAACTTTGCTAAAAGCTCTGCTGAAGCCGATGCCTGATATGGTAAAAAAGTCAATCCTAGCGTGTCTCTCACCAATTGTGACCAGTTTTGACTACCCTTCAGTTGAGGGTAAAACTGCATCAATGTATCTATGCCTACGGCCACCTCTGCAGCAAGCAAACTTCCTACAGGCAAATCAGGTTGCATACTTCCGGATGTCCCCAAGCGGATAATTTCGAGAGATTGTTGCGTAGGTTTTACGGTGTGGGTTTTGAGATCTACATTCACCAGCGAATCCAGCTCAGTCATCAGAATCTCCACATTGTCTGTGCCCATTCCTGTGCTCATTACCGTCACGCGCCTGCCCTTCACTCTTCCTGTGTGGGTGACAAACTCCCGTTTCTGGCCCTTGAAGTCAATCTGGTCAAAGTACTTGGAAACCTTCTCCACCCGGTCTGGGTCTCCCACCGTAAAAACACGTGAAGCCAGGTTTTCTGGCTTCAGATGTAAATGATAAATGCTGCCATCAGCATTAAGGATCAATTCGGATTCTGGGATTTGTCTGCTCACGCTACAAGTTAAGCATTTGATTTTTCTTTGGCTTTACGATTTAGTCCTTTGTATGGATTATAGCCATTGGTGTTTTTCTGGTAATAGCCAGTCCCATCATATACCCGTTTGTTGGGATTTTCTTTACATGCCGAAGAGCAAGTTCCTTCCATCTCCCATCCACAGTTTTCACACAACGGGATATGGGCGTTGCAGGTGGAATTGGCACAGTTTACCATACGGTCTGAGGGGGTGCCGCATACATGGCAGGTAGAAACGATCTTTGGATTTACCTTATTGACATCCACGGCTATTCTATTGTCAAATACATAGCATTTTCCTTCGAAATCTTCTCCACCTGCTTCCATGCCGTACTTGATGATTCCTCCATGAAGCTGATATACATCTTCAAAACCTTGTTCCAGTAGAAAAGCGGAGGCTTTTTCGCATTTGATCCCACCGGTACAGTAGGTCAGTACTTTCTTGTTTTTCAAGTGCTCCAACTCTTTTACCTTCTCAGGGAAATCCCGGAAATTATCAATGTCCAAGGTGACGGCATTCTTGAATCGCCCCAACTCGTGTTCATAATTGGAGCGTACATCCAAAATCACCACATCTTCCTGATCCTTCAATTTCTTGAATTCATCAGGATTAAGATGCTTTCCAGTCCTGACGTTTGGATCAAGGTGCCTCAGAGCACTGTGAACTATCTCCGGCTTGTAACGCACGTGGATTTTGGCAAATGCATGCTTGTCGTGCAAGTCGATTTTAAACTCTGTCTTGGCAAAACGAGGATCCGCATGAATATAAGCCATGTATTTTTTACAATCTTCCATCAGTCCTGACACGGTGCCGTTCAGCCCCTCGTCGGAGATGATGATCCGGCCCCGGATGTTGTTCTCTATGCAGAAAAGATGATGCTGCTCACGGTATTCTTCAGGATTTTCAATCTTGGCGTAGCAGTAATAAAGGAGAATTTGATAGGTGCTGTTTTCCATAACTGTGGCCCTGTTGCGGCAGGGTGTTTTAGGATTTATGATTTCAGATAGTTGATTTCGGATTATTTGACTTTTGCGGCAGGATTTCCAAATACTGTCTCATTGGCATCTACCGTGGCAATCACTACAGATCCCGCCCCTACTCTGGCATTTTTGCCAATAGTCACGCCGGAAATGACCGTCACTCCAGAGCCAATGAAGGCTCCTTCTTCGATGATGACATCTGAGTTGATCACCGAGCCTGCACCAATCTGCACGAAATCACCGATCTTCGCTTTATGCTCAATTATAGCAGAAGAGTGGATGATGCAGTGACTTCCCACTTCTGCACCCGCACCAAGATTTACATTGGCATTGATGAAATTACCGTGCCCTATGATGGCGTCTGTAGATATATAGGAACGCTGGTGGATAGCATTCACGGGCTGTACTTTTCTTCGTTCGTTCAGCAGCTCCACCAAAAACTTTCTATATTTTGGATTCTCCTCAGCCACAAAAGCTTCTGTTTTCTGACCGATAAGTTTTAAAAAACCATCATCCTCAGGATTTCCAAGAACTGAGACATTGTTGATCTCCGTTCCATGGATCTTTTCATCCTCATCCAACAGGCCGTAAACGATTACATTGTTGCTGTTGAATATCTCAAGGGCAGGGCGGGCGATTCCTTTTGCTCCAAAAATTATAACTGGTTTTTCCATAGTTTTCTGCAATTCAGGGTGCAAAAATACAGGAATTCACTGGCTTACCCAAAATTCATTTGGATTCAGATTTGATTAATGTTTGGGCTATTTTACACTGAAGACATTTCTTGGGCTGGCAATAATTTTTGTATAAACCGATCATTCCCTGCGTATCAAAACTATTTTGAGCAGACCAACCACAGGATTGGAATTTTCTGAGGATATGATTGTTCTCCGCAGACACCTCCTGCAAAAGGTCAAAACATCGATCTTGCCAGTCTGGCTCCTCGAAGTAGCGTCCATATGCAAACCATAATGGGATCACGTAATTGATGACCAACAATTCCAATATTGTGCTGGAAATCCCATTACTGACACGCCTTTGGGATGGTTTGCCAAAGCTATAATGATGCTGCCAATAGTCGCCGGGCTTTATTTTAAAAAGCTTCTTAAATGCCGCAAAATCCCTGGACTCCTGCATTACGGATTGGAGAAGATTGGGAGCATTGGATAGCACGGCTGCAAGCTGAGCAATTCGGATTGTTGGGAAATTACTTGGCCTAACACCCATAAACGTCCAGTGAATTCGTCTTAAGGAAGAGGCCCATTGATACTTCTTTCGGTAAAAATCATACTCACGGATCAGGTATTGAACATAGGGTTCTTCCGATTCTGTAGGTAAAAGGCCGGATTGTCCCAGCAGTATTGCTTCTAGTACCGGTAGTTGATCCCGGTGCTTCAGGAGGATTTTATAGGGGACTGAAGCTGCCAATTCACCCATAGCCTGGCTGTTGGTCTTGAAGCCAAAGCAGGTGAAAAGCCAACGATATGCCGTCTCTTCCCAGTCATCTGTAGTTTCTTTTAGTAGGCCCAAAATCAGAGATGATTTCTCGTGAAGCCGCTCTACCAAGGCTTTTTCCAATGCGGAAAATCTTACGATCTCCGGTGCTTCCTGTAGCCCATGTGCACAGGGCAAATCCGCCTTGTAATCAAGCATCTGCTCATAGTTCCTCCAAATATCCAGAAATATAAGTCCCTTGAGTTCGAGCGTAGGCATAGTAGTTCCGTCATTTCGTAATACCTCTTGATCATTTTCCCAGACTACATGCAGCACCACTGAATTGTAAGCTGGGTCTCCTCCGTGCGAATGCTGCTTCCATTCACTTGCCAGGCGATGTACCTCTACATGTCCATGTAAAGTCACTCTGTCAATGACGACGACGGCATCCCGGAAATCAGGTCCTTCACTGTGATTATGGAAGCCAACCTGTATGATTTTGAGTTCATCACCGTTTGTGGTGCGAAGGTTTGTCTTGGTGAAATATTGGAATTTCCACACTAGCTGTAAAAAGTCCTCTTTGAATGTCATAAAAGCCTAGGTTAAAAATCAAATGAATTTAACCAAAAACTAAAAAACAAAAAAGTCAGGAATGCCTGATTTTCAAAATATTCCGTTTTGGGGCAGGTCAGAGGTGTCTGTCCAATAACACCTTCATCTCTTTCTGGAGTTTTTCCGCTTCATTCCGAGCCGCTTTGGCAAAGTCCCTTTCTCCCGAGGCATATATTATCCCACGACTGGAATTCACCAAAAGTCCACAGCTGGAATTCATGCCGTATTTCGCCACTTCGTCCAAACTTCCACCTTGTGCTCCTACACCAGGTACCAGGAAGAAATGATCTGGAACGGCTTGTCTTACCTCTGCAATCAATTCCCCCCGAGTTGCACCGACCACATACATGAGGTTTTCGGGGGTGCCCCAATCCTGGCTTTTTTCCAGCACAGTCTGGTAGAGAGGTTTGCCATTTTCATCTTTGATCAGCTGGAAATCCATGGAGCCAATATTTGATGTCAAAGCCAAAAGAATTACCCATTTATCGGCAAACTCCAGAAAAGGAGTCACGCTGTCTGCTCCCATGTAAGGAGCCACCGTCACCGAGTCAAAGTCCATTTTCTCAAAGAAGGCCTTGGCATATAGCTTGGAAGTATTTCCTATATCTCCCCGCTTGGCATCTGCTATGGTAAAGATCTCTTGAGGAATGATTTCCAATACTTTCTGCAGGGTCTCCCATCCTTGCGGGCCAAGCGCTTCGAAGAAGGCTATGTTCGGTTTATAGGCAACAGCGTAATCAGCTGTCTCCTCTATGACAGCTTTGCAGAAGCTGTAGATTGGATCTTTCTCGGTCTTTAGATGTGCAGGTATTTTAGCTATATCCGCATCTAGACCTACACATAGAAAGGAAGATTTCTTTTTGATTTGGGAGAAAAGCTCGGCTCGGGTCATAGAGAAGGGTTTTGGCAAAGGTAGGAAAATCAGAATTGGTTCTAAAAATAGCTAAAATATACCCTGTACTTTTTGTGGCACCAAATTAGCCGAATCCTATCGATTTTTATTTTCAGTCTACACATGAAGCATCCTTTGATTTTCATAGTTTTGACTTTCTTCTTTCATACTACCTCATTATGCCAAGTCCAAGCGTATAATGAGGATACATCCATCCCGACATTTGATATTAACAACCTCATCATCAAATCATCAGATTCAGTTCACAAAGAGTTCAGTTTTCTTAAAACCACCCTATCAGCATTTTTAGAAGAATTCCCAAGCCCTGACAAAAACGAGGATTATTATTATGAGATAGATGAAAAGATGGCTAGGTTAATCACCTACGCCAATAATGAATTCTATTTCTTAGATGCAAAACTCGAGGCCTTCCATCTGAAAGACAGCATGTTTTCAATAGGGAATGGAAAAAATTTTATAAAATTAGGCGATCATCACACAGCAGTATCAAGGCTATTCCCTCCCTATGAACTAAAAATTGAAATAGATTATGGTACAAAAGAGGAATATGGAGTAATAAGAATAACTACTTCTGAGGAAGGATTGGTCCATGAAGATGAAGATTCAATCATTATGTTAGTCGATGTTAAGTCTGGTATTATTACAGAAATATATAAATGATTTTATGTTTCCATAGGTATAAAGGAGGACTTCCTGTGTTGTTCGTACTGTTTCTTCTCTTTTCACATGATTCCACATCGCAAGATATTACAGGTCACTGGCGATGGTTTAAACAAGATAGGGCATTCACAATCTTTCTATATAAGCCCAAGTCTGATGATGAACTTTTGGGGTCATATGATTTAATAGGAAAGCATTGCGGGCAGTACTACAACGGAGGCAGGATAGACTGTGCTGAGCAGCTTTCTGTTTTTTTGAAAAAAGAAAGAGACAACATCTTCACCGGCACAATCAAAAGTGCTTATTCTGACGGGATCTCAGAAATTCGCATACTATATTCTCCGAAAACCAACCAAATCAATTGGCAGGTAATCAAAGGAGTGGGGCAATTTTATTTCCCCCATGACGCCATTCTAGAAAAATAGCACTCACACTTTGATAACAGGAAAAGAAAGGCTTCTCAAAAACCCTCTTTCATTTTTTTCCAGATCCAAATATATAGACTGGGGCCCTTAGTTCTTCACAAGCTCCTGGGCTAAGGTTGTTTTTCCTACCTGGCGTGGCCCAAGAATAGCTATTGCCGGAAAATCCTGCATCAATTCTTGGAGTTTATAAGTCAAATCACGTGTAATCATCCTTGCAAATTTTAAATTTGCAAGGATGATTTTTAATTATTAGTCTGAAATACAGTCAATTGACTATTTTTATCAAAGTTAACTGTGACCATGGATCCAACAAGTGAAATTGCTGCTGTAATCAAGAAAAAGATCAAGCTGAAAGCAACCGCTGTAGTTTCCTCTATCCCCGCATAGGCATGTGCATAGACGAATACAAGCTCCCTTGCCCCTACTCCTCCGATCGTGAGAGGAAGCACTGCCACAATAGAAGAAAGTAAGAAAACCAGCTGATAGGCAAGAAAATTCTCTGTAACTCCAAGGCTTTTTAGAATAAACCAAGCGCATACCAGCTGGGTCACCTGGCCGGCCATGGACCAGCCGTTCGCTTTCCAAAAAGAAGGCAGAAATGCCTTGAACACTAGTTTTTGCATTAACCAAAAAAAAGGAAATACAAGCAAGGCAGCTAGCCCGACCAACAGATCCCAAGGAACTGAGGAGTCATAAAGCAAGCGCAAATCCGCTGGAAGAATCAATGCCAACAATAAGAAAAGGATTGCCACCAATCCCCCTAAACGATCCAAAAGAGAAGCTTGTACCAGCTGCTTGACAGGCGTCTGGTAATGTTTGTGCAGCAAATATACCTTATATCCGTCTCCGCCGATTCCTCCCGGCAGAAACAGGTTATAAAACATCCCGATCAGATATAGCCTGATGTTAAGTTTTTCCGAAATGAATAGTTTAATGTTTTTGAAATACAGATTTAACCTAAAGGCAGTAAACAGTTTGCTCAATGTAAAAGTGAGAATGGCAGGGATCAACCATACCCAATGGATGGTCTTGGTGATTTGCCAGAGTTGGTTTGTGTCTATTCTTCTAAAGACTAGGTAGAGCGCGAGGCAGGTCAACACCAACTTTAAGGCAGTCGTTAATTTTTTCTTGAGAGAACGCTCTGTTTTAGCCAAAATTCAATTACAAGTTGGAGCCCATCTTATCGTTAGGCAAAATCTGTAAATCCTCCAATGGTTTTTGGATCCCTTGGTAAACAGATTTGATGGTGTACGTCTTTTTATTCTGCGATTCGAAATAGGTACGGACAATGATCTCAGCGATGATCCCAGTAGTGACAAATTGAATTCCCCCCAAGACTAAGATAAAGCCAAGAATCATAAGTGGCCTTCCCCAGATATCCTCTCCTATGAGCTTTAGAATTAATAAATAAAAATTGATCACGATTCCGATCATAAAGGCGATTAGACCGATTCCGCCAAATAAATGAATCGGACGCTGAAAATACTTCTGAAAAAACAGCATCAAAATCAAATCCGACATCACTTTGAAAGTACGGCTCAGACCATACTTAGATTCCCCATGGATTCTTGGGTGATGTTTCACGTCCACTTCAGTCATTTGGGCTCCTTGTTGCTTTGCCAAAACAGGAATAAACCTGTGGAGCTCCCCGTACAAGCCCATTCCTTGGGCGATCTCAGCTTTATATACGCGAAGAGTACAGCCGTAGTCATTCAGATATACTTTAGTGCTGTTTCGGATTACCCAGTTGGCGATTTTACTGGGGATTTTACGAAGTACAAAACCATCTTTCCTATTTGCCCGGCGGCCTGCCACCACATCCCATTCTTCATCAATAGCCTTCTGTAGCATCACAGGGATATCAGTCGGATCATTCTGCAGATCGCCGTCCATCGTGGCAATATATTCCCCAGTGGCCATATCTATGCCTGCTGCCAGTGCTGTAGTCTGCCCAAAATTCCGGTTGAAGATAATCAGTTTGGTACGGCTATTTGCATACTTTTTCACCTCTTCCACTGTCCGGTCAGTAGAACCATCCTCGATCAAAATCACTTCATAATCTATTGCCTCCAAGGCAGAATAAGTAGCTTCTAAAAGTGGCTGGATGTTATCTTCTTCATTATAAACAGTAATTACTACGGAAATCTGTGGCTTGGACATGCTATAAAATTTTGTCAAAAATACGGGAAAATACTTCCAGAGGCAAAAAAGCTAGGGAGGCTTGTGTATGTCAACGAAAATTTGCTGTGACAATGATCAATCGGCCTATCTTTGCAACATGTCTATTTCTACCTCGGATTCATATCATATCAGCCCTTGGGTAATCATGTTGGCATTTACAGTTTTTGTTGGGCCATTTGCTTTGAGCTTCCATATGCATTACCCAGATGAGATGTATTACACTGATGCTGCAGTGAAAATGCTGCAAAAAGGTGACTACCTAACTACTTATCTGGGAAGTGATGAACTTAGGTTCAAGAAGCCTATAGGAACTTATTGGACAGTACTTGCGGGTTTCAAGCTTTTTGGGGTTTCTCCCTTTGCCTCCAGATTTTTCTTTCTGGTCGCTGGAGCATTGACGGTTGGGTTGACGTACTTGGCCGCTAAAGTATTATTTGATGACAAGAAAATCGCTGGACTTTCTGCTCTGATCATGGCATCAAATCCCGTCCTGATCTTTAGCGCCACCCGATCCATTCCCGATGTCTTGTTGGTGATGACTATGACCGCAAGTGCGGTGGGATTTGCCGGTCTGATCCGGTTTGGGGATGCTACTCCAAAAAAATATCTTTGGATACTTTATATCAGCTTGGCTGTGGCATTTGAGGTGAAGGGACTTCCAGCTGCGGCTTTAGGAGGATTTGGGATGGTTTATCTGTTGTTTAACCCCTGGAAGAAAATTTCTTTCAAAACCCTTCTGCACATCCCCTCTATTCTTGTTGCGCTATTCATTGCGTTGTTTTGGTTTGTAGCCATGTGGAAGATTCATGGGCCTACTTATCTGGACAGTTTTCTAGAAGATCAAGTCGGTACCCGGGTGGCTTCGCGATATCTACTTATCAGCCAAAATGGATTTCTAGCCATAGGTATTCTAATTCTCATTTTTCTTCCTTGGGTGATCTTTACCTTTTCTTCTGTCAGAAAATCAGTTGTTAACCTCAGAAAAGATAATCCTACTTTCTTTTGGTTTGCCATCTTATGGGGGTTGGCGATTTTGGCGATGGGTGCAATGACCAGCAAATTTTATGAACGCTATCTGCTTCCCGTTGCCCCGGTTTTGGCCATCTTGTTGGCCTGTATTCTTGTTAGATCGGAATTTGAAGAGAAAAGAATAGGCTTGAAAATTACTTCTTGGTTTTTCCTCGTGGTGAATTCAATTGTTTTATTGTTTAGTCTATGGCTCAATATAAATCTGGGTGCGCCTTTCTTGATTTATGCGCAGCTGCTGATTGGGCTTTTGATCCTGCTCTATCTGGGGCGGCTGACCATTTTAGGCCGTAAACTTCCCAAAGCCATTTCGTATGGCTTTATGCTTCTTTTCTTCATGATCTCTTCAGGTACTTTTCAGATTTCACTGCCGGATCAGGGGCAGCAGGTGAAGGCTTTTGCTGCTCAGGAGAAAATTGATCCAACGGATAAAATCGGATTTATAGGAAATCTACATACCAGCAGCAAAATCAGAATTGGCTTGGGGACTGATTATGAAATGATCGACTTGCCAAGCCAAGGATACAGGGATGCATTGGAAAATTATAACCGATTGATCATCGAAGACAAGTACCTGGATTCCATAAATGTTTTTGGGTTTCAAAAGAAGGTGGCTTCCTTGAATTGGGCTTCAGGGGCCATTCCCGATCTGATAAGAAATGCAGGACATGCAGATTTTGAACAGACTCTGATGGAAAAGGGACAGAAATATTATTGGCTGGAAAGAATAGAAGATTAGTATCAATACCTGTCAGGCAGATAGGGATTAAAGTGCTCTAATTTTCTCCAGACCTGGATTTTAGCAGTTCTTAACGGTTCACCTCTGAAAGTAACCGGCATTTCCTCCTCATAAATCAGCTCTTGGAAACGAGCAAACTCACCGGGTGAACCAAAGTTCCAGCTGACAAAGATGCCTACTTTGTCCTGACCTACAAACTGCTCCAATCCCGGCCAAAGATCAAATTGGCTTTTTCTGGCTCCCATATTCAGCATATACGTTTGGGGGTGCTCAGGAAGGTAAAAGGAAAGTTCGGAAGCCATATGGTAGGTCTCCGAAAATATGAACGCATCCTTTATGCCAAGGCTATCCTGTAGTGAATAAAGTCTCTTCGCCAAGGGGTCATATCCTGCCATTCGTCTAAAAGCTGATTTTTCCGCTTTCGTGATGGGTTTTATACTTTTGAGATAAGTGAAGTCCGGAAGTATAAAAAGTAAGGGGAAACCAATGCTTAATCCAATTCCCCAGTTTTTCATTTTTTTCCAGGCCAGACTTTGAGAGCAAATCCAGGCTGCTAAAGGGATGGCCAGCGTACTGTAAGCGAAAACCGGCCAATTCACTTCTATGGAGGTGAAGAAGCTCAAAAATGCAAATCCCGCCCAAGACATCACCGGAGCAAGAAGCAGGTACATGGATTTTTCGTTGCTACTGAATCTGGAGCGAAACAAGAAGCCGACAAAGAGAGGCAGCAAAAACACCGATACCATCGCAAGTTGCCCCGCCAGGTATTCAAGAAATTGGGTTAGAGCTTTTCCAAAATCAATTACAGAAGATTCTTTGCCCCCGCCGCCCAGAGCCGCCAAATGCTTAAAGGTGTCGAACTCATTTTGCCAATTCCAGATTAGCATAGGTGCGAACCCTATAAGGCTGATTAAAAAATAGATCAGAAAATGGCGTTCCTGGTTCTTCCATTTTTTGGAATACACCAGAAAAATAAGCAGAAAGGGAAATATCAAGATCATCACCATCTTGGCCATCAAGCCAAATGCCGTGGCCAGCCCCGCACCAATCCAGAAGTTTAATCTACGCTCCTGAATACCGCGAAAAGCCAAATAGACTGCCACTATCCAAAAAAATGAAAGAGAGCTGTCAGTCATGTGAAATGTGGAGGCAAGCCACCACATAGGCATAGCCTGCAGGATCATAGCTGACCAAAATCCGACTTTCGGTGAGTAAAGGTGTCTTCCAAATAGGAAAGCCACCCAAGATATCCCCACGCCACAAACTATCGCATTGAGACGCACTCCCAACTCAGTGTTTCCTAAAATGGCCGTGCTCAGGTAATTCATTACGGCCACTAGGGGAGGTTTTGAATAGTAATGCCAAGCCATATTCTGAGACCATAACCAGTACTGCGCCTCTTCAGTAAAAAGGTCTATTTCAGGTCTCAGTGTGAACATGACTTTGGCCAGCACCAGTGCTATGGTGACAAGCCAAAAGTACAGGGGATAATTTGATGACTTCCGCATATAGGACTGTATATAAAAAAAGCACCTCCCAGCTTTTGAGAGGTGCAACAAAATTACGATCCTAATCGGTTACTGTTTAGCCAGCACAACTTTTTCTTTATATTTTTTGATCTGCCTTCTCAACCCTTCGATGGCATCATCGGATGCGGCTTCGAATGAGTCGGATTGGTTCTTGGCAAAGAACTGTTTGCCGGGCACATTCATTTTGATTTCTACGATTTTATTGGCGTTGTTGTCATTTTTGTCGAGCCTTAAAAAAACTTCTCCGTCTATGATTTGGTCATAGTAAGTGTCCAGTTTGTCAGCCTTTTTCTGTATAAAGTCGATCAGTTTACGATCGGCGTCAAAATGGATGGAGTGCATCTGCAGTTTCATATTGATTTGCATTTAGTGGTGAACAAATTATTTAATTTATGCTTTAGGATGTGCCTGTTCGAACACCGCCTTCAGTTTTTCCATGGAATTGTGCGTGTACACTTGGGTAGCGGCCAAGCTTGCGTGACCAAGCAAGTCTTTTACTGCGTTTAAATCTGCGCCTTTGTTTAGAAGATGTGTGGCAAATGTATGTCTCAGCACATGAGGACTGCGCTTACTGGTCTGCGCAAAAAGATCTAGGTAATGCCTTACGATGCGAAATACCATCATGGGGTAACTTTGCTTATGTTGATTGCTGACAATAAAATACTCACTTTGGTCAACTTTAGAAAATCTTTCTTCAAATACTTTTTTATACAACAAAATATTCTGTTTTAGCCCTTTTGTAATAGGGATTATTCTCTCTTTCTTCCTTTTCCCGAGCACTTTTACCGAATCCTCGATCAGGTTGATGTCTGACCATTTCAGTCCGATCAATTCGGAAAGCCGTACACCGGTGAGGTATAGGAACTCCATCACCATCCTGTCCCGTTGACCTTCGAAATCCGGTTTGTAAACGCTCTCTTCTAGAACGGCAAGAATCGCTTCTTCCTGTATAAACTCGGGTAGTTTTTTTGGGTTTTTAAGACCCTTTAACTTATACGTGGGGTCTGAGGAAATGATCCGTGATCGGAGCAAAAACTTGTAATATGACCTTAATGTGGCGATTTTCCGGTTGACTGTAGTAGTACCTAAGCCCCTGTCCACCAAGTCGATCACCCATGCCCGAAGCTCCGGGTGGAGAGCGATCGAAATATCATCTATTTCAAAAGAAACTGCCAAAAACTCCTCTAATTGGGTTAAGTCCCGGCGATATGCCGCTACAGTATGTGGACTGGCCTTTTTTTCGAACTCCAAGTAGTTGATAAAAGAATCGATCATAGGTGAGATAAGATAGGATAAAAAAGACTAATTGTTACAGGCCCACCGCTCAAAAAGGGATAAATAAATTCACATGCATTAAGAATCATGATTATAGCAGAGGCGGGGTAAATTCCGCCAATGGTGTAAATTCTCTAGATTTCAAGCTTTGGGTAATCTTAGCTAGGAGTGTAAAAGTATGTTGCCCACTGTACCCTTTTTGATGTTTCTGAGGTACAAGCTTTATACAAAAAGGAAGCAGTCTTCGAAGCAAGGTGACACAGGGGGAGCCAAATTGCAAGAATCCCACCCATGCTCTGTGGCAAGCTCATCGGAAGACTGAGAAAGTCTGCCGATGAGCTTGCGTTTTTATGACCTATTTACTAAAGTTATTTCCACAGATCTGCTGGATATTCACCAGCATCATGTAGTTTTTGTAGTGAGTCGATCACTATAGGTTTGTCTTCTGTATAAGTGACACCAAACCAAATTTTACCACCTTCTAAAATATCAAAAGCAGCTTCCTTGGCTTTGATAAGATTATTGGCAACAGTAGGGATGTAGAATTCTGATTTGAGGTTTTCCAGATTTTCTGGAAGAAACTTGTTCCACATTTTTTCGATGTCAGCGAATACATTTTGATGGAAGCCCCAAAAATTCATGCTCACCGGAGTGTTTTCAGCGATTTCTAGGATTTCATCTTCACCTTTACTGACTATTTTACCTCCCTCTCGGGATATTGAAGTACGCTCTACCATACCTATCAGATGGCCTTTTTCATTCATATCACACACACCGCGACTTACTGTTCCATGCTCTGAAAGTACATTTTGGATGGCATAGCCCACCATCGCATGTAGATCCGGCTTTACTTCAGTGCTCAGGAATTTTCCGATTGCGGAGAAAGCTTCCCTCCCATAGAAATCATCTGCGTTTATGACAGCAAAGGGCTCATTGATCACATCTTTTGCACATAGGACGGCATGCGCAGTTCCAAAAGGCTTTTTACGCTCAGCTTGCTTCAATTCATTCGGGACAAAGCTGTCCAGAGACTGGATTACGAAATCCACTTCTATTTTCCCTTCCAATTTAGGCAAAAATTTTTCTTTGGCGACCTCGAAAATTTCTTCCCGGACTATGAAAACGACTTTGCCAAATCCGGCCCTGATCGCGTCAAAAATGGAATATTCAAGAATCGTCTCGCCCTTAGGGCCAAAACCGTCTATTTGTTTATTCCCTCCATATCTGCTACCCATTCCGGCAGCAAGTACTAATAAAGTGGGTTTGTTGTGCATGTGCGTAGGTTTACTAAAACTAAGGCAAAATTAAGTTTTTATGGCAGGGAGGCAAGTCTTCGTTCTTGAATAAAAAATAAGGTAAGGTTTGTTTTTAAAGCAATTATGTCAAAATATAGATTGCATTGTTGGCAAGTATGATTAAAAACCACCTATAGACTGATCAAATATCAAGAATATTGAGTGATATGGGTAAAATTTATACTTTACAGATGGTAATTTTAATTTTCTGATTAGTTTTATGCCATAATCTCAAAAAACCATTAAACCCATTGAAAAAATGAAAAAAATTGAAGCAATTATCAGGACTTCACGCTTTGACCAGATCCACACCTGTGTGGCTGGACTGGGTGTTAAGTTCCTCACCTTTTATGAGGTAAAGGGAATGGGGTTGGAGCATGCGCGGCAGGAGATGTACCGTGGTGTATCCTATGAGCCAGCTTACATTCCCAGGACCAAAATTGAAATAGTCACAGTGGAGGAGTTGGTCGAGCCAGTAATCAACTGTATTCTGAAGGAAGGAAACACCGGCCAGATAGGAGATGGGAAAATCTTCGTCTATGATGTGCTGGAGGCTTACCGTATCAGAAACACGGACACTGGGGAACAGGCGCTTTAATTTATTCACTCATTCACAGAACCTATTTTATCACATGCAAGACTTATTTACCGTCAATAATTTATGGATGATGATCGCCACAACGATGGTTTTCATTATGCATTTGGGCTTTGCCAGTTTGGAAGCTGGCCTTACCCGTTCAAAAAATACCGTTAATATTCTATTTAAGAACACAATTATACCTGCCATTGGGCTATTGACCTATGCTTTCGTCGGGTTCAATCTGATGTATCCGGGGGACGAATTTGCGGGTTCTTTCTTTGGGTTTGCGGGTTTTGGCCTCACACTGCCAGATGGCTGGGATACCAGCAATTACAATGAAGGATACACTTTCTTTACGGACTTTATCTTCCAGGCGATGTTCGCGGCTACTGCAGCTACTATCGTGTCGGGAGCTGTGGCAGAACGTGTGAAGCTTGGCCCATTTATCTTTTTCTCAGTATTATATGTAGGAATTTGTTATCCAATCGTGGGTATGTGGCAATGGGGCGGAGGATTTCTCAGCACACTGGAAACCCCCTTTTATGACTTTGCGGGTTCTACGATAGTACACTCTGTTGGAGGGTGGGGAGCCTTGGTCGGTGCCGCATTATTAGGGCCAAGACTTGGTAAATATACTTCTCGGGGAATGACTGCGATTCCTGGACATAATATTCCATTGGCCACCTTAGGTGTGTTTCTTTTGTGGTTCGGGTGGTTTGGCTTCAACGGGGGATCTGTTCTTAGTGCCGACCCTGGCGCTGTGTCTAAAGTTTTTGTGACCACTTGTATGGCTGCTGCTGCCGGAGCTATCGGGGCGCTTGCTGTCTCTTACCTGATGTTCAAGACCTATGATATCACAATGGTATTGAATGGGATTTTGGCTGGCTTGGTAGGGATTACTGCCGGCGCGGATCTCATGGGGGTGACTTCTTCCGTTATCATCGGGTTGATAGGCGGAGGCTTGATCGTACTTGCGGTAGTGTTCTTTGACAAGATAAAAGTTGATGATCCGGTAGGAGCTATTTCGGTTCACCTAGTCGGTGGTATTTGGGGGACTTTGGCCGTGGGGATTTTCGGAGACCTAGCTGGTATGGGCCAATTCTTTTCCCAGCTGATAGGAGTAGTCGCAGTAGGTGTGTTCTGTGTCATATTTGCCGGAGTGATCTTCTTTGTGATGAAAAAAACCATCGGTATTCGGGTAGATGAAGCGGAGGAAACTGAAGGCTTGGATATCAATGAGCACAGCATGCGCGCATATCCGGATTTTGCCACAAAAGATTAACAAGGATTAAACAAAAGTTCGTGCTGCCATAGATGAAAAAAGCCCCGTTCCATAGTTGTTCGGGGCTTTTACTTAATATGCAGGTTTGAAATACCTGTTGAGAATTACCTGGTGAATATTTCCAAACATCAGATAACACCATTCTTTGAATTCCTGAATCTCCGTATGGGAGATTATCCTTAAGCCTTTTCTCAGCTCACGCTCAAATAAATACTTTGAAAAGCTAACCTTTTGTAAGATAGTTTTCACATATTCGGTCATAGTCTAAAGAGTTTAGGGTTTTAACTGATTTTAAGTTCCAATACGCAGGCATTTCTGCATATGTTGCGTTATTTTAGAAATGAAAGAGTATATTCCCTATTTTCGCAACCATGATTAAAACGCTTGCCCAATTCATTTTCGTATATAGCCTCATGGCATTTTCTGGGATGGCTATAGCGCAGGACGTTCAGATTGAGCTGGGGTCCGCAGAGATCGGTTTGAATGAAACATTCACAATCAAGGTAACCATCAGTAACGAAAAAATCAAGTCCTACGATCAGTTTCCTGATATTCCTAGTTTTCAGAAACAGGGGATATCCCAATCTTCCTCGATGAACCTCATCAATGGACAGATGAGTAGTTCCAATAGCATTATACAATACTACAGACCCAGTAGAAAGGGAGTGTTTACTCTGCCATCTTTTGAGTTGTCTATCAATGGACAAGCTTACTCGTCCCCAGGCAAGCAGATCACGGTGGGGGATGCTGTAAGCAGATCTGGATCAGGAGGGGCTGCCTCAGATCCTTTTGCGGATTTTTTTGGAAGATCGGCGGTAGAGGAACCTGAGTATGTGGAGATGGAGGATGATGCGTTTTTCTCTGTATCTGTGGACAAAGAGGAGGTTTTTCAGGGTGAAGGGTTTAACGTTAGCATGGCATTTTATATGTCTGAGTCAAATCAGGCACAATTTAGCTTTCATGAGGCAGGCAGACAGTTGGATAATGTCCTTAAGAAAATAAAGCCCTCCAACGTGTGGGAAGAAAACTTTAATATCAGCAATATTGAGCGAGAGCAGGTTACCATTAACGGTAAACGCTGGACTAAATTTAAAGTCTATGAAGCCACCTTTTTCCCGTTTTCGGAGGGAGAAATCGAAATCCCACGGGTTCCTTGGGAAATGATAAAATATAAGGTGGCCAAGAACCCAACTTTCTTTGGGGCGAATCGACAAGAAGACTTCAAAACTTTCTATTCTAACCCAAAAAGTATTAAAGTAAAACCCCTCCCTCCCCATCCTTTGAAAAATGAAGTCAGTGTAGGAGAATTTCAGCTTAGGGAAAATATTAAATCCATTGAAGTTGAGACAGGACAGGGCTTTGACTACAGCCTAGGAATCTCCGGGGTAGGGAATATCAATGCAATCTCCCCTCCCAAAAGACTCCCTGTGGCAAACCTCAATACCTATGACCCAAATGTGCGGCAGCAGATTAACCGGGGATATGGAAGAGTATCTGGGATAAAGGAATTCAACTACTATATCACCATCAATGAAGCCGGTGATGTGGACTTGGGACGGAACTTTGAGTGGATTTATTTTGATCCTGTCCGTGCTGTGTATGACACCTTGGTTCCGCAGGCTAAGATTTCAGTAGTAGGGGACAGCAAAGTGAACCAGGCGATTTCCAGCCAAAGATTAGGAGGGATTTATGATCGTATATCCACCGAAGACAACAGGTTTTTAAACGAGAAATATAAATACTATTTTACGGTCTCAATCAATGTATTACTGCTTTTGGCGGTTGCATTGCTGGCTTTATTGATAATCAGAAAGAGATAATGGGCAATTCATTTGGGAAGCTATTCAAGATCACCACCTACGGTGAATCGCACGGATTGGCTTTAGGGGTAATCATCGAGGGATGCCCAGCAGGACTGAAAATAGATGAGACTAAGCTGATCGCGGAAATGCAGCGAAGAAAGCCCGGCCAGTCTAAAATCACCACCCAGCGGAAGGAGGAAGATGAATTTGAAATCAAATCCGGCGTTTTTGAGGGAGTGACCACGGGCACTCCAATAGGGATTGTGATCAATAATTCAGATCAAAAAAGTAAGGACTACTCTCATATTTCAGATAAGTTCCGTCCCTCCCATGCTGATTTTACTTATTTCGAAAAGTATGGACTGAGAGACTACCGTGGTGGAGGAAGAAGTTCTGCCAGGGAAACAGCTGCTCGGGTTGTTGCCGGCGCTATTGCCAAGCAGCTGCTGGAAACAAAAGGGATCAGTATCCAAGCCTATGTGTCCCAAGTTGGAAAGCTCAAGCTGGAGAAGGATTATTTAGAGCTGGATCTGGCCAAAGCTGAGGATAACATTGTGAGATGTCCTGATCCTGCTGTGGCTGAGGAAATGATAGCCTTGATCGATTCGGTAAGAAAAGATAGGGACACCATCGGAGGGGTAGTTACCTGTGTGATCAAAAATACACCTGTAGGAATAGGAGAACCGGTGTTTGACAGGCTTCATGCCGAGCTTGGGAAGGCTATGCTGAGCATCAATGCCGTAAAAGGCTTCCAGTATGGAAGTGGTTTTGAAGGGGTGAAAATGAGAGGCTCAGAGCACAATGATGTATTCGTGCAAGATGGGGATAGAATCCGTACAATAACGAATTACTCTGGAGGTATTCAGGGGGGCATTTCCAATGGCGAGGATATCTATTTCAGTGTAGCTTTCAAGCCGGTGGCTACCATAATGACCGATCAGGAGTCGATAAACGAGGCTGGTGAGACCGTGGTAGTTTCTGGAAAAGGGCGCCATGACCCATGTGTGGTTCCTAGAGCTGTACCTATTGTGGAAGCAATGGCAGCATTGGTAATAGCAGACTATATTTTGCTGGCAAAAAGCAGTAAACTGCAAGACTTCTAACCCAGATATATATGATTAAAAAGATACCCTTACACACCCAAATTATCATCGGACTTGTTCTGGGGTTGATTTTCGGGTTGATGGTCATTAAGACTTCCATTCCTAATTCTTTCACTATTGATTATATCAAGCCATTTGGAACGGTTTTCATCAATGGCCTGAAAATGATCGCTGTGCCTCTTGTGCTGGCTTCACTGATTGTAGGTGTTTCTAACTTGGGAGACATCTCTAAACTCAGCCGGATTGGCGGGAAAACAATTGGGACATACCTGTGTACGACCGTTCTGGCAATTACTATTGGCTTGGTGCTTGTCAATATATTCAAACCGGGTAAAAGCCTCCCTCCAGAAACCCGGGAAAACCTGATGACCTTATATGAAGGTGATGCGGGGTCTAGAGTGGGACAGGCTGCTGAACTGCAAAAACAAAGCCCGCTACAGCCTTTGGTGGACATAGTTCCTGAGAATGTTTTCCAGGCCACAACAGATAATGCCGCTATGCTGCAAGTTGTGTTCTTTGCCATACTCGTAGGAATAGCGCTTCTCCAGATACCCAAGTCAAAAGCCGGGCCTGTTGTAGCATTTTTTGATGGAATGAATGATGTGATCATCCAAATCGTGAATTACATCATGATGATTGCCCCTTATGGGGTTTTTGCACTGATGGCCTCTTTGATAGTGGAGATCGCAGGTGAAAACCCTGATTCGGCAGTGCAGTTGTTGATGGCTTTATTGAAATATAGCTTAGTGGTGTTGGGAGGTTTGTTCACCATGATTTTGGTGGTATATCCAGTTATTTTGATGGCATTCACCAAGGTGAAATACAAGGATTTTTTCAAAGCTATCCGCCCTGCGCAACTATTGGCATTTTCTACCAGCTCCAGCTCAGCTACTTTGCCTGTGACGATGAAGCAGGTAGAGGAGGAACTTGGTGTCTCAGAGGAGGTCTCAAGTTTTGTACTTCCATTAGGAGCTACCATAAATATGGACGGAACTAGTCTTTATCAGGGCGTGGCAGCTGTGTTTATCGCTCAGGCATTGGGGATGGAGCTGTCTTTGACCCAGCAATTGATGATCGTGTTGACTGCCACTCTGGCATCCATAGGTTCTGCCGGGGTGCCTGGGGCAGGTTTGATTATGCTGATAATTGTGCTCGAATCAATCGGTGTGCCTGCGGCTGGGATTGCGTTGATCATTGCTCCTGATCGAATCTTGGACATGTTCCGTACTGTGGTCAACGTCACCGGTGATGCCGCTGTGTGTACCATCGTAGCCAGTACTGAAGGGGAATTGCCGGATGGGTTGATTAGAAAGTCAAATCCGCTTACGCCAAATGAATGAATAGTAACCTCTATATAAAAAAATAGATGTAAAAAAATGGTCCCGAAATATGTTTTTGGGACCATTTTTTAAGTTGTAGGATGAGGTTTACTTCAAACCTCCTGTCATTTCTTCAGGCTTCACCCATTCGGTGAATTGTTCTGATGTAAGTAGATTCAAAGCAATGGCCGCCTCTCTTAAGCTGGTACCTTCTTTATGCGCTTTTTTGGCAATTGCGGCCGCATTTTCATAGCCAATATGAGGGTTGAGGGCTGTTACCAACATCAATGAATTCTCCAAGTGTCTTTGGATCATTGGTGTATTTGGTTCAATTCCCACTGCACAGTTATCATTGAAAGAAACGCATGCATCGCCGATCAAACGAGCCGACTGCAGAAAATTTGCCGCGATCAGCGGCTTGAAGACGTTTAGTTCGAAGTGACCTGTGGCCCCACCTACCGTGATCGCTACATCATTGCCCATCACCTGGGCCGCCACCATGGTAAGTGCTTCTACTTGGGTTGGATTTACTTTGCCTGGCATAATGGAAGAACCAGGTTCGTTTTCTGGAATCAATATCTCACCGATTCCTGATCTAGGCCCAGAGGAAAGCATTCTTACATCATTGGCTATTTTCATCAGAGATACTGCCAGCTGCTTCAGTGCTCCATGGGTTTCTACCATGGCATCATGTGCCGCCAATGCCTCAAATTTATTCTCAGCTGTGACAAAAGGCTGACCTGAAAACTCAGCGATTTTTTTAGCCACCAGCTCCGAATAGCCTTTTGGTGTGTTTAATCCCGTGCCGACGGCGGTTCCGCCAAGAGCCAGTTCGGAAAGGTGGGCAAGTGTATTTCTCAGTGCTTTCAGACCATAGTTGAGTTGGGCTACATAGCCTGAGAATTCCTGCCCTAAGGTAAGCGGAGTCGCATCCATAAAGTGGGTACGTCCGATTTTCACCACGTCTTTGAACGCCTCTGCTTTCTTGGCAAGTGTATCCCTTAGTTTCTCAACTCCAGGGATAGTAGTCTCTACCACCATTTTATAGGCAGCGATGTGCATGGCAGTTGGGTAGGTGTCGTTGGAGGATTGGGATTTGTTTACATCGTCATTTGGGTGGATTTTCTTCTTGGTATCCTCCAGAGAACCTCCCAGCAGTACATGTGCCCGGTAGGCGATCACCTCGTTTGAGTTCATATTTGATTGGGTGCCTGATCCGGTCTGCCATACCACCAGCGGGAACTGATCATCATGCTTCCCCTCTAGAATTTCGTCGCACACGGTGCTGATAATATCAGCTTTTGCCTGATCCAGCACCCCTAGTTCCGCATTGGTCTGAGCGGCAGCTTTCTTCAAAATGGCAAAAGCTCGGGTAATCTCAATAGGCATTCGGTTTTTTTCTCCACCTATTTTAAAATTGTTGATAGATCGCTGGGTCTGCGCTCCCCAGTACTTGTCAGCAGGTACCTCTACAGGCCCCATGGTGTCTTTTTCTATGCGGATACTCATATGTTTGTTATTGTTGGATCAAAATCTCGGCACTAAATTACTTCCTAATGCCATTTTTCCCTAGGATTAAAAGCCTTAATCCTTCATCTGGAAATTGATAAGCTGATGAAAAACGTTTCGTGAAACTTTTACCTGCCGATTGAAGAAGTACATCGCGATCCCATAATTGAAAAGTCCCAATGCCAAGCAAAGAACTGCGTAGGCATAGTTGGTGAAGACAAAGGAATAAAATATGGTAAATGCCAGTAGTACAATAGTCCAAAACGCCAGAAAAAATACCGCACCGGGGAATAAGCGGTAATTGATAAATATGATACACCCTCTTGGAGTCGCTTGTACTTGTCCTAAAATCAGGGGCAAAAAGGTGTCCCCCCTTTCCACGGTTTTGGAGATTCTGAAGCCCTTACGCCCTATAAAACCATTGAAAAGCACCTCGTCTTTGGCCAAAGTCCGCTGATCTAGGAAGTTTACTTCCCGGGTCACGCGATTCAGCTGGGTAAGCACCTCTTTTTTGGTAAGAGAACTGACTATTGTTTCGCTATCGTAGGGCAAAAGGTGCAAAATTCTTTATTTAAAGGCGACACAAGAGATTTCCACATTTACATTTTTGGGGAGCTTACTTACTTCTACTGTTTCCCGTGCCGGAGGGTTCGATTTGAAATATTGCCCATATGCCTCATTGATGGTGCCAAACTCGTCCATGTTCTTGATGAATATACTACACTTGACTATGTCCGCGAAAGTGAAATCAGCGGCTCTTAGGACTGCTTCCAGGTTTTTCATCACAGCATGGGTTTCTTCAGTGATGTTTTCGTTGATCAGCTCACCTGTATCGGCATCCAATGCGATCTGTCCCGAGACATATAAGGTGTTTCCCGCTAATATTGCTTGTGAGTAGGGGCCGATGGGGGCTGGGGCTTCTTTGGTGAATATGATTTTGTTCGGCATAATTTCTATTTTTTGAGGAACCTCTTTATTTGAAAACTAAATTTCCTTTACTGCGACTGCTTACTTCATCTTCGCCTCATTCCAATATATGTCCATTTCTGCCAAGCTCATATCGCTCAGTTTTTTGCCGGAACTCTCTGCTGCCTTTTCCAGATATTGAAAGCGTTTGATGAATTTCTTGTTGGTACGTTCCAAGGCTTCTTCTGGATTGATGTCAATAAACCTCGCATAGTTGATCAAAGAAAACAATAAGTCTCCAAATTCTCCACTGGCTTTCTCCAGATTTATTCCCGCAGTATTCGTGGCATTGAATTCATCTTTGAATTCCTGCATTTCCTCTTCCACTTTTTCCCAAACTTGGTTTTTCTCTTCCCAATCGAAACCCACCCCTCTGGCCTTTTCCTGGATACGCATAGCTTTGATCAGGGCCGGCAGGGATTTGGGGACTCCTCCCAGCACTGATTTGTTGCCTTTTTCAGTCATTTTTATTTTCTCCCAGTTTTGCTTCACAGCCTCTTCATCATCAGCCAGGGTGTCTCCATATATATGTGGATGACGGCGGATTAGCTTTTCACATAGCCCATCTATCATCGTCTTTATGTCAAAATTGCCTTCCTCAGAGCCGATTCTTGCATAAAAAACTATGTGCAATAAAATATCTCCCAGTTCTTTTTTGACTTCTTCAGGATCACCTTCCAATATGGCGTCGGATAATTCAAAGGTCTCTTCGATTGTCAGATGTCGGAGACTTTCGGTCGTTTGTTTTTTGTCCCAAGGGCATTGCTCCCTGAGTTCATCCATGATGGTCAATAATCGGTCAAAAGCTGCCAATTGCTCGGCTCTGGTACTCAAATTTGTCATGGGCAAGGAAACTATGCGTGGATTGTGGACGTTTTCGAAGTAAAGCTTTAAATTTGCGCAAATTTATCCGTTATGACAACCGTATTTCTAACACTTGGTTTTGTTGCTTTATTCTTCATTTTGATGTCAATAAGGCTTCTGTTCCTCAAAAACGGAGAATTCAAAGGAACCTGTGCATCGCAGAGTCCTTTCCTAAATAAAGAAGGCACTACCTGCGGGTATTGTGGAAAAACCGTAGATGCCAACAGCAGCTGCGGCAATCCTGACAATGAAGTTGACAAAGTGCTGGCAAAATTCAAGTAAGCCAACTTTATTTATAGCTAAAATTATCTGTTTTTTACCTAATTATTACTTAAGTGTCTCTAATTAAATCTATCTCTGGCATCAGAGGTACTATCGGCGGTAAATCCGGTGATGGATTGACCCCCATTGATATTGTCAAATTCACATCGGCATATGGCGCTTGGGTCATCGAAAACACCAATAATCCCAAGATTGTAATAGGAAGAGATGCCCGGATTTCCGGAAAAATGGTTTCGGGCCTCGTTTCAGCCACGTTACAGGGGCTGGGTATCCATGTTATCGACCTTGGATTAAGCACTACGCCTACCGTGGAATTTGCTGTTCCTTTGGAAAATGCAGGAGGGGGGATCATTCTGACCGCAAGCCATAACCCGATTCAGTGGAATGCGCTTAAACTGTTGAATTCCAGGGGGGAATTTATTTCTGATCTGGAAGGAAAAAGTATCCTGGAGAAGGCAGAAAAAGAAGATTTTATCTTTGCAGAGGTAAAAAAGCTCGGTTCATATACCCAAGTTGACGATTACATTGATAGGCATATACAGCATGTGCTGGATCTGGAACTGGTGGATGTGGAAGCGATCAAAGCGAGAAATTTCAAAGTTGTGGTAGATGCGGTGAATTCTACCGGAGGTATCGCTGTTCCTAAACTTCTAAGAGCTCTGGGTGTGACAGAGATAGAGGAGATGTTCTGTACACCTGACGGCCATTTTCCACATAACCCTGAGCCACTTCCTGAGAATCTAAGGGACATCTCCAGTAAACTGGAGCGGGGAAGTTTTGATCTAGGCATAGTAGTGGATCCTGATGTGGATCGTTTGGCGTTTGTCAATGAGGACGGTTCAGCATTTGGAGAGGAATATACTTTGGTGGCAGTGGCGGATTATGTGCTTTCCAAAACTCCTGGTAATACCGTCTCTAACCTTAGTTCTACGCGTGCCCTCAGAGACGTGACGGAGAAAAGAGGTGGTTCTTACCATGCTTCGGCGGTGGGAGAAGTGAATGTAGTGAATCAGATGAAAGCTGTGGATGCAGTGATCGGCGGTGAAGGAAACGGAGGCGTTATTTATCCCGCATCTCATTATGGACGTGATGCCTTGGTTGGGATTGGATTGTTTTTGACACATTTGGCTAATTTCGGGAAGTCCATTTCGAGACTTAGAGCCTCTTACCCCAATTATCATATTTCCAAGAACAAGATCGAACTCACCCCTGAGATTGATGTTGACCGTATTTTGGATGAAATTAAGAGTAAATACAAAAACCATCCTATAAACGATATTGACGGAGTCAAAATCGAGTTTGAAAAGGAATGGGTGCATTTAAGAAAGTCTAACACGGAACCTATCATCCGGATTTATTCCGAATCTGAATCAGAGGCAACAGCTGAGCATTTGGCTAAAAAACTGATCGCAGACATCAAGGAGGTGGTCAATACCTCAATGATCTGACCCCGAGCTGTCCAGAATATATAACCCAATGAGAGTACAATGAAAGTTTATTTAGATAATGCCGCCACCACTGCGATGGATGATCGGGTGATTGATGCGATGATCCCTTTTATGAGGAATCATTATGGCAATCCTTCCTCAGTCCATAGTTTTGGTCGGGAAGTGAGAACTGCTATAGAGCGATCCCGTAAGAAAGTTGCCGAGTTATTAAATGCAACTCCCTCAGAAATATTCTTTACTTCAGGTGGTACTGAAGCAGATAATACAGCCATAGTATGCGGCATAGAGAGCCATGGGATTACCTATGCGATCACTTCTCCTCTAGAACACCATGCCGTTCTCCACACACTGGAGATGTGTGAGAAAAAAGGCCTCATCAAGCTGAGTATGTTGGATGTGGATGAAAAAGGTGTACTGGACCTGATCCAGCTCGAAGGATTGTTAAAAAACAATCCCAACAGCATGGTTTCCCTGATGCATGCAAATAATGAGATTGGTAATCTAAACGATTTAACCCGCATCGGTTCACTTACTAAAGAATACGGTGCATTTTTCCACTCGGATACGGTGCAGACCATGGGGCATTATGTACATGATCTTAAATCGCTTCCGGTTGATGCTGTAGTGGCTGGTGGACATAAATTCCACGGCCCTAAGGGTTCTGGATTTCTATATGTGAAAAAAGATAAAAAAATCCATCCTTTGATCCACGGAGGAGCCCAGGAGAGAAATATGCGTGGTGGAACCGAAAATGTGATTGGAATCATCGGCATTGCCAAAGCTTTGGAAATCGCCTATGAGGATATGGCAGGGCATCAGGCACATGTAGAAGCCATCAAAAAGCACTTCATCCAAAGCCTTACCCAAGAAATCCCTGGAGTTGGTTTTAATGGACTTTCGGCGGATATGGATAACAGTCTATATACTGTTTTGAGTGTGAGTTTGCCTCCATCGGAGGCGAATAGCGGGATGTTGCTGTTTAATCTTGATCTGGAAGGTATCTCTGCTTCAGGAGGATCGGCTTGCAGCTCGGGAGCAACGGTGGGTTCACATGTGTTGAGGGCGATCAACCATACTCCGGAAAGGGATGCGGTGAGGTTTTCCTTCAGCCGTTTTAATACCATTGAGGAAGTGGATTACACCGTTGGCAAATTGAAAGAATTATATGCTGTAGAAGCATAAGAAAATAAAAGGGAGCTTAAAAGGCTCCTTTTTTTTATTTAATCAGGCAAGAATAGAACTAGAGAAAAAAAGCCATTCCACATTGCGTGAAATAACATTGCTTTAAATAGTCCTTCATGAAATCGAATAAATAAAACTTAGGACTATTCCCCTATGAATTGCGAAAAGACCAATAGTGGAGTCCAATAGAAATCGATCCACCAATCTACTCCTATATAATTGGTAAGGTGGGCCAGGGCAAAAAACCCAGAGGTAAAATATACCATTAGGGGAATTGGAATGGCTTTCTTAGAGATTTTAAAGCCTAACAAGGCAAACAAGTAGGTAACGTATAGTATAAAAGAGTGAACCTTTATAGACACCAAAGCAGCTACTATTAACGTAAATATTATTGAGAAATATTTTCTGTTTTGATGATATCTGAAAAGCACTTCTTCTAAGATTGGAGCAAGGATAGCTACCGCAAATAGCAGTAGATAAGGCTTATCTTCAAGATCATCAAAAACCATCGAGTCAAATCTATCACCTGTAAAGAAGTCAACAAATAGCAATACAGGAACTATAAGTATGAAATTTGCAAACCCAAGGAGTAGGAAGTCCTTGAACGAAGATTTTTTTGCAGGTAGGTATAACTCTGGTTTTATGAAATCAAGCATGTCGCAGGCGACACACAGAGAGATGATTATCTACTATGCGAGATTCCATGTGACCTATAAAAATCAAAAATAAACACATGAAAAAGCGAATTACATCTGCTAGATACGGTGATTTTTCAGCAATTGAATTAGCCATTAAAAATTCTGTATTGAACTTTAGGAGATTTAGCAATTTAAAAGAAGTTGACAAAATCACTTTTTATACCCAATCGCATAAGGTGTCCAGATCTCATATATTGGATCTCCCTTGGAACTCAGGCCACTATGATGCCACTCCCCATCAATTACCTCATAATTGAAATCCAGACTGGCTCCTACACGGCTATCGTCACGGGAGAAGAAGGTAATGTTCTCTATGTATTTCCCTCCTTTTGCAGTGTAAGTTCCTCCTCCCGTCCCAGAGAATTCCTTTGTTTCGGAGTTAAACGCTATCCACTGGAATCTTCCCCCGCTGAGGATTTTGACAGTTCGACGGGCTCCTGGAGTGGATCGCGAGATTTCTTCACCTCTTTTTCTTCCTGTGATAACCCAGTTTCCGGTTAGATCATCTTTTGTGTCGGCTACTTTTTCCCAGATTTCTACCAGCGTTTTTCCATTGATTTCTGAAGAGATGACCATTTTTTCATTTGCCCAATCAAGCTCATATTTATGCGTTTTACCTACCTGAAGTGGATCAAGTGTGAAGAAGTCTAGTGTTTCAGTATATTTTCCATCCTTGTAAGAGTAGGGACCACCACCCGCACCTACAAAATGATTGTCATCTACCTGTTTTGCACCAAATGCGAAATAATCATCCTGATAGATTTTAATGTATTCCATATCTTTTACCTCCTTACCATCCTTATGGGTTAGTTTCCAGGATCCTTCCGGGTTTTGTGCATTCGTAGAGAGGATGAAAAACATCGCTAAGAAGAAAAATAAAGTAGTCTTCATGATTTTTTGGGTATTGATTATCCTATTAAATTCAGGAAGATTTGTCAGAAAACCAATGCTTTCTATATGTTATGTTGATCATTTTTTTGAACTGAGGGATTTTTGATTTAGTATAATAACTGACGGGAAGCAGATTGAAAATCAAATTTTTACTGATTTAGCAAGGTTTTACCAATTATCAAATTTTAGAATGTAAAATGGAGTTTGCATATTTTGGCGAAAATATTCTGCCTACTTTAAGCTTTTATTCACCCCAATCAACACTATGTTAAAGCGAGGAATACGTCGGTGGGATCTGGTTTTTCTGATTATCAATTCTGTCATTGGAGCTGGGATTTTTGGGCTTCCAGCAAAAGCCTTCGCTCTATCCGGAGCCTATTCTTTGCTGGCTTTTGGTGTGTGTGCAGCGGTGATGCTGGTGCTGATTTTGGTGTTTATGGAGGTGAGTTCGAGATTTGACAGGACGGGTGGTCCATATCTTTACATCAAGGAAGCTTTTGGTAATGTCCCCGCTTTTGCCGTAGGCTGGGTGCTGATGCTGACCCGGCTTTTTAGCTATGCTACATTGGTTAACTTACTGGTAATTTACATGTCCTTCTTCTCTCCTGTTTTTCAGGAGGAATGGATGAGAATTGTGATGATTGTGGGCATTACCGGAGTTCTGACAGGGATTAATCTGCTGGGAATTAAAGATTCCACACGCACGACAAATCTTCTGACCATATCCAAACTGGTTCCTCTTACACTTTTTATTGTAGTTGGGCTTTTCTTCCTTAATTCTGAAGCTTTTGATTTCAGTGTCCCTCCTCCCTTGCCTGAATTTGCCAATACTGCTTTGTTGCTGATTTTTGCTTTTGGGGGCTTTGAGGCAGGACTGGTGATTTCCGGTGAGGTAGAAAACCCTCGTAAAAACCTTCCCTTTGCTCTAATGACGGGAGCATTGATCATAGCTGTTTTCTATGTGTTGATCCAAGTGGTGGCAATAGGTACGCTTCCTGATCTGGCTACTTCGGACAAACCTTTAGCTGATGCCGCAACGCGGATTCTAGGTTTTGGAGGTGGGTTCTTTATTACCATTGGGGCAATTGTCTCGATTCTGGGTACGCTCAATGTTCAGATCCTCAGCGGTTCCAGATTGCCATTTGCACTCAGTGAATCCAAGCAGTTTCCTGAGATTTTTTCCTTTGTCCATCCTCGTTTTCGCACCCCAACTGTGTCGGTTTTATTCTTTTCTTTTTTGATTGTCATCGTGGCTATTGTCTGGGATTTTATGGGTTCTCTGGCTATTTCAGTTATTGCCCGACTGCTTATTTATTTGTTGGTTTGTGGAGCTTTGATCCGCTTGCGTAAAAGCCAACCCGGTGCTGATTATTATAAATTGAGGTTTGGAATCCCATTGGCAATAGCGGGAATGGCAGCGACGATTTGGCTTTTGAGTAGCACTCAATGGGAAGAGATCAAGGATATGGCACTATGGACTGCGTTAGGCTTTGTCATCTATGGCGTTCATAAGGTTTTTTCGAAGAGATAGGATTCACTTTTGTTAAGTGGCTACTCTATAAGCGGGCTCTATGGGTTTTGAGTCAAAATTATAGGGAAATCCCCCTTGTCTTCTTTGAATAGGAGAAGCAGTTGTAAATTGAGCCTTTGGAATTTGATGTTTTACCCATCGAAGATTAAGTGTCATTGGGAAGGTACGCTGGTTTTTTCCTTCGCCGTTAATTGCCGATATTTTGCTCTTAAACCCAATCCAGCCTATTTATGAAATCTCTTTGCCCTCTCACTATTTGTCTCATTTTTCTTTTTTCATCATGCCATACCAAGACCACAAATGTTGATTATACAGACTGGTCCCACTATGGTGGGCCATCGGATGGTTCCAGATATTCCTCATTGACACAGATAAACAAAGAGAATGTATCCCGACTGGAGGTGGCATGGAGGTATAATACCGGCGATGCCAGCGCAAATTCTCAGATCCAATGCCAGCCAATTGTTGTGGATGGTTTGCTTTACGGCTCCACCCCAACATTGAACGTGTTTGCGTTGAATGCAGCTACGGGAGAGGAAGTTTGGAGATTTGATCCGTTTCAGGTACTGGGAGGGGAAAATTCTTGGGCAGGCACAAACCGTGGAGTAAGTTATTGGGAGGATGGGGATGACAAGAGGATTTTATTTGGTGCCGGAAATTGGCTGATGGCAGTGCATGCTGAAACCGGAAAGCCGATTATGGATTTTGGTGAGGAGGGGAAAGTTGACCTGCGGAAGGGATTGGATACTGAACGAGAGGACTTTATGATAGTTGCCAATGCCCCCGGTGTGGTTTACGGTGATCTATTGATCATCGGTATGAGGCTTTCTGAAGGATTGGATGCCGCTCCCGGGCATATCCGTGCTTATAATATCCGAACTGGTAAAAGAGAGTGGATTTTTCATACCATCCCTCAAGAAGGAGAGCCAGGCTTTGAGACTTGGGATCCGGCCACTATCAAGCAGGTCGGCGGTGCAAATAACTGGGCGGGAATGACTGTGGATCAGGATCGCGGAATCGTCTTTGTACCCACAGGTTCTGCGACTTATGATTTTTGGGGTGGCTATCGCAAAGGGGATAATTTGTTTGCAAATTCACTGATAGCATTGAATGCCCAGACCGGTGAGCGGATATGGCATTTTCAGGCTGTTCACCATGATGTATGGGACAGGGACTTTCCTGCCAATCCCAATCTAGTCCGAATTCACAAGGACGGGAAGTGGATTGATGCGGTGGCCCAAATTTCCAAACAGGGACTGACATATGTCTTTGAGCGGATGACCGGTAAACCGATCTGGCCAATTGTGGAAACTGCCGTGACGCAGACCGGCATGCCAGGGGAATTTACTTCAGCAACGCAGCCCATTCCGAGTTTGCCGGAGCCTTTTATGAAAATGGTATTTGACGATAGTAGTATTTTAAACCTTCGCCCGGAATGGGAGGCAGATATCCGAAGTCAACTGGCCGGGGCTATCTATGGTGATACCTGGGCTCCACCGCATCCGGAAAAACCCATTGTGCTTTTCCCGGGCATGGATGGTGGAGGAGAATGGGGAGGAGCTTCCTTTGATCCGGAGACTCAGACCTTGTATGTGAATGCCAACCAGATTCCCTGGATGATCACTATGACTCCCAATGCCGACTTTGAAAATGTGGGTAAATCAGTTTTCACTAACTACTGTGGCAATTGCCATGGGATAGACCGAAAAGGCAACCCCCCCGCTATTCCGGGGTTACTCGATGTGAAAGAAAAATTTACCTATGATTCACTGGATCTTTTGCTCCGCAAAGGAAGGGGCGCGATGCCGGCTTTTGATCACCTTTCTACTGAGAATAGAAAGGTGATTTTGGAGTATCTACTGGATAAGTCAGAAGGTGAGGGGGATAAACAGGAATTGGAGGGTGGCACCCAGCAACTTTTTCCCCGCTATTATATGGATGGGTATAAAAAACTGACGACGAAGGAAGGTATTTATGGATCTAATCCTCCTTGGGGTCTGCTGACAGCTATTGATATGAATTCAGGTAAGAAAAAATGGCAGGTGACTCTGGGAGAGATAGATTCATTGAGTGTACAGGGTTTTGCCCAGACAGGCACTGAGAATTATGGTGGGCCGGTGGTTACAGCCGGGGGAGTATTGTTCATAGCGGCTACAAAAGACGAAAAAATCAGGGCATTTGATAAAGATACCGGCGCGGTTCTCTGGGAAGCTAAACTGGCGGCTTCAGGACATGCCACACCTGCAGTCTATGAAATAGGGGGCACGCAGTATATTGTTGTCGCGTGTGGTGGGGGAAAAGGGACAAAAAGTGGTGATGAGTACGTGGCTTTTGCCCTTCCAGATTAGCTTTTATAATAGGCTGATTTGTTGTTTTTCATTCCATCAATGGAAAATTTTCCGCCACCAAAAATGAGGATAGCTACAAAGATAACACAGTAAAGAAGAGGCAATTCTTTTCTTCCGAATGGGTCTGAGGCATGGGCCACAAATGCGGCCGTAAGCATGGTGACAATCAGGGGAACAGTGGCCAATCGGGTTTTAAATCCGATGATAACAAGTATTGCACACACGAATTCGGCAAAGACAGCCAGAGCCAAGGATACCGTGGCCCCTAATCCAAGGAAATCCATGAATTTAATGGGCTCGTCACCGAAAAACCTCATTAACTTGGGATAGCCGTGGGTTAAGATCATACCTCCGGCACCTACTCTCATCAATAATATTCCTAAATCTTCTATAACCGGTTTTTTCATTTCAATTGGGGATTTATATAAACTGTTCTTTGTAATTCTAAAATAGGCACTCCTTTTAAGAAAATGAGACTTTTTACATGAGTTGTTGTATTACTTTCCCAGAGAGGCACAAAAAAATCGCCGGAATGGGTTCCGGCGATTATTGGGGTATGGCTAAATTAAATTTTTATGCCCTTATTTCCCTTTTTTGTTAAGCATGGTCATGACAGTCTGTCCGATGACTTTCAGATCAGTCAGAAGATTCACCTGGCTCAGATATTTTAAGTCCAGATACATTCTTTGGCACATTTCCTCTACTGTCTCAGCATAGCCATAATCCACCTGTCCTATGGAAGTGATTCCCGGGCGAATGGTCAGCAACTGGGTATAAACTGGCTGTCTGGCCACGATTTGCTGTATGAAATGGGCTCTTTCTGGTCTAGGCCCTACCACCGACATATCGCCCATGAGTACATTGAAGAACTGGGGAAGTTCATCCAAGTGGGTTTTTCTCATGAAGTTGCCCCATTTGGTGATTCTGGGATCATTATCCTTAGTGAGTTGTGGCCCGTTTACTTCTGAATCCACGATCATACTCCTGAACTTCAATATTTGAAATGGCTGACCGTTTCTGCCTATTCTTTCCTGCTTATAGAAAACAGGGCCTTTTGAAGTCAATTTGGTGATAACGATTAATGCTATAAAAACAGGTAAACCTGTAAGAATTGCAAAAGAAGAAAATAGAATGTCGAATGTTCTTTTTGCAAATCTTGTCGTCAATTCTATGCCCTCATTCATTCTTTGCGAAACAGAACTTCGGGAGATGTTGGTCAGCGTGAAAAGGTCAGGGATTATCCGCCCCGACTGGTAGCCTTTGAAAACAATTTCTTGTTGATGTGATGAATTACGTATCATTGGTTTAGTATTTTAAGTCTAACATTGTCGTACTAGGCATTATCCAATTGAAGTGCCAAGTTAAAACAGGGCTATTTCTGTCAGTTGAGAGGTTTTTGGTTGTTTGTTAACATATTTTATGTGGAACCCATCCCCACATTGCGAGAGTTATTGCCTGAAAATTCAGTTGTTGCTCCAGTAGCCTTTGGTCATGGAGAGTGACTTGCGGAATTTCACTGGAACAGACTGATAGTTAAGTCCCAGTTTATAGCCAACCAATTTAGCTGCCGTAGCGATCAGGCATTTTGGAATCAAAAGAGGGTTGTGTTTAAAAGTGTATTTGAGTTCAGATTTGAGATACTTGAAGCCTTCACTTTCTGCTCTGCCAAATTTTTCAAAAATCCAAGGGTTGCTGACATGGAATACCCCGATGTCAAAATACCGCTTAAATTCTTCAATGGCTGAATAGTCATGTGAGTGGTATATTTTGGAGTCCGAAAGGTACGCCATTTTCCATCCATCTAGCAACATTTTTCCCGCTATTAACACATCTTCGCCCAAAATTACTCCCTTAGGAAAGCCATTGACAGAAAAAAATGCGGTTTTTCTATAGGCAGCGAAGGAATTAGAGCAGGAAATCGTCCTAATTCCATAGCGTTCAGCATCTTCCATGCTCTTGATCTTGGACTCGGCCGGATAGTTAAAGAGCCGTGCGTGACTCTCCAATACTTTAGCGTTTTTATGCGGAAGCTGTCGGCCATATACCATTCCCAGCTCATGGTTTTCTTCCATGGCTTTTACCATCAGCTGGATTGCGTTTGGCCCAGCCAGGATCGCATCTTGGGTGAGAAAAATAAAAATATCCGCGTCGGGGTACTTCTCCGCAGCCATCTGACGGGTTCCGCCATGGTCAAAATCTTTCTTGTCAATCTGGATCAGGTCACAGTTTTCCCCATTGATCTGATCCAGGGTTCCGTCAGTGGAGCCAGAGTCAATCACAACGAGCCTGGAAATAGGGTAGTTTTGTGAAGCGATTCCTGCAAGGACCTCTTTCCAGATCGGACCGGCATTCAGGGTGGGGATAAAAAGATTGACTGTCATGGTATAAAAATTAGTTTCCGGAGATTTCAACACCACCATAATTGACGGTACCTGAAATAAGATTTTCTTTTGATATTCGTGCCTTGCCTTTTCCTACCAGGACTACGGTTTCAGTGTCTGCTATGCCGATATATTCATTTCCCTCCAGCGTCAGTTGGTTTGGATAATGGCTTCTAAACGCCTGGTTTTCGCTTCCTCCGGGGATAGATTCGATTTTGTTTTTTTTCACTACAAGTGCTGTTGAGTTGTCATCGAAAATACCTGTATTAAAGGATTTTATCTTATTGTTGAGGATCTGGACGTTTTTTGCGGTTTTCCTTAGAATTATCGCAGATGCTTTTTCACTAAGAATCTCGTTGTTTTCGATTAATGCACCGTCGGCCTTGGTGATGAGAACGGTGGGGTTTTGGGATTTGTTTTGTATCGTATTTCCGATCAGATGAACCTCTCCCTTCATATTGAAATTGAAGTTGGCATGTGAGAAATTATTATTTTCAATGGTGAATTCATCTACCTGGATATTATTGGGTAAGGAAAGTGAACCTAGCTCGTTGTCCCTTACATGAATAATCTTGGCCCTGGTGTTGGCTATCAGGTTTATGCTACTGAATCGGTTATCGGTCACATGCATTTCCTCAAGGTCAAGGGTTATCTCTACCTGATTGTCCGCCCAGTTACCATGGGCCAATATTACTCCGCAACTCTCCACATAAATTGCGGGACGGTTGTTTCTAAGTGCCTCATTTTTATGAATAAGCACATTGGAGACATTGATCAATGTGGCAATTCCTGACCCATCAGGAGTAGATTCTCCTTTTACATAGCCATTTCCACAGGCTATATTCTCTATAATAAGGCATTCTATATCCTTCGCTTTTTCTTTCGATCTATTGTTAATATCAATGGCATCAGAGGCATTCTCATCCATGATATTATGGGAAAAAATGTAGTCCTTTTCCTTTCCGGAATCTCCAAAAGCCACTTGGATGGCAGACATTCCGTTATGATGGATCACATTATGGATTACTTCCACTTTCCGGCTACCGTGGATAAATACACCGTTTTCTCCATTCCGGTAAATCTCCGAGTCGTGGATGGAAATAGTATTTGAGGACAAAATCCGGATTCCTGTTCCAGGCTGGTAGCTATGTGTCTCGGTTCTGGGCATACCAAAGTGATGGATACTTGTATTGGCGATCTCTATGCCACTGGACTCAAACGTCATTATTCCTGGATAAGCCCTGCGCTTCAGTGAATCCCCCACTAGTTCTGTGTCATAAATGCGGATTTGATGGCTCTTATAGAGATAAATACCCTCATTTTTTGATTCTCCCTTTATAGATATGCTTAGGTCATTTACCCCCTTTCCTAAAATCAAAGGATTGGGGGAATTCTGTTTTTCTATGGAAAATTCACCTGCCTTAGCAGAGGGGTGGTGCTTTATTGTTCCTACAGAGCGAATACTGACTCCGGTTCTTAATTGTAATGTCCTGACCAGATAGTGCCCTTCTGGAAAGAAAACGGTATCTCCTTCTGCTGCGTGATCGATCAGTTCTTGGATTGCCTCGGTCTGATCTGTTTCTGAATCGTGCAAGATTCCATTATCAAGAACATTAATTTCATTTCCGTTTTTGGATAATTCATCTTGGCCATAGATTATAGAAGGGAATGCGGCCAGAAGAAAAATGAAGATTGGAAAATATCGGATCATGTCTTTTATAAATGCTGTATGTTAGCCAGAAAGCTATTGTGCCCTTTAGTTACCACTGAGTCAATTGAATCAAATCGTTTTTATTCTCTTAACTGAGAATTGTTTCCCATGTTTCAGCTGCGGTCTTCTCCCAGTTGAATTCTTGGGCCCGTTGGAATCCTTTTGCTACGCAGTCCACATAGAATACTTCATCATTCACCAGCTGTTCTATTCCCAAGGCTATTGCAGTGACATTTTGCGGATCTACACACAGCGCGGCTCCACCGGCCACTTCGGGTAGAGCGCTCGTATTGGATGTCAAAACAGGGGTGCCTGAAGCCATGGACTCAATTATAGGCAATCCAAAACCTTCCATTAATGAAACAAACAAGGTAGCATGCGCACCCTTATATAGTTTAGGAAGATCCTGTTCTTCGATAAAACCCAAAAACCGAACCCTTTTCTGGATACCGAGACTTACAATTAATGCCTCAAGCTCTGGGTCTGTTTTTCCTGATAGATAAAACATGAACTCATTTGGGATTTTAGCTTTCGCAAAAGCCGTAAGCATGGCCGGGATGTTTTTGTTTTTGCGCCTGTTGCCCACATAGAGAAAATAGGGTCTTGCGCTTTCATATTCTTCCTCATTAGCCAGAAAATGGCTGTCCACGCCATTGTAGATCACCCGGATGAGATCCTCGGGGATGTGAAGCAATTCCACAAGCTGGCTTTTGCTGAAGTGGGATACTGTGATGATTTTTTTTGCTTTGGGAGCCAACCTCGCTATCACCTGTTCATAGTAGATCTTATGAAGCCTAGAATAATAAAACAAATGCATAAGGTCATGCACCGTAAAAATGAAGGGGGTTTTGGAAAAAGCCGGCGGCATAAAAGAAGGACTGTAGAAAACATCCGCAGTTGACTTCTTTATTTCCTCACCCAGCATCAAGGGGGTGAGTAAGCTGCCCAGGCCCATTTTACTCTTCACGTACGCACAGGAAGCTTCATCTGGAGCATATTTTATCACTTCCTGATATAGCCTTCCAATTCCTGTATTTCCTGCCCAGCGACTATCGATCAACACTTTTTTTTGGGGCTTCATAGGCTGAGTTTAATGTTCTGGAAGTTGATTTCCCGTAGTGAGCCAATTCCATAGATGAGGCACAAATACATCACGACATCATTGTCATAGCCCGAGTATAGTATCATCATAATGGCTAAGATAGGCAGGAAAAGGGCAAACCATAGTTTTGGGTTGTCTGCTTTACTAAGGCAATCTTTGACAAACCAGATCAAAAATGCGAGAAAGGAAAAAAATCCGACGATTCCCATTTCAAGGTAGGTAGATAGAAAAGTGTTATGGATATGGGGCTCTCCACGATAGAATTCCGCATTGTCCCGAAGAAATTCCGGTGCGCTCAGGAAACCGTTTCCAAGAGGGGAGATTTTTCCAAAATGTTCCATAAAAGCTGTCCAATAGACCAATCGAATGCCCATTCCGTCATTGGATGAAGTGATAGATTCCACGCGTATTATCTTATTTAGGATCATGGGTAGTGCGATGGCGATCAAGACCACCAGTCCTATTCTCCATCTTTTCTCCAAAGCAAACCAAAACAACAGAAATACACCGATTATCAATGCTACAATTGGCGTACGGGAAAGGCTGAAAAAAGCGACTAGAAATACGAAGAAAATTCTCCAGATCGACAGTTTGTTTTTCTGTACCACCGGGATACAAATAAAGGAAAAGCCCATCAAGGCGATTCTCGCACCGAACATGTTTTTATCCTCCAGCCCCCAGTAGTAAAGGGTGTCACGATATAGGGAACTAGCCTGTCCTGAGGAATCGCTGCCAGTGATCAGCTGGAATCCATATGCCTGATGATAAATCAGAAGTTGCACCAGCGAAAGTGACAATACCGCCAATAGAATAGTGTCAAGTCTTTTGGTCAGTGATTCATTGTCCCGTGATCCTAGCCAGTTGATCGCGAAAAAAAGAAAGCAAAAATTGATTACCAGCTTAACAATATTAATCAAGGCTAGAGGCTCTCCGGGATAGTTTATAATATAGCTTATGACGGCATATGTACTAAATACTGCCAACGCAATTGACCAGTTTTGAAATTTTATCCGGGGCGTTTCCAAGTAGAAAAAAAAGCTGCTGACCAGAAATATGACAGGATAGACCTTTACTGGAAGAAACATTGAAATCAGTGATAGCAGAAACAAAGTCTCAGCAATAGAAATAGCTTTCCATTGGTTTCCTTCAAGTGACAAAGGCTGATTCGTCAATGTAATTTCCGGTGTGCTCATTATGAGAATGCAGGTTGGGGTTTATTCATCGCTTGTTTCAATACTGCCTCATATTCCGCTATCATACGATCTGCATCCAAAATCGAAGCCACCGAATTTCTTGCAGCTTGGCTGAATTGATTGTATAGCTCAGGTTCAAAGTATAGCTGGCGCATGACCGAGCTTAGGGAATGTGGCTCGCTATCGTGGCAATAAAAACCGTTGATTCCATCTTGTACTGTTTCTTTTAATCCGCCTCTTTTATTTGCGATCACGGGGACATGGTTTGCCAATGCTTCTATTGCCACCATTCCGAGAGGCTCCTCCCATAGTGAAGGCACGACCAGCACATCAATATCAGCAAGGAATTCTGTGGAATTGACATATCCCTCAAACGAGATGGACGCACCGGAGGCCAGTTCCTTGAGGTGGTTTTCGTAGCCTGCCTCGCCTTTCCCGGCTATGCTCAAGCTTGAGTTGAAATCAAGTTTCTTAAACTGTTCGATCAGCCATTCCAGTCCTTTTACTTTTGAAAGCGTGCCCAGATAACCAAATCGCATAGCTTGCCCTGATTTTCTAAGGGGCTTGGGTGGCGGGTTTGCGATGGTACGTGTATTATATATGACGTTCTTGGAGGCATTTGTGAAATAGCCATAGTCAATGAACCGCTGCAAAATACTGTTACTGATGCCCACTACTGCCGCGACTGACTTTGATTTTTCGGCATGGTTGCTTCGCAGAAGTTTACAGCTTAAACATTGGGTTTCGCAGCTTTGCTCATTCTTAAACATATTACTGTTCGGACAAAGCAAATACAGGTCATGCAGCACCTGTACGATTGGAATACCAGCGTTATGTATGGGGATCCAGACTGCTGCTGACCAGCCGGCCAGGTTATGACATGAAACAATGTCTGGTTTCTCGGACATTAACACCTCAGCTACCACGGAGGCCATGGATTCGTTTGCCTGATCCCTATAATGCCAAGCTAGACGGGAAAGCTTGTTCTTCTTGATTTTTGAATAGGGCCAATAGCTGTTTTGCAAGCCTGCACGGTAAACTTTAACTCCATCAATTCCCTCAATTTTCAACCCTTTTTCAGGCATCAAACTCAACACCGCGACCTCATTCCCCAAAGATTTCATTCCTTCTACGATCAGTTTCAGAGAAATCTCCGCACCTCCTTCGATCAGTGGACTATAGAGTGTATTGATGTATAAAATTTTCATGGGTCGTTGGTAGCTGAAAAAGAATTTTTAATTTATCAAGCTTTCATATAGTTCTATCAGACTATCGCTCACCTTGTTTTTATTGTTCTGCTTTTGAATCAGCTCTCGCATAAATAGCCCTTTATCCAATAATGAGTTTGGGTTGCTTTTCCATAATTTTAATGCCTTTAGCACCTGGTGTTGCAAGGCGTCGGCATGTTCACTTTCAGAATTATACCTGTAATCCAATACATTGTCCCCAGCTCTTAAGTCATCAATGGTGCCAATTTTTGGACAAATCACCGTCCGCCCATAAGAGAAAGCAAGGATGACTGTGCCGGAGTTAAGGCTGCTTTCAAGAGAATAAGGAAGGATCAGCAAATCCGATTGGTGGATGTAACCGGGTAATTCCTCATCAGGAATGAATGTAAGGTCAAGAGTAATATTACGAGTATCCTGAGCTAAAGCCTGTAATTCATTTCGGTATTGGTCAGAATTCGGGTTTCCTGCTATCGTCAAATGAATATCCGAAGGGAATTTCTTTGCCAAATCAATGAGCAATTCGATGTTTTTATAAGGTTTGATGGCACCTATGAATAGCAACCTTAACTTGGGATTTTTCTCTTCTACTTTATTTGGGATCATTGGCCCGTAAACATCCACAAAATCAGGATGGGGTATATGGACTATTTCCGCTTGGATTCCAGGGTATTGACTTGCCAATATACTTCTGGATACAGCTGTGTGAATCACAATGGCATCAGTCTGAGCTATCACTTTTCGGGTTAAAACCTGGCTCAACTTCCCGGATTTTTTCTCATGGGAAACACGGTTATGCATGGTCCACACCAGCTTTTTCTTCCCAAACTTCACAGCTGCCAGTACCACCAGTTTTCTGAAATAGCTCTTCCACATACTTGCGGCACTACTATCGTCCAGATTTTCAAACCAATTTAAATGAACTAACTCAATGGATTTAAAATGTTTCCATGAAGAAAGGAAATCATCCAGACGGTTCACCTCAAATCCATGCTTTTCCAATCCATCCACTATAATATTGATGTATTTGTTTTCCTTGTTTTCACTGGGATTAAAGATGATTCTGCTGGGTGAATTCATTGATTAAGAGTGGTTTGAATTCATGCTTTTGGCAAGTGACACGGTGATGTCCTTGATCGAAAGGCCAAATTTATCCCTAGTATTTATCCACGTTTTAGCCTTCTTGAGCGGATTACTTCGCATAGACAGCATCATGGTGTAGAGTTTCTTCTGATGCATGTACTTGTCCTTATGCTTCAGTAAGTGCTGGTAGATGACTTTTTCAGATGGATGTGGAGGGTTTTTTTCTAGAAAATCGCCCAGCCATTCCGCATAGCTTATGTCAGCCATCATTTTGTGCAGGTCATTTCCGGTCGAGGTGATGGAAAGCTGGTTGCTTCTATATTCAAACACTGGTTTATTGGAATGCGCAATTCCGTTTGTCGCTGAAGCAATAAAAGCGGTAATGTCATCCGATCCCCATGCAAGTGGGAGCTTGTAGAAACCTCCCTGAGCCTTTAAGGCTGCTGTGCGATAGACATAGTCAGAGATATAATTTGACCTCAACTGTCGAAGACGATGCCAGATGGAATCATACACATATTCGAAAGCTGGCAAAGCCGGGGTGAGCAGTACATCATTCCCGTCATCGTCTATGATTTTGCTGCGGCAGTGATAGACATTTAAAGTTTCATAACTCTGAATCAGCTTTTCGAATTCCTCCAGATAATCTGGTGCTAGACGGTCATCATCACCCATAATGACGACAAATTCCCCAGTGGCCAGTTCCAGGCATTTATTCCAATTATCCACCAGATCATAGGCCCCCACATTTTTTTCATTCTTAAAATATCGGATTCTGGGATCTTGGTTTTTCTGGGAGATTTCCTCCACAGGCTCGGGCGAGCAATCGTTCAGAATGATCAATTCAAATTCACTGAAGGTCTGCTGGAGAATACTGTCTATGCATTCCTGCAGGTATTTGCTCTTGTAAGCAGGAATACAGATCGAAAATTTATTCTTGCTCATCGGACGGTTTTCTTTTCAATAATTTGGTGCGTATAAACTCAATATCCGCGGACTTGATAATAAAGAGAAAATGGACAGCGGCAAAAATCGTAGTGAAAATCGCGGTGCTAATGATCATTCCCAAGATTCCTTCAGCTAATTCTACCCACATTCCTAGTCCATAAGCTATGGAGATGGCAACAATAGCACCTAAAACAGAGGGTGAAAAAGCACCGAAAAAGATTTTTTTACTGTCTAGATTCAGCACTTTTGGAATATAATAAATATAAAAGAAACCGATCTGTATCAGCATGTAGGCCAAATAACCGATAACCGCCGCGCCTACATTCCAGGTAGGAGCGAGAACTACGGTAATGGGTAAGGACAGAATGCAGGCTGTTGCCGAGGAATAGATAAGAAACCGTGTTTTGCCTGAGGAAAGCACCAAGCTTGCGACAGGCGTATTGTGCATATTAAGCAATACAGTAAGAAGCCAAAGATTCATCCACACACTCAAATGGAGGTAATCTTTCCCCATGTAAAGGAGCAGAATTGATTCAGAATTCAACACCAACACAAAAACTATAAAGCTTAAGAAAATAGAAATATAGCGTGTGGCGATAAATACCATTTTCTCCATTTTAGCATGATTTCCCTCTTGATAGACTTTGGAGGCGGATGGTAAAAGCACTTGGAGAAAGATCGTCCCAAAAGATATAATGAGCATGGCAATCGTCTGGATCACACGGTAATCGGTAAGGACATCGATCCCGGAAGCGAATTTGGCGAGCAAAATAGGACGAAGTTCATTGGCCGTTAACTGAAAAAGCCCCATCAAGAATATAGCTGAACTATATCCTATAATTTCTCTGAAAATCTTCCCGTCCCACTTAGGCATAAGAAGTTGACCTATCGGAATTGGATACACACCTAAGCGAAAAATATTGAGGGGAATAGGAATCAGCGTGGAGATGGTATAGAAAAGAAAATAGAGAGGCAACGACCACTGAAAATGAATCGCTAGGATCGCCACTGCAAAGTTCAACACGCTGCTCACTACCGTTACACGATTGACATACCCTAATTCATCTTTTGCACTGAGCAGCTGAATGATGACATTCGACAGCCAGTTTAGAACAGTACTTGCCGATAGGATATACATCATGATCCGGTAGGTAGGGATCTGATCTGGCTTGAGGTTGAAAAAAAGCTGGCCGTAATTGGCCATAAACATAAATATCAATGCGTTAATTAAGCCGATCGTCCCATAAAAGATTACACTGGATCGTGAGGCTTTGCCTATGTTTTCCCAGTCTGACTTCGCTTCCCACCTGGAGAAAAAACGAACAGAACCCACGTTCATTCCCAGGTCCATAAGACGGAGATAAGCGTTGAGGGAAAAAGCCAAGGCAATTAATCCATAGTCAGCTTTCCCGTAGTAACCTACCAAAAGTGGAATGGTCACAAATTTGGCAGCTGCGTCAAGGATTTTGGCTAGAATCCCCCAGACTGACCCTGAAAAAATACGATGGACTGCAACTGGTTTGGCGCTCAAAATAGTCTTTTGATGAAGTTTTACTGAATTTACGACCTACTTACCAAAAATAGTTCCTGAGCGTAATATCTCTTGAATTAAAATCAAGTATCTTTTTTGCAGGTGTATCTTTGACTTGGCCTAAATTAAGTTCCTCGAACATTACTGAGGTGAAATCAGGAGACTTTTTAGGTTCAGTATGTTGGGCTGTGGGCGTTTGTCCATGGTCTGTAGTCTAAAAGCAAACAAATGACAAAAGTCTTAATAATAGGTGCCTTCGACCGATACAATTACGGAGATTTGCTTTTCCCTTTAGTAATCGAGAGGCAATTGAGTACTTACGGACGGGATTTTGAATTTGAATACTATGGATTGGTTCAGAGTGATCTTTCCGCTGTCGGTGGACTACCCACTAAGGGCTTGCAGGATTTTTATAAAGCCTGCAGCGATCCCAGTAATCCTGTACATGTGATAATCGCCGGTGGGGAAGCATTAGGGGTAACCTGGAATTCACTGTTTGCGGCATTGAACCCGCTTTTCCAGCGGATCAATAAAAGGCATGTGAAAGTCAATAAATTGTTGGACTTGAATGCCTGGACGAAAAAAATCCTGAAAGGTAAGACAACCTTGCCATTTGTGTTTGACAAGTCTGATTTTGCTGGAGTCCAGTCGGTGATTTTGAATTCGCTTGGTGGGTCTGGATTGGGTTCAGCTGTTTTTGCAAAGTTTGAATTTTTGAAAGGTAAACTTCAAAATGCGGACTATTTTGCCGTGCGAGATCAGTTGACAGTGGATAATTTGAAGGAGAACGGAGTAGATGCTGACCTGTTTCCGGATTCAGCCATCTTAATGTCAGAGTTTTATCCGTTGAATTATCTGCATAAAATGGTAACCCAGGATGTGGCCGGATATGTAGCTGAGCATGCTGGAAAGTATGTTTTTGCACAGATCAACAAGAAAACCACCCGTGGGCATGAGCAGACTATTGCGGATGGCCTGGACGAGATTTATCAAAAAGGGAATACTGAACTTTGCCTTTGTCCCATTGGCAAAGCTCTGGATCATGACGACCATGAGGCCTTGCAGGAGATAGGGACGTTATTGAAAAGCCCTTACACCTATTTTGATGCGGACAATATCTGGGATATCATGTACCTGATCGCCAATTCAAAGTGCTATGTAGGTACCAGTCTTCATGGAGCTATTACGGCCTTGAGCTATGCGGTGCCTCATGTAGGACTAAAGGTGGAAAAACTTGGTGCATACTTAGCGACCTGGGGACTGGAAGGGAATCAGCGTTCAGTCGAGTTTACAGAAATTTTTGAGCAGTTCAAGGTTGCAACTGCCGCATCTCCGAGTGATTTAGAGGCTTCTAGAGATAGGCAAGTTGTAGAGATCAAGAAGGGATTTGATAAGATGGTGAAGGTGCTGAGTGGAGATGAATTCCATTTGTAAGGGTTTATTCTCTATTGAAAACTAAAATACATCCGTGATTTTTGTGATTACAATCACTAAATTCATATAATTTTTGTGATTACAGCATCAGCTCATGTCCAAAGCTTCAGTAATGAAATATTCTCCCTTCCATTCGAGAGTGTTTGTTCCGAAACAAGAGTGGATAAAATATCTATCATATACAAATAGAACGGTTAAGTTTTATTTCTGGCGAACGACTGCCCAACAGGAAATTGATTTTATAGCGGAGTCAGACGAGGGAATGCAGGCCCTTGAGTGCAAGTGGAATGAAAAAACCAAAGTAAAGTTTCCGACTACCTTTACCACGGCGTATCCCGACGCCTCACTTGCTATTATTACACCTAAGAATTTTGAGGGGCTGTTGGGATTTGATAGGTAGCTTGTACTTAGAGGCTGTCACCTTGTCACCTTCCTTCGCCAAATAATTAATTGCTATTTGGCTTTTAAGGCTTTATTGTTTCACTATTCCAATAACATTGCTTCAATCAGCCAAATATCCTCTTTCGGTACGAAGGTTGTTTAATTGGTGTCAGGTTAAATAAGTTAAACCTGTATTTATCAAGTTTTCCACATTTAAAAACTTTAATTCAATTCTGATTTGTTTTCGATTCTGATAGCCCATAAGGGGAAGTCAGGTTTGGAAAAAATCAATTTATTATAAAAAAAACAAAAATGCCTAAGCAAAGAATTCTCATCAAATATGGTGGGAATGCGATGATCAGTCCCCAGCTGCAGCAGGAAATAGCAGCGCAGATTTTTAAACTTCAAGAAGCAGGGAATGAAGTTATCATGGTACACGGAGGTGGGCCATTTATCAATAAAGCACTCGAAAAAGCGTCCATCAAATCACAATTTATAGATGGTCTCAGAGTCACGGAAGCCACTGCATTCGCGGAAATCCAAAAAGCGCTGATCGGAGAAGTCAATGCGGATCTGATCTCCACACTAAATCGGAACAATATAAAAGCTGTAGGCCTTTCCGGAAAAGACGGAGGGATGGTACAGGCTAAAAAGTATCAGCATCAATCTGCTGATGGGAGTATGGTCGATCTAGGTTTGGTAGGGGAAATTTCCGAAATCAATGACTCTTTGATCAATTTACTATGTGTGGCAGGCTACGTCCCAGTGGTAGCTTGTTTGGCGGATGGTACTGACGGAGCTTCCTATAACATCAACGCGGATACTTTTGCCGGTAAACTAGCCGCAGCCGTTCGTGCTGATCAACTGATCGTCCTGACGGACGTGGATGGGCTTTTTCTGAGATTCCCTGATCCTGAATCCATTATTCATGAACTCGATCAATCATCCGTGAAAGAGCATATGGGGACGACCATACAGGGAGGCATGATCCCAAAAATCCAAGCCTGTATGCTGGCCTTGAATGAAGGAGTGTCAAAAGCCATCATACTGAATGGGACAAAGCCTGCACAGATTTCCGAATATGTGATTGAAAACAAGAAAATAGGAACCACTTTGACTTTATAAAACCATGACAAATCAAGATTTACATACCAAGGACAAAGAGAATTATTTACCAACGTTCAACCGCTTTCCCTTGGCTTTTATCAAAGGAAAAGGAAGTAGGCTCTGGGATGCAGATGGCAAGGAATATATAGATCTACTGGCTGGAATCGCCGTCAATAATGTAGGGCATTGCCATCCAAAAGTTGTGAAAGCGATTCAGGAGCAGGCGGCGGAATTGATGCATATTTCCAATTTTTTCGTAAGCCCACAGCAAGTCGCTTTAAGTGAACTGTTGGTGAAAATATCCGGATTGGACCGGGTGTTTCTGACCAACAGCGGAGCCGAATCTGTGGAGGGAGCGATCAAGATCGCCCGAAGATATGCACATAAGCATGGTCAGGGTGGTAAAATCATTTCCATGCAAAATTCTTTTCATGGAAGGACTTTGGCCACTATAGCCACTGGTCAGGAAAAATACCAGCAAGGTTTTGGCCCCATCCCCACAGGGTTTGTCCAAGTGCCATTTAATGACCTCGTAGCCGTGGAAGCGGCAATGGATCAGGATACAGCTGCGGTGATCGTAGAGCCGATTCAGGGTGAAGGGGGAGTTGTCCCTGCGGAAAAAGTGTATCTGAAAGGGTTAAGAAAGTTATGTGATGAAAAAGGCATTTTGTTGATTTTTGACGAAATCCAATGTGGCATAGGCAGAACCGGTAAGTGGTTTGCCAAAGATCATTTTGGAGTGCAGCCAGATATCATGACCCTGGCCAAGGGGCTCGGAGGTGGAGCACCGATCGGAGCTTTGCTTTGTACGGAAAAGGTAGCAAGTGCCATAGAGTACGGAGATCATGGAACTACCTTCGGAGGCAATCCGCTGGTGGCCGCTTCGGCAATAGCGACCATCGAAGCGATCAATGAGGAACAGCTGTGTGCCAGAGCAATGGAAACCAGCGAATGGCTAAGAGGAAAGCTGGATGAATTGATAGCGAAGCATGATGAACTGGAGTCTGTCAGAGGAATGGGGCTGATGCTGGGAATCAAAATGAAATCCGAAGCCAAGTCCTTTGTACTGCGTCTGCTGGAAGAGGGGATTGTGGCAAATGCCACAGCAGGAAATATTCTAAGATTGGTTCCAGCACTGAATATCAGCAGAGATGAGCTGAATATTTTCCTCAGGAAGTTTGATGAGATCCTTTCCGAAACCAAAATCCCCGCTTAAGATGAAAATACAGAAATTAAAAGTAGCCATAGTAGGAGCTTCTGGGTTTACAGGTTCAGAATTGGCAAGATTACTTCTGGGTCATGAGGGAGTAAGTATAGAAATGATCACTTCAGAAACGCATATAGGGAAGCCTTTTTCAGACTTACACCCGCAGTTTTTCGATAGATTGGACATTCCACTGGTAAGTGCGGAAGAAGTTGGAGGTAAGAAGTTGAACGTGATTTTCCTTGCATTACCTCATGGTGTTTCCATGGATTTTGTGGCTAAATGGAAAGACAGTGGAGCGAAAATAATCGACCTTTCAGGGGATTTTAGACTTTCTTCCAAGGAAGTTTATGAAGAGTGGTATGACAAAAAACATTCGTACCCAGAGGGATTTGAAACGGCTGTTTACGGTTTACCCGAGCTTTTTGCAGAGATGATAAAAGATGCAAGTCTGGTCGCAAATCCGGGGTGCTACCCGACAGCCTCTATCCTAAGCATGGCTCCACTTTTTGCAAAGCAATTGGTGGAAAAGAACTCACTGATCATAGACGCCAAGTCAGGTCTCACGGGAGCCGGTATCAAGGCTAACGCCACCACGCATTTTTCCAATGTAAATGAGAATTTCAAAGCGTATGGGATCGCAGGTCACCGACATACGATTGAGATAGAGGAGCAGCTGGGGGTTTTGGCAGGAGACCAAACAGCAATTCAGTTTACTCCTCACCTGCTTCCAGTGGACAGAGGGATATTGGTGACTGCTTATGCCAAGGTCACCCAAGACATGAATCAAGAGAAGTTGACGAACATCTACCGGGATTTTTATGAGGATAAACCTTTTGTTCGATTGAGAAATCAGGTTCCCGGCATCAAAGATGTTCGTGGAAGTCATTTTTGCGATGTTTTCCCCGTTTGGGATGAGAGAACGCAACGGGTGATCGTGATCTCTGTGATCGACAACCTGCTAAAAGGTGCTGCCAGTCAGGCAGTCCACAATATGAATTTGATGTTTGGGCTAAATGAATCGCAAGGCTTGAACCAAGTGCCATTAAAACCCTAAGAAGTCAGAAGATCGAAGACGGGTGACCGAAGTCGCCTACATGCTAGAGTTGAGCTGATTCTATGAATAGTTAGTTTTTTGGCAAAAAAGAGGATTTATAAAATCATAATTTAAAAAAGATGATACAAAATATTACTAACGTACGCGGCATCAAATGCTGGGGTGCGCATACTGGTGTGAAATCCATGAAAAGGGATTTGGCCATTATCTATTCGGAAGTTCCTGCTGCTGCTGCCGGAACCCTGACCCAGAATAAAGTGCGCGCCGAGCCTATCAAAATCACTGAAAAGAACCTGGCAAATAACAGAGCCCAAGTCATCATCTGTAATGCTGGAAATGCAAATGCCTGTACCGGTGACCAGGGTAAAGAGGGTGCCGAAGCGATGGTGCGTACCACAGCTGAGATGCTGGGGATTTCTGAAGAGGATGTGATCGTGGCTTCTACCGGTATTATTGGGGTGGAGTTTCCTACTGATGACGTAGTGGAGGGGCTCAAAGTGAACATCCCTAAGTTAAGTGATGAACTCAAAGCTGGCTCTTTTGTGGCCAATGCTATCTTGACGACAGATACTTTTGCCAAGGAAGGATTTGTGGAATTTGAGCACGATGGTGCGAAAATAAATATGGGTGGAGTAGCGAAAGGTTCGGGAATGATCCATCCCAATATGGCAACCATGCTGGCATTTGTGGTGACGGATTTTAATATAGACGAGAAACTCCTGCAGGAAGCGGTGAGTTACTGTGTAGATCGCTCATTTAATATGATCACGGTGGATGGTGATACCTCTACCAATGACATGGTGGCCGTGTTGGCAAATGGCCTTGCCGGTAATAGAAAAGTGAACAGCAAGGAAGATCCGGGCTATGCCGTGTTTCAGGAAAAATTATTGCAAATCCTCACCCACTTGGCCAAACTGATCGTTTCCGACGGTGAAGGTGCTTCTAAATTCATAGAATATAAAGTTACAAAAGCCAGAACAGAGGCTATTGCCCGGACTTTCGTACGTGCCATCTCGGATTCTACTTTGGTGAAAACTGCCATGTTCGGACGTGATCCCAACTGGGGAAGAATCATTGCGGCGGCGGGAAATGCCGGAGTGCCATTTAATTATAGGAAGGTGAATTTATACATAGGCGATCAAAATCACCTGGTTCAGGTGCTGGACAAAGGCAATCCCTTGGATTTTGAAAAATCTTATATGAAAAAACTCCTTCGCGAATCCCATATCAAGGTGCTGCTGGAATTGAACACCGGAGAGGAAGAAGGCGTAGGTTGGGGATCGGACCTGACCACGGATTACGTGATGTTCAATTCTGTTTATACGACTTGATTGAGATTGTTTTCCATTGTTAACAAAGTATCCTGCTTCTCCGGAAGCAGGATTTTTTTATGTCTTTAAATACAAATAAGCCATTGCATGAAATCAGTCTATCTTCCCAAAAAACTCCTCAAGATCCAGTTTAAAACCGGGGATACATTCTGATGTAATGATATCACCATGGGAAAAAAGCCGGGAAGGCTGATACTTACCATCGATCAGACGATAGATAATCAAGGTTTCCTCAGAAGGATGAATGATCCAATACTCTTGTACTCCGGATTCCTCATATACTTCATATTTGTTCCTTAGCTCTTTCTTGTTGTTTCCCGGAGAAAGCACCTCTACGATCAAATCCGGTGCTCCCACACATCCAGCATCATCCAGTTTTGACAGATCACAAACCATACAGATATCCGGCTGAACCACCGTGAAAATATCCTCGTTCCTTTTGGAGTTAACAGGCAGTCGTACGTCAAATGGAGCGATATATACTTTACATTTTTTTCCTTCCCAATGAACCAAAAGCCGTGAATGCAGCAACCCTGCCACTTCCTGATGCTTTCTTCTAGGAGTCGCGGCGGCAGACCGAAACACTTTTCCTTTGATGAGCTCGACCATTTCGTCGATCTCCCAGGTCAGATAATCCGCATAGGAATACGTGCCATATTCAGTAAACGGCTCTTTTACAAGGTTTTTATCTTCGGATTCCATAACAGCAATTTACAGAAATTGCCGAAAAAAATTCGATAAAGCGCATCGAGGTCTTACAAACCTCAACTGACCTACATGTACCGGCCAACTTCAAAACCTTTCAGCTCCAAAGTAGTGTCCTTTTGCTGATGCAGTTCACTGATGATTTTACCTGATGCAGGTGCCAGGCTGATGCCCATCATGGAATGTCCACTGTTGACCAGGACATTAGAATATCCCGGAGCAAAGCCAATATAGGGAAGACCGTCCGGTGAACAGGGCCTGAGGCCTTTCCAGATTTTATTTTCCTCCGGGAATTTTGCTTCAAATGAGGGATAGTATCGATTAATGGATTCAAAAATTCCCTTTACCCGATTGAGGTTGATTTTTTGATTGGTGCCGGCGATTTCCATTGTTCCTCCAAAGCGGACTTGCTCGCCATAAGGACTCACAGCCACTTTCATTTCGGTCAAGATCGAAGCTTGTGCTATTTCAGGTTTGTTTTCCTGCAAAAATGAATACCCTTTACCACCCATCATTGGGAGTTTAAAGTTGAGCATGTTAGTGAGTTCACCTGTCCAAGATCCTCCACATAGGATGATTTTTTCCGCTTCGATTTTACCCTTGTCGGTCACTATTGCTTTTACCGATAAACCTGATTTTTCAAATCCGAGAACTTCTGTTTTAGAAAGAAATTTCACTCCTTTTTCTAGTAAGTAGCTTTTCAAGAATCCATATAATTTGCCAGGATCCAGGTGGGCATCGCCGGGAAAACGGACTGCACCCCGGGCTTTTACTTCCAGATTCGGCTCGAATTTGCGTATGTCTTCGGGAGTCAAAATATCTGCCTGTAAGCCATTTGCATTGGCAAGATGTGCAAATTCGACTTCTTCTTTTTCTATGGCTTCAGTCTGATAAATCATCATCAATCCCTTCTCCTGCAGGCCTATCCTAGAATCAGGATGCTCGTCGCGGAATTCCTGATATAGTGTCTTGCTCATCAAGCTCAGGTTTTTCAATACCGGAACGCTTCGTTCTACATGTGCAGGATTGGCAGATTTGTAAAATTGATAACACCATTTCAAAAGCTTGGCATCCAGCCGAGGATGTATGTAGAAGGGGCTTTTGGAAGAAAACATCCAAGAGATTCCCTTACTGATCATGCCTGGCGCAGCCAGCGGGATGATATGACTTGGGACGATCATACCGGCATTGCCAGTAGAGCAGTTTACCTGCATATCTCCCTGATCGATTATGTGAACTTCAATTCCTTCTTTTTGAAGGAAATAGGCAGTGAATAGCCCTACGATGCCTCCGCCGATGATGATTGTTGGTTTCATATTTAGAATCAAGATATTAGAATCAAGAACCAAGACTTGAGCACAACCAATCTTGGTTCCTGGCTCTCTTCTCTTGGATCTTATATTACTTGGAATCCATGTACATAGGGATCATCGTCATCTAGGATAATTGTATTATATCCATATACTTTTGCCCAGCCTTCTATGCTGGGGATAATGGCCGGTTTTCCGGCGATTTCTGTTTCTTCTTCTATTCTCCCTATGAATTTGGAGCCTATAAAACTTTCATGGATGAAATCTTCTCCAGGTTTCAAAAGCCCTTTGGCGTACCATTGAGCCAATCTTGCAGATGTACCTGTGCCACACGGAGAGCGGTCAATAGCTTTATCACCATAGAAAACGGCATTGCGCGCAGTGCTCATAGGATCAAGTGTTTTTCCCGTCCAGAGTATGTGGGATAAGCCTTTGATCTCCGGGTGCTCTGGATGGACAAAGTCATACTTCTCATTCATTTTCTTCCGAAGTGAGCGAGCCATAGAAATCAATTGCTCGGCTTTATAATTTTCCAATCCCGGGAAATTGTCCTGTGGGTCTATGATGCAATAAAAATTACCACCATAAGCTACGTCCACCCTCAATTTTCCCAAATCATCCGACTCAATTTCTAATCCTTCAGCCGCCAAAAAGCTTTTCACATTTGTCAGTTTGACGGATTTCACTTTTTTGCCTTCCTGCTCGTATTCTACCAGTACCAATCCTGCAGGCGTTTCCAGTCGAAGTTGCCCGGGAGTTTTCGGATAGATCAGTCCTTCCTCGATGGCGATGGTCACCGTGCCGATCGTACCGTGACCGCACATGGCAAGGCATCCGCTAGTCTCAATAAAGAGTACAGCTACATCATTCTCAGGATTGTGTGGAGGGAACAGCATGGAACCGGACATCATATCGTGGCCTCGCGGCTCAAACATCAACCCGGTGCGGATCCAGTCATAATTCTCCAAGAAATATTGTCGCTTTTCCAGCATATTGGCTCCTCGCAAAAAAGGAACCCCGCCAGAAACTACCCGCACCGGATTGCCACAGGTGTGGGCATCGATGCAGGAGAAAGTGTGTCGTGTTGACATGAACTAATTTAGAATTGGAATTACCTGTCCGCCGTGGCGGATTGAAATATTGGAAAATTAAGTTCAGTTTAGTAAACCTTATAAGGTGTATATACCCGTGACCAATGCTTGACTAAGGAGGATTGAAGTCCCTCAAATCCTCGTAATTCGAAATTCGTCAATTACTAAATCTTCTCTGTTGTGTATTTTCCATTCACCTGTCGCACTATTCCGAGTGGGTTTTCATCCTTTAATTCGTCAGGAAGTAAATCTGCCGGCATATCCTGAAAGGCAATCGGACGGGCAAAGCGTTTGATAGCTGATGCGCCGACGGAGGTGCTTCTAGAATCGGTTGTAGATGGGTATGGTCCTCCGTGCTGCATGGCATACCCTACTTCTACTCCGGTAGGGACTCCGGCAAATAGTAATCTGCCGCACTTTTCTTCCAGGAGGCTAATCAAAGCAGTATTTTGCTTTAACTCAGGAATATTTCCCCAAACGGTGATGGTCAGTTGACCATGAAGTTTCTGAGCTACTTCTAGGAGTTGTTCCTGCGAATCATATACTACCATCAGAGCAAATGCCCCAAAAACTTCTTGTTGGAACACATCGTCTGCAAGCCAATCAGATGCTTTGATTTCTGCCAAAGCCGGGCTTCCGTTGATCAGGTGCTTAGGCTCTGCTACCTTGATCCATTTGAGCTCATTACGGGATTGGTAATATTCTATGGCTTCATAGTAAGCCTTTGCGATACCTGGGTGAAGCATGGGCGAGCCCGCGATGTCTTTCACTGTATCAGCAATGGCCGTTTCAAAGGCTGCCGCATGCTCTTTGGGAACGAATATCAAACCTGGATTCGTGCAGAACTGCCCGGAACCAAGCGTGAGTGAGTTGACATACGACTGGGCCAGAGGAATAAGTTCGCTTTCCAATTTATCGGGAAAAGTGAAAACAGGATTTACAGAACCCATTTCAGCATATACAGGTATAGGCTCTTCTCTTTTACTGGCTAAATCAAATAAAGCTTTGCCACCATTGAATGAACCCGTAAATGCCACGGCTTTTGCCGCAGGATGCTGTACGAGTGCCTGTCCGACTTCTATACCGCCTTCTACATGAATAAAAACACCATCCGGTAATTGGGAACTGATAACGGCTTTATGGATACAATCTGCTACTAACTTGGAGGTTAATGGATGTGCTGGATGACCTTTATACACTACGGGACAACCTGCTGCAAGGGCTGAAATAGTATCGCCACCGGCAGTGGAAAAGGCAAGCGGGAAATTACTTGCGCCAAATACCACTACAGGGCCGATAGGAGTCAGCATTCTGCGGATGTCAGGTTTAGGCAATGGCTCGCGATTCCGATCTCCTGGATCTATTGTAGCTTCCAGCCAGCTTCCTTCTCTCACCATGTTTGCGAAAAGTTTGATTTGCCCGGTAGTTCTTCCAAGTTCACCATTGATTCTGCCTTCTGGAAGATTGGATTCTTCCACTGCGACAGGTACAATTTGGGCTCGACTTGCCTCCAGTATCTCAGCTATTTTTTCCAAGAAGTCTGCTTTCAGATCTGAAGGATAATTTTTGTACTGGATGAACGCCTTCGAGGCTGCATCGAATAGTTGATCGATCATAGGTATTATGAGTTTAAAAGGTTTGACTTGAAGATAGGAAAAAGGCACAAGACCGATGCCATTTTCACCATACTTTATAGCTGTGGCCTCTTGGAAATCCCCTCTGTAATGATTTTTTCAATACGCTCACGCTCTTCTCCGACCAAGGTAAGTCTTGGGGCTCTTACGTGTTCGCTACCTATGCCGCAGTGCTGTTCGGCAAGTTTGATGTATTGGACTAGCTTAGGATGTATATCCAGTTCCAAGAGAGGGAGGAACCAACGATAGATTTTTCTGGCTTCTTCATATTTCCCTTCATTCACCAGGTTGAAGATTGTAACCGTTTCCTTGGGAAAAGCGCAGACCAATCCGGCTACCCAGCCATCAGCGCCCATCACCAACTCCTCCATCGCCAGAGTATCTACCCCACATAGCAATTTAAAGCGGTCTCCGAACCTGTTTCTCATCCTCGTCACATTGGAAATGTCACGGGTAGATTCCTTGATCGCCTGGATATTCTTACATTCAGCCAACTCAGCAAACATATCAATAGTCACCAGGGTTTTATAGTCAACCGGATTATTATAGATCATAATCGGAAGATCAGTGCTGTTTGCTACAGTTTTGAAATATGTCACCACCTCTCTGGCGTCTGCGGCATATCGCATGGGAGGTAGGATCATCAAGCCTGAAGCTCCAAGCTCTTTGGCTTTTGCTGCCCAGAAAAGAGCGTCTTGGGTAGCACCCTCGGCAATATTTAGAATCACCGGGATTTTCCCATTCAGGTACTTAACGGTTTCTCTCGTAAGTTTGATTTTTTCTTCCTGAGATAGTACAGAGCTTTCGCCTAGCGTGCCGCCAAGGATAATCCCATGTACTCCGGATTCCAGTTGGAAGTCAATGTTTTTGAAAAACAGTTCCATGTCCAAACTTCCGTCAGCATGGAATTTAGTCGTTACAGCAGGGAATACACCTTTCCAGTTCATAGCGATTTTTTTCTTCAAAATTAGTTGATGCTTCATCAGTATTAAAGTTGTTCTTTAGTAAATAATGACTCTATTTTGATCAAAAAATCAATGGAATTCATTTATTTTAACAATTCAAGCCAATTGCATCTATGAGTAAAGTAATTGCATTTCAAATTCCAAAGTCTGAGAAATCGTTCATTCAATTTCAAGAGGATCGAGGAAAGCACTTTTATGACAGCCTCCATCAGCATCCGCAGGCTCAACTGACGCTTATTTTGGAAGGAAGGGGGCAACTTCTGGTAGGGGACTATGTGGGGCGGTTTGATGCGGGAGACCTGTATTTATTGCCAGAGAGTATTCCGCATGTGTTCCGCAGTGACGTGGATTATTATCAGGAAGAAAGTGAGCTTAGAATCGCCGGAAACACGATTTTTTTCGATTTTAAGGCAATGAGGAAGGCTTTTTTGGAAGTTGAAGACTTTCAGGAACTTGCCCAATTAAAAGATAAAATCATAGGTTGCTATGAAATTACGGGGCGAGTAAGGAAAGAAATTGCAAGGGTAATGTCGTGTTTCGGAGAATTTTCCGGTATCGCCCGACTGCGGGAATGCTTTCATATTTTGTCTCTTTTGGATTTCAATTCCGCAGATATAACCCTGTTGAACAAGGTTCCTGTACCGCGTATGATGACTGAGCGGGATGGGCGGAGAATGGATCAGGTAATGAGATTTATCTTAGAAAACAGTGGAAGGCAAATTACATTGGAGGAAGTTGCAGATCAGGCCAACATGAGTAAAGAGGCTTTCTGTAGGTTTTTTAAATTACGCACACGGAAGACCTTGACACAATACGTCCAGCAGCTTAGGGTCACTGAGGCTAAAAAATTGCTCTTAGAGACGGATTTGAGTATAGCTCAGGTTTCTTATCAGGTAGGATTTCAGACGCTTTCTCATTTCAACAAAACATTTAAAAATCTTACGGATATGACCCCTAAAGATTGGCGAAGGTTAGAATAGTTAATGTTTCATAAGCTAACTGGGCATATATATCCCCGAAATCGGGTGTTTCCCGCTTAAAGTCTATCTGAATTTGTATCTCAACTTAGGGTTGGAATATCCCTAAACTAAATGCATACAGGCATCTAAGTGAGTTATTATATAGGTTCAACATGGGTGATTTGTATTCAGGCATCGGGTTTGGGCTCATAGCCGGAAAACAAATCAGCTATGAAAAAATTACTAGCATCACTTATTTTAATGGCATTTGCTTGTGCGGCTTATGCACAGACACAGCCTACCCGTAATTTAGAAGAAATCAGTGAAGATAATTCCTGGCTGAAGCTAGGTCTGAACTTGGGAGTGCCCGTAGGGGATATAGGTGATTATTCTTCATTTGCTTTGGGGTTGGACGTTGCAGGCCAATTCATGAGAACAGACAATTTCGGGCTTGGTGTGGTATCTGGATATACCAACTATTTTAAAAAATCAGATATGCCAGGAACTCAGAATTTTGGGGCAATACCTTTAGGGCTTATGTTTAGATACTATCCGCAGCCCTCAGGAATCTTCGTGGGAACTGATGTCGGATACACGTTTTTGACGGGTGATGTAGGTGGTGATGGAGGATTATATATCCGTCCGCAAGTTGGATATCACAATTATGACTGGAATATTTTCGCTTTTTACAATCAAGTGTTTGGCTCAGACAATGCCATGGATATCCAGTCAATTGGAGTTGCTGCGACTTATAATATTAGGTTCAAATAAAAATCATAAACGATAGGATCATGAAAAATCAATTGAGAAAGTACTCGGAGCGAGTAGTGTTAGTGTTATTATCGCTGATTTCCACAGTAGGGGTTTATGCTCAGGATGGAGGTTTGGATATCGACATTGACCTTGGAAAACCTGAATGGTATGAGCAACCTTGGGTATGGGTTGTAGGGGGAGCTGTATTTATTTTGATTTTAGTTGCGCTGTTGAGGAAGAAAAGATAAAATATGGGGTTTTGTTATGAGAAAAGGCCACTTCCTATGAGGTGGCCTTTTTCTATGTGGTGCTGAAACCATACACAATAAATTTGCACTGCTTCATAGATATCTTAGTGAAAGTTTTCCAGAGAATGGCTATTATGGCTTAAGTTCCACGTTCAGACCCACGCCGTTTTATGAAAAGACCATTCCTTTTGTTTTTGATTCTTTTTACCGTCCAGCAGCTTTTTGCCACAGAGCTAGTTCAGACTATCCAGACCTATCAGGCCGATTTCGGTGCTTTGAGAAGACTATATTCCAATCCATATTCTGAGGAGTATTTTTCGAGAATTGAAAGGTTAAACCGAGGATACCTGACCAGTCTGGATAAGCTTGATTACGATTTTCTCTCCGAGGATGGCAAAATAGACTATGTGCTTTTCCGGAATTACTTGGAAAAAGGACTGGCTGAGTTGGATATAGAAAAGGCTTCCTTTGATGAAATAGCTGGTGTACTGGCTTTTGCAAAACCTCTGGAGGAGTTTTATCAAGGTAGGCGCAGAGCTAGAAAGCCAGATCCTCAGCAGCTGGCTGCTTTATGGAATGAAGTGGCAAAGCAGGTAAATGCTCAACTTAAAAATCTGTCTTCCACTCCAAAATACAACAGTTGGCAGAAAGCTGATCTTGCCGCTCGTGCAGTGGAATCCATGTCCAAGGTCACTGGGGAAGCTTATGGCTATTATTTCGACTATGACCCCATGTTTACCTGGTGGATGCCCGAGCCTTGGAAAAAGCTTGACGAAAGCATGATGTCTTATGCCAAAGCTTTGCGGGAGCATTATACCAATTCAGTGAAAGATGACGGCAGCGGGATTATTGGAAGGCCTATAGGTAGGGGAGCATTGGAGAAGCAGTTAGCCTTCGAAATGATCGCCTACAGTCCAGAGGAACTGATCGCTGAGGCGGAGAAGCAATTTGCCTGGTGCGAGAAGGAGATGCTCAAAGCATCCAATGAATTGGGGTTTGGGGACGATTGGAAAGCGGCTTTGGAAATGGTAAAAGAATCCTATCTCCCGGCGGGCGAGTGGCCTGCAGAAGTGATCCGGTTGGCGGAAGAGGCTACTGACTATGTAGAATCAAATGATCTGATCACGGTACCTCATCTGGCAAAAGAGTCCTGGCGGACGGTCATGATCTCGGCTGAACGCCAGCGGGTAAGTCCATTTTTCTTGGGTGGAGAATCCATACAGATTTCTTACCCCACCTCCGAAATGAGCCATGAGGATAAGATGATGAGTATGCGTGGAAACAATCCGCATTTTTCACGGGCGACTGTTCACCATGAGCTGATACCGGGGCATCATCTACAGCAGTTCATGAACCAGCGAAACATGACTCACAGACGTATGTTTGGAACTCCCTTTTGGACAGAGGGCTGGGCGCTGTACTGGGAGTTTATACTTTGGGACAAGGATTTTCCAAGAGATGCAAAAGACAAGGTGGGGATGCTGTTCTGGAGGATGCACCGCTGTGCACGCATCATCTTCTCTCTTAATTACCATTTGGAAAAGATGACACCACAAGAATGTATTGATCTATTGGTGGATAAGGTAGGTCACGAACGTGCCAATGCTGAAGCTGAGGTGCGGAGGTCTTTTGAGGGCGGATATGGGCCTCTGTATCAAATAGCCTATATGATCGGTGCCTTGGAATTCTATGCGTTAAGGGATGAGGTGGTGAATTCTGGAAAGATGTCCGAGAAAGAATATCACGATCTGGTCATGAGTCAGAACGCTATGCCTGTGGAAATACTTAGGGCAAAGGTCACAGGTCAGGCATTGAAAAAAGACCATAAGGCAAGTTGGCGGTTTTTGGATTAGATAACTTTCTAGCAAGCAGGGAGTTTAGAATAATTACTAAAAGACATATTGCAAAAATCATTAAAAAAGCAGAGCAACTCTAAGTTCAGCCCTTACCTTGCAGGGGTGTTCTGAATTCTCAGATCAATCCATTCGTGAGTTGCCTGAAGGAAATTGTAGAATCGTTTATAGTGTTGAGAAGGAAGTTGTCTTTATTGAAGGTACTCATCATTCAGCCAAGTTACTGAACCGGATATAAACATCAAAAGGAGTCCGAAAACCAGACTCCTTTTTTCATATATAAAACCATTGCTGTTACTTTTTAGCCCCTTTGAGCTTGACGATAATTACGCCATTTTTGCCTTTTTCTCCATATTTTTTGACAGCAGAATCGTCTTTCAACACATTGATACTTTCGATGTCATCTGGGTTAATGTCCTGTAATCCCTCCACTTGTTTGATGCCATCTGTGCTTTCAATCATATATAATGGAGCATTTTCTTGACCTGTACCGACTACTTGCACAGCTACTTTCGTATTAGGAAAGGAGCCTCCTTTTGCTACCCGTACATTCGGATAGCCTGTCACAGTCCCTGTAGGGCTCAGTGATTTTACTCCATAGCCGGAAATATTTACACCATTTACCGTTTGCACCCGTTGAGCTTGCAGAATCTCCTGCTGCTCCGTATTAAGTTCATTTTTGATGGACACCATGGTGCTCAGCTGTTGTTTTTTCAGGGAGTTCTCCAGTGCCAGCACTTTGTCCATTTGCTTTTGAACTGCCACCTCATCAATTTTTGATTGATCCAGCAGTGCTTTAAGCTTTTTGGTCTCATCATCCAGGTCCCACTTCATGGTACTGAATTTACCTGCGTTTTCACTGTGGATTTTCTTGATTTTAGTGGCTTGAGCCTCACTGAGATCAAGTTCGTTTCTGAGTTCCATTACCCTATCTGCGGAATAGAGGTTCTTTTGGAAAAGATCTTGATTCTGGCCCACAGTAGTTACCAGTTGTCCGTTGGCAACGGTGGCGCTGAGAGCCAAAAAGAGAATAAGGATGTATTTCATGATGAATTTCGGTTTAATATTCTGTCAATAAAGAAGCAGTGGGCGACTCCCATGTATCAAGGAATGTGCTCTCTTCAATGGTGAAATGTTGATTATGGTTCTCATCTTCATGAAGGGTAATAATCACAACTTCAGGGGCAGGTCTTTCGACAGGTGTTGCCTTTTGGATAAATAGAAATGCAAAGATCATGGATGCAGCAATCCCTGCTGGAATCCAAAATCCAAACTTCCGTGTTTTGACTTCAGGAAAAGCTGGGATTTCTAGGTGCTCATCCTGCTTTTTCATCTGGTCAAAAAACCGCTCTAATTGTTCGTTATTTTCCATATTCCTCTTGGATTTGAACCTTCGTGATTAGTTCTTTGAGTTTCTTTTTCCCGCGACCATAATGTGTTCTTGCGGTCCCTAGGCCGATCTGAAGGATTTCGGCACTTTGGGCTATGGTCATCTGGTGATAAAACACCATTAGGATCACTTCCCGTTGCATCTCTGGAAGACGCTTGATCAACCCCTCATAGTCCGTCGCATCAATTTCTTCATGAATCTCTTCAGGATCATAGGATTCAGTCAGCGGTACCGTTTTCCCTGATCTTCGCAGTTCGTCGATCGCCGTATATCTGATGATAGAGAAGAGCCAGGTTTTCGCCTTCGTCGCATCTTTGAGTCTGGCCTGACCTTCCAATATCTTCAGGTACACTTGCTGCAGCACATCCTTTGCCAGTTCATCCTCAAAAGAGCAACATTGCCTGGCCCAGAGGTATGCATCCCGGTGGTGGGCTTTAAGGATATGGTCAAGCTGGCTGCGATTCATTTACATCCTTTAGTCGGAGAATGAATCCAATATATGACAAAGGAGTTTAAAAAGTTTTAAAGTGGTAAGGTTGGAAAGTTTACAAACCTTACCACTTCTTTACTTTACAACTTTTGAACTCTTGGATTCTTTAATTCTAAAAAGATATGCTAAGGTGAATTCTAAATTAGTCGAGCTCATGTCAAAAATGCGTTCTTGCCCTTCTGGATTGGTGAAGTCATATGAGAACCGCACTTCTCCGGCTACCGTGCTTTTGCCGAAAAGTTTTGAGATTCCCGCTCCTGCGGTGAGACCATACATGATTTTTCGTGGCTTGTCCTCAGAGCCGCCATAGGTAGGGATTTCCGGTGGTGTGGTATCTGAGTATTCACGCGTAATATCCTTGGCTTGGAGTAGATAACCCAGATGAGGGCCTAGTTTGATCTGGAATCTTCCAGATCTCCCCAAGAAAAAGCTGGATAGCATGGGGATTTTCAGGTAGTCAAACTGGGTCTCGTTGGTTCTGAGAGGTTCGGAGCCCTCTTCACTCTGGGCAAAACCCATTCTGAGCAATTGTAGGTTGACCTCTATTCCGGCATTTTTAGCATTGAAATGCTCAAAAACCAGAGCGAAAGTCGTAGCGTCTATGCCATCAACAGAAGTGGCCCGGGTGCTGGGGGTAGGACGGTAAGAATAGGTAGAAGTGGAATAGCCGCCTCTGATCCCCACACTGGTCTGAGCAAGTGCGGACAGAGACACCAAAATGAAAATGCCCGAAAGCAAAATTCTGTTCATATCCAAAAGTAAGTATTTATCGATTTTGTCAGGTGATATTTGATAATTTCTCAGAAGCTTTGCCGGCCAATTGGGGCTGTGTAATGATTAAGAGCTCCACTTGGGAGCTCTTAGGCGAGTTAGTAAAACTTTCAGGGTTAGGACTTTTTGCCTTTATCTTCAGGTTTGAGATCATCCCTGTCCTTGAGTTTTTTATCTTCTACATTTTTATTGAGAAACTCGTTGATTTTATCAATAGAAAAGGAAGAAGAGATCTCGCCAAAGGAATTGATGTCCATTTTGAATCCACTAAGATCTTCGTGGACTTTAGGGTCTTCGTTTTTCTTTTTCTTTTTAGTCATAGCGTAAGTTATTAGCCTATTACTTCCAACGTTGCTAACGCAAAACGGATGCGTTTGGCTACTTCTTCCGAACCTAAAATAGCAAAAATCCGCATCAAATCCGGTCCGGCACCTACACCGGTTACCGCCAGGCGAACTGCCTGCATGGCTTTGCCCAACTTGATTTCTTTTGCCTCTGCGGCTTCTCCTAGCATATTCTTGGCAGTATCTGCGTCAAATAAGGTTCCATTGAATGCTTCCAGGTTTTCCGCATAAGCAGTCAGGAGGGTTACTGCATCAGGGTTCCATTTTTTGGAGGCTATATCCTGATCAAATTCTTTAGGAGCAATGACCATAAACTTGGCACCCTGCCATATTTCGGCCGGGAAAATGACCCGATCTTTCATTAAGGCAGCAATAGCCTCCGCTGTTTCAGGTAAGATAGTTACATTTTCTGCAGCTGCATCAGCGATCACATAGGTAGCAAGTTCAGCAGTTGATTTTCTACGCAGGTATTGCTCATTGAACCATTTCGCTTTTGCAATATCAAACTTGGTTCCTGCTTTTCCGATCCGCTCTACAGAGAAGGCTTGGATCAATTCCTCCAAAGAGAATATCTCCCGGTCATCTCCAGGGTTCCAACCCAGGAATGCCAAGAAATTCAAAAATGCATCCGGTAAATAGCCTTGCTCACGGAATCCGGCCGCTGTTTCGCCATTTTCAGCATTTGCCCAGTCCAACGGGAATACCGGAAATCCCAATTTGTCACCGTCACGCTTGGAAAGCTTTCCGTTTCCGTCTGGTTTAAGCAATAGAGGTAAATGCGCAAATTCAGGCATGGTATCTTCCCAGCCAAAGAACTTGTATAGCAATACATGTAAAGGTGCCGAAGGAAGCCATTCCTCTCCACGGATCACGTGGGTGATGTTCATCAAGTGGTCATCTACGATATTTGCCAAGTGATAGGTAGGCATGCCATCGGACTTCATCAGTACCTTATCATCCAGTGTAGAGGAGTGGACCATCACCCAGCCACGGATCATGTCATTGAGACGAACCTCTTCCTTGCGCGGAATCTTCACCCGGATCACATAGGGCTCACCAGATTCCAGTCTTGCCTTCACTTCATCTTCTGGAAGGGTCAGCGAGTTTTTCATCTGCGTTCTGGTGATACTATTGTATTGTGGCTGGACTACACGTGCTGCCGTCAGCCGCACACGCATGGCTTCCAGTTCCTCAGAAGTATCAAAAGCATAATAAGCATGCCCGGCTTCCACCAGATCCAGTGCATACTGCATGTAGCTGGCCTTGCGCTCAGACTGTCTGTAAGGGGCACAATCACCCGGGTTCCAGGGGCTCTCGTCCGGAGAAATACCCAGCCACTCCAAGGATTCCTTAATATACTCCTCTGCGCCCGGCACAAAACGGGTTTGATCCGTATCCTCTATTCTTAAAAGGAATTTTCCGCCCATTTTTCGGGCAAAAAGGTAATTGTAAAGCGCTGTGCGTACACCGCCTATATGTAAAGGCCCCGTGGGTGACGGAGCGAATCTTACTCGAACTTCTCTACTCATGGATTTCTATGTCAACACCCTCTTCAGTATCGGGGAGGGATTGTTTTGATTTAATGATCGGGGGTCAAAGATAAGGAAATGTGGTGGAAGGAGATGGGTGAAGAAAACAAGAAGTTGGTTTACTTCATAATTTTTACAGATGAGTTAAAAAACATAAATTTTATTCGAAAATATTGGATTTTAACCATTCAATTCAGAAATTAATAGAGGTTTTAACAAGTCAACTTCCGAACCGAATCCCAGGAATTGATCCTACCATTTTTCGAAAAGGAACCTGATAGGATTCCGTATTGATCAGGGGGTGAGGGTATCCACCAGAGAATTTTCTATGCCGGTCGCAGGTGCAAAGACTAGGGGAAGTGAAGGTTTTGCCTATGCATTTGTCTGTACCGAGACCATCTACGATTGGTATCAAGTCACATCAGCCGGAGGACAGACATCTGTGACTAAGCTAAGTTCCACTATGTCCAGGGATTGTGGCTGGCAGGATGTAGGCGGCGGAGGCAGTGGAGGGTATTATGGTGGAGGAACCAGTGGTGGTGGAGGGGGTGGATCTGGCCCAGGGGGCACACCTTATACTCCACCTGCCGTTCCGGCTCCAAACCTTAAAATAGAGATTGATTTCACCGTTCAAAAACATCCTAGGGTAAACTGCATAATGGGAAAACTTCAAATGTCGGATTTTGTACGGGGTATTGCTACTTTTGTGAAGACAGGGGATTTGACAAGAAATTCTGTGTTGAAGCTGGGGACCTTGCCTGTGAATATCAATGGACAAGCACAGAAGTCAGGTTCAATAATAACAATTACAATTAATAGAAATAATTTATTAGGACGAAGTGATCTTATGGTAGCAAAGACTGTTATTCATGAACTAGTTCACGCCGAGATCATGGCTGCACTTTCTTCTAAGGGCATTACGAATTTGGATAAGGACTTTGGAAAGAATTTTGACTTGTACGTTAAGACTTTCATAGGAGAGAATAATTCCCACCATAATTATATGGCAGATAATCTTTCATCTTTAATGGGTAAAGCTCTTATGGATCTTCATAAGGACCAATTTGTAGAAGATTATAATAAATTTAAAAAGTACCTTAATAAGTCTGAAATCCCTCAATCGTTTTATAATAACTTATTTTGGGAAGGATTAAAGGAAACACGAGCATACGCAATAAAAAAAGCAGCTTCAAACGGTATAATTGGAGGTTCCCCAATAGAAAATATTGATAGAGATATAAAAAATGCAATTGAATTAATGACAAAGCCATGTGGACAATAGTTTTTGTTTTAATGCAATTTTCGGTTAGTCTTAGTAAGGTAGATACAAGTGTTTATATCATTATTGATGACTACACAAATTGGGAAGAAAATAGTGATCCAAAATTGGATTCGGATTTTTTTTACCTTTCAAACGAAAAGGTTTGCTGTGTACCTCCTTACTATTTCTCGCCTTATGATAGCGATACACTGGCAAAAGTGAGTTTATTCCATGGCAGCTTAGATCCAGACGTGATTTTATCAAAAACTGTCACGTGGGGAAGTGTTATAAACTCTTCACCTTTGTATTCTTCCAAATTAAATTATCAGGATTGGGTTAGGATAGAATCTTCTAGAGAAGATGTTTATATCATACATCCTAAGGATATATGTAGAAACAAAGGGTTTTCTGATAGAAGCAAAGTTGAAGTTTATGGCGTGAATATCCATGCAATACAAATTATAGAGTAATCTCGTGTCAAGAACACTACAAAACCATGTGGAAATTAATTTTATTCATGCCGCTATGGTTTCTACCTCAATTACCTACTTCTGATTATGTAGTGTTGATTATAAATGATTGCCAGCTTGCCGAAGCAGTAGAGAGAGGTGAAAATTCAAAAAGATTCTTTATTGCGCTGCATTATAAAGATGATAGAGGTTTGGTTACTCTTGGTCATAACTATATATATCCTGAAGATAAGCCGTCCACCATGACTATGAGCTATCCCGAAATACTGCAGAGTAATCCGATATTTACTTCAGATGTCAATGATCTATTATCATGGGCAAAACTGTCAATAAATAAAAGAAAGATATTTATTCTTCTCTCAAGTGACTATTGCTCCGGAAAGCGTTTTGTGTCAAATCAATCATTTATGCTATATGAAGTAAAGATTGGACTAGAGCTTAAAGAGTAATGTTTGGAAAATATCAAATAAGTTGTGACTCGAATTTCCATATTATTGCTTGCCTTACTCATTTCCTCATGTAGTTTCAGTAGAAACAAGAAAGTGGGTGAAAGTGTGAAAGTATCAGATCATCGATTAAACGAAGTTTATATTGTATTTAACCGATTTCAAGAGGATACGGAGTTCATTGATAGATCTACCCCCGAAAAGGAAAGTTTTCAATATTTAAGGGAGGGCTTTGATGATCTTAATTTGTATATCAGTGTGTTCCATAGTTTAGATCAAACGAGGAATAAAATTAGTAGGAGAAACTTAGATAAGGATACAGTGTGGTTTGATTCCGAGATGGAATACGCCGATTGGTTTAACCTAAACTTTGAAAACTATTATATAATTTTTCAAGATGAGTACTTAGTGAAAGGTTCATTGGATCCAGACCATGAGTTTGATGTTTATGAGGTGGGAATAAGTACTGGTGGGATAGAATGATCTTGCGATATAGGTGTAAAGCTGTGCAGATATGATATGCAAATTAATTTTATTCATGCCGCTCTGGTTTCTACCTCAATTACCTACTTCTGATTATTTAGTATTGATCGTAGATGATTGTCAACTTGCTAGGCATATGGAGACAGGGAATATTCCCGAGCAGGTTCTTATTGCTTTAAATTATAATGATAATAGGAAAATAGTTTCCCTCAGTAATACCTATGTATATCCTGAAGACAGACTCTCCACCATGAGCATGAAGTTTTCTGAAATATTAGAAAGCAACCCCAGCTATACATCTGATTTAAAAAGTTTTGATGCTTGGGTGGATTTTGCATATAGAAGAGATAAGAAAAAGATATTTATTCTTATTCCAAGAGATTACTGCTCAGGAAAGCGCTTTGTGTCTGACCAATCATTTACATTATATGAAGTGCGTGTGGCATTGACCCATGATGAATAATCTAGTGAAATAACCATGTGGAAATTAATATTGCTTATACCACTGTGGTTTCTACCTCAATCACCTACTTCTGATTATGTAGTGTTGATCGTGGATGATTGTCAGCTTGCCAAGTATGTAGAGAGGGGTGAGAATCCAGAGCGGTTTTTTTATTAGGCTAGATTATAAAGATAATAGGCGATTGATTTTGGTGGGACATGATTATATAGATCCGAATGATAAGTCATCCACGATGATTATGGGTTTTGCTGAAATACAGCAAAGAGACCCCTTATATACCTCTGACCTAAAGACTTTCGAAGCTTTGGTAGATCAGATAGCCTATAAAAAAGATGAAAATAAGATTTTTATCCTCCTTTCCAAAGACTATTGCTCTGGAAATCGGTTTCTATCAAATCAGCAATTTACACTTTATGAAGTAAATGTTCTTTTACAAAATGATGAGTGATATATCTAAAACCCTTACTAACCTATGATTCGATTCTATTTAGTATTGCTTGTTTCATTTCTCTATTGTAGTAATGACGTAATAATTAATGTCAATGAGGAGGTGTCAGGTCAATTAACGGAAGAGCTTTACGTGATCTATAATCGTAATCATATAGATACTGAATTTGTAGATCGTTCAACAGATTCAATAGAAAGCTTTATTTATAAAAGAGAGGGTTTTTACGATCCAAATCTTTTTATTAATATATATCATGACTTGGATGAAATTAAGTTTAAAATTAATCAAAAGGAATTAGCGAAAAAGGAGGTTTGGTTTGATTCAGAGATGGAATATGGAGATTGGTTTGAACTTAATTTTGACAAGTATTATGTTATTTTTGAAGATGAGTATTTGGTGAAAGGGTCTCTTGATCCAGAACATGAATTTGAAGTATATGAGGTTGGGATAAGAACAGGTGGAATAGAATGATTACGAATAAGTTGATTATATGTCTAATGTTTCAGCGATAAGTGCAGTGGTTTTTCTTCTTGTTTCTACCTTGTTTTCGAGAGTAGAAAAAGAGAAGGTTTTCGTTGTCATCGATGATTGTCAACAGTGGGAGAAGCATAGGCCTATCGACGAGCAGTACTTCTCCATAACTACTAATAAAGTATGTTGTGTTCCACCATTTTATTCTCATGAGGGCAAGGATTCGTTGGCTTCAGTTCATCTCTTTAATGGCGATATAGATTTAAATCCCCCTGATAAATTAGAAATCATATACGCTGAACTTTTGAATTCAGGGGTTAGGTTCTCATCTGAAATGAGTTTTGAAGAATGGGGGGCACTTAACTTAGCTGAGAAGGATGTATATATTTTGCTTCCGGATGATTTTTGCTCAACAAAACGATTTATCTATGATGTAGTGTTCACTGTCTATAGAGCGAAGCTTCGGACGGAAAGTTATTATACTCATCAAGATCTACTTCCACCCGAAGGGGATCCTATGCGTTTTTTCCCTAAAGATACAATTCGGAGAAATAGGACCTCCGACAATTGAGGGGGTACCTTTTCTGATATCAAGACATTCATCCTGAACTCTTACCCCTCTCCCGTGTTTATTAGCAGGGAAAAGCCGCAGGAACCAGGATTTGGAATTCATAAAGCGTTAACTTTGCCCCACCAACCTAAGTACTAAAACCACACGCTTTTGGATCGCAAGGACTTTCTTTCCATTTATCAATCAGACGCCATTTTTCAGACTTTTGCACATGATATCTCTCATGGCGAAAAGCTCACTTACCAGCTGAGGGGGCTCTCAGGGAGTTTGGATATGGTCTTGTTTTCAGCTTTTTTTGAGGCTAAGGGTGGATTTCACCTCATCGTGGCCCAGGACAAAGAGGAGGCTGCTTACCTTAATTCTGATCTTCAAAACCTGCTGGACACAGCCGATCACATGGTCTTCCCATCCAGCTTCAAGCGGGCCTATCAGTATGAGGAGATCGACAACGCCAATGTCCTGATGAGATCGGAAATCCTCAATCTTGTGCTGGAGGAGAAAGGCAAATCCCGCATAATCATTACCTATCCTGAGGCCATTTACGAGCGGGTGATCAATAAGCGATCCCTGCAGGAAAACACTTTTTCGGCCAAAGTAGGGGAGCAGGTGGACATGGAGTTTGTATCCGAAGTATTGGCCAGCTATGATTTTGAGCGGACAGAGTTTGTCTATGAACCTGGTCAGTTTGCCATCCGTGGTGGGATATTGGACGTTTTTTCTTTCTCAAATGAGCATCCTTACAGACTTGAGCTTTTTGGAAAAGAAATAGAAAGCATTCGGACGTTTGACCCGGAAACACAACTTTCCATAGCCAGCGTAGATCAAATAGCCTTGATTCCCAATGTGCAGACCAAGCTTTTGCAAGAGGTTCGGCAGTCATTTTTGGGATTTTTGCCTTCACAGACTATCGTGTGGATCAAAGATTATCAGCTGACGTTGGATGTAATGGATGAGTGCTTCCACAAGGCTTCTCTGGCCTTTGATCAGATCGTCCAAAAGACCAATAACACCAAGACAGTCCTCAGTCCAGGGGATTTATTTGACAAAGGAGCTGACTTTGCCTCACTTTCTTCCAGCTTTAGCAGAGTGGAATTTGGAAAGCAGTTCTACCTGAAAAATGCCAAACAGTCGACATGGGAATCCCAGCCCCAGGCTTCTTTCAATAAGAATTTTGATTTATTAGTTACGCAGCTTTCTGAGAATGAAAAGAAAGGATTTGTGAATATACTGACTGCGGAAAATGACAAGCAAATTGACAGGTTGCTGGGGATATTCAGAGAATTGGATCCTACACTTCAGGTTCAATCCATGCTATTGGGTCTGCGGGAAGGTTTTGAAGACAGGCAATCCAAAATCGCCTGCTTTACTGATCATCAGCTATTTGAGCGTTTCCATCGCTACAAGACCCGGGATAAGGCCAGTAAATCCAAAGCACTGACAATAAAAGAACTGAAAGCACTTCATCCGGGGGATTACATAGTCCATGTGGATTATGGGGTAGGGCGCTTTGCGGGTTTGGAAAAAGTAGATGTGGCCGGCAAAATGCAGGAGGCTGTTCGTCTGATTTTCAGGGATGATGATTTGCTCTACGTGAATATTCACTCGCTGCACAAAATCTCCAAGTTTTCGGGACAAGAAGGTACTGTGCCTTCCATGTCCAAGCTGGGTTCTCCTGATTGGGAAAACAAGAAGTCCCGGGCAAAGAAGCAGGTTAAGGACATTGCCAAAGATTTGATTGCACTCTATGCCAAGCGAAGATCGGCCAAGGGTTTTGCCTTCAATCCAGATTCTGTTTTGCAGATTGAGCTGGAGTCATCTTTTATCTATGAAGATACGCCGGATCAGGCCGTTGCTACGCAGGACGTGAAGTCCGATATGGAGAAGTCCTATCCCATGGACAGGCTGGTGTGTGGAGATGTTGGGTTTGGCAAGACAGAAGTGGCTATCCGGGCGGCGTTTAAAGCGGTAAATGATAGGAAACAGGTTGCCATTTTGGTTCCGACGACCATACTGGCCATGCAGCACTACCAGACCTTCAGTGAGCGGCTGGAAAATTTTCCCGTAAAAATCGAGTACATCAACCGCTTCCGTACTGCCAAAGAGATCAAGGAAATCATCTCTCAGGTGAAAACCGGAGAGATAGATATACTCGTAGGTACTCATAGAATCGTTAATAAGGATATTGAGTTTAAGGATTTGGGGCTGTTGGTGATAGATGAGGAGCAGAAGTTTGGTGTAAAGGTGAAGGATCAGCTAAAGAATCTGCGTTTGAACGTGGATGTGTTGACTTTAACAGCAACACCGATTCCCAGAACTTTGCACTTTTCCCTCATGGGGGCGAGGGATTTGTCTGTGATCGCCACTCCTCCGCCAAACCGGCAACCGGTGACCACTGAGGTGCAGACCTTCCAGGAAGAGGTGATCCGGGATGCGGTTTCCTACGAATTGAGAAGAGGTGGACAGGTGTTTTTCGTTCATAACCGGGTAGGTGAGATAGATTCCATTGCCAATTTGATCATGAAATTGGTTCCTGATGCCCGGGTAGTGGGTGCCCATGGTCAGATGGATGGAAAAAAACTGGAAAAAGTCATGGTGGATTTTATCCACCACGAATACGACGTGCTCGTTTCCACTAATATCATAGAGTCTGGGCTTGATATTCCAAATGCCAATACGATTATCATCAACCGGGCCCACATGTTTGGCATGAGTGATCTGCACCAGATGCGCGGACGGGTGGGGAGAAGCAACAAGAAGGCCTTTTGCTACTTGCTGACCCAGCCTATGTCAGGGTTGACAGCAGAAGCAAGAAAGCGCATGCAGACCCTTGAAGAGTTCTCTGACCTGGGAGACGGGTTCAAAGTGGCCATGAAAGATCTGGATATCCGCGGGGCAGGCAATCTTCTGGGAGCCGAACAGAGTGGTTTCATCAGTGATTTGGGATTTGAGATGTATCACAAAATATTGGATGAGGCTGTTCAGGAATTGAAGGAAAATGAGTTTGCGGCTTTATTTGAGACAGACTTGGCAGAGAAGGTCAAAGTTTTGGTTCAGGATTGCACCATTGAGACTGATCTGGAGCTACTTATTCCGGAGGAATATGTCGCCAATATCTCCGAACGGTTGGGGCTTTATTCCAAGCTGGATGCCATCAAGGACGAGGAGGAACTGACAAAGTTTTCAATAAGTCTCAAAGATCGCTTTGGGCCACTTCCAGAGACGGTAATAGATTTAATGGAAACAGTGCGTTTGCGATGGAAAGCCGAAAAGCTTGGAATAGAGAAGCTTGTGCTGAAAGGTGGAGCCATGAAGTGCCATTTATTGCCCTCGACGCGGGATGATTATTATTCCTCGGATATTTTCCAAAAAATTATGCGTTTTGCACAGATGAACAGTAAGCTTTGCAAAATAAAAGAGTACAAGAATCGTTTGATTCTTACATTATCCAATGTTTCTACCATTTCCAAGGCGCAGGTAAAGCTAAAAGAGATGTCAGAGTCATAATTATGTAATAATTTAATGGCATTAAAATTGCAGATTTGCCTACCGATTTTGTTGATTTTCTGGGATTTTGAACGTTTTTTGTCAAATGGATTCCGAGGACTTCATCATAAATCATTGCAAGTGCTCTACATTGCATTTATATTAGCACACTGAAAAAGACCTAAAACAATTAGAAATATGCGTCTGAGTAATAAGTCATGGGGAATATGGATAGCGGCTTTTGCGATAGTGGGGAGCTCTATTTTAACCTCCTGTAATAAAACTCCTGGGTATGGCAGAAGAACTGCAAACAAGCCAGGCAAAAAAAGTGCTACCACCGGAGCGGAATTTAGTTTTGATGAAAATGATTCTACCCAATTTTTTGTGGCAAAAAAAGCTGAACAGATTCCCGGGCCGAATTTGAAATTTATCCAGGGAGGAAGAGCAGTGCTGGGTTCTCAAGAAGAGGATGTGATGGCATTCAGGGACAACCAGGAAAGAACAGTGACCCTGGCAAACTTTTACCTGGATGAAACGGAGGTGACCAATAACGATTACCGGGAGTTTCTTTTCAATATGAGTAAGAATGTGAGCGCGGATTCATTGCTTAAGCTGGAGCCAAAGGATAATGTATGGGCTGGTGGTGAGATGACATTCAACGACATGTACCAGTCGTATTATTTCAGGTTTCCTGGGTTCAATTTTTATCCAGTGGCAGGAGTGTCTTGGGTTCAGGCAAATGCCTACTCTAAGTGGAGAACGGAGTATGTGCAGGAAATCCTCAGAGAACAGCGAGGTATAGATTCTTCCTTTACTAAAAATCAACTGATCGAAAGAGGTGTAGCCCTTGCGGACTACAGGCTTCCTACTGAGGCAGAATGGGAATATGCAGCAAAAGCCATGATCGGTACACAATACATGGACGAAAACCAGGAGTATGGTAGAATCTATCCATGGGATGGCAGAGGTGTAAGAAATCCTTACAATGTAAAGAGAAAAGGTAAGCAAGGCGATATGCTGGCTAACTTCAAAAGAGGCCGGGGTGATTATGGCGGAATTGCAGGGACCCAGTCAAATGATGGTGACATCATCCCTACTAATGTTTACGACTTTGCACCGAACGATTTTGGTCTTTACAATATGGCAGGTAACATGAACGAATGGGTTCAGGATATCTACCGTCCGCTTTCCTATCAGGATATGGATGATCTCAACCCGGTCAGGAATACGGGGGTAGGTGATGAGGAGGATACCTATGTGACCTCTATGCTCACAGATGAATTGAGGGTTTACAAAGGAGGGTCATGGAGAGATGTGGCCTACTGGCTAGCTCCAGGTACCAGGAGATTTATGCATCAGGACTCTGCGACAAACCATATTGGTTTCAGATGTGCGATGATCTCTATCGGAGAGAAAGGCAAGTAAAAGTCAAAGCATAAAAAAGGCCCCTACAATAACAGTTGTAGGGGCTTTTTTTATGTTCATTTTGTTTGCTCAGTTTTTTTCAAGGAACAGACTAGGAAATCCGAGTGTATTTTTTCGGATCAGTCCAAAAAGTTGGGGATTCATCCGACAGCGTGCTGTGAAAATTTGTATGGATAAGCTTTTGATTTCCCCAATACCCTGTTTCATTTCCCTGGAATGAAGAACCTGTTTTTTGTGCAATGTCCTTGTGCTCCCTGTATAACCCATACGATAGCCAACTGCCCTATGGCCAATACATGTCACCGGACTGATCACAAATACCTCTACACTACTGATCGTGCCGTTGGCACTCTGAAAATCATATAAACTATATCCTTGACCCAGAATTGCATTCTGGTCATTTACAGGCCTTGCCTTTGGCAAGGGAAATTATTTTGCGGGAAATGAGTTGATTTAAGCGTTTGTGCCAAAGGCACAACAGGTAACCGCCCTGAACGCAGCAAAGAGAAATTCAGGGTTGGGAAATCCGAATGAATTCGCCAAGAGTGCCAACGGCACGATCGGTAAATCCTGGGGCGCTCCTGCAGGTGGGGATTGCTATAGCTCTCGTAAAAACTATGTTGGCTTGGTGGCTATGGAGTCCAACACAAGTTAACTGCCTAGCATCACGATCCCACCCCAGATATTCAGACTGATCTATTTTTCCTTGGGAGGTGTTTTTATGTGCGTCGCCGTAACTGTCTAAAATACAGTGTTGTTATGTTTTTTTTGTAACTTAATACTGCACTAAACCCAAAATGACATGAATGCTATAACTAAAATCGAATCCTGGGCTGATAGGCATCATCCCCAGTGGATAGACTTTCTCCGAATTTTGCTTGGCTTGTTTATTCTGTACAAAGGTATCCTGTTCATTTCCAATACGGAAGCCTTGATGGATCTGATGGCAAATAAGGACCTGCAGTTTTTCAACCTAGGGATGGCCCATTATGTGGCCTTTGCACACTTGGTAGGAGGCTGTCTGATCGCTTTAGGCTTGGTGACCAGGTTTGCTATTCTCTTCCAGCTTCCCATTCTATTTATTGCTGTGTTCTTTGTGAATATAGAGGCGGGATTCTTTTCTGTATCCAACAACCTGGAATTTGAGATGTCCCTGCTTGTTTTGATCCTTCTACTCGTTTTCCTTGTTTATGGATCAGGCAAGTTCTCGCTGGACAATTATATGAAGGAGCACCCAAAATGGTAAGAGGCACTACATTCTTTGCAAAAGACTGCCAGGATACTCCCATCTTGGGCAGTCTTTTGTCTTGGCAAATTTGTTAGTGAGTTTGTAGTCGGGCTTAAAGGATGCTACTTGGGTGATTTAACCCCAGCTTTAATAGCTATTTTCAAATCGTTTTCCTTTGGGGGTATGGGGCAAGCATAGTTGGATGCATAGGCACAATACGGATTGTAAGCCTTATTGAAATCCAGTTCTATGGTGCCATTATCCGGAATACTCAGCCCCATGTATCTTCCTCCTCCATAAGTCTCTTTACCGTTGGTTTGATCCGTAAATGGCAGGAATAAATAATCCTTGTATTTTTCCTGTGTCCTTAACCGATGACTTTGATATATGGTCAATCGGTATTCTTTATCTTCAAGAGTGAACGTGGCAATTCCATACACATCATAATCACTCAGTGTATTTGCCGTAGTTTTCATTTGGAATAAGCTTGGTGAAGGGAGCTTTTCGAACTTGGCAATGATACGGTACTTCTCGTCAATTGGGTAAAAATCATGACCGCTAAACTTCTTGATTTCGCTGGCGGATAAGGGGGATTTCTCTGGGTTTTTATATTCCTCATTCAGTTCTTGTTGGAATTGGATCACTGAGGATTTGTAATCATCCTGTGCGAATAGGGAGAGAGGAGCCCAGGCGAGAATAAGAGTAGCTAGAAGAACGTTTTTCATTCGGTGCAGGGTGTGGAGTTTTAAGAGCTTGGGCAAAGTGTAAATCAGTTCTGAAAATAACCTGAATTTATGTTCCCTTTTTATACCCATAGAAGATATTTTGAAATAAAATTATAAGTTATTCATATTCAATGAATAAGTGTTTTTTGTTAAATTCAGGTTCTTAATTTTTCACTTTTAATCAAACATCCCTATGGAAAGCAAAAATGGGTTTTTGAAAATGGACATCGATGAATTCACATCCTGGATCCAGTCCCAGCGAATCGCCAGAACCATACTTACTGTGCAGCAGCATCACACCTGGAGCCCCAATTACACCCACTTCAATGGCAGTAATCATTTTGAAAGACAATTGGCGATGAAAAACCACCATGTGAGAAACAACGGCTGGAGTGATATTGGGCAGCATTTCACCAGTTTTCCAGATGGGACTATAGTCACTGGGAGATCATTGGAAGCTACACCCGCATGTATTTTCGGAGCAAATCGGGATTCTATCTGCATAGAGCATCTTGGAAACTTCGACAGCAATGGAGATACCATGACCAATGAGCACAGGTTAGCTATTGTTCAGATGACCGCGGCTCTGTGTGATAAGTTCAGGCTACCCGTGAATACCTTTAGCATCATTTACCATCATTGGTATGATCTGGGTACGGGGAAAAGAAATAATGGAACAGGTGGCAACAAATCCTGCCCAGGTACCAATTTCTTCGGAGGGAATAAAGTGGAAGATTGCGCTTCAAATTTCCTTCCCCTGGTAGAGCAGCATCTTCAGCGGGAGGTTTTGCCCCCTATTCCAGCTGGAATAGGGAAATACGTTGTAGTTACGGCTAATTCCCTTAATATCAGAACTGGCCCACAAGGCACAGCACCCAAAGCATCCGATAGAGAAGCTGCCCAATTAGGAGCTGTCCTGAGAATCTACGAGGAGTCCAATGGATGGCTGAAAATATCAAACAGCCATTCACATTGGGTATATGGCAAATACACCACAGAAGTGAAAAGAGCTACAGTCAATGCCAATGTACTTCGTGTAAGAAGTGGCCCAGGTACCGAGTACAGCGTGGTGGATAACCTGATGAAATCCGAAGAAGTCTTTATATCCAAAGAGAGGAATGGTTGGTGCAAACTGAGTCTGGAAGAAAAATGGGTAAGCAAAAGTTACTTGGATTTCAGATAAAGGAATGGTTGAACAATAGTTTTTTCTCCCCGATAGGAGCAGGTAATTCTCATATTGTGGAATAACCATGACATCCAAAAGCAAGAATCCTGACTTTAAATCCGGTGAGCAAGGATTCTGCGATGTGGAATGGAGTTGGCGGATGTTATATTGCTTCCAAAGCGGAGCTGCTTTCGATTGGTTGAAAGTAATTGCCAACTTAACCACAACTATTATGAGTTTATTAAAAGATGTAAGAGTAGCCATCTTGGCTACCAATGGATTTGAAGAATCAGAGCTTTTAGAGCCTAAGCGTGCGCTGGAAAAGGAAGAAGCGGAAGTGCTTCTGATATCTCCTGAGAACGATGAGATCAAGGGCTGGAAGGATAAAAATTGGAGTGATAAGATAAAAGTTGATGCCCGTGTGGATCAAGTAAGTGCTTCCGACTTTGACGCGCTTCTGATTCCCGGAGGAGTGATCAATCCGGATCTGCTGAGAAGAGATCAGGCATCCGTGGATTTTGTGAAGAGTTTTTTTGAAGATCACAAACCCGTGGCGGCAATCTGTCATGGACCACAAATGCTCATCGAGGCAGAAGTGGTCAAGGACAGGACCCTGACTTCATTTTCTTCAATAAGAAAGGATCTGGAAAATGCAGGGGCAATATGGGTCGATGAAGAAGTAGTCGTGGATAATGGCTTGGTCACTTCCCGTAGCCCTAAAGATTTGCCTGCCTTCAATAATAAAATGGTGGAGGAATTCCGGGAAGGCAAGCATGCCGGGCAAACGGCCTAACCAAAAAAGCCCGATTAAAATGATTTATCGGGCTTTTTTACTTTTTTATCAATGAAAATCAGGACAAACCCACCTATAATCAGGGATACCGATACCACGATAGGATTGAACAAATAAGCTTTGATATAATCGTATGCCAATAAGCCTATGATAGCAGTGGGGATGAAGGCTGCAAGTAACTTGATATAAATAGTGACACCCTGTACAAACCTATTGATGTACATAAGGGCAATGGCGAGGATCGCTCCCGACTGGATGAAAATTTCAAAGGTTTTTACAAATTCCTCTTCATGTATATTCATGGCTGCCGATGCCAATATCATGTGCCCGGTAGAGGATACAGGCAAGAATTCAGTCAGGCCTTCAATGATGGCAATGATTATACTCTGTGTGATGGTCATGAAAAGGAAGGTGGTTGGAGGATAAATTATTAAGGGTGTAAAGTTATTGATCTTGCGTAGTCCTAGGTAGCATATATCATAGCAATCAGATCTTTTTTGGATTCTTGGCCTATCTGGTTCAATGTTTAATTTCATCTGTTTATATTTTGATTTTTAATGGTCAGATGGAATCTCGCCAGGCGAATAATCATCCCTCTGTGTGTCGCTTGCGTCATGCTCGATTTCATGTGTTTATAATTGTTTTTCAATGGTCACATGGAATCTCGCACGGGGAATAATCATCCCTTTGTGTGTCACCTTCGACATGCTCGATTTCATAAAGTGTGAAAATTTCACTTCATTAATAGTTCAATACACTTAGCATGAAAAAACACTTCTTTTTGCTCGCGTTCACTTTTCTCCCTGTTTTGGGTTTTTGCCAAGAAATCAAAGAATCTACCTTCAAATCTGAAATTCAGGAAGTGACGGTATTTCTCTCTGGTGCACAAATTTTCGAAACAGCTTCCGGACAGCTCCCCGCAGGAGAATCCTACATTGTGGTCAAAGGGCTTTCCCCTTATGTGGATGAAAAAAGCATCCAGGTAAAAGGTTCAGGGAAATTCATAATCCAGGGAGTGGGTAAGCGCTTGGATTACCTTTCAGAGCAAAGATTTACTGAGAAAGTGAAAGCCTTGCAGGATTCCGTTTTAGTAATACAAGGAAACAAGGATAAAGAGCGGGCACGACTGGACGTGCTGAAGGAGAAAGCCAGCTTATTGAATGCAAATAAAAACATTGGTGGATCACAGAATGGATCCAGCCTTACGGAATTGAAGCAGGCCATGGATTTTTACGATGCGGAGTTGATGAAAATCAAGTCAGAAGAACTAAATATCCAGGCTAATCTTCAGAAAGAAGAGGAAGATATCTCCAAGCTCTTGAACCAGATCTCGGCGATGCAGCTGTCATCCAATGAAGCTACTTCTGAAATAAGAATACGGGTTAAATCCGAGGCTGCCGGGAATGCTGACCTAGAAATAAACTATTTGGTAGCGAATGCAGGCTGGTATCCAAAATATGATGTGCGTGTAGAGAATGTCAGTTCCCCGCTTTCACTCACCTATAAGGCAGAAGTGTATCAGAACACAGGAGTGGATTGGAAAGATGTCAAACTCAGATTTTCCAATGGCAATCCCAATCAAGGGGGCCAAATCCCCGAATTGCAAAAGTGGGAACTGAATTTTGCCCGCTTGACTACCTTCAATCCTAGAACTCAAAGCTTCGGATCTGTATCCGGACGGATTATCAGTGCCAATGATGGTAGTCCTATTCCAGGGGCAAGTATTGCAGTCAATGGAACTTCTCTAGGTACGGTTTCTGATTCAGAAGGTATGTACTCCCTTACTTTGCCATCCGGGGCTAGCCGGTTGACGGTTAGTTTTATCGGGTATCAGTCCAGGGATGTCCTGATCAACTCCTCTAACCTAAATATTTCGCTGCAAGAGGATGCCCAGGCTTTAGAAGAGGTGGTGGTTGGTTATGGAGCCCAGGAAAAGAAAACAATGACTGGGACAACTGTTCGTATAAGAGGCGCAAACTCTTTGGATGCTGCACCAGCTCCTGCTTTACAAACATCTGTTGTAGAAAACCAGACCACTGTGGAAATCGAGGTTGCTGAGCCTTACTCTATCAGGTCCAATGGGGAGAAGAATTTGGTTGATCTTAAAAACTACCAGGTGGACGCATCTTATCGTTATTCCGTGGTTCCAAAGCTGGACAACGACGCATTTCTGATCGCCGAGATCGCGGATTGGAGCAAATACAGTCTGCTCGAAGGGGAAAGTAACCTGTACTTCGAAGATGGATTTGTAGGGAGGTCGATTTTAAACGGTTCTTCGCTCCAGGATACCTTGGAAATCTCCATGGGTAGGGACAGAAGTATAGTCATTCAGCGTGAGAAAAATGACGCGTACTCTAAAAGAAGAGCAATCGGCTCAACCATTACTGAAAGCAGAGAATACAAGATTATCGTCAAAAACAACAAATCTCAGGCAGTGACAATAGATGTGGCAGACCAACTGCCTGTCTCTGTCAATTCAGATATTTCTGTCCAGGCTTTAGCGCTTTCGGGAGGGGATTTGGATACCCAAACCGGAAAAGTAACCTGGAGCATAATGCTACCACCGGGCGCCCAGCAAGAGCTCAAACTCCAGTATGAGGTAAAATATCCCAAGCGGGAAAAAGTCATTTTGGATTAAGGAATGTTTCGATGACATATTGTTTTAATGGGTCTCAACTTGTTTTCTGGATTGATTAGTTTAGGAGAGTTCGGCCAATGCCCGATTAGTTAAAACTGTTTAAGAAATAATGAAATACATCGTTCGGTTACTTTTATGAAGTCATTTAAAAATAATGAGGAGAGGGCAAAGTGGGCTAAAATAGGCCTTACACTCATAATAATAATCACAGTGATTCTCACTGTTTCCAATGCTTTTCAGCTGGAACTACTACTAGGGTGGAACAACGGCGCAGAGGTAGATATGAATGAGGCAGAAATAAATGATACCAGACAGGAGATCGTCGTGATGGCATATTATATTTTTAGGTGTTTGGGCGCTGTTGCTTTCTTATTGTGGTTTCGTCGGGCCTATTTCAATTTACACCAGAAATCGAAAGCTTTAAACTATGATGAGGGATGGGCGGTAGGCGCTTGGTTTGTCCCTATTCTTAATCTCTTCAGGCCTTATAAGATCATGAAAGAATTATATGCTGAGAGCTCTTTTTGGCTGAAAACAAATGGAATAAAGGTAAATGGGGAGGCAGGACAATATGTCCTGCCTTGGTGGTTACTTTGGGTGCTTACTACGTTTTTGGGAAGAATAGTCAATAAGCTGCCGGAAGAGACAGTAAGCGAACTTGTAGAGCTCACCCAAGTGGCTATAGCTGCTGGAATCATTGAGGTCATAGCTGCCTTAATAGCTTTAAAAGTTGTCCATAACTACAGCAATCGTGAAAAACTGATGATGGATCTGGAGAAACAGTTGGAACTGCGGAATGATAGGAGCACTGCCCCATTGGATTCTGCGGAGGGGCAGGATGCAGATCAGCTTATTTCTCCACTATCACCTTAATTGGAAACTTTGTCCAAGGTCATTTCCATAAATTGATACCAAGTTCCCCCAGCATTTGCTTCTCCGATTTCATACCATTGTCCCTTTTCATTGATCTTGATCACGTATCTGACGTTATTTGTAGGATACCAGTAGAATACTTCCCCGACCAATTCAGACTCATAGGTTCCATGTTGGTTACTTTGAAGGTAGGAGTGGAAGTCGTACTTGCCATTTTCTTTTCCCATTTTGACAATAGCCAGGGCATTATGGACATTCTGACCGTTTGCCTCACCCTGCCCTTCTATCAGTAATGCTGTTCCTCCCAGTTTCAAAGTGACCTTTTCTGTCTGGTCAAAGGACATTTTTTCCCTGCTCTGGTTCATCATCCAGCCTTTTCCTTTCCATTCGCCAATTAAGAATTCCAGTTTTTTTAGTTCCTGTTTCGCTTCTTTATTGAGTTCGAAATTTTGTGAAGATGCCACTAATGGTAAGCAGATCAAGACAATTAGAAGTAGATTTTTCATTTTTTAAAATGGTTTATATTGTAAACTTAAAATTTAAATTTTTTTAACTGATGTAGTTTTTCAAAGCATTCACATAGGCCTCAAATGCCCTGATTCCATGTGATGTTATTTTGGCGGTGGTCAAAGGGCGTTTTCCACGAAAAGACTTTTCTATTTCCAGATAACCTGCTTTCTCAAGTTTGTCCAGTTGCACACTGAGATTGCCGGCCGTCGATTCGGTTTTTTCCTTAAGAAATGTAAACTCCGCCTGTTCCACGCTGATCAAAAGGGACATCACGGCAAGACGAAGTTGGGAATGTAAAAGAGGATCTAGAGGTTTAAACTCGCGCACGGTATTTGTTTTTCAGATAATATCCAGGTATCAGATAGCCTAGGATTATGGCCACCGCAGCCGCAAGGTTTTGATCGACTACCGGTAACCGGAATGCAATAATAGCCCCAATTGCCAGAATACCCGCACCATATTTGAATACATTGACACGGATGATGGATCCCGTGGCAAACATGCCCACAGCCACCAAAAGTAGGATTACAGGATTGTGATTATAGCCTAATATAGGCATTGCGCCCAAGACCACGACTATTGCTACAAACACAGCAATCCAAATCTGATTGACCATCATTCCCAAATGCGACTTTACAGGGCTGTTCTTCGCTTTTAGATAGCCCCATCTCACACTCAGGAGCACCGCTGGGATTATTAAGAGCCAAACCATGTAAGGTTTCTGGAAGCCCTGTTTTTGAAGCACATACTGTCCGAGATTGCAGAGCGATACTGCCCATCCCCAGAGCAGTAGCTGGTAGCTCCCGTCTCCGGAGGTTTCCTTTTTTGCTTTTGCGATCATCTCCGTGATTATCGCCAGCGATTCTGAACTGCTTAGACTTTTTTCCATATCCATATTTTTATACAATTATAAAATGGTTTATTTTATAAACCAAATGAATCTTTAATAGTTATGGGATTCTCATGACATTGCTTAATTTAGGTTATGTTAATCCGTCACAGAAAATGAAGAATATTTTTGACACTAAAGTCCACGAGGAGACGATTCAAAGGATCAACAAGCTCTCCCCCGATTCCATCCCCGACTGGGGTAAAATGAGTGTGGATCAAATGCTCGCCCACTGTAGTGTGGCTTACGAAATGGCCTATACTGATAAGCACCCAAAGCCAAACGGTTTTATGAGATTCCTGTTGAGGACCTTTGTGAAAAATGGAGTGGTCAGTGAAAAGCCTTATCCGAAAAACTCCAGGACGGCACCGGTCTTTATCATCAGTGAGAGGAAAGACTTCGAAGTGGAGAAAAAGCGATTGATTTCCTTTGTGCAAAAAACATTTGATTATGGGCCTAACTATTTTGATGGGAAGGAATCCCTGTCCTTTGGGCCAATGACTACCCAGGAATGGAATAACCAATTCTATAAACATCTAGATCACCACTTAACCCAATTTGGCGTATGATCCATCCAGCAAAGTCAATACGGACATTCATCGGAGCGAAAGATTACGCGGAAAGCAGGCACTTTTATGAAGTGTTGGGATTCCAAGTTCAGCCTGTATCAGAAAATATGTCTGTGGTGCATATCAAAGAAAACGTTTCCTTCTATCTTCAGGATTATTATTTAAAACCCTGGTGTGAGAACTCTATGATCTTTTTGGAGATTGAGGGCGATCTGGAATCCTATTGGAAAGCAATTAAAGTCTTGGGTTTACCTGATAAATTCCCGGGCACCAAGCTGAGTTCCATCCAACACAATGACTGGGGCAATGAGTTTTTCCTCCATGATCCCGCTGGCAATCTTTGGCACTTTGGTTTTTTTATATGACTTAGTAGCTAAGGTTTATCTAATTGCCTCGAACATTAGGCTGGTTACTTCGTTGGTAATTAGTAAATTGTGTTTTCAATCCTTTAACCCAAGTGACCTATGAAAAAGTTGTGTTCGTTATTCTTTATAGTTTTTCTCATTAGCACCTGTGGCGTTTTTGCTCAAGAATCGGGTTCTATTGATGCTATGAATAGATTGCTATCTAATAATTTAAAATATCCTGCAGAATTGCGTCAGTCAGAAACTGAGGGTCTTGTGGTAGTTTCTGTCGCAGTGGATCCGCGAGGCGTCATGACTGGTGAGTATGAGGTTTTATACGGTGAATTGGCATTTGAGCAGGAGGTCGCCAGGATGCTCAACTTACTGAAAGAAAATTGGGATCCATCTTATTTGGAAGGGAAAACTTATGGTGCGGAGTACTTAATGAGCTTTGATTTTAAATTATCCAAAGGCGTTGGCTTTCCGTCAAACCCGAATTTAACATCATCTCAGCAAAATGCTGAGGTTTCGCCATTGAAAGCAGTGAGTCAAGCTTTGACAGAAAATCCCTTTTCTCCAAAATTGTATAAGAATAGAGCGGAAATACTAATTAATGAAGGTCAGGAACTTCGCGCTGAGATGGATTTGAATCAAGCTGAATTTCTAGAGAATAAAATGTTAACTGAAATTGTGATTGTAGGATACCTCTCCGAAGGATCGAAATCACTTTGAATTAGTTAGAATATGAGCATAAAAAAAGAGGGCTTTTGTCCTCTTTTTATGTTTAAAAAAGACTAGACTTCGTTTTTGTTTTTGTAAAAAGCCTCTAAAGTTTCTTTAAAATGTCACTTTCGGTTTAATTCTTGATATTTTTAGGGTAACCAAAAATTCAATATTCATGAATAAAGTCCTGACCTTAGTCGGTCTTTTGGCATCGCTGGTATTCACTACTTCCTGTACCAATTCAGAGAAAAATGAGGAAGTAGAACATGAAGTAGCTACTGAGAATTCTCCAATATATACAGAAGACAATTCCGCTACTTCACTCGATTGGAATGGAACCTACAAAGGTACTGTTCCCTGTGCAAGTTGCGAAGGCATAGAGGTCACGCTTACTTTGAATAAAGACAAAACCTATAAACTTGTCACCAATTACCTAGGAAGAAACGACGCACTGGAGCAAGAAAACACAGGCTCCTTCACCTGGGACGAAACGGGCTCCATCATCACGCTGGGAAAAGTGGCCCAGGGTCCTGATCAATATAAAGTAGGTGAAAATCGTATTTGGCAGCTCGATATGGAAGGGAAGCTTATCACAGGGGATCTGGCAGAGCATTACGTCCTGACCAAAAGATAGATCCTACTTGAACCTCACGATTTTCCCATGGGCTTTTGAGGTCATCTCCTGAGGAATAGCATCGGTGATTTCCTTGTATAGCAACTCCACCAGTTTCTGTTTCAGAAAACTTCTATTCAGAATAATGCTTACCTCCCTAGTAGGCGAAGTTCCCTCAAAAGGTCTCAGCCTGGTTTTTTCTTCCTCGGAGAGCTCAAGTGTTGCGAGCTCAGGTAGCAGCGTCACCCCTTTGTAGCGGTTTACCATATTTTTCAAGCCTTCCAAAGAGCCACTTTCATAGTGAAAGTTCTTTGGCCCACTCAGACTTTGGTCACACAGGTTGATCACCTGGTCACGGAAACAATGTCCCTGCTGGAGCACCCAGAGATCCTCTTTTAGCACCTTTTCCGGATGAAAAACTTTATCTCCCAATAGGGGATGATCCTTCGACAAATAGGCATAGAACTTCTCATAAAACATAGGTTTTTCCACGATGCCTGGCTCTTGGAGCGGGGTGACAATAATGCCTAGATCCAGCTCGTCATTTTTCAGCTTTTTCACTACATCCTCAGTCACCATTTCCTGCACTTCCAATTTTACATTGGGGTACTTTTCCAAGAATTTACGGATAAACAGATGAAGTAGATAAGGTGCAAGTGTGGGAATGATTCCCAGTTTAATGGCACCGGAGATGTCCCCTTTCATATCTGAGACCAGCTCAAATATCCCTTTGCTCTCGGAAACCACTTTTTTGGCTTGCTTGATGATATGTACCCCCATTTCGGTAGGGATCACCGGCATTTTGCTACGGTCAAAAAGTATGACGCCAAGATCACGCTCCAGCTTGCTCAGCTGTGCACTTAACGTAGGCTGTGTCACAAAGCAGCTTTCCGCAGCATGCCCAAAATGCCTGTATTTGTCAACAGCAATCAGATATTCCAGTTGTTGTATGGTCATAGTAAAGCGTATTCTGTAGGCCAAAAGTAAAGATTTCCCTAAAGAGTTTCTCTCTGAAAGAACCGTCAGCTTTAAGCGTGAACAGATTTTCTCAGGATTGTTTTTCTATCGTGCAGAAAATGAGTAGTTTATTTTCCGTTTGCGTGTGGGATTTACCGCGTCATATTTCCAGAATATTCAAAAAATAAAACTTTAGGCTTCATGGCCGCACTTCTCCGAGCTATGGAACTGCATATCGATCTTACCAACTCATAACCCAATCAACCTATGAACTATAAATTGAAACTTGTGATTTTATTTGAGGCGTTGCTGGGCGCAACGCTCTTGTTGAGTAAGTGTACCGATACATCCACTGAAACCGCGGAAAGTCCTTCAGAATTATCCCAATCTTCAGCGTTTGTAGCTAACCCAACAGTGGTAGAAGAACAGCCAGTGGGTAAATTGACAATTGGTGACGAGGCACCACCCTTCGAGTTACCGGGAATTGATGGTGGGTTTCATAGCTTGGATGACTATGCCGACGCTGATGTCCTGGTGATTAACTTTACCTGCAATCATTGTCCGACAGCTCAGGCTTATGAGGATAGGTTTATCCAGGTGGTGGAAGACTATAAGGATGAAAAAGTCGCTTTTGTGGCCATTTCTTCCAATAGCCCAATCGCTATTCTGCCGGAGGAACTGGGCTATACTGACCTGAGTGATACATTCGAAGAAATGAAAATCAGAGCTAAGGACAAGTCTTACAATTTTCCCTACCTCTACGACGGTGACACCCATGCGTTCTCTCTGGCGTATGGGCCTACCGCTACACCGCACGTATTCGTTTTTGATAAAGATAGAAAGCTCAGTTATTCGGGGCGCATAGATTCCTCCGAAAAACCTGGCACTGCCAATGCTGAAGACTTAAGGAACGCTATTGATCTGACTTTGACAGGACAAGACCTCCCCGAAGGGACTGCTCAAACTCCGTCATTTGGATGCTCTATGAAGTGGGCTTGGAAAAACGACTATACCATCAAGACCAACAAAGCATGGGATGAGAAAGAGGTGAATATAGAGAAATTGTCCCCTTCAGGATTGGCAGAGCTATTGAAGAATGATTCTGGGCAATTGCTGCTGGTGAATTTTTGGGCTACCTGGTGTGGGCCATGCATAATAGAATACCCGGAGTTTGTGACCATTCAGCGGATGTATGGACAGCGTGATTTTCAATTTGCCTCTGTGAGCATGGATAGTCCTGCGCAAGTCGATAAAGCACTCAAATTCCTCAAAGGAAAGTCATCCGCCCTGCCAAATTACATTATGGATACTGAAGATAAATATGAGGTAATCGATGTGGTGGGAAATGAATGGGATGGAAGCCTACCCATAACCTTGCTGATAGAGCCAGGCGGAAATGTTGCTTACAGAGTTTCGGGAACAATAGATGCGCATGAGTTGAAAAAAGAGATTGTGGACAACCCGTTGATCGGAAGATACTACTAAGAGTAATGGCATTAGTAAAATTATACAGTTAAATTGTATAAAATCAAAATGTATCTGCTATGTCCCAAATTCATCAGCTCTCGCTCTCACTCTATTCCAGTTCAAGATTACTTATTCAATTGATGCAAAGTGAGCTAGGTGGACTGGGATTGACCTATCCTCAGTACCTGGTTATGGCAGTTTTATGGGAGAAAGATTCATTAAAGGTAAATGAAATTGGATCGAGGCTGTATTTGGATTCAGGTACACTTACTCCCTTGCTGAAAAAACTGGAAAGAATGAATTACGTGAGAAGAAGCAGGAATGAGGCAGATGAACGCACGGTCATCATCGAATTAACCTATCCAGGTAAATCTCTCGAAAGCAAGGTGGAAGCCTTAATCCAAAGCCTGGATAGAAAAATCGCTGATTTTACCGGTTTAAATGTGGATAAGCTAAACCAATCCCTTCAACATTTGTTAGTAGAGATTGAATCACTAAAGAACACTGACAAATGAAAAAACTGAACATTGATTACACGGCTGTAGCAGTAAACACTGGTGGTAGAAAAGGACATGTGAGAACCGAAGACGGTATGTTGGATTTTGACGTGGCGATGCCTAAGGAAATCGGAGGAGATGGAGGTAAAACCAACCCAGAGCAGCTGTTTGCCGCTGGATATGCAGCCTGTTTTGGAGGGGCATTAGGGGCGGTAGCTGGAAAAACGAGTCTGAGGGACTCTGAAATCAAAGTCAAGGTACATTTGGGGAATTATGGTCCTGGGGATTTTGGCCTTGCAGTGGATATTTTGGTGAAAATCCCGCATGCTGCTTCATTGGAAGAAGCCCAAAAATTGGTAGATGCCGCACATGCAGGATGTCCTTACTCCAAGGCAACCCGTGGGAATATTGAGGTGACTGCCACAGCTGTAAAATAGGGGGCTGGAAAAGTTATCGGCTGTATTCAAAGGTTGGGATACAGCCGGTTTTTATTTAATCCTGAAGTTTTTAGTTGCAGGTATTTTATTTTCCACTACGTTTGAAATGGAGGTGGATTTCAAACTTTACACACATTTACTTCGGATTTGAGGGGTAATAACTCAGCTCAAAGTAGGCATTTCATGCTGAATTGGATATTTTTGGAGCCTTACTAAATACTCCCCAAATATATGGCTGTTAATGATTTTATCCGTGACCACAAGGATCGCTTTCTCAATGAACTACTCGATTTGCTCAGAATTCCATCTGTAAGTGCAGATCCTAAGTTCAAGGACGATGTATTTGCAGCTGCGGATTTTGTGAAAGAAAGTCTGGTAAGTGCAGGAGCAGATGTAGCGGAAATCTGTCAAACAGCAGGTTATCCCATCGTATATGGGGAGAAAATAATAGACACAAATTTACCAACTGTCTTGGTATATGGGCACTATGATGTTCAGCCTGCAGATCCCTATGAGTTATGGGACTCTCCACCTTTTGAGCCTGTGATCAAGAAGACAGATATCCATCCCGAAGGCGCGATTTTCGCACGTGGATCTGCTGATGACAAAGGGCAGTTTTATATGTATGTGAAGGCTTTTGAAGCCATGATGGCCACAGGAGATTTGCCTTGCAATATCAAATTTATGATAGAAGGGGAGGAAGAAGTCGGTTCTGATAACCTGGACAAATTCGTCATTGCAAATAAAGAGAAACTGAAGGCGGACGTCATCCTGATTTCTGATACGCACATGATTTCTATGCAGGACCCATCCATCACGGTGGGTCTCCGCGGTATGGCGTATATGGAAGTGGAGGTCACCGGATCTAACCGCGACCTACATTCCGGCACCTATGGTGGAGCTGTGGCCAACCCTATCAATGTGCTTTGTGACATGATCGCTTCCATGAAGGATGAGAATGATCATATCACGATTCCCGGTTTTTATGACAAGGTACAGGAGCTTTCTGCCGAGCAAAGAGAGCGGCTTAATGAAGCACCGTTTGATTTGAAGGAATATCAGGCCAAGCTGGATATTGATGATGTGCATGGGGAGAAAGGCTATACAACTATCGAGCGTGTGGGTATTCGCCCTACGCTGGATGTGAATGGTATCTGGGGAGGCTATATCGGGGAGGGAGCCAAAACAGTCCTGCCATCCAAAGCAAGCGCAAAAATCTCCATGCGACTGGTCCCTGATCAGGACTGGAGGGAAATAGCTGAGCTTTTTGAAAACCACTTCAGGTCTATCGCCCCTAAATCGGTGCGGGTTAAAGTGAAGGCACATCACGGAGGAGCCCCGGCCGTAGTGTCAGATTCATCTGTGGGATATCAGGCCGCTGAGGCAGCTATGGAAGAGACTTTTGGAAAAAGGCCTATTCCTACACGTGAAGGAGGATCTATTCCTATTGTGGCATTGTTCCAGAAGGAATTGGGTTCTGACCCGATTCTCTTTGGTTTCGGATTGGATACAGATGCATTGCATTCTCCCAATGAGCATTATGGGGTAAAAAATTACTTTATTGGCATCGAAACTATTGCAGCCTTCTTCCGTCAGTTTAGAGAACTCAGCCAAAAATAACCCATTTGTAGCCTTTAATCCTCAATTCATTTCGCTTCCACCTTCATGACTAAAGACCAAGGAAAATCAGGGAAACTACTGCTACTGGCATTGTTTTTCTTCAGTTTCTACGCCCAAGCACAGATCATAGCTCCACCCAAATGGAAAATTTCCATCGAACCAAAAGACCTGGTGCAAGGAGAAGAGGCTAAGATGATATTCGAGGCACAAATCCCCATTGGATGGTATATTTATGCCAATGATTTTGATCCGGATCTCGGCCCTATTTTGGCGACTTTGAAATTGGATGGCCCAGAGGGTTATGAGTTGAAAGGTGCCTTTACCGCGATTGATTCCAAAAAGAAATATGAGGAAATATGGGAAGGCGAGGTGAAATACTTTGTTGGTAAAGGGAGGTTTGAGCAATCCTTTGTCCCTAAGACCACTTCAGGGAAAATCTCAGGAACTTTAGAGTATCAGATGTGCTCAGATGTGACGGGGCAATGTGTCAATTATGATGAGGAATTGGAGCTTACGTTTACTGCAAGTGAAAATACCACAACAGAACCTTTTGCGGAGTTTGAATCACCAGGTAAAGCGGGATTTGGAGGCGACTCGTCATCGGTAGGAGGAACGACGACGAAGCAATCTATAAGTGACAATGAGACTGCCGCGCCTCGTACCTCGGCTACCGACGACGATAATCCGTCCAAGAAAGAAGGGTTATCCGCCACAACTTCTTCAACAGAAATCCTGCCGGCCCAGGAAGAGGGGTCTCTCTGGGGTTTTATGGTGCTGGCATTTTTGGCTGGATTGGCTGCATTGCTTACACCTTGCGTTTTCCCGATGATCCCGATGACCGTAAGCTTTTTTACAGGGAGAGCTGGGAATAGAGCTACTGGGATTAGAAACGCTTTCGTTTATGGGTTTTCCATCATTGCGATATACACCGTAGCCGGCACGGCGGTAGCGGCTATCCAAGGCCCCGAATTCGCCAACTGGCTGGCGACACACTGGGTTCCCAACCTTTTCTTCTTTGGTGTTTTCATCTTCTTTGCCTTGGCTTTTCTGGGAATGTTTGAGCTGACTCTTCCCTCTGGTCTGGTCAACAAAGTGGACGAAAAGGCTGAAAAGGGAGGATTTACGGGGATTTTCTTTATGGCATTTACGTTGGTTTTGGTTTCTTTTTCTTGCACAGGACCGATCGTAGGCTCTATTTTGATCTCTTCGGCAGGTGGTGAGTTAGTGAAACCCATTCTGGGCATGTTTGCCTTTTCGTTGGCATTCGCTATTCCATTTACCTTATTTGCCATTTTCCCGGAATGGATGAACAGACTTCCCAAATCCGGTGGTTGGCTGAATTCCGTAAAAGTAGTCCTAGGATTTCTGGAACTTGCCTTGGCATTCAAGTTCCTTTCCATAGCTGATTTGGTCTATCACTGGGGGATTCTCGACCGTGATATATTCCTGATCATCTGGATCGTGATATTCGCTGGGTTAGGACTATATCTTTTGGGTAAAATCCGACTACCTCACGACTCCCCTATGGAAACAATCGGAGTACCGAGATTGCTTTTGGCATTGCTCACCTTCATGTTTGTATTGTATATGATTCCGGGGCTTTTTGGAGCTCCGTTGAAATACCTTAGCGGATTTCTCCCACCTATGTCCACCCAACAGTTCAAGTTGACTGCTGGGCTGAATACAGCTGATGTGGGCGAGAATATTCTTGGCGAGCCTGTGAAATACGCTGATATTCCACTGGAAATCCCTCATGGTATCCAAGGGTATTTTGATTATGGACAAGCCATGCGGGCTGCCAAAAAGGCGAACAAACCTTTGCTTATAGACTTCACGGGACACGGTTGTGTAAATTGCCGGAAGATGGAAGAAAATGTCTGGGTAGATCCCCAGGTGCTAAAACGTCTTAAGGAAGATTTTGTGATGGTGGCGCTGTATATCGACGAACGACTGGATCTTCCTGAAAGTGACTGGTACACTTCTGAATATGATGGAAAAGTAAAAAAGACACTTGGCAAGCAAAATGCTGATTTCCAGATTACCCGATTCCAAAACAACGCACAGCCTTATTATGTCATCTTGGACCATGATGGAAATCTCCTCGCCCAGCCCAAAGGTTATGATACCGATATTCAGGCATTCATTGAGTTTTTGGACGGAGCGAAGGGAGAATTTGAAGCGAGAAATTAAAACTGCTAAAGAGAAATCCTAGCGGGCTGCTGGCCCATTCCTCAACATTGGGGTTAAATGTCCCCTAGCCCTTCTCGGATTATTCTCATCAATGTGGATAATCTGATATCGCTGGCGTCGTTCCCAATCCATACTTAATTGGCTAAGTTTCTGGTGTTTTAATCCTCTTTGAATTTATAAGTGATCAATCGCGGGTTTATTATCAGCTGTACCCATCCCCAGTTATTGGTGTTTTTGGAAGTAGTCCCACCTTTTACGGCACTCATACTTTCTGTGGCAATCATCTGCGAATAACCTGCGGCCAGCTTTATATATTTCCCGATGGATTTGCCATAGACCAAGTCAAGCTCTGTTCCTAGATTCTTGGATAGATCATCTGCAAGTTCAGCATTTGCAAAAAAGAAGTGGGCATTTAATCCTATGGTTGATTTTTCACCAGTTGGAAAAGCAATCTTGCCATAGACATCATTCAGTCCTACATTGTTGGCAAAGTTGCCGACATAGAAGTAATCCATGTAGCCGTTGAATTTGTGGTTGGTGCCATAGAGCGGGAAGAAGGATTTATCTTTCTCCTCACTTACTTGATCTGTGCCGCTGAGGGATTCAAATCCCGCAGTCAGTGTGGCTTTTCCAGCTTTATATTTTGCTTCCAGCATGTATTGGTATGCATTGAGGTCCGTGGTGGCATTTGCCATACCTGTCTGTAGATAGGCTGATCCTGTAAAGGTCAAGTTGGACAGTGGAAAAGTGAAGTATGTGCCCGTGGTTTGCCGATAGTATAGGCCGTTGGGGAGTGGGGCAGGATCATTGGTGAACTTCTGAAAGCCATTGTTCAAGAAGAGAAAGCTGAAAGATGCCCTGTTCCAGTTTTTGGTCAAATGGGCCATTTGCATGGTTTTGTAAGAAAATGCGCCTGTGAGTGTATATGCCGAATTAACTAGGTTTTGATTTTCTTGGTTATAAGCAAAGGCCAGATCCAGTTTAAATTTGTTTTTGGAATACTGGATCATGGCGGCGTCATGAAACCTTCCCTGCATGGCCCAATCCACTTCTCCCAGTATCCTTTGATCATCGTAAGAAATCGTCTTCCGACCTAGTTTTAATGCCCAATTCTCTGTAAATGAATAGCGGATCCATGCCTGGAATAGAGAAAAGGAACTGTTGTTGTCCGTGGCGCTGAGCTGCTGGGTATCTCCCCAGGTGCTTACATCCTGGACGCTGAAATAAAGACTGAGTTTTTCATCCTTGAAAGCAAAATTCAGCCTGGATCGCTGGGTGACAAATGCCGCGGCTTTACTTTCATCCGGAAAAAGGTTTCCGAATCCATGCCTATACTCAAATCGCGGACGGATGTCTGCATCGAGCGTAAATTCCTGTGCTTTCAGCTGAGTACAAAGACCTAAGGAAAGCATAACGAGTGTAAAAATTCTTTTCATAGTTCGAGTGTTTAAGTATAACCCGAACGAATATAAGTATAAATACTTAATTTACTATCTACAATACGTAAAAATATAAGTATTTATCTGGGGGTTTCAGATGACATTTTTGATTAAGCCGAAGCTTCATTGCACCGACAGGATCCCGAGGATAATGCAGGATTGAAAGTGCTTTTTTTTTGGAAAACCGGGGCGAGTTTCAGTCTATAGGTTTTCTGACGAAATGAAGGCGGTCATGGAATTGCTTATTCAAGCTGTTTCACAAAAATCTTCTTTAAAAATTTCGACTTTGGAGCCCCGCAAAGCGAACATTCATAAGTTTCGGGAAGATTTTCAAAGGGAGTCAGTGGAGCTATAGCCTGGCTGAGGTCACCATAGTTTGGATCATATATGGTCAGGCAATCCGCACACTGATAAGCTTCCGTTTTGACGGTTTCTTTTGGCTTTGTCAATTTGTTGGACTGTTCCTGTTTTTTGCCCAACTGCTCGAAATACATTTTACTTAGTTCTATAAGTAAACTGGGCAACTCTACCTTATCGACTTCCTGCACATACACGATGTACTGCTGTGTATTGGGATCAAAGTTTTCCGCATATAGCAGGTTGTAGGTGTTTCGGATCTTAACCCCTTTCAACCCCATTGGAGGTTGGTTTTTTTCTATGATTATGGAGGTGAAGTAGTATGCTTTTCGGGTATAGCCCGTAATTCCGAAAGTCAGCCCGTAGGTACTGATATCCCGCTTGTCAAAGTTATCTACCAGATATTCTTTTAGTTTGAGAGCGGATTTATTGTTTACCGGGAGATGCCAGTTTAATTCCAGCATGGAGTGGCGGACATTGATTCCGTAGCGTCCCAACAATCTTTCCCACTCTATTTTTGAGGTTTCGGGAATACCCTTGATAATAATGGATTTCCAGGGAGTGATTGAGATTTTTCCTATCCTGCTATCTGCACATAGATCACAGAGCACCTTTAGAAAGGCGATATAATATTTATTGTTTCTCCAATAAAGTCCCAGCCAATAGCGGTCATTGCCCACCCGGTTGATGCCTTCATAGTAAGGAAATGGATAAAATGGTACTTCCAGCGGACTGTCCACCGTGCGGTTGTTGGAGTCCACGGCATCATTTACCAATTCAAAGAGCATCTCCACAGTCTCTGGTTCTTCTTGGAGAATCTCCTCAATGGTGGAGGTCACTTTAGCCATGTCCCAGCTGTAAATCAGGGCTGGATACATCTGTGTTTTCTCCCATTCCGGTAAACGCACATATAGATACCAGTAATCCTCATGTGCCGAGGCAATGAAATTCAAATGCCCTGTGAAAAGTGGCACCAGTCGCTGCTTGGGGTCTGTAATGTTGACCTTTAGATTAGGTTGCTGCCTGAATTGCTCCAGGATATATAGATAGCGGTCTCCGGTAAGCCAAGGAGTGTTGGGGAATATATCGGCCGAGACATAGGAAGATACAATGTTTTCTGAACCTGTTTCTTCAGGGGAGACGAGCTGGAATTTATCCTGGGCATCGATTGGCTGAGTTTCATTGTCCTGGATGAAAAGTATATCCTGACGGGATCCCAGGGAAATGGTGCCCAATCCTGCGCTTTCAGCAAGTTCTAAAATCTGCTTCAATTCAGCAGGAGACAGCACCCCTCCTTTTACTATTACTCTTGAAAAAGTCTGTTTCATGTGTTTATAATTGTTTTTCAATGGTCACATGGAATCTCGCCCGGGGAATAATCATCCCTTTGTGTGTCGCCTTCGACATGCTCGATTTCATCTGTTCATGATTGTTTTTGTTTTCCAGCAATTGGAGTCACCTGCTTGTATCAAATGCTGTCTCACAGGCTTTTTTATCCTTCTGTATGTATTTTGTGCAAGGTCAGATCTGGCTTTCTCAAGTAGGCTTGAGGTTAGGCCAATACTTTAGACTGATGGAGAATCTCCCGTACCTCTGTCTTACAACTACCGCAGCCTAAGCCCGCTCCCGTTTGCTGACACAGTGCTGTGAAATCAGAACAGCCTTCAGCAATCGCCTCTTTGATATTTCCCTCACCTACACGGCTGCAGCTGCAGACTAACTTGCCTATCACCGGGCGTGTGTCGGAAGATCCCATCAAAAGCGATTTTCTTTTTTCAGAAAGCTCGATTTTGTTTTCAATCAGCGATTTAAACTCCGCAAACTCATTTTTGTCGCCCATAAGTACCGCTCCCACAAGCAAGTCGTCCTTGACTATGCATTTTTTATAATACCGTCGGCTGATATCCGTGAAAATAATCTCCTCGTAAGAGTCATCGTTTTCAGGGATAACTATATCCCCTATACTGCAGAGCTCGAGATCTTTGAATTTCAGAATGTTCATTAAGATTGATCCGGAATAGATACTGCTCACATCTCCTGCAATGTAGTTTGCCAGCACCATAGCCTGCTCTTCCGCCGCCGAGGTGATCCCGAATAGTTGGTTTTCAAATTCAGCTATTTCCCCAATGGCAAATATGGATGGGTAGTTGGTCTGCAAGTGTTGGTTTACCTTAATACCACGGCCGCATAAGATCCCATTGTCTCTTGCGATTTTGATATTTGGCTGGGTGCCTATCGCGTAAACCACCGCGTTTGCATAAATCATTTTTCCGCTTTTCAGTGTAATTGAAAGTGATTTGTGCTCCTCGTCATCAAACACAGTGCTCACTTCATTGTCAAAATACACGTGGATTCCCCGCTCTTGTACGTCAAGGGAGAGCAGTTTACTTGATACCTCGTCCAGCTGCCGCTCCATCAGTCGGGAAGCCCGCTGCACGATGGTCACCTTCACACGGTTATGCTGTAAGGCTGCCGCCAGTTCCAGGCCAAGCAACCCACCTCCGATGATGACCACATGTTGGTTCTCCGCTGGTAATCTAGTCGAATCCAGGTATTCTTTGAACCGGTCCGCATCCACTTTATTACGCATGGTGAAGCGCCCTGGAAGGTCCAGCTGTGCATCTTTCGGGATAAAGGCCCTGCTTCCTGTGGCCAGGATGAGCTTGTCATACGTGTGTTCCTGTCCTTTGTCATCCGTCACAATCTGTCTTTCAGGATCAATTTTTTCTATGGAAAGCCCGGTGTGGAGACTGATATTGAGTTTTTTCAGTTCTTGTTCCTTGATTTTCTGTAGTTGCTCCCAGGTCAGTTCTTCGGTGACGTATTCTGGTAGAAGTACCCGGTTATAGAATGGGTGGGGTTCTTTGGAGAAAACATGGATTTTGTCGCTCTCATTGTGCTCCCTATAGTTTTGGATAAAGCGGAAAGCCGCGGCCCCTGCTCCGATCACTATGATTTTTTCTGTGTTTTTCTTGTATTTGGCCACCGACACCGCTGTGTATTTGAAATCCGGCTCCTTGGATTGAGGGTCAACTACCGTTTTTGTGAGATTGTTGGCACGGTTGAGGTCACTTTGCAATTGCTTGCCCCAGTGCATAGGAAGAAAAACAACCCCCTCTCGTATGCTTTTGGACAGTTTGGCTTTTACCCTGACTACCCCGTTTTTACTCTTTACTTCTACGATATCACCGTCCTTTACTTTGTCCAGATAGGCATCTATGGGATTGATCTCCAGTATAGGGCTTGGGTAATGCGTGCGAAGACGTGAGACTTTGCCCGTCTTGGTCATGGTGTGCCATTGATCGCGTATGCGCCCGGTGGTGAGGATCAGCGGGTATTCTTTGCTGGTTTTTTCGGAAGTATTGCCAATCTGCGCCGGGATATTGAAAATAGCTTTTTGGCTTGGGGTGTAGAATTTATTATCGGCAAAAAGACGGGTAGTCCCAGTGTGCCTGTACTCAGGCACTGGCCACTGGAAGGTGCCTTCATTTTTGAGCCGATCATAACTCAGGAAGGAAATATCAATGTTGGTGCCCTTTGTCATGGAGCAATATTCTTCATAGATCTCTTCCGGATTATTGAAGTTGAATCCACGGAACCCCATTCTCCCGGCAAAATCACAAAGGATCTCCACGTCGGGTCTGGCTTCTCCTGGAGGGTTGATGCCCTTGTTCAAATATGAAATTCGGCGCTCGGAGTTGGTCATGGTCCCCTCTTTCTCCAGCCATCCCGCCGCAGGAAGTACCAGGTCAGCAAATTCCAAGGTGTCGGCTTTATGGGAAATATCCTGTACTACGACGAATTTGGCATTTTCCAATGCCTTTTCGATTTTCCTGGAATTTGGGAGACTCACCATGGGATTGGTACAGATGATCCATACTGCTTTCATTTCCCCGCTTTCCAACGCATCAAACATTTCAGTGGCAGTATATCCTGGAGAGGCGGAGATTTCATTGACTCCCCAGAAATTTGCCACTTCCTGGCGATGTACTGGGTTATTCAGATCCTTATGTACTGCCAGTAAGTTTGCCATGCCGCCTACTTCCCGACCGCCCATGGCATTGGGCTGGCCTGTAAGTGAGAAAGGCCCATTACCTGGTTTGCCTATTCTTCCGGTGACCAGAGAGAGATTGAGCAGGGAGAAATTCTTGTCCGTACCTATGGCACTTTGGTTTAATCCCATCGCCCACATGCTGATAAAGCCTTTGGATTCCCCAATAATCTCTGCTACCCGCTTGATATCTTCGACCGAAATCCCACAGAGTTTAGAAGCTTCCCGAAGTGATGTGGCCATCACCTGTTTGCGATATTCCAGGTAGTTTTCAGTATGGTTTTTTATAAAATCCTTATCCGCGAGACCAAGATCTATGAGTCGTTTGCCAATGGCATTGTACAGGATAATGTCAGTTCCGGGAATGATCTGCAGGTGGATGTCCGCAAAATTCGCGGAGTCTGTTTTTCTGGGATCGACCACTATGATTTTCACATGAGGGTTTTTCTCCTTGTGTTTTTCCAGCCTACGGAAAAGTATGGGGTGGCACCAGGCTGGATTTGCGCCAGCTATGAGAAATGCATCAGCCAGTTCTATGTCCTCGTAGGAAATGGGCACAGAATCTTCTCCAAAGGTTTTTTTGTAAGCCACCACCGCGGAACTCATGCACAAGCGGCTATTGGTATCGATGTTGTTGGTGCCGAGAAATCCCTTGGTGAGTTTGTTGGCGATGTAATACTCTTCGGTAAGGCACTGGCCTGAGATATAAAACCCTACGCTGTTAGGGCCATATCTTCGGATCAGCGACTTAAAAACCCCAGCGGCTCTATCCAATGCGTCGTCCCAGGTTACCCTTTCCCTGGGATGGGATCTGCTCCATCGCATCTCGGGATACAGGATTCTGTCCGAAGTGTCATTTACTACGTAGTGGAGGTTCATGCCCTTGGAGCAGAGCATGCCTTGGTTTACCGGGTGATCTTTGTCTCCCTCGACCTGTACTTTTTGATGGGCATCCACACTTGCCACTATTCCGCAGCCGACACCGCAGTAGGAACAGGTGGTTTTGACTTTATTATCAGGGATCACAAATCGATTGGTTCAATTATCAATTGGTTTAGGAACAAAATAGCTCACCCGCAGGACAGCCTGTCCTTGGCAGAGGAGCTATTTTGGGGATTAGGATACAAGTTAATTATCTGAGCGTATTAATTCAGGCTGTAGCTTGCTTAATTCTACTTCCGCCACTTTTTCGTCCTCGGTACTGAATCTGATGGCTAATGCAACTACGCCGGAAATAACGATCATGGCACCGATTACCAGATATCCTGCGGAGACAGCACTGGCCGCTGCCGCTGACTGGGCCGCCGCTGCGGCTTCCGAACTAAGTGAATCACTTGCGAGTAAGGCAGCTTTTTCTGCCACTGCCGACTTGGAACTGAGAAATAGAGCCGCCAAAAAGGCTCCGAAGTTTCCGCCTGCGCCCACAATTCCCGATATGGAGCCGATGGCCTTCCTATTGACAAAAGGAACTACAGAGAAGGTAGCCCCTTCTGCCATCTGCACTGTAAGACTGAATGCCACTAAAAGAGCAAATCCAATAACTAAGCTGGTAGCCACAGAAAACAGGCTCAGCATCAAGCCTTCCAGGATCAATATGCCCGCAAGGAACCAAACTCTCCCTTTCAATCCTTTGGTCTTTCCGAATTTGTCACCAAAGAAACCTCCCAGTGTCCTGGCAAAAATATTCATGAGTGCAAAGGAAAGTACGATATTGCCCGCAGTGATGCGCTCTAATTTGAAAGTATTTTGTAAATAGTCATCCATCGTACCATAGACTGTAAGCTCTATGCCGAAGCAGGCTGCATACACCAAAAACAGCAGCCATACACGATAGTCTTTAACAGCCTCCATAAAGCCTACTTTATCTTTTTTGGTGGAAGGCACTTGGATACCCTTGGCTTCCAATTCCCTGTAGTTACCCTCTGGGGTGTCCTTGGTGAAGTAGTAATAAACCAGCCCCATGATGAAGCAGATAATTCCGGCGATTACCATGGCGTATCTCCAAGCATCGGCCTCTGCCACTCCCAAACCTATCACTACTGCGGCAATGATTGGCATTCCCAGCCTGTTTGCTCCTCCACCGAGATTTCCCCAGCCAGCAGAGGTTGCGTTGGCTGTCCCTACCACATTGGAAGCGAACATCAAAGAGGTGTGGACCTGGGTAATTACAAATGATGCACCGATAAACCCTGTCAACAATCTGCAGATGTAGAATTGGATGGGAGTCTGGACCAACCCACTTGCAATCACAGGAATAGCCCCCAATGTAAGCAGCCAGGTGTAACATAGTCTCGGCCCATACTTGTCACAAAGTTTCCCGATCAGCAGCCTGGAAAATATCGTCCCTGCCACTGCCAGTACGGTGGCGTTCCACTTTTGGGCAGGAGTGAGCCCCAGGTCTTTCACCACGTCAGGCATAAACGGCACAATGCCAAACCAGGCAAAGAAACAGATGAAAAATGCGATAGAAGTGATCCAGAAAGTCCGGGTAGGGATACTTCTAAGATCCATGAGGTTTAGCTTGGTAGCTTTCTGTGTAAGTAGTGATTCCATAATACTTAATTTTATCTATGCTAAAAGTAAGTAATAATACTTAATTCATAAACGGATTACGTAATAAATTTAGCTAAAAAATAAAAAAATCCATCTGAATTGCCTCTAGATGGATTTTCACTACTTATAAAACTTAGTAATTTTTAGATCAGCTTTAATTCCCTGGATTTCGTTGTCAGTTCCACCAGATTCTTCACGTTCAGTTTTTTCATCAGGTTGAAGCGGTGCACTTCAGCGGTTCGTTTACTGATCTTCAGTTCATCTGCGATTTCATTGTTTCCCTTTCCTTCCAGGATCAGTTCCAGGATTTGCTTTTCCCTATTGGTCAGATTTGTCAATTCCTCCGAAATAGTATCTGGCCGGGAGGATGCTTTTGGCTTTCCATTGACAAAATTGTTGATGATATAGGCAGAAACATCTCCGGCGAAATATTTCCCGCCGGCTGATATGGTGTGCAGGGCTTTCAAAAATTCGCTTTTAGAGGATCCTTTCAACAGATATCCATCTGCCCCTGCTTCTATGGCTTCTACCACGTATTCTTCCGAGTCATGCATGGACAGCACCAGCTTTTTGATGCGGGGAAATCTTTTGCTCATCTCTTTCACAACTTCCAGCCCGTTCATTTTAGGCATACGGATATCCACTATCAGTAAGTCCGGGCTTTGCAGAGCGATCACTTCCAATGCCTCCACACCGTCGGACGCTTCATCGATAACCAGAAAATCTTTTTCGCTTTCCAGTAAGGACTTGATCCCATCCCTCACTAATTCGTGGTCATCGGCTAAAATTATCTTGATCGGGTTCATATGCGTTTTTATGTAAATACGTAGTAAAGTAACATATTTTACGTATAAAAGTCTAGAAAATCTAAGTTAATGGGATGTTCAGTGTGACTTTGGTTCCTTCATTTGGCGAGGAATTGATGAACAGCCGTCCGTTGATGTATTTTACGCGCTCCTTCATAAAAGTTAGTCCCATCCCCCCTTCTTCATCTGGTTTCGATTTCAGTTTTGACATCTCAAATCCTTTGCCGTTGTCATCCACAATGATGCTCAGGATGTTCTGACTATGCGCTACGGTGACTATGATGTGGGAGGATTCCGCATACTTGATCGCATTGTTGATCGCTTCCTGCGTGATACGGTAAAGGTTGATTTCTACCAAGGAATCCAGGCGTTGGGAGAATTCGGTTTTATTGAAAAGCACGATGTCCTTTCCGGTAAGCTTGGAAAGTTCCTGGGTGAGTTCTGTCAGTGCAGGCACGATTCCATAATCCTTTAGCTCAGGGGGAGTGAGGTTGAAAGTGGCTGTTCTTACTCCTTTGATGATATTGGAGGTGAGTTCCTTGAGTTTGTTGACTTTCACTTCTGCCTTGGCGGGATCAGTTGTGTCCACGCTTTCCAATAAATATTTTAAGCCTGTAAGCATCTGCCCTATGCCGTCGTGAATGTCCTTGGCAATTCTGTTCTGTTCATTCTCCTGATTTTCGATTATCTGACGGGAGATTACTTTTTGCTGGTGCATTCTCTCTTCAAAACTCTCCTTGGTCAGCTGCTCTACCTGTTGCATAAATTCCTTTCGCTTAGTGATGTCCATGCAGATTAATATCAACTCCGATTTGTCTTCAGCAGAGTTGAATGGAATCATGGATACATCCAGCCAGACTTCCTCTCCAGATTGGGTGGTTGTTTTGAGTTCTCCTTCCCAGCCGGACTTTTTATTTTCAGCGATGATACGATCTATGGTCAGCTGCTCATTTTCCAACGGAGAAAGCATATCGGAGATCTTGGCATTGACGTTGAATTTCTGTGTTTTATAAAGCCGGCTAAATCGCTCTCCTATATGTGTGATGTAGCCCTCGGGTGTGATCCGCGCAAACAAAAGAACCTGATCCATTGCTTTGCTCAGTGCTTGTAGTTCCCGCACGGACTTTTCTTTGGATTGGCTTAAGATGTCCGCATTCTTGGCCATTTGGATGGCTTTTTTCTCCGCGGCCACCAATTCTTGGATACTGGCTTTCATGGCTTTGGCAGAAGGCCAGAAGATAATCAAAAACTCGGCAACCAACACCAAGAGCGTGAAGATGGTGATGAGCAGTTCCAGTTGCTTTAGGCTTGACACTTTCTCTTTGGCCTCGAAATCGTAGCGGTTGACAATCTCGTCCATTTGCTTCAGAAAAGCATTGGCGTTTACTTCTATGATCTGCAATTGCTCGGCACTTGCCAGTGAATCTTGAGCAGTACTGGATTTTAAAAAGAGGAAATTATGGGTGGCGTCTGTAACTTTTCTGAAGTAGGGGTTGATCTCTTCAAACATCCCGGTGATCACGGGGCTGTTGTCCACTTGGAAGCCAAGTGACTCATCACCTAATTGTAAAATCTGATGTGCCTTTTCCCATCGGTTCAGGGTGCTCTGAATAGAATCCACCAATACTTTCGAGTTTTCGGGATCCTGGCTATGGGCAAGTAAGAGCACCTCCTTGTTCAGTTTTTGGCTGAGCATACGCTGCCTGCCTGCCACGTTCACGACGAAACTGTCGTTTTCCTGATCATTCAGGTATTTTCTGATGAGAATCTGGCTTGAGACCAGGGAGATGGCAATCGCTCCCAGGGCAATAAGATATAGGCGGCGGAGGCGGTTAAACGTGTCTTGATCCAGCGATCGGGGAGTACCGGTCATTTTGCTAAGTAATGGCTTCTTTGACTAATTTTAGGCTGGACGGAGAAAGGGGCAATTGAAGGGCTGCTCTCTGTCCTTTTTCTGACATTTTGGCCCAGGTTTTCTGAAGTATGTCTATGACTTTTTCAGATTCATGCTTGGCGGCGAATTCTTCGAAGTAGTATTCCAGAAAGACCAGGCAAATGACATCTTCCATAGTCTGCGTGTCAGGGTCGGTTTTGAGCTGTTTTTTTCGGATCAGAAATTTTGCACGCTCAATAGTCTCCTGGTCATATCCGGATTTCTCCAGGATTTCAGCGGCCAAGTCTGCGTGCATTTTCTTCAGTTCCTCTCTCCATCTCAAGTATCCTACACGATCCATCGGGTATTCCGAGCGTGGTATTCTCCATCTGGCGATGTGCTGCGCCCGTACGGCCAGCTTCATGGCCTCCGAGGAATCTGGTTCAAAATCAGCGAGTTTGTCTGTCATCCGTATGGAATACAGCAGCTCTTTCGGTATTTCTTTGCCTTCTAGGAGTTCTTTTGTTGGATCTTCTGCATTGATCTCATCGATTAATGAGATTGCTTTCTGAAATCGGTTCATGTGTCAAATTGGATTAATCAGCGAATCCAATATATACATTTCCCTCCTGAATCCTTACCGGGTAGGTGGCAATGCTGTAATCTTCCCCGTTAAGATTGCTGCCATCCTCCAAAGAAAAGGTCTTTTTGTGCAGGGGGCAGGCGACCTTGGGGATCCCCTGAGAATCCCCTGTCATGCCTCGGGAGAGCACCATTTCCATCTTGTGGGGACAGAGATTCTGGCAGGCATACCAAGCGTTTGTCCTGGAAAAGTGGAATACGGCAATCTGCCGGGAATTATGTTTGATGCATGCGCCTGCGTTGGCCGGAAAATCCGCTGTCTGACCCACTCTGACCCAGTTTATCGCATGCTGCTCAGCCACTGTTTGATAGTTTTTTAATAGTTCTTCCATGATTTCTTGAGGTGAAAGTTTACCAAGGTCTAGGCATTTTTTGTTCTCTCATTGGTACAAATACCAGGTTTTCGTCAGTCTCATCAGAATTGACAAAGGGCTTGAAACGTTTCATCATTTGCGGGTCTTCTATAGCTTCCTTCCATTCGCAGGCATAGCGTGCCACCAATTCTTCCATTTCGGCTTGAAGTTCTTCGCCAATATTCAACCGGTCTTCCACGACCACTTTTTTCAGATATTCTATTCCTCCCTCCAGCTTCTCAAGCCATGGGGCTGTTCTTTGCAGAGGAGCTGCGGTTCGGATGTAATACATCAGAAATCTGTCAAGATATTTGATGCAGGTATCATCATCTAATTTCTCTGCCAAGAGCAGGGCGTGCTTAGGGGTGGCACCGCCATTTCCGCATACATATAGATTCCATCCCCCTTCTACTGCGATCACGCCAAAGTCCTTTCCCCTGGCTTCCGCGCATTCCCGGATGCATCCTGATACTCCTCCCTTGAGTTTGTGGGGAGAGCGTAGTCCCTTGTATCGCTCTTCGATTCGGATCGCAAAGCTTACGCTGTCATGCAGTCCGTATCTGCACCAGGTGGAGCCCACACAGCTTTTTACTGTGCGGAGTGATTTGCCGTAGGCATGCCCGCTCTCAAAACCAGCGTCGATCAGTTCCTTCCAGATCATTGGAAGCTCATGAAGTTGGGCTCCAAATAGATCGATACGCTGCCCTCCCGTAATCTTGGTGTAGAGATCATATTTTTTCGCTACTTGCCCTAGCACCATCAGTTTCTCGGGAGTGATCTCACCACCAGGTACTCTGGGTACTACGGAGTAGGTGCCGTTTCTCTGGATGTTTGCGAGAAATCTGTCATTGGAGTCTTGTATAGGAGCTTGGCGATTGGCTGTTTCCATGTATATACTGGCGAAGACAGATGCGAGCACAGGCTTGCAGGTTTCGCAGCCGTGACCTATGCCAAATCTGTCAAGTGCCTCGTCAAAGTCCGTGATATGGTGAAGCTTGACCAAGTCGTACATTTCTTGGCGGCTGTAGTCGAAGTGTTCGCAGATGGTCTCTTTGACTTCTTGGCCCATTGACTTCAAAGTAGCGGTGACTAAGTCGGTCACCATTGGCTTGCACCCCCCGCAGGAGCTGGAAGCTTTGGTATGCTTCACTACCTCGGAAAAAGAACAGCAGGTGCCACTGGTGATCGATTCGCATATGGTGCCTTTGCTTACTGCTTCGCATGAACAGATCTGGGCAGTTTCCGGAAGATCGAGTACGGATCCCAATGCGCTTTTTCCTTCTCCGCCCCGCGATCCCAGAATCAAATCCTCTGGGTTTTCCGGGAGTTTCATGGCGTTGATGTAGAGTTGAAAAAGGGTATTATAGTCTGAGGAATCGCCTACCATAATCCCGCCCAGAAGCTTTGACCCATCCTTGGCAATGTTGATTCTTTTATATACCCCACGCTGCTTGTTCTCATAGACTATGGCAGTGACTTCCTCGTTTTCAATAAAGGGATCGCCAAATGACGCCACTTCAGTGCCCACCAATTTCAATTGGGTGGACATGTCTATAGACGGGCTCATGAGTTTTTCCCCACCGGTAATCTGCTCAACGGCCACTCCGGCCATCTCATAGCCTGGGGCCACCAGTCCGTAGATGCCATTGTTATATAACGCAACTTCTCCGATAGCGTAAATGGACGGGTCAGAGGTCTCCATTTTATTGTTCACATAGACTCCCCCTCTTTCCCCGGTTTTGAGTCCGCTTTTTACGGCGAGTTCATCCCTGGGGCGGATGCCTGCGGAGATGATCAACATGTCAGTTTGAAGAGCTGTTTCGTCTGTAAACTCGATGTTCTCAATGCCCACGTCCCCTTGGATTTCCTTGGAGTTTTTGCCTAAATGGACTTTTATTCCCAAGCTCTCTATTTTGTTTTGGAGCATGTCACTTGCCGACTTGTCCAGTTGACGTGGCATGAGCCGTGGGGCGAATTCAATGACGTCAGTCTGCATGCCCAGTTCCTTGGCGGCATTCGCGGCTTCCAGCCCAAGTAGTCCTCCTCCCAGAACAGATGCTTTGAATTTTCCTTCTTGTTTAAGTTTCTGCGCATATTCCTTGATGGCATCCAGGTCCTCGATGGTTCTGTAAATAAACACACCTGGCTTATCCACCCCTTTGATGTTTGGAACAAAGCAGGAGGAACCTGTCGCCAAAATCAGGTAGTCATACTCAAGATAGTCATGCTTATGGGTGAAAACCCGTTTTGCCGCCGGCTCTATTGCTGTGATCATTTCTCCTGTACGGAGCGTGATGTTGTTTTCCTCGTACCAGTCCCTTGGGGCCAACAGTAGTTTGTCCGCGGAATCCAGCGAGAAATACTCACTCAGATGAACCCGGTCGTAAGCAGGTCGGGATTCCTCTCCCAAAACGGTAATCTCAAATTGATCGCGAAGAGGATGGGCTGCTAGCTTTTCGCAAAACTTATACCCGACCATTCCATTTCCTATGACAATAACTTTTTTCATCTGTATATAATTTATTGTTTATGGTCAGATGGAATCTCGCATGATAGGAAATCATGCCGTATTGTGGTGCTTTTGATCATGCTCGATTTCATGGCTACGTAATTTAGAAGTCAAATATAAGTATAAATACGTAATTACAAATATTATTCTAAATAAATACTTACTCTAAATAAGTATGGTCAGTGAGTTGGAAATTAAAAAAGCCTGTCAATGGATTTAAAAGTGGCTTAGGACTGGATTAAGTATCTAGATGCTAGTTTTAGGGGCTGGGTGAATTTTGTTTCTACGTAAGTGGTCTATTTAGACGAAAATTTTATTTGGTTCAAGTCACCTGACCTGCCCTATCAAAACATTGATTAAGTTGAGCTTTCCCCAATGAAGTGGGAGAGTATGGTAAATCCAGCTTCTGGAGAAGCAGGATAACACAGATTGCCTGCCCAATATGTCGGGACAGGCTATGCCTACCCGGGACGCAGTAAATTCATCATTAAACTGTGCCCTCCGTGTAAACCTCCGCACTCCTGCGGTTCAAAACAGAATCACCCTCCAAACTTCCCTTTGAGCGCGGCCAATTTATCGGCCATTGAGCCTTCAGATTCTTGACGTTGTGGTTTAGAGGCAGGTCTTCCGCCCATGTGAGTGTCTTCACTCACATGTCAAAGGCCAGTTAGTCAGACACTAACTCAAGCGAAGAAAAAATGTCGTGAGTGAGGACACTCGCGACGGCAAAAGAATAGAAGATCCAGCTTCTGGAGAAGCGGGATAACAGAGATTGCTTCGTGCCTACCGATGACGCAGTAAATTCATCATTAAACTGTGTCCCCCGCATAAACCCCCGCACTCTCCGTGGTTTAAAAAAAAATTCAAACAAAAAAAGCATCCCAAAGGGAATGCTTTCAAGATTTATTTTCAATTGGTGAATTAACCTACTCTTTCAAACTCTGAAAAGTAGAAAGCTCCTTCAATGGCAGCGTTTTCGTCTGAGTCCGAACCATGAACAGCATTAGCTTCTATAGATTTGGCAAAAATCTTACGGATAGTTCCTTCAGCAGCATCAGCCGGGTTGGTAGCGCCGATCAGTTTTCTGAAGTCTTCCACCGCATTGTCTTTTTCCAGAATTGCGGCGATGATAGGCCCAGAAGACATATAAGCGCAAAGATCCGCATAGAAAGGTCTTTCTGCGTGAACTGCATAGAATTTACCTGCCAGTTCAGAAGTCAACTGGGTAGCTTTCATGGCCACGATTTTGAAGCCTGCTTCTTCGATCATTTTTAGGATTGCTCCAGAGTTGCCTGCTTCGAAGGCGTCAGGCTTGATCATGGTGAATGTTCTGTTAGTTGCCATGTTGTTTGTTTTTCATTGGTTTAATCGGGCGCAAAAATAGGGGTTTCCCAGTGGGAATCCGAAATAAAGTCAAAAATTAGACGCTATTTCATTCAGGTTCAGCTAAATCTAGCTTTCTTTTTCAATCAAGAATGTTATTTACTTAAAGATCTAATTTTTTGGATATCAAATTCATTATATCTGAATTAACTATTAGAACATCAGTAAGTTAAGGCTAGTTAAACGCTTTGTCTCCATTTATTTTTTCTGGAAATTAATAAAGTGAAATCAAATTGGAACTTTTTATGAAAAATGTAGCAGATCAATTCTTACTTTTTGTTGTATCGAAAATATCCTTGTTTGGACTTTTGCTGGCTCTACTGGCATGCTCTTCCAGAGGAGGTGATGATTTAGAGTATTTAGCTGCTAAACCGGGACTTTCAGTAGAAATAATAGATACGATCCGGATTGATTATCTGGGAAATTTTACGGTTCATGATATTGACCCTGTGGGCGAGCATGTATTATTTATGGAGCATAGGGGGCACGGAGAAACTATTTATGTGGCTGACTTCTCTGGACAAGTATTATATTCTTATTCTAAGTATCTGGATACAAAAGATACCTATGGAAAATTGAAGAGTACTATAAAATTGTTAGGTGAAAATAGCTTTTTTGTGTATGGAAGCCAGGGGTTAATAACTTATAAGCTCGATGGAACTTTGGTGTCCAAAATAAGACCAGATGATTATTCACTTCCTTATGGAGCTAGAATTGGTATGGGGAGCAGTTTGATTCCATATCAAAACAAGCTGCTTTACCCAGGCCAGAATAATATGCCCAGAGATTACTTTGAGCCGGAATTCTATGAAGAAGTTCAATTCCTTACCTGGCTGGATCCTGCTACTGGTGAAATAGAGAAATTCAATAATTTACCTGATACCAGCCTATTGAGGTCAGGTAAGTTTTATCATAGTGACGCCACACGTCCGAATGCGGAGCTCGTGGGCAATTCAATTTATGTGGCTTACGGGATAGAACCTGCTATTTATGAGTTCTCAGCTGATCCTCCTTATGAGTTAAGATCGAGCTTTACTATAGATCTTCCTGAATACCATTATTTCGAAGGTGCTTCTAAATATATTAATGATGTCCATTTGTTTGGCAATGGGATAACTTCGGGGAGAATCACCAATATTTTAAAAGTAGGTGAATACTGGTTGGTGACATATTTCCCGGGATATAATGCAACGGACCGTAACGGTTCATTTGAAAATAAAAAGCCTGAAGTAAGAGATGAATTTTGGCAAGAAATGAGAGAAAAATATAAGAGTAAAACTATAGCCTTGAATAAAGAAGGAAAGCAGGTTCCACTAGAATTCGATGAAATCTTACAGAGGAGAAGTATGGTCAATAGAAATGGAAGGTATTTTATGGTAGCGCCGGGAGATCCAGAAATTGAGCAGGATTATTTTGAGATTTATGAATTAGCAATTCGCTCACCGGAATGAATGCGTAAAGCGTATTGGTTTTACCTGTTAATGTCTCGACAGGAACATTTTATTTCCTTTTCTTTAGCCATGAATAGCTCTGGTGCTTATCCCGAAAAAGTGTGCTCAGCTGCATTATTCCTAGGGAATCACAAGGCGAATATGTTATTGTGTTCATTGTCAGAGCCCTAGAAGAATTGGGAATTGTCAAAAATTTCCTGACCTTTGCGAACTACAAGAGCCAAAAAGCAGCTAAATGTATAAAATGGAAGCTTTAGCCTCGTTTAAGAGAGAGATAGCCTCACCCAGAAAAATATTCATCACCACTCATGTCAAACCCGATGCCGATGCATTGGGTTCTTCATTGGGAATGGCAAACTACCTAGTGAAAAAGGGACATGAGGTGACAGTGGTGACTCCTACTGATTATCCTTCTTTCCTGAATTGGATGAAAGGCAATGATGAGGTGCTGGATTTCAGCAATCCACAACACACCGCACTAGCCACCAAGAAACTGGAAGAAGCTGATGTGATATTCTGTATGGACTTCTCTGTATTAAAACGGGTCAATGAACTAGGAGAAATGATCCGCTCCTCGGACGCGTTCGTAGTCAATATTGATCATCACCAGGATCCTGAGGATTTCGCTGATTTCAGGTATTGGAGCACATCAGCTGCGGCTACCTGTGAATTGGTCTATGAACTGATCGTGGAGCTGGGCGATGAAAAACTCCTGGACAAGGACATCGCCGAATGCCTTTATGCAGGTATAATGACCGATACAGGCGGTTTCAGACATCCGAATACCACAAAGAATGTACATCTTGTGGTGGCTGAACTGGTAGATTTAGGAGCTGATATCTCCCAGATCGCCAATTGGATCTATGATTCCAACTCTGTAAACAGACTGAAATTTATAGGTTTTGCGATCAGCCGCCGATTGGTGGTGCGAGAAGATCTGCAAATGGCCTACTTTGCCATCAGTAAAAAAGATCTTAAAAAATACCAAAGCCGCACAGGCGATACAGAAGGTTTGGTCAATTATGCATTATCTTTGGACGGGATAAAGTTGGCTGCCCTGTTTTCGGAACGTGAAGATGGAGTCAAAATTTCTTTCAGATCATCCAGCGAAGTAGCTGTCAATAAATTTGCGGCAGAGTATTTCGATGGGGGAGGACATAAAAATGCCTCAGGAGGCAAGTCCACCCTGAGTCTTAAAGAAACCGTAGAACGCTTCGAAACATTGGTGGAAAAACACCAGGAAGAATTATTCCGTGTTGTCCCTGCCACAGCAGACTGATTAGCTTACCCCTCCTTACCACTTTGAAAAATCACTTATCCTTTATGAAAAATTCAAAAAGCCTCTTGGCAATCCTTGCTCTCCTGCTGGGAGTGAGTACTCTGACTGCATGTAAAAAAACCAAAGTCACTGAAAAAGACGGTATAGAATATACCTATATCAAAGAAGGGAATGAAAAAGCCCCGAACGGAGAGTTTTTGCTTTACCATATAGCGGTCACCAGTGCCTCAGATTCTGTGATTTATTCCTCCGCCGATCAGCCTTTTCCGGGTTATATCCAGGCAAATGATTCTATGCCTATAAATAATGGCATGGATGAGATTTTCATCGGCTTGCGCAAAGGAGACAGTATAGCCTTTGAGTCTGAGGTGAAAAAGATCTTTGGAAATAATTTCCCGCCTGTCCTGAAGGAGGACGACCTGGTCAAAGTACGTATAGGTGCTTTTGAGATCATGAACGAGGAAGCTATCCAGGTTTACTTCGAAAAGGTGATGGCCGCTGAGCAGGTGAAGAAAGAGGAACGTGCGAAAGAAAGAATAATCGAAGAGGAAAAGCTCATCCAGGATTACATCAAAGAAAAGGGCCTTAATGCCCAAAAAACTGAAAGCGGCCTATATTATGTCATCGAAGAGGAAGGCACTGGGGATCCGGTGACTCCGGGAACTACGATGATGGTGGATTATGCGGGTTATTTGCTTGACGGTACCCTGTTTGATACATCGATAGAATCTGTTGCCAAAGAAGGTGATATGTTTAACGAAAACCGTCCAGGTGGCTATGAGCCGCTTCCGGTGACTGTAGGCATGGGGCAGGTGATTCCGGGATGGGACGAAGGATTGCTATTGCTTAAGAAGGGTTCTAAGGGTAAATTTCTTATCCCTTCTCCCTTGGCTTATGGGGAAAACGGTGCAGGGGCGATGATTCCTGCAAATTCTGTCCTTGTTTTCGATGTGGATGTAGCGGATGTGCAGTAAGCTACGTATTGTAGGCATATCTTTAAAACAATACTAATATCAAGCACAATGAAAATTAAAGTATTTGCCATTTTGAGTCTTATAGCAGGCAGTCTTGCTTTAGCATCATGCATAGATGATGAGGCTACCAATGAAGTGATCTTCAATGAAGACATAGCGGAGATTCAGGCCTACCTTGACACCACTACCATTGTTAATGTCAAAGAAGCGTATGATGAGGGGAGAGGAATCACGGTAATTTGGCAGGAACTATCTGGGAGCAAGGACACAGTGAGTTTAGGAGATACGTTGAGGGTTAATTATGTGGGAAGATTGCTAAGCAATAAGGCTTTTGACACTTCCATCGAAGAGATAGCCAAAGAGGAAGGGATATTTAATTCTCAAAGGAAATATGACCCGCTTAGATTCCGGGTAGGTCTTGGGCAACTTATAGCGGGTTTTGAACTTGCCTCCCTGCAAATGGAAGTCGGAGATAAGGCTACTGTGTTTATCCCCTCTTACTATGCCTATGGCAGACAAGGCAGTTCGGATGGAAGGATTCCACCCAATACCCCTATCATGTTTGAATTGGAGTTACTTGAAGTTACTCCCGGACCACAAGATTGATATGAATTTATTTAGAGCGAGTGCTTTCTTTTTCCTGATTTTACTTGTCGCTTTCAGTAGCTGCGAGCCAAACAATCCTTTCGGTTCCGGGCCTCCTTATGATGAGGCGGGTAATTTGAAAAAGGACAGTTTGTTGATCGTGGATTACTTGGAGACCGCGGAGATCGATAGCCTGTATAGGATCCATGACCCTAGCGGAGTGGTGATCATCGTGCAGGAAGAAGGAGCAGGTTCAAGGCCTAATGCGGGCAATGTGGTCTATACTAATTATGTAGGCTCATTAATGAGTGATGGTTCGGTATTTGATACCAATATTGAACAGGTAGCGAAAGATAATGATTTACACGTAGAAGGTAGTAGCACATATAGAATTTTGAATTTCTCATTGGGCACAGGTCAAGTTATTCAAGGATGGGATATAGCATTCAGAAGATTAAGACCAGGATCTAAAGCCAGGTTGGTAATTCCCTCTACTTGGGGATATAGGAATTCAGAAAATAACGAAAGAATCCCTCCTAACTCTGTATTAATCTTTGACGTTGAGTTTTTAGGAATGGACTAAAATATAAAAGGGCTTCGGCCCTTTTTTTATCCGCAGGGAAGCCGAAGAATTATACAATGTTACGAGGTTGAGGCTATCCTGCTTCTCCAGAAGCTGGATTTGGCAGCCTATTTTAGATTTTTTATCCGGTATATGCAAAGATTACAGCAGATGAACTGATATACTTTACATGAAGCAATTGGAGGATTGAAAGGCAGAGATATATCCGCACAGTCAGAGGGCTGGGCAAAACAACAGACAAATCCATACAAAGCTCTGAAAGAGGGGAATCCCGGATTACGGAGCTTGTGAGTCAGGTAATCGGAGAGGCTATCGAATTCCGTTTGTGTGACACGAAAGGCGGCTCAGGTTTGATTTAAAGGTTTACTTTTTGGAGCCTCTTATTACTGGGTTTTGTTCTCCAGTTGAATCTTTTTCCCCAGCCAACCCAAAACAAAAAAGCTTGCTATAAAACCAGTTATAGGGATGGATAGGGCTGTCACTTGCCAGATGAACGGCGAGGTCACAAGCTGAAATTCGTTAGAAATTGATTGGATTTCCATTTCCCACTCCTGAAATATTCCCAGCGAAGCCAGATAGATCAGGTAAATAAACAAAACCACCATCAGTGCGGAAAAGATCATTCCCAGTCGCACAAATACTTTGGCAATCTGAAAACTGGGATCTAAAGAATAGGTATTTGACATTGCCGATAAATTTTAATGAATTTGCTACTCAAATTAGTGTAAACCAACTATTTAACGTTAAATTCTTTAAAAATTATTTTGGAGTGAAGTTTTTTCTTTACTGTGCCTTTGGCACAAACATTCAAATCAACTGAGATCTCTGACCAAATGATTTCCCTTGCCAAAGGCAAGGCCTGTAAACGCCCGGAATGCAATTCTGGGTTAGCAATATAGCCGATATGTTTTCAGAGTGCCAACGGCACGACCAGTAATATAAGGGTATTGGCGATCAGACTAACAAAACATATTGGCATAAGGTCTGTCGTACGTGTGTACAAGGAGTATAAGCCCATCGCCTACAAACCAGATTTTTCTCCGGGTAAGTAGTAAACGATATTAGGGGAATCAAAGGCTGGTCCGTTCAATTTTCCAAAGAACGTTGCCGAGGTGCATGCACAGATTTTGGGGTTGATACCGAACTCTAATGTACAATCCAATGTAAAAACTCAGGGTAAAAAAACAACACAAAAAAAGGAACCCATCGCTGGATTCCTTTCTTGCGGAAAGAGCAATTGCTCTTAGTGCTTCACTCTGATCTTTTCCTTGATACGTGCAGCTTTACCCTGACGTCCTCTTAGGTAGAATAGACGGGCTCTTCTTACCTTGCCTTGTCTCAATAGATCGATCTGCTCGATGGCAGGGGAGATGATAGGGAAGATTCTTTCTACACCTATTCCATTGGATATTTTTCTTACAGTGAAAGTCTCACCGTTAGAGTTAGGGTTTCTACGCTGGATCACAGTTCCTTGGAACTGCTGGATACGCTCCTTGCCACCTTCTTTGATACGTACGTGTACGTTGATGGTATCGCCAGCTTTGAATGAAGGGAATTTAGCTCTTACTTCGCTGTATTCCGCTTCTACTACTTTCATTAGATCGCTCATAGCTTTATGTTTTTATGCTTTCGCTGTTTGCCAACGCGTGGCTTATTTAATTACTTCTTATACGATTCTGCATCGCTTTTCCCAGTTTCCTTATTGCGGAGCAGGTCAGGTCTTCTTTCTTGGGTCCGGCGAACCGATGCTTCAAATCTCCATTCATTTATCTTGGCCTCATGTCCCGAAAGCAACACCTCAGGTACTTTCATGCCCTCGTAATCTGCGGGGCGCGTATACACCGGTGGAGCCAATAGTCCATCCTGGAAGGAATCTGTCAATGCGGAGGTCTCATCATTCAGTACTCCCGGAATCAGGCGGATCACCGCATCGGCCACTACAGCCGCTGCCAATTCCCCACCGGAAAGCACAAAGTCACCAATACTGATTTCCTTGGTGATGAACCGTTCCCTTACCCGCTCGTCCACACCCTTGTAGTGACCGCAGAGGATCAAGAGGTTTTGGTGGAGCGAAAGTGCATTTGCCATGGGTTGGTCAAACCTGTCTCCGTCGGGCGTCATGTAGATGATCTCATCGTACGTACGTTCCTTCTGAAGAGCTTCTATACATCGGGCAATAGGCTCGATGGACATGACCATCCCGGCTCCCCCTCCAAAAGCGTAGTCATCGACCTGCTTTTGTTTGCTGCTTGAATAGTCACGTAGATTGATCACCCGGATACTGGCAAGCCCTTTGTCCTCCGCCCTTTTCAGAATAGAATGTGCAAATGGTCCTTCCAGCAATCCCGGTACTACAGTGACAATATCAATGTGCATGGGTCAGTCTTCCAGATAAATTTCAAGTAATCCTTCGGGTAATTGGCAGTAAACTTTTTTAGCTGCCTTGTCCACTTTCTGGATAATTCCGTCCTGAATCGGTATCAGCACTTCCTTTTCCCTGTGTGTCACCCCTAGGAGATTCTGTGTCTCCAGATCATAGACGATCTGAATAGGTCCGATCAGGCCCTTAGTCTCATCATAGACTTCGAATCCGATCAACTCATGGAAGAAGTATTGGTCTTCTTTCAGCTCAGGCAGTGCGGTCAAGGGAAGAAATACTCCCAGTCCCACCAAATCTTCCACCTGATCCAAGGAGTTTAGATCCTCAAATTTGGCCAATGCCTTATTTCCGGGCTGGAGTACAAAGTGCTCCAGGAAAAACGGCACCAGCCGGGATTTTTGCTCTATAAAGACATGCTCAAGCGTCTCATAATCCTCAGGATAATCGACATCCAGCATGATCACTACTTCTCCACGAAGTCCATGAACTTTAGACACGTAGCCTAACTGAAAGCTTTGGTCCTTATTCATGGGGATTTATATTATGCTTTTGCCTCGTCTTCGCCTTCAGTCGCCTCCGGAGCATCAGCAGCAGGAGCTTCCTCAGTGGCAGCTTCTTCAGCAGGTGCAGGATTGTTAGCGGCTTCAGCGGCAGCTAGAAGAGCTTTCTGCTCATCTTCTCTTGCTTTGATCGCATCAAGTCTTGCTTGGTTCTTGGCAGTTTCTGCATCAAGAGCTTTCTTACGGGCCTCGGCTTTAGCCGCGGAGATACCTTCGGTCTTGCCTGCAATTTTTGTTTCTTTCTCGTTCAACCATGCTTCGAATTTAGCATCTGCTTGTTCTTGCGTGATCGCACCTTTCAGTACACCGATCTGAAGGTGTTTCTTCAGCATTACACCTCTGTAAGAAAGCATGGCTTTCACGGTGTCTGTTGGCTGAGCTCCGTTCAACAACCATTTAAGAGCGCGCTCATTGTTGATGTTGATAGAAGCAGGGTTCGTGTTTGGATTGTAAGATCCGATTTTCTCGATGAAGCGTCCATCACGTGGAGCTCTTGCATCAGCTACAACCACGTCGTAGATAGCCATTTTTCTTCTACCTCTTCGTGCTAATCTGATTTTTACTGACATAAATTATAATGTATTTAGTGAGTGGATGGAACCCGTCCATCCTAATTTTGGAGTGCAAAGATAGGGTAAATACTTGTAAAGCCATAAGTTGGCTGAAGAATATTTGCCTAAAAGGATTGTTTTGGTTTATCTTGCGTTCCGAATCAATGATTCAATGCCTAGCTAGTCATTCCGGCCTCATAGTTCAACGGATAGAACAAGCGTTTCCTAAACGCTAGATCCAAGTTCGATTCTTGGTGGGGCTACTATCCTTAATAAGATGAAGGAAGTTTACTATGCCTATGTGATCAGGAGTATGGCCCATGATTATTTGTATAAGGGGCATTGTAAAGATTTGGGAAAAAGGCAGAAGCAACATAATTCGGGGATGACCTAATCTATTCGGCCTTTATTCCATTTGAGATTGTTTATTTTGAGGAATTTGAAAATCTGTCCGAAGCAATCAAAAGGGAGAAATATTTTAAAACTTCTAGAGGGAGGGATTTTTTAAAAAAAGGTGTTGGCCCCGTAGTTCAACACCCGCCCGACTGACATCGGTAGGACGGGGATAGAACAAGCGTTTCCTAAACGATAGATCTAGGTTCGATTTCTAAGAGGATATTAATAAACTAGTTGATTGTTTTACTGTCAACTTTTTGTGTTTTATAGGGTTTATGATAAAGGTTGTCAATTCAAATCACTTCCAATTGGTTCTGATTGACTTAAGTTTGTCCTCTTTTTCTTCCCTCCTGTAAAATGTCATGAACTTAATAAGTTCCAAAATTTCCTGAACAGTTATAGCTTAGCGAAGTGTTTGCATTTTTTTAATGAAACAAAGATCAGTTCAAAGCTATCGTCTGTCCAATTTTTATCTGCTCCAAATAGGTTTCGTCATGGGACACAACAAGTAGGGTGCCCTGATATTCATTGAGGGCTGTGGCGAGTATTTCAAGATTCTGGATATCCAGGTTATTGGTAGGTTCGTCCAGAATTATAAGATATGGAGAGGCGCTGAATACCGTGAGGCAACAAAGCAGAATGCGCATTCTTTCTCCTCCACTCAGTTCGCAACAGGGCTTGTCCCAGCTATCTTTGGGAAACAAAAAGCGGTTAAGTCTAATTTTAATCTCATGTTCCTGCAGTGCCAATTGGTTGAAAGATTGGGCCAGGCCACAAGTGGTGTTACTGTCAATAAGAGAATAGTCTTTATCGATGAAAATGGGCTGCATTTCGGCACGGTATATTTTACCTACTGTTGGTTGATTAGTTCCCAAAACCAGTTGAATCAAGCAGGTTTTTCCAGAACCGTTTTTACCTTTGAGGGCTATTCGGTCACCACTGATGATTAGAAAATTCAGGTTGTTTTTCCAAAGAAAATGGGTTGTATAGGTGAAATTGAGCTACTCTGCCGAAATTAGGGTTTTGTCTTGGTGCAAGCGGGAAGTGTCGAACCCAAATTTCATTTGGTCTATACCGGGCTACGCTTCCCGTAAGGAATTTAGATCCTGGTAAATCCCTTCGATTTTCTCAGTATGCACACTTTTTAATTTTGAAGTGTTGTTTTCCGCTCGATTGCGCAAGGTATTCATCATGATGCGGGATACTCCGGGCTTTTCCTGCTTTCCTTTTCCTCGACTATCCAATTTTTGTTGCCTCATTGCAGCTTCTCTTTCTTTTTCCCTGGCTTTTCGTCGTGCTTTTTCTTTATGCAGAATGTCTAAATGAAGAGCATTTCTTTCAATTTGTTTTTGCTCCTGATAAAATTCATAATTGCCACCATAGACCTTAATTCCTGCCTTGGTCAACTCAGCCACTTTATCCAATAAATTGAGCAGTTTCCTATTGTGGTTGACGATGAGCAAGGGTTGGTAGTCGAAGAAATAAATTTGTAAAGCATTTCTCATCCAGACAGATCTAGGTGGTTACCGGGTTCATCCATTAAGATCAGCTTAGGTTGGTGGATTTGGATACCTGCCAAGTATATTTTTGTTTTTTGTCCTCCGCTTAAGGGTGGAGAGGTTTACATTTGATTGAAATTTAATTAGTTGGAAAATCGGTGTGATAAACACTGGGTTTGAATTCATATTATTTAAGGCTGGATTCCCTGATGATCAATTCTGTTTTTAAGGTTACGATTTCGGATTCGATCAGATCCTCTTCGTCTTCAATTTGCCTGATTAGTAATTTTGCTGCTGCCTGTCCCATTTCGAATGCCCGGTCGTTTACTGAGGTTAGGTTTGGTTCAATGATTTTGGAAATGGGATAATTACTAAAACCTACTACGGCGACATGTTCAGGGACTTTTACTCCATTTTTTTGAAACACCTGAATGGCACTGACAGCAGTATAGTCATTGGAACAAAAAATCCCATCCGGTTTCACATCCTGAGCTAGCAATGCTTTTGCGGCAGATACGCCTTCTTCGTAAGTTAATCCCTTGGTAAAATGTACATAGTCCGACGAAGTTCCTAGCTGATGGTCTTCCAGCGCTTTTTTGAATCCTTCATACCTGGACTTAAAAATGCCTGTTGTTTGAGGTCCTCCGATATGGGCTATATTCCTGCATCCTTTTTCAATCAAATGCTCAGTGGCATGATAGGAGGACTCGAAATCATTGATGATTACCTTATTTGCTTCAAAGCCTGTGGGGACACGGTCATAAAATACCATGGGCATTTTCGTCTTCTTCAATTTTCTGAAGTGATCTGTTCCTTTAGTTTCGGTTCCTTGGCAAATAATGACCCCGGCAAACATATTGTTCTGTAGAGTCTCAGTTATTTTCTTTTCCCGCTTGAATGAGTTTCTGCTTTGGAAGATGGTGACGTTATAGCCTGCCTTGTAAGCGTATTCCTCGATGCCACTGATAACCAGTGAATGAAAATGAATGTCAATTTGGGGTGCAATTACGCCTATGGTCAGTGTCTTGCTTTTTCTAAAGCTCGCTGCAATAGAGTTACGCGTAAAACCCATTTCCTCAGCTTTTAACCTGACTCTTTCCTTTGTTTCTGGACTGATTCCAGGGTGGTCATCTAGGGCTCTTGATATGGTTGAAGCGGCCAGATCCAGTTCTTTGGCCAAATCCTTTAACGTTGTTCTTCTTCTTGACATGGAAAATTTTCAGCAAACGTTTGCAATATAAGCATTGTTTTTCATAACCCATTTGAAGAAGCTTTACACGAAAATAGGCTAAGTGTGAAGATTTTTTACGAAAAAGGCCGATAAAAACCTGTATTTATGAAAAATATATGCAAACGTTTGCAATTGTTTTGCATAGCCTTTACATTTGGATCATATGATTATGAAAATTCTTTTGAGAACGTTTTAATCCAAATTCTATGGGTGAATTCAACAGGTTGATACAGGCCAAATCAAGGTTTTCCATATTTATTGTTCTAATAAATATGGTTTGGTCGTTTAGTTTATTTGCACAGGGGACTGACATAAGAGGGGTAGTGAAGGATGGGGAGACTGGAGAGCCTTTGATCGGTGTTTCCGTGTTGGTAAAAGGTACATCTAAAGGAGTGATTACTGATATGGATGGGGTTTACTCCATCCAGGATATAGCTCCAGATGATGTATTGTTTTTCTCTTATTTAGGATATACCACACAAGAGATTTCTGTAGGGAACCGATCGGAGCTGGATGTAACCCTTGTGTCCAGTGCAAGTGATTTGGATGAAGTGGTTATCGTGGGATACGGGGTACAGGAAAAGCGGAATTTAACAGGTTCTATCGTATCGGTAGGAAGTGAAGAGGTGAGAAAGACAAATGTTCAGGATCCAGTTTCGCTTCTACAAGGTAGGGCAGCTGGGGTACAGGTGACTTCCAATTCCGGGGCTCCAGGAGGAGGGATGAGCATCAATATAAGGGGAAGTTCCTCTCTCAATGCGGGTAATAATCCCTTGTATGTGGTCGATGGCGTACCGATCGAAACCAACGTAACCTCATCCTTGAATGGGTCCGAGAATTTTGGGCTCAATCCGTTGGCCGCTATAAATCCTGCAGATATTGAGTCGATTGAGGTGCTGAAAGATGCTTCTTCCACTGCTATTTATGGATCAAGGGCTGCAAATGGCGTGGTACTGATTACCACTAAAAGAGGAAAAGTAGGAAGGGCACAGATTAGCTTGAATGTACATACCGGGGTGAGTGAGATTACCAGAAAATTAGATGTGCTCAATGCAAGTCAATACAGAAGTGCGGTGCTTGATTCCTATGCCAATTCAGATGATGGTAGGGAGCCGATTTCTGCCATTGTGGATTCCTTAAGTTCCACCAATAACGGAGACGTGGATTGGCAAAGTGAACTGTTGAGAAAAGCCATTCAAACCAATGTGGATCTTTCTATTCAGGGTGGTTCAGAAAACGTCAAATATGCTTGGAGTACCTCGTTTTTTGACCAAGATGGAATTATTCTCAATTCGAACTATAGAAGAATTACTTCTCGCCTGAATGTGGATTTTAATGTGACGGACCGAATTACTGTGGGACAAAGTGTGTCTTACTCCAATGGGGTCAACAATAGGATCAATGCCGCAGGTACAGGAAATCTTAGTATCGTTCGGGAATTGTTGATTCGGCCTCCAACGTATTCCATGTACTTACCTGATGGTTCTATCAATGGGTATCAATTTGGCAAGCGGAATCCTGTCGGGCTGGCAGAACTTTCTACTAACCAGAACAAATCCAATAGAATAATAGCGGGTCAGTATCTGGAGTACAAATTAACGGATGCGCTGAAGTTCAGAACCTCGGTCAATGTGGATTTCCTATCTATGAAGGAGGATACATTTATACCTTCTACCCTGGATTATAGGGAAGGTTATAATACGGGGTCAGTTCGGTCTACCAATAACATTACCTGGTCTAATGAAAATATTTTAACCTACCAAAAACAAATCGATGGTAAGCATAATGTTGGTGGTTTGGCTGGATTCAGCTATCAGGATTGGAATTATGAGCGCACTGGTTTGGATGGGATGTTTTTCCCAAGTGATGATATCCGGACTTTGAATGGTGCAGGGACCATTTCCAATCAAGGCGTCAATATCGCGACCTCACATTCCTTGCTCTCCTATTTTGGTAGAGTTTCCTACGATTATGATAGAAAGTATCTATTTGAGGCAAATGTAAGAGCTGATGGATCATCGCGTTTCGGTAGAGATAATCGTTTTGGATTCTTTCCATCGGCTTCAGTAGGTTGGAGATTTTCTGATGAAAGATTTTTGAGTGGAGCAGAAGTGTTAGATGATGGAAAATTGCGATTCAGTGCAGGTCAGACAGGAAATGAAGCTATAGGAGATTATACTTCACAAGGAGAATTCATGGTTGGAACAAACTACCTGGATTATTCTGGTGCTGCTCCAACGGTAATGCCAAATTCGGGCTTGTCCTGGGAAACTACTACGCAGTACAATGCGGGGATTGACCTGGCTTTTTGGCAAGGCAGGCTGGGTTTGACGGTAGATGCATATATCAAGGATACCAAAGATCTACTTTACAATGTGCCGATTCCTAGAGAGACTGGGTTTGGCTACATCACCCAGAATATAGGGAAGATCCAGAACAAAGGGATAGAAGTGCTGATTAATACACACACTATCACCACCCAAAACTTCAACTGGAGTACAAGTCTGAATATCAGTACAAATACAAATCAGGTCAAAGAATTACCAGAAGAATTGTTGACCAATGGTTTCATTCAAAATGGCAACTATCATATCCTTCAGGAAGGATATCCTATCGGTACTTTTTACGGATGGAGATTTGATGGGGTATATTCCAGAGATGAAGATAATGTCAATGGAGTGACCAATGGATCCCAAGGCCCTGTATTTGAAGGAGGTGATCCCATTTGGCATGATCTCAATGGAGACAATGTCATTGATCAAAATGACAGACAAGTTATCGGAAATGCGACTCCTGATTTTTTTGGAGGAATTACGAATGATCTATCGTACAAAAATTTCAGCTTGAGCTTCTTGTTTCAGTTTTCCTACGGAGGTGAAATCTATAGTGAAATCAATCACCAGCGTAATTCCATCGTGCGGTATAACAACCTGTCCACAGATGCCCTCAATAGATGGAGAGAGCAGGGGGATGTCACTGATTTTCCAAAACCAGTGCAAGATGATCCCTTGCAAAGTGATAGTAGAATCCAAAGCAGATGGGTGGAAGATGGATCCTATATCAAATTGAAAAATGTCAATCTGCGCTATTCCTTACCACTGGAATTAGTGAATAGAATTGGGTTGACCCGTCTGGATGCTTATGTCACCGGAACCAATCTGATCACTTGGACAGACTATACAGGATTTGATCCTGATGTCAGCTCCTACAGCGGATTGAGAATAGGTGTTGATGAAGGATCCTATCCTCAAAGTAGAACTGTGATCGTAGGCTTATCAATTGGACTGTAAACTTATTACTTATGAAAATTAGCAGGAATATCTTTCTATCAATGCTGACACTCATCTTCTTTTCATGTTCAGAAGATCTGTTGGACAAAGATCCGGTCAGTAGTTTTTCCGCCCAGGGATTTTATAAGACTTCCAATGATGCACAGTCCGGAGTCTATGGAGTTTATGATGCTGCGCAATCTACATTTTCTCTCAATTTCTCCATGTGGGGAGAAGGAAGAGCTGATGCAGTGAACACCAACCAATCAGGAGATCCCTTTTTACTGCAGGAAAATAATCTGAATCCAACCTTAAATTCTGCCCGTTGGGACAATCTATATGAGACTATAAGTAGAGCCAATTATGCCATAAAGTACATTCCTCCGGTATTTGAAGAAGGAGAAGAGTTTGGTTTGCAATTATTGGGGCAAGCCAGAGCATTAAGGGCATTATCTTATTTTTATGCCGTCAGGGTATGGGGTGATGTTCCTTTGATTTTGGAACCATATGAAAGTGTAGAGCAGGATTTGTTTAATACACGGACTGATGTCGAGATAGTCCTGGATCAAATCGAGCAAGATCTTTTGTTTGCAGCCGAAAACTGTCGGGCAAGTTTTGGGGGTGAACGAGACAGAAATTTGATTACTCAAGGCGGAGCCAATGCATTGTTGGTGCAGCTTTACATGTGGAGAGGAGATTATACCAGTGCGATTGCAGCGGCAGAAAAAGTACTGGATAATTCGCTTTATTCTTTGGTGTCCATAAGTGAATGGTCAAATATTTTCACGCAGGGGTACTCCAGAGAAAGCATATTTGAAATCGGCTATAATGAAGTGCAGACCAATTCCATGCGGGTATTATATGCATTGGGATCGGATAGTAATTTTTTTCCAAGTGAATCCTTCCGGAACTCTTTCGAAGATAATGACCAAAGGCAAGCACTCATTTATGATGTAACCTCTGCCCAGCCAAGGAAAATCTGGAAATTCTTCGGTGAGGGATTCAATGATGAAAGTCCGGCTCCCTCTTCTAATAATATAGTCATGCTGCGGTTGGCTGACATTATTTTGCTAAAAGCAGAAGCTCATAATCAGCTAGGGGAAGTTGAAGAGGCATTGACTTTATTGAATAGGATAAGAACTAGAGCGGGGCTGGAAAATCTGAATATCTCCTCCGCAGAAGCCCTGTATGGGGATTTGGAGTCAGCGATTCTACATGAGCGCTTCATAGAACTTTCCTACGAAGGGCATCGCTGGTTTGACTTGGTGAGGACCGGAAAGGCAATGGAGGTCATGGGGCCAATCAATGGATTAAGTGAAGAAGCAAACCTGGTATGGCCTGTTCATCAAGATGCCATTAACAGAAATCCAAATTTGGTTCAAAATGAATTTTACAATTAATGTTTCCTGCTTTAAAGTTTCATAGAAAAAATCGAAAGGAATGAAAAGTCTACCTATAAAAATAAATGCAGCTTTATTCATCATCCTTTTTGGTGTTGTTTTTTACAGCTGTACCATCCAGGAGAATTTTGAATATCAACCTTCGGGTGTAACTGGTAAGCTGGAGGTATCTGCTTTGGACTATTTTCAGTCTCAAGAATCATTTTCCATGCTTCATAGCGCTATTGATTTGACTGGTCTTTCTGAACAATACAGTTCTGATCAAACCAGGACTTTTATTGCTCCAACAGACAGGGCATTTGAAGAGTATCTGGAAGCAAATTCCTATGGTAGTTTGGAGGAGGTGCCCATACCTATTTTAAAGAATTTACTAAGGTATCATATAGTTGAGGACAAGGTTTTGTTTACCGATCCTGAACTATTTGAAAGTAACCTGCCGATTGGTTATTCTACAGAAAGTGGTCAGGTGATGTATCTTTCCCATAACACCAATTTTGTTGGCTTGATCAATCAGGGGACGAGTAAGCAATGGGAAATAGCTACTTCCAACTTAGAACCTACCAATGGAGTGATCCACATAGTGAATTCTATAGTGTATTTTTCAGCAGCGTCTTCTAATCTGGATGAACTGGATCCTTCTGTGAAAACAGATACAATATTCCCCTTGGCAGATACCTATATCAATGGAGGTGCTGCCGCAACTACCAATTTTGGTTCTACCAATCTCTTAAAAGTGAAGAGTGTCACAGGGGATGGGGATTACGACCGAAAAGCGTATTTGATGTTTGATTTGAATGAATTGCCCACTGAAGGAGTCATCACGGACCTGAGATTCGAAATAGGCGTTTCCTTTACCCATGCAAAAAATCTGGATATGAACCTGTATCAGATTCCTGATACTACATGGACTGAGATGGGCTTGAACTGGAATAACGCCACCAGCCCAATTGATCCGCCCATATCAACTATCACCACCACAAAAGTAAGTTCCTTTAATTTTGATTTGACAGATTTCTACTCCAGCCTGGATAATAGAGGAAAGCTTTCTTTGATGATTGACGGGCAAGATAAAGGGGATGAAACCAATGATTTTGCCTCTAAGGAACATGAAACTTTACCGGCTCCCATGATCATTGCCATCATTGCCACTGGAAACAGTGTCCTTGACTTGGAAACCAATACCGGGATAACTGTGGAATCTGGTGGAAGTGTGGCCTTGGATTCTGAAATGCTGGAAGTAACCGGAGCCTCAGCAAATGACATCATTTATACGGTGGAGGAAGTTGCCCAACATGGTTGGTTGATCAGTGGTGCTACTATTCTCAAACCAGGAGATCGGTTTACCCAAAATGACATCAATGTTATGAATCTTGTGTATATAAGCAATGGTGAGGGTTCCGAAGATCAACTTGTCCTTTCTGCACGAGATAGGGCTGGGGCCAAACTGGATCCATTCGAGGTAAATGTGGATATTCAGTGAGCTTGAATTTCTCCTAAAAGAATGAAGCTATTGAAAATACCAGACTTCAGATTAACTTAAATAAGGCAAAGGACTATTTGTTCTAGTTTCTTGGAATAGATTTCCCGCCTGTCAATTATAAAAATGATAGACCTTCAAAAAGACATTCATGTCTTTTCCAATCGAAAGCTTGCGGGTATAGCTGCAGGGAAAGAAGTAGAGAAGTACATTGTGAACTTGCAGGAAGAGCAAGATGAAGTAAGAGTGATTTTTGCAGCTGCCCCTTCACAGACAGAAATGCTAACCTATTTGGCTTCATCAGATCAAATACGATGGGATAAATTGGTGGCATTCCATATGGATGAATACATCGGTCTGGATGAAAAAGCCCCCGAACTGTTTGCATCATACCTTGAAGAAACGCTGTTTTCAAAAGTGCCTTTTAAAGAGGTTCATTTGATCAAAACCCATGGTGATATAGCTGCTGAACTTTCCAGATATGAAGCATTGCTCAGCAAAGGATCAATTGATTTGGTTTGTTTGGGTATAGGGGAAAATGGCCATATCGCATTTAATGATCCTCCAGTGGCGGACTTCTATGACCCCTTAGTTGTCAAAGTAGTGGATTTGGAAGAAGCCTGTAGGGTGCAACAGGTAAATGATAAGTGCTTTGACAAATTGGGAAATGTTCCAACTAAAGCCGTTACGTTGACCGTTCCTACTTTAATGGCAGCAAAGGCTATGGTATGTGTAGTATTGGGAGAAAAGAAAAGTCAGGCGGTACATGATACATTGACTCAAGAAGTCAGCACAGCTTGTCCTGCATCTATCCTGACTACCCATCTGAATTGTAAATTTTATTTTAACCAGTCTGCTGTAAGCAAGCTTGATCATCACACTTTTACCATCGTCAAGAAAGCATAAATACTTAACCAATTATTACCTTGGAAATTACTCAATACTTCCGTCTCAGGAAATTTACCAATAGCATTTCATTCTTCCGGTACCTTTTATGTATGCTGTATTTTCTGCTATCCTTTCATAGTTTTTCACAATTGAAGGGAAAGGAGGGAAAGGAGGTGAATGAGGATTTTGAGGTGAAAGGCTTCCATTTGGATCTACGTGTTCAAGTGATGACCCCAGAAGCATTGAAAGATTTTGCCAAACAAATGGCAGATTTTGGGTTGAATACGCTGGTGATGGAATGGGAAGCGACTTATCCTTTTCAGGAACATTTGACCATCGCTAACCAATTTTCATACAGTCGGGCGGAGATTGATGACTTTATATCTTACTGTGACCGTTTAGGTATACAGGTAGTACCCTTGCAGCAAAGCTTGGGGCACGTGGAGTATATCCTAAGAAACCCTAGGTACAGTATTCTTAAAGAAGATAGACAGGATATTTCCCAGCTTTGTCCCATGAAAATAGCTGAGAGTAAGGTGCTTTTTCAATCGCTTTTTAAAGATTTGGCGGAAACGCATAATTCGGATTACATCCATATCGGTGGGGATGAAACGTATTTACTGGGGCATTGTGAGCTCTGTAGTGCCCGGGTAGAGGAAGTAGGGAAGTCCCAACTTTTCGTGGATCATATGAAAATGATCGCCGATCTGGTTATCGAAAATGGCAAAATTCCTTTGATGTGGGCAGATATAATTTTGAAATATCCTGAGGCTGCAGCTGAGCTTCCTAAGGAGACGGTTTTTGTGGATTGGAATTACGGCTGGAAAACCAATCACTTTGGGGATATTTCCAAACTGCAGGATTTGGGTTTTACTTTTTGGGGAGCACCGTCTATCCGAAGCCATCCTGATAACTGGTACATGACCAATTGGTCTACCCATTTTAATAACCAACGTGATTTTATCCCTTATGCCCGGGCTAGTCAATATGAAGGAATGATAATGACTTCCTGGTCTACTTCCGGTCTTTATGGGTTTACTTGGGATGTTGGCTACGACGTAGCGGATATGGTCCAGATCAGAAATACTTATCCCATGTCTGGGTTTAGGATATTGATAGCCAGCTATGCAGATGCTTTGGCTAACCCAGAGGAATATGACCCGGAGGAATTTATAATGGATTATGCTACTGAAAGATTTGGATTGAATGAAAAGGAATCTATGGAGCTATTTCAATTCCTAATGTTCAAGAGAGAATTGATCTCAAACGCTAAGCCTGAAAAAAGCAAGAATGTGTCGGAGGTGAAGGAGAACTTCAGACAAGTAAGCGATGCATTGTTGAAATTGAAACCGAGTCAGCATGCAGATGAGTTTGATCATTTCAAACTGATGGCAAAATTAAGAATGCTTTATCTGGATTATAAAGAGGTAGATGAGCTATATAATTCATCGGCATTCAAGCAAGAACTTGTATCCTCTCTTACCAAGCAATTGACCTCAATTTTAGATCAATCAACGGTATTGAGTAAGGAGTTTGCCGCTTTGAATTCCGGCTTTTTGTATGATTCAGAAATTAAGGAACTTAATGGGCAGAGAGAGCTGCCGATTAAAGTGCTATACAACCGACTGGCCAAGTTGAAGTAAGATGGAGCTGCTGGACTGGATCGTACTGAGTCTGTATTTTATCATGCTACTGGCCATTGGCTTGTGGGGATATTTCAGAGTAAAAAATTCCGAGGATTTTTATACAGCAGGAGGAAAACTTCCATGGTGGCTTTCCGGGATTTCACATCATGTGTCTGGCTATAGCGGGGCGGTATTTGTTGCGTATGCAGGGATAGCCTATACCCATGGATTTACGATCTACGTGTGGTGGGCCTTTACGGTGGGACTAGCTGTTTTAGTGGCGGCATTTTCCATTGCACCGAGATGGGCCAGGCTACGCATAAACTTTGGTGTACAGTCGCCGACAGAATATCTGTTGGTCCGGTATAATCTTCCCACTCAGCAACTGATAGCCTGGTTAGGGACTATTATTAAAGTATTCGATACAGGAGGGAAGTTGGCGGCCATTGCAGTTTTATTGAATGTGTTCAGTGGGGCTTCCATTACTTTTGGAGTGCTTCTGGTTGGTTTTGTTTCATTGATCTATATAACTATTGGAGGGCTCTGGGCAGACGTTTGGAATGACTTTGGTCAATTTGTTATTCAATTACTGGCTGGCCTTACCATGTTTGTGATGATCTTGTACAAATTAGGAGATGGGGCTTCAGGTATTTTTACCCTTTGGGAGCGGCTCCCAAAGGAGAATTCAGCGTTCTTTCATGCTCCTTATACTGCTGGTTTCGCTGCCGTATTATTGGTTATCAATTTCTTCAGTTACAGTGGCGGTACCTGGAATCTAGCCACACGGTTTATTTCCACAACATCTGGAAAAGTCGCAAAGAAGGCCGCCCTGCTTTCTTCTTTTCTTTATTTTACCTGGCCTTTGATCCTATTTTATCCCATGTTTGCTGCTCCAGTATTTTTTGAAAACTTAGCGGACCCTACTCTGTCCTATGGGAAAATGGTCATGGAGTTTTTACCGAAAGGATTGATTGGGCTTATTTTGGCTTCACTTTTTGCCAATACATTATCCATGACTGCTTCAGATTCAAACACGGTCTCTGCGGTAATCAGTAGGGATATTTTGCCGGTCTTGTTTCCTCAAATCAGAAAGTTTTCCAGAAGTCAGGGATTGACTTTAGCACGTATTACTACCTTGTGCTTTACCGTTCTCACGATTGCCACGGCACTGAATTCAACTCATTTTGGTGGGGTTTTCGGCTTGATGATTTCCTGGTTTGCTGCTTTATTGGGTCCGATAGCAATTCCTATGATACTGGGCTTGCTTCCCGCATTCAAAAAGAGTGATGCACGCTCAGCTATGGGATCCATTCTTGCCGGGCTCATCACCTTTGTTTTGCTTAAGGTTTTTCCCACAGATTCTCTGGCTCTGGAAATTGGAGCACCTACGTTGGTTTCCTTCTTGGTCTTTGTCTTGTCAGGGGTTTTCAAACAGGGAAAAGTTAATCAAGGAGTTGTGGAGTTAATGAATGGCTTACAGAATCAAGACTAGTATGGAAGAGCAAAAAACCATAGAGGGATTACATTATCGTACCCAACGACCGATTCGGATTAATTTGGATCAGGGTGTGATCAGGTCTATAGAAGAATTGAAAGAATGTTTTACTCCCTATATCCTAGCTCCGGGACTGGTGGACTTGCAGGTAAATGGCTTTCAGGGTGTAGATTTCAATGAACCTGAGTTGGAGGTAAGTGATGTGGTGTTTTCTGTCCAGAAATTATGGGAGAACGGTATGACTACTTTTATGCCAACCCTTATCACTGCCAGTGAATCAGCTGTATCGGAGTCAATCAAGATAATTATTGAGGCCTGTAAAGATACACTCATCAATGCCACTGTTACCGGGATTCATTTGGAAGGGCCTTTTATCAGCAGAGAAACGGGTCCACGTGGTGCGCATCCTTTGGAGTTTGTTTGTGAGCCTGACTGGGACATGGTCGTTCGGTTACAAGAAGTGGCAAAAGGTAAAATAAAGCTGATCACGCTTTCTCCAGAATATGAAGGTGCGCCTGAGTTGATTGAAAAATGTGTCGGGCAAGGCATTCAAGTAGCCATCGGACATACTGCGGCCCATTCAGCTCAAATCAAACATGCTGTGGAAGTAGGGGCGAGTCTATCTACGCATTTGGGAAATGCAGCCCATTTATTATTGCCTCGACATCCAAATTACATCTGGGATCAACTGGCAATGGATTCACTTTGGACAAGCATTGTGTCTGACGGGTTTCATTTACCGGATCCAGTAATGAAGGTTTTTATGAAAACAAAGCCGGAAAACACCTTCTTGGTAAGTGATTCCACCAAATTCGCTGGTTTACCAGCAGGAACCTATCAAAGCCCAATCGGGGGAACGGTGTTGTTGACTAAAGAAGGAAGGCTTTGCATGCAGGAAAATCCCGAATTGCTAGCGGGCTCTGCAGCTTCCCTCAAATCCTGTCTGGAATATCTTGTTAAAGCAAACCTGGCAACCTGGTCTCAAGCGATAGATATGGCATCCGTTAAGCCACTTTCTTATTTGACTCAGAAATCGAGTTCTATTGGACTCCAGGCAGGAAATAATGCGGATTTAATTCTCTTTGAACACAAAGATAGCAAAATGGAAATCAAAAAGACCCTCAAAGCTGGCAAATTGGTCTATTCATCGCTCTAATACCATATTTAAGTTATCCTTTTAATTATACCATGAAATACAGCAGCTTACTTGGAATTCTTTTGATTTGGATGGTCGGGTTAATCCCTTATTCGGATTTGAATGCACAAATTATTCCCTATCCTTTAAGTAAAACCGATTTACAAGGTGAGTTTGGGCTAAAGGCTGGAATTCCTATAGTAGCAGCCGAATCCTTGAGTACAGAAGCGGAGTTTTTATCAGATTATTTAAAAGTTAGCTTCGGAACACCTTCCCCAATCGTTGAGAATGGTAATGGGATTAAGCTCAGGTTGGACGAGGGCTTGGCGGATTCTTTAGGAAGGGAAGGGTATTTACTTTCGATTGATCAGTCTATAGAAATCATAGCGCCTACTTCGACCGGTATATTTTATGGAGTGCAAACATTGAAGCAGCTATTGTCAACCACTTTTGCCGAAGTTGGAACTGATCAAGTCCTAATCCCTAAGACGAAAATTGCCGATAAGCCTCGATTCTCATGGAGGGCATTCATGTTGGACGATTGTAGAAACTTCATGGGTGAAGAGCTGACCAAGAAGATGCTTGATCAGATGGCTATGTTGAAAATGAATGTATTTCACTGGCATTTGACAGACGATCAAGCATGGCGTATAGAAATCAAAAAATATCCAAAACTAGCACAGGTAGGAGGGACAAGAAAAGATACTCAATTGGCACGTGGAAGCACAGAAAGAGTAGGGGAACCACAGTCCGGCTTTTATACTCAGGAGCAGATCAGAGAAATAATCCAATATGCAAAAGATCGTCATATTGAAATTGTGCCGGAAATAGAGATGCCCGGACATGCTATGGCTGCGATAGCTGCATATCCATGGATTGGATCTTTAGGTACCACAACTGAAGTTCCGGTTACTTTTGGCAAGATGGAAGATTCTTTCAACGTCTCGGACCCAAGAGTGGTTGATTTTCTCAGGGATGTATTGGACGAAGTAGTTTCATTATTTCCGGGAGAAGCAATCCATATTGGCGGAGATGAGGTTAATTATAATCCTTGGAAGGCTAATGATTCTATTCGGGAATTTATGGATGACAATGAGATATCTACTCCTATGGATTTACAAATCTTTTTTACCAATCAAATTTCTACCTATTTGGCATCAAAAGGGAAAAGAATGATGGGATGGAACGATATACTGGGACATGATATCCATAACGAACGCGATCCCTCAGCTGCTAAAGCAAAGCAGAAATTGGAAAAATCATCAATTGTTCATTTTTGGAAAGGAGACCTGGGACTGGTGGAAGGTGCTGCCAAGGATGGCTACGATGTAGTCAATTCCAACCATTGGGATACTTACCTAGATTATACCTACCAAAGGCTTCCCTTATCCAAGTCTTACGCATTTGATCCCATACCAGAAGGGCTGCCTAAAGAATTTCATTCTAAGATACTAGGTTTAGGCACGCAAATTTGGACAGAATATACCAAGTCTGAATCTGCAATGTTAAAGCAGGTTTTTCCCCGTCTATTGGCTTATGCAGAGGTTGGTTGGACCGAGCCGGAGAATAAAAATTACAATAGATTTCTAATTGCAGTAGAATCGATGAAGAATCAACTAAGGTTAATAGGGATTGAATTTGGAGAGTATTAAGAAGTCAATTTTGAGATATCAAGGCATAATGTGATTCTTAATTATTTAAGAATTCATTGAAAGAAGATTTGTATACCAGATACGGTTCATACCTCTCCCAGCGTACGAATTGTATTAGGTGGAAAATTCCTCACAGTGTGTTCACAAATCAATTGCTGATTCCTTTTGATGCAAGTGACAGCAAAATGGCTAATATGTATATCCGCTTTTCTGCCAGTAAAACAATAAAAGCATCATAGGATTCGGAAAACACCAGCGTCAAGGCCACTTCGGTCACCCGTCTTCGGTCTTCCGTCCAGTAAAGCAAAGAGAATAGGGTTACTGGCATCATTGCGGATAATCACAATGGCTAAAATAAGTTTTCAAAATGAAAACATCCCGATATGTTTAAGAGTTTATACATCAGTGAGCTTTGAAAAACATTATTGCAATCAAAAACCTGACAGAGTTTTACAAAAAGCATCCAGATTCAAAATCAAGTATTGAAATCTGGGCTGCGCTCACAAAAAACTCCATCTGGGAGAAACCTTTGGATGTTGTCAGGGACTTTCCAGGTGCAGATCAAGTGAAAAACAATCGGGTAGTGTTTAACATTGCAAGAAATAAGTATCGGCTAATCGTCCAGATCAGCTATTTGAGGCAATGGGTCTTTATCAAATCTATCGGCACACATTCCGAGTATGATTATGATAAGGTGGGTGCGAATACTGTTGAGCAGTTTTAAAAACGTAAATCAATTGAAATCATGAAATTGGCAAGAAAATCAAGGTTCTCAATGAGCTATTGATGATTGGAAATTGAAAGGGGCTTATTCGACCCCATTCTCAAATTTGACAGCTGTTCCAGAAATAGAAGCGCCGACGTGAAGCCTATTGTATTGCACATTTATCAAACCATTTGCACCTTCACTTTTTGCTCTTTTTACCAAAATATCCATCATTCCTTTAGGCCCTGATGGCCAACCTCCCTGGACATGGATAAATTTGATTTCCTCGAAATCTTTTTCGGGTGATTTGACTGTATAAATTTCCATGCCCTCGTAGCTTCCATCTGCGGTTGAAAAAGTACGGGTCGTAGTGCAGCTGCCTAGAAGACCAAGGAAAAAAATTGCGATAGCTAACGGGACGAGATTTTTCATGGGTTCAGAGTTATTGGATACTCTGGATAACGGTGTTTTATTCAGGCAGGTTGTGGGATTGAACAGTACAAAAAACCAAAAGGCTTACAATCCAAAGCATAATTTCTCCAAAAGCCCAAAGAAATTATTGACACCCGTTGACAGAAAATGTTGACACCTGCTCTTTTTCTGTAAATACATAGCTTTACATTTGTAACCATGTGTAAGGTTTGATAACTTGGTTATAGGCTCATCGTATGTGATCTGCTTGGCGCTCTGACCATAAATAAAATGATCATGAAAGATTACTATTCTTTATCGGAAGTGGCAGACTTGCTCGGAAAAAGCAAGGAAACCCTCAGACGCTGGGACAACAATGGCAAACTCACCGCTTTCCGTGAGCCTATGAGCAATTATAGGATATATAGGAAAGAACAACTTAAAATTTTTGACGAACTGGAATTTATGTTTACCCCAAAAGATCTGGGCAACCAAGTAACACCTGACCATAATTACCCTGTGCTCGAGCTCTTCGCCGGAGCAGGCGGATTGGCCATCGGCATGGAGAAGGCCGGACTGAAATGTGTCGCACTGAATGAGATAGACCACTGGGCGGCAGAGACGCTTCGGATCAACCGCCCGCAGTGGAAGGTCATTGAAGATGATATCCGCAAAGTATCCTTTGCCTCCTATAAAAATAAAATCGACGTAGTCACCGGTGGGTTCCCTTGCCAGGCATTCAGTTATGCAGGTAAGAAACTGGGACTGGAAGATGCCCGTGGAACACTCTTTTATGAATTTGCCAGGGTAGTGGACGAGGTGAGACCCTTGGTCTGTGTTGGGGAGAATGTCAGGGGATTGCTGAACCATGACGAGGGTAGAACCCTTGCTGGTATGAAATCCATTCTTGACGAGATCGGCTACAAGCCTTTGGATGAAAGAATACTGAAAGCTATTTTTTATAACGTACCCCAAAAACGGGAGCGGCTGATCCTGGTAGGGATCAGGAAGGATATCGACATTGATTTCTCATACCCTAAGCCCTACAAAAAGATCTATACCTTAAAGGATGCGCTCAAAGCCGGAGAGCTGTACCCTACAGATGTGCCGGAATCAGAAGGAAGCCTATATCCAAAGAGCAAGCGGGATATCCTGGACAAGGTTCCTCCGGGAGGGTATTGGAGGGATCTGCCACTTGATCTACAGATGAAATACATGCAGAAGAGCTTCTACCTGGGCGGTGGCAAGACAGGCATGGCCCGAAGGATAAGCTGGGATGAGCCCAGCCTTACGCTTACCTGCAGTCCCGCACAGAAGCAGACCGAGCGCTGTCATCCCGATGAGACCAGACCCTTTACGGTGAGGGAGTATGCCCGTATCCAGACTTTTCCGGATGAGTGGAAGTTTGCGGGCTCAGTTTCCAACCAGTACAAGCAGATCGGCAATGCCGTGCCGTGCAACCTGGGCAAAGAGGTGGGCTATTCATTGGTGAGATTCCTGAATGAGGCCTACAAGGCCTATGGTCTGGAAGAAAAATCCTTCGATCTGGATCAGGTGGCGATGGAGTTTTCTGTTTAACTGTCAAATCCGTATTCTTTTCGAATATCAATTTCAAGCAGTGTAATAGTTTCTTCAAGTTTGCTAGTCCCATCTACTTCAAGTGCAACTTCTCCAACTAAAAAAAAAGCAGTTTTAAAATTTTCAGTAATTTGAACCAAATGTTAGATAGTACCAAAGATAATATCCTAGATACCGTAGAAGAACCGCAGCGAGATTTGCTTTATCAACCTGTGGTGCTGGATAAAGCATCTCGGTCATTAAATACAGATACGATCCGGGTGCTTTCACTCTTCTCGGGATGCGGTGGCATGGATCTTGGCTTTGAAGGAGGTTTTGAGGTGCTGAAAGACTCTGTTAACGAACTGCTTCATCCTGACTTTATTTCGCATGAAGTGGACACCGACTATGCCCAATTGCGCAAGACCAAATTTAAAACTGTCTTCGCCAACGATATACTTACTGATGCCAGAAGCGCATGGGTAAACTATTTTTCAAAACGTGGCCATCAGCCAGAATTCTTTTTCAAAGAAAGTATTGTAGATCTAGTCAAACTTCATCGTGCTGGAACTCCGGTATTTCCAAGTAATATAGATGTGGTCACCGGAGGGTTTCCTTGCCAGGATTTTAGTTTGTCAGGAAAAAGAAATGGGTTCAACTCCCACAAAAATCACTTAGGCAAACTCATTGAAGAGGATGAAGCCTCCGTCGAAACCCGAGGTCAGCTCTATATGTGGATGAAGGAAGTTATTGAAATTACTCAGCCTAAAATCTTTGTTGCCGAAAATGTGAAGGGACTTGCCAACTTGTCCAATGTCAAAGAAGTTATCCAGAAGGATTTTTCAAACGCAGGGGGAAACGGGTACATTGTACTTGATCCCATGGTGTTGCATTCAGCTGATTATGGCGTGCCTCAGTCCCGTGAGCGAGTGATATTCATTGGTATCCGTAAATCGGCACTTAAGGACACCGCTTTCAAGGCGCTAAGTTCAAAACAAATTCCGGATACTTATAATCCATATCCATTTCCAACCCATGCCTTTAAGGCAAAGGGGGAACATCTAAAGCCTTTTGTGAAGCTTTCACGGGTTTTTGAATCTGTGGAAGAACCAGAACAGGCGAAAGACCTTTCCCAAAAGTATTATTCTAAAGCCAAATACATGGGAGCCCATTGCCAGGGACAGTCTGAAATTAAGCTAAACTCCATCGGACCTACTATAAGGGCTGAGCATCATGGTAATATAGAATTTAGACGTCTTTCCAAAGTTCATGGAGGTAAAATTGACCATGAATTGGAGACGGGATTGCCTGAGCGAAGACTGACAGTGCGGGAATGTGCCCTTATTCAGACTTTTCCTAAAGATTATGAGTTTGTCATTCCCAAGAAAGAGGGGAGAAAAGGCTCATTTCTTGTCAGTCCATCTCAGGCCTATAAGATCATCGGCAATGCCGTTCCACCGCTCCTTGCCTTTAACCTTGCGGCAAGGCTGGAATCACTTTGGGATATTTATTTTGATTGATAATAGTGATAGTCTCTGTAAATCCTGAACCGGAAAGATCACAGTTTGACAGTTTACTCAGCCTCACTATGGATGAACTTGGTAAACTTGCGGCCAGCTCTCCAAAATCCATGCTGAAACTGGATGGACGCAATTTTGAGCCATTGGTCAAGGAGGTATTGGAAGCAGCTGCGAAGGGGACGCCATTTGAAGATTCTATAAAGTTGGTGGGAGGTCAGAAGTTTCCTGACATTATTGCCAAAAAGTTTTATGGCATAGAAGTCAAGACCACCAAACAAAACCATTGGAGAACCACAGGCAATTCAGTTTTTGAAGGAACAAGGATAGATGGGGTAGAGCGGATCTTCATGCTTTTCGCCAAACTGTTCGATCCGATCGAACTGAAATGTAGGCCTTACGAAGAAGTATTGTCTGAGGTGGTGGTGACTCATTCTCCCAGATACCTGATCGACATGAACCTCACTGCTGGCCATACCGTGTTTGACAAGATCCAAGTACCTTACGATACACTCCGCAAGATGGACAACCCCATCCGTCCGATTGTTGATTATTATCGCACGAAGCTTAGTCCTGGAGAAGATCTCTGGTGGATGGATCAGTCGGCAGACGACCCGGCAAGCAACTTAATCATACGTATATGGGCTAATCTTTCCCGTTTAGAACGTGAAGAACTGCGCGACAAAGCCATGGCCTATTTTCCTGTCCAATTAAGTAAGCAACCCACCAAATACTCCCGAATGGCGATCTGGTTGGTCACTAGAGAGGGGATAGTCTGTCCAAATATCCGGGATATGTTCTCGGCGGGCGGAAAGGGATCCATTTATGTTGGTGATGCTGCCATCACCCAGGTTCCAAGAATCATTGTTCATTTACTTAATAGGTTGCCAGCTATCAGAGAGCAGATTGAAAAGACTCCTGCGCCTCAGCTTTCGGAATTTTGGGAAATACCTACTTCCGAAGCCACCAAGTGGCAGGACTGGATGAAGCTGACCGGAACATATTTTCAGGAAGACTTAGGTGGAAAATCTCTGCATGAAATTTTGATGGAGAAGGATGAGGGTTTTTCTACTTTAACCTCTCCTCCCTTCCATCCGTAACCACCTCATCCGTCTCCTCAAACTCCTCAAAATCATGCCACCCAGCCGTGGTTTGTGAAGACACAAACCACTGTGCAAATGTAACCTGTCAGCCCCCACTTATCAGGGACAAAGAACTCCTCCTCAATAAAAGTATCCGTCTTGGCATTGCACCAGTAGCACGAGAATACAGCCATCTCTAACATAGCTTGTCAACTGGCACATTCGCTTGTGTTTAGGGCGGGGAGAGCCTGTCCCGATAGCGAAGTGTATCGGGAGAGGACGCAGCCCTGTCCGCCGAAGGAGGAAGCGAGGCAGGCGGCTGCCTTGTGGGGAGAAGCTTTGCTGGCGTCTTGGCCTTTTGCCTGCCCGCCGTGGCGGGTTCTTTTGGGCTAAAGCCTGCCCCGATTATTTCGGGAGCAAAAGAACGGAAAAAAGACCTCACTTCACCGCCTTAATCTTCACCCCCATATCCCGTAACATATGCAGGATCACCGTGGCATCCTTTTCCTGTTCCAACTCAATAAACTGCCTCAGCGCCTAGGATAGCGTTTCGATTTGTCTAGCCTTATCAATCCTTGCATGGGGGAATGGATTAGCGTTCTCAGATATAATCGCATCTATTTTCGCATCCACCCGCTTTTCCAGGTCCTTTAGCTCACTACAGATTTCTGCCCAGTTGTACATCATGTGAATGGGATTGACTTGGTGACAAAGATCTGCTGTTTCCGGCCTAAAAGGAAAAGACCAAGTAGGATGTGTGATAAGCTGTGTCGGATTTTAATTTCATTTCCATGCCCAAAAACCTCAAATTCTCCTCATTTTTCTCTCGTTTTCCCGAAAAATACCCTGTATAGGAGGGCCGAGCGTAAAGAAAATGTCCTGTGGACATTTTTAGCGAAGTAGCCAGCCTGCGGGCTGGGAAAGTATCATTTTTTTCCTTTCTTGTCCCTGTTATTTATCGCCTGCGGCACTCGAGGTTTCGAGACCGACAGGATCCGGAGACTACGCCAACTTTTATCATCCTTCTGGGCTTAAATCCGGAAACCATCAAAAAGCGTTTGATTCTGATAGCTGGATGATAGTACAAAATGATCGCCCTCTTTTTAAGAGCCTGTCCCGCTAGCTCGCGGGAAGAGGGGGCAATCCTTCAAAAACCAATTCAGTGAATTGGTTTAGGGTTGAGCCAGCCTGTAGGGGGAGATTGTGGAGGGTGGGGTAGTCCCAGATGCTCAAGGAAATCTGCATCAGGAAGTAGTTATTGATGGCAGCATGCGGGGGCTAAACTGTTACCATTTATTTAAAACAGAAAATTATGAAAAAGCAAAATAGATGGCTATGATTGCTGTTGCTAAACGAAACCAAACAGATCAAAATCTCGCACACCTGTGCGAGATTTTGTAATTTAGACTTCTATCACAAGCGTGCGAGAATTAAAAAGGTATAGATGAGTGAGTTAAAACCATACAACAGTTTCTTCAATGACGTAATCCAGACCATTAATTCAGCGAGGTATGAAGCCTATAAATCGCTAAACAAGCACCATATTGGGCTGAACTTTGAGATCGGCAAACTGATAGTCAAAAACCAGGAAGTCAATAATTGGGGCAAGTCAATTGTCGATACGCTTTCGACAGATATCAACAAACAAATTGATGGAATAAAGGGATATTCTCCTCAAAATTTGTGGCGCATGCGTCAATTTTACCTTGAATACAAGGACGAACCGGAACTTTTAGAATTGACAACAAAAATACCATGGGGACAGAATCTGTTGATCATGCACCAAGTCAAAGACAGGGAAGAACGCAAATACTACCTGAACGCAACTGATAAATTGGCATGGAGCAGGTCTGTACTGCTAAACCAAATAAAAGCGGATTCTTATCAAAATCATCTGGCAAATCCAAAGCAAAGCAATTTTGAAGATACCCTTCCCATTCACTTATCGGAACAGGCAAATGAAGCATTGAAAAGTGAATACAACCTTGATTTTCTTGGGATAAACAAGCCTGTCTTGGAAAGAGAATTAGAAAACAGACTTATTGAAAACATTAGAGATCTGCTATTGGAACTCGGTTACGGATTTAGTTTTATTGGCAATCAATACCGGTTAAAACTCAGCCAAAAGGAATATTTTATTGACTTGCTTTTCTATCACAGATTTTTGAAATGTCTGGTTGCAATAGAACTTAAAACAGTAGAATTTGAACCTGAATTTGCAGGAAAAATGAATTTCTACCTCGAACTTTTGGATGAACAAGAAAAACAGCCGGACGACAATCCTTCAATAGGAATAATACTTTGCCCTACCAAAGACAATATTGAAGTTGAGTATTCTTTGAGAACTAACACAAAACCAATCTGAGTTTCGGAATACAGACTGACACACGAACTCCCGAAACAATTAAAAGGGAAAGTACCAACCTCGAAAGAATTAAAACAAATGCTAACAATGGCTTCCATGAATAATCAAAAGTTCATTTTCTAGCATTTTTTCTTTGTTTTGGCTTTTTTGAGTTGATTGCCTGTTTTTTGGACTGATTGGAAGAAGTCAAGAATGGACAAAGCGCTGCCTTGCGGGTGG
>NZ_JAJUWR010000010.1 GCF_021390545.1 Algoriphagus sp. AGSA1 | reverse complement strand
CAGTCCAACAGTTTGCCATTAGATTTGAAGGGAGATTGGTTTTGGACGTAGATTGAATTAATTATTTAGTTCCCTTCCCTTGGGGTACCCCAAGGGAAGGGAAGGACAGAGTTTAGCTAACACTCCCTAGCGAACCCTTGTAAACACTCACATCCGCATGCCTGTAACTTTGCTTTATGTTTGAGAGATTATTGAAAATTTAAAGCAGTTAGTTACAGTTTCGCCACCATTCAAATAATTGAAACACAATTCGATTCTTGAATGGCATTTATAAAGAACGTATCGAAGGATATTGATTTAGCTCGCACAGCAACTCAATTTCGTTACGTCTTTTCCGAAAGTTATCGCTGCTAATTTAATTCCTTCTCCCAAAGTCAGGTAAGGATAGAAGCTATCCGCCAGGTCTTGCACTGTTATGCCGTACTTGATAGCCATACTTAATTGCTGAATCAATTCTCCGCCTTCGGGTGCAACTACTCTTGCTCCAATCATTTTATCGGTTTCGGTATTGCGAATCAGTTTAATAAATCCCCTGGTGTCGTTTGCTGCAATGGCTCTCGGCACGTCTTTAAGCTCTAATTTTGAAACTTCAAACGGAATGCCTTTGGCTTCTGCTTGTACTTCATCTACGCCTGCGCCTGCAATTTGAGGGTTAGTAAATACCACCCAAGGTAATGAAGAATAATCTGCCTTATTGTCCGTTCCTGAGAAAGCATTTTGAACGGCAATTTTACCTTCAAATGCAGCTGTGTAGACAAAGGCAGGGGTGTTAGTTACGTCACCTGCTGCGTAAATGTTGGATAGATTGGTTTCCATTTTTTCATTCGCCGCAATGTGACCACTTTGAGTGAGTTTCAATCCAATGTTTTCTAATCCCAATTGGCTTGTATTGGCTTTCGCTCCTGTGGCAATGACTACTTTTCCTTTCTCTAGGATTTTATTAATTGAACCATCTGGACACTTGCAATGGATTATAGTATCTGTTCCGTTTTTTTCAAATTTTACAGCTCTGAAATTTGGTAAGATTTCAATGCCTTCTTTTCGCATTTGTGTTTCCAATGCTTCGCTGATGTCGGGTGTTTGTGTTCGCAATACACGATCTGTAAATTCAATGATGCGGACTTTCACACCCAGGCGGTTGTAAGCCATGGCGATTTCCAAACCTATGTATCCGGCTCCCATAATAGTCAGGCTCTCCGGTTTGTCTTCTAAATCAAAAAGCGAAACATTGGTCAGGTAGTCAATTTTGTCCAATCCTTCAATATTGGGAATGTTAGTAGAAGCTCCGGTTGCAATTAAAAATTTGATGGCTTTGTACTCCTTTCCATCCACTTCAATAGTTTTATTGTCTTTGAACTTTGCCCAACCTTTTAGTAAGGTTAGGTTCTGAAAGTCGCTCACTACGTCCATATATTTTTTCTCTTGAAGTGTGGCTACCAATTTTTTCTTGTCTTTGATGATTTGAGCGAAATCAATGTCAACGCCTTTTGGTTTGATACCATCAAAATTGGAATGGGTAGCGTGATAAGCCGTCTCGGCTGCACGAATTAGATTTTTGGAAGGTACACAACCAACGTTCACGCAAGTACCGCCAAAGTCTAATCCGCCATTTACCATAAGGGTAGTTAAACCCAAACTCTCTGCCTTTATGGCTGCCGAGAATGCAGCCGAACCACCACCGATAATGATTAAATCAAATTGATTATTTGCACTATTCCCATTTTCAGGGAGTTCACCTTTTACCCTATATTTTTTTGTTCCGTTGATGGTGCTAATGATCTCTTCTTTGCTGGTTTTAGCAGGGTCAAAAGAACATTCACATGTGGCTTTCGGATAGCTAACATTGGCTTCTTTTACCCCTTCGTTTTTCGAAAGAAGTTTTTCAATGCCAGAGGCACAATGGTCACAGGTCATGCCTGTGATGTGGAGTTTTATAGTTTCTTGTTTCATTTGGATTTCTTTTTTGGAGCTTCTTTCATAATCTCAGCTTTATAACCTGTCTTTTCAATCACTTCAATGATTGCATCCGGGGTTGTCTTTTTAGGGTTGTAGGTGATAGTTGCCAAATCCCCTGGGTATTCCACCTTGTGTTCAATAATGCCGTCCACTTCTTTTAGCGCATTGGAAATATGGTTGGAACAACCTGCACAAGTCATTCCCGTGATTTTCAGTTTTAGGGTTTTGCCTTCTTGTTGGGTTGTAGTTGTTTTTTGTACTTCATTGTCAGTCAGTTTGCAACATTGCGCATTAACATGAGTAATTCCTATCAGAAACAATGCACTCAGTACAATCAAATTCTTTTTCATTGTGTAATTATTTAATTAAATTCTTAAATACAGGAGGCAAAAAAAATCTATTTCTTACCTACCACTTTATAGCCTGTACCGTTGATGGCTTCTTCAATCTTTACCAAGCTTACCTTAGATTGGTCAAATTCTACCTTGGCTATTGATTCTTCATAGCTTGCATCTACTTTAACAATGCCCGGTAATTTGTTGACGTCATTTTCTACGTGCGAAGCACAGCCATTGCAAGTCATTCCTTTTACCTCAAAAGTTACCGTTTGTATGTCCGAAGCATTTACGATTATGACTTCCTTATTGTCGTTTGAAGGATAGAAAATGTGCGCATAGTTTGGAAAAGCAAGCATTGAGATTGCAAACACAGTTACAATACCTAATAATCCTTTCGATTGCCAAAATGAAGGTTTTTCATCTTCTTCGCAAGCACATTCAATTTCTTCGGCTGTTCTTGGTTTGAGTTTCTGATACCAGGCAATACCCAATACCAAAACAGTAATTCCGATGAGAAAAGGTCTTGCTGGTTCCATCCACGAAAATGTAGATGCCACTCCTGATGCTCCTGAAATAAGTGCTAACACTGGGGTAATGCAGCAAAGTGAAGCTGCAACTGCCGAAAGCACTCCCGCTCCGACAAGTTTGTTCGATTTTTTGTTCATACCGTTTCCTTTTCTGAGTTGTTCATGATGTGTTTAAAGAATGGTCTAAGTATAGTCAGTTGCTCTTGTTTCAAAGAGTAGAAAATGGTTTGTCCTTCTCTTCTTCCTTCAATGACGTTTCCATCTCTTAGTTTTCTAAGGTGTTGTGAAACAGCGGGAATGCTCATCCCTAAAATATCCGAAAGGTCACAGGGACAGAGTTCGTTTTCTTCTTCCAAGAGAAATAAGATTTTCAACCTTACTTCGTTTCCTGCTAATGCTAAAAGTCCACTCAGTTGTGTGAATGCCTTTTCGTTGGTTTGAAGAATTTCTCTACAATTGTCTATTTGAACCTTGTCGGCAAACACTCTTATACACGATTGATTATTTTCCATAATATCTCCCTTTTGGTTTAAGTAACGCAATAAATATAAATAGTTTTATTATTTAAGCAAATACTTAATAATCAATTGGAGTGGGGTTGATTTATGCGGTTGGTGGGTAAAAGCATGTAAACCCAGGCGAAGCCATTTATGCGAGCCTCCTACAAATTGAGCAAGGTTGGTGACTGCAAGAGCCCGAAGAATGATGGAGGCAGGCCGCTACTTTTTACGGCATAGCAGGTGTGATTTTTCTTTTGTATTATGGTCAGGAAAGCCAGGGATAGCGGTAAGATGGCAGAGTTTTTTTGTGCTAAGAGTTTAAGAAAGCCTCTTATTTCCAAAGTTCCTTTTGAAATAGCTTTTGAACTGGTCTTTGAAAGGATTTTTCTAATTAGTTCATTTTAGTTATTTCAACTACTATTTGAAACTTAAAGAGTTAAAGAAAACCATGGAAAAAGGAATCAAGTGAGCTTCAATCAACCATTTGCAAAAAACGACGAAGTTGACCCCCTGCTGACGATTTAAGTTGACCCCGGCTTGGTGATGCAAATTGACCCCCTCGGTCGGTGATTTTTTTAAGATGGAATGGTAGGCTTTTAGGAGCTGTTGGAATGGTGTACAACAACACACTTCTAATGGCCAATCGCCCCATAACTATGAACAAGATCAGACAGATTTTACGTGGCCATTTTGAAGTTCATGGTAGCAAGCAGCTCAGCAAGCTGACGGGAGTTTCCCGCAACACCATCAAGTCCTACCTGAGAAGGTTTCAGGAAACCGGGATGCTTTTCGACGAGGTAAACGAACTCTCCGATGAGGGGCTGGCCCAACTGATCCTGGGTCCTCCTTCTCCACTACATCAAAGTGACAAGCTGGAAGTACTGCTTCCCCTTTTGCCGGGAATAGTCAAACAGCTGCGCAAAAAAGGCATGACAGCCAGCGTCTCTGGGAAGATTTTGAAATAGCCTAAAACGTTAGACACTATTTGAAGGCAATTTTATTTTCTTAAATTTAGATACTCGAAATCAAGTTCATTCAAATAGCAGTTGTGTAGGCACAATTCAGAAAAAATATTCTGTGGCAAAATCAGGCAAAGACAAAAGATTAAAAAACTCGTTGCGTAAATCGTGTAGTAGGTAAAAATTTATTTTCAAAGCTACTGAATACCAACACTTTACAAGCAATGTTCGAATCCCTGCAGCTCCACCTGACGGCACAAATCCGATTTTGAAGGATTTGTGCCTTTATTTTTCGAAGACAATTCCACTTTGGGGTTTCTTTTTTTTCATAAACGCGATAGAACTCCCTTACAATAATTTGCTCACACTGACACCCGAATCCGGACAGGTAGTTATTCAAATAAAAAAGCCCACTTTCTATTCTGAGTAAGTATGCTTACCCATTCCGATAGATGGAGTGTAATTGAAATAAACTACCGGTCTTTAAAAGATGATTTACAGAATGACTGAAAGATCCGTTCCCCATTGGATATTCACGGCTTTTTTGCTTGGGGTAGTTTTAGGAGCATTTATTTTGATTTGGGCAGTAGCTGGGTTTGAGGTTTTCCAACTTCCTGTGCTGATCCTTGCATCGTTTTGTGTATATAGGTTTTCCACATGGTTACAACTGAAAAAACAAGCACTGAGGGATTTATTGAACTATTACCCAAGGTATGCAAAAAAAGGGGGACAGATTTTCGATAAGCTGTACGCTGCGTTCCTGGAGTAGCGCTTTTCGGAATTTTCTGAATCCCTTATTTCCTTGATGGCTATCAGGGCATTTTCGTTCTCAGGATATAATCCCAAAGGACGCTGGTAAACTTGTATACTTTTTTCTATATGCCCGTCAATCCAGGGCTGTTTTTATCCTTTTTTTTGATCAGCCTATATTTCAAATGAATGATCAATCCTGAAGGGGTTACATCTGCACTATCGAGGTTATGGTGTTAATCATCTTGTCAACGCAGGTTATATTTTAAGTTCAGGAGTTTAATGGTTATACCGATTTGTCCCAAATGATACAAATCGTGATGTATGATTCCCTCTACCATGGATTTCACCGAATATTCATCATGGTATTTTCAACAATTTTTCTGTTCATCGTGAGCTTGTTTCTTTTACGTGATATGAGTACTTATTGGTATGTCCGGGCAGACGATTCTTTACGCAGTTTTTCCCTTCAGAGAAGCATAGATTGCCATAGCGTGCCCGTGTCCCAGTTCAAACTCTTCTTTTAGCCAGTCGGTGATCTGGGTGGCTTTTACGGTCAATACTCCACTCTGCAAAAAACCCTTTTCTTCGGCCAATTTCTTAAAATCTTCAGGTGATTTGCCGGTTTTCTTTTGAATGTTGTCTAAGTATGCTTGAAACGACATATCGGTTTGTTTTAGGATTAGTTAGCTTTCTCTCTTTCTTTTGAAACAAAAAACCATTAAAGAAACGAATATAGTCAAAGTGACTAATTCTTTATTGGAGAACGTCATCGGTTGATGTCAGAAAGTTTATTTGATTGCCTTTGTTGCTCTCAAATATGAATGCCTTCAAGCTCTCACTTTCATATTTTGTAAAATCACCCACAATTACCAGCGGCATTTTGTATTGGGCAAACTTTTGGAGGATTTCCCCTGCAATTCCGGTTTTCAGGTCAAAAAAATCAGGAGCAATGTTTTTTTCGTGGATGACAGCTTTATCAAAACCTTGGTAATACAGGTTTCCCAATAGATCCAATCCCTCTTCAATGCCCCGAAAGATGGGGACAGCTGAAGTTACTTCGGCAATCTTGAAATTGTCTATAAGATGTGTTTCAATTTTCATTTGGTTCCACTTTTTATACGCTCTCCGCCAATGATTTTACTGCCAGCAAATTAATGATTTCCTGATAGATCTTGGCTTGCTTGCAATCATCTACCCCAAAAAGCATCCACTTTTGATCCCTTGTGCCTTACAATTGGGTTCAGGTGCCGGGCAGCAATCTTTTTCTGATAATTTCCGAACAGCGAGCTGTCAAAGTACTTTCCCCAGGTCTTACTAATGCCAATGAGCCAAAGTTCGGATGGCATGACAATGAAGTTTATGATGTCACCACTCGGACTCTTGGTGATGGACCAATGCAGTATCTGTGTGATGCCGCTGCTTCTGTTTGTCTATATGAGGATGCTTCCTTAAGCACTCCTATCGACGAGAGTGAAGGAGAGTTTAGACCTGGTAGTGGATTGACTACTATCGAAAATCAAACCAGGCAATCAATACCTCGCTGATTTTGGGATGATCAAGAGAAGCCAACAAAACGCCTTCCCCAATCATTCCTGTGGCTCTCGTAAGTATTATTTTCATTTTTTTTTCTATTCCATTACGCATCAGCGTTCAATCATTTTCCAAAACATAGAGAATGTATCCTCGATGATGCGGTGTCGTTCTTTTTTGGAGAATTGATTTGAAGAAAGGTATTGATTTACACCAAACACCTGATTACTGATCAAAGCGTACAATAAATTCACATCCGTGGCAGCAATCTGCTGCTCCTCGATAGCCAACCTAAAAAGCTGTAATACGGGCGCCGTCTGAGCAGAAATTTCATCAGCACCAATTTTTTTCAGATAGGGAGAATTGGAGAACTGCGCCAGAAACAAAAACTCGTTGGGATTACGGAGCGACCATTTGAGCGATTCCTCATAATAAGTCTTGATAACTTCCTTTGTCGATTTCACTTCTGCCAATGCTGCATTTATACTTTCTGCTGCCTGCCCCTTTAATTTCAGGTAAAGCGAAATGATCAACTCATCTTTGGTCGGGAAAAAGTAAAACAAAGTCCCATTTGCTATCCCTGCCTCTTTTGCAATTTTGCTTGTCGGTGTATCATTAAATCCTTGTGACACAAATAATTCCAATGCTGTTTGAAGTAGCTTTTCCCTTTTATCCATAAATCAAGATTAATTTTTGAAGGTACTCGAGGCATAAAAACACGTATGTCCCGACTGCATTTCTCATGTTATAACTATTACTTTACAACATCCATCAGGCCACAGAATAATTCATTGACCATAATGGTATCCAAATATTCATAAAGTCCACTGATTAAGCCATCCTTAAAGGTCAAAAGTAGCAGCACATTGTTTTCGTAAATACGACCATCCTTACGGGTTCCCCGGATATGAACATAAAGCACTGCCCGCTCATCATCTGCAGTAATAGATTGGAGGGTCATTTTCATCCCTTCCGGGAACCGTTCCGCTACGGTACCCCATAATTTCCCCTGGTTTTCCAATGATTGGTAACCTCCAAACGGCCAGGATCCTTCACCACTCAGCCAATAAACACAATCAGGGGTTTTTAATTTGCCCATTTCATCAAACTTTCCGGCCACCATTGCCTTGAAATATTTTTCTGCTATTTCTTTTATTTTCATGTTTTATAATTTAGTGACTGTTTAGTCAGTCATTGCAAATGTACATGAATTTTTTCGCCTACAAAATCTTATCGCCCCTAGTTATGATCAGTCCGTAGGTAAGCCATGCACAGATATGCATCTGCCCCAGTAAGGCATATGCGGCGAGCTGATCCAAATCTAAACTTATACCGGGTACAAGAAAAAGCTAATGCAGAAGCATCTAGGGATGCTTTGTGGAAGAACCTGATCAGGGGTTAATTAAAAAATGAATTGTATTCCAATAGGATACAAATAAATTCCATTAGATTTGTAGATAACTATTGTATATGAGGTTTTTAGGAATCTTATTCATATTTCTCAATATAGCCAGCTTCCTGAGCTCATGGGCGGGGTTTTCACCTGCCGGGTTGGAATCATCATTATATTCCACCCAAGAGAGTGGCACCTCAGAATTGTCAGCAGGGCCAAACTTTATTTTGGATGAAGCTATAGCGCTTCCCAATTACTTCTTCCCTACCAGGCCTGCAGTCCAGCGTACTCCCCATTTTTTCAAATCCAATGCGGTATCCGTTACCTATTTCTGTTTGTCGAATCTCTGTATATCCAGTGAGCACAATTACCTGAGATCAGCTTTTAGCTTTACCCCGGGCTTAACTGCCTTACTCATTATTTTCCCACACCACTATTTTACCTAGCGGGGCAAAAACCTGAAGGATTCTACTGAACAGCTAAGGCTAGAAGGAAAAACCTGCAATCCGTGGAGATTCAGCATTATGCGGAACCAGTATTACAATATACCTATCCACGCCCAGAAATATCCTTGTGCTTTTCTAAATAGTCCATCCTATATCGGTTGGTGGAAAACAATAGCGTTGTCATCCTCCCTACAGACACTGGCCCGCAAAAAAAAGCAAGCAATTAATAATCTCATTACTAAGTAATTAGCCAAAGCAGTATCCTATTGGTCCATTATCTACAATCAGAAGTGTAGTCCCACATCGTAAGGTCTTAACACCTTTGCCCAAGCCCTGCAATAATCCCAATCTCCCTATAATCTCAATAACTAACTGATTTTGTCTATACATAGCTTATGACAAATAAAAAAATGAAAGCCACCTTCTGCCTTATGGGAGTGTTGGCTTCCCAAGCTGCAATTATATTGGTGATCTATACGCCATGGACTGACTTATTATCCCCTTCATTTCTATTTATAAGTAGGTGGTTGGGAATAGCAGCAGTGATCGCCTATTGTCTCCGGAAAGCCTCGCTCACCACCTGGATCTTTGGAAGTATGCTTATTGGAATTGCCATCGGAGTGGACTTTCCAGAACTGGCCATGAATCTCAAAGTAGTCAGTCAGGTATTTCTTAAGCTAATCAAAACCGTCATCGCTCCCCTACTTTTTGGAACTCTGGTGGTGGGTATAGCAGGTCATTCCGACCTGAAACAGGTAGGGAGAATGGGCTGGAAATCGCTGTTGTATTTTGAACTGGTCACTACATTGGCATTGCTGATCGGTTTATTGGCCATCAATATCTCCCAAGCCGGAGTCGGGATAGAATTGCCTGTGGGTGAGGCGCCTATACAGGGCACGGCGAGAAGCTGGCAGGAAGTAATCTTACATATCTTCCCTGAAAACATCGCCAAATCAATAGTTGAAGGAGAGATTTTACAGATAGTCCTATTCAGCATACTCTTTGGGATTGGGCTTGCATTGGTAAAAGACGGAAAGAAGAAGCAATTGATGCTCTCTTTCACCGAAAGCCTGTCAGAGGTTATGTTCAACTTTACCCGGGTTATCATGTATTTCGCGCCTTTCGGCGTTGGGGCTGCAATTGCCTATACAGTAGGTGAAATGGGGCTCGGGATATTGATTAATTTGTTTCACCTACTGGCAACGCTGTATGTCGCCCTTGTGGCATTTCTTGTCATGGTACTGTTACCCATTGCGATTCTGCTGAAAATCCCTGTATTAAAATTCATAAAGGTTATCTCAGAACCAGTTTCGATTGCCTTTGCCACCACCAGCTCGGAGGCTGCCCTACCCAAAGCAATGGAAGCTATGGAGAAGTTTGGGGTACCCCGAAAAATTGTGGCATTTGTCATGCCGACAGGGTATAGTTTCAACCTGGACGGTACGACACTCTACCTAGCTTTGGCCTCCATATTTGTTGCCCAGGCAGCAGGAATCCAGATGGGGATAGGCGATCAGCTCTTGATGGTTCTTACCCTGATGCTGACCAGCAAGGGAGTGGCGGGGATTCCCAGGGCGTCTCTGATTATCCTGATGGGAACCGCTGCAAGCTTTAACCTCCCGATGGCTCCTATATTTTTGATATTGGCGATAGATGAATTAATGGATATGGCCAGGACATCCGTCAATGTCATCGGGAACTGCCTAGCCACTTGTGTCATTGCCAAATGGGAAGGGGAATTCGGGCTGAAGTCAGAAGATAATCTAAGTCTGTTGACCCCGGATGTAGAACGGATCAGTTCTATCCATAACGACATCGCTAAAAAACATACCCATGCATGAATTTCTTCTGTCCATGATAGAGTTGCTGAGTCCTGAGTTGATTATCAACCGGGGTGGATTGATTCTTCTGGTGGCAATAATATTTACGGAAAACGGCGTATTCTTTGGCTTCTTCCTGCCCGGAGACTCTTTGTTGTTTTTGGCAGGTATGCTCTGCGGATTACCTGTATTGGATGTAAGCATCTATACCTTGGTGACCAGCATCACCGGGGCAGCTTTTCTGGGATATGCTCTTTCCTATTTGGTTGGGTTAAAATTAGGCAAATGGTTGCTTTCACGCCCAGATTCACTGTTCTTCAAATCAAAGTATCTGAATATGGCTTCATCCTATTTTGAAAAACGACACCATAGCGCGATCATCATTGGGAGGTTTATTCCGGTGGTCCGGACATTTTTGCCCCTCTGCCTGGGTTTGATCAAATCTGATTTTAGGGTCTTCATGGTTTATAATCTGATTGGCTCCATCGTCTGGACCTGTAGTCTGGTCTTGGCCGGATATTTCCTGAAAATTATCTTTCCAGAACTGATCGATTACCTAGGCTGGATTATCATCGGCTTACTTGTCCTAACATCCATTCCATTAATCCGGGAATTTAGCAAAATCAAAAGAGATCATGTATAATGACTCGCCATAAGTATTCCATCTGATTGAATGGATTGACAGAGGTTTTTCCGAACTACTCACTTTTAACCCCCATTGAACAATAACAATCGTGGAAATCACTATTATTTTGCTTCTGATACTCCTGAATGGTGTTTTTGCCATGTCGGAGTTGGCTCTGGTCTCCTCCAGAAAATTTAAACTGGAAAATCAAAGAAAGCGGGGTGTTTCCGGCGCAAAGGCAGCTCTTGAGCTCTCCGAAAACCCGGGCAGATTTCTAAGCACTGTGCAGATTGGGATCACACTGATCGGAATTCTGCTGGGGGTTTACAGTGGCGACAACCTCACGGAGGATTTTGCGCACTGGATATCCCAGATTGACTACCTGAAACCCTATGCGCATACACTGGCAGTGGGGGCAGTTGTGCTTATGATCACCTACCTATCTATCGTACTTGGAGAACTCTTCCCAAAACGTCTCGGAATGACTTACCCTGAAGGCATCGCGGCAAAGGTATCCCGACCCATGATCCTACTATCTAAAATCACCAGTCCGTTTGTGTGGCTGCTTACTACCTCAAATGACCTTCTTTTGACATTTTTTGGGATAAGGCATAAGTCAGAGAATGCGGTCTCCGAAGAGGAAATCAAATCCATCATACGTGAGAGTGCTAAAGGAGGGGAAATCATGAATATAGAGCAGGATATTGTGCAGCGGGTATTTGAACTTGGAGACAGGAAAATCAACAGCCTCTTTACCCATCGTAGTGAACTGGTTTATTTTGACAGCACCGATGATGAAAAAACAGTCAGAGATAAAATCAACCAAAAAAAGCATTCTGCTTATCCCCTTTGCATCAATAATGACTTGGACAATATCGTAGGTCTGGTATTGGTCAAAGATCTGTTTGACAAAAGACTTTCTATCAAATTCGATTTAAAGACTATTGCCCATAAGCCTTTGTACCTGAATGAAACCATGTTTTCTTATCAGGCACTGGAACTGTTCAAAGCCCGGCAGCTTCACTATGGGATTGTGGTCGATGAATATGGTGTTACTGTGGGCATCATCACTTTGGACGATATAGTAGATGCGCTAGTCGGTGATACTTCGGAACCGGATCAGGAGGAGTTTCTGATCAAGGTCAGAGCAGACGGCACATGGCTAATAGACGGGCAGCTTCCTGTGCATGATTTCGAAAAGTTTTTTGGTACCGGAATTGATTTTAGAAATAAGAGTTTCACCACCGTAGCGGGAATAATTCTCAATAAATCGCAAACTATTCCAGAAGAAGGCAGCTACGTGGACATTGAAGGGTATAGGCTGGAAGTACTCGACAAAGACGGGCCCCGTATCGACAAAATATTGGTCACTAAGTTATGATGATTCTCATCCATTACTAGCAAGCATAAGCATTTGGATTATGGGAAATAATGCACCACAGAACCATGAATATCCTGATTACTTATCCTTGCGATCCTGTCAAAATCAAAAAAAGCTGTACGCAGCAATTATATAATCATATCAATCATTTATCATTTCCTTTATGGGCGTCTGGATAATTTTCACTCTCTGTATTTTAGTCTTTCTATTCCTTGATCTCGCGGTCATCAATAAAAAATCCCATGTAATAAAATCCAAGGAAGCAGCCATTTGGACAGCAATCTGGGTTTCTCTCGCGCTTTCATTCTCCGGTGTTATCTGGTGGTTGTTTTCAGGCAATTATATTCATAACCCCACCGGAATATCCCCGGATAAGGCTTTGCTGAAGTACATCACAGGATATTTGATCGAGTTGTCCTTGAGTGTGGACAACATTTTCGTAATCGCGGTAATTTTTAGATCATTTTCTATTCCAGAGAAATACCAGCACCGTGTGCTTTTCTGGGGGGTCTTGGGGGCTATCTTTTTCCGTGCTATGATGATAATTTTTGGCGTGGCCCTAATCAATCAATTTGAATGGATCATCTATTTCTTTGGGGCATTTCTGCTTTTCACTGCCTTTAAAATGCTGAAATCCGAGGGGGAAGATTTTAAACCCAAAGAGTCTTTTATATTTAAAAACCTGAGAAAATTGCTGCCGTTTACAGCCCATACGGAAGGGGAGAAATTTTTCATATACAGAAGGGGGATCCGAATCGCGACCCCACTGTTTATGGCCTTGGTTATCATCGAGCTTACAGATGTGCTTTTTGCCTTAGACAGCATTCCTGCTATTCTGGCTATTACAGCTGATCCTTTTATTGTATTCAGTTCAAATATTCTAGCTATCATGGGACTGAGGTCAATGTATTTTCTTATCTCCCGTATGCTGAATAAGTTTCGTTTCATTAATTATAGCCTGGTGGCTATTCTTGCCTTTGTAGGGTTGAAAATGATTTTTTCTCATCATCTTGAAATCCCAGAATGGCTTTCCTTAGCTGTGATCGGACTTTCTCTTACAGGAGGGATATTGGCCTCTATGGTGATACCGGTAGTAGAAGGTAAACTTAAAGAATAGCTGATTCGGATTGGATTTATGGCGCTTGTTTAGGTAAAGTATTCTACGGAATCTTGCCTTTCTAGAACATGCCGAAAGAGTCTCAGGTATGCCGTACCTACCTGGCGGTAAGGCAGGTTCAAGGAGACCGGGTGAAAATGCTCGCTACTTTTCCTTACCATTTAATACCCATTTCCCCTAAAGAATAGTAATATAGATCTCATCTATTATCAAACTATTTCTTGTCCGATTTCTTCAAAACCAAGTAAAAGCAATATCCAGTGGTCAATACAACCAAAAGCTGTACAGTAACAGCCAGAATCAAGGCAGAATTATTCATGGGATATTTGTTTACGTTTAGTGCCTGAATACCACACCAGAAGTGCTATAAACAGAAACAGAGTGATGAGCTGTATCCGGGCTAAGGAAGAAAAAAACATTTTGTTTGTATAAAATTCCTTATGCAAAGGATCATTTTTCATGAGAAGCTGAAGGTCTTGATGTGAAATTTTGGAAACCAAGGACCCCGGATCCAACATCCACCCTTCTCCGTTAAGCAAGCCTGCTATAGCTCCTCCCCAATCATTGCCCATGGGAGTGATCAATGCTCCCACAAGAACCAGCACCAAAAGTAAGGGAGTAATGTACTTCATAATCCATCTATATATGCCGGGAATAATGAGATCCGCCCCTCTGTTTAGTTCAGACCATGCGTTGTCGATACCAAATACCCAGGTAAACAATAACATCTCCAGCAAGGCAAAAACAACTAGACTAACTGTTCCTGCCCAATAATCATACTCATCAAAGTATCCATAGCGGTAAAACAGGATAGTGGGCAACCCCATTAGCAGCGCCAGCACCCCAAAAGACACAGCTCCTTTTACTTTTCCCCAGCCAAACTCATCTTTCATAAATCCCATCCAGGGTGTTCCCATGGCTAAAGAAGAAGTGATTCCGGCAAAGAAGAGGAGGCCAAACCAGCAAATGCCGGCAACCATACCGAAAAGCTCCCCCCACTGTATAAACAGATAAGGCATTGTCTGAAAAGCCATTCCGAATCCGGCATTGTCCAAAACCCAGTCCAGACCAAGGAATCCGGCCGCTATGGGTATAACGATCGCACTTCCGAGTACGATTTCCACCAGTTCATTGGTGAACCCCGATGTCAGGGAGTTCAATGCGATATCTTCGTTTTCTTTGAGGTAAGAAGCATAACATTGGATGGATCCCATTCCTACTGAAAGGGTGAAAAAAATCTGCCCTGCTGCCGAAAGCCATACCTTGGGATCAAGAAGCGATGTGTATTGGGGAGTCCATAGGAAATTGATGCCATCCCATGCATTCGCATCAGGAAACGTCTCTGAGGCGTAACCGGCTCCCATGCTCCACCCTTTATACGCCAATACTGTCCCAAACAAAATCAGCAATGGCATCCCTATTTTTGCAACTTTCTCTATTCCTCCCAACCCTGTGGATAAAATGTAAACGTTGATACCGAGAACGACCATATATACAATTACAGGCAAGTAAGGAATTCCAAAATCAGATCCCTCAAGATTTACATAGTGAATAAAAAACATGCTCACTTCTGACTGGGACATTGGCGTGAAGGTGCCCACCAAGGTGTGGATGACGTAAATAAAGGTCCAGGATTCTATATAAGTATAATATGCCACCACAGCCACATTGGTGAAAATCCCGAAGACTCCAATATACTTCCACCAATTGCTATTGCTCATCGAACCGAGTATATATGGAGTACTGTGATTGCCTCTCTTACCTCCAAACCTTCCTATGGACCATTCGGTAAAGAGCAACGGAATCCCCATGACCAAAAAACAGATTAGATAAGGAATAATAAATGTCCCTCCGCCATTCTGTATAGCCTGTACCGGAAACCTCAAAAAATTGCCGAGCCCCACAGCATTTCCTGCCATAGCAAGTATCAAGCCAGTTCTGGAACCCCAGGAGTCTGATGGTTTTTTCATGAAATTATAAGATAATAGATAATGATATATGTTGACAAAAACTATCGCCGCCCTGAGTAACTATTTCCTAGCAGATTGGCATTTTTGGCTTCAGGCGGTTCTATCAGGTGGAGGATCCGCTATTTATTTCATTGATTTGAAATACATAGTGACCACTCCGCTCACATTGCTCGTGGTGACTGGACAGGATTTGTAATACCCCTTCTACTCTGTAGTCACATCGCTAGTCGGGACTGGATGCAGTTTGCATACCCTAATATCTGGTTCATGCCTAAAATCTTCCTCTGGAATATTTATTGTCGTCCTGTCCTACCCTCCTATCCCTATCAATTTTCAATTGGCTTTCCTGCCTCCTCCTTAAATAGGAAATAGGAAGCGATTGGCTCTGCTATCATTTCACTATCCGATTAAGATTAAATGGGGTTCCGGGTACAAACCCGGATGGGTGTCCTACCTCATCCCTACCTTCTTCCCGATAGGCTGAGCTATCGGAAAAGGCACTTTAGGAGAGGGCGACTGTCTGCCCCAGATGGATAATGGATAAGATGTCTCAATAACTAAAAGCTGACCGAAAGAAACGGAAAAAAATGATAGAAAAACATACATGTACAGTGGATTTTTTTTGGGAAAGGGGAGAAAATATGAAAGAATAGCGGTGTTTTTTTTTGGTTAGCCATCTGAATTATACCGTTTAGTTCTCCTTTGCTTTCATCTCAGCTTCTTTATAGCAGTAGTATGGCTTAGGAGTGGCTTCATCTGGGCATTAGCAATTTTTAAATCTTTAGGACAAAACTCACAAAAAATAATATAGCTATTTCATCCGTTTATCTTTTTTTATTTATATCCGCTTTTCTGCCAGTAAAACAATAAAAGCATCATAGGATTCGGAAAACACCAGCGTCAAGGCCACTTCGGTCACCCGTCACCTGTGCTGAGCGAAGACGAAGCATCGGTCTTCCGTCCAGTAAAGCAAAGAGAATATGGTTACTGGCATCATTGCGGATAATCTCATGTTTTTTTTTAATGGTCAGATGGAATGCCCTGAATAATCATCCCCCCTATGCGAGAAGTTCTTTTCATGAATTGAAATATCGGGAAAGCCTCTAAAAAAGGGGGAGTCAGAGCAGAGACCATAAACAGGTAAGAATGGATGATAAAAATAGTAATCTGGAGTACTGCTGAATGCAAACCATACAAATAAGGCCAAATTAATTATACTGAACCTGGCCAAATGATGGAAATAATATAAAAAAAGGATACCTAATCAGTTATCTGCCTATTTTGGTATCTGATGGTTGCTTTCTAAATTTCCTAAAATCTTTTTCCCATGTCCCAAGTCCTTATCGAGCATATCCGAAACTATATCTCTTTAACACCAGTCCTTACCCTACAAATCCCGGGATACTTCGAGCGTCGGGAAGTTGGCAAAAAAGAAATTATTCTACCCGCCCACCACCTCTGTGATTACATGTTTTTTGTGGAAAGGGGTTGTATCCACGCTTTTTTCGTCGATCAGCGCGGCGTTGAAAAATCTGTTCAATTTGCCCTGGAAAATTGGTGGATCAGCGATTACCAGGCTTTTTACAAAAAGAAGGTGACCGATACAACGATCCAGGCTGTTGAAGATTCGGTAGTGTGGCGTGTTTCACGAGAGAAATACACTGCCCTGCTGAGAGATCATCCGGAGATGGAGTCCTACTTTCGCCATATGTATGAGATCGGCTATGGAGCCGTGATTACCCGGCTAAAATACCTTTTCAATTATTCCAAGGAGGAAATCTTCTACAACTTCAGTGAACAGTTCCCCTACTTTGTGCAGCGCGTGCCACAATATATCCTCGCCACCTACCTAGGGCTGACACCTGAATATCTCAGTAAACTACGGACGAAAAGACGATCTTAATCCAGTTCAAGTTTTTTCGGATTTGAGGCGAATACCTTTGGCCTATGTTTCAACAAAACCGATAAAAACATGGAAACCAGACTGCAAATCGACGAAGTAGAACCGAGAGGCTATCAATCCCTTTTCGGAATGGAGAAGTACCTCCAGCAATCCAAACTTACTTCCACTCATAAGGAACTAATCAAAATCCGGGCTTCCCAGATCAACAAATGTGCATTCTGTATAGACATGCATACTAAAGATGCTTTGAAGCAGGGTGAAAAAATCCAACGGATTCTATTGCTCAATGCCTGGAGAGAAACTGACCTTTACACTCCCGAGGAAAAAACACTTCTCCAGATCACTGAGGAAGTCACGCTGATCAGTGAAAAGGGACTGAGTGAAGAGACCTACAACCAAGCGTTGAAGGCTTTTGGAGAAAACTACCTTGCCCAGGTGATCCTGGCAATAATTGCCATCAATGCATGGAATAGGCTGTCTGTGAGCACCAACAAGCCTATTCCCGACGAATCGCTCTGACCTTGGTTGAAAAGGCTGGATTCCCCATTGCGGAAACTGGCCTTTGGCTTGCAATGGCTGAGAAGGATTAGGGTTATTAGGACTCAATTTTAACCATGGACCTACTCTCCCATAGCATGGTGTTCAATTTCGTAATTCAATTCAGCACCTAAGAGCACTATAAAAGTGCTAATAAAAAGCCACAACATAAGAAAAACAACTGTCGAAATGGATCCATAGATTTCACCTAAATTCCAGAAATTTCGGATGTAAAATGAAAATGCCCAGGAAGCCAGGAGCCACAAGGAGGTGGCTAAAATGGCACCCGGAATGACCCACATAAACCCGTGCCGCCTTCTTTTTGGCCCAAAATTATAAATCAGACCGATACTCCCCACTAAAACAATACCCATGACTAGCCATCGCAACCAACTTATAAGGCTTTCAATGTGATCGGGTAAACCTATTTTCTCAATGATTGTCGGGAACGCGACAATCAATGCGGCACTTAGAATGATTAGTAGGATAGCTCCAAAAGTAAATAATAATGTAAGCCCATTGTTCTTGATGATGCCCCTTTTGCTTTCGGTCTCATAGACAATATTTATTCCCCTAAACAAAGATTTTGTCCCAAGATTGCCAATCCAAATGCCCAGAAAAATCCCGAAAAAAGTACCCCAACCTAGAGGTTTCCCCTCAGTTTTGATAAAGTTATCCACACGGTATTGGAGGATTTCATGGGTCTGCTCTGGCATCATTGAACTGATTTTGGATACCTGTTCCTCAATTTGCTGAGGATCCATTACAAACCCATAAATGGAAATGAGCGCCATAATCGCAGGAAAAATGGCTAAAAAGCCGAAAAACCCCACTCCGGCCGAAATAATTACTACATTATTTTCGTCAGTACGTTCTTTTACTTTTATAAAAATGCTCTTCCATTCAGAGAATGATAGCTTAGAAATGGATTGAACCGTTTTGTGCATAATTCTAGCTTCGGTGAAATCATCACTCAAGATACAGAATGCTTTTTTATGCTTTTAACTAACCCCAACTATCTTTATTGACAAAGGAATAAATACTTTTCCAAATCAGTAAAAAAGTATGGTAAAACCCTTGCCTGCAAAGTATGATTAGTTGCCTTATCTGGATCGTAGGTCTAAGTTTTTCAGCCATGAGATAATAGTTAGTTATAATCGAACATATGCGCTAAACAACCAAAACCATGATCAAAATGGAAAATATGTGCGAGAATATCCAGGCCGTGATCAAAAAACTCGAAGTATGGCTGAAATGCGAAGTATTCATTAACACCGTTTAAAATAAACTCAACTTGAATAAACCGAATCAGCCATTGCATCTGGTTCCGTACATACGGGAAAAAAGCCTGAACGGAAACGTAAAAACCCAATCAGATTGGGAGTGGATCAAGACCATGCCTAGCGCATAGAAGGGCCAAGCGTAAAGAAAATGTCTCTTTGGACATTTTTAGCAAAGGAGCCAGTTTCCAGGGGAGGCAGAAAAGAAGGATGGTTCGCCGCGACGGATCAAAGTTCCATACTGGGAACATCATTTACACTTTCAGACTATGAAAAAGCTATCTTAAGGTATGCTGGACTATTACTCTAAAGCAAAGCCTCAGATTCAATGACCCGCTACCGCATTTGCTGAAAGACCCGTATGCCGATAGAGTATCGAATTTTTATATCCCTGATTTTTCATCAATAGCAGAATGGATTAACGAAATTGAATGACTGATTCTTTAAAATAAAAGTTAGGATAAACCTCTACCTATTTTTTCAGTTATAGTTTTCAGATTCGGATTCCAGCACTTTTAACCCCCTCTCAACGTCTTATCAGAAATGAAAGGAGTCTATAAATCTGACGGGATAATTTTGGTGGTTGATGTATCCTTACCGGATTCCAAGATTGAAAAGTATAATGAGAATAGTCAAATCTGTTACTTGGCCAACCACGACTTGTTCTATTCGGGGATCAAATCGCAGATTTGGCGTCCTATCCAGAAAGGAAAAAAGTTTCGTCCGGCACTGGTTCGCCATGATTTCATACTGAATGTTTTACTCCGTCTTTCAGTTATTGAGAATGTATCCGGCATTCCGACTGTTAACGTAAAATGAAGAGCAAATTGAGGTGTTTAGAATGATTTGTTCATTTGCCGGAGCATTCCAAAAACTTACCTCTTTATCACTGCAGTCATAAAAGTAGGTGGACAAAAATATTGTTTCCAGCGATATCATTTCCCCTCTAGTTCCAAAGTTACTTTAAGGTAGTGATCGGTCGCTCCAACACAGGGAGCATTTCTGATCTAACCTCATTGAACAATTTCCTAATACGGCAGGTCTCTTCGTCTTCACATTCCGCACAAGGCTCGTAATAACGCTCCGATATACAGGGGATCAAGGCTATTGGCCCATCCACTATCCTCATTATTTGGGCAATGGATATGTCTTCGGGATTCTTCCCCAGCGTATATCCTCCTTCTGCCCCGCGGACACTTTTGACCAGCTGGTGCGACTTGAGATCACGCAATATGTTCTCCAAAAACTTATAGGGGATGCGTTCTTTTTCCGAGATTAATTTGGCAGACATCGGAGCCAATTCAGGATGATCATTGATGAAAAGGATCGTCTTGATGGCGTATTTTGCTCGTTTTGATATCATATAAATTCTAAAATCGACCCAAAGTACAAAATTTTAGACCTAGCCAAAAATTCAAAGGATGACTCCAAGATGACTTAATATCCTTGAATCACCTAATGACCGAGTCGGTTGGCAATGGCCTGCAGAGCCCTATAGGAAAAATTCAAATACCCCTTTAGGACATTGACCTAATCTTTAATTTTTAGAAGGCTAATATTTTTTTGTCCAAGCCCAGCAAACAACACTATCCTAACGTGCAATAAGGATGTGAATCCAGGTTAAAAAAAACTGCATCGGCATAACAGGATTATAAAAACAAAAATTACATTTGTCTATTATTCATATCTTTTTGGTATGAATAATCTGTTTAATACGATTTATAAAATTTACCCAAACCGAAATTCCATGAAAACAAAGCTACCTTTTGCACTTTTGCTGTTGCTATGGCTGAATCAGCTGAAAGCCCAGTCAACCCTTTCCGGAGTGGTGTTAGACGAGGATAAACTTCCCCTCATTGGCGCTACAGTGAATATTAAGGGGACGGAAAAGTTTACCATCACCGATGAAAAGGGGGAATTCTCCTTGGATTCACCACCTAGGTTCCCTGTTACTCTCAAAGTGAATTTTGTAGGATTTAAAGAGTACACACATACCCTGCAGCGACTACCAGAAACGTCACTCTCCATAACTCTGGAAAATGATGCGGAATTGGCTGAGGTGCTGATCACTGCCAGAAGAAGAACCGAAGCTGTGGAGAAAGTACCCATCCCGGTTGCAGTAGTAGGAGGCCCACGGATTGCCGATGCGGGTGCATTTAATGTAAATAGGATTAAAGAACTGATCCCCACTGTTCAGCTCTACTCTTCGAATCCACGTAACACCACTCTGAACATCAGAGGTATGGGATCCACCTTCGGGTTGACCAACGACGGAATTGATCCGGGAGTTGGCTTTTATGTGGATGGAGTTTATTATGCCAGGCCTGCAGCTACTACCCTAGATTTTATAGACGTGGAGCAGATTGAAGTTCTGCGAGGACCTCAGGGCACTCTTTTCGGAAAAAACACCACAGCGGGTGCATTCAACATCACCACTAAAATCCCTGAATTTACCCCAGGAGGCAAAGTAGAGCTCAGCTATGGAAACCTGGGTTTTATCCAGGCAAAGGCATCTATTACTGGGCCGCTATCCAAATCACTCGCTGCACGACTTTCTTTTTCCGGTACGCAGAGAAACGGTACCATTGAGCATGTTAACACAGGCAAATTCATCAATGATATTAATAACCTTGGCTTCAGGGGACAGCTCTTATACAATCCATCCAGTAAGCTGGAAATAATCCTTTCAGGGGACGCCAGCTTTCAACGGCCTGACGGATATGCACAGGTTCCCGCGGGAGTAGTCACCACCGAACGCCCCGAGTTCAGACAATTCCACAATATCATCAAAGATTTTAATTATAGCCTTCCAAGTACCAACGCCTTTGACAGATTAATAGACCATGACACCCCCTGGAGATCAAAAAATGACATGGGAGGCATTTCAGTAAACATAGATTACGAACTGGGAAATGGGACATTGACTTCCACTACCGCATGGAGGTATTGGATCTGGGGACCTTCCAATGACAGGGACTTTACAGGATTACCCGTTCAAACCCATTCCCAGGCTCCTTCCAGGCATGACCAGTTTTCCAAAGAAATCCGTTACACAGGAGACTTTTCAGACAGGCTCAGTGGTGTCGCAGGTATCTACTTCCTTGGACAAAACCTGGAGACCGACCCTTTCCACTCCGAGGAAACAGGCTCATCAGCCTGGCGATTTCTACAGAACAACCAAGATCCTCTGTGGCAGACACCTGGTCTATTGGACGGGTATGGAATCCGTACCACAAGCCAGCTAAAATCAAGCAGTGCCGCGGTCTTTGGACAGCTTGACTGGTCGATCACAGAAAAATTAAGCATTCTCCCCGGGGTACGTTTCAATTACGATAAAAAAGACGTGGACTATAACCGGATCACTTATGGAGGACTCCAAACTGAGGATCCTGAACTGCTTGCCCTTAAAGCCCAGGTCTATTCTCCCCAAAGCTTTCAGATAGATGCCTCTGAACAGAATTTTTCTGGACAGGTGACACTGGCCTTTCGTCCGACAGAGAAGTTAAGCACTTATGCCACTGCATCCACAAGCTACAAGCCGCTTGGGGTTAACCTGGGTGGATTGCCTACGGAAAACGGTAAGCCTCTGACTGAACTGGCAACGGTCAAGCCAGAGTATGTTACCCATTTTGAGCTGGGTCTCAAAGCAAACCCTACTAAGGGGACAAACTTTAATGTATCAGCCTACCACACCTCAATCGAAGATTTTCAGACCTTGGTACAGACACCGGAACCTGGAGTGAACAGAGGCTATCTTTCCAATGCCGAAAAGGTACGGGTGATGGGAGTGGAAATCGACGGTAATGTCCGCCTTTCCCCGAATTTCACAATTACAGGCTCGGTTGCCTACACCGATGGAATCTATGAATCCTTTCCTAATGCCCCTGTACCGCTGGAGGAAGTCGGCGGAGAGTTTACGTTCAAGGATATTTCAGGGGAAAGACTTCCCGGCATATCCAAATGGGCAGGCTCACTTGGAGCTGAATTTACGGTCCCTACAAAATTCTTTGACCAGCAGTCCAGTTTCTTTCTGGGCGCTGACTCCTATTTCAGGTCAGAATTTTCCTCCAGCCCCTCTTCTTCAGAATTCATGAATATTCCGGGCTATGGTCTGGTCAATGCAAGAACCGGGTTCCGTAACCAAAATGGGCTGTCTGCTTTTATATGGGCAAGAAACCTGTTCAATAAAGACTATTATGAGCAATTGCTTCCCGCTTCTGGAAGTACCGGCTTGTACGCCGCTGTGCTGGGAGATCCTCTCACCTATGGCATCACGCTGAGGTATCAATTCTAAGAGAAAGACAATCGCATAATTAGGAGGTGAATTTCCCACAGATGGTTCGGTTTTCTTTTTATGATGGGCTTGTCATCTGCGAAAAATGCTTATCTCTTTATTTTTTTCCTCGTGAAGAACTCATTCCTGACAAAAAGATCCATTCGCCGGATAAAAAAACAGTGGAAACCCAGGGCTCAGGCTCAAACTAGCGCAAGATAAAAAGTCCTGATACTAAGCCCAATAATCAATACTCCTACAGCTATCATCAGGTACTTTGGCTTCACCAGTTTACAAATGTAAGCGGCAAAGGGAGCCGCAATAATTCCTCCCAGGATCAGTCCAAGTACCGGAGCAAGACTTAATTCCTTGACAAAAAACAGGAATGTTGAAGCGCTGGCCAGAGAAACAAAAAACTCCACAAAATTTCCCGTACCTATCGCATAGCGCGCTATTTTTCCTTTGCTCAAAAGCGTACTGTTGACTATAGGTCCCCATCCCCCTCCCCCAATGGCATCTGCAAAACCGCCTGTAGTAGCCAGTACCGGAAGGCTTTTACTTTCACGGTTGAATTTTGGGGAATGCTTTTTCTTTACTTTCCTAAGGATTACAATCCCCATTACCAACAGGTAAAGCGCGATAACAGGCTTGACCATATCCCCATTTACGTTTGAAAGCAAAAATGCCCCAATCACAGAACCCAATACCCCGGGTATCAAAAGCTTCTTGGCCAGATTCCAATCTACATTCCCCATTTTCCAGTGCGAAATACCGGAAGCAAGACTGGTAAACACCTGGGCAAAATGAACCCAGGCAGAAGCAGAGGCAGGAGGGATCCCTATGCCCAATAAAATTGAATTACAGCTGACCCCATAGGCCATTCCCAAAGCTCCGTCTATGCTCTGAGCGACAAACCCAACCAGCAAAAACCATAAAAACATCTCGGTGTCCAACTCCCAGCTTTTAATGGATTGGGTGAGCGTCTGAGTTACCATCAATACGAACACCATGGCCGCAAAGGCAAAAAACATTGTCCAAAACGGTTCACTCTTTAATCGGGATACTATTTTCTGCATGGTCAACAGGGTAATAACACAGTAAGGCCTCAAAGCTAATAAGTAATTACATATATCCCATATATCCAGTCGGAATTATATATTTCCATTACTGTGTCTCAATTCCTGTCCAGCCCCTTACTTATAATCACCTACATATAGCCAAATCTCCCAAATAAAAATTGGCATCATAGAAATCCATAATGCCCAACATGATAAATCTTTCCACGTAGGACTTGCTGTACAAGGCCCATGCATAAGTCGGAACCCGATCCTGCACCTTTTTCAATCCGTGACCAAAAGGAATGTACTTTCGCCAAGTGAAACAGGAAATAAAAGATCACTGCTGAGTGCCTCAGATTGGTCGAGAGGGGTTTTGCTAAAAGCGCAAATGAAAAGTAAATCTATTTACGTGAAGGATTGGAGCTGAGCCCCGATTGCCTGGAAGGTGTTCTAATTGGATCCCAATGTTTTTTGAAAACATACACTATTCTCAATTCCAATGTATTGGGCATAATTGGGAATAAGAGAATAACCTCTATTTTTATACAGTTCCACTGCCTCCACCTGCCGCTTGCCTGTCTCCAACACGCAGGTTTTATAGCCAAGTTCTACTGCCCAGGTCTCCAATTCTGTCAAAACCAAGGAGGCCAATCCTTTCCCCCTGGAAGCCGGCAAGGTGTACATGCGTTTTACTTCCATAGCCACGGCATCAAATCCCTTGATCGCACCGCAGGCTACCGCGGCACCATTTTCATAACATACCACCACATTCTTCAATTTATCGATCGAATTGAATTGATCGTAATAATCATGTTCTCTCCCATCCTTTTCGGATAGGTATGCATCCAGCAGTTTTACCAAAGCCACAAAGTCAGGATTAGAGGAATCGGTGCGAGTAAGTGTGATCATAGGATGAAGATAGAAAATTATGATTATACAAAACGACACAACTAGGCATATCCTCATGTATTAACTGACTGCCTATCTCGCCTATAGGCAGGGAGGGCCAATTCTTGATTCTAAAGTCTTGACTCTTGATTCTTCTAAGTCACAGCCCATACTTCTCACCCATTCCTCTAATAAGTTCAAATCCCTTTTCCGCCATATCCCAAGGCTGGGAGAAATTCCTCCACACGCCTATTGAATTGGCAAAAGCCGGATCATTTCTGGTGAAGCCTTCGATCGTCAGCCATCCCTTATAATTCACTTCTGCCAGTGCTTTGAAGGTCTCATCAAAATCCACATGACCGGAACCTGGTGTGCCTCGGTCGTTTTCAGAAATATGGAAGTGACCCAATTGAGGCGCAATAAACTTTATGGCATCTCCCAGTTTCTTCTCCTCGATATTAGCATGGTGGGTGTCAAACATCGCCTGCACATTTGGGTGATCGACTTTCCTTAAAAGATACGACAGCTGCTCCATGGTATTGCAGAGATAGCACTCAAACCTGTTAAGCGCTTCGGGAGTAAGTAAAACCCCGGCCTCTTTGGCATAATCCGCCACACCATGAAGAACCTCGGCCGACCAGTTGTATTCTTCCTCTATGGGTTCACGGGAAGCAAACACAGTGAAACCAGAATGAAACGGCCCGCATAGAACCTGAGCCTGCAGATCATTGGCTCTATCGATCACCCACTTGAGTTGTTCTGAGGCGGAAGCTCTGATTTTAGCATCGGGTGAAATTGGATTTTGAGCCGCTCCCATCACGGTCACCGCAGTCACTTCCAGGCCTATATCGGCACAGTGTCCCCCTACCAGCTTGAAGGAGGCCTCAGGTGATCCCCCAATAAAAAACTCCGCACCGTCATAGCCGATTTCTTTTAATCTATCCAGTACCGGCAACAAGCCCTCGGACATCTCTGCTGACCAAGCCAGCACATTAAAACCTATTTTGTTCATGAATTTTTCACTCAATTATTTACTTACATCATTCAGAACTTCATTATTCAAAATTGGACATTCATCATTCTATATTTTAATGATGAATGTTGAACGCTGAATGCATAATAATGAAGTCTGCTCCTCTACTAATTAAAACCCTTTACCCTCATTCACTTTATGAAACCTTTAGTTGGAATTATCTTTGAGTTTTTCCTTCTCTAAATGTTTGCTCCAAAATATGATCACAATTGATCACAATCGTCTGGAACATTTCGCTCAACTATTTCTCTACAAAGTACCACACTTCGTCTAAAATAAATTGCAAATATCTTAATTGTCATAAATATCTTATGTGATTATCCGCAATGATGCCAGTAACCATATTCTCTTTGCTTTACTGGACGGAAGACCGAAGACGGGTGACCGAAGTGGCCTTGATGCTGGTGTTTTCCGAATCCTATGATGCTTTTATTGTTTTACTGGCAGAAAAGCGGATATACATAATATCTTATTTAAAATCTACCACCTTCATCCCTTTTCGAAAGCTATCAAAGCCAAACATCGTGGGCTCGTAATTCCCCACAATATCCACAGAAAGCTCAGGGGTAATCTCTCCTGACATATCCAGGAGCCAGAACACAGAATTTAAAACCAGACGTCTCATATCCTCCACCTGAAAATCTAGCGAAGACCCCAAGGTACTTCCCATCAGCCTACCGGTTTTTCCTCCCTCCAGAGAATATTCCTTGGTCCAGGCGATTGGCATAATGGATTTATCCCACATCAGTGGCGATTCTGGTGTCATTCCCGCAGTGGATTGACCATATAGCAATACATTGGCATCAGGAGGCAGGTTCTTGATCGAATATACATCTGTAGGAGCCCAGATATCATCTATGCCACGCAAAATGGGATGATCCGCATCAGCATTTACACCATCTACCAAAGCGCGGGTACCTTCAGATTTGTGGATTCCGTGATGGGCGACCCAGGTTTCCCCTACTATCTGCTGTCCAAAGCCCCCTTCCCAGCCATTCACCTTGCTGTTCCAGTTCCACTTATAGAAAGGAGAGGATTGGTCTTTCACCGCAAAAGGATGTGTGGAAGTCCGTAACGCAATGAAGGGCTTACCTGATTGGAAATAATCCTCCAAATGTCTCATCTGATCGAGGGGCAAATCCCTGAAGCGGATCAACATAATCACCAAATCAGCAGTCTTCAAATGCTCTAGACCAGGAATATTATTCTGGAAACTCGGCACGATATCTCCCGTTTCCGGCTCAATAGGGAATAGCACAGTGGTCGTGAACCCATAATGTGTGGAGAGTATTTTTGCCATCATGGGCATGGACTCTTCCGAGCGGTATTCATCGTCACCTGCTATGAGCACCACATGTTTATCTTTTCCGGAACCATCTTTGCCTTCATACCTTAAAAAGGTGTTACCGCTTTGGGCTGAAACATAAGGAATTGTCAAAGCCAAAACTAGGCACAATAGAATCGCGGAAAATCTGAAAGAGATGTTATTCATGGTGTTATAAATATAAGAGGCGGGAAAATAGTAAAACTTTTAAGGGTTTGCATCCTGATCACAAATTTCTCTTTCGGTATCGATTCCGTTAATTCTTTTACCTTTCAACAGAAAAATGGCCAGTCTGCCGACAAAAATTCCCTACTTTTTCCATTGAAAATAATTTTGCTTACCCCAAATACCCTAAAAATATGAAAAAGGATAGAAGAAATTTTCTAAAAACAGGTTCTCTGGCTGCTTTTGGCCTCAGTGGAATATCCATCGTTCCTTCGGCAGTACTAGGTAAGTCTATGGGGCATATTGCCCCCAGCGACAAAGTAAACCTTGCTTGCTGCGGCATAGGAAACAGAGGAGCCCAGATCATCAATGCCCTTTATGATACAGGGCTTTGCAATATAGTCGCACTGTGTGATGTAGATCTGGGAGCACCACATACTACCGAGATTCTGAACAAATTCCCTAATGCAAAACGCTTTCAGGATTTCAGGAAAATGTTTGAGCAATTTGGAAATGGATTCGAAGCCATCACCGTAGGCACGCCTGATTTTTCCCACTTCCCTATCACCATGCTCGCCATGTCGGAGGGCAAGCATGTTTATACTGAAAAACCCATGGCGCGAACCTTCAATGAGGTAGCTCTTATGATGGATTCCGCAAAAAGACATAAAGTGGTCACCCAAATGGGGAATCAGGGACACTCCGAAGGCAATTATTTCCAGTTTAAAGCATGGAAAGAAGCCGGAATCATCAAGGATGTGACTGCAGTGACAGCCCACATGAACAGCCCGAGAAGGTGGCATGGATGGGATGTAAATATGCAAAGCTTCCCTAAAGCAGAAGCGATCCCCTCTACCTTAGACTGGAATGCCTGGCTTACCACCAGAAGCGCACATGATTACAATAAAGACTTCATCAACGGGCAGTGGAGATGCTGGTATGACTTCGGGATGGGGGCACTTGGAGACTGGGGCGCTCACACTATGGATACAGCACACGAGTTTCTGGATCTCGGTCTTCCTTACGAAGTGGAGCCGGTAATGCTCAAAGGACACAACCCATTCTTCTTCCCAATGTCAACTACGCTGGCTTTCAAATTCCCTGAACGGGGCGATATGCCGGCATTGACCTTGACCTGGTATGATGGACTGGATAACATTCCACCTGTGCCAGCTGACTATGGCACATCCGAATTAAATGCGGATATCCCTGCAGCCAGTACAGGACAGATCCAACCAGCCAAGCTCAACCCAGGCAAAATCATCTACGGCAAAGACTTAACCTTCAAGGGTGGTTCCCATGGCAGCACCCTTTCGATTATCGGGGAGGAAAAAGCCAAAGATATGGCGAGCAGACTTCCTGAAGTGCCGGAAAGTCCTTCCAACCACTTTGCGAATTTCCTGAAGGGCTGTAAAGGAGAAGAAAAAACCAGATCAAGCTTTGATGTAGCAGGGCCTCTTAGTCAGGTGTTCTGTCTTGGTGTGCTTGCACAGCAGCTAAACACAACACTCAAATTTGATAGAGAAACCCATAGAATCACTAACAATCCACTGGCTAACCAGTTATTGGCCGGAGAAGCTCCACGCCGAGGCTGGGAAGAGTATTATACACTATAATCAAAAATGAACTTTATCACCAAAAGCTGGAATGAGAGATCATTTCAGCTTTTTTTATTGGTTATTATTGTTGGGCATCTTATCGAGGCAATTCCAAGATGTGGCGAAAGCATTTCTTTCAAAAGCCTCGGGACTTAGCTTTTATCTTTATTCAAAACAAAAGAAATACCCAGAGGACTATGTGAAGGTCAAATCAAAATATAAAGCTGATAATCTTTTAGAGAGGTAGAGAGAAAACCGTAAGGGTAATAAGTCCCTAATTACGCCTCCTTGCGGGAAGTTTTTCTTAAAACTTAGGACATGGGAGTATGGTGTCACGCCTCCTTGGTTGACCTTGCTGGTTGTTTGGCAGAGTCCAGGACAAACTCAATTCATGTGCTCCGCCGGACTGAATCCCTAACTGCGACACCGTATAGTCGAAGCTATAGCCTACATTCAGACCGGAAAGCAGGTTCAGACCCACCATCATCACAATGGCATCGCGGTTACTCTGTTCCTCTACTCTTTTGTAAGGCAAGCCTCTGTACCACAACCCAAACACAATAGGCTCCACATAGAAATAGGCTCCCACATCCAACTGCTCAAATGGCCCCTGTTTTTTATAATTGACAGTAGGCGTGAAATACCGCTGTCTTCTCATATGTGTGAAATCGCCACGCATAGAACCTTCTCCAAGGGGTATCCTATACCCGGCATGGGCTGAAAACTTGACAGGAAGAGGACTATCACCATCTATAAAGGACTGATTGGGCTGATTTACATGATGGGCTGATCCCCCGACCCAGAATTTCTCCGTAAAAAAAAGCCCCCCAAAAGACAGGGAAAGCATATTTACAGGATCTCCCAACCCGGCGATATCATCACCCGGAAAAATAGGACCAAACGGGTCATTGGGATTGATCTGATTGGCAAAAATCAGGTTTTCGTAAAACCCTATTTCCCGTCGGATATAGCTCGCTTGAAAGCCCGGACGGAAATAAGCTTTTTCTCCCAATTTCAATTCGTATGAATAAATTGCTGAAATTGTGGTTGAACGCAGTTTGGAGGCTCCCTCGGTATCCTGCATCAACATTATCCCTATTCCTGAGTTATAGTCGTTCAGATAAGTATCGTAATAGGCAGAAAAGGTTGTGAATTGCGCATCAATGCTTGGCCATTGGTTTCTATAATTAAAACCAACTCTTCCCGTCAGCTCAGATCCTGCAAAAGCTGGATTTAAGTAAAGAGGTGCCGCGTAATATTGGCTATATTGCGGATCCTGTGCGTAGGCTGAGGTTCCCAGAAATAGTCCAACCACGCAAAGAAAAAGAACGTAAACCAGAGACCGTAGCAAGTATTTGTTCGTTAATTTTGAATATTCAGTAGCTTCTTAACGGTACAGATCGTATGTAGTTCAAGAAGTGGTTCGAAAATTATGAAAAGCAGCCCTAATTCCATAAGGTTACCTTATATTTTTATACTCACACTACTATTTACAACATTTGTATTTAATTCTACTGTGCGTGCGCAGGGATTTAACGACAATGAGTGGATTTTCGGGTATTGTGGTGGTACAACTGAGAACAATTACTTATCCTTTGGAAAAGGAAAAACACCTACAGTTCAATCAATTCCAGGCTCAATAGTATTCACCGAGAACAATTCCGCTCTTGCTATCGACCCGATTACCGGGCAGCCCCTTTTCGTGACCAATGGAGAACTGGTCTATGACTTCAGCCAGAACCCCATACAGGGGGTAGGTTCCGGACTCAATGGAAACATCAGTGGTATGCAGCAGGTAGCTACCGGATTTTTGGAGTACGACCCCAATGGCAACAAGCTCTTCTATATTTTCTATCTCTCGCTAGGAGGCGACTTGCTATATGCGGTGGTGGATATGAATGCCCCCGGCCAGGCCACAGGAAATGACAGACCTTTAGGAGAAATCACCTCCAAGGACAATTCCATCGGAAGTGGATCAGGTGCCATACTAGTAGTGAAAACTCCTGCTTCCCCCTCGTATCTGATCAGTTTTGATAACGGCAATCTAATCTCAAGGAGTATTGATTCAGGCGAAGGAAATTTCACTATTACTGACAATCAGGCGATTTCATCCACACCAAAAAAAATAGTCTTCAATGAGGACAGTAGCCAATTGATCATCATCCCTGAATCGGGCAATGACCCTATTATGGTATTGGATTTTGACAGCAGCTCAGGGACATTTGGAGCAGTTACTCCTATTGCCCAATCTCCAGGAGATGGGGAGTATGGCGGGGCGGACTTCTCACCAGACGGCAACTTCATATACTATTCCCGGGACAATGAGCTGCTGCGGATCCCTTCGGATGATCTAGCCGCTACCCCAGAAACCATTCCTACTGAACTTCCTGGGGATCAGCCAGAAGATCCTTTTGCTATTTATGACATCAAAGCAGGACCAGACGGAAGCTTATATTACCTCTACGAGGAAGTGGATGGTGGCCCTCAACTCATGGGGAAAGTCAGCAATCCAGACGAAGAAGATGAAACACAGCTGGAAGTAGAAGTGGATCCTTTTGCAGGGACAGACTTTTGCGGCACTGTATTTCCTTCTTTTGCACCCAATGCGGATATTGAGCCCACTGTTGATTTCACCTGGTCACCGGAGATGCCATGTGCCAACAATCCAGTCCAGCTCACCTCCCAACTGACACCGGAAAATTATAGACCTGTAAGCTTTGATTGGACATTTAATCCTCCCTTGCTTGATTCGGCAGGCAATGAGCTGGAAGTGGATTACTCTCAAGAACATTTTCTGATTCCTGCCGATGCTGCTCAGGAATCCAGCGTAAATGTCACACTTACAGTGACCTTTGCTGACGGGACCACCCAAACAGTGAACCACACCATTCCATTGGCAGAAAACAACCTAGAGGCAAACTTTTCCCCGCAGGACACCACTCTCTGCGAAACATGTCTGGATTTAGCCCCACTGCTCACCGCCCAAAATCAAGGTGGTGATGGTGAAGGCGGAGCTCCGGGAGGAGGGGGTGGTGGCGCCGGAGGAGGACAGGGGGGAGATGATAATTACGAATATTTCTGGTCAAATAAGCGGGATGAAGGCTGGGGACCTAAAGGTACAAACCAGGTCTGCAGCCCGGGGCTATATTGGGCTTTGGTACGCGAACCGGGCTCATCATGCTATGCATATGCTGAAATCCGTGTGAAAATGTGGGATGTACAGGATCAGACCAACAATATCTGGTACTTCGGTGACGGCGCCGGATTGGATTTCAATCCAGATCCTGATGATCCGGAAGCCCCTACCCCCCGACCTATAGAATCACGTCATCCACAAAATATCCCTGCCGGTACTACTACAATTTCCAGCCAAGATGGAGAAGTGCTGTTCTACACCGACGGTCAATCCGTATGGGACTTAAATGGGAATCTAATGGAAAACGGGGATGATATCGGAGGAGACAACACAAGCAGTCATGGAGTGATAGCCGTGCCAGTACCAGGAGAAGAGACGCTTTTCTACCTATTCACCTCCCAGCTATCAGCAAACGGAATCAATGAAGCAAAATACTCTCTGGTGGATATCAAAGCCGAAAACCCAACGGGGGTAGGAAATGTAGTTACTAAGGACAATTTTCTTTTCAGCCCATCTACCGAGCATACCGCGGCGCTGGATGCCGGAGATACTACATGGGTAATGTATCATGAACTTGGCAACAATACCTTCCGTGCCTATCCTGTATCCTCACAGGGAATAGGCCAGCCTGTACTCAGTTCTGTGGGAAGCAATCATGGCTTCAATTCGGGGGTAGGCTCAATGAAATTCAATTCCGACGGTGATCAGCTGGCAGTTACTATCTCCGAAGGAGGATGTAATAAACTGGAAATCTTTGATTTCGATTCGGGTACCGGGGAAATGACAGAATACGCCCGAATAGACTTAGGCTGTGACGGAGACGTATATGGAATGGAGTTTTCTGAAGATGGGGAGCGGGTGCTGGTGTCCTACAGAAACGGAGGGCCGGGAATTGAAGAATTTACTATCAAAGCCAATGAAAACGATGATCCTGATGCAGCTGTGTGTCCGGCATGTTTCGACGGGGCCAGCACCCGCGCCGCTATAGAAGCCTGTATCATCAGCACCAAAAATCAGGTGAGCGGGACACAAGGATTGGATTTGGGGGCCATTCAGATCGGACCCAATGGATCCATATATGTGGCAGTAGTGGGTGATAACAGAATCGGGGAAATAAGCACCGGGTCTGGATGTGACTCGCAGAGCACTTTTAATCAGGATGGAGTGGCGCCTATGCCCGGCACCTCCAATTTGGGACTTCCTTCCTTTGTTCAAAACTCTGGGAGTTCAATTCCAGAACCTAGCCTATCTGCACCTGCACGGATCTGCTTGGATGAAAACACCGCTGGTGCCTTATTGGAAGGCGGAGGGGAACCGGATATAGACAGTTATTTCTGGACGATCACCAACCAAGACAACGGAACCGTAGTAATAAGCGATTTCGGAGGCCCTGGAGAGGAATTTCAAACCCTCGAGCAACCCTTCGACACGGCAGGAACCTATCTGATCGAACTACGGGTGGATCGATGTGGTGACGCCGAATACTTTAGAGAGTCTACTGAAATCCAGGTGGATGAACCACCGGTACTTACGCTAGCGGATGATATAACCCTCTGTGCCGGCAATCCGATTACCCTGACGGCAATTGATGGCTATGACCCTGAAGAAGGATTATATGATTTTCAATGGATCAATGCCGCAGGACAGGTTTTCGGGGATGAAAACTCCAATGAAATCACGGTAGATGAAGAAAGTATATACACAGTAACTGTAAGCTACCGACTTCCTGACGGCCTTTCGGAAGAAGAAACTGAACTTTATGAAACCTGTCCTGCTACAGCAGAAATCTTTGTGGGACCTGCTTTTGAATTCGAGCTTACGCAAACAGCCGAAGAAGTATGCTATGAAGAAACTTCAGTGATTTTTGCTCCGGACACCCCGGTCAGTGGCGAATGGTTCTATGAATTAAATGGCGACCCCGATAGGGTCCCCCTTGGAGAATTCTTTGAATTGGAGCTTTGGGTCAATGATTTGCCGGGACCAGGAGCTTACGAAATAATTTTTGTTACTGAGGACCCGATTTTGGAGGGTTGTACGGTGGAGAAAAAATTAGATTTATTGGTAAATGAGCTTCCTCTTTTCACAGTTCAAAGTAATCCGGCGGAAGATTGTGCAACTGCTGACGGATCTTTTGAAATCACGATGCAATCACCTGCCAGTCTTGTCACTGTCCTAGACGAAGGAATAACCTTTACTAATGTGAATCAAGGAGATGTGCTATCAGTTCCGGATTTACTTCCAGGCCTTTATGTGATCGAGGCAGAGAATAGTACAGGCTGTTTCTATACCACAACAGTAACAGTGGAAAACAGTAATCCTCCGACTGGATTCGAGTACACAGTCGCCACTTCTGATGAGGTATGTGGCTCTTCCGGAGTAGAAGATGGGCTGATTACTATCAACCTCACCACTGTTCAATCAGGAACTTATAAATTAGTAAGGCAAGGGAATGGGCTGACTATCGAAGACTCATTCACCGCAACAGATCAGATTGACATTGCTGTGCCTCATGGAGAATACACAGTTGAAGTTACAGATCAAAGTGGCTGCGACATTCCAGATCCTACGAGCTACACAATTGCCCAGAAATTTGAAGTAGTCTTCTCTGTGCCATCGGATCTAACAGCCTGCGGGAGCTTCACTTTTGCGCCAACTTCTCCGGACGAATTGAACTATACAATGGCTAATTCTAACGGAACCGTCATTACTCCGGATACAAATGGAGAATTCACCATCACTGAATCTGACACTTACACAGTACGGGGAATGGATCCAACCGGAGAGAACTGCCCACGGGAAATCATCATTAATGCAAACATTACACAGTCCATAGATTTCGAAGTATCATCTCCAATCGTAGATTGTCAGGTAGGAGTGCAATATGAAGCAATTCTAGACAACGCAGATCCTGCTGATGTGCTTTTCCTTTGGAAAAATGAACAGGGGATAATCGTGGGAAGAAGACAAACTTTTGTTCCAAGCATAGCAGGAGATTATACCTTGGAAGTTCAGCCTTTAGCGGGTGGGCTATGCCCAGTGGACAAAAAGGAATTTACAGCTGAAATCATCTCAGAGCGGCTTGATGTCAGTCTTGATATTGTTCCATTCTGCGTAGATCAGACAAGCACGACGATTACGGTAGATGCGGATCTGACCAATGTAGCTGATTTCGAATGGTATTCTGTGGAAAATGGCACACGAACACGAATTCCATCTTTTAATGGGCCTATTATCGAAGTGTCGCAGGAAGGAACTTACGAAGTACTGCTGAGAAGTAGTGCTGGCTGTGATCTTGGCCGTGCCAACGGTGTGGTGGCCAAATCCATCATAATCCCACCAGTAGTGCCTGAAGGTTTCACTATATGTGCTATTGAAGGAGTCACTCAGTCCATAAATCCAGGTACCTACGATAATTATTCCTGGAAATTAAATGGTGTGGAAGTATCACAAGAGTCTGTATTCACTCCAAATGAAGGGGGAATCTATGAACTCACTGTTTCTGATAATTTGGGCTGCGAATACATTTCAACTATTGAGGTGGTGGAGGATTGTTCCTTGAAAATCATCTTCCCGAATGGTGTGGTATTAAATGACCCAAACAGAAACTTTATCCTTTATGCAAATGAGTACATCGATGATGTGGAAGTTTACATTTACAATCGCTGGGGCGAATTGATCTTCTATTGTACCCATGAAAACCTAGAACCCAACCAAGCATTCTGCCCTTGGAACGGGGAGGTTCGGGGCGAATTTGTTCCTAATGGAACATATGCTGTGGTAGTGAAGTTTACGAGTGAAGATCAAAATAAAACTGAAAAACTAACCAAAGCCATTACAGTAATTCAATAGACACGACTCCTCTTCGAATGACACTGACTGCCTGTAAGGCATCAGAGGATAATTGTCTATGCATCCTTGAAATACTATTAACAGAACAACTTAACATGCTTATCCTAATATCCCCGGCAAAAACACTGGACTATAGTGCTCCTACTTTTAAAGAATACACTTTACCTGATTTTCAAAATGACACCCGTTCCCTAGTAAGGATCATGAAAAAGAAGTCCGCCAAGGAAATAGGCAAGTTGATGCATATTTCAGATAACCTAGCCGAGTTGAACGAGGAGAGATTCAAGACCTTCCAGAAGGATTTTACCGAAGAGAATTCCAAACAGGCTATTCTGGCCTTTAAGGGGGATGTATATACCAAAATTGATGTTGACGAATATACCGCAGAAGATTTTGCTTTTGCTCAGCAACATCTAAGGATACTTTCCGGACTCTATGGGTTGCTGAAGCCCTTGGATCTGATCCAGCCTTATCGACTGGAAATGGGGATCAAGCTAGAAAACACCAAAGGAAAAAATCTCTATGAATTTTGGGACAAGAAAATAGCCAAGGCCATCAATGAATCGGCAAAAGGTACGCCTATCATAAATCTTGCTTCTCGGGAATACTTCAAGGCTGTTGATCAAAAAACATTGAAATCCCCTCTGATTAACATTGAATTCAAAGAATACAAGGATGATGGGTACAAAATCATCGGATTTTTCGCCAAGCAAGCCAGGGGGATGATGAGCAACTATGCCATCAAAAACAGGATCAAGGAGCCTGAGCGATTAAAAACTTTCTGCGGAGGAGGATATGAGTTTTCTGAACAATTAAGCAGCGAAAATAACTGGATTTTTGTGCGCTAATAACATAAACTACTTTAATGCTGACACTTAAATATTATTTTGTTTTTTCACCTATATAAAATTGTAACTTAGAGGCTATAAAATTTAATTTATAGCCTTTATTTTGACCCAAGCCTACCCAAAAATTATTTCCATCGCCATTTTGATTATATCAGTGGTTTTTTTTGCAGACGCGAATTTGGATTTAGGTAATCCTGAAGTTTTTTTTACTTCTGAATCTAGTTTCCAAGATGCTCCCGAGCTGGTAGGGCCTGATCGACTCTGCAATATATTTGGCAGTGTAGTAGGTGTTTTCTCAGGAGGGGGAGATTCCGCTACTGATGTCTATAAGTGGACGATCATAGGGCCGAACGGCACAGAGCTGTTTACCAGACCCCCTGGAGCGTTTCAGATTATCGAATACACATTTGAGCTACTCGGGTCCCATACCATTCAACTTGAGGTGAGTCGAGGCGGTAAATCCATTGCGGATTTGGAAAAAGTGGTAGAGGTAATAAAAGGGCCGTCGTTGTCATTGGCCGGTCAATATAAAATCTGTCCTGGTGAGCCTATAAATCTCCAGGCCATATCACCAGCAAGTACCAATTTCAACAATTACATTTTCAAGTGGGAGAACGAATCAGGGGAAGTCGTCGGTACGGAAAACACTTTAAACACCGATACTCCCGGAAGTTACAGTGTGGCGTTTTATGTCCCAGACAGCGATTCAAATCCGGTCTGCATGACCACATTAAACACCACAGTTGACATCCTTTCTGATATAGAGATAGTCCAGAGCTCAGCTACAGTCTGCCGGGACGGCAGTATCTTCTTTGCCTCCGACCCACCTATTGAGGGGGATTGGTACCTGACTGTTCCCGGTGAGCCAGGTAAAGTGTCCAAAGGATTTTCATCCTCCCTTACGCTTTTGCCAACTGAAGATTTGCCAATTTTTGGAGGATATTCCGTTGAGCTGGTTATTGAAAATGAAGACAATCCCACATGCAGCCCGAGGGCCATCAGCAATTTCACCTACAATGAGGAGCCAATAATTTCTATCACTTCCGTGATAGGATCCAGTGGGTGCTTCAATCCAGACGGAGCCTTAGAACTCTTAGCTGAGACTGACTTAGACGAAGTGACCATATCAGGTGCGGGATCCTACGGCCCCTTCCTTGCCGGGGAAACGATCACCATACCCAATCTAAAATCGGGTGGATATACCCTGTATTCTAACTTAAACGGTTGCCAAAACACACTCGGAGCGGTAGTCCACCTGAATGACCCTCCTACTATTCTTGCGTATGAGATTGAAAACATAGTTCCTGAATCCTGTACAGCAACAGGAAAAACCATCGGCTCCTTTGACGTCAAACTTGAAAACGGATTGACAGAAGGCTCCTATAAAGTCCTCACTGAAAAAGGCGATGTGGCAATTAAAGATGCTTTACCTAGTGAAAACCCATTCCGTGTGCGGTTAGCCGGAGGAAAATATTACTTTGAATTACTTGACAAAGATAGCTGCAAGCTACCCACAAGGGAGCTAGTCGAAATCCCCGGAAAACCGCAAACCTCATTCAGGGTGCCAAACCAGCTTACCATTTGCGGTTCATATGAGCTAATTCCAGAGACGGAAGAAAATCTGCTTTTTACCCTGACAGACCCCCTTGGCAATACTACATCCAAGATCGCAGGTGAGCCATTTACACTCGAAGAGGAAGGAGAGTACAAGCTTATCGGCATATTACCAGATCAAGATGATGTCTGTCCTTCGGAACTCAAATTGCAGGTAAACACCACTAGCCCGATTCCTTTTGAACCCATTCTTTTCAGTGAGGATTGTATCATAGGAAACAGGATTTTCGAAGCTGAGCTCTATGGTTTTGACCCCAGTCTGGCTGACTTTTACTGGAGAAATCCCAACGGAGAACTTGTAGGGACTGGGAAAAGGCTTTTTCTGTCCCCTACCTCCATAGGCACCTTCTCCTTGGAAGTACAGCCAAAAAACTCTGAAAGTTGTCCGATTACACCAAAGGAATTTACCGTAGAAGCTCCTGTATTATTTGTCGAGACTTCCATCGTTTCGACCAAATTATGTGAATTTGGCCCAGAAGCAATAGTAGAGTTAATCACTACTTCTCCTGAAGCCGTAACCGATATACGCTGGAGGAGATTTGATGAAACAGGAGAAATAATACAGCTGCCTGAATTTGACAATCAAAAAACAATCAACACAAGAATAGGCGGGACCTACGAAGCCTCTGCTTACAGCATCATTCCTCAGATCAATAAGAACTGTGAGCTGGGAAGAACCACTTTCCAGTTGGACCTGACCCCTGACAAAGTACAATTCAGTATTCCTGAGGAGCTTGTCATCTGTGACTACTATGAGCTGATACCTGATACGGATCAGACGTTAACATTTTTCCTGACAAGCCCTTCAGGCGAAGTTCTAGAAAAACCTTCCGGACAAGCTTTCACTATTGATCAATCGGGTACTTATACCTTTTTGGCCTTTGACACCAATAACCCTACTCCTTACTGCCCGGAGCAAAAGGAGCTTATAATCACCAAAACAGGGGCAGTGGATTTTCAACCGGTCTTAGCTGAGGAATTCTGTGATGGAAGCCGAATTTACCAAGCTTCTATACATAATTACGCTATGGAAGATGTAGAAATATCCTGGAGGAACAGTGCAGGAACAATAGTCGGAAACAATGAGTTTTTAACCCTGAACACACCGGGCATCTACTCTTTAGAAGTACAGCCTGCCGGTGTCATTCCCTGTCATATTTCACCAATAGAATTTGAAGTAGAGCCTCCAGTATTAGCGCTGGATGTCAGACTAATGGCAGAACCCCTATGTCCTGACTCCCAATCGGCTGCTATGTGGGTAGAAGCAGACTTCAACAAGGTTACTTCTATCGCATGGTGGTACACTTCACCCACAGGGGAGCAATATGAGTTGGTAAACGAAAGGAACAAAGAGGAAATACTGGCTGTCAATGAAGGCACCTACGAGGTTCGGCTGTCAGACCATATCCCCTGCCTTTTAGGATATGACAAAGCGTTACTACTAAGGAGCACCGATCCTATAAGACCTGAAGTGGAAGAGAGCTATCAAATCTGTCCTAAATATCAAATTGCGCCTACTATCAATCCTGGAAACTTTGCCAGCTACGAATGGTACCTCGAGGGGCAAATCGTCTCTACCAGCTCCAGCTATAAACCCTCAGCGATAGGAGATTATCAGCTTAGGGTATTCAGTTTGGAAGGATGTGCCTATGAGGCGGAATTCTCTACAGAAGAAGAGTGCGAACTTAAGGTCATCTACCCGACGGCAGTACAGCCAGGCAATCCTGACAAAGAGTTCTTAATTTACACTAATTACCTCATCGATGAACTGGACCTAGTCATTCTTAACAAATGGGGACAGGTAATCTTCCAATGTGTGCAGACCAACCTGATATCTGAGGAATCCACCTGCGCGTGGGACGGAACCTATAATGGAAAAAAAATCCCTAATGGTAATTATGCGGTACGGGTAAATTTTAAAAATTATGAGAAGGGTATTTCTAAATATGAATTGGGTTCCATATTGATCATTGAATAGCCCACAATAGGACAGTTTAAATCAATTGGAACATTTTTTGAGTCTGAGAGCTCGAAACCCACCCTGTGATCACGGGTGTTATTATCTTTGTACACACCCAAAATAAATAAATTGAATTCCGCAGAACAATTCCCAACATCAAAGGTTGGGAAGTTTTTGGTTTGGTTCTTACTATTTCTAGCTCCCCTACTACTAGTGGGAGAGGAAAAAGGAAGTCTAAGTAAACCCGAAGCCAAGTACATGGCCAACGTGGCTCAGGGAATAGCTGGCCCCACAGATCTATGCCTGACCCTTGGCTCTGCCACGGGGGATTATAGCATCATCGATCCTTCATCTGGAGAATACACGTGGTTGCTACAAAATCCTGATGGGAGCACCTCTACCATAACTAAGGGCGGGGCAGCTAGCGTGGGAACAATACAGATACGATATACCGTTCCCGGCAGCTACACATTGACCTTGGAGGAAAGAACCAGCCCCTCCGCCAGTCCTAATTCCACGAGTATCTCCATTACTGTCGCCAGAGGTCCGGGCATCATCCTAAAGCCTGATTACCTACTATGTGTGGAAAACATCCCCACTCTTCAAGCCATGGATCCAGCTGATCCGGATCTGGGCAAGTATGAATTTACCTGGGCCAGGGACGAAGAGTTTGTAAATGTGGTATATCAAGACTCAGGCGCATCCGGCAACGTGTTCACACCCACTGAAGAAGGCTATTATTATGTCCAACTTAAGCAGGCAGACGCTAGCTCCTCTTGTGAGGTGACAGCTGCCACCTATGTAGGACCACCTGTAGATTTTGAGTTTGTGCAGAACAAAGAGGAAGTCTGCCAGGGAGAATCCGTAAAAATAGAATTGGATACGCCTATCAATGGCGAGTGGTGGTATAGAAAGCAGGGAGATTCCGACAAAATCAGCTTGGGCAGCAGCTATGCGGTTACTTTGGGCAACACCCAATTTACAGAACCCGGGACGTATGATATAGGTTTTATAGCCAGTGATCCAAATTCTTCCTGCCCATCGGAACGGATCACGACTGTAAGACAAAAAGAAGGGCCAAAAATCAATTTTAACACTATAAACACCCCCTCCAGCTGCGGAGTCTCTGATGGCTCATTCGAGATGATAATCGTCAACGATATGGAGTCCGTAAGTCTCTTGGACGAAGACCTGAATGTCACTCTGGATTATGGTCCTCAGCAAGCGGGTGCTGTATTACCCCCAGTCACCGGACTCGAAGCAGGAATATACACGATTGCGGCTACGAATACAGAAGGATGCGCTGGATATTTATTTCATCCGCTTAATTTGTCTGAGGCTCCAGACGAAACGGATATTGTGACCTTCAAAGAAGAATGTGTGCTGGACGGTTTCAATATGGGTAGAGTAGAAATCACTTTTCCCAACGGCAATGTGACAGGAGAATACCGGATTCTGTCGGCAAACACAGGGATTTCTACCTACGGATCACTTTCAGACGGGAATTTCATTTCTGAAGATCTTCCTGGCGGAATTTATTTCTTTGATTTTGAATATGAAGAGGATGCGTGTCACCCACTTATCAAGACTTTTCGAATAGAAAGAAGAAGGGATGTCCCTTTCTCTTTGCCGGAGGTGATAGAAATATGCGACAGCTATGAGCTCTCCTTGCAAGCAAGCCTGGATCTAAACTTTGAATTGACTCAGCCTGACGGAACGATGGTCACAGCCAACACAGGGGAATCATTTTTATTGGAAGAGGAAGGTGATTATAGCCTATACATAGCACCTGTGGATGCTGATGGGGATTACTGCCCGATAATCCAGGAATTTAGGGTGGAAAAACTGGATGATCAGATTGATTTCAGCTATGAAGTCATTGACGAAAACTGTCAGGGTGATCAGATATGGGGTGTGGTCATGCAGAACCTTGATGTGGAAGACGCCATCTTCAGGTGGTATAACAGTGTGGGGGAAATCGTGGGACGCACCCGGGAATACCGACCTACGGAGTTTGGGGAAGTCTATCAGCTCACTGTGCAGCCCAAAGCAATGGCGGCCTGCCAGATCACGCCTCTTGAAATCCCTTTTGATCAGCCTATTTTAAGCGTGTCAGCTGTGCTGAGCTATGAAGAGGAATGCGATTTTTTTTCCGTAAATCTGGAAGTACCCGAAAATACGGATCAAGTAACCTGGATCGAGTGGACACTCTTTCTGGAGGATGGTAGTGCAGTAGATTTGGACGCGGGAGCTGAACTATATGATATTTCTGATGAAAGAACAGGAATATATGAAGCCATTATATATCGTGACAAACAGTCCGGTGGCCGCTGCGAAATCGCACGGGTAAATATATCAATAGAAGAAAGAACGCTCACCCCGAAGCCCGAGCTTGAAGATTCTTATCCTTTCTGCTCAAAAGGTAATGGTATCCCTGCTATCGATCCCGGCCCCTATGAGTCTTATTCATGGACCTATCTTACAGGAGATGTGGTAGTAGGCACTGATTCCACTTTTTTCCCTAAGCAAGCGGGGCTCTATAAATTAGCTGTGCTCACTGTGGAGGGCTGTATTTATGAGGAGGAATTCAGAGTCTATGACGTCTGCGATATTGACTATGTGCTTCCCAACGCCATGATCCTGGGTGATGCTGAACGGGATTTTAGAGTCACCGTGAGTGAAGGTGTATCTGAGGCAGAAATGTACGTAATCAATTCTACCGGAGAATTAATCCATTACGCAACAGAGAATGAAATAGGCTTCCAAGAGCCCATACTGCACTGGGACGGCAAGGTCAGGGGAGAATATGCTCCCTTGGGAACCTATGCGATAATTCTAATTCTCAGGAACCCTGAATATGGTTTGGATGAAAAAATCACCAAATCCTTATTGATTTTGGAATAAAGCGGGATTTGCTGAGAACATTTTTTATCAGCGGGAAAGCTGAATGCGATATTTTTCCTATTTTTCCACCTTTGGAATCATTCACTCACAACCCAAAATTCAAAAACCTATCCATATGACTCAAACCATCAACAAGTCGGCACTCTTCAACGCAAGTTGTTTTGCCCTCATTACCACCGCCTTTACCTTCTCTATCCGAGCGGGAATCCTGCCCCAACTGGGCGCCGAATTCAACTTATCCAATGAGCAACTCGGATTTATCAATTCCATGTGGTTCTTAGGCTTTCCTATTTCAATGATCCTAGGAGGGCTTCTTTATCATAAAGTAGGCCCGGCCAATATCATGAGGGTTGCTTTTGTGATGCATACCCTGGGTATTCTTCTTACCATCTATGCCGGTGGATACACCACCCTGTTGCTTTCTACCCTATTCATTGGTTTTGGCAATGGCTGTACTGAAGCTGCCTGTAACCCACTGATCGCCGATATGTACACCGGTGATAAAATGAATAAAATGCTGAACAGATTCCACATGTGGTTCCCAGGGGGGATTGTGGTTGGTAGTTTGATTTCAAAATTCATGACAGATACAGGTGGAGTAATGGCACAGTGGCAAACCCAAATGTGGGTATTGATGATACCAACAGTCATTTATGCTGTCTTGTTTTTTGGAAAAGCATTCCCAAAACCTCAAGTGGACGAGGCGATGTCTATCACTCAGAACTTAAAGGCAATGATCTCCCCAGTATTTATTTTCCTATTTGTCACGATGTCAATTACTGCCATCACTGAATTTGGCACTACGCAATGGGCAGAAGTAATCTTGAGTAGCTCTGGTGCCAGTGGCATGTTAATTCTGGCATTGACTACAGGTGTAATGGCTGTTTCAAGATTCTTTGCCGGCCCAGTGGTCTCTAAATTTGGTCAAACAGGTATTTTGTTAATAGGAGCGGTTTTGGCGACAATCGGTATATACATGTTCAGTGTTGTAACAGGACCTTTGGCCTATGTAGCTGCTGTAATTTTCGCTCTTGGAGTGGCTTATTTCTGGCCTGTCATGGTAGGAGCTACAGCTCAAAGAGTACCGCTAAGCGGTGCATTGGGCATGTCAATCATAGGCGGAGTAGGCATGTTCTCCACTGCAATCTGGCAGCCGGTTATCGGCAGCTGGATCGATGGTTCAAGAGCCACTATGGCTGCTGAAGGCAAGATTGGTGAAGCTCTTGAGCTAGCTGCCGGGCAAGCCACGCTTCAAAAGTTACTTCTATTTCCAATTGTATTGATTGTCTTATTCACCATATTCTACTTCTGGCAAAAAGGAAAAAAACCTGCTGTCACCGCAGCAGCTCACTAAAACTTAAAAGCAGCTTTCGGGCTGCTTTTTTTTATCCAATCCCTTACTTCCTACCCTGTCCTCCACAGTCCTTGAATCTTTAGATCAACAGGCTCAACTTCACCTATTTTTACTTAATTTGGATTCCCAATTACAAACCAATAACCCTTTAAACCTATGTTGAAGAATTTTACTATACTCAGCTTGCTGGGATTTACACTTTTTGCCTGCGAAAGAAAACCTGCACCACTCACCGACGAAGCCTACTCCAACCTTAGCGATGAGGAAAAAAGAAGTCCAAAGCATGCTGTGGATGGCATTGTAGTGACAGATGACAGACTGGAACTTACCCTTTTTGCATCCGAGCCTATGATGTCCAACCCCACCAACATGGATATTGATGACCGGGGACGGGTGTGGATAGCCGAGGCATACAATTATAGAAACTCGCTAAATCCCCGCAACCCTACCAAAGCTGAGGGGGATAGGATCCTGATCATAGAAGACACCAACGGAGATGGGGTGGCGGACAAATCCACCGTCTTTTACCAAGGCACAGATATCAATGCCGCCTTGGGCATTGCCGTGTTGGGCGACAAAGTATATGTTTCCGTCAGTCCGTACGTGTATGTATTCACCGATGCAGATGGGGACGATGTTCCTGAAAAAAAGGAGATTTTGTTCGAAGGAGTAGGCGGGGTACAGCACGACCACGGCATGCATGCGTTCACTTTTGGCCCTGATGGGAAGCTGTATTTCAACTATGGCAATGAAGGGAAAGGGATTCGTCATGCTGATGGCTCACCGATCCTAGATCCTCTGGGAAGACCGGTAAACAGTGAAACACAACCTTATCGTGAAGGAATGGTTTTCCGTATGAATCCGGACGGCTCAGATGTGGAAGTTTTGGCTTGGAATTTTAGAAATAATTACGAAGTAGCCACAGACAGCTACGGTAGAATGTGGCAGTCAGATAACGATGACGACGGCAACCGCAGCACCAGAATCAACTATGTGATGGACTATGGAAACTATGGTTTCAAGGATGAGGTCACAGGAGCTGACTGGAGAGCCAGAAGAATCAACATGGAGGACTCTGTCTATCAGCAACACTGGCATCTGAATGATCCGGGAGTAGTCCCGAACCTACTGCAAACTTATGCAGGTTCGCCTACAGGTATTTTGATTTATGAAGGCAAACTACTTCCTGAGGAGTACCAAAACCAAGTGATCCACTCCGATGCGGGTCCTAATGTGGTAAGAGCCTATCCTGCCGTACCTAAAGGTGCTGGTTTTGATGCGAAAATCATCAATATTCTTGATGGGAACTCTCGCGACAACTGGTTTAGGCCCTCAGATGTTACTGTTGCTCCGGATGGATCACTGTTCGTATCGGACTGGTATGATCCGGGAGTAGGCGGACATGCCATGGGTGATCTGGACAAAGGCAGGATCTATCGAGTGGCGCCAAAGGATGTCAACTACAAGCTCGCAAAGCCTGATTACACCTCCATTTCCTCACTGATCACCTTACTGCAAAACCCAAACAGAGCCACACACTATAAGGCATTCATGGCTTTGGTAGAAAAAGGAGAAGAAGCTAAAGATGCATTGGAGAAATTATTCACGGAAGGAGAAAGTAGGATGCGTGCAAGGGCTTTCTGGGTGCTTACCAAATTGCCAAATGGAAATGACTACATCAAAACAGCCGCGACCGATGGGGATGAAAACATCCGGGTGGCCGCAATACGCGCCTACAGAAACAATAAAATGAGCGATGTCTCTTTCTTACAGGAAATGGCTGGGGATGAATCAGCTCAGGTAAGGCGCGAAGTAGCACTTGCCATACGATATAAAGCTAACCCTGAAGTTTGGCTGAAACTTGTGGAAGGCTACGAAACCGGGGATCGCTGGTATCTGGAAGCTCTGGGGATAGCCGCAGAAGGATTCTGGGATGATTACCTGCCTCTGTACTTGGAGAAAAGCGGTGAGAACTGGATAGAAAGCCAGGAAGCTAAAGATATAATCTGGAGATCACGGGCTTCAAACACAGCTGAGCTTTTAGGAAAAATCATCCTTTCCCAGCCAGGCAGGAACAAAGAAGCCTATTATAGGGCACTGGATTTTCAATCAACCGGAGCCAAAAACTCAACTTTAAAAGCCCTTTTGGCCAATGCACCGGAGGAAGATCAGCTGATAATCCTGAGACAGATCAGTTTTGATCCTAAAAACCCGGACAAACAGATCCTAGCCCTTGCAAAGCAGAGCGCGGCAAGCATCTCCGATGACAGAGACTTTTTGGACATCATCAACAAATACCGTTTGACGGATCAAAAAGACAGGCTCATGAAGCTGGTATATCAGTCTGAGCACAACCAACACTCACAGATGGCCGCCAACAGCTATGCTTCACTATATGGCATGGAGGAAATCCAATCCTACTTCGACGGAACTGACCCGGAAAACACAATTAAGTCAATCCAGAAATTTGGGACGATTGACAATGAAACTATGGCAAAGGCACTTTCGGAAATATATCTGGACGAAGGCAAATCCTCTGAAATAAGAACTGCTGCCATGGAAGCCGCAAAAGGCTATAATTCTGAACCTTATCTTTGGGAGCTGGCTAAGACGGATAAAATCCCTGCCGAGCTGCTGCCCATTGCCCAGAAAATCCTCCTTTCCTCTTGGAATGGAAATATCCGTGCAGAGGCAACTGAGAAATTTGCGAATGCCAGTTCTTCGGGAAATATTGATATATCCAAACTGCTTGCACAGCAGGGCGATGTAGAGAGTGGACTTACTATCTCCAATAACTACTGCCTTGCCTGTCATAAAATAGCAGACAAAGGGGTGGATTTTGGCCCGGGACTTACAGAAATAGGCGACAAGCTTTCCAAAGAAGGGCTGTTCAATGCCATCATCAATCCGTCCGAAGGCATGGGATTTGGATATGAAACCCAGTTGGTCAAAATGAAAGACGGTACTGAATTCACCTGCATAGTCAATTCAAAGACAGAAAATGACCTGGTGGTGAAGTTGGTGGGCAGCGGCGAGCAGAAGATTTACAAACTGGCAGAAGTAGAAAGCGTAACCCAGCTGGAAGAATCTCTTATGCCAAAATTCCCGCTCTCGGAAACGGAGTTGGTGGATCTGGTGAGTTACCTGGAGACGCTGAGGAAATAAAATTTTAGAATTTAGAAAAGTATTCTCAAATCCCGGTTTATGAAAATAGGCCGGGATTTTGTTCGTAAGAAAAACCCTAATTTATCATTCCAATCCCACAATTAATTTTCTATGAAAGCAATTACATTCTTCGCCTTCCTACTTGCTTTATTCCAGATCAGCATCGTTTTAAGTCAGCAAAAGGAGCTTATCTACGAATCTGAAACTCTACAGATCGAGCAAATCAGTCCAAACACCTTCGTCCACATCAGCTACCTGAATACGGATGATTTTGGGAAAGTAAGTTGCAATGGCATGATTGTCATCAACGAGGGAGAAGCCTTGGTATTTGACACTCCTGCAAATGAAGAAGCTAGTTTAGAGCTGCTGAACTGGCTGGAGAAAGAGCAACAAACAACCGTAAAAGGTGTGGTGGCTACGCACTTCCACTGGGACTGTCTGGGTGGGCTGAATGAATTTCATGCCAGGGAAATACCCTCATATGCTTCCTTCAGGACTATTGGATTGGCAAAGGAAGCTGGTTATCCCATTCCTGAAAATGGATTTAAAAAGAAACTGAAACTACAGGCTGGCAATACCCCTGTAATCAACGAATTTTTGGGAGAAGGGCACACCATGGATAATTTCGTATCGTATGTGCCTTCCGACAAGGTACTCTTTGGAGGATGCATGATCAAGGAGCTGGGCGCAGGTAATGGCTACCTGGGAGATGCTAATGTCGCAGCATGGTCAGCTACCGTAAGAAAGGTAAAATCAACATTTCCTAAAACCGCATTTGTAATTCCCGGTCATGGTAAAATTGGCGGGCCAGAACTATTTGATTATACGGAGGAGATGTTTAGGGGGAAAGATTGAAAAGATAAGACCTGCTAGGCTTTCGATAACCTGGCAGGCCTTTTTCTCCAGCAGACCAACTTTTCCAAAGTTTCGAACTTTGGAAAAGTTGCACAAGGAAATCTTAAAAATGAACCATGCACATCCGAGACTGGGGCAAGATCCTGGATTGATATTGTAAATGAATACCATCAATTCTTACTTGGAATTACTTGGATGCCAATCTGGAAAGTGTCAGGAATAGCTATTTTGCTTGAAGTTGCTATAGGCAAATTCATAGAGATTTTAAACTTTCCCGACATGGAAACACCTAAATACACCTGAGAAATCCAAAATGGTTTATCAATTCTATCTGCTTCCTCTAGTTCTTCCTTAGGCTTAAGTGTCTGATAAAAAGCATTCGTACCTTCAATTCTTGCTCCCTTGAAATTTGCGAATAAACTAAATTCTGAATTATTTGTCCTGAGTTCGGCCAATAGTTCAATAGGCAATTCATAGTACCCCGAAAAGGCCTCTCTTTCAATACCACTTCCAAAAACTGGAATATCAGCAATAAACCCAGGCTTAAAACTGCTGTACACAAGGAAGTTTCTACTATTCGAGAAGAATAATGGAAATTCAAATCTCAAATTGGTCAACCCACCGCCACTAAATATTCTGGTATTTGATTCCGATTCCTCTTCATCGCTCCCCGCATAAAATACTGAAGTAAGTCCAACCTTTACAAATCCTACCATTGCGGATATAACATCAGTTGTTGCAGTACCACTAGATTCATTTCCTTGGATCACGAAACTAGTTAGCGTCGAAACTCCTTTTGATGAAACATTTGAATAAAAAAACTCTCCCTCGTATGATCTTTTGACTGGAAGAAATTTAGCCAAGGTTCCAGGTCTGCCATAATACTTATTTATTGAACTGAAAAATCGAGACTTTTTTGTGTTTAATTCTATCTCCGTGTTATAATGTAAAACCGATTTATTAAGTCGAAAAATATACCCTTCTTCCTCTATGTCCGCACGAGAGCTTACTTCTGATATCTTTCTTAAAACTTTACTTCTTTCTTCTTCCAAAACCCTCACTCTATTTAGGTAATAGCATGAAATTTCATGCGCAACAAAAACATCCACCATTAGATCACTATCTGTAGACTCTTCCCTGAAATTTTCATTTAACTCATATATATCCTGTTCACTGAAAAAGTCTCCACTTTTAACCAAGAATTCCATTTTATAAGTGGTGTTAAAGCTAGGAAATTGAGCGTAAGTATTAAAGACATAAAAAAAGTTAACTAAGAATAATTGAGACATCAGAACACCATATTTCTTCAGATTTTTCATAACCGTACGATTTAAATTATAGATAACTGAAGAAATATTATCTATAAAAACCAGACTTTAAACTTGTAATTAGGAACTGGTTGTTATGAAATAGATTTCGGTAGAACCAGGCATCCTCTCTTCCCAGAGCTTAACACAAAAAAAGCATACGGATTAGGATGGGAGCCCGTAGCCGTGTACTTAAATTAGTACTTGAAGGAATATCTATGAAAAACTATCCAAAATCAATACAAAAACACTGGATTATCAAACCAATTTGCAGTCTTTAATTTTAAAAAAACCTTAGAACTAACCTCCGGTCGCTTTCATCTAGAATTCGGTAGTTTTTACCTAGACCCCATTTTTACCAGCCCCACCACAAAAAACCCATACTGTAGGATATTAACCACATTTCGTAATGGCCATACTGCTTGAGCGATGCTGCTAAAAATCAACATATCCACAAAGAAGGTCCCAAAGCAATAGAAGAATATCCCGGACACTATCCAAAACCAAGAATAGCTCATCAAATCCTCTCTTTCTTCCGCCATTCGAAGTAGCGCAAATGCCGTTAAAAAAGAACAGCAGACCATAATGAAAGTGTCTGCTATGGCTACCACAATTGCCGGATTAAAATCTGTGAGATAAACAACCGAGGCCCGGATAAGAAAAATAATTAGTACAACTACCCAAAGCGTATTTCTAAACAGAATAACCTTCTTATGTTTAAAAAACGAGCAAGCCAGCCAGATAAAAAATATAGCCTCGAAAAATAAATAGAAGTATTGAAAAATAGCGTGGATAATAAAATCGCTTCCGTTCCAAAATAAAACCCAGCCCAAACCATCCACCATAGCTCCAATTAAAAGAAACACAAAAAACCAGCGAATTTTGGTATCGCTGATTTTCAATCTGAATCCCGCAAAAATCAAAGGAATCCAGATGGCAATTGAAGAGATTTCTTGAAATGGAATCAACTCTAACATCCGATTAGGAATAAGGAGGAGGTGGCCAGGATTTTTGAAGTAATTGAGGAGATGGCATTGTTGGAGTTACCACTCTATTTGTGCCATCTGAATTCATCGGAACCAAAAACATCCTGATCTTATTCTGAAGCTCATTTGGATCAAAACCAAAATAGTACCGGAAAAAAGTGGGATTTCCATTCCCATTTCCAAGCAACTCTTCAAAATAGTCATTTTTCTCATCCTTAGACTCGAAGTAACCATGACCGTACGCATTGAATTTCCAAAACTCTGGTTTACCCAGAAAGCAGTGCATTTTTCGCAAAACATCTGAGTTGTTCTCTAAAGTATGTTGCGCAGCAGTACTTCCCTGCTGCTGTTCTAAAACCACTTGGCCATTCCTTGTATCCAGCCTAGCTCCTTGAATATTCAACGGCAGATATAATTTAGCCGAAGAAGGGATAAGACCTCTGGCTAAACTAGAATCACTTTTTGGGTAACTAAAACCAAACCTTGGCTCCATCGCCAAATACAAAACATCATTAGCCATTTGTCCACATTGCCCAAAACAAAACCAAAACATTAAACCCGAGAATGTATGATCTTTTCTCCATTCGTTTACCAAATCAGCCGAAAACACTCCGCTCAAAGATTGGGAAAAGTGAGTAGACAATTCGGGGTCCGACACTTTGTCCAAATACTCCGCTGCCCTAGAATAATTGATCACTAAAGATTTCTTTCCCATATTGAATGTATTTTAATTCAATTTAATATTTACTCTTTCTTTAAAATTATTAGTGGTACAAAGATCCTATCATGGTATTATTTTCAAACCTTGATTTAGCATCTAGCTACTCTCCCAAAGTAAATGGCGTATTCTAAATAGAATTTGGTTAGAAAAAACTCAAACTAAATACTTAAATTATCAATACCTGAGAATTTCAACAAATGAGCATTGATAATTGATCATTGACCCCTCACCTTCCCCAAAAACTCCTCCTTCCTTCTTCGAGACACGTCCACCACACTTCCATCGCTAAGCTTTACCTGCCCGCCTTCTCCTTTCAAATATTCGGTGACATAATCCAGGTTGATCAAATGCGAATTATGCACACGGCAAAAGCCATGATGCTCCAGCATGGTTTCCACATCCTTGAGTGTTTTGGAAACCAATATTTTCCGCTTGTCCCGCAGGAAAAAGGTTGTGTAGGTATTGTCTGATTCACAGCGTATCACCTCCTTTATTTCCACAAAAAGATAGCCGTGAAGCGTAGGCAAGGCGATCTTCGCTTTTTCCTTGGGAGACTGGAGATTGTAAATAAGCTGTTTGAGCTTTGGTGTCTGATCTTCATTTTTCTGCAAGAATCGGCCTATTGCCGCCTTAAACTCTTTCGGATCAATAGGTTTGAGCAAATAATCCAATGCTGCAAGCCGAAAAGCACGAATCGCAAAGTCTTGGAATGAAGTGATGAATATTAGCTCAAAATCAATCGTATCAAGACTTGCGAGCCAGTCAAAAGACATCCCTCCCGGCAGCATTACATCGCAAAAAACCAAATCGGGATGCAGTTGTCTGCATAGCCTATCGGCATCATCAAGATCTCTCGCTTCCCCTATGACCTGAATTTCTGGGTATCCGGCAAGCAAATGTTTCAGTTCCTCCCTCGCCTGTCGCTCATCTTCTATCAGTACTACTGTGTATATCTTTCTCATTCTTCTTCAAATGGAATTGTCAAGGTGACCAATCTTCCGCCCTGGGGAGGCTCACTATAAGTATATCCTGCCTCTACTCCCAACCATTCATTCAGCGTTGCAAATCGCCCCTCCATCAAATGAATCCCCATACTGCTTTTCTTCACCAAATTACTGAGATCAAAATCAGGCTTATTGGATCTTGACTCACCCTCATCACTAATTTCACATATCAGCGTAGTATCGGTTTTTCGTCTTATTTTCAATGAAATTCTCCCCCCTTGGCTCAATCCATGCCAGACGGCATTCTCCAAAAAAGGCTGTATCAGCATGGGAGGAATATAGGTGTTCTCCTTAGAAAGAGAGTCATCACTCCTAAACTCAAATTCAAACGTATGCTCCATCCTCAACTGCTCAAGCTCTAGGTAAAGCTCATTTGCTTCAAGCTCCTCCTGAAGGGTAACCCATTTCCGGGCTGAACTTTCCAGTACATAACGGATGAGTTTGGAAAACTTGACCAGATATTCACTGGCTTCTACCGGCTCTTGTTTTTGAATAAAATGATGAATGGAATTCAGGCAGTTGAAGATAAAATGGGGATTGATTTGGGATCTAAGTGCTTTCAGTTCACCCTCTGCCTTACTCAATCGTAATTCCGTTTCTTTTCGCTTAAAATCAGATTCTCTTCGTGACCGATAAATCACAAATATGATAAACGAAAAAGCCAAAACCACAGGTATCAACCCCAGTACCAGGGCCAAGGCTACCTCATTAGTAGAATCCTCATTTATCAATTCCCCAGCAGCTTCTGTTTTTGCTTGAATCCAAAAAAATCTAAAATCAATCCAAGATGGGTACAAGGCAGCTGTGGTTAGGGTGAGTGAGTGGTTATTCAAACTGTTAAAATAGCCTATTTAAGCTATCTTTTTCCAAAACAGGCTTCCCTTTTTCCAAAAAACACATGCGTATATCCCATAATATCCCTGGTTTTGACCCAGGAAATCACTTTTCTATCAAAACATTTCAAAGGTTTGCTAATAATTAGGTCAAAAATCAACAAAGTTCTTTGTGATCAACCCTTGCAGGGTTCTACCAATTGGATTTTTCAAGGCTATTTCTCTGTGACTTCGACAAGACTTAAGGAGCTAGCCCAAGCCTGAGACAAAAAAACAACCGTACTCTCGCAAAACATCCCGTACTTCCACTGAGCAACACCCAAAAAAGCCCTTGCGGATATCCACAAGGGCTTTCCAAATTTAAATCCTAATTTATTTTCTCTCAATAACGCGTATAGTAGCCTCACCAGTATGAACCTGCCCAAAGCGGTCTGTAGCCTGAATGTGAATCACATGCTCTCCCGCTTCCAATCCGTTTGGAATTCCTCCTCTCCAAAGGTGCTTGCTCTCAGCAGGATTGGAAGGTCGTCTCCCCTCGATCAATTCTTCCGTCACATCCCACTCAAACAAGTCTATTAAGTATGAAGGATCATAATCCTCAACTTTAGCCGCGGTTTTCCATTCTCCCTCATCAAACTTGATCAGCACCTCATCTCCTTCTCCACCCATGAAGAAGTTTACAAAGATGCCTGCGGTGGTACGTTTGTCTTTTTCCAGAACCTTTGGCGCAAAAATCTCCATTTGATAATCACTCGATTTCCCTGCTACCTGATAGCGGATTTTATATTGATTTCCCTCGAAATCAATCAGTGCATATCCCTTTGGGGTGCCATCACGCATGGTGGACACAGGAACTCCGTTTTCATCCAAAGTGCCTTTATACCAATCCCCTGAAGTAGTCCCCACATTGTAATGATGATGCGGCTTATCCTGTTTCCAACCATCTTCCCTGAAGAAATAATCCTGCTTCTGCAAATGTGTATGAGCAGAAAGAGAAAGGGTGTAAGGGAAATCCTCCAACAAATCGAAAATTTCCTGTCTGTCTTCATCTCGGAAGGAATCCCCCTCCTCTGCCAAAGGGATGTGCATTGCTATCACGATGAGATGATCCTTAGGTACATACTTCAGGTCATTTCTCAAAAAGTCCAATTGATCGGAACGCATTCCTCCCCAATATCCCTGCTGATCTCTAGGATCCGGCCACAGTATATCATCCAATACAATGAAATGCACCTTACCTACATTATATGCATAGGTACTTGGACCAAAATGAGCTTCAAATGTTTCATCCGCCCATTCATCCTTGTCCACATCATAATTCTGATCGTGATTCCCCATGACATTGTACCAGGGCAGGCCTACTTTCGACACTGCTTTGGCATAGGGAGCAAACAAATCCAGATCATCACCTACTAAATCCCCAAGCGAAAGACCAAATGCCACATCTTGAATCCCTACCACTTCGCTTACTATTCCGCGGTCGAAGAAGTCAACTTCCTCTAGCGTATAGGGCTGTGGATCACCGAAAATCAACGCAGTAAAATCATCAGACTCCTCTGTGGCAGTCATGGCAAAGTTGATTTCCTTTGGTAAGGCTCCCGTAGGAGCCGAACCTGCGTATTTTAGATCAGGCGAGCCCGTAGGCTTGTGGATGTAGTAGAACGTGGGCTTATTTAAGGAATCCAGCGCTGCGGAAAACCCACTTGGCTTAATCACGAAAAGTAGCTGACCATCCTTTAGGCTTATTTCATAATAGCCTTTTTCATCCGTCTGAACTACCTCTTGACCATTGGAAACACTGACTGCCGGAATTCCCATTTCACGTCGCTGTTTCTTTCCATCTCCATTGGTGTCATGATAGACATAGCCCTTTGCGAGTTCTTGGGAGAAGGCTGTGAAACTTGTGAGAATCAAGGCTACTGTCAGCCCTGTGTTTAAGATTTTTTTCATTTTCTTATGCTTTGTATTTTCCTATAAATAAGCACTTTGTGGAATTATTGCAAGTTTATGTTCTCAGACTGGCGGTGTTTGTGGTATGTCCGGAGTCGGCTGTACTTTGGTCTCTGTAATTTGTGCTGAGCGAAGTCCAAGCATCTCTCATCCGGCATCCGGCAATAGGTAGCTTTTACTTCTCCCACCATACTTTAGTATTGATATCATCTGCTCCCATTCGGGCTACAGCTACTGAATAATTATCCGGATTGTTGACCTGCACACTTACAGGATAACGAAATCTTACAGGAGCCTGCTGATTGTTTAGCATCCCCTCGTTCCTTGGAAGGACAGGAAAACCGGTTCTGCGGTATTCAAACCACTGCTGATAATCATTGAAATATAATCCCAAATATTTCTGGAGCATTATCCGCTCTAAGGTTCCATCATAAGCTGCTTCAGGATTTTCAAAGTAGTCTTCAGTGGCCTCAATTCCCCACTGCTCCATGGCAGCTTTTACGCCATTTTCATAATGAACTTCCGCCTCTGTGCCTATTGCGCCTCGTTGCGCCAATTCCGCTTTGATAAATTCCACTTCGGCATATGTCAACAACAAGGAAATCATCGGTGCTTCCACTAAAGCTCTATTATGATTGCTTGGAAGAAACTGGAATTGGTTGTCATTTCCGGCATAGCCACTAGGGATCCCCTTGTACCCTATCGTAGTCGTACCATCAATATCCCTGGCTTGTGTCATAAACTTGGCGCGGCGGGGATCCTCCAGGCTATTCAACTGATCAGCGAAAAATTCAGAAATCGAACGGAAAGTCGTGAAGTCTATGGCTCTACCCCACGGGGAAAGATTAGGAGTCACCCCCGTGATCTGCAGTATGGCCGATTCCGCAGTATTCTGAAAGACAGGGTACTGATCTGGATTGTTGCTTATCGATCCAAGCTTCTCAAAGGAACTAAACTCTGCCCTATTGGATACTCTTAACAGCAACCTCATGTGTAGGGAATTGGTGAACTTCCTCCACTTCATCACATCATTATGAAAGAGAATATCATCTCCATAGATCATTGGCTGTGCATCATCATAGAGCGAATTTGCCCGCTCCAAATCCTGGAAAATCTGGGCATAAACCTCTTCTTGGGTATCAAACTTTGGCTGGAAGATACCTTCCTCTGCACGACTGGCCTCCACCATAGGTATATCCCCAAAGCTATCGGTCAACTGACTTAGGCAATAAGCCCGCAAAGTCAGTGCAATTGCCTCGTAATTTACATCTGAATTTGCAATGGAGGAAGCCTCCATCTCCTTGATATTGATCAACCATCGGTAATAAGTGTTCCAGGTAGAATTCCCTGCAGCTTCTGAGATGTCATAGCGATGAATCCCTCCATTGGCACTGGGAAACGGCAAGGCTACCTGCATCACCTGAAAGGTAAACCCATCTGCTCTGTCTGTCCCAAAGCTGGATATCCCGTAGATGATAGGGTTCAGCAATGTTCCCGGGCTGATCTGATCAATCCTATTTGGATCTGTGTTGATTTCTTCAAAATCACCGGTGCAGGACACCGATGCCCACGCCAAAGATCCCAACAAAAGTATTGCGATATATTTTTTCATACTGGTCATTATTTAAAACTTAAGGGTAATATTCACTCCCATGTTGCGTGTACTTGGTAATTGTCCCATTTCTACTCCAGGAAGCAAGGTTCCTCCATTCAGTGCTGCAGTTTCCGGATCAAACATTGGGAACTTGGTCCACATCGCCAGATCCCGGCCATAGAGTGCTATAGAAGCCTGACGAATCCCGGTTTTCTGAAGGAGTCTGACAGGAACCCCATATTCCACTCTCATTTCACGAAGTTTTATAAAAGAAGCATCAAAGGAATTGGACTCAACATTGGCTCTTCGGTAGTATTCTGTGTAGTAATCAGCAAGGTTTACCTCCGTGGTATTAGGTGAATAGGTCCCATCTCCGTTATCCACTACTCCCTCACCTATGATAAATCCGTCTTCCCTTCCTTTTAGTGTATGGGTAAGCTTTCCTTGTTCGGACATTTTATGGTGTGTCTGGGAATAAACAATTCCTCCATACTGCCCATCAAACAAGACACTCATCCGTAAATTTTTATAGACAAACTCATTTCTAAATCCGCCTTTCCACTTAGCATAGGCATTACCCCTATACTCGATCTCGGCGGGTCTCAATGGAAGCCCGTTGCTGCCATACACTATTTCACCTTCTGGAGATCGCACAAACCCAAAACCATAGATATCTCCAGTGGTACCTCCCACTTTTGCAATAATGGACGCGTTTCCACCAGTACCTATAACCTGGCTCCCGTCCACCTCATCAGGCAGGGACAACACCTCATTTTTGTTTTTGGCCCAAGTGACAAAAGAATTCCACTGAAAATCATTGGTCTTAACAGGACTACCGTTCAAGACCAGTTCCACTCCCTTGTTCTGCACTTTACCCGCATTCAGAATCGCCCTGGAATATCCTGAGGTAATATCTACCGGCACCTCTAGAATCTGGTTTTTGGTCTCAGAAATGTAAAAATTCACGTCAAAACCCAATCTTCTATTGAGAAATATCATCTCCAATCCTGTCTCAAAACTGGTGGTGATTTCAGGTTTGAAGCCAACATTATACAAGGTGGATGGCACAGATGCCGACCCCGAGAACTCACTCTGCCCATAGTACTTAGAGGTGCGATAGGGATCTGTATCATTCCCCACCTGAGCACCTGATATACGCAGTTTTGCAAACGAAACCTCACTAGGCAAGGCAAAAATATCCGAGAGCACAAAACTTGTACTTACTGATGGATAGAAGAAACTGTTGTTTTGAATAGGTAGCGTACTGGACCAGTCATTCCTCCCCGTGATGTCCACAAATAATTTTTCATCAAAATCCATCGTGACCAAGCCATAAAGGGAATTGATCACACGATTGTTATCATTAGTAGAAAGCACTGGGTTGTTGATGCCATTTGCGAGTTTGTACACCCCTGGGATTACCAGACCGTCCACATAAGCCGACATCATTCGGTATTTTCTGGTCATGTGGTTAGCTCCCACACTTGCTCTCAGGGATATTTTCTCAGCGAGTTTACCATTGTAGGTGAAAAGGAAATCCGAGTTCTGCTCATAGTTGGTGATATTCTGCTCTTTGTAATACCCTCTTTGGAAGTTAGCCGTACTGTAAGGCCTCTGCTGGGCACGCTCTTCCTGGCTCATAGCCAACCCAGTCCTCACCATCAGTTCAAAATGATCGCTAAAGGTGTAATTGGCAGAAAGATTCCCAAATACTGAATTGTTGTTCACGGAGTTGGTCATCTCATAAGCGATCAAATAAGGATTGTCTATAAAAGAACTAAATGGGTGTACCTGATCTACATTTTCTTGGCCTTCTTTCCAGATTGGCCTATACCATTCCAGATCAATGCTAGGGTTTTGGAAGATCATGAAGTAGGAGATTGACTGGTTGTTGTAACCCGTGGCCGGAAGATTGTCCGAACTCTTATTTGTATAATTTACTTTTGCATTCAGCTTCAATCGCTTGCTTATCTGCTGGGAAGCTGAAAGGGCTGCTACCAAGCGATCAAATCCGGTATTCGGCATGATCCATTCGTTTTTGGTCTGGGTGATAGATGCCCTCAAGGCACCACCTTCGTTTGCACCTTCCAAAGACACACTGTTGATCATATTGAACCCAGTTCTCCAGAATCCAGTCACATTATCCCGGTATGGCCTCCAGAGCTGACGCTCTGCCGATTGTCCTTCGAGGGTAGGATCATATTGAAAATAATATTGTCCGTCAAACTTAGGACCAAATGCACTACTCGTCCCACCCGTACTGGAACCATCTTCGGAAGCCCCATAGCTATAGTACAGCTCTCCATCGGCATTGAAAGCCCGCCCGGTACCCTGTCCATATTCATACTGTCTGTCTGGCCATTTCAGAACATTTTGTAAACTAAAATTAGAGTTAATAGTGACTCCCAGCCCTTTATTTTTCTTCGAGCCACTCTTCGTGGTCACGATCAATGCTCCATTGGCCGCACGGCTTCCATACAGCGCAGTAGCACTAGCTCCTTTCAGCACGGTAATGTTTTCAATGTCATCAGGATTGATATCCGCTATCCCATTTCCGAAATCAATGGGGACATCGTTTCCTGACCCTGCGCCATAGGCATTGCTTACGCCGGAAGAAGTCAGGCCTGAATTCATAGGAACGCCATCCACAACAATCAGGGCGAAATTCCCATTTGGATTAAGGGAGTTGTCCCCCCTCAAGCTGATCTGCGAGGAATTCATCGGCCCAGAACCCGCAGAAAGAACGTTCAGACCAGCTACTTTACCCCGAAGCGCATCAGACCAGTTGTTTGACCTAGCATCAAGCAGCTCTTCTGAGTCCACTTTTTGTGTAGCATAGCCAAGTGCTTTCTCTTCTCTTTTGATGCCTAGCGCAGTCACCACCACTTCTCCTAAGACATCGTCATCTAACCTCAGTCTGATGGTAAGCTCAGTCTGATTTGATGCCTGCACTTCTTGCTTATCATAACCCACATAGGAGAATACCAATACCTCTCCCTCATTCACCGAAATGCTAAACTTGCCATCCAGATCTGTAGTGGTACCTGTGGCAGTACCTTTAATGATTATATTTACACCAGGCAGGGTTTCTCCAGAGTCTTCATCGACTACAATACCTGAAATTGTCACTCTGTCCTGAGTTGATGCCTGCAGTGTTGGTTTCTTTTTGTTGCTTACCGCTATAGTATTGTTAATCTGCTTGAATTTTAGATTGGACTGACCTGAAATTTCCTCCAGGATAGTCTGCAAGTCAGTCCGGGTCTTAGAATAAGTCACTTTTGTATTAAGTGCCAGTTTTGTTTCGTAGGAGAACTTAAATCCTGTCTGTCTCTCTATCTGTGAAAAGGACTCTGAAAGAGCCAATTCGCCGGAACTAAACGAGACAAAAGTCTCCTCCAATTTTTGGGCATGGAGGTCGACGGCAAACACCATCGTGTGCATCCAGCAACTGAGTAAGCAAGCCGTAAATAATCTCATAACCAAGGTTCTTAAGGCAGGTGGTAACTTTTTTTTCATGTGTTTATAATTGTTTTTCAATGGTCACATGGAATCTCGCACGGGGAATAATCATCCCTTTGTGTGTCGCCTTCGACATGCTCGATTTCATATTTTTAAGTGTTCATGTGATTAACTGTCTGAAGCATTTATTTACCGGAGCAGAATGGATTTGTTGGCGCGGATCCATTCATTTTCTAGGGGCAGTTTTTAAAGGTTAGGGTTATGTTTTTTCCATCAATTTGGTAGTGAAGCGGGATCGAGTACTGGATCAGTTGAAGTATGCTTTCCAGGCTTTGATTTTGATAAGTCCCGGAAATCTGACAGGTATTGGATGATTTGAGATCTGAAGTGATTTTGACACCATACCAATCTTCCAGCGTTTGGATCATTCCCTCCATAGATGTATGATCAAATGCCAACACATCCTCCGTCCACAAGAACAATGGATCATTCTCGGCTATAGTTGACACAGCTCCGGCTTGTTCTGCATAGTCAAGCCGAAGATTAGGAGTAAGCATAAAAAACGTATCCACCTGATCAGAGACCTTCACCAGCCCCGTTTTCACCGCTACTACTTGTTTCTGATTGGGCTGGTTCCGGATCAAAAATGAAGTGCCGAGTACTTCTGTAGTAAGGTTGGCAGACTCCACCCTAAAAGGGTGAAGCGTATCTTTCTTTACTTCGAAAAAAGCTTCTCCGGAAAGCATAATGAATCTGTTTTCAGAGAAGTTTTCGGCAACCTTTATCGTTGTATTATGGAATAAACTGACTGCGGATCCGTCTGGTAATCGGATCTTTTTGATCATGCCATAGCCGTTTTCAAAAGTGACAAAAGCAGGCTCTGAATCTTCTGCTGGGATAGAAGACGAAATCTTCACGGCCAATAGACCGATACCGATGAGAAAAACAGTACACGCTGCAACTTTCCATCCGGCAAAATCCCTTTTGGATACAGGATTATGTGAATGAAGATGGGCGGACTTCTTGATTTTTTGGAGCAGCTCCTCCTCTACCTGCTCCTTACTTCGATTCTTATAGTCCTGAATCTGCCATTTTGCATCTAACCCCTCATCATACCAGGAATTGAACTGCCGCACTTCTTGTTCAGAAGCTTTTCCTCTAAGGATTCTGGAAATGATACCCAAAAGGGCTGATGGTAATCTCATGAGTAATGGTCTTTCATCTATTAAGTCTGAAATACCGCCTTCGACTACTGCCCGATTTGATTATCTAATCATGAAATATGCCTGATCAAAAATTAATCTGCCCTTAACAAAGAAGCTTTCAGGCAAGGAGATATACAGCAAGTGCAGGAGCCAAATGCTTCAATTCACCACGCATGATTTTGAGGGATTTGCTCAGTTGATTGTGGACAGTCTGAGGAGAAACCTTAAGTTTATCCGCAATTTCATCTACAGAATAACCTTCCAGTCTGCTCATCCGAAAGACCAGTTGAGCACGGGGAGGAAGCATTTCTACAGCGATTTCTATCTCATGGAAAAGTTCCTCAAATCCAAAAACATCCTCTTCATAATAGGCCTCAGGAAGGTTATGGCTGTTATCCTTTCTTATTTTGGCTTGCCCATCAAAGTGCTTCATGACCTGATATTTCACTGCTGTCAATAGATAGGCCTTTATTCCAGATTTTATTTCCAAGGACTCCCTTCTTTGCCAGATATCTATAAAAATCTCCTGAAGAATATCCTCCACGACAGCCTGATCCCCTATTTTACTATAGGCACTTTGGTACATGAGTTCCCAATTGTCCTTGAAAACCTGTTCGAAATGTGCTGTATTCTGAAAAGTGGACATAATCCTTTAGCTATATTCCAAAAATAATTCGGCTGAAGGTTAAAGCTGAAAATGGTAGGTTATGATATTATTAAGAGGCGTTTTTTATCAGATGAAAACCGTTCATTTTAAAAGAAAATTTCATGATTGAAACTCCAAAATAAGAGTTAAAAGGATTATTCTCACTCCACTATCTGCGAAGATCAGCGTCCTTTTCAGCGATAATCCGCGGGAATATTAAAGACTATAAAAAAATCATCAACCTTACTTAGACTTGCTCAGACGACAAATGAACTCTCAACCAAGATTTTGAATTAGATCTATAACTTTTAAAAGATCAAGAAATGCAATCACTACAAGGAAAAACCGCGCTGATCACCGGCGCAGGAAAAGGATTAGGCAAAGCTATTTCACTGGCTTTAGCCAAAGAAGGCGTTCATTTGGCACTTCTATCAAGGACAGAATCAGATTTGCTAGCTGTCAAAGAAGCCGTGGCAGGAATAGACTCTTCTCTGAAAGTTGCAATAGCAGTAGCGGATCAGTCTGATTTCTCCAGCATTAAGCCAGCGATTGCCTCACTGATCTCTGAACTGGGAGTACCAGATATTCTTGTCAACAATGCGGGCGGAGGGAAATTTGGGAAATTCCTTGATCTGGAAGTGAGCGAATGGGAAAACATTATCAAAGTCAATCTGCTAGGAGTGTACTATGTAATTCACGAAGTTCTTCCAGGCATGCTTGCCCGCAAGTCAGGTGATATCGTAAATGTATCCTCCACTGCAGGCCAAAAAGGAAATGCGATGACCAGTGCCTATAGTGCGTCCAAGTTTGGATTGAACGGGCTTACCGAGTCTCTTATGCAGGAAGTCCGCAAGTCAGATATCCGTGTTTTTAGTATGACACCAAGCACTATTGCAACTGACCTGGCTATCGGAAACAAGCTGACAGATGGCAATCCTGACAAAGTATTACAACCTGAGGATTTTGCCGAGCTGCTTGTAGCCCACTTGAAACTGCCGAAAAGAGCTTTGGTGAAAAATGTGGAGTTCTGGTCAACAAATCCATGAGATATACTTGAATCCATAAATGCAATATTATTGCATTTATGGATTCTGTTTTTACCTTTGTTTCTCTAACTGGATAAAAAATGGAAGCAAGCAAATTTGATGTGATCATCGTAGGAGGAAGTTACGCCGGACTGTCAGCGGCTATGGCATTGGGAAGATCTTTGAGGAAAGTGTTGGTGATAGATGCCGGAAAACCCTGCAACCGACAAACCCCACATTCCCATAATTTTTTGACGCAGGATGGTAAAACTCCGGCAGAAATCTCAACTTTAGCCAGACAGCAAGTAGAGCTATACGACACAGTTACATTCTTATCCGACTATGCGGTATCCGGCAAAAAATCTGAAGAGGGATTTGAAATTCAGACTGAATCAGGCAAAGGGTTCCAAAGCAAAAAACTGATTCTCGCCACAGGGGTCAAAGATATCATGCCACAGATTCCGGGTTTTGCTGAGTGCTGGGGAATATCCGTAATCCATTGTCCGTATTGTCATGGCTATGAAGTCAGAAATCAGAAAACCGGGATTTTGGCAAATGGGGATTTTGCCTTTGAGTTTGGGAAAATGATTACAAATTGGACCGGAGACCTGACACTTTTCACCAATGGAAAATCAACTTTGACAGATGAGCAAACGGCTAAACTGACTGGAAAGGGAGTAAGTGTCATTGAAACTGAGATTGATCATATATCCCATACAAACGGAAATCTTGAACAGCTGATTCTCAAAGATGGGACTAATATCCCTTTGCAGGCTTTGTATGCCAAGGCTGACTTTACGCAAAGTTCAAACCTCCCTTCCAGCCTAGGGATTGAGTTGACTGACCATGGTCATATCAAAGTTGATCCCATGCAAAAGACCTCCATTCCCGGGATATATGCCTGCGGGGATAGCACCACCCAGTTTCGGTCGGTTTCTTATGCAGTATCTACCGGCACTATGGCCGGAGCTGCATGCAATAAGGAATTGATAGAGGCGGAATTTTAAAAAACCCAAGAAGCTTTCGAAGCACTTGATCATAGAAAAATTTCAGGTTTTTCACTCTTTTAGGCCTACCTTGCGGGGGTAGGCCTTCACTTCCTTACCCGGACAATTATACACACTTTTTTCTACTAATTGATCCCCAATCTAGATGGATAAGGCTGGCATTCAAAGCAGGCCTGTAGGATCACCGATGATTTATTGACAAAAGTCAAAGAAAACTGTTTTTGATTTTAGGTAGATTTGAGAAGCCCAAAATATTCTCCTGCCTTATGAAAAAGTTATATTTCATCTTCTCCGTATTTTCTATTTATAGCTGTAGCACTTCTTCCAATGAACGGACTTTTGACAGCTCCAAGTTACCGAGAATGAACCAAGAGCAAACCGAAAAAATCGTCGAGGCTTTTATTATGGCAGAAGATGGGGCTACAATAGAAATACCATCCGGCTTCTTCGAATTAAATACCCAGCTTATTCTGGACAATAAGTCAAACATCACTATCAAGGGTGCGGGGCTTGGGCAAACAGTGCTCTCCTTCAAAAACCTAAAGACAGGAGGGGAAGGAATCAAACTGGTAGGAAACAACATCACCATAGAGGATCTAACTGTAGAGGATGCTCCTGGCGATGGGGTAAAGGCCCAGCATACAGACGGCATCACCTTCCGCAGGATCAATGTCACCTGGACCAATGGAGACAAATCCAAAAACGGGACCTATGCGATCTATCCTGTGCAGTGCAAGAATGTGATGGTCGATGAGGTAATCGCCTCACATTCCCGTGATGCAGGCATCTATGTGGGCCAGTCAGAAAACATCATCGTTAAAAATTCCCTGGCCTTTGGGAATGTCGCCGGAATAGAAATAGAAAACTGCGACAATGCAGAGGTATTCGGCAACATAGTCCGTGACAATACCGGGGGGATTTTGGTTTTTAATCTACCGGGGCTGCCAAAAGCTGATGGAGCGAGAACCAAAATCTACAACAACGACATCATTGAGAACAACCACGAGAACTTTGCCACAGCAATCGGAGAAGAGCCAAATGGCAACACAGTGACCATGATTCCTCCCGGTTCAGGAGTGATTCTTTTGGCCGCCAAAGAAGTGGAGATCTACAACAACCGGATCCTAAAAAACAAAACCACAGGTGTGGCCATCGCAAGTTATCAGATCACCGGATACCCCAGCGATGCGCCTAACTGGTCTCCTTATACAACAGATATCTATATCCATGACAATGAATACGACCGTACAAAAGGTTTTCCCGATTTAAGTAGAGAACTGGGTCAATTGATCAGCATTTACAATGCACACGGCAAAGCCAGGACACAGGACATAGTCTATGATGGAATCTGGGATGAAAGTATCAGTAGTGACATCGCCACCAATCCTATGCGGATCTGCCTGTCAGAGAAAGGAATGGAGGAGCTCTATTTCACCAGATTTGACTTCTCTGAAGGTGAGGACAATATCAAGGCATTTTCAGATGTATCTCCTTTCCAAAACTGCACCATAGCAGTGAGCACCAACGTCAACGCAATTGCTGAAATGTAATGGGAAACAATAGGATTTTTTGGTCATTCAATCTTGTACTGGTTCTGATGCTGATTATAAGTGCATGCACAACTGAATCATCAAGTTCAGAAATCAAAGAAACTGCTCTGGAAGATGAACTTGCCGATGGAAGATTTCCATACAAAAGGTTATCTACATACGGTTTCTTTATGGGGGAATTACATGATTTAATTCCCGTGAATGAAGTAATTCCATATCGACCGGCTTCGTCCCTATTCACTGATTATGCCTTCAAAAGCCGCTTCATCTTCTTTCCTGAAGGAGAAAAAGCCATACTTGCATCTAATGAACTTAACTTTCCAGAAGGCACTGTGCTGATCAAAAACTTCTATTACCCAGCTGACTTCCGCAAAACAGAGGAAAACAGAAGAATCATAGAAACCAGGCTTTTAATCAACTCTGAAAAAGGCTGGGAAGCATTTCCCTACATCTGGAATGAAAACCAGACAGATGCGGTATTAAAAGTTGTGGGAGGAGAATCTGAGGTTACTTTCATCGATCACAGCGGCAAAAAACAGCTGATCAACTACCTCGTCCCGAATAAAAACCAATGCAAAACCTGCCATAATCAGAATGAGACACTGGTGCCTATAGGAGTAAAAGTGCAGCATCTCAACCATGAATTTGAATATAAATCAGGAAAGGAAAATCAACTGGCTCACTGGACAGAATCAGGGAAGTTGGAAGGATTTGAAGGAGTAAAAGCCCATCCCGCCATGGTCAACTATGAAGACAAAAATCTTCCTCTTGATGAGCGTGCGATGGCTTACTTGGATATCAACTGCTCTCATTGCCATAGTGCAGCAGGCCCAGCAAGTACTTCTGGGCTTTTCCTTACTTATGATGAGTCCGACCCTAGGAAGCTTGGCGTGAGCAAAATCCCAGTCGCTGCCGGAAATGGTGCTGGAACCTATGATTTTGATATTGTCCCTGGCAATGCTGACAAATCCATTATTCCCCATCGCATGAACTCCACGGAAGTAGGCATAGCCATGCCGGAACTTGGGCGTACGACAGTCCACACAGAGGGTGTGCAGCTGATCAAGGACTGGATCAATGGCATGGACAAAGAAAATAAGTAGTTCTTCGACTTGGCTTCCACCCGCACTATTCCTTGCGAAATCTTTGCGGCTTTACGCTAGAAAACCTGCCAGGTTTACATCTTCGGGTATTGTTGAAACAGCTGTTTATTTCTCACTCCCAACAGGAAAGCCTGGCAGGTTTAGAGCAGTAGCCAAAATTTAAAATTACGGGACAGGAACGTTTAGTGGAAATCATTTACTTCTCCACAAATACAGGGCTTTTACAACTTGGCTTTCAGCCCCCCTTCCTCTTTGGCAGCTGTGCCCTCTGTGGTCTTTGTGGTTTATAAAAAAATGCCTCCAAATTTCTTTAGAGGCATTTTAGTTTATATCAACTTTCACTTGGTTAGAAAGTATATCCTGCAGATAATTTAAACCCTCTGTTATACACATCTGCATCACTGTCCTTGAAAATCGGTGTCACCCCATAATCATAGGAAGCCTGTACATTAAAGCCTTTTGGCAGGTTGTACCCCAAGCCAAACACAAGCCCGAAATCCGTTTCCTTGATCGCATCCGAATCATAGGACACCGTGTTGCCAAAGAAATCCCCTTCAAATTTGGAATTTGCCAAGAATGAAATCTGTGGTCCTAGGAAAACATTGAAGCCATCGGACGGGTACAATCTCAGAAGCACAGGCACATCTACATAGTTTAGGATGGCCCTACTGTCGATAAAGTCATCATTTTGGGTTCCTTTGACTGAGTAATAGACCCCTGGCTCCAAGGCCAAACGATCCGTCATAAACAGCATGGCATATCCCCCTACATGGAAACCTACCCTATTGGTATAAGAGTTTTCTGAAACATCATCTCCTCCAAAATTGAAAAGACTGGCACCACCCCGAACACCAAATCCTCCAGGTTTATCTGATGATTGAGCTTGAGACAACTGAACCGCTGCCAATCCAAGGGCAAGAATTAACATTACTTTTTTCATAGTCAAACACTAGTTGGTTTCTCCCCTGTATTCCCATGACCATGCCAAAAGCAATTTACTAATCCAATTTTTCTATCACTTTCTTCTCTATGTAATCAGAGTTCAGCAGACTCAGTGCCCCCATATATCTCATGTCAAAATTAAGCGTATCACCTACTTTATATCCATTGGGGTTTTTGCCCAGATTGATAATCAGCATATCCGAGCTCCCCCCTAGAATCTCGTATTTTTCGTCACTGGGAATTAGATATTTGGGATCTACATCCAGCAATCCTATATCGATAATCGCCCTAAATGAACTCTGTCCGTAGAGCGACTCATCAATTTCAGCAGTTTCTCCTTGGGGATTGGCAGCTAGATTCCCCATGGGTAAGAGAGGTTTCTCCTGCATCTCTATAATCTCGGCATGGAGTTCAAAAACATCTCCGTTCATTCCTTCGATGATTTTCTCCTCAAATAAATCCAGCCCAAAATAAAGCGTCTCCCCTACCCGGAAGTGATTGATTCCTTTTGGAAGCTGATGGGTGAGCATAAGCGGAATGGTCACCGAGGTACCCGCAGATACCCATGGGATTTCCTTGTTGAACTTGAGCTCGATGATCTGCTTGTAAAGTGAGAGCTGTATCAGCTTGTCCGTGGAAGGCATCACCCCGTTCAGGCAGTTCAGATTGGTACCAAGACCTATGATTTCAATGTTTGGAAGGTGGAAAATTTGGGAATAAAATTCCACCAATTGTTCGCCCATCACACCCTCGCGCAGGTCACCGGTCTCCACCATGATGATAATCTTGTGCTTTTTGCCCTGCTCCACGGCCTCCTGGCTGATCCATCGGATCGTTTCCAGCTCACTGTTGAGACTTACATCCGCAAACTTCACCATTTTGCTGATGTTTCTTTTCGACACCGGTTTGATGTAAACGGTCTGTATCCCGGGATTGAGCGATTTCACCATCGCCAGGTTACTTATCCTGCTATCATGAATCTCATCCACACCTAGATTTATGAGTTCTTGCAGAAACAGCTTGTTGCCACAGAGAAGCTTGGAGACTACGCCCCATGCTATCCCATTGTCTTTGAAAGTCCGCTTAAGGTACTCAAAATTCTCCTTGAGCTTTGCCTTATTTAATGTCAGATAAGCCATTTCACTTGGTCAATCTCATTTCAAGATATTTATTGGTAAAGCCGATTCTTTCGTAAAGTTTCTTCGCTGGATTATCCGGCTCCACATGAAGCGCAATAGAGCCGTTCGCCATTTTTATGGCCATATCCATGAGTTTTCCTCCTATACCCTTTCCCCTTTGCTCGGCATCTACAGCTATATATACCAGGATATTTTCAGGAATATAGCCCGACATACCTGTTTTGTTCATGACAAGAGCCCCGAGCAATTTGCCATTTTCCCGTGCCATTACGACAAATCCTCCGGCGTGCAAGCTTTGATCCAAGGCGTAATCCAAGCACTTCATAATATCCTCTTTTGGATCCCCATATTGTCCAAGGTGAACGAATAGAAAGTCTGCGATCTCATTCTTTTGAAGATAAGTAGCAGAGTCAATGGTAGAGAGAGTTTCTAGTTTGATCATATAGATTTTAACTTTGAACTGTGATTTTTTTCATAATAGATCACCGACAGAAATGTCAGCAATGAGAGTGTGAGCCCGAATAAATTGGCATCCAAACCAAATGGAAGCGAAGCCTCGGAGACAATCAATCCAGCGGTCAAAGAACCTCCGGTGATCATGGAAGAAGTGGCGGCTTTGGCACTTGTCTGTCCAAAAAACAAACCCGCCACTACGGGAACCAATAGCCCGGAGACCATAAACGCATAGGAATATAGCATCAAACTGAGGACTTCCGTCATCTGCCAGGCAATAATAATTGCCACAATTCCTATTGCCAAAGTCAAGAGCTGTGATATTCTCATCTCCTCTTTCAGAGATTTGTTCGTGAAGAATTTTCCTAGAATATCTGTAGTCATATTTCCAGAAGCTGCCATCAGGCAGGAATCCGCCGTAGAGAGAACCGCTGAGAAATAGGCTGACATCATCAATCCCAATATCCCCGCAGGCAAGATTTGACTCAGCAAAACCGGAAGTCCCATCTCAGGATCCATTGCAGTGGTGAAGCCTTCCAAAGCCCCTTGCTCTACTGCCACTCTGGATAGTAAACCTAAAGAAACCCCTAAAAGTGCCATAATGGGCCACTCAAACAGTCCTGCGATAAACCAAGCCTTCTTGGCGGACTTCACATCACGGGCTGCAAAAATCCGCTGATAAAGCGTCATACCAACAAACCAGATGGGAATAATCGTAATCCCCCAGTTGGCTAGATCCTGCCATGTAAGATTGGAAAAAGAGAAGAATTCCTGAGGCAGGGTATTCTGGATTCCCTCCCAGCCACCTACGTAATTGTACGCAATCGGAATCCCGATAAACATCAATCCCGCCATCAAGACGATCCATTGTATGGTATCGGTATAGATTACTGCCTTCAAACCGCCCATCACGGTATAAATCACCGCAACAGCTCCCATGATCAAAAGGGCATATGAAAGGTCAAGTTCTACGAAAGTCCCAGAGGCGAGCTTGGCACCTGCCAACAACTGGGAAGAAGTAAATCCCAAGTACCCTAAAAAACAGATCACTGCGGCGACTTTGGCCGTGGTGGAATTATACAAATGACCGATGATCTGTGGAAAGGTAAAAAACTTGGCAAAAGCAGGATCGGACTTTACCCTGGGAATCAAAACCACTGCGGCTAACCAAGCGCCTAAAAGTCCGGTGAAAAGCATCCAGGATCCCGAGAGCCCCATCACAAATCCCAGTCCTCCCAAGCCGATGGAGAATCCCCCTCCTACGTCAGTGGCAACGACAGAAAGGCCTATGTGCCACGACCCAATACTTCGACCTCCCACATAGTAATCCTCCTGACCTGAGTTCTTTTTCATGTAAAAAAATCCCACACCCAGCATTGCCAGCATGTAGGCCACAAAGATCCCAAGATCTATATAACTCATATCTATTTTTAATTTGTAACAAAATCCTCTTGAAATATAATTTTTCAAAGGTAAGCAATAAGGCTCACATTCAAAATTTTAATCGGTACAAAGGACAAATTTGAACTTTCAGTGCAATTTTGAATTGGAATAGTATAAAAACAAGAGGGACAAAAGACCGAAGTCTGTAAATTAAAAAATTCTCTTGCAAAGAGATGGACACTTTAGAAATAAAGAAAAGCAGAAGAATTCTTGAATCAGAATATCAAATTAGAAAAGCTAGCTAAATGGTTAAAATTTTATTGAAAGGTCAAGTTCTCCACCGAGCCCCATTTCTACAATTTTTTTCAAGGTGGAAAGTCGAACTTCCTTAATATTATTCTCGATTTTTGAGATGTAAGATTTGGTTGTACCTACCTTCTGAGCAAGTTCTTCTTGAGTCATTCCTTTTACTAGTCTTGCCTCATGGATCAATGAACCAATCTTGAAATTCTCGTACCCCTCTTCCAACTTGTCTCGCTTTAGCGTGCCAATTTCCCCGTAATGCTTGTCCTTAAATTGGTCAAGAGTCAGTGTATTATTTTTCATTTTCATATTCCCTTTTAATTTTCAATGCTTTGTCTATTTCAGTTCTAGGAGTCTTTTGTGTCTTCTTTTGAAATCCATTCATCAGCACAACAAGCTGCCCTTCGTCAAAGAAGCAAAAGATTCTAAAAATGTTATTCCCTACCTGAACTCTCACCTCATAAAGACCGTCAGTTCCTTGCAAATGCTTTAAATAGGTCGCAGGAATATTCTGGATTTCTTCTAAGATAAGAGGCTAATTGTCCAGATTATTTTTGCTGCACTTTTTCAGTCTGCCTAATGAAGAAAGACTCAAAGTACTCCTTATAGAAAATAACCGTTCTGACCTTAATGCTCACGCAACAAAGCTACTCGAAGTTTCACTTTAGTGCAACGCACTTAGTGAAATACATGTGATTTATTGAGGGTAAAAAGAATTAAATCAATTGCTCTTTGTGGTTATTCTTCGAAAAACCTTTCATCTCTTATTCCCTACCTCCTTTTTCAGAATCCCCTTTTTCACGCTTTCGTTAATTAGGTTTTCCACATAGTACCAAATAAATGTAAAACCATGCTTAATAGCTTTTTTCTTGCCGTTAACTTTTTTGACATGGGACATCAAACCCCAACATGTTGCTTCTGGTAGACTAAGCAAGTCATTTTATCAAAAAAATAATTTAAGACTTCAATATGGACATGCAATTAGTCTTTAGTAGGCTGCCTTTAAATCCCGCAACAACTACCTAATTATAAAGTTTTTCATTATTTTAGGCTATGAAGTTTATAAAAGAAATAGTGTTTCGATTTCCAATAGTCGCTTTAGTACCATACCTAATACTTTTAATTTTAAGCTCGTGTAAGCAGAATGAAAAAGCCAGGAGCACTTCCTCTCATGCAAAGTATCTCATACGGGAAGTTCCTTTAGCACTGGATGATTCCACCTCCAATGAGTTCCATTACACCCAGTATTACCAAGAGGGTTCAGAGGAATACCTGGTCACCCTTAATACCTTGACCTACACAGTGGACAAATATTCCCTTAGTTCTGGTGAAATGGTCAAGCGTACAAAAATCCCCATGGGCGGCCCAGATGGAGTCACGGGCAGAGTATTACAAGGATTGACCTACAGCTCACCCGATTCCATCTTCGTATTCGTGAAAGGAAATATCAATGGCAGCATTTGTATAGATGAGGACGGGAATTTTGTGCATAAGCTTACCCCTGATCGGAATAAATCAATAGATCACGGTTTGATCAACCATGTTTCTACTGTACCCAACCCAACGTTCAAGTCCGGAAATAAACTTCATTTTGTGCGATACAGCCTGGGAGACAATTATAATCCCTCAGAATTCAATAAACAATTTCCCATAACCCTAGAGTATAATATTGAAACGAATGAACTGACCTATGATTCACTAAATACCTATCCAGACCTATATCTGGATAAAATATGGCCATTCACGGACACAGACTATTCTCGCACTGCTATATCAGACTCCTTGTACCTGATCTCATGGCCTTTGATGGACTCCTTGGTGGTATTTGACAAAAAAAACAATGCTATAAACCATATTTCAGCGCAAAGCAAGTACTTTAAGAGTGCCCCACAAGACTTTAAAATAAGACCCACTGAAGAACAGGACAATGAACTTGTACTGAGCAACTATCGCTACGGCGATGTTCACTACGACCGGTACAACAAACTTATTTACCGGATAGTCCTTCACCCTTTGAAAGATTACAAGAACAAGACAGCCTGGCCTGCTGCGAGCGAACAGGACTTTTCCATTATCGTGATGGATGAGCGCTTTGAAATCATCCATGAAGTGGATTTCCCGGGAAGCCAGTATTCGTCTTTTTTAATTATCCCCAGCAAAGCAGGGTTAATGCTTTTCAGAAACAATATCTACGATGAAACAGTGTCAGAAGACGAACTAGCCGTGGAGATTTTTGATCTTTCTAAGCCCATCCAACCATGAGTCTATATAAAAAAATGTGCTGTTTTATACTGATTCTTGCTTCATGCTCACCGAGGCAGCAAGATGACACCATTTTGGCTGAAAGAATTAAGTTAACCAAAGAGGCATTAGATATAACTACAGATGATTTTTTGGTAGTATTATTAGATAAATGCCCTTCGTGCCAAGTAGTTTATAAAGACGTTGCGCAAAAATACCTTGACTCAGGAGCCGTGGTCATTGCTTAAAAAACTCAAAGAAAGCTAAACTATTTATTGGGGGAGACTTTCCTAATTTTAATCTGGATAAAGACTTTATCAGTAAGCGGTTGAAGTTAATAGAGAGCTTCCCTGTATTTTACAGGAAAAACGGAAATTCATATGATTCCTTTGTCATTTTACCTCCAAAAAACCCAGGTCAATAAGCACCCTGCCATACTTAGCATCCTAATTCTGTCTCTACTTCTTTCCTGCCACTCCAATCCTCAAAAGGCAGACGAGCCAGCATTCAGTTATCCTATCGTTTTATCCTCCGCTTTCCCAGAAAAATCTACCATCAAGGATTTCCACTTTGATGAAGATGATTTATTTATACTGAGTAGTTACAACCAGATTTTTAAAGTAGCTCCCTCAGGAGAGCTGGATTTAATCTATTCCGATAAAGTGGATCTAGACCCTTCGGGGATTCCTTATCAATATCCAAACGGAGCAATCGCCCAAATTTCCTATTACGATCAAGAGCTTGCCATTTATTATGCCCAACGAAAATATTTAGAAAAATTCTCCCTGACAGACGCTGCTCTTCTGAAAAAAATCAAAATTCCATCATTGGAAGAAGATTTTTTTCTTAACGTGTACAACCTTGGCTTATCCAATAATGAACTAGAAAACATTGTAAATCTTTCACGGCAAACAGGCGAATTCCAAATTCAGAGTTTGAATATGGAAACTGGGGAAAGTAAACTTATGGCTACGGGTGAATTCCGCCATACAAGTAAGTCCATTGCCACTCATATTTCGGAAGACAACTTTTTCATCATCGATCCTTCAGAGGCATACCTTTCCTTCTTTGACAAGAATGGAAATAGAGTCTCTGATTTTGATTTTTACTCTGAAAAATTAACCTTTACTGAAGGACAAGGAGCGGTTGAAGAGACATTCAAATCTGCCCTAGAAGATGGCAACATACGGATAATAGGAGGAACCGGTACCCCGGAGCATTTCACACTAATTGTCGGTATCTCTAAACGCGACCCCTTAACGAATTCTCTTGAATACAGCTATTTTCTTTTTGAGAAATCTGAGAATTCATCTTCTATTTATCCCATGGACAAGCTTACGGAAACAATCATAACCAAAGGAAACTTAGTGCTAGTAGCGAGAAAAGCTGATAAAAAACTGAGTATAGAGATAGCAACTTGGCCTGAAATAATTGAGAAAATAGTTCCTTAAAAAATTTCAGCGTTATGCCTAATGGGGTTTCTCTACTTCAGTTTGCCTATGTATTCCTTTCTAGTCGTGTAATTTCCCAATAGAAAAAGACACAAAATAAATTATCGAAACTTAAATATTTTTACAAGTTTCGATAATTTTCAAAAGTTGCCACAAAGGACAAACCTAGCGAAAACTATCATCTCCCCACTCACGGATGTAGTAGCTGGGCGATTTCTATTGTTGTCAAGTCAGTGCTATTATTAGATTTCATTGTTGTTTATTTTACTGCAAGCACAAAATGATACGATTTGATACGTTTAAATTTGATTATGACACGAAAAATGTCATTGTTTTCAGTTGTAAGGCTTTCTTGTTGTGAGTTTGTCACGCCTTGCTACTAACGGAGAGGGGGTTGCGATGACGGGGAGTTTTAGCACTAAATTTCATATATCTAGACCATCCTGAGATTTCTTCCATTATCATCATCACGACTTTTTCTATTACCAAATAAAAGAAATAATCGTCCTTACACCTCGAATCCACCCCCTTAACAACTAGCTATTTTTCCAACTATCTAAAATCCTCTCACATTCTCCCAAACCAAAAAAAGCCGACTCTCGCCGGCTTTTACTATAAAATCTATGCTTCAATTACACATTCTCGCTTTTCACTGAAGCTGAGAAATATTCTCTGTTCATTCTGGCTATATTCGTAAGACTGATCCCTTTAGGGCATTCAGCTTCGCAAGCCCCTGTATTGGTACATGCACCGAATCCTTCCGCATCCATCTGGGCCACCATCTTCTCTGCTCTGGTCATTCGTTCTACTTGACCTTGAGGCAGCATGGCCAACTGGGATATTTTCGCAGAGGTGAACAGCATGGCAGAGGCATTTTTACAAGCCGCCACGCAAGCTCCACAGCCTATGCAAGTAGCCGAATCAAAGGCTTCATCAGCTATTCTCTTTGGAATAGGAATCTCGTTTGCGTCAGGAACACCGCCTGTATTCACAGATACGTAGCCACCGGCTTGGATGATTCTGTCAAAAGAACCTCTATCTACCACTAAATCCTTTATCACCGGGAAAGCCGCTGCTCTCCAAGGCTCGATCGTGATGGTATCTCCATCGGAGAACGAGCGCATGTGAAGTTGGCAAGTAGTAGTCTGCTTAGGGCCATGAGGATGGCCGTTGATATATAGTGAGCACATGCCACAGATGCCTTCGCGGCAGTCATGGTCAAAGTGTACCGGGTCTTCACCTTTTGCGGAAAGTTCCTCGTTCAAGACATCCATCATCTCCAGGAATGACATGTCAGTGGAAATTCCATCTATAGGATAGGTGACAAATCCGCCTTTATCGCTGGCGTTTTTCTGTCTCCATATTTTTAATGTCAGTTTCATAATTAATAGCTATGAATTAAGTCTTGAATTTATTTGTAGGATCTCTGGGTCAGCTTCACGTTTTCAAACACCAGAGGCTCCTTGTGCAATGTCTCTGGAGCATTTTCAGCCATAAACTCCCAAGCTGCCACGTAAGCAAAGTTCTCATCATCTCTGAGTGCCTCTCCTTCCGGAGTCTGGGATTCTAACCTGAAGTGTCCACCGCATGACTCAGATCTGTTCAGTGCATCGTCCACCATCAGTTCTCCAAGCTCCAAGAAATCAGCTACACGACTGGCTTTCTCCAGCGTCTGATTCAGTTCCTCATTGGCACCAAGCACTTTCACATCAGCCCAGAATTCCTTTCTAAGTTCCTGGATCATACCTTTAGCCTTCTTCAATCCCTCTTCGTTCCTGGCCATGCCACAATATTCCCACATGATATGCCCCAGTTTCTTATGGAAGTAATCCACTGTTTTGGAACCATTGATACTCAACAGCTTTTGGATCGCATCCTTCACTCCTTTTTCTGCTTTCGCAAATTCCGGATGCTTGGGATCAACCGGACTTGGCCCGATTTGCGCCAGATAATCACCTATAGTGTAAGGGATCACAAAGTAACCATCCGCCAATCCCTGCATCAAAGCGGAAGCTCCCAGACGGTTAGCACCGTGATCTGAGAAGTTTGCCTCTCCCAGGGAATAGAGTCCGGGAACGGTAGTGGACAAATTGTAATCTACCCAAAGTCCACCCATGGTATAGTGGACGGCCGGATAGATCTTCATGGGAGTTTGGTAAGGGTTCTCTCCTGTGATCTGCTGGTACATGTCAAACAGGTTGCCATATCTTGCTCGGATAGTATCTTCACTGTCCCTGTTGATCGCATCCCGGAAATCAAGGAAAACCGCCTGTCCGGTTTCATTTACACCACGTCCTTCATCACATACGTCCTTGGCATTTCTGGAAGCCACATCACGTGGCACCAAGTTACCGAAGGAAGGATACTTTCTCTCCAAGTAATAATCCCTATCCTCTTCTTTGATATCTTTTGGCTTGATCTCTCCTTTACGAAGTTTCTCAGCCATTTCTTTTGTTTTTGGAACCCAAACACGTCCATCATTTCTCAGGGATTCGGACATCAGGGTCAGCTTAGACTGATGGTCTCCGGACACCGGAATACAGGTCGGGTGAATCTGCGTGTAGCAAGGGTTGGCGAAATAAGCTCCTTTTTTGTGCGCTCTCCAGGCAGCGGTCACGTTAGACCCCATGGCATTGGTAGAAAGGAAAAACACGTTTCCATATCCACCTGTGCAAAGCAGTACCGCATGGGCAGCGTGGGTTTCGATAGCACCTGTGATCAGATTTCTGGTTACGATACCCCTGGCATGCCCGTCGATAGTCACCACATCCATCATTTCAGTACGCGGGTAAAGCTTCACTTTGCCATTGGCTACCTGACGGCTAAGAGCTGAATAAGCTCCCAAAAGCAACTGCTGTCCCGTTTGGCCCCTGGCGTAGAAAGTCCTGGAAACCTGTGCCCCGCCAAAAGAGCGGTTGGCAAGCAATCCACCATACTCTCTGGCGAAAGGAACACCTTGCGCCACGCACTGGTCAATGATATTTACAGACACTTCCGCGAGGCGGTACACATTGGATTCACGGGAACGGTAATCTCCTCCTTTGATGGTATCGTAGAATAGGCGGAATACGGAGTCACCGTCATTTTGGTAATTTTTCGCTGCGTTGATCCCGCCCTGAGCGGCGATGGAGTGAGCGCGGCGGGGGCTGTCCTGAAAGCAAAACGCCTTCACTTTATAGCCCAACTCTGCCAAAGAAGCGGCAGCTGAAGCTCCTGCAAGACCGGTACCTACTACGATTACCTCGTACTTTCTCTTATTGGCTGGGTTTACCAGCTTACTGTTGAATTTATGTTTCGTCCACTTTTCGGCTAAAGGGCCTATAGGGGTTTTTGAATCTAGTATCATGAGGGACTGATTAGCTCTGTGTGAAATAGATATAAACTGGCATGCTGGCAAATAAAATCGGCACCAGAATACTGAAGAGTATTCCTACCGTGTGGATGGCCGGAGAATATTTTCTATGGTTTAAACCAAGGGTTTGGAAAGCGCTGGAAAAACCGTGGGAGAGGTGAAACGCAAGGAATGCCATTGCGATTACATACCCTATTACCATTAACTCATTTTGAAAAGCAAAAACAACTATACTGTAGAGATCCTTATATTCCTCGCCAGCATAGGTTACATAAGGAAGTTCTCCCCAATGCATCTGAGCCCAAAAACCCTGCAAATGAACAACTAGGAAAATAAAAATGATGGTTCCCAATATCCCCATATTTCTGGATGAAAAAGAGGTCGAGGGAGGAGTAGAAACACCATAACCTATCGGACGAGCGGCTCTGTTTCTTTTGGAAAGCCAGATGGAGAAAATCACATGTCCAATGATGGAAATGTAAGTCAGGTAAGAAAGTAGCTTTACTGCCGGATTGGTGGTCATGAAGTGCGCATAAATATTAAATGCCTCCCCGCCATCATCCTTGAACAATAACATGTTCCCCGACACGTGACCTATTAGAAACAGAATCAGGAAAAGCCCGGTCAATGCCATGATCAGTTTCCTGCCTATTGTGCTACTCAAGGTTTTTGTAACCCAGCTCATACAATTTTAGTGATTAGATTAAAACGAAATCTTTGATTATTACTGCCAAATTTACATGCCGAACAACTAGCAAACAATCCAATCTAAGGCACTTTCCTTATTTTAATCAGTTCTAAATAGGGAATACTCCTCTAGGAAATATCTCCCCGAATAACCCGAAGAAAAGATTATACGTTTGATTTTACGGGGATTTTCTACTTATTTCCGTTTCTTTCGTACAAGAAGATAGTATAGTAAAAACCTGAAAATGGAATAAATTCGTACATTCTATCTTTCCTTACTAATGACTTTGACCAACATGAAGCTGAAACTCGCCCTCGGACTTTTTCTAATATTTCTGATAACCGGAATTTCTGAAGCTTGGGCCACACATATTAGGGCTGGTGAAATCACAGCAGAGCGGCAATCACCACAATCCTTGGTATATAAAATCACGGTAGTAGGATATACGGATACCAGATCGAATGTGATTTTTGGCCCGGGAACAATAGATTTTGGCGACGGAAGAGTCGTAGATGGGCTAAATACAGAAAGTGCATTTGAACTTGTAGAGGATCTAGGAAACCAAATCGAGAAAAATACCTTTGTCATTGAACATACTTTTCAGGGCCCTGGCACCTACACCATCCGCTTTTTGGAGCAAAACCGAAATGACCGTACCCTGAACATGGACAATTCGGTAGATACACCGTTTTATGTGGAGACCACCATTACCATAGACCCTTTCATTGGAGTAAACAACTCACCCGTCCTGACCATCCCTCCCGTGGATAACGGAGCTGTAAACGTGAGGTATATCCACAACCCCGGGGCTTACGACCCGGATGGAGATAGCCTTGCATATGTGATGGATGTACCTAAGCAAGCTTTTCAAAGACCGGTAAACAATTATAGAAGTCCGGCATCCTCAGAATTCAGCTTCAGTCAGGAAGACGGGACTACCCCTGCATTCCTGACCTTGGATCCTGTCACAGGTGATCTGGTGTGGGACGCGCCCGGTACTGCAGGGCAGTTTAACATCGCATTCCGGGTAAATGAATACAGAAAACTGAACGGCAAGTGGGAGCTCATAGGCAGTGTGGTCAGGGATATGCAGATCATTATAGAAAATTCGAACAATCGAAGACCAGAGCTGATTCTGCCGCCTGATCTCTGCGTAGAAGCAGGAACACTTATTGAGGAAATCATCCAAGGAGAAGACCCTGATGGTGACCCGGTAAGAATTGAGGTTTTTGGAGAACCCATGGAAATCACTTCTTCCCCGGCGAGCTACTCACCTGAAAGTGCATTCCAACCCTCCCCAGGTATAGTAAACTTCAATTGGCAGACCGTCTGCAACCATGTGCGTGCCAGGGAATATGAAGTACGGGTGCGTATCACTGACCAACCTAGATCTGGCCCAGCGTTAGTGGACATCAAGACCTGGCGGATCAAAGTTGTGGGACCTCCCCCTGTTTTTGATGAGATAGAACAGATGTCCGGGAGGTCAGTGGAACTAAACTGGGATCCCTATGTATGTGCCAATTCCGCATCTGAAATGCAGGTCTGGAGGAGAATCAATTCTGATCCCTACCAGCCTGATAGTTGCGAGACCGGAATCCGTGCAGGCTACGAATTGATAGGAACGACCAACATGCAGACACAAGATTTCCTTGACACAAACGGAGGGGATGGATTGGCTCCAGGCAACACATATTGCTATAGATTGGTCGCTGCTTTTCCAGAGCCTAGACTTGGGGAAAGCATAGTCTCAGAAGAAATCTGTGTCACCATAGATGTGGATGTACCCATCATTACTAATGTAAGTGTGGAAGAAACCGATCCTACAGCGGGAGAGATATTTGTAAAATGGACTCCTCCATATGATATAGACAAAGTGCAATTTCCTGGCCCATACAGCTATGAATTACTTAGAAGCTCCGGATTTACAGGAAATACGGGACAGGTATCTTTGGGAGTAACTTCAGACACGCTTTTTACTGACACAGGTCTGAACACAGCGTCTTTGGTTTACAATTATGAGGTGGTCTTGCTAGACAGAAACACCAAAATCGACACTTCTTCCAAAGCCTCTTCTGTATGGGCAGACCTGACTATCATCAATGAGGCCATTGAAGTAAATTGGCAATTTACCGTTCCTTGGAACAATGCTGTTAGTGAATTCAAACATGAGGTCTATAGAAACAAAACTGATGCTGACGCAGCTGACGAAGATACTTTTGTGAAGATCGCAGAAGTAGATGTGACTACAGAAGGCTACACCTTCCTTGATGATGGCAGTTTCAACGGCATTCCTCTCAATAAAGAAATCGAGTATTGTTATTATGTGATTACCAAAGGGTCTTATAATGTAAGCGGGTTAGTCTATCCTTTGGAAAACAAATCACAAATCGTATGTGGCATGCCGGATGACAACCGATTGCCTTGTCCGCCAGTGCTTACTTTTGAAGGACCTGAGTGCTCTGCCTATCTTGCTGAGGTTCCCTGCAACAACTCCACCTATGAGCATGATTTAAGCTGGACACCTGATTTCTCAGGAGAGTGTGATGATGAACTCAGCAGCTACAGATTATATTTTACACCTGAAGGAGAATCAGGTCAATTTGAATTAGTAGCTACGCTATCATCACTGCAACTGGAAACTACTATTACCAACTTGCCAAATTACCGCGGGTGTTATTACATCACGGCTGTGGATAGGTCTGGAAACGAATCTGAGCCTAGCAATATTGTGTGCGTGGATAATTGTCCTAATTACGTCCTGCCAAATGCATTCACCCCAAATGGTGATGGTTTCAACGAGACCTTTATGGCCTTTAACAACCCTTTTCCACAATGTCCTCGATTTGTCCAGGGAGTGGAGATCTTCATTGTGAACAGATGGGGAGTAGAAGTATTTTCATACAATAGTCTGGAATCTGCGGAGAATGACATCTATATCCGCTGGGATGGAAGAGATAAAAACGGAAATGAACTGCCAGCAGGCACTTACTACTATTCTGGCAATGTAATCTTCGATGTACTCGATCCTGCGCTCAAAGAGCAAACTCTAAAAGGAACGATACAGCTCCTTAGATGATGGCAAACAAATCCATCATATTCTTTGATGGCGTATGCAATCTTTGCAATGCTTCCATAGATTTTGTGATCCGAAGAGATAAGAAAGATCACTTTTTGGTGGGAGCATTGCAGGATGATTTCAGCAGAAAAATCCTTTCCGGATTTGAAGTAAGGGAAGATTACCTTGACTCATTGGTCCTGTTGGAAAACGGCAAGATATACTATAAAAGCAGCGCTGCACTGAGAATAGCCAATAAGCTCTCAGGACTATGGCCTGTATTATATCCCATTATTCTTTTGCCCAAATCCCTACGGGATCCAATATATAATTGGATCGGCAAAAACCGGTATCGCTGGTTTGGCAAAAAAAATACCTGCCGTCTCCCTACCCCAGAGGAAAAATCAAAATTTCTTTCTGAAGAAACATTACGCCAAACCGGACTCAGCTTAGATTCCTGAACTTTCACCTTGCAGACTCACTTTGGGAAAAGCCTTATATTTGCCCCGAACAAAATCACACTAGTCAATGAAGGCATTTGTTTTTCCGGGCCAAGGTGCCCAGTTCCCAGGAATGGGAAAAGAACTTTATGAAGAAAATCCCAAAGCGAAAGAACTGTTTGAGCAAGCAAATGAGATCCTGGGCTTCCGTATCACGGACATCATGTTTGAGGGAACTGCAGAGCAACTACAACAAACCAACGTAACACAGCCTGCGGTATTTCTTCATTCTGTAATTTTGGCTAAAACAACTCCTGATTTCGCCCCGGACATGGTAGCAGGTCATTCGTTAGGCGAGCTTTCCGCCCTTGTTGCCAATGACACCTTAGCTTTTGAAGATGGTCTTAAGCTAGTCCATCAAAGAGCACTGGCCATGCAGGAGGCCTGTGAGATCAACCCTTCCACTATGGCTGCTATCCTAGGATTGGCAGACGAAAAAGTAGAAGAAATCTGTGCCAGCATCACTGAAGAGGTGGTGGTACCGGCAAACTATAATTGCCCAGGTCAGCTGGTGATCTCCGGATCAAATAAGGGAATAGAAATCGCCTGCGTAAAAATGAAAGAGGCCGGAGCCAAGCGCGCAATACCCCTTCCTGTGGGAGGAGCTTTTCATTCCCCATTGATGGAACCTGCACGCGAAAAATTACAAAAAGCGATAGAAGCTACTGATTTTCATACACCAAGCTGTCCTGTTTACCAAAATGTAAGCACAACTGCGGTTACTGAAGTTTCGGAAATCAAAGCAAACCTCATCGCCCAACTGACTGCTCCTGTGAAATGGACCCAATCCGTACAAAATATGGTAGCTGATGGGGCAAAAATGTTTGTGGAGTGTGGCCCTGGTAAAGTACTCCAAGGGCTGGTCAAGAAAATACATTCTGAAGCTGAGGTTTCAGGGCTCTAAGTCCACTAAGGTCTCATAGAGAAGCGCAGAGAAATCAATACATAAGCTTGGTTCAAATTATAAAGATTTTGAATCAAGCTTTTTTATTTCGATACACACAGGAGGAGAAGCAGGAGGGTAGAAAATCATTAGCATTCCCACACCCTCACCTCACTTTCATCCTTACATTCGATAAGCATCTGTCGATTGGTTTTGCCTATAATCGGGTGAATATAATCCGGCAGGATTTCAACCAAAGGCACAAGAACGAATTTCCTTGCCCCTATAAATGGATGGGGAATGTGTAATTCGGGAGAGTCTATCACTCTTTCACCAAAATAAATAATATCAATATCCATTGTGCGATCTCCCCAGTGTTCATCTCTTTTTCTCCCAAGATCAGTTTCTATTTGCTGGATAAAAGCCAAGAGTTCAGGTGGAGAGTAGGCTGTTTTTATTTGAATCAGTTGGTTCAAGAAAGCCCCATTGGCTACTCCTCCCCATGCTTCGGTTTCATAAATCTTAGAGAGAAGTGTGACTTCGCCAAGTTTCGACACAGCCTCTACCGCTGCATTTAAAAGCATCAATCTTTCGCCTTTATTCCCTCCTAGTAATAAAACGGCTTTCTCAAACATGCTCAGTACATTATTGTTTTTGTAATCATGGTCCAAATTAGGTTATTTTGGAACTTCAAATAATCTAGCTTATGAAATTCTTAGGAAATGTACTGGCAGTCATCGTCGGGCTTTTTGTTTTTAGCATATTGAGTGTGCTTGTGATGTTTGGCTTGATCGGAATGCTGGCGGCGACGGGGAGCGACAAAGTCACGGTGAGTGAGAACACCGTCCTACACCTAGATCTGAACGGAAGAACTATCGTGGAGCGTACTTCTGAAGATGATATGGATTTCTCCAGCTTAGGCAATCCATTTGGTCAGGATCTCACTGCCGGGCTCCTCAATCTGAAAAAAGCCATAGCAGAGGCTAAAGATAACGATAAAATTAAAGGTATTTACCTCAATACCGGAATGGTATTCGCAGGTCAGGCCAGCTTGCTAGAGCTGAGGGAAGCACTACTGGACTTCAAAACCTCCGGAAAATTCATTCTTGCCTATGATGAAGCCTATACGGAAGGCGGTTATTATGTCGCCTCAGTGGCAGATGAAATTTACTTAAATCCACTTGGAGGAATAGATTTCAACGGGTTCTCCGCAGAGGGGATTTTCTTCAAAGGTTTGTTTGAAAAAGTAGGCGTGAAACCTGAAATATTCAGGGTGGGTGAATTCAAATCTGCAGTAGAACCATTCATTTTAGAAAAAAGCAGCCCCGAGGCCAGGTTACAAACCCAGTCATTTCTGGATGATATGAATCAATTTGCCCTGCATGAGATAGCTGAATCAAGAGGGGTAGCTTATGACTCACTGAAAAAAATCAATGACCTGATGCTGGTACGCAAGCCGGACGACGCTGTTACCTATGGCCTTGCAACTGATTTACTCTATTTTGACCAAGTACTTTCCAAACTGAAAGATAAACTGGGCATAGATGAAGATGATGACATCAAAACGATTAATGCCACAGATCTTAACTCTACTGTCAAATCAAAAAACATCACTTCTTCCAATAGAATCGCTGTAATAGTAGCGGAAGGTGAGATCGTCGGAGGTAAAGCAGATGGGGTGATCAGTTCTGATAAATTCGCCAAAGAAATCAGAAAAGCCCGTAAAGACGACAATATCAAAGCTATCGTCCTCCGCGTAAACTCTCCTGGAGGATCCATAGTGGCCTCAGAGGTGATCTGGAGAGAAATGGCCGAAGCCAAAAAAGCCAAACCGGTCTATGTCTCCATGGGAGAAGTAGCGGCTTCCGGCGGTTACTATATTTCTGCCCCAGCTGATACGATCGTGGCTCAGCCGAATACCATCACTGGATCTATAGGTATTTTCGGAATGATGTTCAACGCCCAGGAGCTGTTGAATGACAAACTTGGAATCACTACTGACGTGGTGAAAACTGGTGAATTGTCAGATTTCATGAATCCTACCAGACCTATGACCGATGTGGAGCGATCCATCATTCAAAACCTCATAGAGGAAGGCTATGAAACATTCATCTCACGCGTGTCCGAAGGAAGGGGAATGTCCACAGAAGCCGTGAAAGAAATAGCATCAGGACGCGTATGGACAGGGAACCAAGCAAAAGAGCGTGGCTTAGTAGATGTATTGGGTGGCCTGAATACCACCATCAAACTTGCCGCTGAGAGAATCGGTGCGGGAGATGATTATCGGGTGGTATATTACCCAGCTCAAAAATCCTGGATAGAAACCCTATTGGAAGATTTTGGGAAAAATGTCCAAACAAAAATTCTTAAGGGTGAATTAGGAACCAACTACACACTCTATCAACAGGTAGAAAAAATAAAATCCTACGAAGGCATTCAGGTGAGAATACCACAGGACATCATCATTAAATAATAAAAGCGGCCTAGGCCGCTTTTATTATTGCCTTCTTCAGCATTTCTGAGCTCGCCCAATCTTTGGCAAAAACACTGCTTTTTTCTCAGACCTGATGAAAAAGGCTCAGGTATGCTGAAAACATGAAAAGTGCATTTCAATTTTATGTATATCCTCTTTTCTGGCAGTAAAATAATAAATGCACCATAGGATTTCTTACAACTGCTCACTGAAGACTGACTGCCTACTGAAGACTATGAATACCTACTGCCCTTCAAAACTTGTTTGCAACAATATCAGCCAAGCTCTTGTCACATCATCTTCATCCAAGGCCTCTTTGGCCAATAAATGCAGATGATCAATCAGGGAATCGGGATCATGCTGGAAACGTACCCTCATTTCCTGAATCTCAGGCCCTCTCCCAAAAGCGACAACCTCTGCCTCTCCTGGCAAAACCTCCACGTTCCCCAGCCTCCCCAGATTGTTTCCACTAAGAATCATGCTATTCCTCACCGATGCGGGCATCTGGTCTATTCCTATTCCCAGATTTCTGGCAGGTTTTGGGATTTGAAAAAGAGAGGCACCATTCGCCCTACTATACCAATTCCCACCAAGTCTAGCCACGGCATCCAGCTTTTTAGGATCGATCACTCCCTTTTCATCTAGGATCTCCTGCCTCACATGAGCTGCCAGAACCTCACAGATCACCAAATTGCCCGCTCCACCACTTTCCCCAAGTGATTTCACCTCATTCACCTTGCACTCAAACGCCACATGTGCCTCCTTGATACGGGGCGGTCTGACTTCATTGCTTTTCAATGGAGTAAATCCCGCTTTTTCAAATTCGTTGACACCCTTGTCATATTCCGCACTTGCGAGGGACATCTGCTCCACCATACCAAAATGCACTATATGGATGACTACCTCAGGCACCTCCATCACATTCTGTAGGGTATGTTTTGTGGTATTATCCCTCATCCTCCTCAATGGAGAAAAAATAAGAATCGGAGGATCTGAACTGAACAGGTTGAAAAAACTGAAAGGGCTAAGGTTGACATTGCCTTCTATGTCAATCGTACTCACAAAGGCAATGGGTCTTGGAGCCACCGCTCCTTGCAATAACCCATAAAATTCAAGCGTAGAAAGGTCTTTGGGATAAATGGTTTTCATTTGATGAAATTATGATTCAATTTTAAATACTTAAACCATTTTCAAGAATAAGTTCTAAAATCATGAGAAGAACAGTAAGAGGTAGTTTAAAAACAGGTGTTTTCCTAATCGTCTTGATGATGGGAACACAAGTAGTTTCACTGGCCCAAACACACAATCTTGCCACCTTCAACATCCGCTATGCCAATCAAAGTGACATAGGGAATCTTTGGGAAGACAGACTTCCACATGTTGCCAACCTGATCCAATTTCATCAGATCGACCTAGTGGGAGTTCAGGAAGCCCTGAACAAGCAGCTGCTTGACCTTAACGAGACTCTCGGGTATGAATTCATAGGCGTAGGACGTGATGACGGAACCGAGAAAGGTGAATATGCTGCCATACTCTATAATCCTGCTAAATTTGATATACTTGATCAGGGCACCTTTTGGCTATCACCAACACCAGAAAAACCTAGTAAAGGCTGGGATGCTTCACTGAACAGGATCTGTACTTGGGGTAAATTCAGACAAAAAAACGGTGAAACCTTTTATGTGTTCAATATTCACTATGATCACATCGGCCAGCAGGCCCGTGAAGAAAGCAGCAAGCTGGTAATGGAACAAGTATCTCTACTCAACAAAGAAAATGCACCAGCAATTCTGATGGGGGACTTCAATATAACACCTGAAAACGCAGCCTATAGCACCATCACGGCGAACCCGGATTGGAAAGATGCCAAGACAGTTTCTGAAATACCCTCCTACGGCCCCGCAGGCACATTCACAGGTTTTGATTGGGACAAATTACCTGACGGGGTAATAGACCACATATTTGTAAAGGGTGACCTAAAGGTAATCCGCCATGGTATTCTCACCGATAATTACGGCAAGAAATATCCTTCCGATCACTTCCCAGTGATGGTGGAGATGGAATTTTAACCTTAAAATTTCGCTATTCGCAACTCAACGTTCGACATTCATTATCAAAAAAACATAAACGCCTGAAAATGCAGCATATAGCCAATCAAAATCACAACCTGTCATTTTCTCCATTTTCATAAGATTTATGCTGGTAATTTATTTTCTTCAACTTGCCGAAATTGTAGCTCGCCGTCATCCTAAAGTACTGAGTGTTGTTTATTCGGTCAAAAAGAATCAACGTATTCCCAAGTTGATAATCCCCGTCAGGCTTATTGGTCTGAAATATATCATTTGCAACCAATTGCAGCTTTAAAGATTTGTTGAAAAAGTCCTTTTCCAGGCTCACCGTAATCTCGGCCTGATTTTTCCTGAAGTATATACCATCGTAGCGGTTGCTCAGGTACCAAGCGATAAACTGCAATTTCAACCCGTGAAACAAAGTGAATTTATTATTGGTGTACACGTAGGCCTGCGGTCTTGTTTTGTTAACGCCAAATGATGAGCGGGTATCAACCAGTTTATTGTAACTGGCTGTGATAGTATTCATTGAAGTCCACCATCTGGTGTCAATGGGTACGATAATGCCGGCAAAAACATCATGTTGTTTAGTACTGTTAAAACCCTGTAGAATGTAGCTTTTTGGATCATCTCCTTGAACAGCTCCGCCGGTAATTGGGTCAATAGTGTGGTTGTAGCCGAATTTTAGCGTAAATGACCTGAGATTCGCCCCCAGCTCAAAAGCATAAATTTTTTCTGGAACAATATTCGGATTTCCCTGAATCGAAGTGAAAGCATCCTGATAGACAATAGTAGGATTTAAAGATTCATATCTCGGACGTGCAATTCGTGAAGTGTATGACGCAAATAGGGACTTGTTCTCACTTAGGGTTATTCCCAGAGATGCATTCGGAAACAGATTAAAGTAGCTGTTTTCAGTGAATCCGCCCGAAAGGTCAGTCTGCAGGTCGTATTCAGTAAGCTCCCCCCTGAGGCCAAAACTATAATTCAATTTTTGCGAAGTGTTTTTTTTATAAGTCACATAGGTGCCATAAATCCTCTCGTGGTATTCGAAATCCCGTGATAAGCTTTCATCTACTATAAAATCACCATCGTTAGCTGAGACCAAAAAATCAGAATCGGAGGTATTGCTCACACTACCGAATTTGACTCCTGTTTCCAATTGTCCTTGGTTTGAAAATGCCTTAGTATAATCTAACTGTGCGCTCAATATGGGGATCTCACGGTGGACAAGATTCTTTAATGTCCTATTTGTTGTCTTCCCATCAGCAACAGATTTTTCAGCGATAAGATCATCTATACTTGTTCCATTTGACGAATATTGACTTGCGATGGTCAAGGAAGAACCCAAGGTGTCCACCGACTGAAAATAATTCAGAACTATAGAGTTTTGGGTCGTAAGGTCATCTTTGTTTACGACACTTTCGAACTGTTGCTGTTCCCCATTGGCAGTGATATCATTAGTGCTGTTCTCGGTACCTCCCAGATTATTGGTCAGACCATTATAACCTATGGACAAATAGCTGTCTTCCGTAAAATTATACTGTACACCAACCCCGTAATTTGCAAAATATTTTTGTTTTCTTTTCCAATCGGTTGTAATATCTGAATTAAAAGAATCCTCTTCCTGGGATCTATTTCTTGTAGTATTCAATAGAAAACGATAGGCTCCAAGCTGCATTCCATAGTTTCCAGTTACCGAAATACGCTGTTTTCGATAATCCATGCTTAAATTGGTACTGGTATTGGTAGGCGAAAATTCTGAGAAACTGGCATTCTGGCTAAGCACTCCCTTTATCCCTTCCAGTACATCCGCGCGTGTGACAATATTAATGACAGCCTGTCCTTCAGCATCGTATTTTGCCGAGGGGTTTGATACGATTTCTATATTCTTAATTTCGGATGCCTGTATGTTCGAAAGTTGTTCGTTCAAAATACGTTGGCCGTTTAAATAAATGATGGCTGCCCCTTTACCCAGGACCGAAATACCTTCGTCTTCCACAAACACGTTTGGTGAGCGTGACAAAATCTCCTGAACGGTGTTACTGGTCGCAAGTATGGTATTCTCAACATTTACCTGGACTATTCCGTCGGATCTTGTTTCGAATAAAGGCATATTGGCTATCAGCACCACCTCTTCCAGTTCGATTTGGGCTTTTTCTACTACAATAGTACCCAAGTCAACAACTGTATCCCCTTTATATTCGACAGTGATAAAGGTGTCCTGAAATTCCAGCGAGGTGAGTTTTAAGTATGCCCTTCCGGAATTTAAACCTGATAATTCAAACTTCCCATCGGAAAAACTGACTCCCGCCACTATAGTTGAATCCAGTGGGGAGATGATGAGGGCGTTTCCCCACATAAGCTCACTAGCTGTGTTGACCACAGTTCCTGAAACGGATGTGATGGACTGTGCCCTTGATAGGGATTGTACCAAGTTAAGGAGAATAACCGTTACGGCGATTTTTGTGAAATAACCCATCATTTGTTCTGCTTTTTTCAAAACTAGGGATAGGTATAACCGGATTTTGGAAAAGTAGATGAACCAAGGACTTCTGTCTATGGATAGTCAATTGCGGATTTGTCGTCGGTTTTGGGCTGTTCGTGGCCTGTAAGGAAGTTTTTATAGACAATAACCGCCCAAGAAGACATATAAGGTTAATTTTATGCTTTCGACCTATGGAAAAATTACGGATATATTCAGAAAATCAGGTTTTAAAACATGTATTGTTTTGGATAGCTGTGTATTTATACTTCGTTTTGTCCGTTTCTAATATTAGCAGTTATGAAAGCCACAGACACATAATTGAAACATACGGACTCATCCTATTGGTGCAGATCATTACTGCCTATGTCTGTATCTATGGTTTGATACCCACATTTTTAGATAAGAAGCAAACAGGTCTTTTTGTCTTTTGGATGTTGGTTCTGTTGATTTCGATGTTTGCACTGTATCAGGCTATTAGGATGCTTTATTTCGATGTTGTCTATTTCGATTCCTACGATGAAATACAAAAAAAATATGCGGAGGAACCTTATTGGAAGCGAATTTCCTCTTTTTCCGTTTTTCTAAGCAAAAGCATTCTATACCTCACGCCTACTGCGCTGTTGCTGATGGCCCGTTTTTATAAAAACCAACAGAAACTTCTAAAACTGAATGAGCAAAAAAGAACAGCGGAACTTACAGCCTTACGAAATCAGCTCAATCCACATTTTTTATTCAATACCCTGAATAACATCTATGCCCTTGCATTGGAGAAATCAGAAAAGACGCCCGAGGTTATCGAACGGCTTTCTGATATCCTGGATTATATTCTTTACCGCTGCAACGAAAACTATGTACCTGTTCAAAAAGAAATTGAGCTGATCGAAAACTATCTATCATTGGAAAAAATACGCTATGGAGATCGCGTAGATGTTAATTTTGTCCATAAGGCTGAATCTGATCTGAATATTGCCCCTCTTCTTTTGCTGACATTTGTCGAAAACGCATTTAAACACGGGGTAACGCAAGAATTGAAAAAAGCAAAAATTACTATCTCCATTACCACAAATCAAACGGATTTACTATTCACCATCAGCAATTCAATGCCGGCTAACACCCTGGAGAAGTGTCGGGAAAATGAAGAGCAGTTGGGGCTCAAGAACGTAAAAAAACAACTGGAATTATTATATCCGGATTCATACGAGCTAGCCCTTAGTGAAAGGACATATAATTATGAGGTTTTACTAAAACTAAAGCGAAAATGAAATACAAATGCGTAATAGTTGATGACGAAGAGCTTGCCAGGGGACTCATCAAAAATCATTTGTCCAAACTTGATGATTTTGAGCTGGTCACTTCTTGTGCCAGTGCTATTGAGGCCAACAAGGTTCTTAAAAACCAAAAAATAGATCTCCTCTTTTTGGATATTGAAATGCCCGTTTTGAAGGGCACGGAATTTTTTAAAAACCTGAGCCACAAACCCAAAGTCATCTTCACGACGGCTTATCGTGATTTCGCATTGGAAGGTTTTGAGTTGAATGCCATAGATTATTTATTGAAGCCCATCTCCTTTGCACGTTTTTTCAAGGCTATAGAGAAATACTTGGATCAGAGTTCCTTTGCTATTTCTGTAGCAGAAATAAATGTGCAAGCCAAAACCGATGCTGTTTTTGTTCGAAAAGACAGGAAACAAGTAAAAGTATTCTTTGCGGATATATTGTACGTGGAGAGCGTCAAGGATTACATCAAGATCGTAACCGATGATGATAATCACCTGACCAAACAAAGTCTATCCTCCTTTTTGGAAGGACTTGACAATAGATTTCTGAGAACACACCGTTCTTACCTGGTAAATCTTGATAAAATCACCGCTTATACAAATCAGGACATTGAAATAGGAAAGGTGGAACTTCCAATTGGGGAAAGTTATAAATTGTCGGTACTGGAGCGTTTGGGCAGTTGAATTGGAAGGCTGCGGCCTGATTGACCATGACTATTTTTTGGGTAAAAAGAAACTTACGAGTCTAAGTTGCCAAGACGGACGACAATCAATCCATCCTGGTTTATTAGTCCATAACTGTCTATTTATCCCGTATTCTAAAGGACATGAGATTGTAATTCTAATGAGACCGGCCCAGGCATCAAGAGATTGGCATCACTTCTCGGTCATCCAGCCTATAAAATAAAGAAATTATGGCTATTGGTATCCTTTCGGGAATCATACTTCATAAATCCCCAATCGGAGGCCCACTCATAGGCATCGGGGTTTTAGGCTTGTTTTTTTTATGCTTCTTTGCGAGATACTTTTCCCATTTATCATATTGTCTCTCACTCAAAAATGTCGAGATCCAATTACCTACCTCCAGTTCCAAAGCTTGAATTGGCGGACTGTAGGGCTTTACCGCATCTGTGTATTCCTTCACCACGGCAAACACCCTGTCAAAGTCATTCCTGTCATCTATCGCTGCCACTTTTGCCCAATAGGAATTTTCAATGGCTACCAACTGCGGTTTGTTCGCAGTATAGATACTATCTGTTTTAACTTGATACCAAGAGATAATACGATCCATTTTTTTGTATTCGGAAGATTGGCTTTTCAGGTGCAAGCGCTTTGCAACTTCTTCCATATTGAAATCCAGGATACCCAGCAGGTTCTCAACAGGCAAATGGAAAAAACCAGACACTTTTTCTCCATCCAATTCTTGGGCAATTGAGCTATTCGCAAGCAGCATGAGCAGCACTACTAATTTTTTTTTCATCGGGGTCATTCGAATTTTCTACGGAAAAACCAAGTATCTCCAAAACTGAAGTTAAGTGTAATTGTGTTCAGAGACTCTTTGGAAATAATATCGACATCCCCCATATTTCTATACTTATAGCCTATAGCTAATCTACTGGATCTATTGAGGGGTATTCCGATAGCGGAACTCACTTCGTAAGAGGAGACTTTGGCTCCTTCGATCATAATGGACCCCGTATCGTAATTCGCTCCAAGTGAGAAGCTCATTTGTTTAATAAATTCTGAGTCGAAAAAACTGGGAACAAACTCAGCTCCGACACTATACACTTGATTGGAAATGCCGTAATCTTCGTCTGTTGCAGGAAATCCATAAAGAACATCAGCTCCAATTGTCCAAGATTTGTTTTGAAAAGAAAGTCCTGAACGAACAGTGTTGCCAAGCTGATAATCCAATTCTACTTCATCCGCTTCATACAGAACGTCCTGCTCCAGATAATTTTCCACCCGGGAAGTACCTGTCCCCTCAAGTTTGGAATACCACTGCCCAGAAGTTCCAAAGGTGAGAGTATGCTTTTCATTTTGTAGTATATCGACCTGAATACCTCCTTCCGCACCCAATCCTGTATATGAATTATTCCTATCATATAGAAATCCAGCCCCATATTGATCTAGGTAGGTTGATTCTTTTTGGAAATTCCCAAAGAGAAACGATGGTCTAATTCCTACGGAAATCCTTGAACTGAGACTAGTAGCAAAATTGAAATATGCTTTATTGATATTTCCCCAGCCCTTAAATATCCTTGTGTACCTATCGGCCATTCCTTCAAAATAATAGGTGTCGGAATAGCTGTAGTCTTGGATCGTAGCCGGACTTAAGCCCAATGAAACTGTTGATTCCGGAGAAAGTCGAAACCACATATTGAAATAATTGAGGTTAGAAAAGTTATTAGAGATGGTCTCATTTCCAGTTGCGATTCTTTGTTGGTTGTAGGACACATCTACATCAAGGATAAAGGTATGTGATAGTCCTATGCTAGTTTGCGAAGCAGGATTGATGGTGTTTAGGAAATACGGGGACCTTACCCCTGCCCCCACTCCTCCTAGGCGCTTGGCAAGTCCATAATTATCATAGGTAGGCAAACCCAGGCCTATGGTAGAATACAATGACCCATGGCCTCGCTGAGCCATGCCTAAGGTCGCGGACATAAGCCAAAAACAAATCAACAAGCATGGAAAGTATTTACTCATCTTTACATTTTTGAATGCAAGCTATATACAACAAGTAAGTGTAAGGCTGAATCTAGAGGAACAGCCGGTTTTTGTAGATAAAAGAGTAAATTATCCAGACGTAGAACCATACTGTTCAATACTCACCCCCTCTCATTTGGTAGATGGGATATAGCTTTTCCTCTAGACAATCTGCCCGTTGTTCTACTTTCTCATTATATCCATAGTAGGGAAGATAATTTTGAAACAAAAAAATATGAAGCCCAGAATAGCATTCAGCTTGCTGGTTATAATCCTATGTTCTTGCTATGAAAATAGCTTTTTAGAGGGAATTCCTGAAGTAGATATCGAAGATGATCTCTCTATCCATAAAATAGAGCTCACTGAAATTTCCTATTCCAGCTATTTTCAAGACAGTATGGTCACCAGTACACAGGAGACTTTTCTTTTGGGAAACAATACGGATCCATACAGAGGAACGGTCAAAGCAAATCCATATTTCGAATTTTCATTGAGCAGCACTGTCACCGGATTTGATGATAACACCCTATTGGATTCTATTGTATTTGTCTTAAAAATAGATGCCTCACATTTCGACACCTTACCTGAATTTGACCTTAACATATACCAACTCTCACAGCGGTTGGAATATCAAAACGATGATGATGTATTTTACGACTTTGAGACCTTCGGCACTTACAGCAATCCACTGATCACGACTAAAGTCCAATACCTTCCTTCGCGGGATTCGATCAGGATCACTTTACCGATGGAATTTGGAATGGAACTGCTGGAAAAAGCCAAAGGATCGGACAAAATATTTGAGGACAATGAAGATTTTCTGGACTTTTTCCCCGGGTTTATGCTGGAAGTAACAGGTCAGAGCCCACTGATGCTAGTCTCTAAAGAATCTTACCTCTCACTCTACCATAAAACTCCTTTAGAGCTTCGTGAAGACAGTGATGAGTACAAAATTCCCATTGGCGAATATGCTCTGGGTTATACACATCTGCAAGTCGATCGATCAAATACCCCCTTCTCTGCATCGCAGAATTACACCGCCCTTCCCTCTGAAGAAAGTCAAGATCTTGTTCTCGCAGATGATCTGGGATTTGGCGGAATACGGATTGACTTGGGTGATCTAGCCTACATCGGAGATGTACCTTATGACTATTATATCTCGGAAGCTTATCTCTACATGCCTGTCAAAAAAGCCACCTATGACGGAAAGCTCAATCAGCCCCTGCATGAATTAGATGTATATGTGATGGATAAAAACAACAACATCCAATCTTACCTGACTCAAGCCACCCTCACCTCTTTTGATGAGATTTTCCAAGAAGCCACCTACTTCAAAATCCCTGTCAAAGACTTTGTCGAAAGTCAAATTTCGGGCAGTCGGCAAACAGATGGGCTCTGGCTCGATGTCCCTTCATCCACCTCATTCAATATGGGCTATTTGGTGGTAGGCGAAAACAACACCCAATACAAATCAAAATTAGAAATCACAATTATCCCTTTAAACTAAGATTATGAAAAAACCAAATTGGCTATTATCAACTCTGGCAGCATTGATCATGCTAGTCCCACTCTTTTCCTGTCAGGACGCAGAAGATACTACCACCGAAGGAAACTGGGTAAGAAGATCCTATTTCGAAGGGAACAACCGATCCAACTCATCTTCATTCAGTGTGGGCAGCAGACATTTCGTCGTGGGTGGCTACACGGGCGATGAGTACACCAGGGATGTATGGGAATATGATGCTGCACAGAATTCATGGGTCAGAAGAGCTGATTTCCCCGGAACAGCCCGATCCAATGCCGTGGCTTTTACCATAGGCTCTAAAGGTTATTATGGCACAGGATATGACGGTAGAAACAGACTTGGGGATTTCTGGTCTTATGACCCAGAAACTGATATCTGGAGTGAGGTGAGCTCTTTTCCGGGGACTGCCCGATATAGTGCAATTGGGTTTGAATTAGCTGGTAAAGGCTACATCGGTACCGGATTTGATGGAAGCGAGCAGAAAGATTTTTGGCAGTATCAGCCTGAGACTGATACTTGGAGTTCATTTATAAGTATGGGCGGAGCAAAGCGACAGGGAGCATTTGTTTTTGTAATCAATGATGTAGCCTACATTGGTGGTGGTATCAACAATGGCTCATATGAGTATGATTTCTGGGCTTTAGACGGAACCTCTGAAACATGGACTCAAAAAGGTGACTTGGATGAAGATGACAATTATACCATCGCAAGAAGTGAGGGGGTCGGATTCAGCATAGGCTCGCTGGGATATATAGCGACAGGAACCCAGGGATCCTTACTTTCAGAAACATGGGAATACGATCCTATATTGGATGATTGGGAAGACAAAACCGCCTTTGAAGGAACAGCCAGAACCGGGGCTTCTGTCCTTTCTGACGGCAACAGGGCTTTCGTCTTGCTTGGAAGAAGTTCCGCTTTGCGATTTGATGACATCTGGGAATTCCTTCCGTTTGAAGATTCAGACGACGACGATTAAACCAGGTGCTATGTTAAGTGTAAAAAGTACAGGATAAGCCTGTCAGGTTTTGCCATTAGAAGCTACTTACTTATCAAAAGTCGATGGTACAAGCCTGACAGGTTTTGGTTAACACTGCACTAGTCCCAAGGTTTAATTTTTCTTAAAACAACTCTTCATGTTGTTATGGAAAGACCTGACCCAGTTTCATTTGCAACTTGATCTAACTGCACCAAACATGGAACAAAGGAAACTATTGAAAGGGATCGTACACCTACTGATTATCGGGGTGCTACTTTCCCAATCAATCCCCTCTTTCTCCAGACCACTTCCAGGAGGCAATATGATAAATATCAGCCTGACGAATATCAATCTGGTGCTTTTTTACATTCTTAACATTGCGATATTAATACCTAAGTACATTGAGAAACGCTCCTATCGCAGGTACTTCCTTAGCGTTCTTATTCTATTGTTGGCCTCACTTAGTATCCATCACTTGATTGACTATTACCTTTGGGATCCTTATCACATGATCAGTATAAAGAGGAATCAGTTTGATAAATTAGAAATAGCACCCTCCCCAAAGCCACAAGGCTTCCTATTTCCGCTCCCCCCCTTTTTCTTCCGAACCCTATCATTCACTTTCCGATATTTCCTGCTTTTAGGGTTGGGCACAGCATTCGAAGTACTCCTGCTTTTCGACAACGAGCGGACAAGAAATGATGAAATGGAGAAACAAAAGGCCATCGGGGAACTCAATTTCCTGAAAACCCAGCTAAACCCACATTTCCTCCTAAACGCTTTAAACAACATCTATGCGCTGGCCCGGAAAAAATCAGAGGACACAACAAACGCTATTTTGCTGCTTTCGGATATTCTGAGGCATGTCCTCTATGAAGCAGGCAAAAGCAAGATCCCTATCAAACAGGAAATAGACTTTATCCACAATTACATCAAAATGGAGAAGTTGAAATTCACTGAAGAAAATGCGCCGAATATAAACTTCAATGTAAACATACAAAACAAGGATTTACTTATTGAGCCGCTCATCCTGATGACTTTGGTGGAGAATGCCTTCAAACATGGCGTCAGCTATCTAACTCCTTCATTCATTCTCATTTCACTGGAGGAAAACGAACGTGAATTGAGATTCTCAGTAATCAACAGCATTACTAAGAAGTTTGAAGATCCCGCAGAAAAAAGACATGTGGGACTGGGGATCAAAAATCTGGAAAATCAGATGGAATTGATCTACCCCGGAAAATACTCCTTCCGACAAAAACGGGAAAACAACCTATTCAAAAGCTTTCTGACTATCAAAAAATGAACTACAAGTGTATAGTGATCGATGATGAGGCACTGGCTATCGATGTAGTAGCGGATTACATTAACAAATTCCCCAACTTGGAATTGATAGGAACGTTCGACTCGCCACTGAAAGCGATGAATGTGATTTTGACACAGTCTGTGGATTTGGTATTCCTGGATATCAATATGCCTGATATCAATGGGATTTCATTCTATGAAAATCTACCGGTGAAGCCCAAAGTGATCTTCACCACAGCATACAGTGATTTTGCCGTGAAGGGATTTGAAATCAACGCTGTTGACTATCTCGTGAAGCCATTCAGTTTCGAACGGTTTTTCATGGCTGTAAATAAACTTATGGCAGCAGGTATAAATATGCCCATACCCCAGGCTTCTTCTTCAAATTTCACCTTGAATGATTCACAGGATTACATTTTTGTGAAATCTGAATATTCCTCCATCAAAATCAACCTGAAAGACATTGTGGTTTTGGAAAGCTACAAAGATTATGTCAAAATCCACTTGCTGAACGAATTGAAGCCGATTTTAACCTTGAGCAGCATAAAGCATTACGAAACTTCCCTCTTCTCAAAAGGTTTTGTCAGAGTTCATAAGCGACACATTATCTCCATAGACAAAATCGAAAACATCAGTAGAAACCGGGTTAAGATGAAGACCAAGGAAGAGTTCATTCTGATCGGTGCCAGCTATAAGGACTTTTTCTATGAACTGGTCGTGAACAAAAACCTTTAGAGGTCAACTAAATCTTTTTCCTAATACTAAGATTTCCTGTAGCAATAAGATCACCAAGCGTTCTCATAGAGCGTTACCGACCAAATTATTTCGACCGACCTGCTCTCCCGATGAAATAAACGGGATCAGTCCTATAAATGGATCATCGTGATGCTTGACTATGTGGTAAGGATTTTTTTTGACCTGAAAAGGGCTCTCCGCTATCCCTTTATCAAAGTCCCTGACCCTGGTTGCCCAGTGGCACACTTACGATCTCGTGGTTAATAACCCTGATGCTGACAGTAACTGTAATCCACATAGCTGGTCAAAAAGCGATAAGTGGTCTTCTTGCTGTTATACACCAGATCACTCGCAAAGCGAATGCATGTGGAAAAAACCCTCAGAACTTACTAATTATAAAGGGAGTGGGTTTGAAATTGCACACGGGGGTTCAGAAGGATTTGTAGCCACCGCAGAAAGCGCTTTCACTGGCTGGAAAAATAGTCAGGGGCACAATGATGTGATGATCAACGGAGGAATCTGGATCAGCCCATGGAAAGCCGTTGGGATGAGCATTCACAAAGGTTATGCAGTGGTATGGTTTGGAAAGGAAGAGGATACTAATTGAGTCCTTCGGGATGCCTGCTATTTTCCGATGACTTTGATCAGAATGCCTTTGTCAACTTGATCTGTCAACTTCATCCCGTTGAGAAGGGAGAGTTCTTCAAAGCGCTCAGCTGACATACCAAAATGCTGGAAAGCTGCCTGTAAGGTCATCTGATTAGGGACGGTTTTGATTTTGATAATGTCAGGCTTCCGATTAAGTTTCTCTGAATCACGCAATTCCTGAAAATCCCGCATGGTCTTTTGAAAAAGAGGCTGATACGAGTCAAACTTTGCAAGGTCTGCAATCCCCATCATGCTGTAAATATTCCCGTCAAACTGAATAAGCGTAGAAAGAACACGAATGGTACCCTGCTCCTGCTTTTGATCGGCCACCATGACTAGAGCAGGCAGTTTATTGATAGTCTCTTTCTTAGATTCTACCTTGGTGAGCTTGTACTTTTCCAAAACTGCATTTGCAGCTTCCTCCAATGTAGCCCCTGGGGCAAACGTGAGCATCATAATCGCATCTCCTGTCTTAGGTGCCATTTGAAACTGCTGAGGAGTGTTTTGATGACCCCAGGCAGCTGGAATCGGAAACTGGATTTTCAGCACCGGATGGTAAAAGGTATTGTTCTCCACAAATCCCTGATTCGGATCTTCACCCACTACCAGTCCATCAATTTTCCGCAGATAACTATCTCTATTTACCTCAAATTTGGCAATGCCTGATTTCTGCTGCCAGCTTCTCGCCAAGTTTTCCACAGTGGCATTCCTTTCGTCAGGAGAAGGGTGGGTTGAGAGAAAAGGTGGGATTTCACTTGCTCCTGAATTTCCTTGTTGCCTTTCGAGTGTTTCGAAAAAGCCTGCCATTTCAACGGCATCATATCCTATCTTCGAAGAATACTCAACACCTAATTTATCCGACTGACGCTCTGCATCCCTTCCGAATTTTAATAAAGCCAGTTGCATTCCTTGGGATAATGGATCCACAAACTGACCCAACTCCGGCACCAAAATTATCCCTGCCAAAAGCCCTAATTGACTGAATAACTGATTCCGCTGCTGAATCACCGAGTGTCTTGCCGTAATATGACCAATCTCATGACCCAACACGCCCGCAAATTCCGCCTCATTATTGAAATGCGCCATAATTCCTCGTGTGAAATACACGTAACCACCTGGGACTGCAAAGGCATTGATGACCGGAGAATCCACAATTTTGAATTCGTATTCCAAGTTTGGCCTGTGGGAGATTGCTGCCATTTCATTTCCTTTGGCAGTGATAAATTCCTGAAGCTTGGCATCTTCATATAGCCCAAAAAAGGCAACTATTTCAGGGTCCGACTGTTTCCCCATGGCTACTTCCTGAGCTTCAGACATAAATACAACCTGCTTTTTGCCTGTAACAGGGTTGGTTGCGCATGCACTTAAACTTACAAGTATCGCTGCTGAACATAGCTTAAAAATGTCCTTGAAAGTTCTCATAGGTTCATGTATTTAACGGTAAGATTTTAATCAGTGAAGAAAATTCAGCCCTTTTACTAACCGGATAAAAGTAGTGCTCTTCACTTACAAAAGTGGTTCTTTCTATCCAAGAAAAGAAAATATTATTTGAAGAAAACCGTGAGTGGAGGCATTCACTGTTGCCATATTCCTTAGTTAACAAAACACCTCGGATATAAATCGCTACTCATAAGTCCAAGCCCTTCAGGTTTGATCCAATCTCATTCAAACTCATCATTTCCATGGGTTGCCCCCATGGCTATTCATAGTTTGATCCTTTAGGGATCAGAGGTATTATCAGGTGAAAACAATAAGGGATGACTGCGAGGCATCCGAACAATGAATAGCCACCATGAAATGGATGGATCAGTTAGTCTGCGCCCACGTGAGTGTCTCCACTCACATGTTCAATACCCAAAATAATTTGCTTTATCCATGAATTAGGAAGCACTCAATCATTTCACTACCGAATTAAACCCGGATTTTGCATTAGGTTTCGTTAAGAGACCAATAATTGCGATAAAATCAGGCTGTTTGGAGACTGAGGCATAGCAACGCTATGGTGAAGTCGAAAATTGCAACGCAGTGACTGATTTTGAAGCAATTATTGGGCGCAATAGAAATGCTAATGCATAATGCGGGTTAAATAAACTTCCAACCGAAGATTGTAAACCCTATATCAGTTAGCTGTGAGTGAAAACACTCATAACGGCAAATGCCTTTGTGTTTACTTCGTGGCTAATATCAAAAAAACCGAGCCTCTCAGCCCGGTTTTCAATTCCAATTTCTATCAAAGCGGATGAACCGTCAGCAGATCACCGTCCTTTTGGACTTTGGCCAGTTCCTTTTTGGTCAAACCTTTGATGGCCACATCCCATTTCTTGTTGCTTAGCCCGGTTTGATCTTTCAGCTTGGTCAAGTCTATAGGATGCTCTTTCTTAAGTAAATCCAACACCAGTTTCTCCTCTTCGGTCGTTTCTACCTGTTTTTTCTCCGGTCTCATCTGAGGGAAGAACAATACCTCCTGAATTGTGGTATTATTGGTCATAAGCATGGTCAGTCGGTCTATACCTATACCCAGACCTGAGGTAGGGGGCATACCATATTCCAATGCACGGAGAAAATCCTCATCCATGGCCATGGCTTCGTCGTCACCTCGTTCAGCCAGCTTTAACTGATCTTCAAAACGCTCACGCTGATCGATCGGGTCATTTAGCTCGGTGTAGGCATTTCCAATCTCCTTGCCGTTCACAAACAGTTCGAAACGCTCTACCAACCCAGGCTCAGTTCTGTGCTTCTTGGCCAATGGAGTCATTTCTATAGGATAATCCGTGATGAAAGTAGGCTGGATCAAGTTAGCCTCCACCTTCTCCCCGAAGATCTCATCCACCAGTTTGCCCTTACCCATGGAATCATCCACTGCTATTCCCATTTCCGCACAGACTTTGCGCAATCCTGCTTCATCCATCTTACTTACGTCCACGCCTGCGTATTCTTTGATGGAGTCATACATGGTCAGTCGTCTATACGGTCCGGCAAATTCAATTTCGTGGTTGCCAACTGTGATGTTGGTTTTGCCATGGATTGATTGCGTCACCTGCTCGATCATCTCTTCCACCATTTTCATCATCCAGATGTAATCCTTATAAGCCACGTAGATCTCCATGGAGGTAAACTCCGGGTTATGCGTGCGGTCCATGCCTTCATTTCGGAACATCTTCCCAAACTCATACACCCCATCAAATCCCCCAACAATCAATCTCTTAAGATAAAGCTCATTTGCTATACGTAAATAGAGAGGCATATCCAAGGTATTGTGGTGTGTATTGAAAGGGCGTGCAGCGGCACCTCCGTGAACCGCCTGCAAAATCGGGGTCTCCACTTCCAACCATCCATGATCGTCGAAATAGCGACGCATTTGCGTGATGATTCTTGAGCGAGTGATGAAAACTTTCTTCACTTCAGGATTCACTGTCAGATCCACATAGCGCTGACGATACCTGAGTTCAGGATCTGTAAATCCATCGTGCACATTGCCATCCTCATCTCTCTTCACGATGGGAAGAGGCTTCACAGCTTTGGAAAGCACAGTCAGTTCCGTCACATGGAGCGAGATCTCCCCTGTCTGTGTAGTAAAAATATACCCTTTCAAACCCAGGAAGTCACCTATACCCAAGAGCTTTTTGAAAACAGTATTATAAAGCGTCTTGTCTTCTCCTTCACAAATATCATCCCTTCGTACATAGAATTGCAGACGTCCGGTAGCATCCTGGATCTCCCCAAAGGAAGCCGAGCCCATAATCCTGCGGCTCATCAATCGCCCGGCGATGGAAACCCCCTTATAGTCGTTCTTCCGGTTTTCATAGTTTCTATGAATATCTTCCGCAGTGACATTGATAGGAAATGCCTCTGCCGGATATGGATTTATCCCCAGCTTCATCAATTCTTCCCGGTCTTTACGACGCTCAAGTTCCTGTTCGCTTAAAAGTTGCATTGTATTGATTTGAAATTTGTTGTCCTATGTGTTGTTAGGTGACTGATATCCGATGTCAGGTGTATGTTCAACTTTTTCAACATTGCCACTTTTCAACCTTCTACCTTTCATCTATTACTATTTACTACTTTCTACTCAAGGGGGCTTCGACTCCGCTCAGCCTGACCAAACTGTTGCCTAAATCAATGATAACTGAACCACTGTGACTGGACACTGCCCACTGCTCACTTACTCCTCTTCCGTCTTATTAATTCCCGCTTGATCAACTCAAACTCCCGGCTGCTCTGTCCCGCTATACTGGAGTTCTCTGCCGCTCTGCGTGTCAGGTATGGCATTACCTTTTCCACAGGGCCATACGGCACATATTTCAATACGCGATAGCCCGCATTGGCCAAATTGAAGGAAATGTTGTCACTCATTCCATACAGCTGACCAAAGAAAACCTGATCTGACTTGGGATCAATCCCAAATTTATCCATCAGCTCCACGACTAACAAGTTACTGTTCTCATTATGCGAGCCACTCATTAGATAGACCAGCTGATGATTAGCCAGGCAGAATTCCACCCCTGCATCATAATCCCTGTCTGTGGCCGCTTTGTCCGGCTGGATAGGACTTGGATATCCAAGTTCCTCCGCCCGCTCACGTTCCTTCTCCATATATGCCCCCCTTACAAGCTTTGCGCCCAGCTTAAAGCCAAGCTCCTCAGCCAGCATCTTAGCTTCCTTCAATCTTCCCAGCATATCCGCACGATACATCTGAAAAGTATTATAAACCACACAACGCTCCTTATTGTACTTTTCCATTGCCTCATAGGTCAAGGAATCCACAACATCCTGAAACCATGATTCTTCGGCGTCAATGAGGATTTTCAGTTTCAGATCATGGGCTGTTTTACAAAGTAAATCCACCCTCGCCTTGCATCGCTGGAAAGCTTCTTCTTCGGCTTGGGAAAGCTTTTCCCTTGCTTGGACTTTGGTCAGAATATGATAATCCCCCAAGCCTGTGACTTTCACCACACCAAACGGCAGGTAATCAGTTTTGGCGGATTCTATCAAGGTCTGTCGAATTTCCAGGGTAGTTTTTTCAAAGCTCTCCTCGTCACCTTTTCCTTCCACAGAATAGTCCAAACATGATTCCACCCCATATTCAGCCAGTTTTTTACAATCTTCCACACTTTCCTCTATCGTCTCACCTCCGCAGAAGTGTCCAAACATGGTCCGCTTCATTATCCACTTGATCGGAAGACGAAACCTTAGTGCAAAATGAGTCAAGCCAATGCCTATATCTGATACCGTTTTATTGTTCAGCAAGGCAAAGACGAGATACATCCTTTTTAGCTCCGCATCTGATTTGGACGCAAAGGCTACTTTTAAATTCTCAAAAGAAATATTGGGTTGGGCGGGCATAATCCTCAAATAAGGCTGCAAAGATATCAAAAAAACTACTTTAGGACAGGTATCCTTTTGATAAATGAGTCAAGACTTACCTGTTCTTATTCATGGCTTTATATGGAAAAGTATCCAGCAAAAAACACCATTATTCCTCGATCCAAAAAGACAGTTGAACAAAGCGGCTGACAGAGAATTGGCAGAGTACACTCATTATCAAGTACTTTCCTGATTTTTTTCCTGGAATAATTCTAAAAATTTCAAAACATTAACAGAATATAATTTCGCAGCACCTCATTTTTAGGCTTAGAATTACACAAAACACAAAGAATTCAGCTAGGTATTAGGGGAATGTTAATTAAAGAGAAGAAAATTTATTTTGTTTTTAAAATTTGGTCTTGTACATTTGGCACATGTTAAAAACAGCAGCGACGTATTTTACCTTCTTTTACTTTTACTTTCGAAGCCAAAATCGAATCGGTGCTGTGTATTGCCTAGCCAAAAACTAAAAGAAAATATAAACACATAAAGCCCGATTCGAGAGAGTCGGGCTTTTTTTATTTAATGCTCAGAAAGTTATGAAATCAAGCATGACGAAAAATGCCACAAAATGGGATGACTATAAACCATGCGAGATTCCATATGGCCAATAAAAATCAAATTATAATCATATGAAAGCACACAAACAAATCAAAGACTGGGGCTTGGGCCTGACCGGACCCACCATCATCGCAGGACCTTGCTCCGCAGAATCCCCAGAGCAGATCGAAAAGATCTGTTTGGAAATGAAAGAGAACAACATGATTCCTTCTATGTTCCGTGCAGGGATATGGAAGCCAAGAACCAGACCGGGAAGCTTCGAAGGCATAGGTGAAGAGGGATTGAAGTGGATGGAAATCGTCCGTCATCATCTGAATATCCCGATCACAGTGGAAGTGGGAAATGCAGCCCATGCTGAAATAGCTCTAAGAAACAATGTGGATGTCGTGTGGGTAGGCGCAAGAACTACCGTCAATCCATTCGCGGTACAGGAGATTGCAGATGCACTCAAAGGATCTGATATACCCGTAATGGTGAAAAATCCGATGAATCCAGATCTCGATCTATGGATGGGGGCTTTGGAAAGATTCCACGCTGTGGGATTGGATAAACTTGCTGCCATCCACAGAGGATTCTCTGACGCCTACGACAAACGATTCCGAAATAAACCAAACTGGTCTATGCCAATGCACCTGAAGCGGGTGTGGACTGGCATGGAAGTAATCAATGACCCATCCCATATCGTGGGCAAAAGAGACGGCATCCTGGAGATTTCCCAGAAAGCGATGAACTTCGGTTTAGACGGCTTGATGATCGAGACACACCATGATCCAGACAATGCATGGTCCGATGCCAAGCAGCAAGTGACCCCGGCAAGATTAAAGGAAATCATTGCAGCCATCGACTTCAAGAAGCCGCTGGAATCTGAGCAGCCAAGCGAAAGACTGAATGATCTAAGAAGAGCGGTAGATCACTTGGACGATCAATTGCTGGATATTCTTCAGGAAAGATTTGCAGTGATCGATCAGATCGGAGCACATAAAAGAGAGCACCACTTATCCGTATTTCAGTCTGATCGCTGGAAGGAAGTGATGGAAGGACGTACCGCAAAGGGAGTTGCCAAAAACCTTAGCGAGAAGTTTATGCGTGAGTTGCTCTATTGTATCCATGAGGAGTCAGTAAAGCGTCAGGAGAAGCAGCTGAGAGAGGCTGATCCGGTTAAAAAATAAATTTAACTAGCTGTGCTTACATATACTTCTCAATTCCTACATGTTTTGAGATGAAAGCAGCTAGGCAAAAACAGTAAATTCATACTACTGAGCTTATTCAAGTCTGAGGGGAAGGATCCCTCTCCCCTTAGACTTTTTCAGTTTAATTTCAGCCTTAGCAAACTCTATTCTTCGTGAAGCCAATTATCTTTTCTGAAAAGGCATCCGTGGATCTGACCGCTGTTCTCAGCGAAATCAGATTTTCCCGCCTTTTTATTCTCACAGATGAAAACACCAAGGAACATTGCCTTCCTCTGGTAGAGGAAATTTTCCCTTCCAACACTACCTTTTTCACTATTGATGCGGGTGAAAAAAACAAAACCATCGCTACCTGCATGCAAATCTGGGCAGCTATGACTGAAGCCCAGCTTGACCGAAAAGCCCTATTTCTGAATATAGGTGGAGGGGTGCTGGGTGATATGGGCGGTTTTTGTGCAAGTATTTACAAAAGAGGCATCCGATTTATCAATATGCCGACTACCCTACTTTCCCAAGTAGATGCCAGCGTGGGTGGTAAATTGGGCGTGGACTTTGAAGGACTGAAAAACCATCTAGGAGTATTCAATGAACCAGAAACGGTCATTGTGGCATCAGAATTCCTGAAATCTTTGCCAGAAAAGGAGATTCGTTCTGGTTATGCTGAGATCATCAAGCATGGATTGATCAGAGATAAAGTGTATTTTGAAAGCCTGGATTTTGACAACTGGGCAAATTCCTATTGGACTCCACTGATCCACCATTCTGTAGGGATAAAAAAAGCGGTGGTAGAAGAAGACCCAAAAGAAGCCGGACTTAGGAAAATCCTAAATTTTGGGCATACGATCGGGCATGCTTTCGAAACCTATTTTCTCGATGGCCCTAGACATCTATTACATGGAGAAGCCATTGCTGTAGGCATGATTTGCGAAGCCTGGCTGTCTCATAAGAAATTAGACCTTTCTATGGCCGAACTGAAACAGATTCAGGAGGCTTTACTGAAAGTGTACGGCAAAATAGAAATCCAGGAAAGCGATTTAATCCCAGTGCTGGATTTTTGCCTGCAAGACAAAAAAAATGAAGGCAAAGAGCTCATGTTTTCTTTGCTAAGTTCGATTGGCGAATGCACCTATAATATTCCCGTCACCAGGGAAGAGATCCGTGAAGCCATACATTATTACCAAAACCTATCTCATTCCTAATACTCAGTCCCTTGAAAACCGAAACCATGGAAGTTATTCATCTGGCTCAAAAATCAGATTTCACCCATACCCACATCCCTCTCCCCTCCTCCAAAAGTGAATCCAATCGCGTCCTGATTATAGATGCACTGACTAAAGGAAAAAACACACTCAGCAACCTAGCGGAAGCCAGGGACACGCAGACGATGATCAGCTTGCTGAAGAAAAACCCGCCGGTTTTTGACGTGTTGGATGCTGGCACGACCATGCGGTTTTTGACAGCATATGCGGCAGTCACCAACCAAAATAAAGTAATGACCGGAACGGCTCGTATGTGTGAGCGGCCGATCGGGATTTTGGTGGATGCACTGAGAACTGTGGGCGCTGAGATCCATTATTTAGGCGTGGAGGGCTATCCTCCGATGGCTGTACATGGACTAGCTGAGCAGAAAAGTAAAACTGTGAACATCCGAGGAGACGTCTCTAGCCAATACATATCAGCCATGCTGATGATTGCCCCTTTGCTACCGCAAGGCTTGGAAATTGTGCTGGAAGGGAAAGTAGGCTCCAGATCCTACATAGAAATGACGCTGGATACTATGAAGCAATTTGGCATAAGCTATTCATGGCAAGAAAATAGGATCAGCATAGCGCCTCAAGCGTATCAGCCCACAACTTTTGCAGTGGAAAGTGATTGGTCAGGAGCAGGATACTGGTTTAGTCTGCTGGCATGCGCTGATTCCGGGGAATTATTTTTGGAAGGACTGAAGGAAAACAGCCTACAGGGAGACTCGGCGGTAGTAAATATCATGGGACAACTAGGCGTAAAAAGTACATTCCAAAACGGAGGTGTTTTGTTGCAGAAAAAAGAAGTAACGGGATTGAAAAACTGGGACTTCACACACTGCCCTGATCTGGCGCAAACTATCGCCGTGACCTGCGCAATTTTAGGTCAAAACGCCATCTTTAGCGGACTGGAAAGTCTGAAAATCAAAGAAACTGACAGAATTTTCGCCCTTCAGCAAGAGCTCGCCAAATTCAATGCTGACCTGAAAGAAATCGAACCGGAAGTATATCAGGTAGTCCCTTCTGTCACTATGCCTTCTGAGGTAAAGATCCATACCTACGAAGATCATAGAATGGCTATGGCCTTTATGCCTTTGCTCACCAAGACCCGTGTCAGCATAGAAGACCCGTCTGTAGTGAACAAATCTTACCCAAGCTTTTGGAAGCATTGCCAGCTTGCCGGAATATCCGTTCTTAATCAGGACAACTAATGGCACAGCTCAAAATAGCAATTCAGGGAGTTCTCGGCTCCTTTCATCACCAAGTTGCACTGCGCAATTTCGGTGAAGACATATCTATTTTAGACTTCACTACATTCGAACCTGTAGCCAGAGCTGTGGCAAGGGGGGAAGCGGATTTTGCTGTGATGGCCATAGAAAACTCAATAGCCGGAGCGATTTTGCCCAACTACGATCTCATCGATCGCTATGGTCTAAGCATCCGTGATGAATACTATCTACCGATAGGACACCAGTTTATGGCCCTTCCAGGGCAGAGCATTCAAGAGATCAGAGAAGTGCGCTCCCACCCTATGGCCTTGTTGCAGTGCAAGGCATTTTTTGCGCTGCATCCTCATATACAGCTCAAGGAAGATACAGACACCGCTTCTGTGGCTCGGGATATTGCCGATGGAAACTGGAAAGGCGTAGCGGCGATTGCATCGACAATAGCTGCTGATATTTATGGGATGGAGATTTTGGCGCCGGACATTCAGACGGTGAAAAACAACTTTACCCGCTTCATCATACTACAGAAAGATGCCGTAAATTTAGAAAAACCAGTCAACAAAGCATCCATCAAAGTCACGATTCTGAACGAAAAAGGCGGTCTGGCCAAACTTCTGACGCTCATCGCCGAAAATGGAATAGACCTGAGCAAAATCCAGTCAATTCCCGTGATCGAAAAACCTTGGGAATATGCGTTTTTCCTCGACTTGGTTTTTGAAGATCATGCCATTTTCTCACAGACAATTGAAGAAATTAGGGCTAGCTTTGGCGAGGTGAAAATTTTTGGAGAGTACCAAAGTAGAAAATAAGAATACACATGAAAGGCTTTGCAGAACGAGTAGGAAGCGTGGAGGAATATTACTTTTCGGCCAAGCTCCGTGAGGTAAACCAGATGATTGCTGAAGGCAAACCTGTGATAAACCTTGGCATAGGAAGTCCGGATCTGGCTCCGGACAAAGTGGTGGTGGATGCACTGAGAAGTACCGCTGAAAACAGCCAGGCCCATGGATACCAAAGTTATCAGGGGATCCCTGAACTCAGGGCTTCTATTGCTAACTTCTATTCCAGAGAATACAGCGTAACCTTAGACCCCACCAAACAAGTACTTCCAATGATGGGCTCTAAAGAAGGGATCATGCATCTCAGCATGACCTTTCTGAATCCCGGAGATGAAGTCCTGATACCAAATCCAGGATATCCCACTTACACCTCAGTGACTAATTTATTGGGCGCCATTCCGGTTTTTTATTCGCTAGACCTTACAAAAGCAGGCCGACCAAATCTGGAAGAACTGGAAAACCAAGACCTCAGCAAGGTGAAACTGATGTGGATCAACTATCCCCAGATGCCTACCGGGGCTCCCGGTAGCAGAGCCATTTTGCAGGAATTGGTGGCTTTTGCCAAAAAGCATGAAATCGTCATTCTACATGACAATCCATACAGTCATATCTTGACCAAGGAACCTATCAGTATTTTATCCATTCCTGAAGCCAACGATGTCGCTCTGGAACTGAATTCGCTCAGCAAGGCATTCAACATGCCTGGGTGGAGAGTCGGAATGCTTGTGGGCAGGGAAGACTGGATAGCAAAGGTGCTCAAAGTGAAAAGCAACATGGATTCAGGGATGTTTTTGGGGATTCAGAAAGGGGCGATCGCCGCACTGAATTTGGGAGAAAATTGGTTTGGAGATATACAAAGCACCTATCAAAGCCGAAGAAAACTGGTCTGGAAGCTGGCTGACAAACTGAACCTCACATACGACACCAATGCAGCCGGGCTGTTTGTCTGGTGCAAAGTGCCAGAGGGAAAGACAGCAGATCAAGTGGTGGACGAATTACTTTACGAAAGGAATATATTTATCACCCCGGGGAAAATTTTCGGATCGGAAGGCGACGATTATGTAAGATTTTCGCTTTGCATGCCAGAGTTTAAGATCCTGGAAGCTATTAACCGCATTAAATAACAAGTAATGAAATCGAGCCTGAAGTAATGAAATCGAGCCTGCCTACCGGACAGGCAGGTACGAGATTCCATAGCCTGCCCCGACCATTCGGGGTGACCGTTAAAAATCAATTATAAACACATGAAAAAATTACACATTGTCGGACTTGGGCTTTTAGGGGGCTCATTTGCCTTAGCGGCAAAAAACAAATTTCCTGAAATCCTGATTACAGGGACAGATGCAAATGAAAAGCACCTACTCGATGCCCAGAATCTGGGAATCATTCAAAAAGTCACTGATACACCGGATGCCGATACTGACATTGTGATTCTGGCCACCCCGGCTGATTCGTTGGGAGATTTGCTTTTGAAAACTCTTGGCCAAATTGGGGAGAACACTCTGGTTTTTGATGTGGGATCTACCAAAGCCAAACTTTGCGCCTTAGTGGCGGAGCACCCCAAAAGAAGGCAGTTCCTCGCTGCCCATCCTATCGCAGGAACTGAATATTCCGGCCCAAAAGCGGCCTTGACTGACTTACTGGATCGAAAGGTGTTGATTATATGCGAACTGGAAAAAACTGACTTAAACCTGAAAGAGAAGGCTTACCAGCTTTTTGACGCATTAAATCTGAAATTGAGATTTATGGATCCCGAGGAGCATGACCGACACCTAGCCTTTGTATCCCACTTATCCCATATTTCCTCATTTATGCTGGGCAAAACTGTTTTGCAGAAAATGGAGGATGAAAAAAACATCCTGGATATGGCGGGATCCGGCTTTGCTTCGACCGTTCGTCTGGCAAAATCAAGTCCTGCGATGTGGGCTCCTATTTTCACGGAGAACAAGGGAAATATTCTGTCAGCACTGGACGGGTATATTTCTAATTTGACGGCTTTTCGGGATAAAATCGCAACAAGTGATGGTCAGGGATTATCCGAAGAAATGACAGAAATCAATCTGATTAGGGATATTCTGGATCTGGAGAAATAGGCCGATTCCTGAAGTCGGAATTTCACTAAACGTCAGTTGCAGGAATACAGGTGGCGTGTTTTTAATTATATTTTAGCCTCTAGATGCACAGAGAACTTTACAAAGGTCACCGTTTTCAACTACCCATCAATTCCCAAATACGATCAAACCCAATATTGGAATAAATCGTTAATTTGTAAAAAAGAATAGAAAGATGGATTTAAAAGCAGCCAAACTTGAGGTAAAAGATTATTAATTATTGATATTTTTTTCCACACGGCAATCTCCAGATATTCTAGGCTATATGTAACCAATCTTTAAAAAGTTGAAATAATTACCACCTGAGTTAACCTAAATTTTTCTAATCAAAATCGCATATTTATATCTCCACCAAACCTAGCTTAAACCCCATGAAACACCTCTTGATTTTTACGTTTTTGCTGATTTCCATTGGAAGTTTCTCTCAATCAAAGGGTCATTGGACTACAGTTGAATCCGTCAATCATCCTCTGCCAAGACATGAAAACTCATTCGTAGAATGTGACGGCAAGTTCTATCTCCTTGGCGGAAGAGGCATCAAGCCAATCGAAGAATACGATCCGAAAACCAACGCCTGGAAAACTTTGGCCGATGCGCCAATGGAGTTCCATCATTTCCAGGCCATCTCATTTAAGAATGAAATCTATGTGATCGGAGCTTTGACTGGCGGATATCCTCATGAAACACCACTGACACACTTTTTGATTTTCAACCCCAAAACCAATACTTGGCGGGAAGGAGCTGAAATCCCTGAAGACAGACGTAGAGGATCTGCGGGAATAGTGGTCAGAGGCGATAAGATTTACATGGTATGTGGGATCGTGGATGGGCATTACGCAGATTTTGTGCCTTGGTTTGATGAATATGATACCAAAACCGGCAAATGGACAGCACTTCCTGATGCACCAAGGCCACGGGATCACTTTGGTGCAGTACTGGTAGAGGACAGGATTTACGCTGCGGGGGGCAGAACCTCGCATGCAGAAATCGGTAAAGTGTTAGATCTGGTAATTCCTGAAGTGGACTACTTTGATTTTACATCAAACGCTTGGAATACCGTAGAAGCAGCTTTACCTACACCTAGAGGCGGAACTTCTTCCATTGGAAAAGGGTCGTATTTGCTTGTCATGAATGGAGAAAGTACAATGCAGGAAGCTTCACATGCTGAAGTGGAAGTACTTGATACTAGGTCGGGAGAATGGTCACGGCTACCAGATTTAAATCAGGGAAGACACGGTACAGGGGCCATTTATTACAAAGGCAAACTTCATGTAGCCGCCGGAAGTGCCAAACGAGGTGGAGGCCCCGAACTGAATACTATGGAAGTACTGGAGTGGAAGTAAGGGGTTCGGATTATGGTCTGCACAATATATGATTATCAGAATTTGCCCACTCACTCCTCATTCCTTAATTTCTCTTAACGGCACCCTTCTCACTTAAATTTGGCTTTGGTTTTGAACATACGGATATAAAACTAACCTAACACATATGAAATCGAGCATGTCGAAGGCGACACACAAAGGGATGATTATCTACTATGCGAGATTCCATGTGACCATTGAAAAACAATTATAAACACATATGAAAAATTACTTAACTATACTTCTGGCTTTGTGTCTCGCAGTGCCAGTCTTCGCTCAGGACAATATGACCGTCCCTCTACTAGAAGTGGAAGGATTCAGTGAGAAAAAGATCGCACCCGATGAGGCCGCCTTCCATATCAATCTGGAAGAAAAGGCCATGAAGGTCACCGATGCGGTAAATGTGCTAAATAAAAAAACACAGATCCTATCAGATGCCCTTAAGAAAGCTAAAATCAAAGATTACAAGCTGATAGCGGATAATTACTCTGTGAATGTAAACCGGATTTACAGAAGCAACGTCTCCAGGGATTCTGGATATGTGGCCAGACAAACCCTAAGAATAACTACGAACAGTAAGAATGAGGATATTCAGAAAATAGTGGAAGCCATCCAAAGTGCCGGCGACATGAGTTATAATATAAATTATCAGATTTCTGAAGCGACCCAGAAATCCCTTGAGGATGAACTTCTTGCCCAGGCATTGAAGAACGCAGAAAGCAGAGCCCAGTTAATCGCACAGACATTGGGAATCAAATCAATCCGGGTGCACAGAGTGACTTTAGAATCTCAGCCTATTCCAATGAACTATGCCAAAATGGAAATGATGCGGTCTAGTGCAGATGCTGTCGCTGCCCCTCCTCTGCTAAATCCGGATGAGCAAAGCATACAAAAGCGAGTGTATGTAAAATACACCTATTGATATTAAGTCCGCTCAGGCGGACTTTTTTTGTGCCTTCCCAGGGTAACTTTTTTTCATCCCTTAGGATAAAGGAATGTCCCCTTTCCAGTCCCCATTAATCAAGAAAATAGTTATGTTTCTGATTGGGTTTCGCTTTCTATCTAAATCAATAAACAATAACAAAAAGGAAACCCTAAAAAGTCGTCCTCAAATAACAAAAGTCGCTATACTTACCCCATAAGAACAGGGAACATGAACGATTCAAGAAGAGAATTTTTAAAGAAAGCAGCCTTGATCACTGGCGGAGCAAGTATCTGGAGTGCTATGCCTGCTGCAATCCAACGTGCTATAGCCATTCCTGCCGCTCCAGGCACAACCTTTTATGATGCGGAGCATGTGGTCTTGCTAATGCAGGAAAACAGATCCTTCGACCATTCTTTTGGCACGATGAAAGGAGTCCGGGGCTTCAATGATCCCAGAGCTATCTCTCTTCCTGATCAAAACCCCGTCTGGCTGCAGCCGGACAAGGATGGAAACCGCTTCGCCCCTTTTCGGTTAGACATCAAGGACACCAATGCTACCTGGATGAGTGACATCCCACATTCTTGGGAAAATCAAGTGGATGCCCGGAACGATGGCAAGTACAACAACTGGATTGAGGCGAAAAGACCCGGAAAGGGCTATAAGGACATTCCACTGACAATGGGTTTTTACAGTCGCGAGGATCTTCCATTCTACTACGCCCTGGCAGACGCATTCACCGTATGTGACCAGCATTTTTGCGCAGCCCTCACAGGCACTACCACCAACAGAAACTACTTCTGGACAGGAAAAACCCACAGAGCGGATGGGGAAAAAGCCAAAGTCCGAAATGGGGAACTGACCTATACCAAGGAAGGGAACTGGAGGACTTTCCCGGAACTACTGGAGAACAATGGCATCTCCTGGAAAGTATATCAGAATGAAATCAGTATCACCACAGAACTGGAAGGTGAAGCCGAGTCGCTTTTGGCAAACTTCACAGACAACAATCTGGAGTGGTTTTCACAGTTCGGCGTGCGTTTTCACCCCGAGCATTACCTTTTTCTCCAAAAAAGAGAAAAGGAACTCCCTTCCGAAATCGCTGCTTTAAAGGTGACTATAGCCAGCAATCCTACCAATCTCGAAGATCTACAAAAAGAACTGAAGGAGAAAGAGGATAGCTTGGCCTATCTGGAAGTTTACCTGAAAAAATGGAATGCCGAAGAGTTCGAAAAGCTAACTGACTATGCTAAGAACCTACATAAAAAAGCTTTCCAAACGAATACCGGCGATCCGGATTATCATCAGACAGAAAAGCTCAGTTATCAGGAAAATGGGGAGCCTAGAGAGACCCTGATTCCCAAAGGAGATATACTTCACCAATTCCGCAAGGATGTAAAGGATGGTACTTTACCAACTGTCACCTGGCTGGTAGCTCCCCAGAAATTCTCTGATCACCCAAGTGCTCCATGGTATGGCGCCTGGTATGTCTCGGAGGTGATGAATATTCTGACAGAAGATCCGGAAGTATGGAAAAAGACGATCTTTATCATCAATTACGATGAAAATGACGGCTATTTCGATCATGTTCCTCCCTTCGTACCACCAAATCCTAAGGAACCAAACGGTAAAATATCCGAAGGACTATCCAGTGCTGGAGAATTCGTCACTGAGGAGGAAGAGTTAAATGCAGGTTTCAAACCCGATGAAGCAAGAACAAGCCCTGTAGGCTTAGGTTACCGGGTTCCACTGATCATAGTATCTCCATGGTCACGTGGAGGATGGGTAAATTCTGAAGTCTTTGACATCACTTCCACCATCCGGTTTTTGGAAACGTTCCTTTCTAAAAAAACGGGGAAATCCATTGAAGAAACGAATATCAGCTCATGGAGAAGAACTGTGAGTGGTGATCTTACCTCAGCTTTTAGACCTTATAACGGCGAGAAAATCCAACATGCGGAACCTATTAATCAGGAAGAATTTGTAAAGCAGATCTATAATGCCAAATTCAAAAACGTACCGACCAATTTCATAAAACTATCTGAAGCTGAAGCAAAAAGAGAAGTACAAAACCCAAGTAGCTCCTCGGTATTTCCTACACAGGAGCCTGGCACGAAGCCTTCTAATGGATTGAAGTATGACTTGCATGCGGATGGAAAACTAAGTCCTGATGGAAAGAAATTCATCATTGCCTTCTCAGCCTCACAGAAGATTTTCGGCAAAGATTCCTTAGGGTCTGCGTTCAATGTATATACACCTGGAAACTACCTTAGTTCAAAATCAAAAGCTTTCGAACCAGTGAAAACCTGGGCTTTCGCTGTGAAATCTGGGGACACTATCACTTATGAGTGGCCAATTGAAGAATTTGAAAACGGCAAGATCCACCTTAGAGTTTATGGACCCAATGGCTTCTATAGAGAATTCAGATGCAACAATTCTGACACTTCCATTGAGGTAAGTGCTATACCGGTTGTTAAAAGCAAAAAAGCCACGGGTGTTTTGGAGTTTAAAATAAAAAACCACTCCTCTTCGCGACTCACACTATTGGCTAGGGATGAAGTATATCAGAAAATAACAGAAGAACTTAGCCTATCTCCAAGATCCGGAAAAACCCTGAAAATCGACACCCTAAGTACCCATGGATGGTATGAAATCCACCTATCTACCCAAGAAAATCCGGATCTGATAATCACCTATGCCGGAAGACTGGAAACCGGGAAAGCCAGCATTTCAGACCCGCAGATGGGCAAAGTAAGCTAGAGAGACAACTAGTACAGCCTAGCTACACTGTCCCAAAAGCATGAAAATTATCACAAAGACCAGGATAGTTCCAAGACATCCTCCACCTAGTTTATAAGCTCCGTAGCCAGCGATTAATCCTTTGAAAAGGTTGTTCATATTGCGGATATTTAAGTTCTTAACTGATTGCTATGGCTTCAATTCACAAGTTGTGCCATAGCAGTTTTCCATCTACAAACACATTAGTAAACCCAAAAAATCAAGCTTTCAGGAAAATTGTTGGCTTTTTCAAGGCAACCTTTGAGTAAGAAAATCCCGATTTGAGACAAGAGCCATTTCCCAACTTGGGAAAAAGTTACTGTTGACCTGATGTTGTTTAGAAGATTATCTGGAAATGTATTAAGAGAAACGTGATTATCCGCAATGATGCCAGTAGCAGCAATATTCTCTTTGCTTTACTGGACGGAATACGGGTGACCGAAGTGACCTTCTTCTGTCTCCCGTCTTCCAGCTTTTAAAACACCAGCAAGCCCTGCTCTCTCAGGATTTCCCATACTTCAGATTCCAGCAGCTCTTCAAAATCCCCAATAGCCGATTCATAATTTTCCCGGATGGGCTTTAACGTATTTAGTTTTTGTCCATATCCCACAGTCAACAGCATTTCATATATCCACTGCCCCAAATCTAGCGGAAGTTCCATTGCAAAATCTTCCTTTTTGCCTGAAAAAATCAATTCTGAGAGCTCATCTTCCTCGAAGATTTGCAACTCCGGCTGGGCTCCAATCCATAAGATTCTGTTTCGATCTTTATACTCGGGTGCAGGCTCATTTTTAATTTCATTGGCAATGAAATTCTTCGGAACTGTAGTCCTTGGAACCTTGGTCTCAAACCATTCCTCCAGCGGTACATCGAAGCACACACCATGCATGTAATTGAAAAGTGATTTGCGCAGCCCCTCTCCAAAAAGCGCGTGATCGGCTCCAGTAGGGTCATCGTGAGGAAGATCATTGTTGGCAAAAGAACCTGCTGTCGGCATCAGATTCACTGCTCCGAAAGCTTTTGGGTCCAATCCCACCGGACTATGTGCCGTCATGGCAAATCTATGCCAGAAACCGGACTGAATCACTCCAGCCTGAATCAACTGCCTCACCATTTCCAAAGAATCAATCGTCTCCTGGGCAGTCTGTGTAGGAAAACCATACATCAGGTAGGCATGAACCATGATCCCTGCCTGGGTAAAATGATTCGTCACCTGAGCCACCTGAGAGACAGTCACCCCTTTTTTGATCAAGGCTAACAAACGATCAGAAGCTACTTCCAGTCCACCAGAAACAGCGATACAGCCTGAGGCCCGGAAAAGTCTGCAAAGATCCGCCGTGAAACTGCTTTCGAAACGGATATTCGTCCACCAGACCACCGAAAGTCCCCGGCGGAGAATCTCTATCGCCAGATCCCGCATCAAAGCTGGCGGTGCTGCTTCATCCACAAAATGAAAACCATTTTCACCCGTCTGTACGATAATCTCCTCAATACGATCACAAAGAATCGAAGCGGTGATCGGTTCATATCTTCCGATGTAATCCAGAGATACATCACAGAAAGTGCATTTCCCCCAATAGCAGCCATGGGCCAGTGTCATTTTATTCCAGCGTCCATCCGACCAAAGTCTATGCATGGGATTAGCCACCTCGATCACGGATAAATAATCCCTGATCAGCAGATCGCTGTAATCGGGCGTTCCCACTTCCCGCTGAGGTACGTCTTTGGCAGGACTACTATTGCAAAAAACGACCTTGCCTTCAATTCTGGTAAACGTCCTTTTCAAATCAGAAACGGGAATATCCCCATTCAGATGATCCAGCAAAAGTCTGATCGGGGCTTCCCCATCATCCAGCACGATAAAATCCATGTAATCAAAAACCCGGGGTTCTTTAAGCGAGCGCAATTCCGTATTTGGGTAGCCTCCCCCCATCCATAGTACCAGCTCTGGGTGATGGCTTTTCAGGTATTGCCCACACTTGAAAGCACCGTAGAGATTACCGGGAAATGGCACAGAAAAAGCCACAGTGGTAGGCTCATACTCCTGGATTTTTTGCTCCAGCAATTCACAGAGCAATTCATCGATCAGGCCTGAAGGCTGATTCAATGCTTCTTGCATCTCATCAAAAGAATTGGCGGACATACCCAACCGCTCTGCGTAGCGGCTAAACCCAAAATTCGGATCGATCTGCTCAGAAATCAAATCCCCGATATCCTCCAGATAAAGCGTGGCGAAATACCGTGCTTTGTCCCGTATTCCCAGTGTCCCAAATGCCCATTCCAGATCATCCAACTGCTCAAAACGGCTTGCCTCAGGCAAGTAATCTCCTTCGGCAATTCTATAGGCGAGAGTGGGATTTTTATCCTGCAAAAAAGCAATCACGGGATCAATTGTCCGCAGGTAGTTAGCCTTCAGACGCACTATACGGGCGGTATTATCAGACAATTCTGCCTGATTTACGTCTATTTCCTCAAAGATTTTGGTTAATCCAGCCTTGGAAAAAAGTCGCAAAATCACCTCAATCCCAAGATCTACCTGATTGGAGGCCACGCCGATTTGATTGAGGTACCCCTTCAGATAAGCTGTCGCCGGATAAGGCGTGTTCAGCTGGGTAAAAGGTGGGGTGATAAATAGAACTTTCGAAGCCAAGGTAATGAGAAGTGATTTGCAGTTGCAAGTTCGGAAGAATATAAGGAAGTTGGAAGCGGGAAGTTGGGAGGTGGGAAGTTGGGAAAGTTACGGTAGATTCCTATGTCTTACGTCTTGATTCTTGATTCTCATGTCTAGCGTCTAAAGAATTACACGAGCGAATTTATTTACTTCATGCAAATCAGTAAATTACCACAAACACTATAAAACCCAAACCATGCAAGAATTAAGAAAAGAAGACATCAACCAAGAGGTTTTTGATCTATACGATGCATACGCTCACAACAAACTGGAGCGAAGACAATTCATCGAGAAACTTTCCACTTACGCCGTCGGCGGAATCACTGTCGCTGCACTGATGAGTGCGATGATGCCAAATTATGATGATACCCGCACGATCAAATCCGACGATACCCGCTTGGCTTCGGATTACGTCACCTACGATTCTCCAAAAGGAGGTGGCAAGATCAAAGGACTTCTTTCCACTCCGACAGGTACTTCCGGCAAAGTCCCTGGAGTAGTAGTCGTTCATGAGAACCGTGGCTTGAATCCTTACATAGAAGATGTGGGAAGAAGAACGGCAGTGGCAGGATTTATCTCCTTGGCTCCGGATGCCCTTACCCCACTCGGTGGCTATCCGGGAAATGACGATGAAGGGCGTGCAATGCAAAGCAAAAGAGACCGAAATGAAATGCTGGAGGATTTTATCGCAGCTTATGAATACCTGAAAAACCATCCCAATTGTACGGGAGAAGTGGGTGTGGTGGGCTTCTGCTTTGGCGGATGGATAGCCAATATGATGGCAGTGCGGATTCCGGAACTTGGCGCGGCAGTGCCTTACTATGGAGGTCAACCTTCAGCGGAAGAAGCTGTCCAGGTCAAAACACCATTAATGCTGCATTTCGCAAGTTTAGACGAGCGGGTAAATGCCGGCTGGCCAGCCTACGAGGAAGCCCTAAAGGAAAACGGAGTAGAATATCAGGCATTTATGTATCCAGATGTGAATCACGGTTTTCATAATAATACCACTCCCCGCTACGATGAAGCGGCAGCCACTTTGTCTTGGGAAAGGACAGTTGGTTTTTTTGAGGAAAAGTTGAAGGGGTAAATCTTAAGAATTTGAAGCTGCTACTGAAGCCGCTACACTTGATTGGACAGGAGGTTAATCTCTCCTAACTTTAATCAATGATTGACAGCAGATCAATAAGAACCTTTGGTAAAGCCTTTAAATTGATGGTAGTTGAACTACACAAAACCGGCCTAAACCACACACTTTATGAACAAAATAAGAATTATTGGACTTGTCCTTATAACCATTGGAATTGGAGTGATTTTCGCTCCTTACAATGATTTAACTGGCTTTTTATCTGGTTGTTTTATTGGGGGTGGAACAGTAATGCTTATAACAGGTAAAATCGGAAGAAATAAATCCAATTAAACTGATAGACCAGCGGTGCCGGTCATCACAAAGGATCAATTTTCCGCCCAAGTGAGTGTCTCCACTCACTTGATTAGAGACTTAATTCTTAAACAGCTAAAAAAGTTGTGAGTGGGGACATGCACAACAGCGAAGAGAGGAATTTGTAATCGCCCCACTTATTTATAGGAATCGTAAAAGTAGTCTGTGAGGACACAGACCACGGCAGTATAGCAGAGAAATAGTTCAACCCCTTCAGGGTTGTTATTCTCTATTCAAAGTCCTTGTTATCCACGGGTTTCACCCGCGGTTATTGAAAGGTTCGACCACTTCGTGGTCAGTTTTAAAAATCGTGACAAAAACGAATGATCCTGAAAGGATCAAACTTCTCAATAACCATGGGTTGCACCCATGGTTAAAAGAATATCTCACGATTCCATTCGACCCCATCGGCGGTCGAACTATCGAGTAACCTTCGATCTCCCACCGCCCAAGTGAGTGTCTTCACTCACTTGATTTTTGGTTATTTCGAAACATTAATTAAATGACTTGAAGAAAGTTGTGAGTGAGCACTCACAACGGCGACACATTCATCAAGTGGTCTGTTAGGACACAGACCACGGCGGCAGAGTAACACATTCACCTTCAACATTCCTCTTAAAAAGGATTTTCCCTCTCCAATTCCCCACCTCGGCGTATTAATTGCTAGCTTTAGATTGAATACATTCAATTTTTATAAATGGAAAACAACAAATTCAACATCGCCGTCCTGATAGATGGGGATAATGCCCAGGCAAAACTGATCAAGGAAATACTCGAAGAGGTTTCCAAATACGGCAAGGCTACCATCCGGAGAATTTACGGCGACTGGACCACTCCACATATGAACAGCTGGAAGGAGATGATCAACCTTCACTCCTTCAGTCCCATCCAGAAATTTTCCTACACCACCGGCAAAAACTCCACCGACAGCTCCATGATCATCGATGCAATGGACATACTCCACAGCAAAAGTGTGGATGGATTTTGCATTGTTTCCTCGGATTCAGATTACACGGGATTGGCAAAAAGAATCCGTGAAGAAGGTTTGTTTGTGATGGGAATAGGCCGAAGGATCACTCCGAAAGCCTTTGTACAATCCTGTGAGATTTTCACTTATGCAGAAAACCTATTGCCTGAGGAAAAACCCAAATCCGCTCCCAAGAAAGTGGAGAAATCCCAGGTCAGTACCACACGAAAAAATGTAGTGATGACTGAGGAAGTCAAGAAAGAATTGCCTGAAAAAGAAACCGCGGAACTGGATCTGAGCATTATAGATAAGGCTTTCGAGATCTCTTCCGATGAGGAGGAGGAAATCCACATCGCCAAAATCGGGGCTTCTCTGAGAAAGATCGACCCGAGTTTTGATCCACGATCCTATGGCTTCCGCAATCTTACAGAGCTCTTTAGAAACCTCGACAAGTATGTAGTGGTGAAGAATCTGGTGAATGGATTGAACTATCCGCTGGTGAAGTTGAAGTAGTTATGGTGTAGGGTGACCGATGTCGGGTGTCGGGTGTAGCATCAATTTCAGTGTTAATCAACCATCAAAAGATTGGCTAAACTCTACGATGAGGCAGCACCGGACATCGGGCATCCGACATCGAACATATAATAAAAACTCATGGCACTGAAAATCATCATAACAGGAACTACAGGAATGGTCGGCGAAGGCGTCATGCAGCGCTGTCTGGAAAACCCGAAAATAGAAAAAGTTTTGGCTATAAGCCGCAAGCCAAACGGTCACCAACATCCGAAACTGGAGGAGTTAATCCATGGTGATTTAACTGACTTAAGCACTATAGAAAGCCGACTTACCGGCTACGATGCATGTTTTTTCTGTGCAGGAATATCTTCACTAGGAATCAGCAAAGAACAATACGAAATGATCACGTATGAGTTGACGCTGAGCTTTGCCACCACTTTAGCGAAGCTGAATCCCCAGATGACCTTCACTTATGTATCTGGCCAGGGAACCGACAGTTCCGAAAAAGGGAAAACCCATTGGGCCAGAGTGAAGGGAAAAACCGAAAATGACCTGAAAAAACTGTCCTTCAAGCAGGTTTTTGCATATCGCCCCGGTGCGATGAAACCCATGGAAGGAGCTATACACGTGCTTTCTTGGTATAAATACTTTGCATGGATATATCCCATTGGCAGAACACTATTTCCAAACGGTTTTAATACGCTGGCCGAGGTCGGGGACTCCATGGTATATGTAAGTTCAAATCACTATGATAAATTTATTCTAGAAGGCAGAGAGATTACCGAAACGGCAAATCTCCTGAACTTAAGCAAATCTATCTAAAGCTTTGATGAAAGTAAAAGTAGATTAGTTGCTAAACACTAAAATATTGACCACAGCTTAGCCCTCCCGTCACCTGTACTGAGCGGAGTCGCAGGATCGGTCTTCCGGCAAACACTATCAAACATCAAAGAAGGGCTAAATTCTACAGTGAAGCCGCAGCAGACATCGGACACCAAACATCCTTCACTCCAATTCCCTCAGCTTAAACACTTCGAAACTCATCAGATCCTCCCTGTTTTTGGGATTGTCCGGATGATTGATGGAGATATATAACCCTTCTTCTCCCACAAAGGAATTCCCTGGATAGTAGGTGTTTTCAGGCATAAGTTTTTCTCCCAAAATATTCAGCTCCTTGTCAAGAATCATGACTGAGAATTTTCTGGGAAATCTCCTGAGCTGATTGATTTCCTCTTCATTTTCTATGGCTACTTTTGGAAATACAAAGCGGTAAAACACCCCACGATACTTATCATATAAAACCCGCTCGTAGCGGTCAGATGCAAACAAGTAAGACTGCAAAGCTGTGCGATCAGTAATATCCGGGAAGCTTTGAAAAGTTTGCTCAAGATATTGGCTTTTGGCAGGAACTACCGAATGCACTTCCCCCTCCAGATCGGACACATATAAATTGTGATCTGCGATAAATGAGTAAACCAATTTATCTTCCGCTCTTGCCATACTGAAATCCAGTAGTTTGGCGCCTCCTAAAGTATAATCAGCTGGATATCCCATCTTGGAAAGTGTCACCTCATTTGAATTTAGATCTATGGAATAGGTGAGCTTTTTATCGGAAAGATATGCTGAAGTGGCTTCGGATGCCCGCATATTCGGTCGTGTCTTCACCAACAACTTATCTCCCAGCAGAATAGGATCTGAAACAAAATAGGCATTGTGGATAAAGGCAAAATCATGACCAGCAGGAGGTTCATAATTGATCTTGGAAATCACTTTAGCCGTAGTGTCTGATAGATGGAGTTCCCCGTCAGGAAAACCAAACAAGAATATGCTATCCATCGAGTGCACGAAAAATCCCTGCACAAACCCTACTCCATTTGGCCCTTCAAGGTCAAATACTATTCGCTTGTGCATTTTACCAGAATCCAGATTATAGAGTTGGATTTCATTGTTGCTCATATTCAGGTTGAAGAGCCAGGAACCGTTTTTATCCTCGTAAGCAAAAAGTCCATCGCTCACATTGGAGGTCTGACTATCGATCTGCAAAGAGAGCACCTCTCCATCAGTCACCAATTCCTGAGGAGTAGTGATATTATCTGAGCCAGAACCACAGCTTTGCAAAAAAAGCAGTCCTCCAGAAATGATCGACACTAGAACACTGTAGTTTTTCATCTGATTAATTTGCGTTTTTAAGGACATATCCTTACCCCAACCTGTTTTCTATGTTTAATCTGTCTTAATCAGGCAGACGATCAATAATCATCCCAATGTGTAGCTTTTAAATCTATAATCGGGTTTAACATACTTAATTTACAAGTTTCAGCTTATAGTATATAATAAATTCATCTTCGGTTTCGAAAAAATCCGGATGCTTCAATGCTATTATTTCTTCTCTCTGAATTAATCTAGCCCCTTACACATTCCACCTAAAGTTCTGTCAGCATTATATTCCTGAACTCCACTTCTGCTCCCTCTGCCTGCAATGCGATCTTGCCACGCATGGCAGTTGCATTGAACCCGTCATTGACCAAATCACCATTCAGCCAAACCGTCACTTTATCCGCATCACAGGTGATCTTGATATGATTCCACTCACCTAACGGCTTTTCAGAATCATCTGTAAGATTTTTGATCCGCCTCTCCTTCTTTCCATTTACTCCCCAATTCTCCCTAGGGCCGCGCCTCGCTTCCATATCCTCCACTTCTATGTTTTCCTGGATGCACCAAAAGTCACCGGCATTGCTATGCATAAGCTGCACTTCTATAGACTGGGGAAACATATCGTACAAAGCTCTAGGAGTAGAGGCATGCACTAAAATGCCACAATTCCCTGGATCTCCTGCAAAACGATAGTCCAGTTCCAGCGTGTAATTATCATACTCAGCTTCCGAAATCAAATGGCCCTGAGGCGTACCCAAACTCACCAAAAGTCCGTCTCTGACAATAAATGGGATTCTCAGTGAGCTGTCTGCTTCAAGGTCTGGAACATCCATGTACCACCCTGATAAGCTTTTCCCATCAAAGAGGTTTTGGGTTTGGCTTCGCGCGAAAAATGGAACAGAGATCAAAAATAGAAGTAACGAAATATTTTTCATGACTTTGGGATAGTGTTAACGATGCTTCAAGCTAAAAATATTCCGCCAATTCTCATGAGATACTTTCCTATCTATTAGCTTGCTTCCTGGGGCTTCAGACTTGGAAGCAAAGTATTGCAGTCTTCAGGCTGCATTGAAAAATTCAAATCGGCCAACGTTTTTTAGGCATTGACATACTGTGACTGAACACTGATTACTAGCTCACCCTTGCTTCCCAGATCCTCATAAAAAGCATATGTGCCATCCTTCTTGCATGTTCTTTGGCATAGTCTGCCACTTCCCCTTCAAAATACCGGTCGATTGTCCCAAACCACAACTTCAGCCAGTTTCCAAAATGAGCTTGTTCTATGCTGTTGTCCACTTCCGCATCCACCTGTCGGTGTACTTTCACTGGATTAAATTTTCCCGCACCAGGCCCTGTTTGTAGGAGTATCATCTCCCAAAAATCACTCAGGTGTATCAAATGGGTATCCCAGTCTTTAACCACTCCATTGAAAATTGGACCCAGCGTATCGTGTTTTCTGACTTGGTCATAAAATCTCCTGACCAAAAAATCCACTTCTTTTCTAGATTTGATCTCTCCTCTATCCATTTCTATCTACCTTAAAATAGGTTCCAATACTTCTAATTTACCATCTATATCCTCAGGAATCGGTAAACCAAGAATTTTACAGATCAGGGGATAAACATGGACGTTTTGAAAAGTCTCTATCCCAATTCCTGATTTAAATGCCGGGCCATTCGCATAAAAAACAGCATGCATGTCCTTATAGGCTGGGCTAAAACCGTGCTCCCCTAAAACATCAGTCCCCATACTCTCCGCTTTTTGCCTGATCCTGGGCAAGGCAGATCCCCACGCAAAGTAATAACCTTTGTCAGGTATAATCAGAATATCCCCTATCCTATCCTTATACATCAAATCCTGGTAATTCTCCTTGTGATCTACATCAGTCACATGAATGGGCATAGAGGATTTTTCCAGTGCTTTAATCACTTTCTTTTTGTCCTTTTCATTCTTCAAATAAACATGAGCCAAAGCTCCATTATTAACCACCCTTCCGGGTATAGCATGTGTGAGATCATTAAGGTTTAGGAAATTACCTACAGGAATGTCTGTCATCCCATGATCCGATACGATTATCACATTGATCGGCAAATCAATACTTTTTAGTCCTTCAAATAAAGCCCCCAACTCCCGATCCAGCCTTTCCAGAGCCATTGACAATTGCGCATCGTTATTCGGGCCGTAGCGATGCCCCACATCATCCATATCCGAGAAATAAAGTGTAATCATCCTGGGGCGTTCGGCTGCTGGAAGCTCCAGCCATCTGAACACCTCCGTCACTCTAGTCAGATTGCTCACTCCTCCATCATAAGGATAATAATAGCTCGGGTGGATTCCCTGCACATCTGCCTCTGATCCGACGAAAAAATAACTGGCGGCTTTTATATTATTCTGCTCAGCCAGTACCCAAAGGGGTGTACCGCCATACCATGTTCCATCTTGGACGATCTCTGTTTTACCGATTCCGTAGGTCTGATCTTTCTTCGGATCATAAAATGAATTATCCACCAGACCATGATGCTCGGGCTTCATCCCTGTCGCAATAGTATAGTGGTTAGGGAAAGTCTTGCTGGGAAAGGAGGGCATCATACTTTTTGCCGCCACACCAGTAGCTATAAATCTACTTAAATTCTCCGGCTGGAATCTGGCCACATAATCGTATCGAAACCCATCCAGAGAGATCAATAACACTATGGGCTCAGTGTTCTCCTGTGCAGGAGAAACTAGTGGGAAAACCAAAATACTGAGGAGAAGCAGGTAAACTTTTTTCATCGGATAAACTTTCCGCAAAAATACCAGCTACTGGTGTGGCAAACAATCCAAACTTCAGTAATAACAGTTTGATAAACCAGCGAGGGATTATTTATCCTACACCTCCACAGTATTGGGAAGTTTTCCCACGCATTTTCCTAAAAAATCTTTTCTGATGCTTCCTAGCTAAGTTGGTACATCAATTGAGTGCTATGTTCCATCATAACATACCTTTTGAGATCGATAATTCGAAAAGTATAGGTAGAAAGGGATTAACAATCGAATCAGATCCCCTCAAATCAAGCTCAGAAGTGTTATATGATAAATAAATGACAACAATTATGAAAACGACCAACAAACTTTTAATGGCAACCCTAATCACCTCGACTACTCTGGGTGCTATGAGTTGTAAATCTAGCAACGCAGTAAAAGGCGGAGCAATCGGTGGATCCGCAGGAGGAATACTGGGCGGTGTGATCGCCGGCAAAGGGAATACCGCAGTAGGTGTATTAATAGGATCAGCGATCGGTGGGTCAGCGGGAGCGATCATCGGCCATCAGATGGACAAAGCCGCTGACGAACTGCAGCGGGATCTAAAAGGCGCAAAAGTAGAACGTGTAGGAGAAGGTATTAAAATCACCTTCGATTCCGGACTGATGTTCCCAGTGGACAAATCTGAGCTAAGCGATGTCTCAAAGCAAAACTTGACTGAACTGGCTGAAACATTGAAAAAGTATGAGGAGACAAATATCCTGGTGGAAGGACATACAGACAGCAGCGGATCAGATGATTATAACATGGAATTATCCAGAAAAAGAGCCTATTCAGTAGAAGATTTCTTGACTGCAAACGGTATTGCAAAAAACAGGATGGAAATCTCAGCCTATGGTGAAATGCAACCTATAGCCACCAATGAGACAGCCGAAGGACGTCAGCAAAACAGACGTGTAGAAGTGGCTATCTATGCAAACAAAAAGATGCAGAAAATGGCTGAACGAGGCGAACTGGGGGAAGATTAACCTATCCTACTAGCCCAATTTATAGAGCGAAGGCGACCTGGCAGGGTCGTCTTTTTTTGCCCTTTCAGACTTATTTAACCCTGAGATAGTATTGCAGTCCAAAATTCTCATAGTGCTTTAGTTCCCATTACGACGAGCAATGAAATGTTGGAAGTGAGTCATTCACGCTAAGTCTCAACCCTAAAAACATCAATAGCCCTGCGTACACAAGCACATTAAAAACATGACCGTTATTTATTTTGGCCCGATGAAACTGTTCAGAAATCAATCCGCATCAAAAAGTCCGTCTGGATCTCATCCCCAAAAGGAAAGGGATGTGAGCTAAAAACACTTAGGCCGTGCTTCTCATAAAATTTGATCGCGTGTCTGTTTTTTTCCCACACGCCTAGCCAGAGGTATTTTTTCCTGTTCAGCTTAGCAAAATTAATCGCATGGGTAAGAAGAACCTTACCCAATCCCATCCCTATAAACTCTTCCAGAAGATATAGTCTGGCTACTTCAAGACTGGAGTTGTCATGGAGGTCAGTCTGGGCGGGTACGAAATTCACTTTGGTATATCCCGCCAGGACGCCTTGCACTTCCAAAAGGAAAAAAACAGAGGCTGGATTTTCCATTTCCTCGGCAAACTGTTCTTCCGTAAATGCCTCCTCCAAATAGGCATTCACATTTTCGATTTTGTTTCCCTCAGTGAACGCCTGAATAAATGAAAGCCTAGCCATTGCTACCAAAGAACTTAGGTCAGCAAAATTGGCCTTTCTGATCAAATAGGACATTTATTAATACTATTTAATACTATATTTTTAATATTCCCCAACTGGGCCTATCAATTTCGCCCAAAGTTAAATTGAATTTCATGTGATGACACCTAATTATGCGATTTTCCTTTGCTGATATTATTAATAAGTCGCCTGATGTTTATCAAACAACGCAATAAATTACATGTATAAACATTTATCACCTAGACATTGAACTTTAATATTTTGATTGTGTTTACCAATCAATGCTTGTCGGCAAGACCCCAAGCGCATGAAAACTGAACCAACATATTATGCAAGTTTTAGAAAACCTGAATTGGCGATATGCCACCAAATCAATGAACGGGACTCCCGTTCCCCAAGAAAAAGTAGATTACATCCTCGAAGCAGTTAGGCTTTCTGCTTCCTCTTCAGGATTGCAGCCGTATGAAATCCTGGTCATCACCGATCAGGAAGTAAAGGAAAAAATCAAGCCTATCGCTTGGGGGCAAAGCCAAATCACAGACGCTTCCCACGTGCTTGTGTTTGCAGCATGGGACAACTACACGCCAGAGAGAATCAATGGCGTTTTCAAATATAACAACGAGCAGAGAAACCTGCCTGACTCAGCTACGGACGACTATAGAAATAAACTTATAACAGCTTATGGTGCCCAAACTGCGGAACAGAACTTCAACCATGCAGCCAGGCAGGCTTATATAGCTCTAGGAACTGCCCTGATAGCTGCCGCTGAACAAAAAATTGACTCCACTCCTATGGAAGGTTTTGACCCAACGGCTTTGGATGAGATTTTGGATCTAAAATCCAAAGGCCTTCGATCTGTGATCGTCTTACCACTTGGCTATAGAAATGAGGAAAGCGACTGGCTGCTCAATATGAAAAAAGTACGTACTCCAAAAGAGAAATTCGTAACGGTAATCTAACTGAAGCGACTTTCTTTTAAAAAGAGCGGATTGGATCTATGTCCAATCCGCTTTTACTTTTTTGAGGGAATTTGTGAACTTAGGGAAGCAAACATGATGTACCATGATAACCCCAGACTCATTTTCTCAACTTGCTCTGTCCTTTCCGGGAACTGAAAGTGCCCCACATTTTGACAGAACAGCCTTCAAAGTGGCAAAAAAGAGGATTTTCGCAACACTACATGAGAAATCCCTCTCCGCAAACCTGCTCCTTTCACTAACGGAACAAACCGCTTTTTGCGACTATGAGCCAAGTGCCATCTACCCCGTTCCCAACAAGTGGGGAGAAAAAGGCTGGACTACTTTTGACCTCCAGAGGGTATCCAAGGAAGCACTTGTCGAGGCGCTGGCTTCTGCCCATTCGGATATAAGCCATCAGAAAAATAAGCCTAAGTCTTAAATCCTATGAGTTTCATAGCCCTTTCACCTTAAGAAAGAAACCGAATTTTAGAACTACATCTCCATGCCATCCTCCTTCAGAAAGAATATCCAGGCTCAAAGCAATCAAGAATTTACAGGAATAGATCTAAAAAAGCCTGCACTATATGCCGCAGGTTTCACTGCAGTAAAAGTAGCGCTGCAACATACTTTCAAAGAAATGGGAGTTATCAAGTCTTTACAGACGCTTTCGCACATGAACCAAAAGGATGGTTTTGACTGTCCAGGTTGTGCTTGGCCAGATCCTCAAAACCGATCCAAACTGGGAGAATACTGTGAAAACGGAGCGAAGGCTTTAGCTGAAGAAGCTACATCAAAAAAGGTGGACAATGCATTTTTTTCTAATTATTCCATACAGGAAATTTCCAGTTGGTCAGATTATAAGATAGGCCAAAGTGGACGTTTGTCCGCCCCCATGATTCTGAGACCAGACTCAAATCACTACGAAGAGTGTACTTGGGAAGAAGCATTTAGAACTATTTCAGATCACCTCCATGCACTGGATCATCCAGACCAAGCCATCTTTTACACCTCTGGAAGATCAAGCAACGAAGCCGCATTTCTGTACGGACTGTTTGCTAGGGCCTTTGGCACCAATAATATGCCTGACTGCTCCAATATGTGCCATGAATCCAGTGGGGTGGGGCTTTCTGAAACACTTGGAATAGGCAAAGGATCGGTGAAACTGGAGGATTTTGACAAAGCCGAAGTGGTGATGGTAATCGGACAAAACCCCGGAACAAACCATCCACGAATGCTGTCAGCTTTGGAGAAATGCAAAAGGAATGGAGGGAAAATCATTACCGTCAATCCACTTCAGGAGGCCGGATTAATACGTTTTAGAAATCCCCAGGAAGTTGCCGGGATACTTCTGAATGGAGTAGGATTGACGGATATTTATCTACAGGTTAAAATCAATCAGGATGTGGCGCTATTAAAATTGATTGAAAAGAAATTGGCCGCACTGGATAAGGTTAGCGGAAAAGTTTTCGACCACGAATTCATCGGGAAATACACTGCCGGATATGAATCACTTATAGAGCACTTGCACGCACAGTCTGAACAGGAATTATTAGAACTCTGCGGAATAGAAGAAAAGTTAATCGACGAAGCGGTGGCGCTTTTGGCCAAAAAAAGCAAAATCATCATCTGTTGGGCAATGGGTCTTACCCAGCACAAAAACGGGGTAGAAAACATCAAAGAATGTGTCAATTTACTCTTGCTCAAAGGAAGTTTGGGAAAACCAGGTGCCGGCACCTGTCCTGTGCGAGGTCACAGCAATGTACAGGGAGACAGAACTGTAGGCATCATGCACTTTGTGTCCAAAGAATTAAATACGGCCATCAAAAACACCTTTGGCTTCGACGCCCCAGAACATGCTGGTGTCGATGTGGTCAAAGCGATTCCAGCCATGCATGAAGGGAAAGCCAAGGTGTTCATTGGACTGGGAGGCAATTTTGTGTCAGCTGCTTCTGATACTGAATACACTGCCAAGGCTCTTCAAAACTGTGACCTCAGCGTTCAAATCAGCACCAAACTCAATCGAAGCCATGTGATCACTGGCAAAACTGCCCTGATTTTACCTACTCTTGGAAGGTCTGATAAGGACATGAAGGATGGAGAGCAGCGGCACTTCACAGTAGAAAACAGCATGGGAGCCGTCCACCAATCAAAGGGATTTCTGACTCCTATTTCTGATGATATCAAAAGCGAACCGGAAATTGTGGCCGGAATTGCAGCGGCATATTTCAGGGAAGATCATCCTGTGAAATGGAAACTGTTGGGCTCTAATTACGATTTACTCCGAGAGAAACTTGGTGAAGTGATTTCCGGTTTCAAAGACATAAATACCAAGTCCAAAGGATCTGGCTATTATCTGCCCAATAATGCCAGAGATCTTGATTTCAGTATGCTTCCCAATCAAAGGGCACAATTTTCCATCACCTCATTACCTATACACAACCTAAAGGAAAAGGAGTACCTGCTGATGAGCATACGCTCGCACGATCAGTTTAACACCACCATTTATGGACTTAATGATCGGTACCGAGGAATTCACAACGAACGACGGGTGCTATTTATGAACAAGTCAGATATGGCTCGGGAGAATCTCAAGAAAATGGATGTGGTGAATATTATGAGTAATTATGAAGGACAGGAGCGTAAGGTCTTTCAATTTTTAGTCATTCCTTACCAGATCCCGCCTGGTAATTTGGCTGCCTATTTTCCAGAAACAAATCCTCTAGTCCCAATTCATGAGTTCGCCGACAAAAGCAATACCCCAATAAGCAAGTCAGTACGTGTTAGTTTGGAAAAGGCTATTTGATTTTTAAAAAGCAACAAACAGCAATTTCACATTTTTTCAAACAAACCGCTGGCATCAATTTCAGATGTTCGGATTTGACAGCTCCCTTTTCTAAAGGAAACAAGAGGGAGCTGTCCAAAAGTAAATTGTGCCTGATGAAACTGTAATTCCAATAACTCCATTTCAGTTGTACTAGTTTTTTATGAAATCCATTTCGTAAGAAATATCTAACAGAGCGTCACCACAGGTTAGTATTAAAAGAGATAATTGCTATTTTAAGCGCTACTTAGAAATTATTTTTAGGTAAATCCCAAAATATCCAGAATAACCTTGGCCTATTCCCATGAAATCGAGCAAGTCATAAACGACACAGAGAGGGATTATTATCCTTAAATGCAAGATTCCCTGTCCGAAGACAGGCGGGCATATGGCCGCTAAAAAAAACACACATGAAATCCAAACTATGGAAACAATTGGTGCTTGCTGTGCTTGTGTTGACAGCATGCTCATATCTTTTTCTTTTCAAAGAAGAGAAATCTGACCCCTCATTGGCAAATGTGCCTTTCGCCTTTTGGTCTGGATTCCTGATTACCGTGCTGGTGGTACTTGCCACCTTCATCGGCTCAAAAGTATTTCCATTTGATGATCCGAAGAAGCAATGATTGGATGGTTAATATTCTTCTTCACGCTATTCCTGGCAATGTTGGGATATGCTTCGTATCGATCCTATAGAAAAGACAGGACTTCTGATGATTTCATTTTTGCAGGATCCAACATTGGAACCATCCTGGGATTCCTGACCTTTTCGGCAGCGTTATTCTCTGCCTTCACATTTATGGGGATGCCGGACTTCTTTCGTGTCCATGGAGTTGGGGCATGGATTTTCTTGGCCTTGTCTGATGCACTGATGGTTTTCTTCCTGATATGGTTTGGCTATGCTTTACGCAAACGGGCATCTATAAATGGCTATAAAGGAGTAGCGGGACTGATGAAGTCCTGCTATCAGAATTCTTTTGCCGGCTATCTTGTTTTTACAAGTGCCTTCCTGTTTCTCATCCCTTATGTGGCGATACAAATCCGGGGCATCTCCATATTTCTGGATGCCGCATTTCCGGATATGTTTCCGTATTGGGTATGGTCTGCCGTGCTGGTTTTCATTATGTTGATCTACTCGGAAATAGGTGGGCTAAAAGCCATAGTTTACAGCGATGCCATCCAGGGAGTGATTATGCTGACTGTCATATGGATCATAGGGGCCACTTGTTTAAAACTGAGCGGAGGACTGGAAGCTGGCCTGGAAAAAATATCACAAACAAATGCTGGTCTGCTGACTCTTCCTGGCCCAAAAGGTCTGTTTACTTCTCCATTTCTCATCGCGTCTGCTATAGCAATTGTATTGATTCCTGTTTCCCAACCTCAATTCACTACGCGTTTGGTGGTGATGAAAAACCTGAAATCCGTGCATAGGATGGCTTATGCTGTTGGGATTTTCGCTATTCTAGTAATTTTGCCTACAGCATTTATAGGACTTTATGGTGCTGTCAAATATCCAGATGCAAGTACAGCGGATTTTTTGAAAAACGCCCTGTTATTTGACCAGGCGGTGCCTGTGGCGGCACTAGCTGTGGTAGGTCTTTTTGCCGCCTGCCTATCGACCACAAATGCGCAGATCTTTGCCCTCGGCACAGAACTTCGCTCCTTACTTTCAGGCACTGACAAGTCCAACATGAAAGTAACCAAGCTTTCCATTTTGATATTCTCCCTTATTGTTCTGGTATTTTCCACGTACATGAGCAATGAACTTGTGCTCCTGGCCAGGGTGAGTTTTGCCGGTACCTCCATGATTGCGCCAGTGGTATTGGGGGCAGTCATTTTCAAAAAACCTCCGCAGGCACTGCTGTGGATCTCTTCTGTCGCACTTACGATTTTCCTGCTGTCACTTACAGAAATTGTCCCTAGTATAATAGCCGGATATCCTTTGGATTTCCTGATGTATGGCATTCTGTTTATTTTAACTTTCACTTTGATGGTTAGACATCATTTCACCCAAAGAACCACTCATGAAGCTTGATTCGAACATTTCTATAACTAACTTACAACAACCTCTGAAAAAATTCTGGGAACTCTCCGGGAGGAAAATCAATCTGATCGAATCCTCCTTCGACACTACAAAGGGCGCTCCTGTCTTTACCGAAAAAGGCAAATATGTGACTCGAGGCTGGACAGAATGGACTCAGGGATTCCAATATGGATCCGCAATCCTTCAGTTTGATGCCACAGGTGATGAGCAGTTTTTGAAAATCGGCCGTGATAATACCTTGAATAAAATGGCTCCTCACCTCACACACGTAGGTGTCCATGATCATGGATTTAACAATGTGAGCACTTATGGAAACCTCCTTAGATTGATAGAAGAGGGTAAAATAGAGGGTGCAGCCTGGGAGAAAAACTTCTACCAGCTTGCCTTGAAAGTAAGTGGTGCAGTGCAGGCCATGCGATGGACATCAATCCCTAGCGGGGGATTTATTTATTCTTTTAATGGTCCTCATTCCCTGTTTGTGGACACGATCCGCTCATGCAGGGCGTTGATAGTTTCCCATGCGCTAGGACATGTGCTCCAAGGCGAAAATGACCGTAGAATCTCCCTAATCCAGCGGGCAATACAGCATATCCTGAGCACCGTTCGCTATTCAATATTTTATGGAAACGGAAGGGATTCTTATGACCTGTCTGGCAGAACTGCCCATGAGATCATCTTCAACACCAATGATGGGAATTATCGCTGCCCGAATTCACAACAAGGCTATACAGGTTTCAGCACCTGGACACGCGGATTGGCATGGGCCATTTGCGGCCTTGGGGAAACACTTGAAATTTTAGATCAAGTAGAAGAAACCGATTACTCTGAAATCATTTCGAAAGCAGACCTGATCAAAGAACTCTCAGAAGCGGCCACTGCTACAGCGGATTTCTATCTAGCAAATACCCCAACGGATGGCATTCCATACTGGGATACCGGAGCACCAAATCTTCATAAAATGGGAGATTATCTCAATGAAAAGTCAGATCCATTTAATGCCTATGAGCCGATAGATTCTTCTGCTGCATGCATCACAGCACAGGGTTTGATCAGAATTGGGCATTGGATGAAAGAGGAAAACCCTGAACTTTCTGAAAAATACATCCAAGCAGGGATTCAGATAGCGAACAACCTGTTTTCAGAACCCTATTTATCCGCCGACTCTTCACATCAAGGATTGATTTTGCACTCAATCTACCACCAGCCAAACGGCTGGGATCACCGTCCCGATCCGGATAAAGCTCCCTATGGAGAGTCCTGCATGTGGGGGGATTATCATGCACGAGAACTGGCCTTATTACTTCAGCGAATGCTGGACGGAGAAACCTATTACAGCTATTTTAATTGTGTACGCTCATGAGCGCAGGAAAATACAAACCCCAATATCCAAGAGTAGCCCAGCTGAAAACCGCTGAAAATCTTCGTGATCATCTGATAACAGAAAACATAACACTGGACTTTGATGAAGAACTAAAAACGGGCGGTGATTCACCTTTTGCCAAGGCTCATACCACCAGGGCAGGAAATAAAATAGGCAATGCGTTTTGCATTCTTCCAATGGAAGGTTGGGATGGCGCCACCGACGGCAAACCTACCGAGCTCACCAAAAGACGCTGGAAGAACTTTGCGATCTCTGGAGCCAAATTACTGTGGGGATGCGAAGCCGTAGCCGTGCAGCCGGACGGAAGAGCCAACCCAAACCAGCTTATGATCAATGATGAAAATCTAAGCGATTTCGAGGAATTGTATCAAATGGTGGAGCGTGAGCATAGAACTGCCTTTGGAAATTCTGAGGATTTGCTCACAGGACTGCAACTCACGCATTCAGGCAGATTTTGCAAGCCTGAAAGCAAAACCAAAATGGCCCCGAAGATTCTATATTCACACCCGGTATTGAACAAAAAATTCGGCTTGGCAGAAGATTATCCGCTAATGACAGATGGAGAAATATCCGAATTGATCGATTCTTACGTAGCAGCTGCGGTTCGTGCGCAAAAAACAGGGTATAGGTTTGTAGATATCAAACACTGCCACGGATATTTGGGCCATGAGTTTCTCAGTGCTTACGACCGTGAAGGTAAATACGGCAAATCAATCGAGAACCGCACACGCTTTATCCGGGAGATCGTAGCAGGAATCAGAGCTGAAGCACCTGGACTTGAAATTGGTGTGCGAATGAGTATTTTTGACTGGGCTCCTTTCAAGCAAGGGGCGGATGGCAAAGGTATCCCCGCGGCAGAAAGCCCTTATCCTTTTGCTTTCGGCGGAAATGAATCAGGCATTGGAGAGAACCTCAATGAATCCTTTGAATTCCTCAAAGAACTGGAGAAACTCGATATAGAGCTACTCTGCACTACTGCCGGCAGCCCTTACTACAATCCACACATCCAGCGTCCTGCACTATTCCCTCCCTCCGATGGATATATGCCTCCAGAAGACCCTCTTCATGGTGTGGCCAGGCAGATTGAGTCTGTGGCAGAAGTTAAAAAAGCTTTTCCCAACTTCTACACAGTGGGATCAGCGTATTCTTATCTGCAGGAATGGCTTCCAAATGTGGCTCACAACGTGTTAGAATCAGGAAAAGCTGATTCTATAGGCTTAGGAAGGATGGTTCTTAGCTATCCGGAATTGCCTGCAGACGTGCTGGCAGGGGAACCTATGAAGCGGGGTAAAATCTGCCGCACTTTCTCAGATTGTACTACAGCTCCCCGAAACGGCATGATTTCAGGCTGCTTTCCCCTAGATCCTTTTTATAAAAAAATGGAAATACACGAAACACTTAAAACCATCAAAGCATCATGAGTAGAGTAGCATTAGTAACAGGAGGCTCACGCGGGATTGGTCTTGGAATTGCCCGTAAACTGGCTGAAGAAGGTATAGCCCTTGCGATAAATGGTGTTCGGGATGAGGATAGTGCAAGCACAGCTCTGGATGAGTTGAGAAGCTTAGGCGTTCGGGTAGCCTATTTGCAGGGCAATATTGCAGTAAAGGAAGACCGGGAGTCAATTCTTGATGGACTGAAATCCAAGTTTGGCAAAATCGATATTCTGGTAAACAACGCTGGAGTCGCTCCCAGAACGAGAAATGATCTCTTCGACATCTCAGAAGAAGATTACGATCACTTGATGGACATCAATCAGAAAGGCACTTTCTTCCTCACTCAGATCATAGCTAAATGGATGGCGGATCTAAAAACGGAGAAACCTGAAGCCGAGCTTTCTATAGTTAATATCACCTCAATTTCTGCCACTGTAGCTTCCAAGATTCGTGCTTCCTACTGCATGTCTAAAGCTTCCTTATCTATGTTTTCTAAGGTCTTAGCGGTGAAAATGGCGGAATTTGGCATTCCTGTCTATGAAATCCAGCCAGGTGTGATAGAGACAGATATGATAGAAAAAGTAAGGGAAACCTACCATCAAGGGGTAAAAAACGGAATGACGCTTGAACCGCGCATGGGCATGCCTGAAGACATCGGCAAAGTGGTGGCAGCCTTGGTCAGAGGAGACTTACCCTACTCTACCGGCCAGGTGCTTACCGTGGATGGCGGGATGACTATTGCTAGGATGTAGATGTGATTTATATTAAAATGAACATCATCAATTTTATTTCGTAGATTTTCTTATCTGAGTTTACGACATTTAGCTATGGAATTCATCAAGTACATCGAAATCAATCCCTCCAAAAGATTGGGTCAACCATCAATCATCGGCATTAGAATTTCGGTAGCAGATGTTTTAAATTGGTTGGCAAGTGGGATGTCTAAAGAAGAAATCGTTTATGATTTCCCTAAATTATCCTTAGAAAGCATTAATGCATGTCTATTTTTTGCGGCAACTAGAGAAAAGCAACTCGGAATTGCCTCATGATACATCATTTGATAGATATCAATCTTTTTAATATTGACAGCTCTCTATCCTGTCTAGAGTTAATTGCTAAACAATAAAAGTGAGTGCTAATGATTACTAAGCACATCGAAATTCTCGCCTTTTTAGATTAAAAAGTCCAACCTATGAAAAAGCACTTTCTTTTAATCTTCTTTATTTTGATCCTTCTAAGCTCCCTTACTTTTGCGCAGCAAAAGCGCACCAAAATCGGAGTTGCGGGTCTTACTCATGGACATGTAGGCTGGATACTGAATGCTAAAGACCGAGCAGATCTGGAAATCGTGGGAATTGCCGAACCAAATAAAGAACTGGCAAAAAGGCTTACAGCACAGCATGGAATTTCTATGGATTTGGTTTTTGACAGCATGGAAGAGATGCTGGAGAAAGCCAAGCCTGAAGCCGTCACGGCTTTTGGAAACATCTACGACCACTTAGCTGTAGTCGAAGTTTGTGCACCTAGAGGCATTCATGTGATGGTGGAAAAACCACTGGCAGTAAGCCTGGAACATGCCACTAAAATGAAGGAATTGGCAGAACAGCATAAAATACACTTGATCACTAACTATGAGACCACTTGGTATCCCAGTACGTTCAAAGCCAGTGAAATACTCCAAAACGGTGAAGTGGGTGACCTGCGAAAAGTAGTGGTGAGAGACGGGCATCGCGGCCCAAAAAAAATAGGAGTAAGTGAAGAGTTTTTGCAATGGCTGACAGATCCTACGTTAAATGGAGGCGGGGCAATTATTGATTTTGGCTGCTATGGAGCGAACTTGGTTACCTGGCTACAATCCGGAAAACGACCCAGGTCAGTAACCGCGGTCACACAGCAACTTCAGCCTGAAAACAATCCAAAAGTGGATGATGAAGCCACGATAATCCTAAATTATGAGGATTCGCAAGCAATCATCCAGGCTTCTTGGAACTGGCCCATTGGAAGGAAAGACATGGAAATCTATGGCTTGACGGGAGCTATATATGCAGACAATCCCACAGACGTGCGTGTTCTCCATGCAGAAGGGTATTCCGGTTTTGATGAAAGTGAATATAAGTTAGAATATACAAATTCTCCATTCGAAGATCCATTCACGCTTTTTTTGGCTGTTATCAATGGTAATCTCGTTCTCGATGACTACGCCCTTCCTTCACTTGAGAATAATATGATCGTAGTGGAAATCTTATCCGCAGCAGTGGAAAGTGCCAAGACCGGAAAGACGGTTCACTTGAAGTAAGTAGAAGAGGGAAGCTCGATGATTGAAGTGGTGTTGTGCTAAGCATTAACTCGTATTTCACACATAACCTCTCCAAAGGCACCAATAAATCATACCTAAAAAAGCTGTTCACAAGACAGGGACGGCGGCAACACAACTATCTTCCAAAAGGATCTCCCCCATTTGGTCAGCAATATTTCTCAAGCGCTCATAAACCCAGTCCTCTCTACTATACCAGAAATGGCCCTAACTTCACATAAATCAGCTCCAAGGTTCTATTTTGAATAAGAGGTAAAACTTTGGTTTTTGAAAATACAGATGATGAAATGGGGTTAGGAAGATTAAAAACTCATTGACCAACGCAAAATCTAACATTAAAATTTTCATATTTTAACGTTAGATGCAAAATTCGACCTTAATGTTAAGACATCCGCCTAGGATTAACATTAAAAAATTTAATGAAATCCCCTCCCTCTGAACTGGAAAGGATCTTGGAACAGAGTTTTGCCGCCAACTTCCTTCAGAACTTGCCTGAAGGCTGTTAGATTCCACTTCATGATGCCCCCCTTATTCACTATACGGCACATATCAAGAGCCGTTCGCGAGGGCACGAACGGCGGCAATGGAAAATTAAACGGCAATGGAAGTTAGAAGAGCCTAACTCATATAATCTCTGTTCTAAATTCTTTACTCTATAGTCTTGGCTTCAGCATCTTGGCTCCAGTATCTTGGCTCTTTTATCTGAAATCTTGACACTTATGTCTAGATACTTGCAACTCCCTACAATTCCTTAATCTTCAAATTCTTAAAAACCACTCCCTGTCCTTCGCTCTGCAATCCAATATATCCCTGAGTGAGTGGGGTTCCATCCACTTTGTATTGCGGGTCAAAATTAGCGGCTACTCCTCCCCCAACCTGAGGTTTGCTGTACTGCAAAACAGTATCTCCATTCACCATATGAATGACTAATGAATCACCGTAAACGATCAGATCAGCTTTCACCCATTCATCCCATTTGAAAGTCGGAGAAGTGGAATTGATGCAATGCCTAGGATCTTTTTTCCCTTCGAAAAACACGTCAGTTCCCGGAGAGCACATATTCCCGGTAGGCCTAGGCACTCCCTCTTCTTCCTCAGCCAGCATTTGCCATTCCACAGATATAGGCCAATCCTGCTCTTTTAGGATCGTCTCTGGTGCTTGTGAGTGGAACATCACCCCACTGTTTCGGTAAGTATAACTTGCCGCATCTTCCAGCCACTGATCCGTAAATCTATACTCCCAGGTCATATGGAAAGCTGAAAATGGCTTTTCATAAAACAAATGGCCATAGCGATCATTAAACCCCTCATTGTAATCGTCGTAATTCACCACTATAACACCATCTTCTACACGGAAGGTATTTTGATAATTATCTCCAGTTTCATGATGGTGAATTTTAGGAATCCATCCATCCAGATTCTCTCCGTTGAACATATCGATCCACTCGGATTCGGACACTTCTGTTAGCTGGGCTTCCTTTTTCTCAGAACTACAGGAAATCAGTGAACCTCCCAGAAGAGCTGCTAGTAATATTTTTCTATACATGGGTAAAAACTAAAATAAAAAGACGAAGAGTAAGGTAAGGAATTCTTCTCTCTTATTCATCTGCAGTAAATACCTCCTGCAAATTATCAGGATGACTGGCAAGAAGAAAATGATTCCCCTACGAGAAACCTGAATGCATGTTTCTCAATTCTGACGGTGACTTTGTGGGTACTATCCATGACCTCTCCGTCAATCTGAAATACTGCTCCCTCCAGGTTGCTGATTTCACAGCTCGACACGCTCCAGGACTCTATCCCCTCCATATCGTCTAGGTCACCATTGACAAATCCCATAGTCATTTTCAAATAGTGTTCTGCAGTCTCTGGGTTGATCGATATCACTTCAAACTTGCCATCATCCATGACACCTTTGCAATTCACTATTGCACCTGTCCCATACCTTGGACCATTGGCGATTACTACCATCTTAGCTGTCAAGGCAATAATTTCATCCTCTATTTTCAACTCAAATTTCATGGAATCAGTACCGAAGATTTCCCCTATGGAGTGCTTTACATACCCTAGCATCCCTCTGGATCCATCTTGTTCAAACTTCTGGATCAGGTTGGCATTTATCCCAAAATCAGCTAAATGAAGGCAAATCTCATCATTGATAATAATAGCATCTATGTGCTGAACTTTAAACCTTCGGATCACTTCCCAAGACTCTTCTAAGGTGTCGATTCCCATACATTTGGCCAGGCCATTTGCAGAACCAAAAGGAATAATCGCTATAGGGATTGATAGCCCCCCCAGACTCTTAGCCACCATTTTTACCGTACCATCACCGCCCGCGGCTATAACTAAAGCAGGCTTGAGATTATGGATTTCCTGTTGGATGCTCTTATAATCATCCTTCCCGGTAGTTTCATATAGGTAAACCGAATAATCAACTAGCTCCTCCTCGATTATTTCGTCTAATTCATCTCTGCCCAACCCATTATCTCCAGATATAGGATTATACACAAATAAGCAGGTCAGCATAAGCCTTAAATTATCATTTCCTTAATTGCAATAGCCGTTGCTTCATCGGAAGTCTCCACAAAATGAAAACGATCCATATTTATAATAGAAGACAGCTTCTCACGGCGCTCAGGATCCAATTCACCTACTAATCTGATAAAGACTCCTTTGATCCTGTTTGGATGGTTCCCCATTACTTCAGCATAGATTTCAGGATCTTCTTGGCCGCTATCTCCTATGAGATAAAAAGACATCTGGGGATACATGTTGAAGATCAACTCAATTTTCTCAAACTTATGCCGGTGATCTCCCCCTCCTGATTTCCACACATTTCTGAGATTGATGTGTTTGTCTTTGAGAAAAAGCGGTCCATCGGGAATATGGCGATAGCGTAGAAAATCTTTGATCAGATCAAACAAAGACCAGTCACTGCTGGAAACATAAAAAACAGGCAGGGTCCAATTATCAGTTAGCTTTCTGTAGAATTCTGAAACGCCCGGTAAGGGTCTTCTGGTAAACGCATTTTTTGAAATGGACAACCAGAATTTTTTCCCTATTTCTGTAGAATGGGAGATAATGATCGTATCATCAATATCAGAAATCACCCCGGTGTCCCCACTATAGCGAATCACTTCCATATGTGCTATACGAGACTTTCTGGTGCTAGGCTCAAGAACCTGAAAAGTGACTGAATCACTCACGTTATCTTTGGGTGGACATTCCACAATATGAAGCTCAAAAACCCCATCTTCATCAGTGGAAACCACATGGGCTTTATCCTGGAATGAGATCTCTACTTTAGCGTTGGGAACAGATGACCCAGAATATCTCCTGATCGCTGCTAAGATGTTTTTAAGCCAATTGTTCCGCGAGGAAGGTCTTTTTTCCCTGTATGCTCTGATTACCCTGCCTTTTAAGAAAACGACTTCTTCATTTCCTAATGCAAGAAAAGGCTCAACGGTAATTTTGTCTTGTTTCACTATAGCCATTAAGTATTTGTAATAGTTGGTTGTGGTATCTGTTACAAAAACCAAGCAGGAATGGCCATAAGTAATCAGCCCTTTGGATTTAGATCCCCAAAGGGCTTAATTAATCAGTGATTCCAATCGTATTGGTCTATCTGCTCAAGACATGCTTTCAGTAAGGCAATCGAATCCGCAATATCCTTTTTATGTGCCATCTCTATTACCTGGTGCAAATGTCGTGTGGGAATAGAAATGGCCCCGGCAATTGCCCCTTGTTTCCCCATTCGCTGTACTCCTGCGGTGTCAGTGCCTCCGGCAACCAAAATCTCAGGCTGCCAGGATATTTTCTCCCTATCCGCAGTCTGTTTCATAAACTCCACCATTCTATAGTCGCATATAGTCATGGCATCCATTATTTTAATAGCCGTTCCCTTACCCAGTTCAGTTACTTTTTCATGTGGCTGTGCGCCGGGCACATCAAATGCTATGGTAGTATCCAGCGCAATCCCAAAATCAGGGTTGGTACCGTGCGCCGCCACATTCGCTCCCCGAAGACCTACTTCCTCCTGCACCGTAAATGTAGCATAGACATCATAAGCAGGATCGTCAAGCTGCTTTAACGTCTCTATTAATATAAAGACAGCCACTCTGTTGTCTATTGACTTGCAGTTCACACAGTCACCCATCTCGATTAATTCCCGGTTTCTGGTCACTGGATCCCCTATGCTGACGTATTTCTCCACTTCTTCTTTAGGCATACCCAAGTCGATAAAGAAATCAGTTGTCTTTGGAAGCTTCGTCTTTTCCTCAGGGGACATCACATGTATCGGCTTACTTCCCATCACGCCCACCAGATCCTTTTTGCCATGTATGATTACCCGCTGGGCAGTAAGTGTTTTCGGATCAAACCCACCTAGCGTATGGAATCTTAAAAACCCATAATCATCAATATGCGTGACGATAAATCCGATTTCATCCATATGGGCAGCCACCATTACGCGCTTTCCATCGGGATTCCTTCTCCCTCTTTTTACCGCAATGACATTTCCTATGTTGTCTACTTTTACCTCATCCACCAGCGGGGTAACTAAGTCTATGACTAAATCACGAACCCTTTTTTCAAAACCAGGTGCCCCGGCGATTTCACATATATCTTTTAGAAGGCTAACGTTTATATCCATTTTATGATTTTTTCCAGAAAGTTGAAATTAAAACTATTAAAAGAAAAAAGGCACAGAGACGTGAACCTTTGTGCCTTTTAGTATATTTTATTTGATCCCATAAGGCGAGTTAAAGCCTTTTCTTGAAATGATCAGTAAGCTCTGACAGTCTTGCCTTCAATGTAATTGACAAAAGACTTGTTGACGACTCTCATTCCACCTGTGGTAGGGTAATCTCCGGTAAAATACCAATCACCCAAATGTTTCGGACAGCATTTGTGAAGATTTTCCACTGTCTGGTAAATCACTTTTACTTCGGCTTTGATATCCTCATTGGTGACAATCTCGGATATCTTTTCAGATATCTCATCATCGGTGAAGGAGCTATAGATCCCCTTTACAAAATTCTCTGAAGAATAAGGTGAGGCAACACATGACTCATAAACCTGATCTACAACATTCTCTATCTTCCGTTCCTTGATCAATGCCAAAGCAGCTCTGAAAGCAATAAATTCCTTCATTTTGGACATATCTATGCCATAGCAATCCGGGAATCTGATCTGCGGAGCCGAAGAAACTATGATGATGCGTTTTGGCTTTAACTTGTCCAACGTAGTCAAGATACTTTTCTCCAGGGTGGTGCCCCTCACTATACTATCATCTATGACCACTAGGGTATCAATGCCAGACTTGATCACTTCGTAGGTAGTATCATACACGTTGGCCACTATAGAATCCCGGTCATCGTCATTGGTGATAAAAGTCCTCAGCTTCACATCCTTACTCACCAGTTTCTCCACCCTAGGACGGAAATTGAGCAGTTCATCAAGATCACCCATGTGAGGCTTACCATCCACAAAAACTTCCCTTCGCTTTGCTGCCAAATAATCCTCCAAGCCTTCTATCATTCCGAGAAATGCCGTTTCGGCTGTATTGGGAATATAGGAAAACACAGTGTTTTTCAGGTCAAAATCAATTGCCTTCAGGATCTGGGGGATCAAAGCCCTCCCAAGGTTCTTCCGTTCTTGGTAGATATCAGGATCAGTCCCTCTGGAAAAATAAATCCGCTCAAAAGAGCATGATTTTTTCTCCCGTGCCGGCATTATTTCAGATTCCGCAAAAGAACCGTCCTTATTGATAACCAGAGCATGGCCCGGCTGGATTTCCTTGATGGAGTTAAAGTCAATATTAAACGCAGACTTGATAGCAGGCTTCTCGGAAGCAACCACGATCACCTCATCATCGGCGTAATAATAGGCAGGGCGAATACCAGAAGGGTCTCTGACAACAAAAGACGAACCATTCCCCACTATACCCGCCATGGCATAACCGCCGTCAAAGTCTCTACAAGACCTTCTCAGGATTCTGGCCATATCCAATTCATCTTCGATCACCTGAGTGATCTGCTCGTTGGTGTATTGGTGCTTGTATTTGTCAAAGATCCTTTGATTCTCCTCGTCGAGAAAGTGACCGATTTTCTCCATTACGGTGACGGTATCGGTCTTTTCTTTTGGATGCTGTCCCAGCTGTACCAGCTTGTCAAAAAGCTCCTCCACATTGGTCATATTGAAGTTTCCCGCCATGACCAGGTTTCGGCTTCTCCAGTTATTCTGTTTCAAAAATGGGTGACAAGTCTCTATTGAGTTCTCTCCGTGGGTACCATACCGGAGATGCCCAAGCCAAACTTCCCCTGTGAAAGCAATATTTTCTTTCAACCAATTCCCGTCGGAAAGTGCATCATGCCCTCCGATTTTCTTTGCTTTCTTCAGCTTACGGTTGATTTTGTCAAAGATGTAATTGACGGCGGCGGGTTCAACTGATCTGTACCTGCTGATATAACGGGTCCCAGGCTTTGTGTCAATCTTGACATTGGCGACACCTGCGCCATCCTGCCCTCTATTGATCTGTTTTTGCATCAAGACATAGAGTCTGTTAGAGGCAAAAGCTGCTGTACCATATTTATCAATGTAATACTGGGCAGGTTTTCGCAATCTAATCATTGCTATGCCGCATTCGTGTTTGATAGCGTCACTCATAGAGTCTGGCAAATGTTATTTTGAAGAATCAAAGGTAATTGTTTTCTGAAGATATTTTCCGCAAAATAAGTTCTCTTTGCTTCCTAATAATTTGGTTTATTCTCACTCTTTTGATCTAGCTCAAATCCTTTTCCAGAAGTCTGGCATCTTCACTTGGCTACATTCTGGCCAAATGCTCCACATCCAAAGCTTCCTACCTATATCCAAATCGGTCCTATCTCCCGCTAATAGGACTTGACACAATCCTAGCCCCGAAAACCCATTGCACAATACTCAAAGAGGAGGCCAAATCACAAAAAACAGTTGCTTATCCCCTAAGTGAAAAGTACCAGACAGATGTCTGGTGCTTTTTTTGCTATTTTGGTCTTTTCAAAAGAAATTGATTCATGAAACATATTTTATTAGTAGAAGATGATCTGACTTATTCCAGGATTGTAAAGACATTTCTAGAGAAAAATGGCTTTAAAGTTCAGACTGCGGTCAAAGTAAAAGAAGCGCAGCAACTTTTTGGCAATTCAAAATTTGATCTGATCATTGCCGACTTTCGATTGCCTGACGGGACTGGTATGGAGCTGCTGCAATGGGCCAAAAGCAACTTCCCGCAAACTCAGGTGATCCTGATCACCCACTACTCTGATATTCGGATAGCCATCAAAGCGATGAAGTTGGGAGCCTTTGAATACATCACCAAACCGATTAATCCGGATGAGCTGCTGGCCACTGTAAATGAATCGCTTTCTGCCAAAGCCACAGAACCCGCTACCGCTGCCGCAAGCAACAGCATTCCTACTTCAACCCCGAAGAAACCCTTCAATAGTGGTTACGTGGTAGGGAGCTCAGCGGAAGCCGAAAAACTCGAAAAACACATACAACTTGTAGCCCCTACAGACCTAAGTGTACTGGTGCTTGGGGACACAGGAACAGGAAAAGAATTCATCTCCAGAAGAATCCATGATTTCTCTACCCGAAAAGACGGGCCATTTATTGCAATTGACTGCGGAGCTCTCCCCCGGGAACTCGCGGGCAGTGAATTGTTCGGACACGTCAAGGGGGCGTTTACCGGTGCGCTGGACAATAAAACCGGGCACTTTGAAATGGCCAATGGCGGGACTATTTTCCTGGATGAAATCGGCAATCTGGGATATGAAGTTCAAATACAACTCCTAAGAGCGATCCAGGAAAGGACGATACGAAAAATAGGAGGCAATAAAGAAATCCAAATCGATGTACGGATTATTGCCGCTACTAATGACAACTTATTGTTGCAGGCCGGGGACGGACATTTCCGGGAAGACTTATACCATAGATTAAATGAATTCACATTAAGCGCTATACCACTGCGGAACAGAAAAGAAGACCTGGAAGATTTCGCGGGACAATTCCTCGAGGAGAGCAATATGCGATTGGGTAAAAACATAAAAGGATTCTCTCCTGAAGTATGGGAAATTTTCTTAGCCTATGATTGGCCGGGTAATCTGAGGGAATTAAGAAACATCATCAAACGCGCGGTACTACTTTCTTCCGGATCCCATGTGGAAAAAGAATCCTTGCCTGCAGACCTATATGAACCTTCTGCTTCAATAGGTTCTCCTCAAAGTACCCACGGGGCTTTTTCCCGCCCGAATGAATTACCTTCTCCTAAAGATTATAAATCCCAATGGGTAGAACAGGAAAAGGAGCTCATTCAAAAAGTGCTGATGGACACTAAGTTCAACAAGTCTAAGACTGCGAGAATACTGAACATGGATCGTAAAACACTCTACAGCAAAATGGAAAAATACGGACTGGACTGACCCTAAACGTTTACAGTTTTATCAATGGTCTCGGTGAGAGCTGCCAATAGGATGCGGACTTCCTCATCTAGCTGGTTGAGCAAGTCTCCGAGGCCATTTTTATTTCCGATTTTCAAACTGTTCTCCACTTTTCTGGCTGTCTGTCCCGCAGAACTTTTAATCTGTCCCAGCCTACTTCCGAGTTGATGACATATCTCCAGAATTTGTTCATAATCATTTATTCTTCTGGCTTTTTGCATCATTTCCAAATCCTTTTTGGTTTCTGTCACCAGTTCGCGCACAATATCCTGAAGCAACAATTCATCCCCCATACAAAACCTCGCTAAATCTTTCAGCTGAAACAAGGTGCTTTCTGACTCAGAGATTTTTTGATTTACCGGGGAATCTCTCAGCACATGATCGGGGAAGAATTTGCCTAGACACTCGACTAATACACGTTCTTGGAACGGCTTGAAAATGATTTCAGAAAATCCACTTTCAAGCATCCTGTCCCGCTCTTCCACAAAAACATTCGCAGTCATTGCCAGGATAGGGATTCCCTGATACTTCTCATAAGAACGTAAATTTCTCACTACATCAAAGCCGGAAAATTCAGGCATCTGTATATCCAGTATTGCCAGATCAAAATCTATAGCGACAAACTCATCCCGAAAATTGACCCCACCTGTATATGCAATGATAGAAGCCCCAAAGTAACTAAGGATAGTTTCCAAATATCGTATCCCCACCTTGTCGTCATCTACCAATAGAATTTTCAAACCTGTCAGGTCAAGCGAAACAATTTCATCAGGATTGAACACACCCCGCTCTGAATCTGTAGTGTTCATAGGCAACCGCACCAACATCTTGGTTCCCTTGCCCTGCTCACTGCTAGCGGTAATCTGCCCACCCATCAAAGAGACGAGCCGCTGTACTATTGCCAATCCGAGCCCGGTACCGCCATATTTCCTGGAAATAGAAGTATCTGCCTGGTCAAATTCGCGGAACACTTTTTCCAGAACCTCCTTGGACATCCCGATGCCCGTGTCGCTTATCTCCACAGTTAGCACACCCTCTCCCCACTTCACATCCACACATATAGCCCCTTCCGAAGTAAACTTAAAAGCATTGCTCAGCAAGTTATTCAGTATCTGCTTTAGCCGAAGCTGGTCACCAAGCAGCCATTTATCTTCAGGAAGCTCCAGAGACCATTCAAAATCGATTTTCTTTTCAGAAGCCTGCAATTCGAAAAAGTTCTGTAGAGAAGAAAACAGTGTTTCGGGGTCAAATGGATGCGCCTCCAGCTTTAATTTACCTGCCTCCAATTTGGAGAAATCCAGCACCTCATCCACGATCTCCATAAGTGTGTCAGAAGCAAATCCGATCATTCTTAAATGGGATTGCTGACTGGAATCCAATTCGGATTTTTCCAAAACTGATCTGTATCCTTGGATCACATGAAGCGGATTCCGAATTTCATGGCTCATATTCGCCAAGAACTCCTGCTTAGATCTTGCTAGCTGTTCTGACTTCTGTCTGGAAATTTCCAGGTTCTCCTGATACTTTTTAGTTACTTTGATTTCTTTGAGAATCGAATACACCATCACCGCCGCACCAATCACCGCCAAGACCACTATCATGATCAAAAAATAAGTCATGTCGTAAGTCAGTTTATATGCGGAATCATTTTGTGTATCAGATTTCTCCAGCGCACGCTGTTGTAAGGTGCTGACCAGATTTTGGATAGTATTGATAATCTTACTTTGGCTGACGGAAATTTCCGACTCCATCTGGGCTAATTTCTGTCTCTGAAAGGCCTCTTCTCTATTAACTCTATTGATTACTCCACGGATGTTATAAAGTACACTATCCAGGGGCTGGCCTGCTGGCAAATTAGGATCTCTGAGGTTTTGCTTCTGTAGATCCCGTAGATAGGCAAGAGATTTATCATCATCCTTTAAAAGGATATTCTTATTGGCCATGGCTTCCTGTCTCAAGGACATTTCCTGCTCTAGTTCCTTAAAAAGGTAATCCTTTGGGTTGATTTTACCAATGGGCTGTAACTCATGGCTGGTTGCCCGCCTTCTTATTCCCAGTTCCACTTTTTTCAATGCCTCCTGGGTAAAATTCCTATTAGCTAAGTTTGTCTTAACCTCATATAGGTTGATATAACCTATGATCAAAGTGTCCAGGTTTGTCTGCACACTTTGGATATAGCTATACTCAAGGGAATCTTCGGCCAAAGAGGCCAATTCCCATAGCTTCTCCTTCAGGGAAACCACGCTTGAATCCTGGACTCTAAAGTCTTCATCTATGCCCGAATGGTCAAATTGGGTGATCTGTATAATCTCCGACTGCAACTTGTTCAGTAGATTGAGCTTCTGGTTGGGTTCAGCAAGCTCTTTCATGGTTTCGAGGAGTCTATTTTGGGTATAATAAGTCAACCCGGCCATTCCGATCAGAAAAATAGCCGCAATGAAAAAGCCAGTAACGACTTTACCTGCAGTAGTGGAGCTCGGGGTCTTTCTGTTCATCAAAAACACATTAGCATTGAAACCAATAATTATTCCAAGTAAATACTAAAACTTCAAGAGTGTATATCCTTTGGGCACATAGGTAGTGAGGGTGGTAAGGGCAGAAAGAGCGACATTGGCACCAGGATACAGATCACTTGTTTTGATCCCTCTGGCATGAAGGGATTGCCCACACACCAAAACCTCTACTCCTGCTTCTTCCAAAGCTTCATATACGGGAATATTGGGGTTATCTGTATTGAATCGCCTATTGGACTCCTCGTTGTTCAACACAGTGAAGATCGCCCCACCATGAACTACTACCTTCACATGCATACGCTCCTTTGAAACACCAGCAAGGCCATGAAGATTCATCAGGCGCGCCACATTATCCACCCATCGGCTAATTTCGGCATTATCTGCGGCTCCTGTGGACAAATCCACAAGAATATAGTAATCAGAGTTCGGACTGGGGCTTTCGGTGGCTTCAGGCACTTCATAAATCCCTCCATAACCTTTCACCAAAGGGTACCGTGCTTCTTGAGCCAATGAAAGCTGTGTGGCTAAGATAGTCACGCAAAAGCAAACTGAAGAAAACAATCGTTTCATAAGATTGGAATTAAGGTTAAAATGTAAGGAAAATATCAAGGAGGAAAGAGATGTCCGATGGAAAAAAGAAACTTCTTTAGGGTCTAAGGATTATTATGATGCCTCTCAACGAAATCGTACTTCTAAAATCGTAAAACAAAAAAGCCTTGACCGGATAAACGATCAAGGCCTTTTTTGTGCGCACGAGAAGATTCGAACTTCCACACAACTTAATGCACCACCCCCTCAAGATGGCGTGTCTACCAGTTTCACCACGTGCGCGGTTAATAGTGTGCAAAAGTACCAGACTTGCCCGTTAGAAGCAAACAGGAAATAGATCTTTTGCATAAATTTTACAGAAAACACGAAGAAAACCCTGCCTGCATCCGCCCCAATTTACAAAACTGCAATTACCCGTAAACTTTCTTTTCAGCGGACAAAAGTGTGTTATAAAGCAAAGACGCAATGGTCATCGGCCCTACCCCACCAGGTACCGGCGTGATGGCAGAGGCAATTTCGGCGACTTCATCAAACTTAACATCACCTACAAGCCTAAACCCTGACTTCTTGCTGGAATCTTCTATTCTGTGAATGCCCACATCGATCACCACTGCCCCAGGCTTCACCATATCTGCTGTGACAAAATGTGGCTTGCCTAAAGCCACAATCAAAATATCAGCGGACTTGGCAATCTCAGAAAGATTGGCGGTTCGGCTGTGGGTCAGTGTCACTGTAGCATTGCCAGGATAGCCATTTCTGGCCATCAAAATACTCATCGGGCTACCTACTATATGGCTTCTACCGATTACCACGCAGTGCTTGCCAGCAGTCTCTATGTTGTATCTTTTCAGTAGCTCGATAATCCCATAAGGAGTTGCTGCCACATAGGCTGGCCAGTTAAGTGCCATACGCCCTACGTTTGCTGGAGTAAATCCATCCACATCTTTTTCTGGCTTGATCTTATCGGTTACTTTCTCTACAGAGATGTGCTTAGGCAGCGGAAGCTGTACGATCAACCCATCTATTTCCGGGTTTTCGTTAATATCAGCCACTACCTTCAAAAGTTCTTCTTCGGAGACATTGTCTTCCAGTCTTACCAAGGTTGACTCAAAACCACATTCACTGCAGGCCTTCACTTTTGCATTCACATAGGTGTGACTCGCACCGTCATTTCCCACCAAAATAGCCGCAAGATGGGGAGTTTTCCCTCCATCAGCTTTGATTTCCGCTACACGGGCAGCGATTTCCGATTTGATTTGAGATGAGGTGAGTTTTCCGTCGATTAATGTGGCCATGTTTTATTATTTACGGTATCAAACTTCGAAATTCATCATTCGAAGTTCGTCATTCATTATTCAATTACTATTTCGTTCAGCAGTTCCAACACTTTTGACAAAAATTGAAATCAATTGGTTGCATTCATTTTGTAAACCACTATCGCCTCCTTATCCAGATGAAGCTTAGCCTTTTCAATAATTTTGATGGCTACACCACTTTCCCGCAATTCTTTTAAGACTATTTTCATCTTATGGATAAAATCCTTTCGGGATTCTCCAGACTGTGCTTCGCCATAATTCAAAGCCGGTGAGGTTCCGCTTCTGAGAAGCTGATTTGCCATATGATTTCCAGCTTTAGAATTTACCATTGAATCTGTAAAAGAAATAATAGCAGCAGCAAATTCGATTAATCGATTCTCTAAATCATATTTCCTTTCCATAAGTAAACATTTTTAGCAGGTCGCCCGTAGACAACTAGTTCCTTATTATAAATTTAGTGTCCGTGATAAAACTTACTTCATTATTCGAGATTCATCATTCTACATTCGATATTATAATGCATAAATAATGAACATCGAATGATGAACGTAAAATCTCGAAGTTCTTCAATCTCCTACAAGCTATACTACTCCCGAATCATTCTTCATTCTTTTATTAAGTTCATTAATATCGAATGATGAATGCCGAATGATGAATTACGAAATATTGCTGAGTAGTATTAATCCAACTTCAACACTGCCATAAACGCCTCCTGAGGAACCTCTACATTCCCCACTTGCCTCATCCGCTTCTTGCCTTTTTTCTGTTTTTCGAGGAGTTTACGCTTACGGGAAATATCCCCCCCATAGCATTTGGCCAACACGTTTTTACGCAATGCTTTTACGGTTTCCCGTGCGATGATTTTCTGCCCTATTGCTGCCTGGATGGCGATTTCAAACATCTGTCTCGGCACAAGTTCTTTCAGTTTTTCACACAGTCTTCTTCCCCATTCGTAGGCTTTGTCCCTATGGACCACTGCAGAAAGCGCATCCACTGGCTCACCATTTAGCATCACATCAAGCCTTACCATATGCGAGACCTGATAACCTATTAATTCATAATCCAAGGAAGCATATCCTCTGGAAATAGTTTTCAGTTTATCGAAGAAATCAAACACGATCTCAGCCAAGGGCATGTCAAACGTAAGTTCAACCCGTTCAGCAGTCAGATATACCTGATTTTTGATCTGTCCGCGCTTATCCATACAGAGGGTGATTACCGCTCCTACATATTCCGCAGCCGTTATAATTGAAGCCTTTACATAGGGTTCTTCAATATGCTTCATCCTAGTGGGATCAGGCATATCCGAAGGCGCATTGATCGTCTGATACGTATCATTGGTCATCAGTGCCTTGAACTGTACCGATGGCACAGTCGTGATCACAGTCATGTCAAATTCACGCTCCAGACGCTCCTGTATAATCTCCATGTGTAACATTCCTAAGAACCCGCAACGGAATCCAAATCCCAATGCCATGGATGTCTCAGGCTCCCAAACAAGTGAAGCGTCGTTCAGCTGAAGCTTCTCCATAGAAGCTCTTAATTCTTCATAATCGGTGGTCTCCACGGGATAAATCCCCGCAAACACCATGGGTTTCACATTTTCAAAGCCTTGGATAGCTTTTTCACATGGGCGCTTGATGTGCGTAATGGTATCCCCTACTTTGATCTCTTTGGCTACTTTCACCCCTGAGATCAGGTACCCCACGTTACCGGCAGACATGGTCTGCTGGGGAATCTGATTCAATCCCAGGATTCCAATCTCGTCAGCCTCATATTCGCGTCCGGTATTCACAAACTTGATTTTATCGCCTTTGCTAAAAGTACCGTTGAAAATCCTGAAGATCACCTCCACACCTCGAAACGGATTATACACCGAGTCGAAAATCATCGCCTGAAGCGGTGCTTCAGGGTCGCCGGTGGGAGCCGGGATTCTGGTCACCACTGCTTTCAGGATATCGTCTATGCCTATCCCAGTCTTGCCTGAAGCCAATATAATATCCTCTCTGTCACAGCCTATCAGGTCGATCACTTCATCTGCCACGGCCTCCGGATCAGCGCCAGGAAGGTCAATTTTATTCAAAACAGGGATAATTTCCAGATCATGGCCTAGGGCTAGGTATAAATTCGAAATTGTCTGGGCCTCTATCCCCTGAGATGCATCCACTATCAGCAAAGCTCCCTCACAGGCGGCAATAGACCTAGAAACCTCGTAGGAAAAATCCACGTGGCCCGGGGTATCAATCAGATTGAGCGTATAGGCTTCACCTTCATGCGTATATTTCATCTGGATCGCATGGGATTTGATCGTGATACCACGCTCACGTTCCAGATCCATGTTGTCCAACAACTGCTCCTGCATATCCCGGTCAGCGACCGTCTGGGTTTCTTGCAGCAACCTATCCGCCAGTGTACTCTTCCCATGATCAATATGGGCGATGATACAGAAATTCCTTATTTTTTGCATATCCATTCTGCCCGCAAAAGTAGTAAATAAGTGGGAGATAAGAGAATTTTCAAACCCAAGTGTCAATTTTAGATGGCCGAAATTCAAGTTTCATCTCAACGCACTTTTGAAAGAAACCAAGCTTTAATCATCAAAGTCTATTTTGACTTCGTCGCTTAATTGAAAAATGACAATTGGTAACTGAAAATTTTCCCAACTTTGTGCTTTCAAACTCAAGTAGCATGCAGTCTGTAGCCGAAAACAAGAAGTCCAACAACATAGCCGAATACATCATCTACATGTATCAAATGGAGGATCTTATCCGGTCCTACCAAGGAAATCCAGAAGAAATCAAATCCTTCGTAGTAGAAAAATATCCCGTGTCGGAGGAAGAGAAAAGTAAAATTACGGCTTGGTACATGGAGCTTTTGGAAAAAATGAAAATCCAAAATATCCTAGAAAAAGGACACCTTGAGGAATTGAACAATTTGGCGTATGAACTCGCCCAGATCCACTGGAAGCTCCTGAAAACTGATCCTGCCTATTTTGAAGCCTATGGGAAAGCCAAACCGTTTATTCTCGACGCGGTGATCCAAGCCGAAGGGCAAGATCTTGGAAATGAAATTCAAATCTGCCTAAATGGAGTGTACGGCTTATTGCTTTGCCGACTGCTTGGGAAGAAAGTATCCGATGAGCAGTTGAAGTCAGCGGATGCTTACGGCGATATTTTAAGCATGCTGAGCTATCATTATAAAGTGAAGAATGCTATTTCGAAGAACTAGATTGCAAAAATAGAAGATTGAGTCCACTCCGATAACTGATTTTAGAAGAAATTATCCCCCTTTAATCGCTTTAGTGGGCACTTCTTCCTATGAAAACACCTTTTCGGAACGGACTCTAGATTATTTCACTCCGAATTTCAACAGCACAGGAGTATCATAATCAGCCTTTTCTAAAATTTCAATTTCAGGAAAGTCTGTCATGATTTCTTTCCACTTTTCGTCAATTCCCATTAGTTCTGTCAGTTTCATCTTAGAAATATATGTATAAAAGGAATTTCCATCCACAGCTAACGGTCCCTTCAAATCCAGTAAAAACTTCTCACTCTCGCTCAAATAGCTTTTTCCTTTCTCGATATTGTAATAGCCAATTCTAGGATCAATCACATACCTCCTAGCTCCTGTCTTTTTGGCATTTAGATTAAAGAAAAAATAGGACTCACTTTCCTCATAATACTTGGAAAGAAAAGTAAGATTGCCAGTAGCTAGCTTTTCGAAGTAAGCATTCAGTTCATGTCGATCTTCTTCTGGCCAAAAGTCGTCTGATGCTACAAACTTATACTTCGGTTTCAAATTCATCTCATTATCCAAGTTATAAACCGTAGATGAAGCAGGCTCATTTACCAAGACCCCACCAGTATTTGCTCTTGTAAGATTACCGGAAATATTTTGGAGACCTATAGGAAAGGTCTCTTTTGGGAAAGGAAAAGCAGTCTTTAATGTATCTCCACTCTGATCCAAAACACTTAAATATCTGTAATAAGGATTAAAATACGTGAGAGTCAGAACAGGCTTATCTCCAAGTAAGGTCAAATGATCCGCTTGGCTTTCCATTTTAAAATTCCTGACGAATGTCCCATCAGGTTTAAATATTTTTACCTGCATTATACCTGGTCCGATCACGTACACCTCGTCTTTATCGGAATCATAAGCAAAGTCGCTAATCCCAGGCATTTCTGTTGGTCCGTCCCCTATCTTACAAATCCGATTAAGAATTTCCCCGCGGGAATTAAATCTAAGCAGAGCATCCAAATTATTATCAAGAGTAATAAAGTCACCCGATGCCACTATTAACTTGTTTACCTCCGCCAGAAAGAAATCAGAATTGTTTTCTAGTTCTTCCACTTCAAGTAATTGAAAAATCTCAAAAAAACCACGTTCACTGAATGTATTAGTATCATCAATTGAAATAATCCTAAGTGATTCCTTTTCTAAGCCACTATCATTGTCATTTTTTTTAGCTGAACAGTAAGACAAAATCAAAGAGCAGCCAACTAAAATACTGCAACAAAGGGCAGGAAAAAATTTTATATCTCTAATCACTATTGATTTTAAGGTTTTGAATGAATCAATCTATTTTAAAAAAATCACTAATATAGTATATGTAAAGTTAGTGACCCTAACTTTACATATACATGAAATCATTCTACCGTGTCATGACACTCATCTGGATTGCACCCCATCCCCCATTGCTCACATGCAGTATAATAAGACATACCACTTGGACATATTGTCGCAACTGGCATGAAAACAGAAGTATCATAATATGGAGTCGAAGCCAAAGATGGTTCAGTAACACTTATACTCAGGATGAAACCAACTGCTAGCATTGCTGTAAAAACTAGTTTTTTCATAAAAGTTAATGTTTAAAGTGAATTGATTAATTATTACAATGGTAAACTAGCAAGATAAGTCAAAAAAAAAAACCTTAATCTTTCTTTTACGATTATCCATAATCATCTGATTTTCAATGCTAAAAATTTAAAAACTTTCAATCACCCAAAAAACTCCCACACACTTCTATATCCCCCATTCTTCTCGACATAAAGAAGCAGCTGATTGAAAAATTCGTGCTGTGCCAACGTACTGCTATCGCCGATCAACACCAGCATTCTCTTCGCACGGGTCAGTGCCACATTCATCCTACGCTCATCTGAGAGAAAACCTATCTCCCCTTTCTCATTGGATCTTGTCAGGGAAATCATCATCAGATCCCGCTCCTGCCCTTGGAAACCATCTACAGTATCTATGGTGAGCTGCTCTTTTACTGCCAGCAGACTTGGATAATCCTCCGAATCAAAAATCAAGCCTCTCAACCTACGTACCTGGGCACCATATGGCGCAATCAGCCCAATAGTCCAATTCTCCTCAAGAAATACATTCGTACCTATTCTCTCCACCAGTTCATTTAAATGCTTTGCGGCAAATATCGCCTCCTCCTGATTAAAAGTGCTTAAACTCTCTGCTTCCTGTTGATCAGAATATCCAGCCCCGGCAGTATCTATCCATTCTATGATCCCCCCTTCAGTCGGAATCACATGCGATTTTGTGCTTTCATCAGCGATCAGTTTCCCATTATAAAACTGTTCATTGGAGAATCCCATTATCACTTCAGGCATCCGGTATTGGACCTGCAACATTTGAGCAGCAGCAGGTTTTCTGGAAATCACCTTCTCAAAAAGGGTTTCTGACAAGCCATCCTTAGCAGCCTGATAAGACTTGATCGTAGGAGGAAGCTGCCAATGGTCTCCTGCAAACACGACTTTTTTTGCCTTTAAGATAGGGATCCAACTAGCAGCTTCCAGGCCCTGTGCCGCTTCATCTATAAAAACCACATCGAATTCCATTCCCTTTAGATTGTAAGACGATGCACCCACCAATGTGCTTGCGAAGACCTTTGTACGCTGAAAAATATCGTATTGGATGTATTCTTCGAGAGACTTGGACGCCTCTCTGAGTCTGCTCACTTCTGCATACATCAGTTTACGCTGTGCTCTTTCCTCTGGGCCGAAGTTTCGCTTGTATTGCTTGGCAAGTTTCAGGTATTGGTCAGTCTCCTTCCGGAGTTTTTTCAGATCACGGTAGCTCCCATGAAAAGCAGTTTTGGCATCCAAGGTCTGATTCAAAATCTTTTCTTCCACACGGGCAGGGTGTCCCAGCCTCAGCGTTTCTATACCCCGATCGATCAGTTTCTCCACCAACAGATCCACCGCAGCATTGCTTGGAGCACATACCAAAACAGAATCCTGGTTAATTACAGCATCCTGGACTGCCTCAATCAATGTTGTGGTTTTTCCTGTACCAGGAGGCCCATGCACCACTGCCACATCTTTGGCGTTACCGATCAATTCGCAGGCTTGGTTTTGGGAAAAATTAAGGTTGGATTTGGGAGAAATTCGATTTTCAGCAAACCTAGGTGCCTTTTCTCCCAAAAGAATCTCTTTGAATTCTTCCACTCTTTTGTTCTCTGAGGCTATTACCCTTTTCAGCGCAAACTCCATTTCCCGGTAGCTGGCCTCATCAAAAAGCAAATCCACCCCCAGCCGGCTGCCTTCCATCCAATCCGGAATCTCATCTGCCTGTAGTGTCACCGTCATGGTATTGTTCCTGACAAAATTGATTACACCATTGGTCCTGTTTTCGGAACTTTGACAACTTTCCTGGGTCGTAAAAAAAGATACAGACTTACCAGAGCCAAAAGCTGAGGGATGATTAGAATCAGTACGCTCCACCTCCACCAAAAGCCGTTCGCCCATTCCGATTTTGTTTTTTTTCAGATGGACAGGATACCAGGTTATTCCTGCTTTTTTCTTATCAGCAAGAGAGGAATTCAGGAATTTCTGCTTGTATTGGGCGAGATCTTCCTGCCATTCCAGTTTCAAAAGTTTCAGTCCTTTCTTTAATTCCTCGGTGATTTTATCCATCAATGCGTATTTTAGGCGAAACTAATGAAATCCCCCCGGGTTTTCCGCATCCAACTATCGCTATGAACTACTTAGCCCACGCCTATCTTTCATTTGATCAAGATGAAGTGCTTGTGGGGAATTTTATTGGGGATTTTGTAAAAGGGAGAATGATGACCTCCTTCCCAATTGGAGTGCAGGACGGAATCAAACTCCATCGGGAAATAGACACCTTCACTGATACCCACCCGCTGGTGAGGGCAGGACAGAGCTATTTGAGAATGAAGTTTGGACATTATTCCACTGTCATCACCGATATATATTTTGATTATTTCCTGGCCAGAAACTGGTCAAAATTCTCCAGAATTCACTTAGAAGAGTTTATACAGCACACCTATTCTACTTTGAGGATGTACAAGAGTCTATTTCCGGAACGATTTGCCAACATGTTTCATTTGATGGTGCAGGACAATTGGCTGCTGAAATACCGGGAAATTGAAGGGATCAGGCAAACCTTCTCCGGTATGTCACGCCGCACCCGTTTTGAATCAAAAATGGAGGTTGCACATCTTTCCCTTTTGGAAAAGGAAAAAGAATTCCAAGTGATTTTCTTCGCTTTTTTCGAGGATTTAGAGACTTTTGCACGAGAGAAACTACTAGAAATCCAAAAATCCCATGCCGGTCATTAAACCGAAAGTATCCACTTACGTTTCATTAAGCCTAATATTACTTATCCTTATTTCGGGCTTGGTATATATTCTTAGGGATTTTGCATACAAGGGAAGTTTCGGGATCTGGTTTTATCTGACTGCCTGTACGCTGATCACCCTGGTGGTCTTGATGCTTCTGGTCAAGATGCTGGCAGGCTTTCGGTTTATTACAGCAGCAAGGGATCAGATTATCGTCAAATTACCTCTGAGAGGATATTCCAAAAGCTATCCAATTTCGCAGATTCTTGCTTGGGAGGAGGAAATCGTGATCGCGAACAAGAAAGAATTCCGCCAGGTCACTATAGCTTTCACGGACAAGCAATCCATTTCCGTATCCAATCACGAGCATGATGCCTATAAAGATCTAGTCGCCTATTTGGTGAAAAAAGCCGGGAGGCAAAGGGTAAAAGGGAAACAGTAATCAATCACAGTATTCAGTACTCTGTCACAATGACGAATAATACACATGTACGATCAGCATCGGCATAAGCCGACCCATTATCCAGAATTCAACCATAAAGCCTGGACAACTAAAGGCATCGATTCTTTCATATGGAAAATCAAGACATCATGGAAACATCGATGTCTTATTGAGGTTTAAACCCAGAGCCTCTTCCACAATAACAATCTGTGACCATCACAGCTAACCACAAAAATGCCAGGGGCTTCACACCCCTGGCATTAATTTTATTTTCTAGTCCGGAAATTCTGATCATAAAGATCAATACTTTCCCTGATGATCCGCATGGCATCTTCCTTACCAAGGAAATCCTCTACTTTCACTTCCTTATTTTCCAATTTCTTGTAGTCCTCAAAGAACCTGTGGACCTCTTTCATCAAGTGTGGTGGAAGGTCATCAATATCATTGATGTAATTCACAGACTGGTCACCTGCAGCTACTGCGATGATCTTATCATCAGCTTCACCACCATCAATCATCCGCATCACACCGATCACTTTGGCCTCTACCAGGCACATGGAAGGAATATCAATCTGGGAAATAATCAGGATGTCCAATGGGTCATGATCTTCGCAGAAAGTCTGTGGAATAAATCCATAATTTGCAGGGTAATGCACCGCAGAGAACAACACCCGGTCCAGCATCAGCATACCCGTTTTCTTGTCCAATTCATATTTCCCTTTACTACCCTTAGGTATTTCAATTACACCTGTTACCAATTCAGGGGCATTTTTCCCGATGTTGACGTCATGCCAGGGATTAATCATATTTTCTTAAATTAGTTAATAAAAAGTGAAGCTTTTCGCAAAGCCCGTGCAAAGATACGGTTTAGCTCGAAAATGCCCAGAACCTTTGGCTATTTCATATTTGGCAAGCTGACTTTGAAGGTGGTACTTTCTCCAAAAACTGAGTCCAATTCTATCTTGCCTCCCATCTGCTCTACCGCTTCCTTCACCATATACAGGCCTAGCCCTGTTCCCACATTTTTCTGTGTAGCGCGGGAAAAGAGATTAAACACATCAGGATGATGCTTGTCTTCAATACCTATCCCATTGTCAGACAGCAGGATTACAGCTTCTGTCTCATTTACATCCACTGCCAAATTAATCTTTTTATCCCCTTTACCGGATTTTTGAAATTGTACGGCATTGCTAAAAAGGTTGTTGAAAATGACTCGGATCTTTGCGTCATCTGAAATAAAAGTACAAGGTTGATTGACCACTATTTCAACTTGAATATGCTCAATGTTGGATTTCTTTCTATATTCAGTCAATTGTTGATCGACAATTTCCGAAAACTTAATATCGGTAAGCTTATTCTCAATTTTGGTGGACCTATAGAAGTCCAGCATTTTATAGATGAAATCATCCAGCTTATCCGTAGCGGTATCTATCATTTCAAAATACTCCAATGCATCCGGATCCTTAAGCTCCATTTTGGCCAGTTTGGAGACTCCTGATATACTCATCAGTGGCCCGCGCAATTCATGCGACAAACTATAGACAAACTGATTCATTTCTGAATGTAGCTTTTGGAGTTTTTGATTTTTATCCTTCAGCTCACGCCTCATGAAATAAATATCGGCAGCATTTTTAATGGAATTTTTGATCTGCTCTATGTTCCAGGGTTTATCGATAAACCTATAAACCTCACCTTTGTTGATCGCATCGATCACCGAGGCTATATCGGAATATCCTGTCAGCAGAATCCGGATCGGATCCGGATTGAATTTTACCAATTCCTCAAAAAATTCTGTACCGGTCATGCCCGGCATTCGTTGGTCAGCGATCACAACATGAATCTCCTCTTCTCTGGCGATTCTCAATCCTTCCTCAGCATCTATTGCCGTAAGTATTCTGAAGTCCTTCCTTAAAGTGGCTCTAAATGATTTAAGGTTATTATCTTCGTCATCAATGTAGAGAACATGAATTTTATCATTCATAGCTTTGAGTGCTTTGATGTATAGGAAGGGTTATTTTAAAAATAGTCCCCTGGCCTTCTTCCGTAATCACTTCCAGTGTTCCTTTGTGGTTTTCAATAATAGAATAAACTATTGAAAGACCCAAACCCGTCCCCTTTCCAACGGCCTTAGTAGTAAAGAACGGTTCAAATATTTTTTGCTTGACATGCTCAGGGATTCCCGGACCATTATCACCTATCTCAATAGAAACTTCATTTCCCAGACTTCTGGTTCGGATCTCTATCTTAGGATCGATTAGGGTTTCTAGATGGTCACTCAGCGCGTGGATCGAGTTTGTGATGATATTCATAAATACCTGATTGAGCTTACCCGCCAGACATTCTACCAGAGGAAGCTCACCAAAGTCTCTAACAACTCTGATTTTACTAGGCATGGAACTATTCAACAAGATCAGGGTACTGTTGATACCATCATGCAAATTCACTTTTTTTACATCCTGCTCATCTACACGAGAAAAAATCCTCAGGCCTTTTACTATCTCTACAGTCCGTCTCGCCCCATCATCCATTCCTTTTAGCAGCTGGTCAACTTCCTCAAGTACATAGTCCAATTCCAGCTCTTCTTCCAGTTCTTTAGCTTCTTTTTGAGAAGCGGGGGTGAACTCGTTCAACGCAGTACTTCGATAGAACTGAATGATCTCCATTATGTCCTTGATGTCGCGCTTGAGGGGTGTGATATTAGAACTGACGAAGTTTATAGGATTATTGATCTCATGTGCTATCCCTGCCGTCAGCTGACCGAGTGAGGCCATTTTCTCTTGGTTCACCAATTGACTTTGGGTGTTCTGTAGGTTTTTTAGTGCCTGCTCCAATTCATCAGTCCTAAGCCTCACTTTCTCCTCCAGCATACTATTCTGCTCAATCACCAGTTTCTCGTTCGCAGCAAGAGCCTGAAGCCGCTCCATGTGTTCTTTTTCTTTTTCCTTTTTAAGTATATTGATTTTATCTGCCAAAGCTAAAGACAGCAAGATAGCCTCCAAGGCAGTGCCTATCAGCATGGGCAAATTCGCATAAAAGCCAAGGTTAAAAACTCCTTGTGTCTGTAAAATATAAAAAATGATACCTACCAGAAAAAAACTCCACGCAATAAGAAAATATGATGCAGATCGCATCTTTTTCCTAACTAATAAGATGGCTATTGAAAAGAAAACTATTACGACTAAAAATCCATTTATATCAGTAATCTTATAACTTAAATCTATTAATCCAAACAACCTTAGTATAAAAGCTAATAGATACAACCCCCATAAAAACATCAACAAATAATCAAAAAAAGGGAGTTTTTGCTTAGTACTTAAAAAATTACGAACAAAAGGTATAGCAAAAACACTTGCCAATGTAGTAAACCCAATAATACTAAACTCGTAAAGAACTGGGTTTTGATAAAGAAAGTACCAATAAGAATGTCCAGAAATAGAAAGCTGCGCCAATGCTATAAACAACACATACAAACTATAAAACAAGTACAAAGTATCCAACACAGAGAAATATAAAAAAAGATTATAGAAAAATAAAGCCAGCATAATCCCAATATAAATATTGATAAACACTGTCCTTTTGTTAAAACTAGAGAAAAAACCTTTTTCACTAGATAGCAACCCAAGGAATCTGATTGGCTCAGTTGATTTGATTTTCAGCAGCACAAAAGGCAAAAGATTGTCTGTACTATTAATTTTAAAAGTGGGATTTGGGTTTCCAAAATCATTAGAATCAAAATAATCAATCCCATCTTTTCCAGCATATACTAAAGAACTGTCTTTAGTAACATGGAACAACTCAACACTTCGGAATGAGGGATTATTTATTTCCAAATAATATTCCTGGACATTATTTATCAAACTTGAGCTTAAATCCAACCCAACATATATCGAATCAGATTGGACACCTACATCAACACTATTATACAAATAATGACCCTCAAGACTCAGCACCTCATCTTGCTTAAACGATCCTTTATCAAAGAGAAAATATCGATCGATTTGATTTACCCCTTCACTATCCAAAACCCTTAAATATTTATATAAAGGTAGAATTATGATAAAAACAATCATAATTAGAATTAAGGCATTGAATATGCCAGTTCGGGTCTTCATAGTATTTAATTCTTATTAACAATCAAATCAAACAAAACCAGCATTTCCCCCTTCGGCCCTGTCTCCAATTTCTGATGAACCACATTGTCTCTTAGTTGAAATATAAACTCACGTTCATTGCTATCCGCAAACGGTAAGTTTTCAATATCATCAATAGCCAAGACAGTTGCAATCAATCCTTCCTTAGGATACAAAAAAGTCCCATTATCGCCTAAACTGTCAATTACCTCATAGCCCACTTTCTTTGAAATTCGAACTGTAGCGGGAGAACATAAGGCCATTAGTTTTTTTAGACCAAATTGGGCAGCGATAGCTACGCCTACTTTAACCAGATATATACTACCTATACCATAGCCTGCCACCTCTTTACTGTTCCATAACCCACAATACTCAGCAACTTCCAATTCTCCAAACTGGCTCATGTATGACATAATACCGGGATCCACTTCTGAAATGGCTTCTTCTAAAGGTAACGGATACCCCTTGCTTTTCAGCTGTACTCTTCCTCCACCCAGGACTCTGAAGTCATCCATGGATTCAAAAAGAATCAGATAGGTATGTGGATTGTTTACCCATGACCTATCGGCAGAGGTCACTTTGGTTACTCCATAGGATTCAAGAACCTTAAGATGGCCTGCAATATATTTTTCCGTAGCCTCAGCATCTTCCACTACCCTGATTACCCTAACCCTAACTTCCATGATTTTCCTTTGCTATCTGCTCTAGGTCAACATAAAACCTGCCTGAATTCAATGGACTCCCAAGAAGAACCATTCTAGAAAAATAGCCACATGCTCCGCCGCCTAATATCACCGAAGATGCCAACTGGGGCCAAGATGATATACTTTTCCCGATTTCCCCAATGCTTATCTGGGCACGGGAGGACAGGTTTTCAAAATTCAACAGTGACATAAGAATCTCCGTTCTTTGTTGGGGAAGATTCCGCAAAATTTCTGCTTCCGCGCCAAACTTCTCCAAAAGCCCATGCAATATTGGCCTATCCGGTTCCAAATCAAACCGCTCAACATCTATCATACCTCTATCACTAGTATCCATCAAAACAGGGACCCCTAATTCCTTGGCTTTGATTCTGCTCTTTAGCTTAACCTCCAAACTATCACATTCTTCGATCAAAAGATCAAGTTGGCCATCCTGGCAGAAGAATTGATCAATATTTTCATCATGAACACCTTCACTGAATAACACTACTTTGAGATAGGGATCAATTTCTGCTATTTCCCTGGCCGCAATTACGGACTTTTTCACACCCAAATTTTGGACACCTGTTCTGATCCTGTTCAAATTACTCAATTCCAATGTATCGAAGTCCGCAAGTCTAAGCTCTCCACAGCCTCTTTCCAAAGCCAAAGTCAGTGCGACGCTTTGCCCAACTGAGAGACCTATTATACCGATTTTCTTCTTTGCCAATACCCTTTGCTCCTCCTCTGTGATCACATATCTGTTCCTTATCGTACGCACAGTTACATAATCTTCCTCAGGAAGCAAATGGACTAGGCAGTGACGCCAGGGATAATATACCCAGTTTCCGAAAAGTGAAGGGGAAACCCCTTCAAAATAATCATGGACGGCAAGGTCCAAATCCTCAGTACTAAACTTTTTTTGAGGATTTCGTAGCTTGATCAAATCTCTTACCTGAGAAGCGATTTCATCATAGACCAATAGAGTAGGATCGCTCTGAAGTTCCTGGAAATCACTGTCTGAAGCACTATCTATGCCACTAAATATCAACGGCTCATATACTTCCTTACTGGAAGAATCCACTTGTATAGACATGGAAATTAACCTGAAAGGTTTAATTATGGGGTGAGTAATAATTCACTAAAATGCAATAATTCAGTTAATCTTATATAATAATTTCGCTTTTATTTTTCCATTGATCTTCTACCTACAACTTACATTATTTTGCATCTCAAATGAAAGAAACACCATGTAGCATAAAGACCCGCCGCAAAACTAAGCCTAAACAGGAGAAAATTTCAATACAAAAATGGAAAACCGGGAAAATCAACTATCCATCATCCAGCCCCCAAACTTACCAGAATATAATTTGGGTTTACACTGGTTCAACCAAGAAAATTTAACTAATTTGAAATTGAAACCAAAAACACATAGAATTGCAGTTTTTTTTTAGATTTTTGCATCATGGAAGAGAAGCCTCAAGAAAAAATAAAAATCTTATATGTGGATGATGAGGACAACAATCTTCAGGCATTTAAAGCGACTTTCAGAAGAGAATATAAGATTTTTCTAGCAATTAATGCCCAGGATGGCAGAGCCATTCTGGATCAAGAAGAGATAGACATCATCATCACTGACCAGAGGATGCCAGAAGAAACCGGCGTGGAATTCCTGGAATCCATTATTCCTACCTATCCTGGGCCCATAAGGATACTTCTGACTGGATATACTGACATCCAGGCTGTAATTGATGCGATCAACAAAGGACAGGTTTACCACTACCTGACCAAGCCTTGGGAAGAAGATTATCTACGTACAGTAATCAGAAACGCTTTTGAGATTTATCAGCTTCGCCGCGAAAACGAAAAACTCACTCAAGCATTGATCAAGTCCAATGAACAGCTGGAATTTCTGTTAAGACAAAATTTGCTTTCTTAATCCTCTAATACCGGGCTGCTAATAGAAGTTGCAGTTCCTTATGGCTTATGCCAAACTTCCTGCCCAAATATGCATTTGTCAAACTCCCTCTATAAGTATAGACGCCTCTCAAGAACCATTTATAGTTGAAAATCATTTCCTCGGCACCACCCAAATCAGCCATTTGCAGGATGATTGGGGTAAAAATATTGCTCAAAGAATAGGAGGCAGTCCTGGCGACCCGAGAAGCTATGTTGGGCACACAATAATGAATAATGTCATGTGTCCGAAAAACAGGATCATCATGCGTGGTCACCCGCCCTGTCTCTATGCACCCCCCCTGATCGATCGCCACATCTATAATAATGCTGCCGTGTATCATATTGGCTACCATCTCTTCTGAAACCACTATTTTATTCCTGCCTTTTTCAGCCCGTAAAGCCCCAATCACAACATCTGCTTCTGAAAGCGCTTGCGTCAAACTAAAATTATCTATCGTGGAAGTGTAAATCTGCTGCCCCAGTAATTGTTTCAGACGGCGGAGCTTGTAAATATGATTGTCAAAAACTTTAATATTGGCACCTAAACCCAAAGCTGTACGCGCGGCATACTCAGCCACCGTCCCTGCTCCTATAATGACAACCTGCGTGGGCGGCACCCCAGTGACTCCACCCATGATCAATCCCTTGCCGTTGTTTTCGCTGGAAAGGTATTCCGCGGCTATCAGCATTACGGTACTTCCGGCGATCTCCGACATGGCTCTCACGACAGGCATTCCCCCTACCTTATCTTCCAGGTATTCAAATGCAACAGCCGTTATTTTCTTTTGATTTAAAGTTTGGATGAAATCCTGGCTCTGCCTTTCCAGTTGTAGGGCAGATATCAAACAGCTCCCCGTACCCATATAACCCAACTCTTCTTCCGTGGGTGGGTCTATTTTTAACACCACCTGTGATTCAAACACCTCCTTTTTAGAATTTGTTACCTTCGCACCCGCGTCCGAAAAATCCTGATCAGAGAATTTGGAGTGAAGACCAGCTCCTGCCTCTACGACTACACTTATACCGTTGTTGGTCAGCAACCCCACAGACTCAGGCGTGATCACTATACGTTTTTCTTGGGAGGAGGCTTCCTTCGGCAGCCCTATCACCAAAGAGTGGTCCCACTTCCTCACCTTGGCCGGTGATTCCTTCGGAATAAGTCCCACAGCTGTCAATTGATCAATTTCAGATGGCATTTTGGATATGTTGTAAGTTCAGCGTTCGTTGGGTTTCGGAATCCGTAGTGATCTGGATCAGGAAAAATCTCTCAGGCAAAAATGCAACAATTTTCTCAGCCCATTCTAGCCAGCAATAGTTTCCACTATAAAAATACTCTTCTATTCCGATATCCAAAGCTTCTGTCGGATCTTCCAATCTATAAAAATCGAAGTGATAAATAACCTCACCACTTCGATTGTCATAATGATTGACTATCCCAAATGTAGGACTGCTCACGGAGTCTGTTATTCCCAAGGAATCGGCAAGTGTCTTGATCAGCGTGGTCTTGCCGGCCCCCATTTCTCCTTGAAACACCCATATTTTCTCCCCGTCAGCGGCTTCTATTACATTCCTTGCAGCCTTGTCTATCTCATCCAGCTCGTACGTAAAGCGTGTCAAATGTTCAATTATTTTGGTGAAAGATGAACGATCGGAATGATCATTTCCTCCAAAGATACACCTCCGTGCTGAAAGGTGTCCTTATAGAAGTTCACATAATAATTGTAATTATTCGGGTATGCAAAGAAATAATCCTCCACAGCAAAAACATAAGTGGAAGAAACATTCAATCTAGGCAATTTGGCATCTTCGGGTTTTTTGATCTCAAACACTTTCCCCTGCTCGAAATTCAGGTTTTTACCCTGCTTATAACGCAGGTTTGTAGTCACGTTTTTATCGCCGATGATCCGATAAGGTTTGTTCACTCGTTTCGTACCATGATCAGTAGTTATGATAACCTCAGCACCAGCGTCATGTATTTTCTTCAGCAACTCAAAAAGGGACGAATGCTCAAACCAACTGGTCGTGAGAGACCGATAAGCAGACTCATTTGGGGCCAGTTCACGGATCATTTTCATATCAGTCCGGGCATGCGACACCATATCTACGAAATTATAAACCAGGACATTTAGGTCATTTTGTAAGAAAGAGTGAAATTGTTCGAGTACCGTTCTTCCCTGATGAGCCTGGATGATTTTGTTATAAGTTGTTTTGATTGGCAGCCTGTTCTTGTCAAGATTGATTTTCAACCACTCTTCTTCAAAATTATTCTTGCCCTCATCAGAATCTTCATCCTCCCAAAACTGCGGATAAAATCTCGCCATATCCATTGGCATCATGCCGCTGAACAGGGCATTTCGAGCAAATGCCGTTGTGGTAGGCAAAATGCTATAATAGGTGTCTTTGTCTTTTATATTGAAATAGGGAGCAATAATAGATTCAATATCCTCCCACTGATCTAATCTAAAATTATCAATCACTATGAAGAATAAGGGATTTTTCTGTTTAAGCTGCGGAAAAACCTTCTTTTTCATCACCTGATGTGAGAGCAGGGGCTTTACTGGGTTTTTCTCTTCCATCCAGCCCAGATAATTTTCTTTAATGAATTTCGCAAAGTTAGAATTAGCTTCAATTTTCTGGGATTCCAATACTGGAAGCATGTTTTTGTTTTCAGTATCATCGATCTGCATTTCCCAGTAAGTCAGTTTTCGATAGATATCAGCCCAATCCTGATGATCCTCTGCATCGCCAAAGGCCATGCTGATGTTCATGAAATCCTGCTGATAACTCTGTGTGGTGCGTTCATCGATCAACTGCTTGTTTTGGAGCAATTTCTTGACAGAAAGCAAAATCTGATTGGGATTAATAGGCTTGATGAGATAGTCAGCGATTTTACCCCCGATCGCATCGTCCATGATATGCTCCTCCTCACTTTTGGTGATCATTACCACTGGCACCTGAGGTTTGATCTGCTTGATTTGCTGCAAGGTTTCCAGCCCTGTCATTCCAGGCATCATTTCGTCCAGAAATATTACATCAAAGTTTTTTTGCTCCACCTCCTCGATAGCGTCCACGCCAGAGTTGACGGTGGTGATGGCATATCCTTTTTGTTCGAGAAAAAGGATATGCGGCTTAAGCAAGTCGATTTCATCGTCCGCCCAGAGTATATTGAATTTTTGAGACATTTCAGATTCCGTTTCTTTTAAAATTATAATTACTTTTGAGGCAAACAAAAAAGGCCTCCTTGAAAAGCCAGAAGATATTAAACGACCCGGTTTACGGATTCATCACGATCCCTAGCGAGTTGATTTTTACGATTATAGACCATCCTTATTTCCAACGATTGCGGAGAATAAAACAACTGGGCCTGACCGACTTCGTCTATCCCGGCGCGCTTCATACCCGTTTTCATCATGCGATTGGGGCTATGCACCTCATGAGCATTACGCTAGACAATCTACGAATAAAAGGCACTGAAATTACAGATGAAGAATATGAAGCCGCGCTAATTGCCATTCTTTTACATGATATTGGACATGGGCCTTTTTCACATGCCCTAGAGTACAGCTTACTCAAGGACGTTCCCCATGAGCAGCTCTCTCTTCTTATAATAGAACTCTTAAATCAGGAATTTGGTGGCAAACTAGCCCTTACTTTAAGAATATTTAAGAACCAATATGAGCGAAAATTCTTTCATCAACTGGTTTCCAGCCAGTTGGACATAGACCGATTGGACTATCTGCAGCGAGACTGCTTCTTCACGGGAGTCTCTGAGGGGACTATCGGCGCAGACCGCATCATAAAAATGATGGATGTGAAAAATGACCAGGTGGTCATCGAAGAGAAAGGAATCTATTCTATTGAGAATTTCCTGAGCGCGCGCCGGTTAATGTACTGGCAGGTTTATCTTCACAAAACAACTGTGAGTGCGGAGAAAATGATGATCAAGCTGATCGAGCGTGCTAAATTTCTTCGGCAATCGGGGCTTAGTTTCACCATTACCCAGGAATTTGACTACTTTTTGAACAATGGGTCAACCTTGTCAGATTTCCGAACTAATCCGGATCTTTTGCGATTGTTTCTCGAAATGGATGATCTGGACATTTGGGGAGCAGTGAAGCTGTGGAAAAACCACCCGGATTATGTGCTTAGAAATATTTCCCAAATGTTTTTGACAAGAAATCTTTTCAAAATCAACCTGTCCAATGACCCCTTTTCTCTTGCGGAAATCAATGAATTAAAAGAAAAGACCATATTCAAACTGCAGATACCCCGGGAAGATCTGGATTATTTCTTCTCCAGTGGTGCTGTTAGCAACTACGGATATCTGGCAAAGGACAGAATCAATATTCTTACGAAAAAAGGAAAGGTAATTGATGTAGCCCAAGCTGCGGATCTACCAAATATAAAGATCATGAGTAAAATCGTGGAGAAACATTATGTATGTAAGGCCAAAAGCCTAAATTTAACCTATTAACTCCCTCAATCAAGTATATGGAATTGACCCTCGGACAAGTTGCTTCAATCCTGCGGGGAAACGTAGAAGGCGATGAAACCCAAAAAGTATCCCGGCTGGACAAAATCCAAGAGGGCAAGAAAGGTGGTATCAGTTTTTTGGCAAATGATAAATACACCCAATTTATCTATGAAACAGATGCCACTGCAGTAATTGTCTCTAAAAACTTTACCCCCACTAAACCTTTAAAAACCAACCTGATCAGGGTAGAAGATGCTTATAACGGCTTTACCCAGTTACTGGAGGCTTATGCTATGCTGATGAAAAACAGTGTGGTGGGGATAGAGGATCCCTCCTACATGGACGCCAGTTCCAAAATGGGTGGCCAAGCATACAGGGGTGCTTTTTCCTATATTGGAAAAAACTGCGCCATAGGAGATTCGGTGAAAATCCATAGTCACGTGCATATAGGGGACCGGGTGCGTATAGGAGACAATACGATCATTCATGCGGGAGCAAAAATCTGTGCAGATACTGTCATAGGCAGCAATTGCGAGATCCATCCCGGGGCAGTCATCGGCTCTGATGGGTTTGGGTTTGCCCCCCAATCAGATGGAAGCTATAAAGCTATTCCTCAAATAGGCAATGTAATCATTGAAGACAACGTGAGCGTAGGGTCAAATAGCACCATAGATTGTGCTACAATGGGTTCTACAATAATAAAAAAAGGTGCTAAAATCGACAATCTGGTACAGATAGCCCATAATGTGATCATAGGGGAAAACACTGTGATTGCATCGCAGTCCGGTATCTCGGGTTCTACGGAGATAGGCAAAAACTGCATAATCGCCGGAAAGGCCGGAATTATAGGACATCTTAAAATCGCGGACAACACCACCGTAGGTGCTAATACTGGCATCACTAAGAGCGTTACCAAATCAGGAACAACGCTTTTCGGATACATAGGGATGGACATGAAAAACTTCCTCAAATCCTATTCTATCTTCAAAAACCTGGAAGGGATCCTGCATCGCTTAAAAGAACTAGAAAAAAAGCAGTAAATTTGCAGCCTTTAGCTTGCTGAACGGTTCAATAATCAGATGAAAGTAAAACAACACACGATAAAAAAACAGGTGGAATTATCCGGGGTAGGACTTCACACTGGTGTCATTTCGAATATGACTTTTCTACCTGCCCCTCCGAATCATGGATATAAGTTCCAACGGATAGATCTAGAAGGCCGTCCTACGATAGATGCAGATTGCGACCTGGTAGTGGATGTATCCAGAGGTACTACTTTGGAACAAAACGGTGCTCGCGTATATACGGTGGAGCATGTCTTGGCTGCTCTGGTGGGCCTGGAGATTGACAATGTGCTCATACAACTTGATGGTCCCGAGCCTCCCATTATGGATGGATCATCTATACAATTCATTGAAATCCTGGAAAACGCAGGACTTGAAGAGCAAAATGCCCTAAGAAGGTTCTTTGAAGTACAAGAAAGCATACAATACAAAGATTCAGCCCGTGAAGTTGAAATGGTAGCATTGCCTACTGACAACTACCGTGTGACAGTGATGGTAGATTACAATTCCCCTGTCCTAGGCAGCCAACATGCATCGATTACTGATATAAGCCAGTTTAAAACGGAAATTGCCTCATGCCGCACTTTTTGTTTTCTGCATGAACTGGAAATGCTGTACAATTCAAATCTCATCAAAGGCGGCGACCTGAACAACGCCATAGTCGTGGTAGATCGGATTGTAGAAGAAAAAGAACTGGTTCACCTCGCCAAGATGTTCAACAAACCTAAAGTTGAGGTGAAGAAGGAAGGCATTTTAAACAATGTCGATCTTCGCTACCGAAATGAACCAGCTCGCCATAAGTTGCTGGATGTAGTAGGTGATCTTGCGCTCGTAGGAAGGCCACTTAAAGCACAAATAATGGCCGCTAGGCCAGGACATGCCGCCAACGTAGCATTTGCAAAGAAAATAAAACGTGCGATGGAGAAGTCAAGCGCTTCCCATATACCCTATTATGACCCTAAGCTGCCTCCAGTTATGGACATCAATCAGATAAGCAATATTTTGCCGCACAGATATCCATTTCAACTACTGGATAAGATCATCTATCTTGATAACACGGTCGTAGCGGGAGTAAAGAATGTCACTATCAACGAGCCGTTTTTCATGGGACACTTCCCAGCCAATCCTGTAATGCCAGGGGTATTGCAGGTAGAGGCGATGGCCCAGACAGGCGGAATATTAGTATTGAGCACGGTAGATGACCCGGAAAATTATTGGACTTATTTTCTGGGAATAGAAAACTGTAAGTTTAGGAAAATGGTACTCCCTGGTGATACTCTAATTTTTAAATGTGAGCTTTTGGCCCCGATAAGACGAGGAATAGCAAAAATGCGTGGTGAAGCTTATGTCGGAAATACGCTAGTATGTGAGGCCGTAATGACCGCAAGCATAACCCGAAAAGAATCATGATCAGCCCTTTAGCATATATTGACCCACAGGCGACAATCGGTGAAAATGTCCATATTGAACCATTCACTACAATTGGCAAAAATGTGAACATCGGAGACAATACCTGGATCGGCCCTAACGTCACGATTTTTTCAGGAGCCACCATTGGCAAAAACTGTAAAATCTTTCCCGGTGCAGTGATTGCGGGAATACCCCAGGACTTAAAGTTTCAAGGAGAAGAATCCACGGTCTTAATAGGTGACAATACCACCATACGTGAATGCGTGACTATCAGCAGGGGCACTATTGAAAAGCAAACCACGGTGATAGGAAGCCACTGCCTGTTGATGGCTTATGTACACGTAGCACATGATTGCGTCATTGGAAGCCATGTCATCATTGCCAATTCCGTACAGATTGCGGGTCATGTATCCATTGATGATTGGGCTATAGTGGGAGGGTCGAGCGCTGTCCATCAATTTGTGAAAATAGGCATGCATGCTATGGTCTCAGGAGGTTCATTGGTCAGAAAAGATGTCCCCCCATTTACTAAAGCTGCCCGGGAGCCTTTGTCTTATGCGGGTGTCAACTCACTAGGACTAAGGAGAAGAGGCTTTTCTAGCGAATCCATTTCCCATATCCAGGAGGTTTATCGTTATCTTTTTCTCAATAGTATGAATAACAGCCGTGCGCTTGAAGAAATCGAAGTAAACCTTCCTGCCACCAAGGAAAGAGATGAAATCCTGAATTTCATCCGCTCTTCCGAGCGTGGTGTGATGAAAGGCTATATCAATTAACTATGCTGAAAATCCAACTTGAAGAAGCTTCAAAACGCTTCCAATACGAATGGATTTTTAAAAATCTAAGTCTCCGATTAACCCAGGGCAATTCTCTAGCCATAACAGGAAGTAACGGCTCGGGTAAATCCACACTTTTAAAATGCCTGAGCGGTTCCATCCCAGTCAGCTCTGGGAAAATAGTATATGCCCAGGATGGAAAACTAATCCCCGAAACCGATTGGTTTTCGCATCTTAGCATTTCAGCCCCTTACATGGAACTCCCGGAGGAATTCAGCCTGAAGGAATTACTGACCTTTCATTTTAAATTTAAAAAACCGCTCAATGGAATCTCTCCAAAAGAAATAATCGACCTACTGTACCTGACTCCACATGGCTCTAAACCTGTGGGGCAATTTTCCTCTGGCATGAAGCAAAGGCTGAAACTTGGCTTGGCTCTTTTTTCTCAGGTTCCTGTTATTTTTTTGGACGAGCCCACATCCAATCTTGATCGCAAAGGTATAGCTTGGTACCAAGAAATGATGGCAAACTATGCGAATGATAGGATTTTAGTGATCTGCTCCAACGAACCACGGGAATATGAATTCTGTGAGCAAAAAATCACGCTGGAAGACTACAAGTAAAACTCAATTTTGAACTTTAATTAATACCTTTAGTTTTACAGACGTAAAGCAGGAAGAATGTGGCAGGCAACGGATAAATAGTGGATTATCGTGCGCATGCCAGCTGTGGTTAGAACAGCCTATAGAAAATAATTATATGAAATCGAGCATGTCGCAGGCGACACACAGAGAGATGATTATCTACTATGCGAGATTCCATGTGACCTATAAAAATCAAAAATAAACACATGAAACCATCAATTCTCAAACTACTCCTATCGGCATTTGTACTACTTGTACTTCAAAGTTGTGGTGGAGATGACCCTAAACCAGATCCGGTGAAAACTCCAGAGCAAATCGCAACAGAGGCTTTGACAGGAACAGGTTCGCAGACATGGGGGATTGCTGGAGGAGGTTCTGTAGAACGCGACGGTACTACGGTTACAGATCTTTACTCAGATTTTGAACTTATGCTAGCATCCGCCAACTCGAAGACCTATTCTTCCACAAACAATAATGACCTTTTCGACAATTCCGGCACATGGTCATTTGCAGGAGCAAATTTTGACAAATTCGTATTGTCTGGATCCAAACCGGCTTCGGATAGAGAGATTTCTTTTACTCAAACCAACAATACCTTAAAACTTACCTTTACCATTTCGGCACCTGGTGCCAGGATCAACGGGGTGATGGCTGTAGCCGGAAGCTACACGTTCAACTTACTGAAACAATAAAGTATAAAAGTCTATTATAACGAAGGAGAGCTCGTTGCTCTCCTTTGTCGTTTTATTTCAATGTCACCAAGGTAACACCAGCTCCCCCACGATCGGCATGCTCATCCTCTATGTGTTTGACCTGAGTCATGTCTCTCAGAAAATTTCTGGTCAAATCCCGAAGGATTCCATTTCCTTTACCATGTACGATTCTAAGATCTTTCAATCCCAGCATGTGACCTTCATCCACAAAGGTTTGAATTAACGAAAGAACTTCTTCACCCCGCCTGCCCCGTATATCCAGATTAGGAGAATAATCCATCATTTTCTCATTCGTATTGTAGCCGCTTCGCGAAACGGCCGCTTTCTTTTCTTTTTTGACCACCCCTTGGGAAATCTTCTCCAGTCTGGAAAGCTTTACTTTTGATTTCAATTCACCTATTGAGACTTCTACTTCATTGCCTTTGACCTGAAGTACTTCCGCAATAGCACCGTTATCTTTTACCCTCACCCAATCTCCAGTGATAATTTCACCCCCGATCACTTTGATTTCAGGGCTTTTGACAACATTCTTCTCAGGCTTTACCTTTTCTTTGAATTCTTCCAAATCCTTACGGATCTGCTTGGTAGCCTCTTTTTCAGCCTTTCCTTCCTTGATTTCCCTAATGGTAGCTTCAATCTTCTTATTTGCTTGGTCAAGTAACTGTTTTGCTTCTTGTTTTGCTTCCTGAAGGTAGCGTTTCTTAGTACCCTCCATGGTTTCCTTCAGCTCATTGTATTCCTGAAGCCGGGTTTTAAGTAGTCTTTCCTTCGCTTTTACATCTGCCAGCAAGGTTGTATACTGATTCTTCTCATTTTCCACCTGGGTGAGCAGCCTATCATACCGAACTCTCTCCTCTCCTATCTGGTCTTTGGCGTATTTCAGTATCTCCTTAGGAATCCCGATTTTAGAAGCGATTTCCAGGGCAAAGGACGATCCCGGCTTACCAATTTCAAGCTGGTACAGAGGCTCCAACTTATCCACATCATAACGCATAGCCCCATTCACCATTCCTTGGTTTTTGTTAGCGATCTGCTTTAGGTTACCATAGTGGGTCGTAATCACCCCATAAGCTCCCAGTTTGTTGAGGGCTAGAAGGATGGACTCCGCTATTGCTCCACCAAACTGAGGCTCTGTGCCGGTGCCAAATTCATCTATGAAGAGTATGGTTTTCTTATTGGCAAAAAGCGAGAAGTGCTTCATACTCATCAGGTGCGAACTGTAGGTACTCAGATCATTTTCCAGATTTTGCTCATCACCTATATCTATGAAGAAGTTGTCAAAAAGAGAACTTTTTGAGTCTGGATGAACGGGTATCAACACCCCACACTGCAACATGTACTGAAGGAGTGCCACTGTTTTCAATGTAACTGACTTTCCTCCTGCATTGGGACCGGAAATCACCAGTAAGCGCTCATGACCGCTCAGAGTGATGTCAAGCGGCACGATGTTTTTGCCCTGGGTCTTCAGTGCCATTTCCAGGATCGGATGCCTCGCCCTTGTCCAGGCCAATTGCCTTTCTTTGGTAATCTCAGGCCTGCAGCTGTCTGTTTTCTGCGCAAATTTTGCTTTGGCACGAATGAAATCCATCAGGCCAAGAAAATTTGTAGCCTTCCTCAAAGCTGGAATTGCCGGACGGATTTTATCAGTAAGCTGAGTGAGAATCTTGATAATCTCCCTCCGCTCCATATACTCCAGATCCCGGATCTCATTATTGATATCCAGAGCCTCCTCTGGTTCCATATAGACTGTCTGACCAGTCGCGGATTCATCATGGATAAAACCCCTCAGCTTCCGCTTATTTTCCGTGGCCACAGGGATCACCAATCTGCCAGACCTAACCGTGATCGCAGAATCCTCCGGGGTCAATCCTTTTGCCCGTGCTTCTTTGAATACCCGATCCATAACTTTGCGGAGGCGGGATTCCTCATAGATAATCTGACTTCTTATGAGCTGCAGATCTTTACTGGCATTACTGCGCATCTTACCTTTCTCATCGATGATCAGCTCGATTGCTTTGAGTAAGCTCATATCCAGATCTATTAGTAGCCCCAAGAGTTGACTCAAAACTGGATAATCCTCTTCTCTCTTCTTGAAAAATGAAATACAACCTCTAAGTGTATCCAAGGAGAGCTTAATCTCATAAAAGTCCTCTACGTCCAGAAAGGAATTTTCAAGTTTTGCCTTTTCCAGGTAAGGATTGAGGTTTGTGAAATTAGAGGAAGGAAACAACTCTCCTGAAATCAAAATCAGACGGAATTCTTCCGTCTGATCAAGTAATTTGGAAACCAGATTATAGTCTGATGTAAAAGCCAAGCGATCTACATACTGCATTCCTAGCGGAGATGTGCATTCCGCTTTTATCAGTTCTTTGACTTTTAGAAAATTTACTTTTTGTTCTAGATTGCGAGGGTATAGCATTACAACTTATCTAAATCTCCTTCCACAGAATCCCTTACCATGAGCGAATCCACTACACGCGAATAGATTCGTTCCATTTCAGCAGGATCGCGGAGGTAATAAATCATACTTTGGGTAAAGAGAGAATCACTTACCTCATGTTCGATGAAAACATCCTTTTCCAGTAGCTTGTACAAGACCCTTGAGGAGTCATATGAAACAGGCATCGCACTCGCAAGCCCCTCAGTAACATGGATATCTATCAGAATCTCCACCATTTCATCTTGAGAGAGCAACCCTTTGGGTCTGTTGCCTGAATTGCAGGCAGCTAGCGTTAGAATGCAAAAACTTAGTATTAGAAAACTTTTCACAGGTCAAAATTAGGTTTTTTTAACGATAAAACTCCCCACCCTTCATGTAAGTGAAATTTTATAATTCAGCTTAGAAGCATAACTTAGGCCGTTCAAATCACCATTCATGAACGAATTATTCAATAAGCTCAGAAAATACGAAATCATGATCCGAAAGGTGGCCAACAATCACCTACAAGGAGAGTACCAATCCCTCTTCAAAGGATCAGGGTTAGAGTTTGATGACCTCCGTCCCTACCAATATGGGGATGACATTCGTACTATTGAATGGAAAGTATCCGCCAAAGGACACGGCACATTTGTGAAAACGTTTCGTGAAGACAAAGAACAATCTGTTTTTTTTCTGTTGGATATTAGCGGAAGTCAAGATATCGGGCAGGCCGGCAATAAGAAAATCGACCAAGGTAAAACCATAGCCGGAGTACTTACTTTGGCAGCGATATTCGAAGGAAGCCAGATAGGGCTGATCAGTTATTCCGATCAAAAGGAAAAGCTCATCCTTCCATCTAAAGGGAGTAAACAAGGTGTAAAAATGATCCGTGGGATTTTTGACCATGAAAACATATCCCTGAAAACAGATCTTAATTCCATGTTTACCTTTGCACTGAACCTGATCAAAAAAAGAGCGGTGATCGTGATTATATCAGATTTCATAGATGAAGGATACGAGCGGTCTTTCAGGGCACTTGCTGAGCGACATGATGTGGTAGCTGTTCAGCTCACCGATCCACGGGAGTCTGCCTTGCCCGCTTTAGGTATAATTCCCGTTTATGATAAAGAAAAAGGAAAAACAACGTGGGTGAATACCGCCTTTGGAAGTTTTTCTAAAAAAATAGCTGATACCTTTACTTCCGAACGGGAGCATCTCAAAGATATCTGCAAAAAGAACCAAATCAATTACCTTGCTATAGATACAACCCAAGATATAGTAGGCCCACTTATTGAGCTGTTCAAGTACCGAAATAAAAGCATGAAACGTGGTTAAAGCGCTCAAAATCATATTCTTTCTATTTATACCATTTCTGGGCGGTGCACAGCAGATCAACATAGAGGGTTACTTTATGCAGGATTCTGCCAAACTTGGTGAGCGGGTGGGATATGTGTTAAAAGCAACCTATCCAGAATCAGCCCAGTTAATTTTTCCTGATTCCACTTTCGATTTCACTCCTTTGGTTTTATTGGAAAAAAAGACATTTATCTCCAGTACCCTAGACGGAATCACCCAAGACAGTACCGTGTACTATCTGTCCAATTTCTCCTTGGACCCAAGCTCCTACCTCACGCTTCCAGTATATGAATTGGCCAGGTATGACAGTATTGTCCACTATCCCATGGAAGCAGAACTTAAACTAAAACTTACTCTGGACAGTATTCCTGAGCAATTGGTCTTTCAGCAAAACAACATTTACCAGCCTCTGGATAAATCCTTCAACTGGATCATCTTTGGGGCTATTGCAGGTGGGGTTTTAATCCTTTTAGGTGTTTTCTATTTGCTTTTTGCAAAGCGAATCCGGGAATATTGGAAGGAAAAAAGGGAGAAAATGCGCTGGGCACGATTTGAAAAAAGATGGAAAGCCCAGACCACTTTACTTTCTGAAAATCCGTCCATTGAATCCGCAGATGAGGTAATAGGCTTGTGGAAAGGCTATATGGAAAGTATCACTAAACTTCCCGTGAAAGAGTGGACATCAAGTGAGATAGGGAAAAGAATGGGCAACAAGGAGATATTCAAAGCACTTAGGACGATCGATTTAATAATTTACGCTGGGGACTCATCAAAAAGTGAGGAAGCCACCTCCTATTTGCTACAGGTAGCAAGAGAAAAATTTCAGGAAAAACAAACCAAAATCAAGCATGAGGGAGCAGCTGTCTGAATTCTTTAGCTGGTCTTGGTTTCAGACTGAGACTTTGAAAACCTACGAGTGGGAAAACCCTCTTTTACTTAATCTGATCTGGATTATTCCGGTCTTTATACTTTTCAGGACATTCGTGAAATTCCTGAAAAACCCTGTCCTAGAACTTTCATTGCCTAAACGAATAGCAAATAACAACCCTTGGACGTATTTAAGACTGATTCCAGCGGGCTTCTTCTATTTATTCTTAATCATGTTGGTTATTGCCTTAGCCAGACCTCAGCGAAGCAATGAACGGGTCGAGCAATTCACTGAAGGAATTGACATTATGATAGTTTTGGATATTTCTGAATCCATGGATCTTCAGGATTTCACCCCGAACCGTCTGGAGGCAGCCAAAGCCACCGCCATAGATTTCATAAATGGTAGAGTCGGTGACAGGATTGGCGTGGTCGTATTTGCCGGAGAGGCCTATTCGCTAGCTCCTTTGACTAATGATTATAAGTTGCTCACTGATCTGATAAAAGAGATCTCCTTCAACATGATGGAGGCCAAGGGAACTGCCATCGGTTCTGCATTGGCCGCAGGAACCAATCGTATGAAAGAATCAGAATCCGCGTCCAAAGTAATGATTCTATTGAGTGATGGGGAGAGCAATGCCGGAAATGTTGATCCGCTTTTTGCGGCGAATCTCGCAGCTGCGTTAAATATCAAGCTTTATACCATAGCCATGGGTAAAGATGGGCTGGTTCCTTATGGAACTGACTTCTTCGGGCGGCCTCAAATGGTAGAAAGCTACCTAGACGAAACCACCCTTCGGGAAATAGCAAAAGTGGGGGATGGTGAGTTTTTTAGAGCTGCGGACGGCGGCACATTAGCTGCCATTTTTGAAAGAATCGATACATTGGAAAAAACTGAAATCACCGAGAACAGATATAAAGAAACCGCTGATTACTATCGCATCTATCTTTTTTGGGGATTGTTATTCTTTTTCACTTGGTTAGGACTTAAAAGTTCATTTCTCAACAACTTCCTACTCGATTGACCTTCTTTTGTTAAAAGTAATAACTGATCAAAATCAGTTATTTGTACCGGTGAAAATCAATAAATGTAATTCATGAGTTACCGTAATTCGTGCCAAACGATAACTCATGACGCCATCATCCGAACTGGTAAAAAAATATAATCAACCTAGCCCAAGGTACACTTCCTATCCTACGCTTCCCCTTTGGGAAAACAGTCTCAAATCTGAAGTATGGGAAGAACTGGTAAAAAAGGCTTTTCTACAATTTGGAAAAAAGGAAGGGATCTCTTTATATATACACCTTCCCTTCTGCGAAAGCCTATGCACCTACTGCGGCTGTAACAAGCGGATTACCAAGAATAAAGCTGTAAAAGCCCCCTATATTCAGGCTCTATTAGCTGAGTGGAGAAAATACACTGACCTTTTCAATGAAAAACCTAAAATTGCCGGCATCCATTTGGGAGGAGGTACACCTACGTTCTTTGATCCGGAGTGTTTACACGAGCTGATATCCCAAATTTTGGGGAGTTCTGAACGGATGTCAAATGCCGAATTTAGCTTTGAAGGACATCCAAACAACACAAGTTTCGCACATTTAATGACACTGAAAGAGCTTGGGTTTGACCGTGTGAGTTTCGGTATCCAGGATTTTGATGAGCAGGTGCAAACTGCCATCCATAGAATTCAACCCTTTGAAAAAGTTAAGAACGTAACCGATTCTGCCAAAATTTTGGGCTATACCTCTATCAATTTTGACCTGATCTATGGACTACCGCATCAGACGCTGGAGAGCATGACTGACACCATCGCAAAAGTCCAATCTCTGAAACCTGATCGGATTGCTTTTTATTCCTATGCACATTTGCCAAGTGCTTTCCCTGCACAGAAAAGTTTCGAACAATTTCTGCCTTCTGAAACACAAAAGAAAGAATTGTATGAAACAGGGAGGGCACTTCTTAAAAATACCGGGTATGAAGAAATCGGCATGGATCATTTTGCGTTACCAGGCGACCCATTAGTCTCTGCAAAATCCACAGGTCAGCTTCATAGGAATTTCATGGGCTACACGACATTGCCTTCCAAAGTACTGATCGGTCTAGGATCAAGCAGCATTAGTGATGTTTACTTTGCGTATGCACAGAATACAAAAGGAATAGAAAGCTATCAATCCGAGGCTATAAGTGGAAGCTGGGCTTTACAGAAAGGACATATACTTACTGACAAAGACATACAGGTAAGGAATATCATTCTCGATCTAATCTGTAAAAACCAAGCGGAAATCCCCCAGGAAATCTGGAATTCACTTACCGAAAGACAGTTTAATAGTTTAAGAGAAATGGAATGCGATCAGCTCATAAGCATTGCTTCTACTCTGCTGACGGTAAGAGAGGAAGGAATGCATTTTGTACGAAATATTTGTACCCAAATAGATCTAAGACTTGCAGCTGACAGATCAAAAAAAGAGCTATTCAGTAAGGTAGTTTAACGGCAAAGGGTAACTTCAAACTGCTGAGCCCCATAGTCAAAAACCACTAAATCCGGACTGTAAAACATTCCAAACCCTAATCCGCGAAAGATAAAGAGGATACCTATGACTACTCCTAGATAAGGGATGGCTTTCTGGAATTTCTGTCTGACCTGGACTGAAAACACCCTTCCAGAATACATCATCACTAGAAGCAAAGGAATAGTACCAAGGCCAAAAACAAACATGTAAGCAGCTCCTAAAATTGGGCTTTGAAAAGCTAAAGCTGCAATCAATGCCATATACACCATCCCACATGGCAATAAGCCATTTGCAAGACCGGTGGCAAAAAAAGCAAAAGATCCCCCTGCTTTTATGAACCTACCCAGTTGTTTTTTCACCCAGAGAATTATCCCTGACAATGCAGGAACGGATAAAAACAGGTCTGCTTTATTGTAAAAAAGTGCCACGATCAAGATCAACACGCCCATAGCTATAGAGAATATCTGCTGGACTCCTGCCAGGGACAGGGTAAATCCTATACTTCCTACCAATAGACCCAATGCCGCATAGGTGGTACTTCTTCCAAGATTATAGAGGATTTTATGGTAAAAATAAACATTCCGCTTAGAACTGCTTACTGCCAAGGCTATAGGCCCACACATTCCCACACAATGAAATGCTCCTAAAAAACCCAACAAAAAAGCTGTCCACAACATCTATAAGTTGATTTTCTTCTCTTGATAATAATCTACCCCATTCTCTTCCCATTTCAGCTGAATCTTCCAGTATCCTGGTTTCAGATCTTTTAAGGATACTTTTGTCATACCGGATTGATTGACTTCCAGCTTGATTTCTTGATCCAATGAGGAATCAGAGGGTCTGAAAAACTGCAGCTCACCTCTTGTGCCTATGGGAAGATCTAGAATTAAAACATTTAACTGGGAATCATACGAAATCACCGTCCTATCCAGGGCGTTTGCTGAAGTAGAGTTATCAATACGATCCTGATAGTTGATCTCTTCCTCATAGTAATTTTCAGTCACCAGTTCTATTCCCTCCATACGCACGGAGAAAATCACCATAGCCATAATCAACGCCACGAAGGCAAGTATTGTTAGAAAGATCCCTTTTCCCCAATTCATAATTCACAATTTTTCGTTCCGTCTTTTACTTGATAGGCGCAGTGAAATTAGTTTTAACATAACCTATCTCCTCCCCTAGATGAAGTACTGACAACTCTATTTGTTCTTGATTTACTTTGACGTCCTGTTGGCTCTTCACCAGAAAGAAACGCCTCTCCAACTTAGATTGGGGCTCCAACACCAAATGCTGATCACCTACTATCTCTACCGCTACCCCATTAGTCAAAGACCTAAGTGAAAGCTCCTGGGTTTCATACGTTTTGTTTATCAGCGTAATCTGATAGAGATTGGTAACCGTTCCATCTTCCCTTTCCTGATAAGTCATGCCAGGAAACCTTGTCACAGTAGCGGTGATGTCTTTTCGGGTTGTCAGCAAAGTCACAAAAGCAATGAGCAAAAGGAAGAGAATTCCGATGTAAATTTTCACTTTACCGGTCAATAACTTTTGGAAACCTTGTTTGATACTATTCTCTGAAGCGTATCGGATGAGCCCCTTAGGCCGGTCAACTTTCACCATCACCTCATCGCAGGCATCTATACAAGCGGTACAATTAACACACTCCATCTGTATGCCATTGCGGATATCTATTCCTGTAGGACATACCTGTACGCAAAGGTTACAATCTACACAATCACCGCTTGGGGAAGCTTTTTCCGTACTCTTACGTATGGGAGCTCTAGGTTCTCCACGGATGTAATCATACATCACATTGATGGAATTATTATCCAGCATCACTCCCTGAAGCCGCCCATAAGGGCATACCACTAAACAAGCTTGCTCACGGAACCATGTAAATACGAACATGAAAATCCCTGAAAAAGCCAAAAGACCAATAAATCCTGCCAGATGTGCAGAAGGCGGAGATGATACTATGTTAATTACTTCATCTACTCCAATCAGGTATGCCATCACTAGATGACCGATTAATAAGGAGATGATTGCAAAAACTGTTATTTTCAATCCCTTTTTAGCAATTTTCTCCTTGTTCCATGGCTGATCATTCAACGCACGCTGTTGATTCGCATCACCTTCTATTAGGTACTCAATCTTGCGGAACACCATCTCCATAAACAAGGTTTGTGGACATGCCCAGCCACACCATACCCTCCCGAACACCACAGTAAATAGAATGATAAAGACGAAGAAGATAAGCAGTAAAAAAATCAGTAAATACGTATCCTGAGGCCAGAATACTGCGCCAAATATGATGAACTTTCGTTCAAAAATATTGAATAGAATCCAAGGCCTTCCGTCTATTTTAATGAATGGGCCAGCAAATAAAATCCCCAAAAGTACCCACGAAAGGTAAGTTCTATACGCATAGAAATATCCTTTTACTTTCTTAGGATAAACCCAGTTCCTCTTCCCGTCATCTTGAACGGTAGCCAGGGCATCCCTAAAATTCTCAGGACTTAAATGTGGATTCTTCTTTGCCATACAAATGCTATTCATTGCCACAGCCCAATAATATCGGCTGAGCGGATTTAATCGGAAAGAACCGTAGTATCAGAAGACACCCCCTCATCAACCGCAGGGGATATAGACTCATCAGGCAAGTCACTATTTTCTTTGCTTTCGTAAAGTTCACCTTGAGGCGCTTTAGGGGCTGCAGGTGTGGTGCCCTGCAGAGAGAGAATGTAGCTGGACACTGCTTGGATTTGCTGAGGATTCAGTTGATCCTCCCACGGTACCATTCCCTTCTCGATCACACCATATTTGATGACTTTGAATAAATCCTTGACATCCCCTCCATGAATCCAATATTGATCTACTAAGTTTGGGCCTACCCCGCCACCTCCATCTGAAGCATGACAGGCGGCACAATTTGTATCGAATATCGTCTTGCCTGAACTTAATGCCACATCAGAATAATCCACTTCTACGTTAGTTTCATCCACGGATGCCAAAGCACTCGCTCCTCTTGCTTCAGCCTCTATAGCAGCTATACGGATTTCTTCTTCATATTCCTCAACACCTGTTTTACCATAGCCTAATACCGTATAATAGCCAAAATAAACAATTGCCAGCACAATGGTTCCTGAAAACACATATTGTAACCAAGGGGGCATAAAATTGTCAAGTTCCTGGATACCGTCATAAGAGTGATCATCCATCAATTTATCCTGAGATAGCTCTTCCTTCACATCTCCCGTGACAAAACGCTTTTTGAAGGATTCCCACCATCCTGGTTGTTCAGCCAGCTGTGGATTCTCTTTTCGGAAAACCTCTGAAATAAAGGATAACATATACAGCAGCAAAACAAGGAGCAGAAGTATCACTCCAAGTATTACACCTATGATAATAAATATTGTTAGTTCTGTGGCTCCCATTCCTTGTACCACGCTTGAGATAGATTCATCCTGCGCTAGCAATGGATTGGAAAACATTAAACTACATAATGTCAAAACGGTCAGATACTTTTTCATGGCTTCTTGTCGGTTAATTCATGCTCATCATCCATAGGTAGTGAGCTCATATGCTCGATGTATTCCTTTGGTACCTTCAGTGCCCAAATGGCAATTCCAGTAAAAAAAAGGACAAAAATGACAAGGGAGATAATGGGGAATATCTCTATATTTTCAATTGATCTTAATACTTCTTTGTACATGATTTCTGATTACTTAGATGAAGAGACCTTGATATCAGTACCCAAGCGTTGTAAATATGCGATCAATGCCACAATTTCAGTCGTCGGCATCACCTCTATACCCGCGTCTTTTAAGTTGGTCGAAATCTCTGTTGCCTGTGTTTCCAGATCCACAACCGCCTGGGCATCATATCCTTCAGGGTAAGGCACTCCTAGTTTTTGCATCGTTCTGATTTTCGAAGGCAAATCAGAATAATCGAGTTCATTAGTGATCAGCCAAGGATAAGGAGGCATCAAAGAACCGGGGGACATGCTTCGGGGATCCTCCATATGGAAATAATGCCAGCTGTCAGGGTATTTCTTCCCTACACGATGTAGATCCGGACCTGTCCTTTTTGATCCCCAGAGAAACGGTCTATCATAGACAAACTCCCCTGCCTTGGAATATTCACCATAACGTTCAGTTTCAAATCTAAACGGCCTGACCATCTGAGAATGGCAACCCACACAGCCGTTTTGAATATAAATATCCCTGCCTTCCAATTCCAGTGCTGTATAAGGCTTCACTGAGCTGATCGTAGGAACATTGGACTTTACCAGAATGGTAGGAATAATCTCCACTACTCCTCCGATCAGTATAGCTACTGTAGCCAAAACAGAGAAGAAAACCGGCTTTCTTTCCCATGCCCTGTGCCAGAATTCACCTTTTGGATTATAGTTTCTGGCCAATGCAGGAGCTGAATCTTCTTCTATTTCAACAAACCTTCCTTTCTGTGCGGTCTTGAGCATATTGTACATCATAAGTATCGCTCCACTCAAGTAGAGGAGTCCACCAAATGCCCTTAGCATATACATTGGTACTAATTCGATAACAGTCTGCAAGAAGTTACCGTACGCTAGTTTGCCCATTTCGTCAAACTCTCTCAGCATTAAAAACTGGGTCAATGCAGCAACATACATAGGAAGAGCATAAAAAATAATCCCCATCACCCCTAACCAAAAGTGTACATTTGCCAACTTGGTTGAGAAAAGGGTGGTTTTGAACAGCCTAGGCCACATCCAATACAACATTCCGAAGGTCAAAAAACCATTCCAGCCTAAGCCGCCTATGTGAACATGTGCTACTATCCAATCGGTGTAATGGGCAATAGCGTTTACATTTTTGAAAGATAGCATTGGCCCCTCAAACGTGGCCATTCCGTATGCGGTAATCGCTACCACCATAAACTTCAGAACCGGATCGGTAGTCACCTTGTCCCACGCTCCACGAAGTGTCAGCAGCCCATTCACCATACCTCCCCACGAGGGAGCAAGCAGCATAACCGAAAACACTGTGCCTAACACCTGAGCCCATTCTGGAAGAGATGTGTAAAGCAAGTGGTGGGGGCCAGCCCACATGTAGAGGAAAATAAGAGACCAAAAATGGATTATGGATAGCTTATAGGAATATACAGGTCTATTAGCAGCCTTTGGCAGGAAATAATACATTAATCCCAAGAATGGAGTAGTAAGGAAAAATGCCACCGCATTATGTCCATACCACCACTGTACCAACGCATCCTGAACACCGGCATAAGCAGAATAGCTTTTCATGAATGATACAGGCAAAGCAAAGGAATTTACTACGTGCAGGACAGCGACGGTAATAAATGAAGCCAGATAAAACCAAATCGCCACATACATGTGTCGCTCTCTACGAGTAAGGATTGTTCCTATCATATTTACGCCGAAAGCCACCCAAACCACAGCAATTGCAATATCAATCGGCCATTCCAACTCCGCATATTCCTTAGAAGAAGTAAGGCCTAAAGGCAAGGTCAATACAGCGGAAAGAATAATTAATTGCCAGCCGTAAAAGTGAAACCAACTAAGTGATTTTCTCCACATGGGAGCTTTCAACAGCCTGGGCATGGAATAATACACTCCTGCAAAGATTGCGTTGCCCACAAACGCAAAGATTACCGCATTGGTGTGAAGAGGCCTTATTCTACCAAAAGTGGTGTAGGGATTGCCTAGATTAGCTTCTGGCAGAAACAACTGAGTTGCGGCAAGTACACCGACTAGCATGCCTATTATGCCCCAAATAATGGTCGCGGCGCTGAAATACTTGACAATTTTATTGTCGTATTCGAACCTCTCCAGTATAGAATCATTCATGGGATTTTGGTTTTGATGGTTGATCTTTTTTATATTTTTTTGGGTTACTTTCGAAAAGGATGCGGATCGAAGGCGTATGATTATCATCAAACTGGCCTTGCTTCATAGCCTTAAAAAAAAGGAAAAGGAAGGTGCCTGCTAAAAGCAAACTGATTCCGATTAAGACAAAAATCACCTCCATATTAAAATAGTTTTGGTGTCAAAAACCCCTTTCTCCAAGCTAAATAATTCGTGGCAAACGTAGTAAAAACCACCACAGAAATACTACTTAAGGGCATTAGGATAGCACATATTACAGGGCTCAAAAGGCCTTGAACTGCCAAACCTAATCCGACTAAGTTGTAAAGCACACTTAATACGAAGCTGGCTTTTATAATATACCTGCTTGATTTAGCAAAACTTAAAAACTCGGGTATTCTCCCAAACACTTCAGAGTCCATGATAGCATCACTGGCAGGAGAGAAATGGCTTACCCTATCAGAAATAGCTATTCCGACTTGACTTTCCTGAAGAGCTCCTGCATCATTCAGCCCATCCCCTATCATCAGTGTGTTACAGGATTGATTCAATTTCTTTAAATAAGCAAGCTTATCTGAAGGACTTTGCTTGAAATTAAACGCGATTCCATCCCCAAGCTTTTCTTTCAAAAATGTCTCTTCATGTGCAAAGTCTCCAGATAAAACATGAAGTTTAAAATCCGCACTGAGCTTTTGTACAACATCTGAAGCGCTCTCCCTAAGTCCGGACTCAATATGAAAATATCCTAAACCTACTCCTTCAACTGATAAACAGACTACATTTCCATTTGGGTTTTCTATCTTTTCAGTAAATCCAGTGAAGTCCATTGATCCGAGTCTAAACTCTTGCCCTTTGTATATACCTAGGAGCCCACCCCCTTTTACTTCTTCACAAGAATCTAATGAAAAACCCGATCTATTGCCAAGCCATTGGTTGATTCTGGCACTTAATGGATGCGTGGATCTAGCTACCATTGCTTTGAGTATATTTTTACTCTCTTCGGACAGCAGCTCTCCTACATAGCGTATTTTAGCATTTGTAATATCCGTGAGAGTTCCTGTTTTGTCAAAAACCACACAATCAACAAGAGCTAGCCTCTCAATCACATTAGCATTTTTCAGGTATAACTTACTTTTTCCAAAAATCCTAAGCGTATTCCCCAAAGTAAAGGGTGTGGACATTGCCAAGGCACAAGGGCAGGCCACAATGAGCACAGAGGCAAATACTTTCACTGCGGTAGAAAAATCGATAAAAGACCAGTAAGCAAAACCTGATACAGCAATCAGTAAAACAGCCCATGTGAAAACAGAGCTCACCTTTGTAGCCAGTGGTTCCATCAATTGTTCCTTGCTTTTCTCAAAAGCCTCATTGTTCCATAAGTCAGTAAGATATCCCTGAGAAGGCGATTTCTGTACTTTCAGTGATATACCTTCCCCTTTTTGTCTTCCGCCTGCATAGATCAAATCTCCTGTATATTTGATTACTGGTATTTCCTCTCCTGTCACAAAACTATAATCGATGTTTGCTTGCCCATTCACGAGGATGCAATCAGCCGGTATCAATTCTTCATCTCTTACCAAAATCTCATCCTCAATTTGAAGCTTAGAGAGGGGAATAACCTCTTCTTGCTGACTTACAATCCTTGTGACCGCAATGGGAAAATAAGCTTTATAATCCCTGTCAAACTCGAGTGTAGAAAAAGTCTTTGTCTGATAGAGCTTTCCCAGAAGTAAGAAAAACAAGAGTCCACCCAGGCTGTCCATGTAGCCTGAACGCTGAAACATAAAAATCTCCCACAAGGAATACAAAAACAAGGCAATTATTCCCAATACAATAGGAACGTCCATATTAATCCGCCTTTGTCTGATAGAATTCCAGGCTGATTTATAATAGTCATTGGCTGAATATCCTACTACAGGAATGGCCAATATCACATTCAGATAACTAAACAGACCTCGAAACGAAACGTCCATTAATTCCGCTTCAGATAAATATTCGGGAATACTGAACATCATCATATTACCGAAGCAGAACCCTGCAACTGCCAACCTTTGGATTAAGCGTTTATCAAGTCCTACTGATTTTTTTTCTGAAAGATTTGAAAGATTAAGTTGAGGTTCATACCCAATTGCTGCCAGCAAGCTGACCACTTCATGTAATTCTATCTTCTCCTTAAGGTACTTAATCTGGACTTTCTTTTTTATGAAATCTACACGGCTGAAAAAAACACCAGAGTGGATCTGAAACAGATTTTCCAAAAGCCAAATACACGATGCACAATGGATAGAAGGAACATGAAAAGTAAGGTGACCTTCACGGTCATTTTGAAAGTCTAGCAAGCTACTTGCTGTCAGCTCGTCTTTAAGGTAATCAAACCTGTTGGGCACCGACTTACTGCCCTTTTGGCTTTCGCCAGGATACGCTGCAATATCATAATACGCACACATATCATTATCAGAAAGAACCTGATAAACCAATTTACATCCTTGACAACAGAAGTTTCTATCATCCATTAAAAGGCTGGATTCCTTGCATTCTTCCCCGCAATGAAAGCATGAGACACTTTTTACAGATGATAATTTTGGCGTCATACTCAATAAATCAGATAAACCATTGATGCAAAATAATTTAACCCAGTGAGTAACCTTGATTAAATATAGTCAAAACCATAAATGGTCTGCAGCCTAACTATGCCACGAAAGTACAGTCCACATGCCGAGCACAAACTGAGTTAAAGCGTAACAAAACATGACAAAAGTCATAATCTTCCCTTTTCAGTCTCTAAGCGGCTTAGTAAGGAGAAAACATATGTTTAATATACTTCATAATGCAGTAAAGTTCAACTTTTGTTATAGGTAGAGGGAGTAGCCAATACGGAAAGGGACTATAAATTAGACTGAACGGGCCATGATTATGCGCATTTCATTAGAGAAAACTGTTAGTCTATATAAAGAAAAATTTCTCGTAAAGAACTGGATTTTATAGCTGGCTAGCCTCTGGCTTTTCTATTCTTATAATTCCGATATAAAAAAACGAATATAAGCCGGACTGCAGGAAAATCACAAATGAAAATGGCAAATAGGAAAAACAGGATAAACCACTATTACTAATTATAAAAGTCAGTTATCCCTTCAAAGAAGGGCACTGCTGCCCTTTTAAGTTAAAAATAAAAGAATGAAAAGCCCCGAACGCAAAAAAGCCTTCCGTTTTCACGGAAGGCCTTGAATAAATGAGGCGGCGACCTACTCTCCCGGGTGTAACCCCAGTACCATCGGCGCTGCAGGGCTTAACTTCTCTGTTCGGGATGGGAAGAGGTGGGACCCCTGCGCTAGGCCGCCTAAATCTTATAGAGCCAAGATTGCCAGATGCCAGATACAAGAGGAATATTCTTGGTTCCCGTCTCTGTGGCCTTGATTCTACCCTACATAGTAGGTAAATATCTTAAGTTCTTCTTGGTACTTGGTACTTGATACTTTGTACACAAGAAAACAACATGTCTTCGCAGAAACTGTAACAAACCCAGCGTAAGCTTTTGGGCAATTAGTACTACTCGGCTATGACATCGCTGCCTTTACACCTGTAGCCTATCGACGTCATCGTCTTTGACGGCCCTAGTTGGAAGTCTCATCTTGAGGGGAGTTTCGCACTTAGATGCTTTCAGCGCTTATCTCTTCCCGACGTAGCTACCCGGCAATGCAATTGGCATCACAACCGGTACACCAGCGGTCGG
>NZ_JAJUWR010000009.1 GCF_021390545.1 Algoriphagus sp. AGSA1 | reverse complement strand
GGAGAATCCCGATTCCTATAAAATTAAACGGTATTCAAAAAAATAGAGGCCGAAATCAGGAAATCGGCCTCTATTGAATAAAAAAGGCTGTCTTCAATTATCAAACATCAATATGAGACAGCCTCTTCTTTTTAATCAATCCAATAATCCTATGAAACACCTCCGTATTCTCATACACCCCTCTGAAGTCACCTGAGTGTGCCCCATAGGCGAATATCGGTACCATAATCCCGGTGTGGTCATCGCTGTGGAAACCAAGTTCCACCTTACCTGAAGCCACATCTCCCTGAGGTAAAGAAACCCCGCCTGTCTCATGGTCAGCCGTGATCAAAACCAAAGTTCCCGGATGCTCATCTGCAAAGCGTATCACCTCCCCTATTACCTCATCGAAGTCCAGCATTTCGGATACGATCATAGAGGTGCTATTCGCATGTCCCCCCGAATCAATATTTGCAGCCTCTACCATCATAAAGAACGGCGATTGTTTCTGCTCGAAAAAGTTAAGTGCGGCATTGGTGCTTTTCAAAAGATAATCCCCTCTGCCATCCAGCATCTTAGGCAAGGAGCCCTGAGCCGCAAAATAGCCAACCCGGTCTCCTGCCAACTCTTCCAGGCTTTCAACCAAGGTGAAGCCTTCTGCCTTCAGATTTTCGACTTCGAAGGCAAAATTATCCGCACCTCCACCTATGAATAGATTCAGTTTACTCTTTGGTAAAAAAGCAGCAATCTCTTCCGAGTCATCCCGCTCCGGATGATGTGCATAAAACGCCGCCGGAGTAGCACCTGTCAGTTTATCAGTGGTGATAATCCCACTGGAAAAACCAAAGTCAACCAGAATATCAGGCAGGTTTCTTAAGGGTTTCCCATCTGGCCCCACACTCAAAGCTCTGTTATTTGTTTTTTCACCAGTGGCATAAGCGGTGGCTCCCGCCGCAGAATCGGTGGTGAAATCATCCGCCGCCTGAGTCTTTACCAACCCCATATTCTTCAACTGGGTCAAGTTCAGCTCATTTCCATTGGCAAATAATCCGGCAGAAATCTGAGCCAATCCGTTCCCATCCCCTATCATTAAAATCACATTCTTCACCGGAACATCTGTACCATCTATTTCAAAATTAGGTTGGTAAACTTCATGTTTGTCCGGATTTTGGTAGATATTCTCCCCCAATTTACCCAGGTATTCAGCCGCAGCGATAGGATGGTCGGTATTGATATAATCCTCAGCCATTTCATAAAAAGCCTTCCAGGCAGATTTGCTGTCAGGAGAGCCCCAAAAACGAACCGGCTTATCGAAACTGTGAACCATATCAATGAAGTTCTGGACTTCTTGGCGCTCACTTTCCACCATTCTTCCCTTACCATTCCAGACAGAAAACTGCCTGAAACTCAAACTTACCATCCCTATCTTTTCCCAGGGTAAATCACTATTCAACTCCTTGCTTTGGTAATCAAAAAACATCCAATCCGGGTACTTTTGATAATCCTCCGGCTTGGGTCTATTTCCTGAAATTATCAGCTTCAAACCAGTCGGATTACCTTTACTGTAAAGCAGCTCGTCATAATTTGCCATACTTTCCAGCAAAACCTCCAGTGTAGCATAGGCCTCTGTTTTCAGATCAACCAACAAATGGAAATCAACAGAAGAAATCACGCCGCTTTTCAATCCCTCGGAAATAGGATTTAAGTACAAACTCTCTAAAGTTCGCTTCGGATTAATAGTCTCTGGTTCATGCGCAGCCATCAATTTCCCCTCTTGCAAAATCACATCTACTTCAATCGATGAAGCCCCAGCTGAATAAGCCGTCCAAAAAGGTACCGTCTGAAGATAGTCGTTGTGCGAATGAAGTTGGAAAGTTCTAGATTCCTGTGCCGCAAGCTGAAAAATGCTAAACAGCAGAAAAAGAAGAGATAGAGGGAATTTAAGCATGTCCAAAAATAAGATATTCAGAAGAAATAAGAATCTGAAAACAGCAAATAAGCAAGGCTTAACACTTTGATAAAGTCAAAATCATCGGTCAACGACCAGAATAAAAACAATATAACATAAGGAACTCCAAATAAACTTTATACAAAAAAAACCTCTATCCTGAGTTGACATAAATTAATAACATAAAGGTGATGCAAGTTTCAGTGCATTCCTTCTAAAAAAATGAAAATTGCGGATTAAATCACTCCCAATGAAAACCACAATCTTCCGCTCTTTTACAGCTTTTCTCCTTTTGATTTCACTGCACATTTCCGCCCAAGAACTGAAAATCAATCAGATCCAGGTAATCGGGAGTCACAACAGCTATAAAAGCCAAATGGCTCCTGAACTGCTGGAGTATTTATCCAAAGTTAATCCTTCCGCTTCGCAAAGCCTGGAATATGCACACATCTCTCTCGAAGCCCAGTTGGAACTAGGATTGAGAAATCTTGAACTCGACGTGTTCCATGATCCGGAAGGAGGAAGGTACTCCAACCCAAAAGGCTTGGAGATCATCAAAAGCAGTGGAGGGAGCATTCCTGCTTATGATCCTGATGATGCGCTTTCCAAACCCGGATTGAAGCTTTTCCATGTACAGGATCTGGACTTTCAGTCGCATTTTCTGCTGTTTGCAGATGCGTTGAAAGCCTTGAAAGCCTGGAGTGAAAACAATCCGAATCATACGCCAATTTTTATTCTGATCAATGCAAAAGACGGAAACATCCCCGGAACCCGTTCTACGCTTCCCTTTACCGCTACCGCTCTGGACAGCATAGATCTGGAAATCAGGACGCATTTGGGAATGGAGCATTTAATCACACCTGATATGGTACGGGGAAAATTCCAGGATTTGGAATCAGCGGTATTAGCAGGTAACTGGCCTCTCCTTGAGGATGTGAAAGGAAGATTTCTTTTTGTCCTGGATGAAAATGAAGAGAAAACAGACCGATACCTAACCGCAAAGCCTGACCTGAAAAACGCAGTGCTATTTGTCAATAAAAAAGAAGGGGATCCCACTGCCGGATTCAGAATTATAAATAATCCAATCGAAAACGAAACTTACATCAGGGATCTTGTCAAAAAGGGATATATGATCAGAACCCGGGCAGATTCTGACACCAAGGAAGCCAGGGATAATGATTACACAAAATTCGAAAAAGCCAAGGCTTCCGGTGCGCAGGTGATATCTACTGATTATTATCAGCCCTCCACTTTCTTCAAATCGGATTACCAAGTTAAATTCGGAGAAAACATATATGAGAGAGTAAATCCGATAATGGTCAATGATAAAACTCCTACTTCTGATTTTGAATAAAAAGCACCTACTCCCGGCGATCCTTGGTACTGCCTTTCAACTGGCTTTCTCCCATTCGAGCCTAGCGCAGACAGAGACACAACAAATTGCATTTCTATCAGATATCCATCTGCAAGATGTCTATGCGGATCTGAATTCTGAGGATTTCCAAGGCATTTTCAATCCTGCTTCCGGTAAATACGCCACTGTCCGGACCATGAAAAGCCAGATCAATTCCACAAGACTTTTCAATGAAAACTACTTTGCATTCATCGCCGCCCTGGAAGATCTAAAAAGAAAAGGCATTCAACTCGTGGTACTTCCGGGAGATTTCACCGATGACGGGCAACCTATGAATGTTCTGGCGCTAAAGAAAATATTGGATGAATATGCGGAAGATTCCGGAATGCGCTTTTTCCTGACTACCGGCAATCATGATCCTGTCAAGCCATTTGGAGCACTGGCGGGAAAACGGGACTTCCTTGGCGCAGATGGCTCAGAGCAATCTATTGCGGGCTCTAAGGCCGTTTTCCCATCTTCAGAGGTCGCTCTTTCGGATCAGGTCAATTACTGGGGATATGCGGAGATCACTGAAATTTTGGGGGATTTTGGTTTTTTCCCCAGTGAAAAAGACCTTTTTTGGGCTCATCCGTTCCAGCCACTGGATGTGGATAATTATGATTTTCAACAAGCAAAAGACAATTCTGCTCTAGAAAAACGGGTATATGAAGCAGGTGATTCCGGGCTTTTCTTACCCGATGCCAGTTACGTGGTAGAACCGATAGACGGAATTTGGCTTTTAGCTTTGGATGGAAATGTTTATACTTATAACGGAAGTGAGTGGAAAGGATCATCCGTAGGCTTTAACCAAGCTGCTTTTCACAAAAAACACCAACTAGACTGGATCAAAAAAGTAGCTGCCGAAGCTGAAAGGAGAGGAAAATCATTGATTTCCTTTAGCCACTATCCTTTAGTGGAATTCCACGACGGAGCTTCAAGTGAAATGGGTTCTCTTTTTGGAACCCAGAAATTCCAGCTCGAACGGGTGCCTTCTACTGAAACTACCAGTCAATATGCTAAAGCTGGGGTCAGAATCCATTTCGCCGGGCATATGCATATCAATGACACAGGGATTTACCATGACCAAACAACCACCCATACCATGTATAATATACAAGTACCTTCATTGGCAGCTTTTCCACCTGCGTACAAAACCTTAAGAATCCCCGATGCTTCCTCGCTTGAGATCGAAACTATCTCTCTGACTGAAGTGGAGCACATGAATGAGTTCTTTGATCTCTATCGAATGGAGCACCGATGGCTGCTGGAAAACCAAGACCCCGGAATATGGGACAGTTCTATACTTGCTTCCAAAGACTATCTTGAATATACCCGAAATCACCTATTGGAACTGACCAAATCCAGGTTTATCCCCTCTGACTGGCCAGAAAATCTCGCCATCCTATTACAGCATCTCACACATTCCGAACTCATCAATTGGAGCAAAATGAATGAGAATGATGGGGAACTTTTCCTCGGCGAAAAATTAAAAAAGCTGAAGATCAAACGTAACAAGGCTACTTCCAACAGAACCATTATCGATGATTTCTATTTACTTAAAAACGGTGATGAGCTTGGAAAAAATATGATTTCAGAAGATAGGGTTGAATTTTATGAAGAGTTGATTCCTTTGGTTACACAAAAAAAATATACCTCAGCACATCACTTAAACAGGGAGCTCATTCAGTTTTTTGGGATTTTTGATAAGCTGTATCACTCCTTGCCCTCCGATCATTTCTCTATAGATTTAAAGAACAACACCATAAAAAAAATAGTGAATTGATACAAAAGAGTTTATTGACAAAATCGAGGCGATATGTGGGGTTTAAAAACACAAAAACCGATGGGCAATAATCCCATCGGTTTTTTTGTATTCAGAAGGTTGATAGGTTTTAATATCCAGGGTTTTGCACCAAAAATCCCGCTTCACTTGATGCTCCGTCCATAGCCCTTTGAGGAATAGGAAACAATCGCTTGTTGACATCAGTATCATTCTTCTCTGTCCAGCTATCCTCATATTTCCCAAAGCGTATTTGATAGGTTCTTCTATGACCTTCCCAATACAACTCAAAGCCTGACTCACGGAATAAAATATCCAGATCAATCGTATTCAATGGAGCTGGAGTCTGAGCCGGACGCGCATTCCTTGAAGTTCTCAAAGTGTTGATATCTTCCAGCGCTCCAGCATTGTCACCTTTTCTTAGCTTGGCCTCAGCACGCATCAAGTAAATCTCTCCTAAGCGGACCAATACTAAATCCACACTACTGAAGTTACAGCAATCAGGGGCAGTATGGCTAAACTGGTATTTTGAGAATCTGTATCCAGCATTGTGTAAACTACCTTCCGTAGAAAAATCAATTTTCAGCGTATGATCAACATACCGGATGTCTGCCCCGCTGCTTCTTCTATTGATCACTGGGTATATTTTCACTTTTCCATCTCCGTCAGTCATGATATTCCCGCTACCGTCTTTTCTCGGCCCCCAAATGATATTCCTCAATATACCTCGGTTTATCTCAAATTCCTTTGCCTCAATAGTATAGAAATGATTTGCATCATTCGTAGGATTTACCCCTGTGAGATCCTTCAGGTTTTCAGGAATTATCGTGTTTTCCTTGAAAAAACGGGCATCAGCCTCAGCTGGATCCACATCCCCATAAGCATCTACCCAAGTCTGGAAGAAGTCTGGGGTCACTCCTACAGCGTCTGTACCACGGGTATTGGGAAATTCCGGTCTTGGAATCAGGTCTCCTGAAATCGGCCAATACGCCCATCGGCTATGCTCAGTCTGAAGCACTCCTCTTTGGTCAAGGGAGAAGATAATCTCAGGATTGCTGTGGTTACTGTCATCAAATAATTCAAAATATTCCGGAGACAGTGAATATGGTCCACTGATGATTCTATTGGTATATTGGATCACTTTGTCCATATCTTCTGATCTGAAGTCTGGCGTGCCATATGGATCTCTATACACCGCTGCATTGAGATAAAGTCTGGCCAACAATGCTTCCACTGCATGTTTGTTCAGTCTTCCCGGACCTTTTGTGTTATTGATCACATCCACTACAGATAATAATTCCGACTCTATGTAGCTGATCGCTTCTTGACCTCTAAGAAGTTCTGAGAGTTGGTCAGATGCATCTTTTTTGAAGACCAGCCCCCAGTTGTCAAGTGCCAACATATTGAGGTAAGCCTTCATGGCGATCATCTCATACAGTGGATCCTGAGCAGTAGAATTCCCGTTATCAACTTCCAATTGCAGTCTTTCCACTGCCAATACCGCTCTGGATAAAGCAAGTGTGATAGCCGTCCAGGTATCTCCCACCAAGCTATTCGTAGGGGTCATCAGATGCTGATGAATTGCGATGAACTTGCCCCCATCAAACCAATCCGTTCCTCCTCTATAAGGAAGGATTCCCTCATCAGAGGCCACCTCCTGAAGTCCGAAATTCACCGTATGCATCCATACCTGACGAAGCATACCATATACAGGAGCTATGGAGCCACTAACCACTTCTGCTTCACCTGTTCCGGTAAGAGACTCATCTAGAATTTCTTCGTCTAAGTCTGTACAACCTAGGAATGCGAACAGGAAGGCTGCTACAGGAAGTATTTTATAAAATCTATTAGTTTTCATGTGTTTGTAATTGTTTTTCAATGATCACATGGAATCTCGCCCGGGGAATAATCATCCCTTTGTGTGTCGCCTTCGACATGCTCGATTTCATATGTTTATAATTTTCAATAGTCTTACTTACTATCAACTTCTTAGAAGGTCAAATTCAGATTGATTGAGAATGTTCTGGCCCTAGGATAGGTGAACCTATCGATACCAAATGTCTGGATCCCAGCTGCGGTAGAACCTGTATTCACCTCAGGGTCAAATCCGGAATAATCCGTGATCACAAAGAGGTTTTGTCCAGTAACAGAAAGTCGGATATTTTGGAAAGCATCAGACAATCCCATTGCCTCTGTATTCAGGTTATATCCCAGTGTGGCATTATTCAACCTGAAAAAGGAGCCGCTTTCCAGGAATCGTGTAGAAACGGTATTGGAATTATTGAATGATTCCTCAGGGTACTGAACAGCAAAGTCAGTGGTGTTATTTGACCTGGACAGCTGTGCTTTGGTAAATAAAGACATGGCCGTGTGATTATAAATCTTATTACCCGCGGCACCATTGAAGTTCAACCCTAAATCGAAGCCTTTGTACCTGAAATTGGTATGAAAACCATAGATAAATTTAGGAATGGCACTTCCTACCACACTACGGTCATTGTCCAAGACTGCTCCGTCTCCATTGATATCCCTAAATCTATTCACACCATCTTCAGTAATCCCGTCAAACTGAAGCATATAGAAAGCGCCAATCGGCTGATTATTGATATAGCCGTTGATAGTGGCTCCAGTCTGGCCTGCACCTTGTGCTGCTCCAGTGGTCAACACCGAATAAGGAGAGTCTTTCACTTCATTTTGAATAAAGGTGACATTGCCTCCGATGTTGTATGAAAAAGAACCTTGATCATTGCTAGAGTAATCCAAAGCCAATTCGACCCCACTGTTATGGATCTCCATATCCGGAATATTGTTCCAATACGTGGATGTAGGCTGTACAGGATCTGCCGGAACCACTTCCAGTAGGATATTGGAAGAGACTTTATTAAAGTAATCCAAGGTACCTGTCAATCGGTAATCAAAGAATGCAAAATCAATCCCCAAATCTATCTGGGTAGATACTTCCCACTGAAGATTAGGATTGGCCAGACGTGTGAACACTATCCCATAAGGATATCCATCCAGGGAACTAGCGTCGGTATCAATAGGATATGTGTTATAGCTCCCCCCTCCTTGAGAGAGTCTGTCTTCAGCATAACTTGCCTTGGTGATTTTTGAAGGAATTTCCTGGTTTCCTGTTTGTCCCCAGCTTCCACGCAGTTTCAGATTATTGAAAAAGGAATTTGCCATAAAGTCCTCCTTACTGATATTCCACCCAAGAGCTACAGATGGGAAGTACCCATATTTGTTGTTCTCGCCGAATTTAGAAGATCCATCAGCACGGATGGTGGCAGTAAATAAGTACTTCTCCGCATAGACATAGTTGAATCTGCCGAAGAAGGATTGCAATTCATTGCGGATCGCAGATGAATTTACCGTAGTAGGATATTCACTGGTACTGTTATGATCCTGGTATCTAGGTTCTATATTATTATCAGCAAAGCCTCTCGCAGATGTGGTCCTGTATTCGTCCAGAAATGTCTGGTAAGAATGCCCGGCAAGTAAAGTAAGGTTGTGGATATTAGTATTCCAGTTATAGGTCAGGGTATTCTCCACCAGCTGGTTGGTATTGGCACTGATGGTCTGATCCAATGAACCATCTGAAATATTCGACTCATTGATCACGCCCGTGTAAGGTTTGTATTGTTGATACCTGTTGGTACCGGAATAATCCACTCCAAGGTTTAGCTTGTAAGTAAGACCATCCAGTATCTCAAATGATGGAGAAATAGTACCTATAATCCGATTATTGGCAGCATGGTCACTGTATAATTCATATCTCTTCAGTGGATTGAGCGCATTGGTATTCAATAAAGTAGGCTCCCCATTAGTATAGGCCGGTACAGTAGGGTTTAGACTGAGCATGTCACTGATCGTAGAGGTGATGCTTGGTCGCAAATTCTGGGTATGAGAAGCCGTCAGGTTATAGTCCACAATCAATCGACCATTGAATGCCTTCTGGTTCATATTCAGTTTTCCGGAATAACGCTTCAGTTCACTGTTTTTCAAAATACCCTCTTGATCCTGATAGCCCACGGAGGTGAAATAGGAAAATTTCTCCGTGTTGGCCCCACTCATAGAAAAATTATAATCCTGGGAAAAACCGGTCTGTGTCAATTCATCCTGCCAATCTGTATTCCCCCCGAAATCCTCCAATGCTCCGCCTGCGGCTACTACTTGGTTACGGAATTCATCAACCCCGAAAACATCAATTTTCTTGGCTATAGATGACCAAGCTGAGGAAGCTGAGAAATTCATCTGGGTAGTGCCTTTTTTTCCTTTTCTGGTAGTGATTACGACTACGCCGTTAGATGCTCTGGACCCATACAATGCCGTGGCACTGGCATCCTTCAGCACATCGATACTTTCTATATCGTTTGGATTGAGGAAGTTGAGCGGATTGGAGGCAATGCCTGTATCGGAATTATCCAGCAAGAATCCATCGAGTACATACAGGGGCTGAGTACCGGATCTAAGACTGCCCACACCTCTGATTATCACGTTCTGAGTTGCTCCCGGCTCACCACTCGTAGAGGTAATGTTCACACCGGCAATCTTCCCTTGCAATAGATCCACAGGATTTGAAACCACCCCTCTGTTGAAGTCCTCACTTTTCACCGAACCGATCGCTCCTGTGACATCCGATCTCTTTTGGGTACCGTACCCTACCACTACCAACTCATCCAACTGGGTAGCGTCAGGCTGCAATTGTACGTTAATAACAGTTTGTCCATTCACTGAGATTTCTTGTAGAACATATCCTACATACGATATCTGAAGGATGGCATCCTCACCTACTTCTATGGAAAATTTCCCATCAAGATCCGTGACGGTACCGTTTAGGGATCCTTTAATCCGTACCGTAGCACCAGGAAGCGGCGAGCCGGTTTCATCTGTGACAGTACCTGAGACAGACTGTAACTTAGGTACTAAATAGGGCATAGCCCCGCCCCCTATAAGCGCAGAATCATTTTCAACACCTTTTGCAATCAGGTGCGATGGGCCGGAACTTACTCCTGCCCAAATAACCATACATGTTGAAGCACGGATGATTTTTGATAACGGTAATTTTAAATTCATAAAATTTAAGCGTTGGGTAGATAAGAAATATAAAATTATAATTGACAATCAACAAGTTTCAGAAGAATATTTTATTCAATCTCAGCGCAAAAGTAAATTATATAAAAGGCAATGCTGTTAAGGAATTTTTAGGATTCTATTATGAATACAAAATTTGATTTTCTAAGGCTTTCCCAACCTAAAAACTAAACATCCGCAATCTCTCACTCCTGAAGAAAAAACTCACTAAACCTTAATTTTCAAATCCTTAAAATAATTCCTTATCTAGAAAAAACATTGAAATTTCATTCACACAAATCCATCAATCCGCTGCATAAACTATGGTGTTTACATATCACGCAGCTACTCCAATCGATTTGGAGAAAAACAATAACACTAAATTTCAACAAGCTCTTGCCCCCATTTAACCCTTGATTAACACATCCATACCACTTACTATAACCAAACTCTTACAGAAGAGTAAACTTATCAATAACATCAAACAACTTTAAAATTATATAACCTTAATATATAAACAACACCATCTTAACAATACCAGAGTCAAAACCTTGAATTTTTCACCTTTTCACCGTGCAACACTGTCATACCCTCCAAGTAAGAATAAGAACATCTGGATGATCAATCCGCGAAAAGATTCAAAGATATTTTTAGTCAAACCCCTGCTGGATTTGCAATTGTGGCAAAGAAAATGCGATGAAGCAAATAACTCATGCCGTCTGTAAAAACGGTGTCTAATACTTTTCAAGATTTTATTCAATACGTGGCTATACGGTCAATCAAATTGATTTTAGTTCTACTTGTACATAGCTGTATAAGCGAGGAGCTCATTGCCCAGACTGGGAATGATACCTCCACGACAACGATCGCTCAGCAGGCCCTGGAAAAAGGAAAGGATTTCATTACCCGATCCAATAGAGATACGGTATTGGCAGAAAAAGCAGAAGAGAAGTTTCTTCCTTTTGAAGGCAGGATAATCAGGAGTATCCATGTGGAGACGGTAGGGTTTGAATTTTCAATATATGGTGAAGAAAAGCCCATTGTGCAGAAAATCGGGCATCTCGCCAATAAGCTTCATACCAACACCCGGGAAAAGACAATTCAGCAGCACCTTTTTGTCAAGCCAAATCAACGGTTAAACCCATATAAATTAGGAGATAATGAGCGATACCTGAGGGATCAGAATTTCATCCTGGAAAGCAGGATCATTGTCACCCCGGTATTGGATACAGATTCGGTGGACCTTACTGTAGTGACGCGTGATATTTTCAGTATAGGAGGATCCCTTGGAGGAAGCTTTCCTGCTGCCCCACTTCTCAAGGTTTACGACGCCAATGTAGATGGACGTGCCCAGGGCTTCGAATTCGATTTACTTTTTGATGTGGACAGAAGTCCCAAAACCGGCATTGCGGTAGCCTATTCCAAAAGCAGTATTTTGGGTAGTTTTGCTGATTTGTTGATTTATTATACCCAGATCAATTCAGGCCTCAGTATGGGAGAGGAGGAGGAATTTGCTACAGGATTCAGCTTGGAAAGACCGCTGGTCTCACCTTATTCAAGACTTGCCGGAGGTGCCGGATGGAGCCATAACTGGTCCAAAAACGTAAATTCCCGTCCTGACTCTCTCTTTATGGACTACAAGTACAATGTATTGAACCTATGGGGCGGGTATAATTTCGGGGCAGATAAGGCGGTCCAGGATCGTAGCCGCAAGTTTCTAGCCCTACGGGTATTTGATGGATACTTTATTGATCAGCCAGAACAGGAAAACGCCCTAGACAAAAGCCGCTATTACAACAGTCAGGGAATTTTGGCTGAATTCACCATGTATGAGCAGGACTTCTTTAAGACTCAATATGTCTATGGATTCGGCAGGACTGAGGATATACCATCAGGCTATAATCTTTCTGCTACTGCGGGGATGACCAAAACCTCCGGATACGAACGTCCCTATGGAGACATCAACTTAAATTATAAGGCCGCATTTACAGGCGGCAGTTTTTATGAAGTCCTCATAAATGCCGCCGGATATCTCCGTAATGGCCTAGAAGATGTCGTGATTCAGACCGGAGGCACTTTTTATTCCCAGGCATTCTCCCTGGGCAGGTATAAAATCAGGAATTCAGGCACCTTATTGTACACCCAGCTTTTCAACAGGCTCACCAATGACTGGCTCACCATCCGGGGAAATACGATTCCAGGACTACGAGTAGAAGAAGTAGATGCAACCCAGAGGATTTCCTTAGGGTTCGAATCCAGCTTATTTACCCCATGGTCGCTAATAGGTTTCCGAATTGCCCCTTTTTCCTCCTTTTACTGGGCCAAGTTGAAATGCTCGACCTGTGGAGACAAATACCAAAATTTCACCGGCATTAGTCTCGGCATGAGAATCAGAAATGAAAACCTGGTCTTTGGCACCATGGAGATCAAAGGCACATTCATCCCAACGGATGATGATGGACAGTCTAAGTTTGCTTTTAGCTTTCGCAAAAATCTGAGGTTCAGAAAATCCGACATTTTTGTGACTGCACCAAATTTGATAAACTATAATTGATTTCAACAATGAGGAATTAGATCCTCCGATTATCCAGCATCTTGCAGGGTATCACATCCGAGAAGGCAAACACGAACTAACATAGGAGGACTGGGAACATTTTATAGATTTTGCAGAACTCCAGTGGAATCTATTCAGGAGAGCACGGGATACTGTGTTTTTTCCAATTCATTACTTTATATTTTCAAACCAAAACCAGATGCTTATCCTTATGAATTCCCTATTGCTATTCCTGACTTTATTCAGCTTTGTACCAAAAAACGAGAAACCAAAGGTGAAAATCCTCACATCCGGTTTCATTTACGAAGAAGCTCCATTTCCCTCCTGCCATGCCTCCACACTAGTGGAAACAGACCGTGGGATTCTTGCTTCTTGGTTTGGGGGAACCTATGAACGACATCCAGATGTAAGTATATACACCTCCCTTTTGGAGGAAGGCGATTGGTCTGTCCCGGAAATGGTAGCTGACGGAGTGGAAAACAAGGACTTCCGTAATCCTACCTGGAACCCCGTGCTCTACCGAAATCCTGAGGGACAACTCGTACTTTTCTACAAAGAAGGCCCTAATCCAAGAGAATGGTGGGGACTGTACAAAACCTCTGATGATGGGGGCATGAACTGGTCTGAAGCTGTACAGATTCCTCCCGGAATGCTAGGCCCTGTCAAAAACAAGGCGGTACTGTTGGCGGACGGCACCCTACTTCACCCTAGTAGCTTCGAAACCAACGGAATATGGAGTATGCATGTAGAAACTACTACTGCGGACATCCAAAACTGGAACAAAACAGAAATCGACAACGGTGAATTCCATGCTATCCAACCTACCATTTTGACCTACGCAGACGGTAAGCTACAGATGCTTGCCCGAACCCAGGAAGGTGTAATCGGCAGCACTTGGTCTTCTGATGGAGGAAAAAGCTGGACTAAGGTAGAATCCACAGGTTTGATCCATAATAATTCTGGAATAGATGCCGTGACTCTCAAAAACGGAATGCAACTATTGCTTTGTAACCCCATAAAAAACGGAAGAAATAAGCTCTCACTATTCATGTCCACTGATGGAGAAAACTGGGACGAAATTTATATTTTAGAAGATCAACCTGAAGGAGAATTCAGCTACCCGGCTATTATCCAGGCTCAAGATGGTTCGGTACACATGACCTATACCTACAATAGAGAAAAAATAAAATACGTGGCTTTGACCTTGGAGCAATGATCTTTTGCTCCACAAGACACTGTGAAATCGAGCCTAGTTTTGCCCCTCCCGGGGCTGTGAAGTTTGTTGTTCTCTGCTAGTCCCCCGGCTTTGCCGAGGGTTATGAATAGTTGCAACCCTTCGGGTTTTCATCGCCTGTGACACAATAAAATGTTTTTTTACAGATATTCACATATTCAAGTACACTGGTTCTATCCATTATATCACCCCAATGATTCTACTCTTTATTAATCGAACTCAGGTTAGGACCTGCTGAAAAACGCCCATATTAGACCAAAACCTATCATTTTGAATGCTTAGTCCATTTTTCATACAAGCGGTTTTTCAGCAAGCGCAAGCTTTTTAACAACTATAAGTCCTTGTTCATGCACCAGAAAATCCCAAAATCGGGATTTTCTAGCTAGTCTCAGGCACACCATCTTCTATGTTGGCCTCATTCGAAGTATAAGCATACATCTTCATTCAGCAGCCTTGAACCTGCCTGTCCGGTAGGCCCCCTCCCGGAGGGCAGGCAGGCCTGGCATACCTGAGACTTTTTCAGTAAGCCCTACCTAGTAGAGAGCACGGGGCGGGATCCGGTGGGGCAAAAAAAACCAGCGGTCTGGATTTCAGACCGCTGGTTTGCTAGATGACTATACTTTTACAGATTTACATCTCCTTCATTTCAGTTACCACTTTGGTAATCGTCTGTTTGGCATCACCGAAAAGCATCAGACAATTAGGATAGCCAAACAATTCATTTTCCACCCCGGCATATCCTTTTCCCATACTTCGTTTGGAGACAATTACCGTCCTGGCTTTATCCGCATTTAGGATCGGCATACCATAAATGGGGCTTTGCGGATTATTTCTGGCGGCAGGATTCACCACGTCATTTGCCCCTACGATCAGCACCAGGTCTGTATTTGCGAATTCATCATTGATAGACTCCATTTCTATCAGTTTATCATAAGAGATATTGGCTTCAGCAAGCAGCACATTCATGTGCCCCGGCATCCTTCCTGCTACGGGATGGATGGCAAACTTGAAGTCGATTTTCCGCTTTTCGCACTGCTCCATGAGCTCCCGGATCACATGCTGGGCCTGCGCCACTGCCATTCCATATCCCGGAACCACAATCACGGATGACACCCCGTCAAAAAGCATGGCGGTCTCCTCCACCCCTATTTCTTTCACCGTAATAGATGGTCCGTCTGCTCCTCCTTCGGCTACGGTCTGTCCAAATCCGCCCAACAACACATTGATCAGGGAACGGTTCATAGCTTTACACATGATCTGGGTAAGAATGATCCCTGAGGCTCCCACCAGTGAACCTGCCACAATCAGTACGTTATTGTTCAGGATAAAACCAGTGGCGCAGGCTGCCATACCAGAGTAGGAATTCAGCAGGGAGATCACCACGGGCATATCCGCACCTCCGATAGGGATCACTGTCAACACTCCTAAAAGCAATGCTATTACGATAAGGATCACGACCAGCATAGGGTTTGTCTGATCGAGTACAGTAAACACCGCCGCTGCCAGAAAACCTAAAAACAGAATAAGGTTGATCGGATGCTGTCCCTTGAAAGTAATAGGTGAGCCGGATATATTCCCATTGAGTTTCAGATAGGCTATCAAGGATCCTGTAAATGTGAGACCACCTATAAATACGGATACGATAATACTGATCACCGTCACCAGTTCTATGGATTCCATATTCACTTCCGTACGCAGGAAATAATCCGACAAGGCCACTGAGAAAGAGGCCAACCCACCAAATCCGTTGAAAATGGCAACCATTTCAGGCATTTTGGTCATCTCCACCTTATTGGCATAATAAAGACCTACAGCTGATCCCAAAACAACACAGGCAAATATCTCTACCAAGGAAACGGCATCAATCTGAACCAAGGTGGCCAATATGGCTATAAACATCCCCAATGCCGAAATGCGGTTGCCCTTTCTGGCTGATTGGGTTTTATTCAACATTTTGATTCCCAGCACAAACAATATGGAGGCGACCAAATAGGCTAATTCTATTGCTAAACTCATTTTTTCTTGAACATTTTAAGCATACGATCTGTGACAGTGTAGCCGCCGACTACATTGATGGTGGCCAGGACTAAGGCCGCCATCCCCAGCCATTTACTCAGGGTGGTATAACCCATTTCGCTGCAGGCCAGCAATGCTCCTACTATGGTAATCCCGGAGATTGCGTTGGAGCCGGACATCAGAGGCGTATGTAAGGTCGGGGGAACTTTGGCAATCAGCTCAAACCCCAGGAAACTTGCCAGGACAAGTATATAAATCAGAATAATCAGTGCTTCTGAGCTCATAGTTAGATAAGGTTACTTATTTAAAATTTTATTGGTGAATTCATGAACCACTTGCCCCTGATAGGTGATCAGGACACCTTTGGTGATCTCCTCTTCCCTATCCAGGGCCAACCCGTCTTTCGAGGCCAGGTGTAATAGCAACGTAGCGATGTTGGTCGCATACAGCTGGCTGGCATTGGTGGACAGTAGTGAGGGAAGGTTGGACTCCCCGATGATAGTCACGCCGTGTTTTTTAAGGATTTTATCCTTTTCAGAAATTTCACAGTTTCCGCCAGACTCCACGGCCATATCCACGATCACCGAGCCTTTTTTCATACTCTTCACCATCTCCTCGGTCACCAGAATAGGAGATTTTTTCCCCATCACCAATGCGGTGGTAATTACCAGATCTGAGTCTTTGATCTTACTTTGAATAAGCTCTTTCTGCTTTTGCAAAAACTCTTCTGAGACCTCTGAAGCATATCCTCCCTCTACCTTCACGTCTTCCGCACCTTCCACGCTCAAAAATCTTCCCCCCAAAGATTCCACCTGCTCTTTTGTTTCGGGACGCACATCGCTTACCTCCACTACAGCCCCTAGCCTTTTGGCTGTGGCGATGGCCTGCAGGCCGGCCACCCCGGCGCCAAAAATCAAAACTTTCGCAGGCGTGATGGTCCCTGACGCAGTCATCATCAGTGGAAAGATTTTCTCAAGGTAATTTGCACCCAAAATCACCGATTTATATCCGGCAAGATTGGCCTGGGAGCTCAAGCAGTCCATTTTCTGGGCTCTGGAAATCCTCGGCACCGCATCCATGGAAAAGGAAGTTATAGATTTTTTGTTCAGTTCATCGAGGATTTCTGGATGATTGTACGCATACATAATAGATATACATACACAGCCTTCCTTCATCTGGGCTATCTCTTCTTTGGTAAAAAGATTAACCTTCAATAGAACATCAGCAGAAAACACCTCTTGCGCATTTCCGATTTCAGCTCCTGATGATTTATATTCCTCATCCGAAAAATTGGAACCTATCCCCGCATCTTTCTCCACAGTGACAGTAAACTCCTTTTTGATCAATTGCTTGACTACATCAGGGCTGAGAGCAACTCTTTGTTCTCCTTGCTTAGTCTCTTTTAAAACTCCTATTTTCATTTTAGGCTGATTGAATTGGTATTTTTCAAAGCTATTCCGTTTATATATATTCAAAGAAACCAGGTTTTTTTTGCAATGGCTACCTGCTTTATCCTGATTTTTTACTATTTCTTGATATTTTCTATGGAGATACCTAAAAAGTATAAAATAAAACTTAAACCAAAAAATTGAGTTTTAACAACTATACCATCGATTGCGCGGCGTCGTGGAGCCGTTTATTCAATTATCAGATTGTTTTTTTCAAAAAAGCATGGAAGCTGAATCATTTCTTTTCAAGAAAAGAGATTTAAAGAATTTACAGAGTTTACCGCTGATCCCCTTATATCCAAGGTTTACAGACAAAGGGGCTAATTACAAAAGAATAAATCCCTATTTTTAGAATACTTATTGACCTTAAACTAATAACCTCATGCAGAACCGCAAGAAAATTTCTGAGGGACAGACCCGAAGAGATTTTATCAAAAACGCAGCAATTGCCTCATCATTCATGATAGTACCCAGAAATGTACTGGGAGGAGTGGGATTTATAGCTCCCAGCGATCAGCTAAATCTGGCAGCAATAGGAGCCGGGGGAAAAGGTGCCAGTGATATTAGGAATGCCTCTGTGAACGGACGAGAACGGGTAGCGGCTCTATGTGATGTTGATTTTTCCGGTTCTGCCAAAGCTTCTGTAGAGCGGTTTCCGGATGCCAAAAGATATGCGGACTTCCGCGAAATGCTGGACAAGGAAAAAGACATAGATGCTGTCACTATTTCCACGCCAGACCACGTACATGGACCGGCGGCAAAGTACGCCATGGAACGAGGAAAGCACGTGTATGTACAGAAGCCTATGACTCATAACATCAAAGAGGCAAGAATGCTGACTGAGATGGCCCGAAGCCAAAAGGTGGTGACCCAGATGGGAAACCAAGGTGGCTCGAATGAGCTCCTCAAACTGGTGCAGAAATGGATAGATGAGGATAAAATCGGTAAAATCTCCAAAGTAGAAGTTTGGACCAACAGACCGGTTTGGCCTCAAGGTGGCCCATTTCCCCCTCCTCAACCCAGCGCAAAGCCAGATGCTTTGAACTGGGACCTATGGCTAGGCCCTGCTCCTGAGATCCCTTATACACCGGAGCTACACCCTTTCAGCTGGAGAGGCTGGTGGAATTATGGAACTGGTGCCCTTGGGGATGTGGGATGTCATTTGATAGATATTCCTTTCAGGACTTTAGGGCTACACTATCCTAAAGATGCTGAATGTAGCGTAGGCTCCGTTTACAGTGGCATGTGGACTCCTGATTACCACCCCGATGGTTGCCCTGCTTCCTCTTTCATCACCCTCAACTTTGCTGAAACAGCCAAAAGCAAGTCTCCTATCAAAATGACCTGGATGGACGGGGGAATCAAGCCCGCACACCCGGACATTATCCCTGCAGACCATGAAATCGGCGGCGGAGCCAATGGGGTGTTGATCATCGGTGACAAGGGTATCATAGCTACCAATATCAACGACTCATCCCCGCTTATGCCTAAGCTGTACCTGAATGACGGCACACAGGAATTTGGCCCACAAACAGAAGAAAACATAGAACCGGAATACGGCCACCAGAGAAAATGGGTTGATGCATGTAAAGCAGGTTTTGGAAGTGCGGAACATAAAGGGCTCACTTCTTCCTTTGACTATGCCGGCCCAATGACCGAAACCGTGCTGATGGGTAACCTTGCCATACGTAGTTACATGCTCCGCAGGGAAAACAGCAAAGGCCAGCCTGAGTTTTATGGCAGGAAGAAATTGCTTTGGGATGGGGACAAACTTCTTATCACGAATTTTGAGGAAGCCAACCAATTTGTAGGAAGGACGTACAGGGATGGATGGGAAATGTAACTGACCCTTAGGAAAAAATCATTCGAAACCCGTTCAATTTGATTTTTGAACGGGTTTCGACATTTTAATATAATAGGTATTCACCTTCTCCTCGTTTACTTTCAGTGGAGATTAAGAGCGGTTGAGAGTAAATTTTCAGAAAAATTTAATAAAAAAGTAACACAAAATTGGATTTTATCCATAAATAGCCAACTCACATGTTTTCCTCAAAGGACAAACATGATAAGATTGGTAAGAATTAAACAATTAATAAATGGCACAAATGATTAAAAAGGGTAAAGAACTGATTCGTATCTGCCCTACCAACTCGCTTAAAATTGAATTTTCTATCGACGAGGGCGAAACTTGGAATCAACGTTACATGGGAAATCCCGCCAGTCCTGGGGAGTTCACCGACTTAAGCGACGGCGGAAAGGAATTGCTAGGTGAAGGCCCTAAGGGTAATTTCTACTCTAAAAACAAAGGGAAATCCTGGCATAAACGATAGCATAAGCCGCTACACATCCTATTATTAGCTATATAGGCTCCTTCAACTTATCCAACAAGCCGTCTCAACTTGATTTTATGCCAGCTAATAGGTCTAGATTTAGGAGCAATCTCTATTTTAGCATTATGAGCAAAATCCAAGATAAAGAAGTAAGGTGGGGAATTTTAGGTGTGGGGAATGTCTGTGAAATCAAATCAGCTCCAGCCATGAACCTGATCCCAAACAGCAAAATCGAAGCTGTCATGCGCCGCTCCGAAGCGAAAGTCAAAGACTATGCGGAAAGACATGGAGTGTCCAAATGGTACACTTCTGCGATTGAACTAATCAGTGATCCAAAAGTCAATGCCATTTACATCGCCACGCCTCCTCATGCACATCTGGAACTGGCAAAACTTGCCGCCTCGGCGGGAAAACCTGTGTATGTGGAAAAACCTATGGCCCGGACCCATGTAGAATGTTTGGAAATGATCGAATCATGCGAACAAGCCGGGGTGCCACTTTATGTGGCATATTACCGCAGGGAACTCCCACACTTCCTGAAGATCAAGGAACTGATAGATTCAGGTGTCATAGGTGATATCCGAACCGTACATATCAATCTCAAACAAAAACTTGATGCCTCCTTGATTACCAAAGTGGAAACGAATTGGCGGGTAGATCCCGAACTGGCCGGAGGGGGGTACTTTTTCGACTTGGCCTCCCATCAATTGGATCTGATGGACTTTTTCTTTGGAAAAATCACCCAAGCAAATGGTTTTGCTTCCAATCAGGCCGGGGCGTACGAAGCTGAGGATATTGTCGTCGGTGGTTTTGCGTTCGAAACCGGGGTGCTGGGCACCGGGAATTGGTGCTTCTCCTCTTCTGCAAATGCGGAAATAGACGAAACCACAATCTTTGGAAGTAAAGGAACAATTCAATTTGAGACCTTCGGAAAAGGAGAATTCACCCTCATTACTGATGAAAAGGGAATTGAAAACTTCAACTGTGACCTTCCTAAACATATCCAGGAGCCATTGATCAAAACCATAGTAGGCGATCTACTTGGTACTGAAACCTGCAATAGCTCCGGTGTCAGCGGAGCCAGGGCAAACTGGGTAATGGATCAGCTGGTGAAGAACAAGGTATAGGAAACCAGGGAGGACACAGGGTTTTGCACAGAGAGCACCGCCAATCTTCCGCCTCGGTTTGTGTCTCCACAAACCGAAATAAACTTAAAATTCAAGGAAAATAATTCTCTGGAATTTCGCCCTCGTCCGAATTTTATCATCCACACTTTAGTTTACTCTAGCATGTGGAACTTAGCCACATTGTATCGGAACATTTTTAATCATCACAACCAATGGATTTAAAATTAGAAGACAAAAAAGCATTTATCAGTGGCTCTACTGCCGGGATCGGGTATGCTATCGCAAAGAGATTCTTATTGGAAGGTGCCACAGTAATCATCAACGGAAGATCTCAGGAAAGTGTTGATAAGGCCATCGAAGAACTGAAAAGAGAAACTGGAAGCGACAAAGTCTCCGGGATTCCTGCTGATTTCTCCATAGTGGAAGAGGTGGACAAATTGTTAAAAGAACTTCCTGAAGTGGATATTTTGATCAACAATGCAGGGATTTTCGAGCCAAAAGCCTTTGAGCTTATCCCAGATGAGGATTGGTTTAGGTTCTTCGAGATCAATGTACTCAGTGGAATCAGGCTTGCTAGACAATATTTCCCTAAAATGCTTTCAAAAAACCAGGGCAGGATCATCTTCATTTCCAGCGAATCCGGCGTGTTTATTCCTGAGGAAATGATTCATTACGGAATGACCAAAACCGCCCAGCTTGCGGTAGCCAGAGGACTGGCGGAATTGACCAAGGGATCTGATGTGACCGTAAATTCTATTTTACCTGGTCCAACAAAATCCCGGGGCGTAGGAAAATTCATCGAAGATCTTTCTGGATCCAGCGGAAAATCCATAGACAAGGTCGAAAAGGAATTCTTCCAGGATATGAGACCGACCTCACTGATCCAGCGTTTCGCCACAGTGGAAGAAGTAGCCGATACGGTAGTGTATTATTCAAGTCCACTGGCCTCCGCAACGAATGGAGCAGCCATCCGGGTAGAGGGAGGGTTGGTAAAATCCATCCTGTAATCAGGATTTGACGTAGCGATTGGCACTTTTTATCAAATTCCGATTAGGGATCTTACTCTAGGAAAATAGCCTTACTGACTAACATTTTTTCAAGTCAGTAAGGCTTATTTTGTTTAATTCCAAAGGAGCTACCACATTCCTGTATTTTCTCATTGTTTAGTATAGGGTAAAAGGAGAGCTACCCATCTACCATGTGATTCAAAGCGACCGATCTATTTTACTTGGCATTGGAAACTCCCTCATAGGGCTATACCGCAAGTACGAGTCAAACACTTCTTTGTCAGGGCCAACTACTCTCGGATCTCCGGTGTTTTCCAACTCCTGAATAAGTGCTTCCTTCATCTCTTGTTCAACAGCCAAGAAGCTACTCTCTCCTATTAGGTTGTTTAAGTTATCCGGATCATTCTTCACGTCATACAATTCATATTCAGGACGCTTATTATGTGCCCATCCAAAAAACGGATTAACCTTTTCATCTTGCCAATTCTCAATAATATAAGATTTGGTAGGACTTCCATCAATATCGGTATATGCCCATTCTGAATGGTGGACCCCTTCTTCATCAATCCCGTGCATTGGCAATAGCTCACCGTCCGAATTGGGTTTTATACGCTGCGGTGCACCGGCTGGCCAGCGATCAGGGGTCATATTCCAAACCAACAGAAAATCTTCACTTCGGATAGAACGTTGTGGGTACCCCCAGTTTTGATAGCGGGAAGAGGAATGACGCTCCCTTCCTGAAAAAGCATATTTTCTAGAATTATCCATCCCCACATCCTTTTTGGACTGTAAAACATTCAAAATACTTTTTCCGGTTATCGGCATCATTCCCTCAGGACTTGTGCCAGTGAGCTCCAGAATGGTCGGCGCAAGGTCTGAAAAACTGATAACATCATTAATTACACGGCCTCCAGGAAAGTTTTTCGGATACCGTACAGCGAATGGAACATGGATCCCATATTCATAACTATTGGACTTTGCCCGTGGGAAAGGCATGCCATTATCGGAAGTCACTATTACCACGGTATTTTCAAGTTCACCTATCTCTTCTAGATATTCAAGCATCTGCTTTAAATGATAGTCAAACCATTCTATCTCTACAGCATAATCAAGTAGGTCTCCTCTGACTATCTCATTATCAGGAAAAAAACCAGGAACAACCACATCCGACAACTTTTTATCTGTTCTCTTCCAAGAACCTTCTTCATATGCGCGATGTGGTTCGTTGGCTCCATACCAAAAAAAGAAAGGCTCTTCACCTCTTACACTTTCCATAAAAAACTTGAAATTCTCAAAATAATTAAGTTTACTGATTTTGCTTGACGGTCTGATATCACCAACTGTTCCCGGTTCATAACTGATATTGCTATAGGTTATTCCCGCAGCATCAGTTTCCCTCCATAGAGAATCATTTGCATCCCTTGCATATTGAAATGGAGAGACCCCTTTACCTGTCCGCCCAGTCACATAACCATTGGAACCCAGCAAGTCCACAAATGGCACATACTTCTTCAGCCAAGGTGCCGCATGCTGACCGGATTGTTCGTTTTGCCAATGATGCCTTCCTGTAATTATCGAGCTCCTTGAGGGTGCGCAACCGGGAGACCCTGCAATACAGTTTTTGAAATAAACCCCCTCCCTTGCCACGCGATCAAATGCTGGAGTATTGACAAACTGACTCCCTGCAAAACTAGTATGGGCAAATGATTGATCATCACTGATGACAAAGAGGATGTTGGGGCGTGGATTCTCCTTTACCTTATCCCGCGAACATCCGGAAAACCAAGTTACAATAAGTATAACTGAAATAATCGTAAGGTTTTTCATTTTTCAAATTCATTTAAGACACAAACTAAGAGCAAATCACCAAGATGCTTTATCCACCTTTCAGGCAATCCTCTTCCATTTGTAGTACATTTCTTATTGTTAGTCGGCAGCATAGCCGGGGTTCTGAACCAAGACTGCTCCGGTATTCCTTTCTATTTCACTAAATGGGATAGGAAATAAATTGTGATAAGGTTGAACATCCACCCCAAAATTGGCTACACCCGGGTAGCCTTCACAATATTTGTTTGTCCGCTCATAAAGCAGCCCCAACCGGTTCAATGTCAGCCTGCGCTTTTCTTCCGTTCCCAATTCCCGCATTCTTTCGTCCAATATAAAGTCGATATCAACCTCTCCTGCAGTTACCAACCGGGCCTTGGCTCGATCCCTGACCACATTAATATCATTCGACGCAGCTGTAGGATTCCCATTGCCCAGATATGCCTCGGCTCTTAGCAGATAAGTTTCGGCCAACCTGATATGATATTGGTCACTATAGGTAGTACCAGCAGTAGAAGAAATAAGTGTTTTCAAAACAGGATCATCGTAGAGCTCTGTCGGATGCTGGCCCGGAGTAGTCACTTTAGCCTGATAGGGGTAAAAATTTCTGATTGTGTCTTCCAAGGTAGCCCGAAACTGCGATCTGTAATCTGATAATTTTTGACCATACCATTCCGAAGCAGGATTGTTAAAAGTAACATCTCGTATAAAATTATACTTGGAGTTTCTCATGTCATCCCAGTCAAATTGCCAAATACCATAATTAAAATGGTTAGTCCCCCTAAACCTACCTATCCCCCTTCCTCCTGTATTATCCGAGACACCTTGTGGAAGAAAGGGAGCTACTCCGGAAGGATCCCTAACCGTAAAACTCCATGGCCTCGGCGAATGGTCTCTTTCCAACATAGGGCCACGCAATGCAGATGAAGAAGTAACGCCCCCGGGCACATCCACCTCATATTGCCATACCCAAATTCCTTCCGTGTTTCCAGCTCCCCTGTTTTGGTTGTACCTTCTGGAAAGATCCCAATATACATCTCCGGGTTCATCTGCCATAGAGCCAAATCTTTCAGTCATCAAAGAAGTGTTTGGGTCATCTATAACTACACTGGCTGCTTCTATGGCTTCATTCCATCGCCCTAAGGAGACATACACCTCTGCTAATATGTGATAGGCAGCGAGGTCACTTATCTCCCCATCCCTCACTTCGGTGATCCCGGGTAAATTTGCTGAAGCAAACTCAAGGTCATTTGCAGCTTGTAGATATACCTCTTCCCTACTTGCCCTCACATAATCGGTCTTGGGGGATTGCGCTTCTTCAAGTTCTATAGGCACCCCTCCATACAAATGCGCCAAGTTTCTATAGGCGAGCCCCCGAAACAATTTGGCCTGTGCCTCTACCAACCTTTTATGCGTGTCGCTTGTCTCAGAACCATCTAGTCTGTTGAGGATGACGTTGGCACCAGCTATTACTTTGTAATATTGCCTCCAGTGAAAAATTGCCTGTCCAGATGTTGGCAGCAAAGTAGCCAGGTAAGACCCGAACCTATCATTCAGCTGGTTGGCTCCATTATAGCCTAGATCAGTACCATAGATATAATCCAAAGGACGGTGTTCTCCATCCGATAAGGCCAGCCTTGACTGGTCATAAAGTGCGATAACAGCACTGTTAAAATCTGCCTCGGTAACATAGGAATTTTCCGGACTCGGAAAATCCAAGGGGATTTCATCAAGTAGGGCTGAGTCAAGACATCCTAAAAGGCTAATTGCCATCAGGCCTATTAATATGTGATATTTACTTGTTTTCATAACTTTCATTATTTTAAAATCTTACATCAACCCCAAAAGAAACGCCCTTCATTACAGGCACTCCATTAATCTGAAGACCACTACCTGTCTCGGGATCCCAACCTACCCAATCAGTGAATGTGGCCAGGTTTTTACCACTGGCAAAAACTTTCAGTCCCTGTAACCCCCATTTTTCTATAGTACTCTGATTTAGCCTGTAGGCTAGGGTGACATCTTGTATCCGGACGAAACTTCTGTCTCCATAATACCGGTATTCAATTCCAGGAGCCTTATCCTGAGCTCTATAGCGGGCATCCGGATTGGAAGGAGTCCAATAATCGTAATCCTTGAAATAATTGTTTCTTCTGGCATTGTCAGCCACGCCAAAGCCGGGGTTGTTTAATCCCATGTAACCGTCCTTCCCGCCCTGTATAGAATTGATAAAAACCCTCAGGGTGAAATTTTTATATTTGAGTTCATTCAAAATCCCGAAACTAAAGGCGGGCTCTTCCCTACCAATAACCACTCTATCATTGGCATCAACTATTCCGTCATTGTTGTTGTCAACTATCCTATGAGTTCCTACAAAAAATCCCGGAGGAGCTTCTTCTCCCAGTTGGATAATCCCGCCTGATTCATAATCAAAAATCGTATTGATAGATTCTCCAATAAACAAGCCACTTGCCACAAGATCATCTTCAACCCCATCTCCATCCGCATCAAGACCCAGTAATGAGACAATCCGATTTCTATTAAAGGAAATATTAAAACTTGCATTCCAATTGAACTGATTTCTTTTGACCACATCTCCCTTCAGAATAAGTTCCATTCCCCTATTGGCAATTTCTCCCACATTGGTAGCAATGCTGTTGAACCCAGAAATTTCTGGTATATTAATACTGAAAAGCAGATCATTGGTAGTATTTTGATAATAATCCAATGTCCCTGTCATTCTATTGTCAAATAGGGAAAAGTCCAAACCAAAGTTATAACCTGTCGTGGTTTCCCAAGACAAATCAGGATTTGACAACGTGCTGACTGATTGGCCGAATACGGTGGATCCGCCATTCCCAAACACATAGGCCGGATACAAATTAACCCGGGCCAAAGAAGAATACCTGCTCGTCAAATTGCCATTGGTACCGTAAGACCCCCTGAACTTAAGATAATTCATCCACGACAAGTCCATAAAGGATTCCTCACTGATCACCCATCCAAGACCAACAGATGGGAAGACACCATATTTATTGTTTGCTGAAAAACCGGAAAACCCGTCTCGCCTGACAGTAGCGGTGAGCAAATATTTACCACCAAAGTCATAATTAATCCTTGCCGTTTGATATAAATAGCTTTCATGCCATGCGTTGGATTGGATCAATTGGAGCTGGCCTAAGCTTAAATCATGATATCCGAGATTAAGATTGTTATAGTTGGATCCATTAGCCTCAGTGCCTTCATGAGCCAACTCCCGACGGCCTACGACCGCGGTTACATCTATTCCATGATTATTACTGAATCTCTTCCTGTATGTCAGGATATGGTCCAGCGTCCAATCATAGGAGTTGTAATTTCTTTTAAACGCTTCCCCGGCACCTCCACTGCCATATTCATTACTTCTATAATGTCTTCTCCATGAAGCATTGTTACCAAAATTGACCCGATAATTTAATCCATTAACAAAGGGAATAGCGATATCCGCATATACATTCGCAAATAAGTTATTGTTTTTGTCAAAGTCATTGGATAAAGGAGCTATAAATGGATTGGTACGTTGAGCGCCATCAGGATTCATGATAATCTCCCCCTCTTCATCCCAAGGCACCACTGTGGGAGGCAAAGTGGTAATATTGCCCAACAAAGGGATTTCCCCTGAGTTATCAGCAAATGAGCCAAAGGATTGGACTCCGAATCTAAACCAGTCCAAAATCTGATGGTCTAGATTAATCCGGGCTGTGATCCGCTCATATTGGTCATTCATGATAAACCCCTCCTGCTTCGTATAACTGGTGGACATAAAGTAAGAAGTCTCAGCTGTAGCTCCCGTGACGCTCAGGTTATGGTTGGTAATATAACCTGTCTGTGTGGACTCATCCCACCAGTCAAATTCAGTTCCGTCTAAGTATCCGTCACGCATCACAGGCTCAAAACGTGCCCCTACATCGTAATCCGGATTCGGCTGTGTATAATCAGGAGCCAAGAAAGACAACTCCCAGTCCTGGTCCCTTACCTTGTTCAGGTAGCCCTCTCTATCTAATAATTCAGGCCTATTGGCGGGCGTCTGAGTAGTAACTGTCCCAGTGTAATTAAAAATAGGTTTTTGTTCTGTTTTGCCACTTTTCGTAGTGATCAAAATAACACCATTCGCTGCCTGTGCGCCATAGATTGCCATACTACTGGCATCTTTCAAAACGTCAATGGACTCAATATCAGTAGGGTTGAGGTCATTTAGACCTCCTGTGAAAATAATACCATCTACCACGATCAAAACATCCTGATTTCCATTAAGTGTGGTTCTTCCCCTGATAGAAATTGAAGGGTTCTGACCTGCTCTGTTCACCTGTCCTATAGTTAATCCCGGGACAGTACCTTGTAAGGATTGGGCAATATTAACGTTAGGGGATTCCCTGAAGGCATCAATATTAGCTTTCACTACAGAACCAGTCACATCGCTTTTCTTCTGGGTTCCATAGCCCACCACCACAACTTCCTCCAGAGCCTGCTCATCCTCCCGCATTGTTACATTGATTTCGGTTTGGTTCGCTACAGTAATCTTTTGCTGAATGAAGCCAATAAACGAAAACACCAATACATCCCCCGGTTCGGCAGAGATAGTATATACCCCATCAATATCTGTGACTGTACCAGAAGCAGAACCTTCTAGAATGATCGTCACCCCAGGCAAAGGATCACCGAAACTATCCGTTACTTTTCCTGCAATGTCAATCTGCACCGGTTTAATTTCTTCGTGCTGTGCTCCACTTCGGCTTGAGGCAAGCCACATGGAAATATTTCGGTTGACCTGTTGAAAATTCAACCCCGTTTGTCTTCCTATTACTTTAAGTAAATTCTCAACAGAAATTTTGGGATCACTAACAGATATTTTTTTACTTAAATATTCTTCATTCTCCTGAATCGTGAAACGAAATTCGGTCTGCTTTTCCACCGCACGTAAAACCTTGAGCAGTTTTTCTTCGCTGAACGAAACATTCACAAAAACTTCATCGATTTTTTGGGCTTTAGTAGTGTGCGCAAGTGCTACATTCAACACTAGCATCTGAAACAAAAAAACATATAAGGTATATTTTGTCATTCTCAGAATTAGCAGTATAGGTTTATTTATCATAATTTTGGGTTATAAAGTACTGACAAGTATTTTGTTAGGCTTAGCTAATCTGCGTCCAAACAAGTAGTTAAGCCGGTTCAGAATCAATGGGGCTCATCCCATTGGTTCTGTTTTTTTTTCAGAATGTGATGACCACATTCGAATTATTTATTTCATAGGCGAATTTTTTAGAGTATTGGAGATCTGTTAATACATTTTTCAGTGTTTCGTTTTCATATACCGTAGTCACTTTCCAGTTTTTAGGAACTCTGCCCCGAATTTGGATTTCTACACCATACCATCTTTCGAGTGAGCTGGAGACCTCATCCAGTGTAGCTTGTCTAAACACCAGCTTTCCTTCCTTCCATCCAATTACATCTTCCTGATTAAATGATAATTCTGAAAATGTCTGAGTTTCCGTGTTCACCACAAGCTCCTTCCCAGGGCTTAGGATTGTTGCGTTGTCTTCATTTTGCTTTTGGTTTATCCTCACACTACCTTCTGTCAGAGAAATCCGTATTTCATTAGCATCAAATGAATTCACGTTAAAAGCGGTGCCCAGAGCAACAGTCTCTACCTGATCACTTTCCACTACAAAAGGTTTTAGTGAGTCCTTTGCTACTTCAAAATATGCTTCCCCCTTCATATAAACCCTCCTTTCATCTCCTGAAAAATTGCTTGAATACTTGAGTTTAGAATTGCTGTTGAGATACACTACAGAACCGTCAGGCAGAAATATTTTTGTCTTTTGACCAGCTATATTTTCCTTCAAAATATAAATAGGGCTAACTGATACTGCGGTTTCTGGTTCGTTGCTAAAGTTTTGGGAAGAATAATAAAGCCAAATGGTTGAGCTGATCAGGATAACTATTGCAGCGGCATACTTCAGTATCCGCTGCCAATTAAGTTTCTTCCTTGACCCTGACAGCATTGCCTTTTCCCAGATCTCATTTGACTTTTCATCCACATTTACCAAAATGGGTTCGGGATTCTTCTCCCTCCACACTTTCTGGAAAGTCTCCATGAGTTCCAAATTCTCCTCACTCTGACAGGCCCAGGCTTTTAGGAGCTCAAGTTCCTCGTTGCTGGCAGCGTTTGTCAGCCATTTGGTAAGAATTTGGTCAATTTGCTCTTTATCTTTGTTCACATCTTAATAGACAATCGAAATAAGAAAAGGGCGTAATTGATTTTCTGTTTTTTCCAAAAATTAATTCTACTCACCTAGCTTGTACATTCCAAAAAAAAATGACAAAGTAACATTAGACAGAATTTGCATCTGCCTGACATCTAAAACAGGAAAGGCTAGCTAGCTCATTAAAACCATGAATTGCTTATGCGTATATCCAAGAGTCCGAAAGCACACCACAGAACCCCAAGAAAACCTTCTATTTTAGATGTGATGGGAATAATTTTCGATCGTTTTTGTTGATTGGACAAGTACATTTCTATTTCAACCCTTATGTCCCGTAATGCTAATTCCAAATGCTTTTTGACGGTTTTTTCAGCAATATCCAGCAACTTAGCTGTTTCTTTGATATTCAGCCCGTCATCCTTAATCATCTTATACACCAATCTTCGCTTTTGAGGCAAGTTATCCACACATTCTGCTATTTTTTGACGTAGCTCTGCTGTCAGCAATAGTTCAAGAGGTTGGGTATATTCTCCAGTTTTGAAATCCTGCAAATCAAGTGGGGTAAATAGTCCATCCTTTCTTTTGTTCTTTTTCAGTTGATTTAGGCATTGATTCTTTACAGAGAAATAAAGATACCCCTCAAAATTCTCAATGTCCTTAAGCTTATTTCGGTTTTTAAGCAGCCTTATAAATACCTCAGAAACCATATCTTCCGCCTCTTCATAATTTGGCAAAAAGCAGGTAGCATACGACAGGAGTTTTGAATGATATCTCTTAAAAAGTTCTGAGAAGGCTTCCTTGTCGGAATTAATGGAAATTTTATCTAGTAAAACCTTGTTCGAAGGATTGAAAGTCATCGGTTATCGGGTTGAATCATACAATTTAGATAAAATCCCACAAATATTTTTTTGCCAATACCTTATTAACTATATGGTTCCCTAATAAGAATATCCATCCTCCCGTCAAAACAGGACTATTGAGTTTGTCCGCCACAAAAACCGATATAAGCCTGCCGGTGGGCATAACAATCCAAAACCTGGATCTAGCCGGCATAAAGAAATCATAGTAAGTACAGGATAGGTTTAACCAATAAAACTATTATTTTTCAATTGTAGGTTAAGTAAACCTCATAGAATGAGCTCTTATCAACATGTTCCCCTGTAGTCAGAAAAACATTGAAAAACCAACTTCAAAAATCTTCTTCCCGTTCACTACGCTTCCTGTTTGTTGGTGGTTTATTTGTGATTAGTTGCTCAGCTTTTGTACAAGCTAAACCTGCTGAGGAGAACACTTTCTGGCTATGGCAATTTCTGGGAAGGCTTCATCCACTAATCGTCCATTTCCCAATCGCATTGCTTGTGGTGGCTGCGATCATGGAGCTATTCACCTTCGGGAAGTTCGATTCCAAGATCAGACCCGGCATTCTGATGCTAGCAGCTATCGGAGCGGTAAGCGCTATTATCGCCGCACCTATGGGGTGGCTGCTGGCAATGAATGAAGGAACCTCCGGCGAACTTCTGGACTTGCATCAATGGGTTGGAATCGGAACGGCTGCCTTTAGCGTGGTTACTTTATTCTTTCTCTCCAAGATTAGAAGCAATCCGGATTCAACTCAGGTAAAAGCTTATCGAGCTACACTATTTCTAACAGCAATTTGCGTTTCCGCCGCAGGACATTTTGGAGGTTCACTGACCCATGGCGAAGACTTTTTGACTGAAGTGTTGCCAAGTAGCAACGATGAAGAATCTGCAAGCGAAAAAAACCCTATGACTCTCACGGCCTACAACGCTGAACTAACTCCTGACAAAGAGATGAAACTGATCGGAGAAGTTCGGATGGTCCTGGCGCACAATTGCTACAAATGCCATAGTGGAGCAAAAATCGAAGGTGAATTACGGCTGGATGAAAAAGAGTATGTATTTGCCGGAGGCGAAAATGGCCAGATTCTTATCCCCGGAAACCCTGCTGAAAGTGAGATGATCCGCAGAATAAATCTCGGCAAAAAACACAAAGACGTGATGCCTTCCAAAGGCAAATTACTCAATAAACAAGACCGGGAATTATTAGCCCTTTGGATAGAAAAAGGAGCTCCTTGGCCAGATGGCGCTGCCCAGCAATCCGTTTATAGGGTTGCAGAACTGGCGCCCAGGAACCCAACTCTCCCGGCTTACAAAGCAGGTTTGGACAACCCCATTGATCTTTGGGTAGATGCCTATTTCCAAGAAAACAAACTGGAATGGAAAGAACTGGTCGATGACAAGACCTTCCTCAGAAGGATCTACCTGGACGCAACAGGAATGATACCGAATCCACAAGAATTGGAAGAATTCCAAAACGATCCAAGACCTGACAAACGGGATATTTGGCTACAAAATTTGCTGGACCAATCCGATGACTATGCCACACATTGGCTCACCTTCTGGAATGATGCGCTTCGCAATGACTATACAGGAACTGGCTACATTACGGGCGGTAGGTTCAATATCACAGACTGGCTTTACACTTCACTGCGGGACAATAAACCCTACGATCAGTTTGTAAAGCAATTACTCAACCCTACCGAGAAGTCTAAGGGTTTTATCGAGGGAATCCGCTGGCGTGGAACTGTCAATGCAAGTCAGCGAACCGAAATGCAAGCCGCACAAAATGTAGGGCAGGTGATTTTGGGGCTGAACCTCAAATGTGCTTCCTGCCATGATAGTTTTATCTCAGACTGGAAACTGGAAGAGTCCTATGCTTTCGCCAATATTTTCGCAGACTCCACACTGGAAGTCAGTCGCTGTGAAGTGCCAACAGGAAAAAAGGCCAAAACTAAAATCCTCTGGGAAGAATTGGGGGATATAGACAGCGTAGCCAACAAGGCTAAAAAGCTCCGTCAACTTGCTGATAAACTGGTGCAACCCGCAAATGGCAGAATGTACCGCACTATTGTGAATCGAGTTTGGAAGCAAATGATGGGTAGAGGAATCGTGGAGCCAGTGGACGAAATGGACAATGAGCCCTGGAGTCAGGATCTGCTGGATTGGCTGGCATCTGACTTCGTGGAGAATGGCTATGATTTGAAAGGACTGATTTACCAAATCGCCAGTTCTAAAATCTATCAATCCCAATCCATTGGCTACGAATCCTACGATGCTGTGATGGCTGATGATTACAAATTCAACGGAATGGTGCGAAAAAGAATGACAGCCGAGCAGTTTTCTGATGCGGTAAGTGAAATCTTCTATCCCCTTTTCACGGAAGAAGAAATCAAGTACAATCCCTATCAGCTACAGCCACCTGAATTGGCAATTCCAACTTTTGCGAGGGCATCATTGGTTTCCAACAATCCTTTCCTCACCGCTTTGGGAAGACCCAATCGTGAGATCGTCTCTACCAGCAGAGATGCCCAGGGAAATTTGCTTCAGGCACTGGAACTTACCAATGGAGAGCGTCTGAATACAGCTTTGCAAAAGGGAGCTAAAAAATGGAAGACTCAACTCAGCGATCCTGCACAGATCACGGAGGAATTATACTTAAAAGCTTTAAACCGAAAACCAAACGAGAAAGAACTAGCTATCGCAAAACAGGCTTTGGGGGCAAATCCGGATGCAGACAGAATCCAGGATTTGTTCTGGGCAATGATTCTGCTGCCGGAGTTTCAGATGGTGGAGTGATTTTGGATTTGGGATCTGAGATAACCGATTAAGCCAAGTGTTATCGTCATTGCGAGACTTAACATTTGGTTGCCAACCGCACAAAATCGGAATGACGTTGTAATGTCATCTCGATCCACCGCGGTGGAGGAGAGATCTCAAGCGATGCTACATTCATCACAATTCCCAAATAAGTCATCGGTAACGAAGCAGTCTAGGCGATTTCAAAAGGGATTGCTTCGTGCTTCGCAATGACAAGAAAGTGACAACCAAAATCAGGTAAGGCCAGGGCCGCTTCGGTCAGCAGTCTTGTAGAACAAAAGAAAGAATAGTGTCGACATCAGCGCAAGCAAATAGAGAAACATCATGAACACACCACTTAACCGAAGAGACTTTATCAAAAAAACCTCTGCTGCCGCAATGGCAACCATGGGAATGGGGGCTCCATTGGCGGGGCTGTTATCTTCATGCGGAGCTGACAAAATCCCGGCAACGGCAGACTCGGTGATTTTACTTTTCATGGCAGGTGGCATGGCGCACACCGAAACTTTTGATCCAAAGAAATACACCCCATTTCGCAAAGGAATGGAATCCAAAGAGGTTCTAAGTACTTTCCCCTCTATCCCAACTGCATTAGATGGTGTTTACTTTTCCGAAGGTCTGGAATCCATCGCCAAAGTCATGGACAAAGGAACTTTGATCCGATCCTACGTGGCGGCAGATCTGGGGCACATTCTACATACGCGGCACCAATACCATTTTCACACCTGCTATGAGCCTCCACAGTCGGTGGTGGTTCCTCATCTGGGCTCCTGGATTTCTAAGGAGCTAGGCCCGCTAAATCCCGTGATTCCTTCTTTCATCAATATTGGACAGCGATTTTCAGTTGGCGAAGGCGAGGAATTGAAAGCCTTTCATAGTGCAGGATTTTTGGGAAGTGAGCATGGGCCTTTCTTGATTCCAGACCCTTCCGCTGGTTTGGATACTGTGCGCCCTCCTATCGGGATGTCCATTCAGCGTTTTGAGTCTAGAAATCAATTGTATGAAAACCTGCTTTCTGCGGGCCCAATGGGCGAGTACGGTTCGGATTATCAAAAAGAATCCCTGAGGAGATCCATGGAGCAGGCCTATATCCTACTAAATTCCCCTGAAGCAAAGGCTTTTGATCTAAGTCTAGAACCCAAAGAAAGCTATGATAAGTATAATAACGGCAAGTTTGGACTAGGTTGCCTATTGGCAAAAAGGCTGGTAGAGCAAGGAGCAAGATACATTACGGTGACTTCGGAATACGAACCCTTTAAGGGCTGGGATACGCATGACAATGGACATACCCGTCTGAAAGACATGAAGAAAATGATCGATTCCCCGATTGCCCAACTTATCTCCGATCTGGATGAAAGTGGGAAACTGGAGAGAACATTGGTTATTGTAGCGAGCGAGTTTAGTCGGGATATGCTGACAGAAGGAAGACCTGGCCTAAAAGTGCTTGACCAAGTCGAAGTGCCTGATGTGATCGAAGATATGAAAAACTACGGGATGCACAGGCATTTCACAGACGGCTGCTCCATGTTGCTATTTGGCGGAGGTATCAAAAAAGGTCATGTCTATGGCAAAACCGCTGATGAGCGCCCTTGCAAAAGCATAGAAAAACCCATCAAAATCGACAGCATTCACCAGACCATCTATCATGCCTTGGGCATAGCTCCTGAGACAAACTACGAAATCGAAAAGCGACCATTTTACACTACTCCAGATGGTCATGGACAGGTTGAGTTTGATTTGTTGGACAAAGGGTAGGTGATAAGCACTGATTTTCACACGCTGATAAATGCCCGATCCATTTAGGCAGTGGGACTGGTTCCGTAATTCCTTAGTCTCAGAGGCTAAATACCTATCGCCAAAACACTCATATTGTATTTGTGAAGTTTTTATCTTTAACATTTAAACACGTAGCCAGATGAGCAAAATAATCTTTGACAGTGCAATCTCCCTTGACGGCTTTTTTGCAGGGGAAGACAGAAGTCCAAGCAATCCTATGGGCGGGGTCTCTCCGAAAATCCATGGTTGGATGTTTAAGCAAAAGGCTTTTTGGAAACACATCAAAATGGAAGGAGGCACAGAATCAGGCAAAGATAGTGAGCTGATCGATGCTGTGTTTGCACGCACAGGCGCTTACATCATGGGAAAGCGGATGTTTGAGGAAGGCGAGGTTGTTTGGGCAGAGGATCTCTACGAAGCGGATGTGTATGTACTGACACATGAGAAGCGGGAACCATGGGTTCAGAAGGGCTCAACCACATTTTATTTTGTCAATGATGGAATTGAAAGCGCATTGGAAAAAGCCAGGCAATCCGCCAAAGGTAAAGATATTCGAATTCAAGGCGGGGCAGAAACCATTCAGCAATTCCTAAATGCAGGACTTGTGGACGAGTTTTTCATTCATATTGCCCCGGTATTTTTAGGGAAGGGAATCCGGTTATTTGAGGGCATGAGCCCTGATACCTATGATTTCGAAATCGCTGAAGTCATCCCTTCTGACCGTACTACACATCTGAGATATAGATTGAAGAAGAAATAAAAGCAACCCGTAAAATTTGCCACGCTATAAATCCCGCCAACGAAGAGATTTTGAAACTTTACACAAGACTATTTCTAAGCCGTTGGAATGGCTCCCTGTCCACGGGTTGTACCCGTGGCTACGCTAAGGCGCACAGGTATTCAGAGGTTTGACCCCTGTCGGGGTCGGAAAAATGGTATTTTTGTTATCGTCAATCTGACAACGAAGTGCCTGCAAAAATCGATATACGAAACGGCGGTGAAGCCGTCGAACCTTTCAATAACTTGTCCGCCGTGGTGGAACCCTAGGTGAAACCTAGGGAAAATGGTAATCAAGAACGAGGACGGCAACCCCGAATGGGGTTGAACTTTTGGAAATGGAATTTCAAATTCCAGAAAAATACAAGGGTGAAGTTGCAAACTCACCCAGCATAAATCTCAAACTCTTTACTGGATCCAGAGAGCGCAATAGACTTCGCCGAGCTGGGTTCGATCTCCGCCACACCGGACGAGCACTTCAGGATCCTTTATTGTGGATCTGATTTCGACGTGAAAAATGACCACAAAGTGGTCAAACTTCTCAATACCGTCTCCGCATGTGGCGGAACCGCGGGCCTGCCGGTCAGGTTAGGTGAAACCCGTGGATATAAGAGGATAAAATACGCTATGGTGAGGCTCAATCCTGAAGTGCCTGTGCCGAGAATCGAGAGGTTAAACTCTTAGCAGTTTTCATATCCAACCCCAATCCACAGAATAAATAAAGATGGATTCATCCTAGGTTCCATTGCCAGGTAAGTACTGAATATTTCGTTTGACAAGGACACTATCTATCTCATCCGTTTTCAAACTACCCGTTCTGTGTAGAGTATCTAATCCAATATCGAATTCTCAAACTCTTCCTAGGTAACTGGAATCTGAGAATAAACAGGAGTTAGTCCCCTTTTTCCGATAAAACGCTAGATAGACACACCAAGTCTTTCCCAAATCCTTTTCTGAAAGTGAAATCTCTGCCTGTAAGCCTGATCTGGTACCGGCTTCTTTAAACCAATAGTATTTGCCTGATTCCGGATGAAGGATAAAAACCATGCAGTAGTCTGGAAAATAAGAACTCCCCTGCCCTGAATTATCGCCCCAGTTAATTTGGATAAGCTTGCCACTTCGAATTATCTGAGCCTCCTGCGGCCCCAATAGTGGTCCCTCGCTGATTTTTAGATAAGCTGGATCAATACGGGGTTCCTGCCCGAAGGTGTAGCCTTTATTGACCAAGTCCCGGAAAGCACAATGCATTCCCTTCCTGCCTTTAGTAGATTGATTCTGAAAACCGAAATTTAAGACTTTCTTGCAGGGCTTTAGAAATGCATTGATTTCCCGGAATCGCTGCCTGTTGAGCAATTGAAGTGGTGTGGGATGGGTCTTGTTTCGATGATTGGGAGAAGGAAGTTTCCTCATGATGGTCTGTCCATCCAACTCGTAGAAGGTAAATCCTCCTGATTTTCCCCGGAGTCTGAGCCCTCCAAAACTTAGTAATTTTGCCATAATCCTGCTGTTTAAGTGTCAAATATTTATGACCTAAAAGAACAGAATGACAGTACTTCCCGCAACCAAACGTGCGGAATATGCGGTTTTTGTAAAAGAATGCGTCGGGGTAAATTCCAGAGACTAGGGTACAAAGCCTGAATTTAGGCCGAATTATCCCTGTATTTAGGCTGTTTTTTGCATAGGATTGGCACTACTTTGGGAGACCTTTTGATGAAAACGTATGTAGCATTTCAAGCTCAAGGGATGTTGATTTGAGTTGTCCTAGTCCTTGGATTTGAGATTTTTAAGGCTTTAGAGTTTGAGCAACTTGGAGTTCAAGAGCTTTTTGCTGTTCGATGAGGATTTGAATCTCCCGATAGAGTTCTTCTTCATTTTCCCATTGGGAACAGAATCCCGAAATGAGCTTGCGGTTTATTTCTAGGGAATTCAGCAACAAGTCCATCATCCTAGAATCAGATTCAGAAAGGTGGAAATGAATATCTCCGGTGATGTTGAGAGGAGAGTCACAAAGATTACCTAGATGAAATACGAATGGTTGCATAGATTTTTTGATTTGTTTCCGACCAATTTCCAGGATATCAGCGGAATAGCCTATTCTAGAAAAGGATGAATTAGAAAGGCAAATGGAATAAAATATTCTGATGAATGGGCTGCTTGAGACCTTTCAGACAAAAAATGTCAGGCAATTTTCACTGTCTCTTGGATCATACTATCCAATGGGATAATTTAGTTTATTCCTTCTTAGGGGAATTCCCTATTTTTCCAATGACAATATTCAGACTATGAACGAGAAAATCCACCACGGCAGAAATATCAAGAGATTCCGGGAGATGATGGGCATCAAGCAGGAAGCCTTGGCTCACGAACTCGGGGATGACTGGTCCCAAAAGAGAATCAGCCTACTCGAACAAAAAGAAGAAGTAGAAGAAGAACTTCTCCGGCAGGTCGGTGAGATTCTCCGAATTCCAGTGGAAGCCTTCCAGAATTTTGATGAGGAGCAAGCGATAAATATCATTTCGAATACATTCCAAGATTTTAAGGATAATGCAATTGCCTCAGCAATGAATTATCAATGCTCGTTTAATCCTATAGATAAAATAGTCCAATTGTATGATGAAAAAACCGTCCTTTACGAGCGGATGCTAAAGGAAAAGGATGAGATGATGGCGAGATTGGAGAAGTTGTTGGGTAAGTAAATTAAGGTTTCAGTAGATTGAAGCATGCTAAGATTTGGTGTATTAGTAAAGAATTGTTGACTATGAAGTACGAACTCAAAATAGAACATGCAGAAGATGCTGATGGCAGCATTGATCTATCAAGGTTAAGCATACTTTCAGAAAGTCTAAGAAAGATTGCCGAAGGTGCCTTACTCCTTAGAATAAAAGGTCTCAGCAAAGCCAAAAAACCATTTAATCTGACCGAAGCTCTAAAAGTCACACTGACAGGTGTAGAAAAAGGAAGTACTATTCTAAGTCTTGATTCGGAAAAATTTGAAAAAACGCTACCCGCTTTTCAAACGGACTTATTCAGATTACAACACCAAAAGGATCTCCCAGAGAAGACTCCAATTTCGCTTTTCGTGGAATCCTTTAAAGAAGCTCTCGAAAATCCTGACAAAAGTGAACTATTAGACAAGCCTCTCCTGAGAAATCTTCTAAGCTTCAAAAAATCCTTTTTAAATGATAATGAGGTTTTTTCGATTAAAAATGAAGGATCGATAGAAGGCTTAACTTTATTAAAATCAGACTTCAAAAAGATTCAAATAACCGAGACTGAAATCCCTTCGCCAGAACCGGTGGTTGTTAATGGCAGGATAGAAGAACTTAAATACAGTACACAAAAGGTAAAGATTTTGACTGAAGAAGGCTTGGTTGATGCTTTTCTTTCAGAAGATTTCAACCCACAGGACATTATTCCTTGGTGGGGAAAGAATGCAACTGTAACAGGAATTATGCATTATAAACCTGGTAAAAGATTTTCAATAGAAATTGAAAGGATTTTCGAACAGGAATCAGGGGATGATTTTTTTTCCAAGAGACCAAAACATGAAAATCTGGAGGAGCAAATTAATAGGCAAATCGCAGAGGGAAAAGACCTTAATCCTTTAAAATTTATTGTGGGGACATGGCCCGGTGAGGAATCTGATGAAGAGTTTGATGCCCTTCTTAAAAGTCTGGATTGATGCGAAAAGTCCTTCTAGACACTTCTGTAATTCTTCATTATATGAGAGGTGATGAGACTTTTCGAAAAGTGGAAGAGGACTATAATTTGCTGAATGATCCAAGTCGTATCATTCTGATTTCGGCAATTAGCATCGGTGAAATTGCCGGATTTTTTCTCAGAAGAGGATATGGTAACAAACAAACGGAGCGTTGGCGAAAATTATTGGAAAAGTCCATCACACTCAGCATTGATGGCAAGGATGAAAATCTTATGGAAGCATTTGCAGAACTTCAGGCTTATTCCCAAAATAATCATCCTACTTTATCAGCAGGTAAATCCAGAACGATTGGTCAAAATGATCTTTGGATTGCCGCTACTGCCAAAACAATTGGCGCAACACTTTTTACTAAAGATCCCGATTTTGAGCATTTTCATGAAGTATTTTTTACTATTGTCAAGGTTGAATGAAGCACCTTTGAAATTCTAAGAAGTTGGTGGTGGTGGAGAAAACTATGTGGTACATCAATTGGGTATATGTGCTCATAAAAAATGGGGTTTAGTAAAGGAGAGGAAGATCGGGGATTTCTGAAAAGATGTCAAGGTAGGTTCGACCCTTTCAGGGTCGGAAGAGTGGAGTGGTGTCTGGCTTTCTAGCCATGGGTTTCACCCATGGTTATTGAGAGGTTTGACCACTTCGTGGTCATTTGACAGTCAAATTATGGAAAGGGAATCGCAAGTATATCAAGATCCTGAAGGGATCAAACCTTTCAATAACCCTAGGTGCAACCTAGGGAAAATGGAAATCAAGAACGCATACGGCAACCCCGAATGGGGTTGAACTTTTGGGAAATGGAATTTCAAATTCCAGAAAAATATAAGGGTGAAGTTGCAAACTCACCCAGCCTAGTCACAAGCTCTCGCTAGACTAAGATATTTCAGACTTGGAATTTTCTTACCTCCCAAAGGCAACCTTCTATATGAATTCGGCATCTTCATAATGAATACATGCAAGATAGCTGGTGCTGCAGAGTCTCTTCCTTCTTGGTCACATTGGTCACAAATGCAGTTTCATATAGTTTCAAGACAAAATGCAAAAGATGACTTTATTAAAAACAATTTACCCCTACCTATTAATTTTATTCTTACTAAGCCATGCAACCTATGCACAATTGGACAGTATTCCGACAAATAATGATGAATCATTCCTTTTAGACTCAAAAGCACTCAATGAACCACGAAGTATCTGGGTACATCTGCCTTCAGATTACGCCTCAACCAACAAAAGCTATCCGGTAATCTATTTACTTGATGGTGAGGGACATTTTAATTATGTATCCAATCTTGTCGATTACCTTTCCGGTTATGACAGAAACAGGATTCCGGAAATGATAGTGGTTGCCATTCCCAATGTAAATCGAGGAAGGGATCTTATTCCAACATCTTTATTTGAAGGGAGTATAGATGGTTCAAGAAGAACAAGTACCGACGATGGTGGATATAATTTTTTACAGTTTATAAAAAGCGAACTAATACCTCATATCGACACCAGCTATAGGTCTGCTCCATATCGTATTTTAGCGGGACATTCTTTAGCCGGGCTTTTTGCCCTATATACTAAAGTAACAGATCCTGACCTATTCCAGTCCACCATACTTATGAGTCCGGCTATTGATATTGAGGGTGGAAATACGAAAATCCTAGATGATTTCAAATCCTTCCTAATTAGTCATGAAAACCGCTTAGATAAATTTTTTATTTCCATTGGAGATGAAAACACTCAGGCTGTGGACACTCTTGCAGAGCAAATAACAATGTTTGCATCTGAAAGGATAGATTGGGATTTTCAAAAATATTCGGATGAAAACCATTTTTCGGTAACTTACAAAAGCATGTTTGATGCTCTAAAATTCATCTATAATGATTGGTTTATAGACAATTATGTATCAACGAACATGACCTACGACGAAATCCGGTTGCACTTTGAGAAATTGTCAAATGAGTTTGGGTACACTATGGTGCCCGGAGAGGAGTTTATGAACAACTTCGGTTATAAACAGCTCAGATCAAATAATAGTGATGAAGCGATTAAAATATTCAAACAGAATGTAAAAAACTACCCCGATTCATGGAATGCTTATGACAGTTTGGGCGAAGCATATGCATTAAAAGGGAAAACAGGTATGGCCATTGAGAGTTATGAAAAGTCAATTTCCTTAAACCCGAATAATGAGATTGGAAAAGATATGCTGAAGAAGCTAAAATCCAAATAAATCGGTAACAGCTGGGTTTTCGTCAGATGCGTAGCAAAATCCTAAAAACTGAAGAACAATGGCGCACTATCACCCTGTTGTTGAGGTAATTGAAAGGAAGAACAATGCTTCTTATTGTTCTTTTCTCCGTGAGGCGTCCCCATCCACCTAGGAAGTATCCGCTTGGTGGCCAAATGTTCGACACCCTACGGGGTCGTGGGGCCGTTGGAATGGCTCACTATCCACGGGTTGCACCCGTGGTTATTCACAGGTTTGACCACTTCGTGGTCAGGATTTTGGCAAATTGGAAGGAATTGAATAGCGAAATTTGCTAGAACAATGTTCGGGAAAATTAACGATCCTGAAGGGATCGAACTTTTCAATAACCCTAGGTGAAACCTAGGGAAAAGGGAACCAAGAACGTAGACGGCAACCCCGAATGGGGTTGAACTTTTGAGAAATGGAATTACAAATTCCAAAAAACATGAAGGAAATAGTTCGACACCCTCCAGGGTCGTGTTAATCACTTCGTATGTTCCGTTATCCACGGGTTGCGCCCGTGGTTATTCACAGGTTTGACCACTATGTGGTCATTTTATGGAGATCAAATTGCAAGAAATTCATGATCCTGAAGGGATCAAACCTTTCAATAACCCTAGGTAAAACCTAGGGAAAAGGGAACCAAGAACGCATACGGCAACCCCGAATGGGGTTGAACCTATAGAAGATATTTCTCATCAAATTCAATTTCATATTCCTCCAACAATGCCTTGTATTCGTCTATAAACGATGTTTGTTTATGATGTTCCTCTTGGTTTTTGACATAATTTATCAAGCGATCTTTTGACTTAATGGACTCTGAAAAAGCTCCATAACCATCTTGCCATCCATTGAATTTTGGAAAAATCCCCTCTCTTTTAATAAAATCATCACTTGCCAATTTGATATCTTTCACCAAGGATGAAATAGCAATCGTGGGATGTACATGCGTCAATATGTGAATATGATCTTCCACGCCATTGATCCGGTAGAGATGGCAATTTTTATTGGTCAGTAGGTGGTGGATAAATCCAAACATCCTCTTTTTTTCATCCTGGATGATTGTTCGCTCACGGTGTTTTGTGGAGTAAACAATGTGGTAGATCAATTGTGTATGAGTCCCCATATAACTCTGGTTTTGGTGGAAAAATGAATTGAATGAATTTCGGGATTTTGGATTGGATTGACAATTGGTTTTAGGAATTGTTCGACCCCCGTCAGGGTCGTGGGGAATTATTTGCATCATCGTTGTCCACGGGTTTCACCTGCGGCTATTCAGAGGTTTGACCCCTGTCGGGGTCGGAAAAATGGAAACAAAGAATGCAAGAGATTACGATCCTGAAACGAGAGTCCCAGTGAGTGCGGAGATTTCGGGTGGAAAATTAATGATCCTGAAAGGATCGAACTTTTCAATAACTTGTCCGCCGTGGTGGAACCTTAGGTGAAACCTAGGGAAAATGGAAATCAAGAACGCATACGGCAACCCCGAATGGGGTTGAACTTTTGGAAATGGAATTAGCCCGACAACTGTACGTGATTCCAAAAATAGAAAAGCCTACATGGTAACTGCACCATTCTATCTTATCCGCTTCGTCAAAAATTTCATGGGTCACTTGTCCAACCTCTTATTTTGAAAAAACATAAAAGACCCCACCGAAACGGTAGATTTAATCCTCGGCATAGTATATTGGTTCATCAACCCTATAACTAACCTATTGAATGAAACGGATTCCTTTTTTCCCGATGCGACAAGTCTGCAAAAACTTGTTTTACGGAGTGGTTTTTCTACTGATTCCATTTAGCACCCTAGCCCAATCCTCTTCCTGGCCTGATAGTATCCCTTGGTGGAAAGCAAATAACCTACGGGTGATCCAAACCAACCTGCCTGCATATGAGGCTGAAACCCTTGATGCAGATTCCCTGATCGCTGATCTTAAAAGCCTCTCTGCAAATACATTGATTATCAATGCGGGGGGAATTATGGCTTTCTACCCTACCCAACTGGAATATCAGTACACCAATCCCTACATGAAGGAGGACATGCTGGGCGATGTCATCTCCAAATGCCATGAAAATGGAATTAAAGTAATCGTAAGATTCGATTTCAGCAGGGCGCATAAAAGTATTTTTGATAAGCAACCTGATTGGTTTTACCTCTCTCCCGAGGGGCAACGGATCGTGAATGACGATATGTATGTGATCTCGATCAATGCGCCTTATGAACAAGAGCAGCTGTTCAATATCATAGAAGAAGTGATTGATGGTTACCCTATCGATGGTATTTTTATCAATATGCCGGGATACGCCACCAAAAATGCCTATACCGGGGAATATCATGGGATTGATCAGAACCCCTACGATAGGAAACGCTTTTCGGAATACAGTGACGGGATGAAACTTCCTGTGACAGAAGACTACAGTGATCCGGTTTTTATAAAATATCAGGAATTCAAGCAATACACCTCTGACGACCTGATGCGCCGCGTCCATGAGCTGGTCAAATCCAAAAACGAGCAGATCGCCATCTGTACCTACTCTGAGAAATATGTGGATATCATCCGACATGAGTCTCAGACCAATTCCCTGCCTTACTGGCCATACAATGCCTCGGACAATGTGAACAACACCGCTCATTCCTATCCAGATCACATTGTCAGCAATGCCAGTATCCAGCAGATTTCCTTTCAGTCCCGATACAATGCAGTAGAGCTAGAGGAGGTGGCTATACGGTTGTACGAAAATATCGCCAATGGCTCAGGATTGGACATGAGCATTATGGGGGATTTTCGCGATTATGAGGATGAGCGGAATTTTGACATCTATAGGAAGGTGTATGCATTACATAAGAAGTATGAGCCCTACTTTGGAAACTACATTTCGCCAGCTAAAGTAGCTGTAATAGCTCCAGGATCATGGCCGTCGGGTGATGCCGCACAGGAATATCGAGGTATTCAACTCATGCTCAAGGAATCCCATACCCAGTTTGATATCGTGGAGAAAAGCCAGATTGCGCATCTGGAGGACAAGCTCAAAACCTATAAACTGCTGATCCTGCCCGAAATCACAAATTTAGATGCAGAATCCTTGGAAGCACTTATCCGGATCAATGAATCAGGCACCAATCTGATAGCCACCAACCGGTCTTTGTCAGCCCATCCGGAAGCGTTGGAAAGTTTGTTTGGAGCCAAAATCAAGCAACTAGATCATGAGGGCAGTGGCTATTATCTCAATCCCGCCGACAAAAAACTCTTCACGAGATTTGAGCAACAAGAACTGCTTTTCTGGAAATTCAATATGGGATTATATGACTTTGAAACCGCAGATGAGCACAGACTGCCTATCTATACTCCTGGAAGACCTGGTCCACCGGAGAAAATCGGCGGCCACGAGCCATCAGGCTATTATGCGGTTGGTATAAAAAAACACGCCCAAAGCAGTGCTGTTCTCCTTCCGATCAATCTGGGAAAACTGTATTACCTACATGGTTATGAACAGCATAAGAATATTCTCTTGGATTTGATTGACTATACCTATCCGGAGGTGAATGACTTGATCGTCACCGACGTGCATCCGCGTGTAGAAGCCATACTACAAGAGTATGCCCGGAATATCCCAGAAAATTATGCTAAAGAAGCCATGGAGGGGATGATCCTTCATTTGGTCAATCTCACAGGTTTCAGTGGCAATACATATTTCAGCCCATTACCCATTCAGGAGAGCAGATTTAAAGTTAAAACCAAGTTTGAGCCCAGAAGGATATGGAGTATGATCGAGGGCAATGAAATCATCTTTGATTACGAAGATGGATATGCGACATTCGAGGTGGAAAAACTGGGAGAATACGAGGGGATTGTGATTGAACGTTAACCAGGAAAACATCTATCTAAAAAAATAAGCGAAAAGTATAGACCTAGTGCTGAGCTAGTCAATTTGGAAAACATGAAAAAAATTCTATTCGCAATACTTTTCGTTCCATTATCACTTCTGGCCCAAAATACCGAAACAGGTAACTGGCTGATCTATTTTGGTGACAAAAAAATCAATTCCAAGTTTAACTGGCATCATGAAGTTCAGTATCGTAGCTATAATTTTATAGGCGATACAGAGCAACTTCTTTTGAGGACTGGAATAGGATATAATCTCTCAGAAAACAACAATAACATCTTGCTAGGATATGCTTTCATCTACACCGAACCCTATATTGGGGGTACAGACATAAAAACCGAGTTTAACGAAAACCGTATCTATCAGCAATTTATTACCAGACAAACCTTTGGTCGCTTTGCTTTGCAACATCGCTATAGATTCGAACAGCGCTTTTTTGGAGATGACTTTAGACTGAGGCTACGGTACTTTATGGGGCTGAATGTGGCTTTGAACAAAAATCAGCTAACAGACCAAACGCTGTATTTATCCGCCTATAACGAAATCTTCATGAACACCGAAAAAACCTACTTCGACAGAAACAGGCTTTATGGAGGGATTGGCTACAGGTTTTCACAAAAAGCCAGAACAGAAATGGGCATGATGAATCAATCCACCAATAATTCTTCCCGAAATCAACTGAATATCATCACATTCCTGAATTTTTAAATCCAAGCAACTTCTAGATCAACAAACAACCTGAACCATAGAAAACTGAAGTTACCCTGTTTATTTAAATGAGAGGCCACCTCAACTTTTCGAGGTAGCCTCTGTTTTTTAAATTTTCCTTACATACTATTTAATCCCTCCATAAGTCTGGGTCAGATATTCTTTCAAAGAAACGGGTTTTTTGCCCAGTAAAGTCTCCAGGTCTGAGTTCACACTTTCAAATTCACCTTGCTTGATCGCTTCGGCAAAACTGGAGAACATTCCTATATACTCCGCAGGCACTCCTGCGTTTGTAAGTGTTTCACGATAATCTTCCTTGCTTGGACTTACATAGGAAACTTTATTCCCTGTCCATGCTGAAAGTTCATCGGCAACTGATTGGAAGGTGTAGCTCTCTATGTTATTCATTGCATATTCCTTGTTTTCATGGCCTGTTTCCATCAGCACATTAGCAGTTGCTTCAGCAAGATTTTCACGGGCCGCAAACGCAACTTTTCCCTGTCCCGCAGGAAAGTATATACCCGTTTCCAAAACCTGCTGTCCGACAAAAAGTGGAATGACGTCCAAGTATAGGTTATTCCTGAATATAGTATAGTTCAACCCACTCTCTTTAAGTGCCTTTTCGGTTTCTATATGAGATTGGGCTAGAAGAGCCATAGGCGAATCATCACTTTCATTTTTTCGCTCAAAACTGGTATATAACACATGCTTTACACCTGCTTCTTTTGCCGCATTGATTACATTTCTATGCTGAGAAGCACGATTGCTGATGTCAGTTCCCGAAATCAATAGAAGTTTATCTACTCCTTGAAATGCGGTGACCAAACTTTGGTAGTCAGCATAATCGCCGACCTTTATGTTGATCCCCTTATCGCTGAGATTCTTTGCTTTGGACTCATCCCGTACAAGTCCTGTGATAGAAGATGCCGGAACTCCTTTTTCAATAAGAAAATTAATGGTGGACATGCCGAAATGGCCGGAAGCACCTGTTATTAGGATTTTGCTCATGTTTAAAGTATTAAGGTCGTAAAGTAGATTACCAAAAGATTTTAAGTTACTTTTAGTAACTCAAATGTATTAGGGAGTTCGCTATTTCACAAGAAGGCACTGCTAAGTAAGCTAGTTACCTGCAGGTTATTATTATTGAAAATCAAGCATATACCATGGGAAAAATATTAGAATATTATCGAAGTTCAGAAAACTGCCCTATTCGTACAGTACTAGACCGCATTGGGGACAAATGGTCGATTCTGGTAATCCTGATCCTAGGAGAAGAAGAAACCATGAGGTTCAATGAGCTTCAAAAATCGATGGGGGATATTTCCCAGAAGATGCTGACGGTTACCTTGAGAAAACTTGAATCCGATGGATTGGTACATCGTACGATTTTTCCGGAAATACCTCCCAAGGTAGAATACAAGCTAACGGAAAGAGGAAAATCACTTCTACCTCATATCCATAGTCTCTCTGACTGGGCAGCCGATAACATAGAGGGAATAAAACAATCCAGAGAGCACCCTGGACATTAAAGTATTCCTGGACGCCTCCATATTGCATTAAAGAATTGGAAAATGTGAAGAGCGGATGAACAACAGGAAGAAATAAAGAATGGAACGGACATATCCTCAGGCTATTCCAGCAGGATCAGAACTTTCACTACTGCCCATTCTTCTCCTTCCTTTAATACAAAGGAATTACCTTCTCAAACATCCAAAATCTCTCGTCCCTTTTGCCCAATCCTCTGGAAGGTTTCTTCAGTGATGTACTTTTTTTGGTCAATCTGTTGAGGTTGCGCACTTGTACAGAAATAACTATGGATACTCCTCCGCACCTGTTGCGTTTGATTGGTTGTACCTCCATGCCATACGTGTGAGTTGAAGATAAAAACCGAACCTGCTGGGGCTATGATCCTTGTTTCTTCGGGATGCCTGTCAAAAGGATCTGCCATCACTTCATCAGGCAAGCTACTCCATTTGTGGGATTTGGGTACGATTCGGGTGGCCCCATTATGGGGTGTGAAATCATCCAAAAGCCAAATACTGTTACAAACCTGGTAAGAACCATTTACCACCGTGTTTTTCCAATCCACGTGAAGTTTTTGAAGCCCTTTAGTGGGTTTGGCAGCCCGGTAATTGAGGGAGGATAATTTATAAGCCTGGCCCAATACGGCTTCAATACCCGCCAGCACACGAGGATGAGTGTAAAACACATCGAAAACAGCCCCTTTGTTGACCAAGTCAGCCAGACGGTCTGCCCCTTCTTCTTTTGGGTGGCGGATGTATTTTGACTCTGAAAGTTCTGCCCCTGCTTGTTCTCCTTCCAACTGCAGCAATTCGTCAATTCGGTCATTGACTTGTAAGATTTGATCTTTGCTTAATAGTTGGCCTAAATCAAGATAACCATGTGTGTCCAAAAATTCGATTTCCTGTGTTGAGAGCATTTTCGGGAGATTTCATGTATAGGTGAAAATTTACAAAAAATCCTAGATCTTACTTCTAGTCCCAGGTAAAAGGTTGAAAACTCTTACTCCACCTCCGTGCTCTTCTTTGTCTTTCTATGGATATAATTGGGATAAATGGCCCGCTTGGCAAAACGGTTGATCTTATCACTGTTGATCATTTTCTGAAAGATAGTCGAAGTCACACCAAAGTACTCGTAAGTAGATCCATCCACAAAGGTGATTTCCAAAACCATGCCCTTGTGATGATAATCGACAATGCCAGCACCATTGATTGTCTCAGTGTAGGCCGCCCGGTTTGCCTCATGAGTCTCCGGTGCTATGCTTACCAAAAAATGATAGCCGTCGATAATCCTCCGGCTTTGCAGTTCAGCCTCTACTTTCAAAGCATCCCCATCCTGAAATTTGTCGGGATGCCACTCCTTCACCAGATTTCGGTAGGTCTTTTTGAGCGTGGCCAGATCGATTTCTTTTCCCACTCCGAAAAGTTTCTTGTATTCGTTGATGCGCTTCATGTAGTGTTTTATTTGCGGGTGCAAAAGTAGATCTTTATTTCACGGTAATCACTATATAGACTAAATGTCTCCTATAGCTATCCGTATTGGTATTGCTTATGATAAAATATCAGGCCTTGATGGCAAAAAGCTTTCCTCTCCGAACCAAATTCATTACTACCATTGTGGTTCGCAGTTAATTCCCAGAATGAATCTGTTAATTAAGACAACTAAAACACGTATCTAATCAGCTACTTACAGGGATTTTTACTATATTATCCACTCTTACATAGTTGTAGAATATGATTCAGTAATTCGATGATAAATCATCAATAAATTTTTACATCACATCTTTATTCAACTTCCCATGAAAAATCGTATCCACTTATTTTTACCGCTATTCTTGCTGTTTTCTTTGCTGGTTATCGAGAATAGTCCAGCCTGTACCAGAGTGGTATATCAGGGACCCAATGGGACAATAGTCACTGCACGGTCCATGGATTGGAAAGACGACATCCCTGCCAATCTTTGGATCTTCCCTAGAGGAATGGATAGAACCGGTGAGGTGGGCGCTTCCTCCGTAAAATGGAAATCCCGCTATGGAAGTGTGGTGACCAGCTCCTGGGACATCGCTTCTGCCGACGGCATGAATGAAATGGGACTTGTAGGCAATTTATTATGGTTGGTAGAGTCTGAATATCCTGATTTTCAAAAAGACACAGATCAGCCGGGACTGGCTATTTCACTATGGCTCCAATATGTACTGGATAATTTTTCAACAGTACAGGAAGCTGTAGAAGCATTGGGCAAGGAGGAATTTGTGGTGGTCTCCTCATTCATTCCGGGCACCGATAAATTTACCACCGTACATCTTTCCATTTCAGACAAAATAGGAAACAATGCAATCTTTGAATACATAGGTGGAAAACTGGTAATCCACCAGGACATGTCTTATGTGGCTATGACCAATTCGCCTGTCTTTGAAGAACAATTGGCAATCAACTCGTACTGGAAAGGTATTCCCGGCACCATAATGCTTCCAGGTACCAACCGGGCTGCCGACCGCTTTGTACGTGCGTCCTATTATATAGATGCCATTCCCAAAACAGATGATATGAAAGTGGTGATTCCCAGCGTCTTCAGTGTAATCCGAAATTGTTCAGTTCCATTCGGGATTTCATCTGCCTCAGAACCCAATATTTCATCTACCCGATGGAGAACAGTGTCCGATCAAAAAAACCTTGTTTACTACTTTGACAATGTACTAAACCCCAATGTAGTCTGGGTAGAATTCAGCAAAATTGATTTCAGCGAAAACGCCCAAGTCCGTAAGTTGGCTCTGGATAATAACGAGAATTATTCCGGGGAGTCATCTCAAGACTTTCAAACCGCAGCTCCATTTCAGTTTTCAGGGCTGGAATGACAATAACATGCCCTTTCGCTGAAAAAATTTTGGATCAAATACAAGGAAGACTCAATAGATGAATGTCTAGAAGAAAAGTAACCAACCTGAAGTATTTCGCAAAAGGAAAATTCCCTAATATTGCAGCGTGATCGTCCACTTACGAAATAGTGCAATTTTAAAACTCGTATGGGTGCTGATGGGCATCTATATACTGAATATCAGTGCGGACACTCCCGACCCTGAATCCAATCATATAGCGGAGGATCTCAGCATCAATGATCAAGAGAGCATGATCGAAGTCCTCGTAGAAACCATTCTCGGATTCGAGGACACCTTCGAAGAATTCGACGATCCTGATGGGGACGACCAAAACAAGAAAATCTCTCCAAAAACAGACCTCATCCACACTGATGCAGTTGAGCAAAGCAGGCTCTACAACTTTTCAATAAGTTCCAAAATCCAATTCTCCGATCCGAGAATTAAGCTCTCATTTGGATTTTCCGAGCTTGACTCCCCTCCTCCTAACTGCTGATTGTCTTTCCCAAAGGCTTCAACAACCTAGGGACTTTCTACTATCCCTAACAAGCAAAACTTCATTCTGATGAAAGAATTGTTGGAGAAATATGCCTATGAGGACAATTGTGTTTACACACTTCCATTTAGAGAGGCATTTTTCCACGATCACCAGTAGAATTTCTTATTTCTATCATCCCATACAAAAACCAACTAATCCGTGAATCTCAACTATTTACTACTATCCCTATTGCTATTGGTATCCATGAATAATTCTATTGCCCAAATCACCAATGCTGAAAAGGACAGCATCTATATACACCAGATTGAAGAACAAAAAGAACCTGACAAGGTACTACATGCAGAGCCGCTATATATAGACTTGATCAGGGATCTGGGCGCAAGAAAAGGAGAAAAAGAATGGAATGTGGGGCTGGGGCTGACCGACAATCTAAAATTTGATTCTTATGAAGCGCTCGTCGAATACGAATGGGCGCCTATAAACCGTCTGGGCTTGGAAGTAGAATTGCCCCTTACCTTTTATGCACCTATCAACGGAACCGAACGGGACTCGATCCCTTCCAACCAATTAAACAGTCTCAAACTTGCAGCGCAGTGGACATTCTTGGTCAACGCTCCTCTAGCCACCTCTATGGCACTGGGCTATATCAATGAATTTGAATTATCTGACTTCAGGAACTTTGGCAATCCTTTGATCAAAGGGAATGTTTATAATCCCTTCTTGGTGGTCGCCAAACGATGGGGCACCAATTACCATACACTTATCTATACCGGCCCGATGTTTCACCAGGATTTTGTCCAAAAGCAGATGCACATGACCTATGATATCAATACTAGTTTTCACTACATGATCTCCGGTACCAGGAATTTTATCGGTATTGAGGTCAATCAAACGCTACACGATAATAACGTCAAGACAGTGATGCGCCCTCAGATGAGGGTAGCTTTGAGCGAAAGTCTCCTGGTAGGCATAGTAGCTGGTATTCCGGTCCACAAGGGAAATGAACGTCTAAGTTCTTTTGTAAGGTTGATATGGGAGCCTGGGCATTAAACTGTTTTTTTTAACTATTTTTCAAGTAGAAATGTAATCTTTTCAAAGAGAGGAAACGTACTAATAAACGTGAAAAAATATATAATACCTGCCATCGCTTTTCTGATTTTCATTGCTGGACTGGTTTGTATGGTAGTGCCATTCATTCCGCTAGGTTGGCTCCTGATCGCCCTTGCCGCTTTGCTCATGTCACCCTACATTAAATTCATGCGGAGATTTATTGGATGGCTTGCAAAAAAAGACTCTACCGGCATAGTGGAAAAAGCCGGGGAAAAGGCATCCAAGCTATATGAGTGGGCAGGTGATCACAAAAGAGCGGAAAAGCTGGAAACGATTATAGAAAAAAACAGCGAAAACCCGGATGACTCAGAAAAAAACAACTCTGCGAATTAATTAGCGCTTGTTTTTATCCCTTTCCTCGTTATCGACAGTCTCTTCCTGCACATCGTTTTTACGGTCGTTCTCTCTTTCGATCTTATTGTAATCTTCTTTTTTGGGCGGTTTAGCTCCTTCAGGATTACCCGGGGTTTTGCGTGTGGTTCTCTTATCCACATCATCTTTCTTTTTCCCTAAAAGCAACAGAGAATAAATATCTGTCGGTTCATTATTGATTATCAGCATGGTACTATGGTTTAGAAAGTAATACTAAAGCCAACAATCGTTCCACTGGAAGGATTCAGAAAAGAAACTTCCTATATGTCAAAAACGAAGAGCTGCCAATTGCTATCAACCAAATGTATATTCTACACAGGTCAAAATATCCTTAAATCGGGGATATTTTGACTTAGTTTCACGTTCCCGGATTAATAGAAATCACTTCAGGCATCCTTTATGAAGTTATACTACCGTCTGTGAAGGTGTTTTTAAGGCAAGATATCAAAGATTCCTCAATAGGCTTACAAATTGATTATTGCTTCCTGGTATCGCTGCCAGTTAAACACATGTATTATAATCTAATTAACCCAGCAATGAAATGTTAACACTAGATCAGATAGAAACAGCTCAGAATAAAGCCCAAACAGGGGCAGATTTCCCTTCATTCGTCCACGAATTACAATTATTAGGCGTGAAATATTATGAGACCTTTGTCTTTGATGGTCACACCGTATATTTTGATGCGGAAGACCGTGAAGTCACTTCACCTGCCAAGTATGCTCCACTGGAAATAGCCAGTGAAGCTAACATAGATCAATTTAGAATTGAGCTTACCGCACACCAACAAGGCAAATCAGATTATCAAACTTTCTGTCAAGATGCCGCTAGGTACGGTGTTGAAAAATGGATGGTAATCATAGATAAAATGACCTGTACCTATTATGATAAAAACGGAGAGGAAGTTCTGGTAGAATCCATTACAGATCATACCTAAACTCATTTGGTTAGGACATGCCGAAAAACGTCAGTAACAGATCAGGATCAATCATTTTGAAGGATTAATCCGTTTTTCATGCGGACGGTTTTTCAGCAAGCCCTATTTAATGTTTGGGGAGATGATCATCAAATTTTCTCTCTCAAAAACCTAATGTAGATAAGGTTATCAAATATCAAAATCTTCGGATTCCTCTACCGGTACACGCTTGATGAATTCATCGTAGAATTGATTATCCTCATCTGAGTACGTTCCATAGGCGTTCAGCAAAAAGCCTTTTTCCCCTGTTTCGCTGTGAAGCAAGTAGATCACGGCCATATCAGATGGATCTGATTCTCCCTCAAATCTGTATGTTTTTACTATGTTGAGTTGCTCAGGCTGATAAATTCTGTCTGAATCTTCAAAAGATGCCCCAGCCCGTTGGATATTCAACTCTTGACCATATCCCCTGTTGGGAAGCAGGTTCAATACCTGGGAATAGGTGGTCATTGATCTGGATGTGCTCATGGTTTCTATTTTTTGAAAGTTTCTACACTATCCAATACAAGTCCAAGACCAATAAAAAAGAGATGTATAAAACCCTGCAATACATCTTAAAAACCATGAAGTATGAGCTTTTATTTATAGCTCCGGCAGCCAACTACAGCTTAAAATGCGGTAAACTCACCCCTATATGGGAAAAGGCTTACAGACTGGTATTCATTAGGCTGCTTTTGTGATTTTATCCACTACGAGCGCAATAGCTCCATCGCCTGTGACATTACAGGCTGTACCGAAGCTGTCCATGGCAATATAAAGAGCGATCATCAAACCTACCATTTCTTCGCTGAAGCCAAGCATGGACTGCAATATCGCAATGGCAGCCATAATAGCACCTCCGGGCACGCCAGGAGCGGCAACCATCGCTACACCCAACATAAAAATAAATCCAGCAAACATGCCGAAGTCAAAGGGAACTCCTTCCAAAATCATCAACGCCATAGCACAGGCAGTGATTTTCATGATGCTCCCAGACAAGTGGATCGTGGCACAGAGTGGAATCACAAAGCCTGCGATTTTTGGGGAAACGCCGTTCTTCTCAGCCTGCTCCAGCGTCACCGGTATAGTAGCTGCCGAGGACTGAGTGCCCAGTGCTGTAAAGTAAGCAGGCATCATATTCCCCAATAGCCGGAAAGGATTCTTTTTAACGATAGCTCCCGTGATTACATATTGCAACAACAACAGGAAAATATGCATGGCGAAAATCACCCCTATGATATTCAAGAACACAGAAAGGATGGAGTACACCTGGCCACTGAATGCCATATTGGCAAATATCCCAAGAATAAAGAGCGGTAGGAGCGGAATGATTACATTTTCGATCACCTGCATAATGATCGCCTCAAAATCCTTGACCACCTTCTGCAAGGTGGAATTCTCCTGGAAGGAAAGCCCTAAACCAATCACAAAGGCCAAAACCAAAGCCGACATCACATCGATCACCGCCGGAATAGTGATGCTGAAATACGGCAATAAATCCTCTCCGCTCTCCCCTATCTCAGCAGCATCATTTACATGGGATGCCAACAAGGAAGGAAAAATCGTGGAAGAAGTGAAATAGCTCATGAAACCGGAAAAGATGGTAGAACCGTATGCGATAGCTGCTGTAATGAGGAGTAACCTTCCAGCTCCTTTACCCAGATCGGATATTGCCGGCATGATCAAACCCAAAATAATCAGTGGAATAGCAAAGTTGAGGAACTGTCCAAAAAACGCATTGAACGTAGCAAAAATACGATTGACAGACTCCGGCAGGTAAAGACCGAAGAGGATGCCCAAAACAATGGCAATGAATACTTTGAACAGTAGATTGGAGAATATTTGTTTCATTTTTTAGCTATAATTTGGGTTTGAAAGGCAATTGTACGCCTTTCTGGATTTTAAGATTGCTAAGATATAAGGAATGAACTCTAAGAGTTTGATACATTTGAAAAAAGAATATGAAAAACCGGAAAGCACTAGTGGTTATTGACATGCAGAAGGGTTCGTTCACATCAAAAACACCTAGATTTGATACATCAGGGGTTGTACGACGAATTAATGAGCTTGCGACATTATTCCGCCAAACGAAAAATCCTGTGTTTTACATACAGCACGACGGAACGGGCAGTGGCCATTTTGAAAAGAATTCAGAGGATTGGGAGATTTTGGACGAACTAAGAATAGACCCCACTGATGTCAGAATTGATAAATATGCGAATGATGTTTTTCATAAATCTGAATTACATTCAAAACTAATGCAACTGAATGTAGATGAGTTGTTTATAACAGGCTGTGCCACTGATTTCTGCGTAGAATCAACTATTCAATCAGCATTGACGAAGGAGTATCAGATTACAGTTGTGGAAGATGGACATACCACTGGGGATCGGCCAAATCTTAAGGCCGAACAGGTTATTGACCATTACAATTGGGTTTGGAGAAACATGATACCGATAAATGGACAAATCAAGGTGGAGAAAACCGAGTATATAAAAACGATTCTCCGGTAAATTAAATGATCATAAAAGCGTAGGTTTGGCCTGTGTTTCGAGAGGTCTAAATTTTGATTTGAAAACTAGTGGTCTGTGAGGACACAGACCCCGGAAAAGGTGAAATAAATCTCAAATGCGATTCCCATCTCGCTACCAATGATATAAAAAAGGGATTTGGTCGCTCCGCCAAGGCAAGCCCGACTTAACCTCAAACTGCTGTTCTTCGCGCTCCTCTCTGTGGTCTTTGTGCCAATATAGCCTTTTACAAAAAATCCCGACTCTTCTAAGAATCGGGATCATGGATTTTTAAGATAACCGCCCCGGTCTGTGCCCCCACAGACCGGAATTTCGCTAGGGTATTTGGTTTATGCAGACACAAACCACGGTAGTTTGAAGCTTCTGCCTACCTCATTTTTTTATAAGCATTGATCAGTCCATTTGTTGAGCCGTCGTGTGCAGTGATTTCTTCATTGCCCCGCAACTCAGGAAGAATGCCGTTTGCCAAGACTTTGCCTAGCTCCACTCCCCACTGATCAAAGCTGAAAATATCCCAGATCACTCCCTGAACGAAGATTTTGTGTTCATACATCGCAATCAAGGCACCAAGGGTATAAGGTGTGATTTCCTTTACCAGTATGGAGTTGGTCGGTCTGTTACCTTCAAAAACCCGGTGCGGTGCTATTTTCTCAATCTCCTCATCCGACTTGCCGGCAGCTTTCATTTCAGCCTTCACCTCTTCGAGAGACTTTCCTTTCATCAGGGCCTCTGTCTGTGCAAAGAAATTAGACAACAACTTCTGATGATGATCCCCGATAGGATTATGCGATATCGCAGGAGCAATAAAATCACATGGAATGAGGTGTGTGCCCTGATGGATGAGCTGGTAGAACGCATGCTGCCCATTAGTTCCCGGTTCACCCCAGATGATCGGCCCGGTGGTGTAGTTCACTTTTTCCCCGGAACGGCTTACATACTTACCATTGCTTTCCATATTTCCCTGTTGGAAATAGGCCGCGAACCTATGCATGTACTGATCATAAGGCAAAATAGCTTCAGAGCTGGCCCCGAGGAAATTGGTGTTCCAGATGCCAATCATCGCCAGGACTACCGGGATGTTCCGGTCAAACTGTGAACTGCGGAAATGATTATCCATGGCATGTGCTCCTTGCAGTAAGTGATGGAAATTCTCAAAGCCAACCGCACAGGCTATCGGCAAGCCTATCGCAGACCAAAGGGAATATCTTCCCCCTACCCAATCCCAAAATTCAAACATATTATCCGTATCAATCCCGAATTCGGAAACAGCCTTGGCATTGGTAGATAATGCCACAAAGTGTTTGGCAACAGCCGTATCTATTTTGGCATGCTCCAAGAACCAATCCCTGGCAGTATGCGCATTGGTCATGGTTTCCTGTGTGGTAAAAGTTTTGGACGCGATAAAGAACAGCGTAGTCTCCGGATCTACCTTTTTCAACGTCTCTACGATATGGGTTCCATCTACATTGGACACAAAGAAGCATTCAATATCCGGATTCTGATAAGGCTTTAATGCCTCAGTCACCATTACAGGGCCAAGATCCGAACCACCGATACCGATGTTTACGAGAGATTTGATTGGCTTGCCTGTATAGCCAAGCCATTGTTTGTTTTGGATTTTATCCGCAAAAGCCTTCATCTTCTGCAGCACGGCATTTACATCATCCATGATATTCTCCCCGTCCAACTTCACAACATCTCCAGAGGTGTTTCTCAAAGCCGTATGCAGTACAGCACGACCTTCGGTCTGATTGATCGGTTTCCCTGAAAACATAGCTTCAATAGCTTCATGCAGCTTGCACTCGCGAGCTAGGTCATATAGGGCATCCAAAATATCCTGGTTTAGCCTGTTCTTGGAGAAATCGACCAAAATATCCTCAAGAGTGATGCTCAATCGATCAAAACGCTCTCTTTGATCAAATTGCGAAAGAATAGTCATGTCTTTATGCTCATCGGCAAGTTGCTGAAGTCTTGACCAGGCAGGGGTGGTAGTGGGATTAATTGCGTTCATTTCGTGGTTTTAATAGGATAAAGACACAAAAATAAGATTTATCCTGTGGGATAAAAGGCTTTTGTCATAAAGCCATCGCCAGTCAGAAATCAAGCTAGTATTCTGTAGATAATCCGGAACAAAGAGTGAAAAATGGAGTCACTTATTGAAAAGGACAAAAGAATATAGGATCGAATGTTATTTCCTAACGGGAGTTGTACCTACCGTCAAGATATTGTATAATTAAACTTCGATCATAGTCAACATATTATTATGCCGTTCAGAATTAACTATCGCCTTACTTTTCTGTTGCTTTTTGCTCTCCAATCTGCCCCCATACTTTCTAATGCCCAAGAAAAACAAGTCCACAGACTGAATGAACATTTTTACCCTATTGCTGACAAGGACAGTCTAAGTTATGCATATAAAGCCATCGTAGTCAAGCTCACAGACAGTACATCCATAGAGCGGATTTTCAACCTGAATAATCAAATCGTAAAAGTAACCCGGTATGGCAATAACGCACAAGGCAATTTCCCGGAAGAACACATAGAGACTTATGGCACCGATGGAGTACTCATCTCCAAAAAAATCAAGAATCAAAACAACGGCTACTTCCACGCTACTTACTATAGCGAAGGAGAGGCCATGGGAGAGGTACTATATCAAGGCTCCAACAACTACGAAATCCAAGAGGCAGAAAGTGGGGAAATAATACATATGGAACATAATCCATTTGAACCCCAACCTCTCTACGACAAAAAAGGATGGGAAAAAATAATGATAAAGAATTTAAGTTATCCAGTTTCAGCAAGAAGAAGGGGTGAACAAGGCACGGTTATCATTGGCATCTATGTCAATGAATTCGGTGAGCGAACCGCTCCCTTGGTAGTGAATCCTGATAAGGTAAGTGAATCCCTGGCTGAGGAAGCCCTTCGGGTGGTAAATAAATATGAGGGAGAAATCACCCCTGCTACTACACATGAAGGCAATACGGTAGATGCCTGGTTATATATTCCGATACGCTTTATGCTGGATTGAAAAAAGCAAAACCCGCCACTGCTGACGGGTTTTGTATAGTTAAAGGCTAAAGACAGGACAAGCAGTCCCACTCTGGCTGCACCCGGCACCGGCCACCCGACACCTGTCATCCAACTTCCTTTATTCCTTCAAGAAATCCCTCAGCACATAATTCAAAATACCTCCGTGCTTATAATAGGCGATCTCCACCTCAGAATCCAATCGGGATATCACCTCGATTTTCTTCTCCTGAGCTTCTGATTTCACGATTACTTGAAATTTCTGAGAAGGTGTCAGTCCAGATTCAATCCCTATAATGCTGAATTCTTCTTTTCCTGTAAGGCCTAGGCTTTCCGCATTTTCTCCTGGCAGATATTGAAGTGGAAGTACGCCCATCCCCACAAGATTGCTCCTATGGATACGCTCATAGCTTTCTGCGATCACAGCCTTGATCCCGAGTAGGTTGGTGCCTTTGGCCGCCCAGTCACGGGAAGACCCCGATCCATATTCTTTTCCGGCCAGCACTATCAAGGGAACATTTGCTGTCTGATACTTTTGCGAAGCGTCGAAAACAGACATTTCTTCACCTGTTGGAATGTACGTAGTAAATCCTCCCTCCTGCTTACTCAGTTGGTTTTTGATCCGAACATTGGCAAAAGTGCCTCTCACCATCACCTCATCATTCCCTCTTCTGGATCCGTAGGAATTGAAATCAGGCCGCTCTACTCCCCGTCCATTGAGGTATTTTCCTGCCGGAGTATCCGGTCTGAAGGATCCTGCAGGCGAGATATGGTCTGTGGTAATCGAATCGCCTAGTTTCAGTAGAACTCTTCCATTTACGATGTCTTTTGGCTCCGGCACATCCACAGAGATATCCTTGAAAAACGGTGCCTCCTTGATGTACGTGCTATTCACATCCCAAGGATAAATCTGTCCCTCACCGGAATGAAGCTCTTTCCAGATTTCATTTCCTTCGAAGATCTCTCCATAATTTTTCTGATAATCATCCGGGGTAAGGACTTTTCTGGCCACCTCTGCTATCTCTTCATTGGTAGGCCAAATATCTTTCATGTAAACCGGTTCCAGATTAGGGTCATACCCAAGTGGTTCATTGTACAGATCCACATCCACGCGCCCAGCAATAGCATACACCACCACCAGCATGGGTGACATCAGGTAATTCATCTTCACCTGGGGATGCACCCTCGCCTCGAAGTTCCTGTTACCCGAAAGCACCGATGCCACTACCAAGTCATTATCCTCCACAGCTTGTGCAATATGTCGTGGCAATGGTCCGGAATTCCCAATACAAGAGGTACAGCCATACCCTACCGTATGGAATTTCAGTGCCTCCAAGTCTTCCAGTAAATTGGATTTTTCCAAATAGTCCGTTACGACTTTGGATCCCGGGGCCAGGGAAGTTTTCACCCATGGTTTCACATCCAGTCCTCTTTCTCTGGCCTTTTTGGCCACCAAACCCGCTCCCAACATCACAGAAGGATTAGAAGTGTTTGTGCAGGAAGTAATTGCGGCAATAACTATAGAGCCATCATACAGTTCGAATTTCTCATTGTGCAGATTCACTGAAACGGTCTTTAGCCCATTTTTGATACTGGTTTTAATCTCTGTTTCCGCGGGCGCTTTTTCATGGGACTGATCTTCTGTCTGTCCACCTCCTTCTTCTACAAAGCGTGCGACTTCCTCTCTTTTATCAATGGGGATATATTGTCTGCCATGTACAGAGTGAAGCAGTTCTTCAAACTTGGGCTTGAATTCTTTTACAAGGATCTTGTCTTGGGGGCGTTTGGGCCCGGACACTGTTGCTTCTACAGTTCCAAGGTCCAACTCTACCACCGAACTGTAATTGATCAGCTCCTCATCCTTTCTCCATAACATATTTGCTTTGCAATAATCCTCCACTAGTTTTATCTGTTCTGCGGAGCGGTTTGTCTTACCCATATAATCCAGGGTACGGTCATCGATCGGAAAGTAGGTGACGGTACAGCCAAATTCAGGGGACATATTGGAGATTGTCGCCCTGTCCGGCACAGATAGATGATCCAACCCCGGACCATATACCTCTACGAATTTCCCCACTACGCCATGTTTTCTAAGTAATTCAGTAATGGTCAAGACCATATCCGTGGCGGTAGTTCCCGCAGGTAATTTCCCGGTCAGCTTCAATCCTACCACTTCAGGCATAATGAAGTAGATCGGCTGGCCTAGCAATGCCGCTTCCGCCTCTATCCCCCCGACACCCCAGCCTACCACACCTATTCCATTCACCATAGGCGTATGGGAATCAGTACCGACCAGTGTATCAGGAAACACCATCCCATCTCGTCTGATCACCCCTTGGGCAAGGTATTCGAGATTGACCTGATGGCAGATCCCCATCCCGGGAGGTACTACTGAGAAATTGTCAAACGTCTTCTGCGCCCACTTTAGGAATTTATAGCGCTCAGAGTTCCGTTCATATTCCACCTCCACGTTTCTTTGATAGCTGTAATTGGTACCGAAGTAATCCACTTGAACGGAGTGGTCTATCACCAGATCCACGGGAATCAAAGGGTTGATCGCACTAGGGTTTTTACCTTTTCTATAGGCTTCCGAACGCAATGAAGCAATATCCACCACTGCCGGAACGCCGGTAAAATCCTGCATCAACACCCGTGCGGGCTTATAGGGGATATCCTTGTCAGAGGGTTTTGGCGACCAACCAATCAATGTTTCCAAATGCTCCTTGGTTATGGCAAAATCATCAAAATTGCGTAGGGCATTTTCCAATAAAATCCTGATGGAGAAAGGTAAATGCTTTACCGGGTGGCCACTGGATTCAAGTTTTTCTAAACTCCAATAGGTATGTGTACCAGTGGAAGTTGTGAGGGAAGATTTAATTTGGAATGGGTCTTGGCTCATAGTAAATTGAGGCTTTGGTGAAAAAAAGGATTCATGCTAATAACCCGTAAAAGGCATTGGGAATTCCATTAAGGATTTTATGTAGCCCAAAGTCTTGCCACTTATCGACTTATTTGCACATCTTTAAGTTAACATTTAAGAATTCAGAATAGTAATGACCGAGCTACTTTTACGGGTTTTCAGTGCGTTTTTTATTTTCGCCACTTTCTTCCCTCTAGTCAAATTGGATTATTGGTGGGTCAGGGTTTTTGATTATCCCAGACTGCAGAAATTGGTGATCATTCTGATTTTAGGGCTTTTGTGGCTAGCGAACGACGGCGCATCCCAAGCCTCTGAACTTTACATCTGGCTAGGTTTATTGTGCATCTGTGCGATCTACCTGACCAGTAAGGTAATACCATTCACACTATTAGGCAGTAAAATGATAGATACAGTCCCTTTCGATGAAGAGAGAGGAATCCATATCCTGGTAGCAAATGTCTATCAGTACAATGATGCATATCACAAAGCTGTCACCCTGGTAAAAAAGACAGATCCTGATGTGGTTTTTCTAGTGGAAACTGACAAAGCCTGGGAAAAAGGCATGTCCCAAATAGAAGACCGTTTTGATTTTCAAATCAAGATTCCACTGGACAATACTTATGGGTTGCTTTTTTACTCAAAATTAGAAATCCTCAAACAGGAAATAAACTACCTGGTAGATGACGAAATCCCATCTCTCGAACTGGAGATCAAACTCCGAAACGGGGAAATAATTACCATATATGCGATCCATCCAACTCCACCTGTACCGGGTGAAAACACGGAAAGTACGGAAAGAGATGCGGAAATATTGATCGTAGGCAAAAAATCCAAAGAGAATAAACGCCCTACTTTGGTCATTGGGGATCTCAACGACGTAGCCTGGAGCTATACGACCACTTTATTTTTGAAAATCTCAGAGATGGCAGATCCCCGCAGGGGAAGAGGATTATTTAATACTTTCCATGCGAAAGTCCCGCTTTTCAGATGGCCCCTTGACCATATTTTCCTTAGCAAGCATTTTGGTCTAGCCAAACTAAAAATAGAAAATGAGATCGGCTCGGATCATTTCCCTATTTCCATGAAGGCAGTGTTGACACCGCAGAATACTACGGATACCCTGGAAGCAAACGGAGAAGAGAAAAAAGAAGCCCGCGAGAAAATCAGTCGCGGGCTAGTAGCTGAGGATTAAATCAAATCCCTTACTTATTCTCTTTAGCTTCAGCTTTTTGTTTACGCTTGAAGCCTTTGTTGAATGGCCAGGTGTATTCTAATGCCTCCATACCCCTATTCAGATTATAGGTAGCCGAATCGGTATTTTCCAGTGTGCTTTTTAGTGTTTCTGCAAATTCGGGGTCATTGAGAAGCATTCCCATGGAATTGTTAGGATCGTTGAATTTATCGGTGACCTCACTTAACTTCTGGGTCATTTTTTCCGAATTGGCGGCTGCCTGTCTGAAACTTTCCATAGTATGTCTCAGATCGTTTGCCATAGTGGTATCAGTTACCAGGTCGTTGAATAAACTACCCTCCTTATTGAGTTTGGCAGAAAAGCTTTGTAGCTCTGCAATCATCCTGTTACTGTTTATAGAAGCTTTGTTCAAGTTTTCCACGATAGCCTTAAAGTTCACTCCAATCAGAGAATCTGTCAGAGCTGCCCCTACCATGCCTTCTCCTTCTGCCAGTTTGCTGGTGAGATTTTTCAGGTTTCCGGTAATCTCCACCAGGTTTTCATTGTTGGCTTGAAGTGTCTCCATCATCTGGTCTGTGTTCATAGGCATCACTGCCTCTAACCTATCCCCGTCCTGTACAGGGGGGGCCATAGTAGTCCCTCCATAGATCACGATGATTTTATTACCGATGAGCCCGTCGGAACTAATGGTGGCTTTAGAGTCTTTTCTAATGAAATCCACCACTTTTTGCTCTACGTTCATCTCTATTTCCACTTGTGAATCTCCGTAGAAATTGATTTTGCGAACAGTCCCGATTTTCACCCCTGAAAACCAGATATTATTTCCTGCCTGTAATCCTCCGATGTCGTCAAATACGGCTTTAAGCTGGATAGCCTTTACAAACTTTTTCTGCTGACCGCCCAGGGTCAGAATGCCCGCAACAAGGATAGCTATGCCCAAAAAGACAAATATCCCTACTATGACTGATCTTTTATTTTCGCCTCTCATGAGTTGATAAAATTATAATCGTAAAATGATTTTATACGTTGATCTTCCGCATTAGGGAACACTTCCTCAAAAGTCCCTACTGCATCAAATTGTCCATCCAGTAATACCGCCATCCTGTCTCCTGTTACTTTGGCGCAGGTCAAATCGTGCGTGATCACTATAGAAGAAGTATTGTACTCTTCACGAATCTGTACGATCAGGTTATTGATATCCATGCAAGTGATGGGATCAAGTCCTGCTGTAGGCTCATCATAAAGCATAATTTCCGGTTCTAGGATCAGGGTCCGGGCTACCCCGATACGCTTCTTCTGTCCACCGGACAGTTCCGAAGGCATTTGATTGATGGATTGAGGCAGCCCCACACTTTCCAGCAACGCCTCTATCTTCATATCTTTTTCCTTTCTCGACAGGTTTTTAATATTTCTCACCAGTGGAAACTCCATATTTTCCTTCACTGTCATACTATCGTACAAGGCTGAATTCTGGAATGAAAAACCAATCTTCAGACGTAATTCATTGAGTTCTTTTGTGCCTAGGTTAGCCACGTCCTTACCCAATACCTTCACGGTACCTTCGTCTTGCTTTAGCAGCCCAACCATGATTTTGATCAGCACGGACTTACCTGAGCCAGACTTCCCAAGCACCACTAGGTTCTCCCCTTTGTATAGATCCAGATCCACCCCCATGAGCACATCCAAATCTCCAAATGATTTCTCTAACCCGCGTATTTCTACTACTTTTTCTTCCATGTCTTACATCATTCGAATTGCGTTCACAATCTGAAGAACCAACAGTTCTTCTATAAATATCAGGAACATGGCCATCACCACAGCGGCATTTGCGGCACGCCCCACGCCTTCTGTTCCTTTGGAAGAGTTATATCCCTTATAGCAGCCCACAATCCCTATGGTAAAACCAAACAGCAGCGATTTCAGCACTGAGGATATGATATCCAGAAAGCTGATGGCTTCGAATACCTGTACAAAGAAGGTTACCAGGCTGACATTTTCATTGGCATTTACACTCAGAAATGAGCCCATCAGCGCCACAAAATCTGTAAACATCACCAATACGGGTATCATAAACGTAGTCGCCAGCACCCTGGTAACTACGAGGAATTTGAAAGGGTTGGTCGCTGACACTTCCATAGCATCTATCTGCTCAGTGACCTTCATAGATCCGATCTCAGCACCTATACTCGATCCCACTTTCCCGGCCGCGATCAGTGCGGTCACCAGAGGCCCCATAGCCCGTACTACAGCGATGGAAATCAGGGAAGGCAGCCATGAAGTGGCACCAAATTCTGAAAGGGAAGGGCGCGATTGATTAGTAAAAACTATCCCTACGATAAAACCTGTCAGCGCAATCAAGGGAAGGGATTCCACACCGATCCTATAACATTGTTGGACTACCTCTTTAAACTCGTAAGGAGGCAAAAACACCTCTTTGAAAAATCGTCTTACGAAATTCCAAGCGTCTGCCAAGCCGGTAAAAAACTTATCTATTTTCTTTGAAAGCAGGGGCTTTCTGTCTTCTGCTTTTTCAGTCATATAATCTTTCTGATGGCTCGAAATTAATTAAATTATTCAAAAGGACAGGCCTAAACTGTTTCAAAGTCCCAGGATTGAAAATAAGTCGGATTCACTTAGAGGTTTTTCAAAGATCTGATGTATTCTGCTATCCTGGGCAGCTCTGAGAAACACTTCTTCCATGACAGACGCGGTCTGCAAAATCACCCTGCAATCCGGTCGTAATTTCTCCATTTGATCCACAAATCCCCAACCGTCCATTTCGGGAAGATTTAAATCAACCAAAAGCAAATCTACGGATTCAGATCTGAGATACTCCAAAGCTTCTGATGGTCGGTCAAAATAAACAAATTCGATACCCGGATTTATTCTGGTAAGTCTTTTCCAAAGAAGTATTTTCTGGATTTTATCATCGTCAAGGAGTAGTATTTTTTTAATAGGGGCAGTGCTCATCCGGTAAAATAAATTTAGATGTAATGTGAAAGAATATGTTTACTTAAAACTATCAGATTCTCCCTTTAAAATCAATTCCAGAAGTCTGGATATCTGAACGGATTGATCTGGTGAAACAGCAATCTACTACTTTTCAATTAAAGGCTTCTCTTAAATGTTATCTGAATCCTTGATAGTTCCCCAGCTCCCAAAAGAAATTGAGGCAAGACAATTTTAAGCCTAGGCTAACTTTTTTAGCCTAGTCAAATTATGAGCTGTCTAAAATAGAATTAAACATCTTTAAACCAATTGGTTAAATATTTTTATATAAACTATAACTTAGTGGATATTGAAAGGATTATTTTAGAGAAACGGGCGGTTTATTATTCCATCCAAATACACCCCATAGAATATTCGGCAAATTTATTTGCGCTCTTATAGCACTAAACCGGGCTGGATTTTCGCTATTTTGCCGGAATATAAAAACGCCGTGGTAATACCTTGAGACATGATGGAAGAAGCCAATCCAAGAAAAAAGCGAAGCAACAGATTCATAAGGTTCCTGCTGTATATCCGGGACCGGTTTGATCTACAGGAAGGAAAAGAAGATGAGCTGGAGACCATTGTTTACATCAGCAAAAATGTAGAATTCCGGGGAGCCAATCTCTGGATTTTGATCTTTGCAATCTTTGTGGCATCGGTGGGACTGAATGTAAATTCTACCGCAGTGGTCATAGGCGCCATGCTCATTTCGCCCCTTATGGGTCCCATTATGGGGATCGGGATGGCAGCGGGAATCAATGATTTCGACCTCCTCAAACGCTCACTTAGAAACCTTGCGGTAGCAGTGTTTATAGCAATTTTGACCTCCTCTATCTACTTCACTTTTACCCCTCTGGACGATGCCCAATCCGAGCTTCTCGCCAGGACAGAACCTACGATATGGGATGTGCTGATCGCACTCTTTGGGGGTCTCGCAGGTATAGTTGCAGGTTCACGAAAAGAAAAGAGCAACGCCATACCGGGAGTTGCCATTGCCACGGCTTTGATGCCTCCACTGTGTACTGCCGGCTATGGACTGGCCACCATGAACCTGTATTATTTCATCGGTGCTTTTTATCTCTTTTTTATCAATTCGGTATTCATCTCCCTTTCGACTTATCTGATAGTCCGGTTTATGAAATATCCCAAAAAGGAATTTCTGGATGCGAAAAAGGAAAAGAGGGTGCAGACTTACATTACTATTTTTACCATTCTGACGATTGTCCCCAGCGTATATCTGGCTTACGGAATCGTTGTCCGTTCTATATGGGAAGAACAGGCAAAGACTTTTGTCCAAAATGAATTTGTCTATCCAAAAACCCAGGTTTTGAGTGCTGATTTCTTCTATAGCCAAGAGCCAAAAACCATACAAATCAACCTGATCGGTGAACGTCTCCCCGATACGGAAATCACAAAGCTTCAGGAGCAGGCAATAGCCCAGGGTTTTGTGAACACAGAGCTGAAAATCAATCAAAGTGGCAGCGGGCAGACCGATCTGAACCTATTGAGATCAGATATACTCAAAGATCTCTATGAACGCAATGAGCGGCTAATCCAGGATAAGGATGCGAAAATACAACTACTGGAAAGGGAGGTAGCAAACTATGGACAAGTAAGGGTGCTGGGAAATGAAATAGCTCAGGAAGCAAAGGTGAATCATCCTGATCTAAAAAAATTCACCTTAAACCGCTCCATGATCACGGATCTGGAAAACAAAACAACCGATACCTTATTGATTGCTTATGCGGAGTTTGGCAAAAAGCCTACAAGTGGTGACACCAATAAATTACTTAACTGGCTGAAACTACGCACCAAATCCGATACGGTAGCCTTAATCTTGCAATGATCCCTTATTGTTTTGGAGTTGACACATAGTAGATAATAAAAAGAACATAGACCACACTCCTCTCATTAAGTATAATTAGTATTTCAAAATCTAAACTAGAACCCTATGAAAAAGTTACTACTTACCCTTTTCCTGCTCAGTTCCCTAAACTTACTAAGCCATGCTCAAAACGACGCCTATGACCCAGAACTGGCGGCAGAGGTAGGTGCTGACAAATATGGCATGAAAAAGTATGTGATTGCCTTTCTATACCGTGGTGACCGCGTGAGCGAATATACCGAACAGCAACGAAGCGATATTCAGGCTGGACATATGGCAAATATCAACCGGATGTCTGAAGAAGGTCAACTCGTCATGGCAGGCCCGTTCTTTGGGAATGAGGATCTGAGAGGTCTTTACATATTTGCCGTGGAAACACTGGAGGAAGCTGAAGAACTCACCTCCACCGACCCGGCCATCAAGGCAGGGGTACTCAAAATGGTCCTGAAAGAATGGTATGGCTCGGCGGCTTTGATGCTGATGAATGAGTTACATTCCAAAGTTGCCGAGGAGTTGATTTAACGGTTGGTTTCACTTTTTCTGAAGACCTTTGGATAGTTCCCGCTGATCTCCGCAGAACAAGACGCAGATTTTCGTTGCTCTTGCTTTAACATCCTGGTTCTATATTCTGTGCCATTAGTGGGCTCATAACCCAAGGGCATCTTGGCTAGAATAAGGAAAACCCCAATTTATCCGTCAAAAGCTCCAGCGCTCTGATGGCCTTTACGGAATTGCCTTTTTCATTAAGTTCCGGACTCCATACGGCTATACTGAACTTATGTGGCATCACGGCGGCCACTCCTCCCCCAACCCCACTTTTCCCTGGCATTCCTACTTTGAATGCAAATTCCCCCGCCTCATCGTAAAACCCGCAGGTCAGCATCAGGGCGTTGACACGGCGGGCATGGCTTTCTGATAAGATTAATCTATCAGCGAAAATGGAATATCCATCATTGGCTAAAAAGGAAAAGGATTTTGCCAGATCCACACAGCTCATCTCCATAGCGCAATGGGAAAAATACACTTCAAGCACTTCATCGATGGGATTGTTGAAGTTTTTAAATGATTTTAGGAAATAGGCCAGAGCGGTATTTCGCTCACCGTGATTCATTTCCGAATTTTTGACATCAGGATTGATTTTCACACAGGTCTCTCCCGCCAGTTCGTTGATAAACTCCGTGATCTGGCTTATAGGACTCTCAAATTTGCTGCACAGCGCATCCGTGATTACCAGTGCCCCGGCATTGATAAAAGGGTTTCTGGGAATCCCTTTTTCATACTCCAATTGTGCGATAGAATTGAAAGGATCTCCACTGGGCTCCACGTTTACCCTAGTCCAGAGCTTGGAATTGAACACATTAAAAACCATCGTGAGCGTATGAACCTTACTGATACTCTGGATAGAAAATGGCTTTTGATAATCCCCAACACCATAGACATTTCCTTTGAGATCCACCAGGGCTATTCCAAACTGATGCGGATCTACGGTGGCGATCTCAGGGATGTAATCCGCGACTTTGCCTTTTAGGTTCTCTGCTTGCACCTCTTGGTACACTTCTTCGATAAGTTGTTGGTAGTCCATTCTGGAAAAATGCGGAAAATTGGGAGAGAATGAAAGTTTTTTGTTTGAAATCAGGCTTGTGTTAGTGGCTGGAAGACGGGAGAATGATGACTGAAGCGCACTTCGGTCTCCCGCCTTCGGTCTTCTGACCTCCAAAGAAAAGAAATTAAGTCTATTGGCATTCTTACAGAACTCAAGAAAAAAACACATACCTAAAATTCTTATGTATATAATATTTTTATATATTTGGAGAAGCTAGGTAATACGCAAACTCATGTCGAACAACAATCTGATCAAAGGCTCACTCCAAACCATCATCCTCAAACTTCTGGAAGAGAATGATAAAATGTACGGCTATGAGATCACCCAGCGGGTGAAGGAGCTGACTGCCGGTGAAATCAAAATCACCGAAGGTGCCCTCTACCCTGCCCTGCACAAGCTGGAAGCAGAGGGATTGCTCAGCACCGAGATCCAGCAAGTGGACAACCGGGTGCGAAAATACTACAGCCTGACTAAAGACGGGCAAAAGCAAGTCACCAGCAAAATGTCTGAGTTGCAAGGCTTCGTAGAAAACCTCCAGCGGATCCTGACCCCAAATCTAAAACCAGGATTCAATATCTGATTTTTTAAATGAAGCACCTATGAGAAAACTTACAGAACAGGAACTCGATCAGGTAAAAAGGGCCATTTCGGCCAAGGATTTGACTTCTGCAGAAATTCTTCTGGAAATCTATGATCACTATGTGACTCATCTGGAGAGTTTTGAGCAAGCTGATTTCGAAGTAGAATTATTTGAATTGGAGCAGAAGTTCAACTACAGCTACTGCCATGCACTTCAGGCGAAGTTTGTGAAAGCTTCAAAAAAAGAAATTTTCAACCTACAGTGGTCAATTTTTAAGACTTACTTCACGTGGCCTAGAATTGTGGCCACAGTAATATCCCTCTTATTATACACACTTCTTTGGATTGAGGTAGAAAACAAGACCAAGGCACAGTTGCTCATCATACCCATTGTTTCAATTGCGATTTTATCCGCTTGGATTTACTATTGCTCATTTAGAAAAGTGTCGGACATTAAAAAAATGATGAATAGTTCAAAACCAATTCAATCATCGCTTTTGACTTCCATCATGTTACAGTTATCCTTGATCACCTCTTCGTTTAACTTAATGATCATGCTCCCCAGACTTTTTGATGTACCGGATTTCATGGACAAGACTTATTTCATAGCAGGAACTTTAGCTTTGTTTTTTATTTATGTCAGCTATTCACTGACGCTTTATGAAGCCTGGAAGATCAAATCCAAAACCGCTTTGATATGAAGCTCTCCCCTTCCCAAATCACCGACCTCAAAAAACTGATCTCCTACAAAGGCTATCCGGAGATCGATCTGCAATTCGAGATTCTGGACCATGCTGCCTGCAAGGTGGAAGTGCTTTTGGAAGAGAGACCTTCTATGGACCTGGATGATGCATTCCGCAAAGTCCACAGCGAGTTCGGGATTTTTGGGTTTTCTGATCTGGCTGAGTCTTATACCAAAAGCATAGGAAAACGCTATAGACGATTTTTCTGGGAGGAGTTTATATCCTTTTTCACTAGCTACAGAATCATCTACCCAGCCACGATAGGATTTATTCTCTATTGGCTAAGTGTCTATACCCGACCATTTGGTATGCAACTTACTTTACCTTTTTGGGCTGTGGCATTCTTTTTTGTGGGTCTGATTTATATTATTGTCAGCTACTATAGGGCTAACAAAAGCCTTAAAAACTATGTGGCCTTTAAAAGCACCAACAACTTTTTATTAATCCTGAATGTGTTTATGCAAATGAATATTCATGGATTAAGGTTTTTTGAAAACCCGGATTACGTAATAGACCTCACTGTACGGGGAGTTTTCATGGCCCTGGGCATTTTGATTATAGCCTTGTCGTTCTTATCGATTTTTCTTCTTCCTAAAGTTCTGGACAGATCCATAGCAGAAACCAGAAAGCTACAGTCTATCTATGAATCTTAGAACCGATTACGCCGTCGTTTGAGCCCACAAACCACAAAATTCAAAAAGATCACTTCCTTTTTTTTAAAACAATACTTCCTTCGCCTTTTAACCTTGACCATTGAAAATTGTCCATTCAATCCGTCTCCAATTCGATCAACCCACCTTTTTTAAATAATTCATGCCCAACATAATAGCCTTCCAGCGTTTTTCCATTGACTTTGATTCCTTTTAAGTTTCTCCCTCCAGCAGGATTCAGGATCACCAGATCATTGCCATTGTCCACCTTCCAAGTCACCTCGTCAAAAAGCGGCGCCGTTACCAAATAATCAGCATCAGCTTTGCAATGCTAAGCAAACTCGCTTCCTATTCAAATGATAATATGATCAATGGAAGCTTAATTTTCAGGAAAAAATTGATTTTTTCACCAGTAACATGCTATTATTCAGTCAAACTTCACGAAGTCATAACCTTACTGCAAAATATTATTTGTACTTTTGCGCCTTCAATCAGGCAAACCATGCAGAATATTCGGAATATCGCGATCATCGCACACGTGGACCACGGCAAAACTACACTCGTGGACAAAATCATCCACGCATCTAAAATCTTCAGAGAGAACCAGCAGTTCGACGACTTGATTCTTGACAACAATGATCTGGAGCGTGAAAGAGGGATTACCATTCTATCCAAAAACGTATCAGTAAGATACAGAGACACTAAAATAAACATCATTGACACTCCTGGTCACGCCGATTTCGGCGGTGAAGTGGAGCGGGTGTTGAAAATGGCAGACGGTGTGATCCTTTTGGTGGATGCATTTGAAGGCCCTATGCCTCAGACCCGATTTGTATTGGGCAAGGCTTTAGATCTTGGATTGACTCCTATTGTAGTAGTAAATAAAGTAGATAAGGAAAACTGTCGCCCAGACGAAGTTCACGAATCAGTATGGGAATTGATGTTCAACTTGGACGCTACTGAAGAGCAATTGGAGTTTCAAACGCTTTACGGTTCTGCCAAGCAAAATTGGATGGGGCCTGATTGGAAAAACCCAACCGATTCAATTATTCCTCTATTGGACGCAATCGTGGATCATATCCCCGCTCCAAAAATCGAGGAAGGAACACTTCAGATGCAGATCACTTCCCTGGATTATTCCAGTTTTGTAGGTCGTATTGCAATAGGTCGTATCAAAAGAGGAACAATCAAAGTAAATCAGCAAATCGCATTGATGAAAGCTGATGGTTCTGTGAAGAAAATGAAAGTGAAGGAACTTCACACATTTGAGGGCTTAGGCAAGAATAGTGTAGAAGAAGCATTTGCCGGTGATATTTGTGCAGTGACTGGAATCGATGACTTCGAAATCGGTGACACCATCGCAGATGTGGACAACCCTGAGGCACTTCCCAGAATCGCCATAGATGAGCCTACCATGAATATGCTCTTCACCATCAACAACTCTCCGTTCTTCGGAAAAGAAGGGAAATTTGTGACCTCCCGTCACCTGAGAGACCGTCTGATGAAAGAGACTGAGAAGAACCTGGCTCTTCGTGTTGAATCAACTGATTCAGAAGATAAATTCCTTGTCTATGGACGTGGTATCCTTCACTTGTCTGTTTTGATCGAAACGATGAGAAGAGAAGGTTACGAACTTCAGGTAGGACAACCTCAGGTTATTTTTAAGGAAATCGATGGCGTAAAATGCGAACCAATCGAGACATTGGTTGTCGATGTACCACAGGAAACTGCCGGTAAGGTAATCGAACTGGCCACCCAGCGTAAGGGTGAATTGCTGATCATGGAGCCAAAAGGCGATCTTCAGCACCTGGAATTCAAAATACCTTCCAGAGGATTGATCGGACTGAGAAACAATATGCTGACTGCTACTCAAGGTGAGGCTATCATGAACCATAGATTCACTTCATACGAGCCATTTAAAGGCACTATGCCAGGGCGTACCAACGGTTCATTGATCTCTATGGAAGGCGGACAATGTACAGCTTATGCTATTGACAAACTTCAGGACAGAGGCACTTTCTTCGTTGACCCGGGAGATGAACTTTACACAGGTCAGGTGATCGGTGAAAACTCCCGTGACAATGACATCGTAGTGAACGTGCAGAAAGGCAAGAAACTGACCAACATGCGTGCTTCCGGTTCTGATGACAACGTAAGGATCGTACCTGCTAAAAAGTTCTCACTTGAGGAATCCATGGAATACATACAGAAGGATGAGTATCTGGAGATCACTCCCAAGTCTATCCGGATGAGAAAAATCTATCTGGACGAAGGTGAAAGAAACAGAATGGCAAAGAAAGACGCTTAAATAGATTTTAGAACCAAGATTCTAGAGTCAAGCTATATGGAATCCCTCAAGCGAAAGGTTGGGGGATTTTTTTATTGGTTCTTACCAAAGTTCATGAACCTCATCTCTGATGTATTTGTCATAAATACGTTTAACTCCTTCCATTTGATCCTTGGAGATTGGGGGCAGCTGACTCGCATTTACATTAGCTGCTATCTGGGAAGATTTGGACGCTCCCGGAATTACCACACTCACTTGGTCATGCATGAGTATCCAACGAAGTGCTAAAGCTGCCAAAGACCCACTCCCCTTGAAAAGCGTTTTCAGCTCATCTATTGCCGGAAACGCTTTTTCAAGAGGAACTCCCGAAAAGGTCTCCCCCTTGTCAAATGCCTTCCCTTCCCGGTTAAAGTATCTATGATCGTCTTTTGAAAAAGTAGTCTTTTCATTGATTTTTCCTGAAAGCAATCCACTCGCCAACGGTACCCGCACAATCAAGCCTATATTTTTTTTCGCTGCCTCAGGAAACAATTCTTCGGCAGGTTTCTGCCTGAACATATTAAAAATCACCTGAACCGTAGATACTACGTCATACTCCATAGCCTGCTTCGCTTCATCCACTGTCTCCACACTTACTCCCATGGCGGCGATCTTTCCTTCTGCCCTCAATTTTTCAAATAAGTTATACACTTCATCACGCTGATAGACAGAGCTGGGCGGACAGTGAAGCTGAATGAGATCCAGTCGGTTCAATCCCGTGTTCCGCAGACTATCCTCCACATGGCGACGGAGTTTCTCCACACTATAAGTCTCGTTTATATGGGGCTGAATCCTCCTTCCACATTTGGTGGCAACATAGATCTTTTCGGAGCGTTGGCGCACGGCTTCCCCCACTGCCGATTCGCTCAGCCCGGCATCATATACGTCCGCCGTATCGACGAAATTTATCCCCCTATCAAAAGCCGCATGTAAAATCTCCTCTGCAATTTTAGGGTCAAAAGGTGTTCCCCATCCTCCACCCACTTGCCAGGTGCCCAGACCAATTTCAGAAATTTTCCAACCAGTTTTTCCTAAAGTTCTGTAATTCATGCTGCTGTTAATTAAAAGTAATTGAGGTTTTCACATAAAAGGGAGGCTAAAAACCATCCGATTATCTAAAAGTAATTTAATTATTTATCTTTAGAATCACGGTTCCTATTGATATTTGTCTGACAGAAAAAAACATTGATGGACGGTGACTCCACAAACGGGAATACAAGAAAAACTTACTTTGCGGTGATCTGTATCGTTGTCTGCGGGAACCATCTAAGACTTTCGGAAAAACAATCCAGACCTTCAAACTATGAAAACACGTAGAAAATTCATCAAAACAATCGGCGTGGCAAGTGCCGCTGCTGTCTTACCTCTAAACTCAATCGCTAAAGAAATGGCAAAACAAAAAATGATTCACCAGGTTTACTTTTGGCTACATGATGAAGCAAACACACAAGAATTCCTAACCGAAGCCGTGCCCATGCTTGGACGGTGTAAAACTGTAGGCAAGTTTATAGCAGGCACTCCCGCAGCGACCGAAAAGCGCGATGTGGTAGATCATAGCTATCAAGTAGCCTGCACTATATTCTTCGACAGTCTGGAAGACCAGCTAGTATATCAGTCCGACCCTACCCACCTGGAGTTTATTGACAAGTACTCCCATATGTGGAGAAAAGTGCAGGTATATGATATCGCTATCTAAGCTGACACTGGTATGATTCAAAACCTGTCAGGTCTGCAGCACTTGAGTTGAAGCTATGAAATCGGAACATGCTGTTTTAGTGCAAGACCTGACAGGTCTATCCCGATCTTTTGATCAGTATTATAAACCTAATAACTCCATCTACTCGTAACTAACAACAGCCAAGACATCCATTTATGAATAACGCAAAGTTAATTATAGGAGTAGTTTTTGTCTTTCTTTGGTCGTGTGAACCAAAAGAAGACATTATCCCTGACCCTCAATCGACGGTAGTCAGAGACGCCATTTTAGCATCTATGCAGGAATGGTATTATTGGAATGAGGAGCTTCCTGCGGCTGTCACTCCGGCTGACTATGCTTCCAATGAAGCTTTGCTGGATGCTATTATCTACAAGCCGCTGGATCGCTTTTCCTACCTTACCACTCAGGAGGCATTCAACAATGCCTTTGTCGGTAGAAATGCCGGCCATGGTTTTGGTTTTGCCTTTGATGCTACGGAGCGGCTTTACCTCACTTTTGTATATGAGGAGTCTCCAGCCGGACTGGACGGATGGCAGCGGGGATGGGAAATTATAGAGATCAATGGTAAAACAATTTCCGAATACAAAAACAGTACTGGGGGTTATGATTTCCAATTAGGCCCTGCTGATCCCGGTATCAGCAATGCGTTCACCTTCAGATTACCTGATGGAACTACCACTACACGCACAAATGTGAAAGCAGAGTATCAATCAAATTCTGTACTTCATCAGGAAATCATAGACCTGAATGGCAAAAAAGTCGGCTACTGGGTATATCAAAGCTTCAAGGCCACCGCTGGGCAATCCCCCACTAAAAGCCTCGAAGTGGACGAGTCCATTGAGTTTTTTGAAACAGCGGGAATAGACGAACTGATCATCGACCTGAGATACAATGGCGGAGGCTCAGTGGCAGTGGCAGAGCAAATAAACAACTATCTTATCCCCTTTTCCCACAGTGAGAAACTCATGTATGTCAACAAACTGAACTCTCTGAAAACAGATCTTCAAAAAAGTGTGGATTTCAAAAAGCTAGGGAATCTCAATTTAAACAAACTAATTTTCATCACCTCCAGAGGTTCAGCATCAGCTTCTGAGTTGGTTATAAATACCTTAATGCCCTACCTTGATATTGTGCTGATTGGAGACAACACTTTTGGAAAACCTGTAGGTTCATTCCCACTTTCGGCATACAACAGAACCCTCAGAGACAATAATGTGGAATTGGTACCAATCACCTTCGCCACGGCAAATGCAGAGGGAAAAGCAGATTATTTTGATGGATTCCCCGCTGATTTCTCTGTAGGGGACAGTCCCCAGTTTAATTGGGGAGATCCAAGCGACCTACGCTTGGCCGCAGCGTTGATGACTATTGAAAACGGAGCCGTTGGAGGAAGGCTTTTGAACAGCTTCTATAGACCCAAATGGGAAATGATAGACCAATTCAAAGGACTCCAACAGGAATTTCCTGCCTACTAGTCGGGTTTTACGATTAATACAGGGATTTTTCTGTCTGCGGTGATCATCCGGTCGGCCACACTTCCTACCAATAGGTCATCCTCATCCGCTTTCCCCTTATTTCCCATCACAATTAAGTTAGCCCCATAGTTCAGCGCCGTTTCATACAGACTTTTACTGATATGGTTTCCGCTATCTTCCACAAAGATAAGGGGTTCGCTGAGGCCTGTTTTTTTCTGTATTTTGTTATAATCGTGCTCAGCCTTGCTTCGGAGGTTATTTAGGTATTTCTCCTGGTTTTTGAAATACGGAAAATACTGGAACCCAGATTTTAAAACATGGACCGGAACCAGTTTCGAAGATAAATTTCTTGAAAGGTTCAATCCGCGGCGGATTACTTTTTCCGAATAATCTGAAAAGTCTAGCGCCAATGCTATACTTTCAAATTCCGTATTGGCATTTTCCGGCACAAAAAGACAATCCGAGTCTGTAAGCCGAATCACCTTACTACTGAAAATCCCTGTTCCGTTATTCTTTTCTTTCTTACCCAGCACGACCAGATTAAACTGCTCGGCATCCACCCATCTGATCAGGGCCTCAAGTTTTCCACCCCAAGTCACGTTCACATGAATGCTGGATTTTTTCTCGCCGAATACACGCTCTACAAGATCCAATATCTCATCTTCTATCACCTCTTCTAGCGGCTTATGCAGCTGCTCTCTCAGGGTGGCTAATTCAGCAGAATCGTTCTCCAAGGCAACAAAATGAACCAAAGTCAAGGAATCAAAATCAAATACATCGTCCAATTTCTTGAAATACCTAAGCAAAAACTCATCTGAATCACTCAGATCCAGGAAAATACCGATTTTCTTTAATGGTTTCATCTGTTTATATTCTGATTTTTAATGGTCAGATAGCCTGTCCCGATTTTTCTTCGGGAGAATCTCGCCAGGCGAATAATCATCCCTCTGTGTGTCGCTTGCTTCATGCTCGATTTCATGGGGTTATAATTTGTTTTTAAAGGTCACCTAAATAGTCAGGGCAGGCTATGGAATCCCTGCCTTCGGCAGGCAGGTCGCATGCCTTAAAATCATTCCGGTGTGTGACGTTCTCGACATGCTCGATTTCATGGCTTCTTGTCCTTATCGATTTGCTTCATAATCACTTTGGTCAGCCGGTTGGCATAGGACTTCTGATCCAACTCATCGGTCAATTGCTTATCACGGGCATATTCTTTCTTCACTCCTTTTAGAAGTGAGTAGCACATGATAGTAAGAATGATCAGAAACGGGAGCCCTGTGGAGATCGTGGCCGTCTGCAAAGCCGTAAGTCCTCCTCCTATAAGCAGTACTGCGGCCACGGCCCCCTCTGTAGTAGCCCAAAAAACCCGCTGCAGGGTAGGTGTGTTCAGCTTACCACCAGAAGTAATGCTATCTATGACCAAGGATCCTGAGTCTGATGAAGTCACGAAAAAACTCGCTACCAACAATATGCCCAAGACAGACCCTATCATGCGAAGAGGGAATTTTTCCAAAAACACGAAGAGGGCAGTGGACTCATCCGCCACTATTGCCCTGGCAAACTCATGGCTTCCACCAGCTAATGTATCCTGCATGTCAAGAAAAATAGCAGATCCTCCCAAAGTAGTCATCCAGAAAAAAGTCAAAATGCTAGGTGCCAAAAGCACTCCAAAAATAAACTCCCGGATGGTTCTGCCTTTGGATATCCGTGCGATAAACATCCCCACAAAAGGTGACCAGGAAATCCACCAAGCCCAGTAAAATACCGTCCAGTCTCCCTGCCAACCTTTGTTTACAAATGCTTCCGTCCAAGTGGATACCTCTATAAGTTCATTCATGTAGATACCCATATTCTGAATAAAAGACTTGAACACAAAAAGTGTAGGGCCAAAAATCAAAACAAACAATAGAAGTAGGCCGGCAATCCTCACGTTCCATTCGCTAAGGACTTTTACCCCTTTATCTACTCCTGACACTACAGAGAGAGTTGCTATGGCTGTGATCCCTGCTATCAGCCCCACTTGGATCCATACATTATTTGGGGTTTCGAAAACATGCGACAATCCTCCACTAACTTGCCGCACCCCTACTCCCAAAGACGTCGCCAAACCAAATATTGTGGCCAGGACAGCGAAAATATCTATTACATCGCCCATCCACCCGTGTATCCTGTCTCCAAGAAGAGGATAAAAGACAGATCGGATAGTGAGTGGCAAATTTCTGTTGAACGAGAAAAAGGCCAATGAAAGCGCGACCACAGCATATATAGCCCATGCATGGATTCCCCAATGCAAAAAAGTAAAATTCATTGCCTGCTGGGCAGCTTCAATCGTATAGGGGGCAGCCACTGGAGGTTTGGCATAATGTGACACAGGCTCAGCTACCCCATAGAAAAGCAGCCCGATGCCCATTCCCGCACTGAAAAGCATAGAAAACCAGGCACCGGTAGAGAAGTCTGGAGTGGCATCCTTCCCTCCCAACCTAACAGATCCATATTTACTAAATCCCAAGAAGAGGCAAAAAATGATAAATACATTCACTGCCAAGATAAAAAGCCAGCCTACTTTGTCAGTCACAAAACTTTTCACTGTCCCAAACAAAACCACCATAGGCTCTCCGACGACAATAGTGACTGTCATAAAAACTATCAGCAAAATGATAGCTGGAAAAAATACTGGGTTGTGGATATCTACGTACTTGTTTTTCATAGGCTAAAAATCAAATAAAAAGTTACGGAATTCTACTTGGACATAAAAAAGGGCTGAATTTATTCAACCCCTGAGGTACAAACACCCTGGTATAATTACCACCAAGCCTTTACTTTTTGTTATGCCGCGCTATCAGCACATCCATCACCTCATCCAATTCATATCCTTTGGCTTCCAGCAATACCAGGTAATGGTAAAGCAAGTCTGCCGCTTCTCCCATAAATAGCTCCTTGTTATCGTCCTTTGCCTCAATCACGATCTCCACGGCTTCTTCCCCCACCTTTTGGGCTACTTTATTGATGCCCTTGGCAAAAAGGGAGGCAGTATAGGATGTATCGCTGGGATTGTTCTTCCGGTCTTTGATGATGGCTCTCAATTGATCAATGAAGACAGTCTTAGAGGAATTGCGCTCATCAAAACATGTATCGGCTCCAGTATGACATACAGGGCCTCGTGGATTAGCTTTCACTAAGATCGAATCCCCATCGCAGTCCACCGCTATAGAAACCAACTCCATAAAATTCCCAGAAGTCTCACCCTTCGTCCAAAGCCGGTTTTTACTACGGCTGAAAAAAGTAACCATCTTGGTCTCCTTGGTTTTTGCCAAAGCCTCTTCATTCATGTAACCCTGCATCAGTACTTTCCCACTCAACGCATCCTGCACGATTGCCGGAACCAACCCATCCATTTTTTTAAAATCTATGTTCATGTCTTTTTAACCTTTGGGGTTTCCAAAACCCCGAAGGTTTTGATTATTACTTACTATTTTATTTCTCTAAAGAGCTCAGAAATCCTTTAGAAAAATTATTAATCATTAGTTAAACCTTCGAGGAAATTTGTCAGTTCCCGATAATCGGGACAGGCTGTTCCTCCTTCCAAATAACGCCTCAAAGGTTATATCACTTTCTAACACTTATCCCTTCATTTCCCAAATAACTCTTTAACTCAGGAATTCCTATTTCTTTAAAATGAAAAATACTTGCTGCCAAAGCAGCATCAGCTTTCCCAAAGGTAAACACATCTTTAAAATGTGCCATGGTACCTGCACCACCTGAAGCAATTACCGGAATGCTGAGCGCTGATGATATCTCCGCAAGCAACTCATTGGAGAAGCCGGCCTTAGTGCCATCGTGATCCATGGAGGTCAATAAAATCTCTCCTGCACCCCGATCACACACCTCTTGCGCCCATGCTTGGGTTTTCAGCAAAGTAGCTTGTCTTCCTCCATGCGTATGCACAAAATCAATCCCGTCCACATTTCTAGTATCTATCGCCACTACAATGCATTGGGAGCCAAATTCAGCAGCCATTTCATTGATGATCTGGGGGGTTCTAACTGCTGAAGAATTAATGGAAATTTTATCTGCGCCTGCATTGAGCAGCACTTTTACGTCTTCAATGGTAGAAATCCCCCCTCCCACGGTAAATGGAATATTGATGGCCTTGGCCACTTTTGTCACCAATTCGGCCAAGGTTTTCCGCTTATCCACCGTGGCGGTGATATCCAAAAACACAAGTTCGTCCGCTCCCTCGTCTGAATAGATCTTTGCCAGCTCCACCGGATCACCTGCATCCCGTAGTTCCACGAAGTTGACACCTTTGACCGTGCGCCCTTCTTTTATGTCCAAGCAGGGAATAATTCGTTTAGTAAGCATTATTTGATTTCAACTTTATATACTTTATTATTCATTATTCGGCGTTCTTCATTCATTATTAATTGGAAAATTGCAAGATTGAAATTACTTGTCCACCGTAGCGGATTGGAAAATTAGGTTGTAATGTGCTAAAGTTGGAAAGTTTGAGATTTCTGACTTTAGCTTTCTGAATTAGACAAAAGCTGCCATTTCCCCCAACGTCACTTTTCCCTCATAATACGCCTTACCTACTATCGTCCCATACACACCGATTTTTTCCAGTTCTTCCAGATCTTTCACAGAGGAAACCCCACCACTAGCGATTAGTTTAATTCCTGGTAACTCTTTCAAAATATCCTGGTACAAATCCACCGAAGGCCCCTGAAGCAAGCCGTCTTTAGCCACATCAGTACAAATCACATAGCTGATACCTTGGGCCGCATAGTCTTTGATAAAGGGAATCAAATCCACCGTGGTAGTCTCCTCCCAACCCCCAACCGCAATCTTTCTATCCTTTGCGTCAGCTCCTAAGATGATCTTTTCTGATCCATATTTCTTGATCCAAGCTTGGAACAACCCAGCATTTTTCACTGCTATGCTTCCGCCGGTCACCTGCTTGGCTCCTAGTGCAAAAGCCTTTTCTATTTCCTCATCCGCCTGAATCCCTCCCCCAAAATCAACCTGAAGACTAGTACCGGAACTGATTCTTTGAAGTATATCCGCATTGACTATTTTCTTGGCCTTGGCCCCGTCCAGATCCACCAAATGCAGTCGTGTAATGCCTGCACCTTCAAAACGCTTGGCCATCTCCAAAGGGTCGTCATGGTATTCTTTTTTGCTGCTGTAATCGCCCTGACTGAGCCGCACGCATTTCCCTCCGATGAGGTCTATAGCTGGGATAATTTGCATTTTTTGAGATATTAGAAGCAAGATCCAAGAATCAAGGCTCCATTATTTAAGGTTTGAGTTATAATTGAACCAACTCCCCCTTTAAAAGAGGGCAGGGGGATTTATTTAAGAGAAAGGAAATTCTCCAACAACTTCTCTCCTACCAGTCCGCTTTTCTCCGGATGAGCCTGGATAGCATAAAAGTTATCCCGATGAAGAATGCCCGAGAAATCGTGGATGTAGTGCGTCTGGGCAATGGTGTATTCACTCAATTCCGCGTAGAAGCTATGCACGTAATACACAAAAGGATTTGTCGGCAAATCTTGTAAAAGCGGATTATCAGCCAAATTCTCCAGTTCGTTCCAGCCTACATGTGGCACTTTGAACTCCTGGGAATTTTCCGGCACAAAGCGCTTCACTTTCACCGGAAAGATCCCCAAACACTCCGTATCTTTTTCTTCAGAATGCTCACAAAGCAACTGTAGCCCTAGGCACACGCCCAAAAACGGCTGCTTCAAGTCTTTGATCAGCCCATCCAGTTTCCGTTCTTTCAGGTATCTCATCGCTGTGCTTGCCTCTCCCTGCCCGGGGAACACAACCTTGTCAGCTGTTCTGATCTGTTCCGGATCATCCGTCAACGTGGCGTCTGCCCCTAGCCTTTCCAAGGCATAGAGTACCGATTGTACATTGCCTGAGTTATATTTTATTACTGCTATTTTCATTTTTAGAAGACGGAAGACGGAAGACGGAAGACGGAAGTACTATTCTTCGGTCTTCAGTCTCCTGTCTTCGGTCAATTTTTATTTACTTTTCACTTTTCACCTCTTACTACTTACAACTCACCACTTACTTCTCACCATCCAACAACAGCTTATCAAGTACCTCCTCTATCTCCGGAAGCGACTCGTAAAGCTGCTCATAACTCTCAATCACAAAGTATTTATCCTGAAAGCGATCCTTCCAGTATTCCTGATTCAAAATCCTCCGTACATCGTAATCGTAATGCTTGGGCTCATTTGAAAGGCTGAATTTAGTCTCTCCTGCCGAACTTAGGATGCCCGCCCCATATATTTTTAGCGCTCCATCCTCTTTTATTAACCCAAACTCAATGGTAAACCAATAAATCCTGCTCAAAAGCTGGATCGCATAGGGATTATCGATATGCTTCAGGGCAATTCCGGAAAGCTTTTCCAGGAAGTCCACATAGGGCTGATTGGTCAGCAGCGGCATATGGGCAAAAGCATCATGGAACATATCCGGCTCTTCCAGGTAATCCAACTGCTCCATTTTTCGCAGCCAGGTCGAGGAAGGAAATCTTCGGTTGTTCAATAAGCCAAAAAACAAATCATCGTCAATCAGCCCGGGAACTACCTGCACTTCCCAGCCCGTGGTTTTTGCTAAAATCTGATTTAGCTCTTCAAAGTTGGCAATACGATCAGAGGTAAACCCCACAATCTCCACGCCTTCCAGGTAAGCTTTGGAAGCTGCTTTGGGTAGATTGGGCATCTGCCGCTCAAAGAGTATCTTCCAGACGTTAAAATCCTCAGCGGTGTAGGCTTCGTATTCCTGCCTGAGATTCTGTAATCGCGGATCGCGAAAGACCCAGTTTTTCGGTTTCGAATTCATGTTCATGGTATTTGGGTATATTCTGTACTTTCATTTTTACGTCATCGCGAGGAGGTACGACGAAGCGATCTTCTTTTTGTATAACACCAGATTACTTTGCTCCTACCGTGGCTTGTGTCTCCACAAACCACCCAATCCTTGTCAATTCCTGCTGCTTCCGGAGAAGCAGCATAGCACTAGAAACAAAAAAGCCCATTCCGCTAGGAATAGGCCTCTATCTATTTTTCACCAAAAACGCATAGTCATCCTATCCCTTCATTGAGAATGGTGATAAGAATGATGTACGAAAGTTCTTGGTGTCGGATTCATGGTCTAAATATAAGCGGCAAATCCACAAGGTCAAAACATCAGGCACTCTTATTTGCATGGGGCGGTATGCCAAAAGCCTCATAAATAATCTCTTGTTCTATCAGCGTGAGAAGCCCATTCTTAATCGGGAGATTTCGTTTTCTGATCCAGCGGGAAAGTGTTTTGACAGAAATCCCATATTCGTCTGCGACCTGCTGTCTGGTTTTGGCTTTTTGTACCATAAAAAAATTAAAAATTAAAATTGGGATATTGCTTTATGACTCAATGTAACTAAAGTAAACAGAATTTCAGGTTTTTCAAACTTATTTTATAGATATTCCTCATTATCATTCAGATAAAATTGAATTTGTCCGATTTTGTCCGATTTTGTCCGATTTTGTCCGATTTTGTCCGATTTATTAAAATATTCTTTTTCTAATTTTAGATTCAACAATTTTTCGTATGGGCAACTTCACATCCTACCGGTCAACTATTCTTTCTGACACTTGGTCTGCATCTTGGGTCAATTCCTATAATCTCATTTTAATACTATCAGGGATCACTCTCATTGCATTCCTGCCTACATTTTCAAATGATTTCCAGCTGGACTGGGACGATACCTGGCAGGTGCTGGAAAATCCACTTGTAAATGGAGCTACATTACAGGACATCAGGTACCACTTCACCCACTTTTGGCAGCAGCAATATTCTCCCGTCAATTCGGTATTCTATCTGGGGATAGCCGGGCTCTTTGGCATGGATGCCACTGCTTTTCATATCGCATGCCTTCTTGTCCATTGGGGCAGTACGGTGCTGGTCTTTTTTATCATCAAAAAACTGACTGAAGTACTCCTGCCAAACCACAATAATAAAAAGGCAATGATTTACGCCTTCTTTACGGCTCTGATATTCGCAATCCATCCCCTGCAGGTGGAATCCGTGGCCTGGATCAGCGCCTCCAAAATCGTACTGTATGGATTTTTTGCCTTGGTGGCGTTTTATAGTTATATACGTTATATCCAAACCTCCAATTGGCTATGGCTGATTGTGACCGCTATGGCTTACCTATTGGGCTTTGGCTCTAAGGAACAGGCTATTATTCTTCCGCTCAACCTAATCCTTTTCGATTATATCTTTGGCAGGTATGCAGACCTGAACTGGAAAAAGCTACTTACCTCAGGGGTAATTCTTGAAAAAATCCCTTTCTTCCTGATGGCTCTGGGATTCTGGTATTTCTCATTGATCAACAACCTAGGCACAGTAAATCCAGGTGGATATCCAGTTTATCAGAGACTGGTATTTGGCCTGTATAGTATTACCGAATACATTTTCCGGTTTCTGGCCCCCGTCAAGCTGTATTTCTTCCATCCCTTCCCGATTTCGCCAGGAGAAGCCCTGCCCTTATATTACTTTGGGTACATCCTTTTGGCGGGGATTATAGGCTACTACAACTGGGGCTACTACCGCAAAGGGAATAGACTCGTAGTAGTTGGTTTTTTGTTTTTTCTCATCAATCTACTTCTCGTACTCCATATTATCCCATTACCCCGTACTGTGATCACTGCCGATCGCTATATGTATCTCAGCATTATTGGACTAGCCTTGATTGTAATCTGGCAAGTGGATCAATGGCTCTCCACACCCAACAGACCAATAATTATAGTTGGGTGCTTTGCCTGGTTTCTTTTTTTGGGCGTGCATTCATTTTTAAGGACCGCTGACTGGAAAAACAGTGAGACCGCAAAAGCAAGTGTGAATGAAATCATAGAGAAAAAGAAAAATACACAGGAGGCAGAACCCTTTAACTTCATCGAAAATGAATGATTTTTTAGTATCCATAGTGGTTCCCTGCTACAATGAGGCTGAGAATATAGCTCCCTTACTAACACGTATAGAATCTACACTAAAAGAGTATAGCTATGAAGTGATCTTGGTCAACGATGGCAGTAAGGACGGAACGCAACTGGAAATCGAACTGTCCCACACCATTAACCCATCGGTCAGTTATATCAGCTTCTCCCGGAATTTTGGCCATCAGGCGGCTCTTAAGGCAGGGATAGACCATGCAACTGGTGATTGCATAGTCACTATAGACGCCGATCTACAAAAACCGCCGGAGGTCATCCCGAAAATGATCGCACTTTGGCTAAAAGGAAATGACATTGTCACGGCAGTCTGCAAAAATGAGGGGCAGCCTTCCCTCTTTAAAAGACTGACATCCACAGGCTATTACAGACTACTATCCTGGCTGGCTGATCATGAAGTTATGCCAAACGGAGCGGATTTCCGGCTTTTTGATAAAAAAGTGGCCGATATTATCCGGGGTGTCCAAACCCAGAACCTGTACCTAAGAGGAATATTTTCCTGGGTAGGTTACCAGCAGGCTGTCACGGAGTACCGGGAGGAAAAAAGAAAGTTTGGGGAAACCAAGTACGGGTTCTGGAAAATGCTCAACCTGGCAAGCAATGGGATCACCTCCTTTAGCATCAAGCCCCTGCGGTTTGCACTGGCAGTAGGGTTGTTCTTTGCAGGACTGGCTTTCGGATATGGTATCTATGCAATTACAATTGTCTTTCTTGGTATGACAGTGCCGGGATGGGCATCACTGGTGGCCAGTGTGGTATTCTTGTCCGGAATACAGCTAATGGTACTGGGGGTAATAGGGGAATACATCGGCAAAATGTATATGGAACTCAAGCAAAGGCCAACTTACCTCATTTCAAAAACAAACATTACTGTTCCTTCTGATACCCAAAGGGAAGGAATCCATTTTTTTAACCCAAGAGACCTACCTAACGGTAGGCAAGGAAGGAGGCAGACTATGACTTGACAAAATTGTGATTTCTCTTTCTGCTGCCGGAGCCACCAGAGAAAAACGTAGGTGAAAACGAAAAATTCACATCAACCAAAAACAAATTCTTATATTAAACTCTTAGAAAAATGAACACAAAATTCAATAAAATCGTGAAAACTGCCGCTGTGGGGATATTCTTTATGGCGCTACTAATGAATGTGAAAGTAAGCTTGACAGATCCTTTTGTAACCATTAACAATGATGTGTTTGCTCAATCTAATAGTTCTTCTGGAAGTGGGGAAGTTAAATGCTATAGCATTCTACAAGGTTTTGATGGTCAATCTGTCTCCTGTAGTCCATGCTATTTGGCTACGGGAATCCCTCCTTGGTATCATTTTGGAGGTTATTGTACACCAGCTTAAAAACATGGAATTCCTCGGCCGTAATAGAACTCGTTTTATAACGGCTGAGTATTTATCTAAATTCAATAACGTCAATTCCATCTAATGAAATCGATTGCATTACTTATTCTTTCGTGGCTATTATTAGCAAGCTGTACTAAGGATCGTTTACCCATCTTTATGCATGATAATCCTACTATTATCCACTTCAACGATACGTATAAGCTTATCGGAGAAAACACATTAGTAGAAGTACCAGGAGCTAACAACTTTTTTATATTTGATAGCTTATTAATATTCACTACTCCAGCACTTGACACATTTTATCATTCTTATTCCACAAATAATTTATGCAAAATCCGAAGTTTCATAGCCAAGGGGGAAGGGCCTAATGAACTGAAATCAATCCTCAAACCACTTTATCTTGAAAATGAGGATGATAATATAATGATTAATTTTTATACTCCAGCAAGGCAGGGAATCCTCCGGTATAACTTTACTGGATCAAACCTTAACAAAAAAGGCCATTTTCAGGATACCTTGAGTCTTGAAAATGCCACCGAAATCTATAGAGCTTATAAAATCGACGAAAGCCTAGTTTTCATTGACCGATTGGACTTTTTAGGTTTTAACCAAATTTATGAAATTTACGATTACAAGCACAATCAATCTGTCCATCTGGACACGGCAATTATCTCAAGACTTCAAGACCAAAAGGATGTTTTTTTAATGGCAACAAGTACACTTTTAAATTTTCACCAAAAAAAATACATAAGCGCTATGAGGTTTGCCGACCAGGTAAATATTTATGATCTAGAAAATCCGGAAAAGTCGCATGCTGTTTCAGTAAAAAATAACGCCACTTCTTTAATTGATGCATCTAATATGATAATGCCTCTTAAAAAAGAGTTTTACATAGATATCAGGGAAGCCAAGGGGTTGATTTTTGCACTTTATGCAAATCAGTCGCGCAAAGAATGGGCAACAGGGAACACCCCTGCTGAAATCCATGTAATCAATTGGCAAGGCAAAGCCATCTGCAAATTGATTGTAGATCAAAAACTTCTCAATATTGACATAGACTCTGGAAAACAAATTCTATATGGGTTGTCAGAAAGGCAAGAGTTGATAAGGTATGACCTTTCACAGTTGCCACACTTAAGCATCTATTGATTGAGTTACTTTTTCGGGTTCTACCCTTAAGTTAGTGGAAGATATTCGAATTTATGGGCCAATATGAAAACAGGTATAGTATCAGGATAAAGTTCAGAGCTGTTTTTCAGGGAGTGTCCTAAATAGGATATGATAAAAACTCAGACATTCCAGGGTAAAACCAGGTCCATATTTTCCATCTAGCCTATCATGGAGCATGTGCATAATAGAACCATGTCAACGCTCTCTCTTTCTTCATATCCTGAAAAAACTTGGCCAAAGGAAGAATTATCATTCCCCAATCAGAAATTATTTAGTTCTAGATTCCCCCATTTGCTTTTCACTCTTTTTCGATTCTGCAGACTCTGAGATCAAATCCAATCTCCTTCAAAAAGTTTTTAATTTTGCTAAACCTCAAAAAAACAGAGCCCCCGAACGCTCGGAGGCTCCTGCAAGCAAAGAGTGAAGATTATATTTACACCCAAAATTACCAATTTATCTGAATGATGAAAGTCATCCATGCCCTATTCACTGTTTATTCCATCATTTTATTCTTTGCACTGCTTCTGATCCTGGGGCTTTTCATTGTAATCCCGGTGAGTATCAGCCCTGCGGGAGGAAAAATATCCTTTCTGTTTATCCGTATCTGGGCAAGGATCTGGTCTTTCGGGTCAGGAATACGGTATGAATTCCATGGGCATGAAACTATTGATCGCACCCAGCCATACATTTATATTTTCAACCACCGCTCTTTTTTGGATGCTGCCATTATCCCGCTTGCCATACCGCAGCAAGTTCGGGCATTGGGAAAGAAGGAATTGTCCCAAATCCCGTTCTTTGGCTATGTAGTAGGCAAAGTAGCTATCTGGGTGGACAGAACTGATGCGGCATCCAGAAAAAAAAGCATAGCCCGGTTGGTGACTTTCCTCAATAACGGGATCTCTGCCGTAGTGGCCCCAGAGGGGACAAGGAATGACAGCGATGCCCCCTTACTGCCATTCAAATTAGGGGCTTTCAGGCTGGCTATAGAGACAGGGATTCCTATCGTACCGATTGCCTTCATAGGAGCCGATAAAATCATGAAAAAGGGCTCACTTCTGATCAGTCCCGGCAAAGTCAAAATCTATTATTCCAAACCGATTATGCCCACTAAAGCAGCATCAGTGGAAGATCTTGCAGAAAAATGCCGATCAAGACTGGAGGCTATGATCCTCACCCATGAATAGCAGTATTCTTAGGTTCTTCTTCCACCGCATCTATGGTCAGTTCCTCAAAAAGGATATAGACCGCCAGATAGGTTATCGGTACAGTGACTAGCAATCCTACCATCAGAAATAGAAATCCTGCGATATTCAGTGCCAACAATGCCAGCCCAAACAGAAAGAATTTCAGCCAGTTGGTATGCACAAGTCTCCTGCTCAGCTCCATGGAAGTCCAGAAATCAAACCCTCCATAAATCACAAATAAGAGGCTAAACATATATCCTACAAGTAAGTATATCCCTGGAACGATGAAGAGAATAAGCCCCAAAATAACCACCACAGAGCTAATCAAATTGGTGGAGACAAGATCCCACCAGTACTTAAATCCATCGAAGTAATTCTGAAAATCTACGGGCTCCCCTTGGTTTTGACGGTTTGCCACCAAATAAAACCCACATACCAGAGGGGGCGACAGAAAGATCGCATATAGAAAAGTAATATCTTCCAAATAAAGCGAGAAACAAACTTGTATAGCGGCTATCATGGCCATAAAACCTATATGAAGTAAAGCCTGGGACTTGAACATTTCCCAGGCTTTTGAAAGAATCTCCTCTATATTAAAATCTACTCCCGAATCTATGATCCGTTGAATTTTAGTTTGGTTCATTTAGTTTTTCCATTGTTATCCCTTATTAGTACTATTCAGCTTAATTTCAGTGCTCCTCAGGATACAAGACGGGAGAACGAAGTACCGCAAAGCTATAGGTAAGGTCTATTTGGTTTTCGGTCTTCCGTCTTCCCGCCTGACTAAACAGAGAGAATCATGGCTATTGGCAACAGGCAGATAAGCAAAACTACTTCGTGAAAGCTTCCAGTATATCATGCTTGGTGATGATGTGAATCTGATTTTGCACATCCCGCACCAGCACAGCTTTTTCCTTTTCCACCATGGAGGAAAGCACGTCCAGGGTACTGTCCAGTGCCACAAAATGCATGGAGTCTTCCATCACATCAGCCACTGAAGCATCTTTCAGAGATGGATTGTCTATGATTTTGGCAAGTAATTTATTGTCCGTAAGGCTCCCGACCACTTCGCCGTTTTCCATTACAGGAATCTGGGAAACACTGGTCTTGTTCATCAAACCAATAGCGTCTCTGACAGAATCAGACTTTAATGTCGAAACCAAGGTATAGGTCCCTGTTCTCTGGGAAATAATATCCCTTGCCGTGGAGAAGGTCTTGTCTTCCAGAAAACCGTGGTTCCTCATCCATTCGTCGTTATACACTTTGCCCAAGTATCTGGTGCCATGATCCGGAAGTATAATGACCATCTGGTCACCTTCTTTCAAATTATCTTTGGCCCACTCCAGCGCCCCGTGTACTGCCGAACCACATGACCATCCTACAAACAACCCCTCTTCCCTGGCCAGGCGGCGTGTCATCACAGCGGAATCCTTATCCGTCACTTTGACGAAATGGTCTATCATATCGAAGTTCACATTCTTAGGTAGAATATCCTCCCCGATTCCTTCTGTCAGGTATGGATAGACCTCCTTTTCATCGAAAATTCCAGTCTCCTTATATTTTTTGAATACGGATCCATAGGTGTCAATCCCAACTGTCACCACATTGGGATTCTGCTCTTTGAGGTATTGGGCAGCACCGCACATGGATCCGCCAGTTCCCACCCCTGCCGCATAATGCGTCACCTTGCCATCTGTATCATTCCAGATTTCTGGCCCGGTAGTCTCGTAGTGGGCGGCAGTATTGGACAGGTTGTCGTATTGGTTAGGATAAAAGGAATTCGGAATATCCTGATTTAATTTCTTCGCTACAGAGTAGTAAGACCTAGGATCATCAGGGGAAACGTTAGTTGGGCACACGATCACCTCTGCCCCTACTGCTTTCAGAATATCGATTTTCTCTTTGGATTGCTTATCTGCCATCGTGAAAATACACTTATAACCTTTTGCGACAGCTGCCAACGCCAGTCCCATTCCAGTATTCCCACTTGTTCCTTCTATGATTGTCCCTCCCGGCTTCAATATCCCGGATTTCTCCGCATCCTCCACCATTTTGATCGCCATACGGTCCTTCATGGAGTTGCCGGGATTGAAGTACTCCACCTTCACGAGTACCTCTCCCTTGATATGTTTAGCAAGCTTGTTTAGGCGGATCATCGGGGTATTGCCGATGGTATCAATTATTGAATTATAGATCATATCTGGTCATATTTGGTTATCAAAAATACAGGATTTTTCTTGGGTATGCGACTGGGAGAAAGTTAAAACAGAATAAAATTCGGCTTCACTAATGAAAAGCTGAAAAGATGGCAGGCTATTTTCAAAGGTTTTATTAACCCATTACTACTTATTTGGTTCAAGTCTTCAGACTTGGACCCTAAGTATTGCAGTCTCCAGACTGCCTTTTCAAGTTAACAGGTCTATTTTAAGTTTAGCAGTCTGAAGACTGTATTGAATCCCGGCAAAGTCAGGAAGACCTTGCGCTAAAGTTGGTCATTCAATTCCATATTTCCGTGAGTGAGACACTCCCGGAGGCTTTGGAGGTTTACACAGAGGACATTATTCAGGTTTTCTAAGCAGCCTCCTGATAATCTTCTAACCGTCCTGCAACAGGCAGGCTTGGACCTTAGATAATTAAGTCTTTCGACTTCTAACATCATTTATTAATGAGCAGTCTGAAGACTGCACTGCATAGCGGTGCTTTCTTTGCGCTCTTTGTGGCTAAAAAAAAACTTACACCTCTTTAAATTCCAGCCGCTTCAGCACATCCAATGTCACATGCATCAGGATCGCCGCTACGAAAAACAGCCCAAAAGTACCTCCGAAGAGTGCCCAGACAAACTGCTTGGATATTATAAACGCAATTACACTGAACGCAAAGGAAGGCACAAAACCAAAAAGGACAATCCCCCCGATGATGAAGGGCTTGATCAGCTTTCTATCCCAGCCCTCATCCAAAGAAATCTGCGGAATAATATTGATACCAAAACCCACCAAATAAATCTCTATAGTTGCAAAAAGAAACAGGGGAATGATAAACCAATTTAGTCCCGCAATCAAGACAGAAGGCACTATCAGCGCAATGCAAAACAATGTGATCTGCAAGATATCCAGCTTGATCATATTCCAGAACTTGGAAGCCCAACTCGCAGGAACCAGTATGAAAAAAGGTTTCTTCAGATCGCCTACATTCGCCCTGCCTATGCCCGCAAAGAAGTAGATGAACAGCATAATCAGCAGATATCCGTAGAGGAAATAGTGTGAAAACCAATCGAATACGGAAAGTATAGCCAATACGATCCCCACAGCCACCATGATCAGGGAATACAGACCAAACAGGGGATGAAAATCCTGTCTGGAGCTATGCACGTAATTTCTCCAATAAAACGCCTTAGCCCCGGTACCAAAGTCAGGAAGGGCTAATTTCTTCTTGGTATTGAGGCTATAGGAGCTTTCTCCAACCTGCTTCTTACCCTTTACTTTCTCCAGCTTTTCCTCGTTAGATTTGGTCGCTTCCAGTACATCTTCATAATAATATCCGGCAAATCGGATGACAAGCTTGAGAATCACAAAAAACGCTATGCCATACAGCAGGATAAACCCCACAGACAAAACAACATTGTCGTGGGCAAGATAGCTTCCTATTCCCCTACTCCATCCTACTAGAGGGAAGAAATCAAACCATGGGGATGAAATCCAAGCAAACATCCCCTGCCAAAACTTATCTGCCAAAAGACCTGGAACAATGATCATTCCCGCCAGCAATATCGCCAAAACAATCACGCCGGACCGGATATACTCCATCACGTCATACTTGGTATTGAGGGTGTAAACCAGAAACTTGATGGGAGACAGGATAAAAAAGAACAAGGCTACCGCAAGTATCAGAAATGTGAAATTGGCCACTGTCAGATCAAAGGTCTCATACGCCTGACTGGACGCATAAGCCACGAAGATGAGCGCTCCGCCCAAGGAAGGCAATATCGACCTTCCCATGTAATAAATCAGGATATTCTCAGGCTTGACGGGAGATGTAAACAGCAGATTGACATCAGCCATCTTAAAGAAGCTGACATTGTTTTTCGTGGCGCGGAACAACTGATAGATCAAAAAGACCAAGGCGAGCAACGTTACCGCCCCAATTACATTTTGCATGGCAAAATTCACCTCTGGAAGACCGTTCATATCCAATTCAGGAATATCCTGGGAAGGAGTGCTGTCACCCCGGCTTTTCATGCGTATGAAATACATGAAGAAAATATACCCGGCGATCCCGGCATAGGGCAAAAGTCTGAGTGGATTCCTGAGTATCAGTTTGATATTATTGATCAGGATGAGAATATCCTTCCTGAGCAACAGTCGGATTTCATTCATCTTTGGTCATTTCTAAAAATAGATCTTCAAGTGTGGTACCTTCTTCCTGTACAAACTGGAGCTTGAGATTGGCTATGGTGTCATTGCCGACTATATTCCCATTTTTTAAAATCAGGATCCGGTCGGCGATGGATTCCACGCTGTCAATCAGATGCGTGCTGACCAGAATAGTTTTACCAGCTTCTTTCAGTTCCCGGAAAATCTTTTTGGTGTTTTTGATTGCCTTGGGATCCAGTCCGATCATGGGTTCATCAAAGAACAAGACCTGTGGATCCGGCAATAAGGCACAGCATATTGAGACTTTTTGACGCATTCCCTTGGATAAGTCCCGTCCCAGTTTATCCTTTTTATCCGTCAACTCATAGAGTTCCAGGTATTCATCTGATTTTTCCCTCCACTCTTTCACACCGTATGCCTGGGCTACAAACTGCATGTGCTCCTGTACGGTGAGCAAGTCATACACATATGGAGTTTCCGGAATGTAGCTGAAAAGACGCTTTGCCTCCACACTCAGATGGTCGTATCCCCCGAGGGTGATTTCTCCGGATGTTTTGCGAAGCAGCCCCACTATACACTTCATGGTAGTACTCTTCCCCGCCCCGTTCGGCCCAAGCAAGCCCACGACCTCTCCTCCCTGCAGTTCGAATGAAATATCGTTGACAGCGTTCTGCTTGTCATAGGTTTTTACCAGATTGATGACGCTTAGCATAAAAATAGATTTGAAATTTTAAGTGAGAAAATCTGAAATCCCAAATTTGAAACTTCAAATAGATTACCCTTTTGTCCCCGCCAGCAAGTATAGTACTGCCATTCTCACGGCCACGCCGTTTTGCACCTGGTCTAAGATAATCGAATGTTCGGAATCAGCCACGTCAGAATTCAGTTCCACCCCCCGGTTGATCGGCCCTGGGTGCATGATTACTATTTCCTTATCCAGCTGGTTCAGTAGCTTCTTATTGATTCCGTAATAAAGGGAATATTCACGCAAGCTCGGGAAATATTTGATCTGCTGCCTTTCGAGTTGGATTCTCAGTACGTTCGCCACGTCGCACCACTGAAGTGCTTTTTTCACATCCAATTCCACTTTTACCCCGAGGCTCTCAATGTATTTTGGCAGAAGTGTGATCGGTCCGCAGACCATGACTTCGGCTCCTAACTTTTGCAGGCAAAAAATATTGGATAATGCTACTCGGGAATGAAGGATATCCCCGATGATGGCCACTTTTTTTCCCGCTACGTCACCCAGCTTTTCCTTGATTGAATAAGAATCCAGCAATGCCTGGGTAGGATGCTCATGGGTGCCGTCCCCGGCGTTCACGATATTCGCATTTACGTTTCGCGCAAGGAAGTGAGGGGCGCCAGGACTTGAGTGTCGCATGACCACCATGTCCACTTTCATGGAAAGGATATTGTTTACGGTATCCACCAATGTCTCCCCTTTTTTCACAGAACTATTTGAAGATGAAAAATTCACCACATCGGCAGAAAGCCTTTTTTCTGCCAGCTCGAAGGAAAGCCGGGTACGGGTGGAATTCTCAAAAAACACGTTGGCAATGGTAATATCGCGAAGTGAAGGCACTTTTTTGATCGGCCTATTGATCACCTCTTTGAAATTTGCCGCAGTATCAAGAATAAGTTGTAGATCCTCCTCTGTAAGGTTTTTGATCCCGAGTAGGTGTTTTGTACTGAGTTGCGACATGGTTATGGCTTAACTTTCTCTGTGATCCAAATTGCATCTTTTTCATTCCCCTTGTCTGCCCATTCCACGAGCACATATTGGCTCTCCAACGTGTGAACACGAACCCCATAATAATCCGGCATTATGGGATAGTCGCGGGTGAGTTTGCGATCTACCAGCACCATGAGTTCTACTTTCTGCGGTCTGCCAAATGCGATCATCGCATCCATGGCCGCACGTACAGACCTGCCTTTGTAGAGCACGTCATCGACCAGGATCACTTTTTTGCCTTCTACCAGAAAATTGATTTTGGTTTCGTTTGCTTTGAGGGGAAAATCTCTCCTGCGAAAATCGTCCCGGTGAAAAGTAGCATCCAGATATCCTGAAGGAACGCTCACACCAGAAATCTCTTTCAAAAGCTGAACGATCTTATCCAATAAAATCGGACCTCTAGGCTGCAGGCCCAAAAGTACGGTATTCTCAAAATCGTCGTGATTTTCTATCAATTGATGACAGAATCGTCTGAGTATGATCTCAATCTGTCCTTCGTCTAAGACAAGCCTTTTTTGCATGGGGTAGATTTGAGGGTAAATATAAAAAGAAAATCTAGTCTGGGAGTTGTTCTGGCTTATACAAATCCCCGTCCACCACAATTTTGGTGACAAAGTAAACCTCACGAACCTCATCCCCTCCTCCTTCTTTGACAAATCTGATCCGCTGTGTCCCTGTAAGCAAAAAGTACCTGTCGTACCAGTGGATCAACCTCAGGCTCTCCATGTTGGTATTCTGTATGCGCTCATTTTCGTTGACCAAGCCCAGTTCAAACTCGTAATTTTCAAAGATTTTCTCCCCCTTTCTGAAAAAGCTCAACTTGATGAGCTCATTCTCCACATAGCTATGGTAAACATCATCACCCACCACGGCTATTTCTCCAAAAGCCTCCGGATAAGTGGTCACCAGTTCGTGATAAGTGCTGGAATTGTCCCAGAGCACTTGACCGGACTTGGCCACTTTGGCAAAATGCGCAGATACATACCTATACTCAGGGGTAGTCTGATACCTGCCAGCCATAGGAAAACGGTTGGTCAGGTAGGGATCATTGAACATCTGGGTCCCCATCCTACTCCATCGGTCATACCGATACCCTCCATATGAGTTCATCCCATTCTGATATCCAGAACGACTGTTTGACACGGTGTAATGATCAAAATACAGATAATAGGCATCCGGACTTTGGCGGACTTCGCGAATTGAATACACATTTTTGATTCCGGGAATCTTCTCTTTCTCCAGTTCTTTCAGCACTTCTTTATCCCTTTTTGCTTTGTTCTTTTCGTTGAGGTAATTGTAAAAATTAGGAAAATCCTCCAAGGTATAAAGCTTAAAGTCATACTCCCCAAATTCGTTGATATCCATGATATACATTCCTTGATAGGCATTTCTGCGTTCCAACCCAAACGCGCCCAACATTGCCTCTTGATAATTGCCTACGGGCACCAGTATGCCGTCCATAATTTCCTGACCTGGATCTGCAAACTTGTCAACTTTTATTTCCTGAATGACATTTCCTGTCATGTCATAGGTGTTGACGAGCAAGTCCCTGTTTCTGTAAGCTCCCTTTCTGCTCAACACCACCTTTAGTGACCTTGTTTCGGGCATTTTTCTGATTTGAAGGATCTGGGTGTTGTTCCCATAGATTCCCTGTAGCGTATGAACACTTTTTGTCAACAGATCATAAATCTGCAAAACCGGTCTGCTGTCCGTCGTTCCCATAAAAATGGCCTTTTGGTCTTGTACCAGAAATTCAACCAGTTCCATATCCAGGACATTATCCACTGCAAATTCAACCCCTTGCCTGGTCTCCAAATCAATCTGCAAAAGGTACTTACTGGAGTTGGTCGTAAAGCCTCTTGTAAACAGCGCAAACAACATGTTATTATCCGTATCATATCCCAGCAGATCATATCCATCTTTGACCGGAAACTCTACTACTCCTTCCACGGAATTCAAACTGGAATCGGAAACAAAATATTGAAAAACCTGCTTGGAGCCCAGCCCCTTCCCCGGTAAAGAGCGGAAGGAAACCAGACCAGATTCTGAATCCATCATTTCGAATAGAGGATCATTTAGCTCAGAGGCCACCTCGAAACGCTCAATAAACCTGAGCTGCGCAAAAGCACCCTCCACAAGGATAAAAAGAAAAAGGAAGAGGAAAACATTTTTCATATGTTTACAATTGAATTTTAAAGGTCTTATAGCCTGTCCCGAATTTGGTTCGGGAGAATCTCGCATAGTGAATAACCACTCCTCAGTGTGTCGTTTTCGACACGTCTGCCTGTCCGGTAGGCAGGCCCGCCTACCAGACAGGCAGGCTCGATTTCATGAACCCATCTTTAGCAGTATATCAAACTCTTCTTTACCTACCGGAAGCACAGACAAGCGGGATTGCTTCAGCATGGGCAAGGAGGAAAGTCTATCCTCCGCTTTTATTTCTGCCAGGGAAATAGGATTTTTCAAGGTTCTCTTCACCTTCAGTTTGACTGCTGTCCAGTCTTCATTCCCGGGTTCAGGAAACTGCTCCTGACTCACTTCAGCGATCCCTACTATGGCCTTTTCCTTGCCGCTATGGTAAAAGAACACCAAGTCACCCAGCTGCATTTCCCTTAAAAAATTCCTAGCCTGATAATTTCTCACACCGTCCCATATATCTTCATTTTTGCCTACGAAATCATCCCAGGAATACGATCCTGGCTCAGATTTTACCATCCAGTACTTCATACATTCATTGATTATAAAATTATATACGCAAACGCTTCTCAAAAGGTAAACACAATCCCCCGAATCAAAAACCCAAGAAATGGAATGAATGCCACTCCTATCCAATGCATTAACCTCCAACAGCAAATTGAAAATCGGATTTCAATTTTAAGTTAAGCCATAGTACATTAAATTGAAACTTTATTTAAAGACATCTGTCTGAATTCGTTCACATAACCATAGGAATTTTGGATCACAAGACACTTCTGAAAAAGATAAAACTCAGTATTCAGCTGATGGAACTTCACGATGAAAACCCCTTCAAAATCCGAAGCTATCAAAGTGCGCTCATCAGCTTAGAGCGGGGAGATCAGGACATCATGGTGCTGAGCGAGCAAGAACTTGCCGCAATTCAGGGAGTTGGGAAAAGCATGCTGGAAGCCATACAACAGCTTAAGGAAACTGACACCTTCCCCATGCTTGAGGAATTGCTGGCAAAAACACCTGAGGGAATCCTGGAAGTGCTTCAGATCAAAGGCTTGGGGCCAAAAAAAATAAAAACTCTCTGGACTGAATTGGGGATTACCTCCACCCATGAATTGATGGAAGCCTGCCAGTCTGGAAAGGTGGCCAAAATCAAGGGTTTCGGGGAAAAAACCCAGAATACAATTATAGAGAACCTGGAGTTTACAGCTTCCAATTCGGGCAAGTGGCTTTATGCTGACATAGCACCGATGATTTCCCAGCTGGAAGAAACGCTGCGGGTCTATATGTCAGAAGCCACTTTGGACATTGTAGGAGATTTTGCCAGGAGACTGGAAATCATCACAGAAGCGGAGTTCCTCATAGCCGGGGATGAATTAGCCCCTGTGAAATCCAACATCAGGTCTATGGAATCCATAGAATGGAATCTACGCGAATCAGGCCCCAGGGTACTTCGAGGCAACCTGAAAGACATCGATTTGAAAATCAGCGTCCATTTTTGCGCCAAAGAAGATTATCTATGGAAAAAGCTGTCTCTTATCGCGGCTCCATTACACCTGGAATCCTTAGTGGATGAACAGGAAAGTGTGGCAAAAAAGCTGTTCAAAAAAGACTATGCCAGCGAAGAGGAATTTTTCAGCATCAACAAGCTCCAGTTTATCCCCGTGGAGATGCGTGAGGGATTTGGAGAGATTGAGATGGCCAAGGAAAATAAAATCCCTGACTTGCTGACCGAAAAAGACCTGAAGGGCATAATTCACAATCACTCCACCTACAGTGACGGCAAGCACAGCCTGAGACAAATGGCTGAATATTGCAGAGAATTGGGATATGGCTATCTAGGCATCTCGGATCACAGTAAAACCGCTTTCTACGCCGGTGGTTTGACGGAGGACCAAATTAATAAGCAGCACCAAGAGATCGACGCACTAAATAAAGAAATGTCTCCTTTCCGTATTTTCAAAGGAATAGAAAGCGATATACTTTCGGATGGCAAACTTGATTATGCCCCGGAAGTGCTGGCAAGTTTTGACTTCATTGTATCGTCAGTCCACTCCATATTGAACATGGACATCAGACGGGCAACAGCCCGATTGATCACGGCAATAGAAAACCCTTATACCACTATTTTAGGACATCCCACTGGCAGATTGCTGCTTAGAAGACAAGGCTACCCTATTGACCATAGAGCGATTGTTGATGCCTGCGCTGCCAATAATGTGGTCATAGAAATCAATGCCAATCCCTGGCGCCTGGATCTGGACTGGAGATGGGTCCGGTATGCCATGGATCAAGGTGTGATGCTCTCCATCAATCCTGATGCTCATGCCATGGAAGGTTATTCGGACATGAAGTATGGTGTGCTCGTTGGAAGAAAGGGCGGACTTACCGCGGAGATGACCTTAAACGCAATGAACGTCGATGAAATAAGTAGATATTTCAATTCAAGACTGGAGAAAATAAAGAGCAAAAAGTAAAAGCTATCGCCGTAGGTAACTAGACAGGAATAAGTCTTGTATCTTGCCTCCCTATTTAGATTGAGATATAATGAAATGGACTGAGCACTCCGAAAAGACACTACTCCAACGTTCTTTTTTATTTGGGATTACCGGCATAGTATTGTGCCTTCTTGCCCTTGCCAACTTATACTTCAGCGTATTGGAAGCGCCCATGGGACCATTGAACGGCGTGGGCATGGCGCTGCAATTAGTTGGCTTAAGCCTGGCAGTACTCGTGATCCGAAAGCGGAAACTTGCTCCCGAAATCAAAGAAAAAGCCAAGAAGATGATTTTGATCCTGGCAGTGAGTCTTATGTTTTTTATTTTATCGATATGATTCCAATGGCTTTTAAGCAGGTTCTCTTAATATCCTTATTGGCTTTCACGCTTATTTCTTTGTCTTCCTGCCAGTCTAAAGTTGAGTTTAGCTGGCAGGAAGGAGATATACTTTTTCAGGATGGAGATTGTGGTGATTTCTGCGATGCGATCCGTGCGGTGACATCAGGATATGAAGGAAGGGATTTTTCACATAATGGGTTTCTCCTCTTGGAAAACAATAACTGGTATGTACTGGAGGCAATCTCAAAAGGCGTATCCAAAACTCCTCTTGACAGCTTTCTAAACCGTCATCTGGATACTGAAGGTAAGCCAAAAGTAATGGTGGGCAGACTGAAACCTGAATACCAGCATCTAATCCCGTCGGCACTACAAGAAGCCCAAAAACTTCTAGGAAAACCTTATGATTCCGAATTTGACTTGCTTAATGACTCCTACTATTGCTCAGAACTCATCCACTTATCTCTCCAACAAGCCAATAACGGAGTTCCTGTATTCGAAACACCCCCAATGACATTCAAAGATCCGGATTCCAATGAGTTTTTCCCGATCTGGGTATCCTATTACGATAAGCTTGGCAAAGCCATTCCGGAAGGAATGCCAGGGCTTAATCCGGGAGGAATGTCGCAGGATGCGGCTCTTGAGATGGTTTATGATTTTCAAAAATAAACTTCCGCCGGTGCTGATGGTTCATCTTGCCAAAGGCAAGACCGGTAAATGCCCAGAATGCAATTCTGGGTTAACTAGGCAATATAGGTAAGGGAGTGCCAACGGCACGATTGGTATTTATATCCACATGATCTTTTAGTACTGATCGTGCCGTTGGCACTCTAGGATCTCACATTTATCTAGCACCCCGAATTTCGCTTCGCTGTATTCGGGGTTGGTACGGTGAATGCCCTTGGCAATCTTGTAATCAATAGCAACAACATCAAAAAAAAGCCCCAAACTCAATGCCTGGGGCCTCTAACTAGTTCAGCTAACTTTTTACTCTTCAGCTTTTTCTTTCTTTTTCACTGCGATGGTCAGTTCTGTGCCCTCACCTGAATAATCTGCGGTGATCACATCTCCCTCAGAAAGATCTCCCTTGAGGATTTCCTCCGCAATCGCATCCTCCAGGTATTTCTGGATAGCTCTGTTCAGAGGTCTTGCACCATATTGCTGGTCATACCCCTTCTCGGCCAAGAATTCCTTTGCCTTATCTGTAAGCTCTATTTTATAGCCCAGATCTGTGATTCTGGAAAACAACTTGCCTAAGCTGATATCGATGATCTTAAAGATATGTTCTTGACTAAGTGAATTAAACACTACCACGTCATCCAGCCTGTTTAAGAACTCAGGGCTAAACGCTTTTTTCAAAGCAGACTGAATGGTTGACTTCATCACCTCATCCATATTGTCAGTTCTCGACTGGCTGGCAAACCCTATTCCGGCTCCGAAATCTTTCAGATCCCTCACCCCAATGTTGGAGGTCATGATGATTATGGTATTTCTAAAATCCACTTTTCGACCCAAACCATCCGTCAAAATCCCATCATCCAATACTTGCAGAAGGATATTGAACACATCTGGGTGAGCCTTCTCTATCTCATCAAGCAACACTACAGAGTAAGGCTTTCTTCTGACTTTCTCTGTCAACTGTCCGCCTTCTTCATAACCTACATAGCCTGGAGGCGCTCCTACCAATCTGGACACGGAGAACTTTTCCATGTACTCAGACATATCTATTCTGATCAGAGAATCATCCTTGTCAAAGAGGTAAGTCGCAAGCATCTTGGCCAACTCCGTTTTCCCAACTCCCGTAGGGCCTAGGAAGATAAAGGAACCTATCGGCTTTTTAGGATCTTTCAAGCCAACCCTGGTTCTTTGGATAGCCTTAGTCAGCTTCTTGATCGCCTCATCCTGTCCGATTACCTTACCCGAAAGCTCCGTATTCATACCCAGCAATTTCACACCTTCATTCTGCGCTATTCTCTTCGCAGGAACACCTGTCATCATGGCGATTACCTCCGCCACGTGGTCCTCATCGACAGTGTATCTCTTTGATTTACTTTCCTCTTCCCACTTGTTTTTGGCAGTCTCTAATTGCTCAAGCAATTTTTTCTCCTTATCTCTCAGTTGAGCGGCTTCCTCGTATTTCTGGGATTTCACCACACGGTTTTTCTCAGTCTTGATATCCTCCACCTCAGCTTCAAGCTTCAGGATTTCTTCAGGTACATGAATATTGTTGATATGGACTCTAGCTCCCGCCTCGTCCAAAATATCTATGGCTTTATCCGGTAGGAATCGGTCAGAAATATATCGGTCAGAAAGTTTCACACAAGCAACAATAGCCTCATCGGTATAATTGACATTGTGATGATCCTCGTACTTATCCTTAATATTATTTAGGATCTGTACAGTCTCCTCAGGGGTGGTGGCATCTACCATCACCATCTGGAATCTTCTTGCCAGAGCCCCATCTTTCTCAATGTACTGGCGATACTCATCCAAAGTGGTAGCTCCTATACATTGGATTTCTCCACGAGCCAAGGCCGGCTTGAACATATTTGACGCATCCAAGGAACCCGAAGCCCCACCTGCACCTACGATGGTATGCAGCTCATCGATGAACAGGATCACATTTGGGGACTTTTCCAGTTCGTTCATCACGGCCTTCATTCTCTCTTCAAATTGTCCCCTATATTTCGTGCCTGCTACCAAGGAAGCCAAATCCAGGGTAACTACCCGTTTATTGAACAATACCCGTGAAACCTTTTTCTGGATAATCCTGAGAGCCAAGCCCTCGGCAATCGCTGTCTTACCCACGCCAGGCTCACCGATCAAGATCGGATTGTTTTTCTTTCTTCTGGAAAGAATCTGAGCCACGCGCTCGATTTCCTTCTCACGACCGATTATTGGGTCCAGCTTATCATCCTCGGCCATTTTGGTCAGATCCCTACCAAAATTATCCAAAACGGGAGTTCGGGACTTCTCGGCGCCGGGCTTAGATGTTCCGGAGCTTCCGCTCGAAGAACCAAAAAGCTTGGAACCATCGTCATCTCCATCCTCAGCCTCAGCTCTGGAACGAGGCGAACTGTCCGATGACATTTCCAGCATCTCCTTTACCGAATCGTAATTGATTTCAAATTTGTTGAGTATCTGAGTGGCAATATTGTCTTCATCCCTCAAAATCGAAAGAAGCAAATGCTCCGTCCCGATCAGTTGACTTTTGAATATTTTAGCTTCCAAATACGTGATTTTCAACACCTTCTCCGACTGTCTGGTCAGAGGGATATTGGCCATATTTTTTACGTTGTGATTTGCGGTACCTTTCACGGCCCGTTCTATCGCATTACGCAACTCATCCATTGGCACTCCCAATTTCTTAAGAATGGAAACAGCAACACCTTCACCCTCGCGAATCATCCCCAATAAGAGGTGCTCTGTGCCAATGTAATCATGTCCCAGGCGAAGAGCTTCTTCGCGGCTAAGAGAGATCACCTCTTTGACTCTGTTCGAAAATTTTGCTTCCATTGAATTCCTATATGATTGTTTAATAATCCTGTACGTATGTTACCGAATTTGTTTTGAAAACACAATCCTTTTATAGATTGTTCATTGTTTTTTTACAGACTTTAATACTATTCCTTTCGATGCTGGCCCTTCACAAAACAACAAATCCAGAATGCTCAGGTTAGGATCAAAGTCTAAGCCAAAAAGTTGGAAATAGGGTGTTGCTTTATAGTAATCCCGCTCTGAAAAAGGCACTGGGGGCACCAGTTGCCCTCTTATATCATCAGACCAAGAATCAACCCTACTGTTATCAAACACCCGCATCTTGACAGGCATCCCCAAAAGCCTGAGACATATTGTCAGTATTTGCCAGTTCAATTCCCACAAACTCTCCGTTTTTTTGTGAAACATCTGTTCGAAATAAGGAAAATAATATTCGAAAAAAGGTGCTTTCCCGTAAGCACTCTGAATACTTCTAAGATGAATATTGATCCAGTTTTGGGTATAATCGATCTTGATATCTTTCTGTGGAAGTCTCGGTCTCCGTCCTTGGATAGGTACACTGAGCGTCCCTACCTTATTGGCGAGCCGTATTTGGGTGCGGTTGAAAAAGGACTGCCTTTGATAAGTTTCCTCCGGGAAAAACAGGAGCTCATCTGCTCCGGATATAGCCGCAAAAAACTCCAGGTTTGGAAAATAATGCAGGTCCACTGCGATGATTTTTGCCATGTGACTATTCCAGATTCTCCAGTTTGCCCAAACCTTCTCTAAGCACTTCTACTTCATAGCCCGTGCAATCCAATACGGTAGAAGCTATATTCTGCCCATATCCCCCATCTATCACCACATCGACCAGATGTTGGTATTTTTCGAAAATCAATTCCGGATCGGTACTGTATTCTATCACTTCATCTTCGTCATTGATGGAAGTGGTGAGTATGGGATGCCCCAGTTCTTCCACCAGCATCCTAGGCACATTATGGTCCGGCACCCTGATCCCCAGTGTTTTCTTTTTGCTGTGCAGAATCTTCGGGACCTGATTACTAGCTTCCAAAATAAAGGTAAAGGGGCCTGGCAATCCTTTTTTCATCATCTTGAAAACCGGCTTACTGATCACCTTGGTAAACTGGGAAATATTACTCAGGTCAGCACAGATAATAGAGAAATTATGCTTTTTAGGGTTGATCCCCTTGATTTTGCATATCCGCTCTACAGCACGTACGTTCATGATATCACAGCCCATACCATAGACCGTATCTGTAGGATAGATCACCACGCCACCATCACGAAGCGTGGCGGCGATTTTTCTGATCTTGTCCTGGTCTGGGTTTTCCTCATATAGTCGGATCAATTCAGCGGGCATATCTTAAGTTTCTTTGGTGTAATCAACTAGTTGTTTTTGAATATTGTTCCATTTACCCAGCAATTCCTCCACAATAGGCATATCCGCCGGCGCCCATTCCAAAGTCATCAATTCTTCCTTTCCCGACCATTTTACCGCTTGGTGCTCTGTCAAAGTAAGCTCACCACCTGCCCAACAGCAAATAAATGGAAGCAGATGGATGAGTGTTCCGGGTGTGTAGGAATACTCAGATGGATCCATGGGGCGCACAATATCGATGCTTATACCCAATTCCTCCCTGACCTCTCTGTTCAAGCATTCCTCAGGACTCTCACCCTCTTCAATTTTACCGCCGGGAAATTCCCATAGACCGGGAAGCGGCATAGTCGAAGATCGCTGGGCACAAAGCACTTTCTGGCCCGAAAAAAGCACGGCGCAGGTGACCAATAGTACTCCCATGGCATTATTTTTTTGCCAGAAAGGTATCATTCACTTCCCTCTGGCACAAACTCCAACTTAGATTTTCCCTATTTTTGTCCCTTGTATGCAAAGCGATAAAAGAAAAAACATCTACCTCGTGCTGATCATTGCGGTATCAGTGACCGCGATTTCCATGAGTTTTTATTTCTATCAGGTATTTTTCAGCCCGAATGTGCTGATAGATTCTGACCAGAATTACATGCTGAAGATAGGAAGCAATGACACTTATAAGACTGTCGCAAACAGGCTATATGATGATCAAGTCGTAAATGATTTGGTAAGCTTTAGCTTCGTGGCAAAGATCCTGGACTATCAGGAAGCGGTGAAACCAGGGCTCTACACCCTCACTCCTAAAATGACCAATCTTGAACTGGTCAGACTATTACGCTCCGGCAGACAGACCCCCGTCCGCATCACTTTCAACAACGTGAGAACCAAGGAGGACCTGGCAGAAAAGATCACCGCCAACCTAGAGATCACCAGCGATCAGTTTCTTGACCTGATTCAAGATTCTGTCTATATACGGAAATTTGATTTTGAGGAAGAGACGATCATGAGCATGTTCATCCCCAATACTTATGAGCTGTGGTGGAATACCAGTCCAGAGGCACTTTTTGACCGCATGTATAGGGAATACAACAGTTTCTGGACAGATACTCGCAGACAAAAAGCAAGTTTACTTGGCCTAAACCCAAAAGAAACAAGCACCCTGGCAAGCATAGTGCAGGCAGAAAGCCAGAAGGCGGACGAGCGTCCAAAAATCGCCGGTGTCTATCTGAATAGATTGAGGCTGAATATGCCGCTTCAGGCTGATCCTACCCTAGTATTCGCCTTAGGGGATTTTGAACTGAAGCGGGTTCTCAACATACACAAAGAAACCGACAGCCCATACAACACCTATATGTATGCCGGCCTTCCTCCTGGCCCTATCAATCTTCCCGACATCAACTCATTGGACGCTGTGCTAAACGCGGAAAATCACGATTACCTATATTTCTGTGCTAAGGAGGATTTTTCCGGATACCATGCCTTTGCCGTCACACTTGCGCAGCATACTGCTAACGCGAGGAGATATCAGGCAGCCCTAAATGCCGCTCAAATATATTGACATGTACACTGCCCAGACCCAAATCAGAGTAAGGTACGCAGAGACTGACCAGATGAGCTATGTCTATTATGGCAACTATGCGATGTACTTCGAAGTGGCCAGGGTGGAAGCCATGCGCAGCGTGGGGTTTAGCTACAGGGAAATGGAGGAAGAAGGAGTGATGATGCCCGTACTGGAAAGTCATTTTCGCTATATAAAACCGGGCAAATACGATGAACTGCTCACCATCAAGACCCGGATTCCCTCACTGCCCGGAGCCCGGATCCGATTTGAATATGAGGTGTTCAATGAACATGGGGAGCTGATCACAGAAGGCTGGACTATTCTCACCTTCCTCAAAAAAGACAACCATCGTCCCACCAGACCTCCGCATAATTTATTAGCTTTATTGGAAGGGTATTTTCAAGATGTAGGACAACGTGATTAAAACAAAAATCCTTAGGTTAGAAGTCAGGCTGCTATGGCAAGCCAGAAAGCTAAAGAAAATCCATTTCGGAGACCCCGACAAAAACCTATATGATCTGGGTAGGATTTTTTTGCTCCAGCTGAGAAAAGACGACATTTTAGAGCGGGCCGGATCGATGGCTTTCAGCTATACCATAGCACTCTTCCCCATGATTCTTTTTCTGCTCAACCTTATCCCCTATTTACAGGACATTTTCCCCTATATCACTACGGAGAACATCCTCACCTTCACCCAGGAGATCCTGCCAGAGGAAATCTACACCCAATCTGAAGGGACGATCATGGATATTGTGTCCAAGCCGAGACAAAGCCTGCTTTCTTTGGGTTTCTTCTTTGCCCTCTTTGCTTCCACCCAAGGTGTGGTCTCCATGATGAACTCCTTTAACTCCGTGTATCAGACCAAAGACAACAGAGGCTTTTTTCAAAGCAGAGGCATAGCTGTCAGTATCGTGCTTATACTTGCCCTGACAGTAATTACGGCTAGTTTGGTAATGATCGTGGGCGGGGTCATCATCCGGCGCCTAGATGAGTTGCAAGTGTTCAACTCAGGGTTTATGTATTTCTTGTTCTCCAGTCTGAAGTTCCTCATCCTACTGTTTATGTTTTACATCACTACAGCGTTTATTTTTAGGTTTGCCCCTGCCGTTCACGATAAGTGGAAATTCTTTTCTGAAGGGGCCAAGTTGGCCGGACTGTTGATTACAGTAGGATTCTATGGCTTCACGTTTTACCTGAACAATTTCGCCAGCTACAACAGGCTCTACGGCTCCATCGGAACATTGATCGCTTTGATGCTATGGCTACTTATCACATCGATCATCATCCTGGTATGTTTTGAGGTAAATGTGAGTTTGGACCTGATAGAAGAAAAGAAAAAACGGGAGGGAAATGGAATTGAGGAGTTGGTCCGTGAAGAAAAAAGAGCTGTTCCTGAATAACTCCGCCCCAACTTTTCGGGGAGTCCATAGGATCTGAGAAGTTATTTTAACATTCAATACACAAATTCTATGCAGAGCAGAAAATTAAATCAAAAACAATCAGGAAGTTAGCATAAAAATCCGGTTTAGGTTTTGCAAAAGTTTACTTTTCTCCTACTTTTGCAATCCAAATCAGGCACAAACCTAAGAACGACCTAGAGGAATGGCAGAGCGGTCGAATGCGGCGGTCTTGAAAACCGTTGTACCGAGAGGTACCGGGGGTTCGAATCCCTCTTCCTCTGCTGAGTACCTTGTTGAAAAAGTCAACAAGCTTCTTGAAAAAAGATTTATTAAGTCACTTCAAGAAAGAATAAAAGCGCAAAGCACTGATAATCAGTACATTAAAAATCAGATTTTCGCTTTATTCAACTCATCAGATTCAAAAAAAGCCTGTAAAGAAATTCTTTACAGGCTTTTTTTATGGTCAAAAACCCGTAAAATCTTCACAATTGCCTGTAATTCCAGTGCGTCATTCGTGTAGTCCTCTACCTGAAAAAAAAAGACGCACTGGGAGCATTATATTATTTTGATTATCAACATGTTCAATAAGTGAACATCTTGTGATTTAGAGCTTGTATTCCGAATTTTATTCAACCTAACTAACCAAATCATGTTAGAAAAAAGCTTCGGATTGCTCTTCTTTTTGAAACAGTCCAAAAAATCCACAAAAAAAGAGAGGTATGTTTACCTCAGAATTACCGTCGATGGGATTTCCAAAGAAATTTCTACCAAGAGACTTTGGAACCCTTCAAGATGGAATGGTTCAGCCGGAAGAGCCGAAGGGAACAAAGAGGACAGCAGGACATTAAACGCATTCCTGGATACACTTTCCTATAAAACGCTACAGGCGAAAAAACAACTGATTGAATCGGACAGAGAAGTCACTGCAGAAGCTTTAAAGAATGTCCTTCTTGGAGTCGGTGAGAAGAAAAAGATGATACTGGAGATTTTCAGGGAGCATAATGAACAAGTCGAAGCGTTATTGGGAAAAGAATTTGCTCCCGGTACCCTGCAGCGATACAGAACCTCATTGGATCATACCCGCTCATTTATCCAATGGAAATATGGAGCGGATGACATGGACATCCAACTTCTGGATTATGAATTTATCTCAGGATATTCTTTTTGGCTAAGGTCGGTACAGAACTGCAGTCACAATACCACAGTGAAATACCTTTCCAATTTTAAAAAGATTGTACTGATCTGCATAAAAAACGGATGGTTGATCAGAAATCCATTTGTTCAGTTCAAGATGGTCAAAAAGGAAGTCAATCGGGACTTTCTATCATGGATTGAAATCCAAAAGATATCTGAAAAACAATTCGCAACTGAACGGCTCAACCATGTGAGGGATATTTTTCTATTCAGCTGCTATACTGGCCTTGCCTACATTGATGTCAAAAACCTTAGAAAAAATCAAATAGCAACAGGTATTGACGGAGAGCAATGGATCTATACTCAGAGGCAAAAAACGGACTCTCCTACCCGTTTGCCCTTATTGCCAAAAGCTTTGGAGCTTATTAAAAAGTATAGAGACCACCCTCAATGTAAGGAAGGAACTCATGTATTGCCAGTATTGAGCAACCAAAAGATGAATTCGTATCTGAAGGAAATCGCTGACGTATGTGAGATCAATAAACCGCTCACCTTTCATATTGCACGGCACACATTTGCAACTACCATTACCTTGGCCAATGGAGTACCTATCGAAACCGTATCAAAAATGCTCGGTCACAAATCCCTTAAACAGACGCAGCATTATGCCAAAATCCTGGATACGAAGATAAGTTTTGACATGAAGGCTTTAAGGGAGAAGCTTCAATGAGTCCTAACTGACTTCTCTTTGAATGAAGAGCCAGAAACCCACAAATGAAACTTAAATTGAACCGAACAATGGAAAATCAAATCGAAATATATCAAGCCGCAAATGGACAGACTCAAATTGAGGTAAAGTTTGAACAGGAAACAGTATGGCTAAATCAAAAGCAAATGGCTGAGCTTTTTGGTAAGGACGTAAGAACAATAAATGAACATATCAAAACAATTTATAATAGTCAGGAATTGGAAAAGGAACCAACTATCCGGAATTTCCGGATAGTTCAACTGGAGGGTAAAAGGAAAATTGAACGAAATATCGATCACTTCAATCTCGACATGATCATATCAGTTGGCTATAGAGTAAATTCAAAAAATGGTATAAAATTCCGTCAATGGGCAACCCAACGGCTCAAAGACTTCCTTGTCCAGGGCTATGCTATTAATGAGAGTAGACTTTCTCAGAAGCAACAAGAAGTTCAAACCCTTAAAGACGGAATCCGGATCTTAAGCCGTGCGATTGAGCAAAAAGCTCAAGATCAAAATTTGGACTGGCTTAATCAATTTGCAAAAGGGCTTGAGTTGCTTGATGATTATGATCACGAGAACCTGGATAAAAAAGGGTTAACTAAAAGACAGGCAAATTATCCAGAGTTGGCTGATTACAAAGAAGTAATTCAGGCAATGAAATCAGAATTTGAGTCTGGAGTGTTTGGGAAAGAAAAAGATGGAAGCTTTGAAAGTGCAATTTCGCAGATTAGTAAAGGATTTGGAGAAGAGGATTTCTATCCGACCCTGGAAGAAAAAGCCGCAACGCTCCTATACCTGATCGTCAAAAATCACGGCTTTGTTGACGGCAACAAACGGATTGCCGCAGCATGCTTTCTTCTCTTTTTGCAGTCAAACGGTTTGTTGCATAACGAGGAGGGAATTTCAATCATCAGCAATGATGCCTTGGCAAGCTTGACCTTGTTCATCGCTTCAAGTAAACCGGAAGAAATGGAGACGGTAAAGAAATTGGTGATTAGTGTGTTGAATAGGAATTACTAATTTCTCCAAATCATACTATTATTGGGGTCATATTCAGTCTGACCCTTCCTTTTTGGTTGATATAAAAACACTTCTTCAAAGAATCGATAAACTATCCAATATTCCAAGATAAGATTAGCAATCTCCAAAAATGGTAATTTTCAAGTTTATTAGCTTTTGATTTGAGAGAGGAGTTTATAAAACAATAAAGGCATATTTTTCAAAGAAACATTCTTTCTCACTCCTGTCTCAACAAACGTCCATTTTTTAGACTCCATGGGGGATAGATTATAGTTTGGACACTTTCCTGTTTTTGAATCTGCGCTTAGTACACCCAAAACGAAATATCTCAAAGCCTCAATTCGTGATAATGAGCACTTTTTTGGATTTAGTTATCAAATGCACCCCTAATTATTAACATTTGATATCTTGATTCTATAGTCAAACTTATAATTTAGCACTTCGAAACACTAAACCCTTAATTATATGAAACTAAAAAAACACAGTTTAAAGTCATTTCTAATTCTTGCTGTTTCTTTAATCTACCTCCAGCCCTGTTTTTCCCAAACCTCAAAGTCCCAGAAATGGGAAGTCGGGGCAGATCTATTGTCCCTATTCGATAAAAACCAACTGCCAGATTATTCCCTCTTCTCCACACGGAAAATCGGTGAAAAGGGATTCTCGTTGAGAAGTAGATTAGGTTTTGACATGGATTTCTATAAACCAAAATTAAAAAATAGTAACCAGATTGATGAAGTTCAGAATTACAATTATTTAGTTGTACTCGGGATTGAACGTGATTTTGCAAACTTTCAAGTAGGGAATGGAATGTCCTTGTATTGGGCAGCTGATGTAGGCTTCAACCAATTATTAACTAGAAAACATCAAACCAAATTCATCAGTCCGGAGAATTATATTTTTGATTATAGTGATTACAGATCCAATAATTACCATTTAAATGGCTCCTTTGGAATTATTCAATCAATAACAGAAAGACTTTCACTAAGACTTGAATCTAGCATATCCTATCACCTAGAAGATAACATAGGTATTGACTATTACCTACCTATTGAACCTAATCAGCCTCTTCCACCAAAAAAACAATTAATAGAAGATGCGAAAAAATCAAATGCCACAGGAAGATATAGATATTCTAATAACTATTTATCTCTTATCCCATTCAATCAATTACTCCTAACGATCAAATTTTAAACTATGAAATCAAAATTACATTTTATAGCCATTCTTTTTTTCTACATTTCCAATTTTAATGTGGATACTCTTGCTCAAACTATATCGCTTTCCCCTGTTTCAACCAAAGTATGGGCAGGGGAAACAGTTGAATACACACGATCCTCAATTTCAGGATGTAATGATTATGGTTGGACAGCTTCTTTAGGTGTATTTCCAGATTTCCAAGATGCTCAATCTATTATAACCTCTGCTACTAAAGTTAAAGTAAAGTGGAATATGACAAACTTGCCAGATGCGGCCATAAATGTCAGTTGCGGGGGAGGGGCTAATGGCTCTGTATCAAATATAAGGATTTTATCTCTGGTTAATTTCAACCCAGGTGGAATGAGCGGACCTTCACAAAGCGTCCAATTCTGCTCTAAGCCAACAGCGTGGTATGGTATTGCACCAGCAATAATACCAAATTCCGAATCACCGGGGAATCCTCCAAAAGTTGCTTCCGGTTATGAGTGGACAATTCCACCTGGTTGGACAGGTCCTAATGGAGCAACAGGAACCTTTCGAATTGATGAGCCTACTGCAAGTTCTATTCAACTTACACCTGGAAACTGTGCAGGTGGAGAAATTAAGGTCAGAGCATATACTGATACCGAAGGCAAAGGTACACCTCACTATAGCAACTATAGCATACCCTATATGTAACGAGGGTAATGCCGGCGATAACGACTTCTACAACGGAATTCAAATGTGGAGTTCCTTTCACCGCCTCTATACCTTCTTTGTCATGTGCAGGGTCATACTCTTGGAGCGTCCCTGCGGGATGGCAGGTTCAAGGTTCGGGGAGAAGTGTTACAATCATACCTGCTAAAGATAGTGGGAACATATCGGTAACAGCAAATTTATCGGGATCATGCGGATCACATACGGCAACCAAGCAAATCGAAGTAGAAAATGATATCCAAGCAATAATCGGGCAAGACAATGGGGCTTGCGGAACCACATTTTCTGTGGGGGCATTGCCGGCAGGATCATCAGTTTCCTGGACTTATAGCAGTAATCTACAGAGAATCAACCCTGGAAGTAGCTCTACACTTCAGGTAGTGCCAACTAACCCTTCCAGTTACTCTCCAGGTTGGGTAAAGTCCACCGTGACTAATCCAAACGGGTGTAATTTCGAAAAGATCAGGAACATTTGGGTAGGAATCCCTGGTTTGCCGAGTACTTCATTTCAAAGTTTCAATGTGTATGGCGGTGGGACTTTTACAGCTCCTTCTTTTGCAGGTGTGTACACCGGTTATACGTGGACTGTATCAAATTCTTTGACGGTTGTATCAGGTGGTGGTACGAATGACAATACAATTACTGTAAGCATTAACCCCAATCAAACCTTTGGGGATATTTTTGTAAGGGCTAGAAACGGCTGCGGAAGTTCACAACAACCCTCACAGATCCGTGTAAACAGAATACAATCCTTTAACTATTCGGCCTATCCAAACCCGGTAATAAATGAACTTACAATTGAGGCGGAGAAGATTGATACTACCTCAAGAGAACTGCAGCCATTCGAGGTTAAGGTTTATGATGAATCAGGAAATGAAGTTTTCACGCGTAAAATGGAAGACAAAATAAACAAAATCCCAGTTCTTGGATTTAAGAGAGGATTTTACTATCTCCACATAATCAGCGAAGAAGGTATAATCAGGAAGAAAATAAAAATAGAGAAATAGATAATTAATCCATAAAACCTAAAGTCTAGCAATTAAAAAGTTACACTTTAGGTTCCTTACTCATGTCTCTATGATTTTTCATGAAATTTTTAAAAGATCCTATACTAGTATTTTGAAGGTAATGCGGAGAGTATTCTAATATTATTAACTATCAAGACAGGAATTACCGCAGGAGATGACGTTGTCTTTTCTCACCCCTTCCTAATCACCAAATGCCTCTGCCCTGGATCATTCAATAGCCTACTCATTTCAGAAAGGATAATATCCTGCACATCCTGCTTGATCTGAAGGTAGTTTCTCTGCACAATAGTGCTACTTATCTTTCGGATTTCAGGTATGGGAACATAGTTATCCTGCTCCTTTTTTAGGGCATTGTGGTCGTTGATGATCTCCGAATGAAAAGCTTTCAGAGTCATTTTACAGTCCGGATTATCAGCTACCATACCGACAAATCCACCTGAGGAAAGGGAGGAAATAGTAGATGGAGGAACGGCTGATTCCAGCTGTTTTGATTTGCTGATTGAAGTGTCTGCACTGTTGATCGAAAGACTCTGTCTGTCCTGCATGATCTTCCCTATCCTATCCGATAATTGTTTGGCAGAATCCCCCGTCACCTGTCCCGAAACAATGTTACCAACTATCCCCATGATCACATCTGCAAGCTCCCGCCCATAGTCTTTCCGCAGCTGGCTGAGATCCTGAATACCTAAAGTGGTTGCTACTTTATTGCTCCGGGCAGTGGCAATCAAACTGTCCATACCATTTAAATAGATGGTCGGAAACTCATCGAAAATCAGACTGCTTTTTAGCTTTCCCTTTTGGTTTACCAGCTTCACCAGACGGTTTACATACAGTGAAAGTACGGCTCCATAAATCTGGATTTTCTGGGGATTGTTGCCCATACAAACCAACTTTGGTTCCTTGGGGTTATTGATATCCAGTGTAAAATCATTGCCGGAAAGCACATAGTATAACTGTGCTGAGGACAGCCGCGCCATGGATATTTTGGCTGAAGCTATCTGTCCTTCCAGCTGCTCCATTACATCATTCAGGTAGGCATTCACAAAGGGATTGATCAAGACATCAATATCCTTTTCCGTTCTTAAAACCGTGAACAATTCATCGTAATCTGCCTGCATCAATTCAATGACATGGGGTAAAGTACAGAATTCCCCATCATTGTATTTGCTCAAAAACCAGATGATGGCAGTCAGAAAATTGATCGGTGATTCCACAAAAAAGTCTCCTTGCTTTTTGATCCACTCTCGGTTCAGACCCATCAAAATAGTCCGTGCCGATTCCGCCGCATCGGTAATATCCAACATGGTTTCCGGTGCCAAAGGATTGCAGCGGTGACTCCGGGTGAGGTCATCAAAATTGATCACATATAACTCGGGAACCACTTTATAACTAGCCTTATTTTTCAACCAAGTATTGTAAACTATGGATGACAGATCATCGAATTTGAAGTCATACACAAACATGGAAAACCCTTTTTTGATATGCTGTGTAATCACATGGCGGATGACAAAATAGCTTTTCCCTGACCCCGGTGTCCCAAGTACCATCAGGCCACGAAAGGGATTGATGATATTGATCCAGCTGTTTCTGAGCCTTCCTTTCAAATTATATTTTGCAGGTAGATTTACCGAGAATTCATTCTCAATCAGCCGTTCTTCCTGCGGGAACGTTTCATTTTCTGTATTAAAAATATCGCTGCTGAGTTTGTCATGTATAATTCTGGATAGCTTGGTTCCTCCCGAAAGTATGCATAAAAAACCGACTGAGGTCAATGACATGTAAGCAGTCGAAACCCATTCCAATGGAGCTTGCCAGCTCATTATCGCATAGCTTCCAAAATAAATTCCCAGACCTAATACACCGTATACAAAAGCTGTTTTTGAACTCAAATTCTCACTCTTTCTACCCTTAATTCCCAACAGGGAAATCCCAAGCATCGCCAATGCAATCAACTTCGAAGCATGGAAATCCAGAAACAGACCCGTCCCGGAAATATTCCTCAGCACACTATCCGTCAGATCCCAAACCAAACCCCAATCCTTGAATGTAGCATAGCAATAGTAGTAAAAATGAAGTCCTAAAACTCCGACACCCATCAACCGGGTCATATCCAAAATCTTGCGTAAACCCTGTTCGTTTTCCCCTGTCTGCATTCCCATCTTCCCTTGGTTTAAATACTTACTTTGTTACTTTTTTCTTCCTCTTCCGCTTCTTTTTCCGCCACTCAAAAGGCAGGTAGCTATAGGTTTCTTCAGGCGAAACCACTGTTTCCAACAGACCCCTCGAATCGTTTAATGCATGTTGTGTTTGTCCGATCTCTCCTATCGTAATTGTTTGCTGACCCTCTTGCTTACCCCCCATTTGCCTGCCTGCCTTTGTAAGTAATTCCGGTCTAAACCCACTCTTTTCTGATCGAATAGCTGTTCTATCCATCAACCCTTTTGCGCTATAATTCTTCCCCAATGCACTTCCGTTAAAGACACATTTGGTTCTATGATCGACAAAGGTGATCCCATATAATCTCCCCTCTAGATTCTCTCTTTTTACAGTAGCGATCCCCTGCTTTTCTAGGTTTTTAATCACCTCATCTAAACTCTTTCCCGACATCTTCACCAGCGTTAAATCAATGGCTGAGCGGGTGGATTTAAGTTGTTTTTTACGCTTCATTTCATTGGATTTGAATTTGGATTCAATGGAATTCAGTGTTGCTTTGAAATAAAAACTACTTGCTTTGATCGGCACCCCGACCTTGTTTCCCTGATCATCCATCACCCGATAAACCAATCCCCTGTTTTTGAAAATCCGTGATTCTTCTCTTCCCCTATCGGCAACTATCCTGTATTGGCTCAGTACTGCGTTCAGCTCTGGCAGGGAAGTGAATCTGTAGTTTTTAAGCACATGCTGAAGCACATTTCCTATTGCCCGTTTGGTTTCAGATTTACCATAGTCCAGTCTGGAAATGGCAACTGGTTTGGCGATAAAAAGTCCCTGTTTCTGGGACTCGGCTGGTACCAGTCCAAACTCCATCTCGATAGCTTTTCGGGTCGGTTCAGACTTGAGTTTACCGATATTATGCAAGGGAATCCGCTTGCCGTCGAGCTCAATATTCGTCGTCACAATATGCAGATGTGGGTGGCCTGCATCGGTATGTTTATAGACCAGGTAAGGCTGGTTTTCAAAGCCGATCCCACGAATATATTCCTTGGTAACCTCTTGTAATTTCTCTTTTTCAAAGTCCTCGCCGGGGGCAAAATTCAAAGAAATATGGACTGCATTTACCGACGCTCTGGAGTTAAGACTTGCCAATTTGAGCAGGTATTTCAGGCGCAAATCAGCAGTCTGATCCGCATTTTTCATGGGGTAATTCTGGGCTAAAAGCAATTCAGCCACACCCTCCTTCACCTTATTTTCATTGTAGTGAAACGGTCGTCTCAAAGACTTGCTGGTCTTTATGATTGCAACCATTTCTCCACGGTTTGATCAACAAATCTGTTCACTCGCTTCAGTGATTCTTGGATGCTTTGCTCCAATTTCTCAACCTGGAAACGGTTGGAATTTATTTCATCATCATTAGCCGTATTCATCTTTTTAGCCAACTGGTTATAGTTGGTGGCAAGGCCATGGAGATCCCGCTTCAGTGTAGTCAACTCTTTTAAAAGTTCCTGAATCCCGGTATCCCGATACCTGCCAATCACCACCTTTTTGAGCAATATCCTTCTGGAATAATCACTTAAACTATCGTGAACGGTCCCCCCAAAATTTGCCTTTAGCTTCAGCAATTCACGGTCAGTCAATCGGATATGCAGCCATTTGTTTCTCTTGTTTTCTTCCATCTTCGCAGTTCATTTTCACTGTTCAACATCTTTACAAACTCAAACCCCACGACTTCGGAGTTAGGGGTTTCAAGATCCGGTTGTGATACAACCGTACATCTTGCCGATTTCGGAGGACACAGGAAATCCCGTTAGCTTTTAGAATGATTCTGATACATTGAGAAAATCATCTTTGGCATTACAATTCTTCCCATCGGGTGATACAAGTATAAAAAGTGATGGAATCATTTACCTATCCTGATCAATTTCTAAATAGGCTCAAATCATTGGATCAGAGTAGCTTTAGCCATGAAATTATTCTACATCTAAAATCAATGAAGCTATGGCTATCTCATCACTTGAAACAATCTACGATACACTCCTTGCCGTACCCGGAATGCACGACACGGTAAAAATCGATCTGAAAATTCCCCGCAAAACCGTATTGCTCTTAACTGAAGTAATTACAAGAGGTATGGAACAAAAATCAGAATCAGGAAATCCTGCAATCCTGATTTCCAAAGAGTCAGAAGAGGAACTGAATACCATTATCGCGGAGAGTCTGGAAAAAGCAGGATTGACTATCCTAAGTTCCAAACTCAAAAATTTAACAAAATCGTATGAGGGTTGATCACACTGAAAATATATTTTACTGGCGATTATGGAAATCGCCTCATGAATATCTGAATTTTGCCCTTACTTTTGTTTAAAAAAGTACTATTTTACAAACTATTAGTTTTTATATTTGAAAGAAAACAAACACCCAATTTCAATGGTTTAGGAAATACTAAAAAAACACACTATTAGTTTGGAAAATGAGCAAAAAATAATCCGCCTACTTAATTCACAACCCCCAGGAGTTGTTTTTTTAAGCTCATGGTTAACTGAAAACGGATATTCCACCCAATTGCTCAATCGATATAAAAAAAGTAATTGGATATATTCAGTTGGCACAGGAGCCTGGATGCGAAAAGGAGATCAACCTACCTATCAAGGAGCAATATATGCATTGCAGCAACAGGCAAATCTGAATATCCATCCTGGAGGTAAGACTGCCTTATCTCTATTGGGAAAAACCCATTATTTGGAACTATTAACAAAACAAATAACGCTGTTCGGGGGAGGCGAAGAAAAATTACCGGCTTGGTTTTTAAAATACAATTGGGGTGTAAATGTAAACTACTTCAGCTCCTCCTTTCTTCCTTCCAGCATAGGATTACAAACTGTGGAACAAGGAGCATTTAGTCTTTCAATATCCAACCCCGTTAGGGCTTTAATGGAATGCCTCTTCCTAACACCCAAAAAGCAAGATATCATCGAGTGTTACGAATTGATGGAAGGCTTGAACAACCTAAGACCGAAGCAGGTAAATGAACTTTTGGAAGCTTGTACATCAGTAAAAGTGAACCGACTGTTCCTATATATGGCAGAAAAAGCGGGGCACGATTGGTTTAAATATATAAATCTTGAAAAAATAGACCTTGGGAGAGGAAAACGATCACTGGTTAAGGATGGTGTCTATATATCCAAATATCAAATCACTGTCCCCAGACCGTTAGAGAATCATGAGTAAATATAAGAAACAAGTCTCCTTATTGTTACAGGTATTGCCAGAAGTGGCAAAGGAGCCGATTTTTGCGCTACATGGAGGTACAGCTATCAATCTATTTGTCCGGGACATGCCTAGATTGTCTGTAGATATTGATTTAACGTACATTCCAGTGGAGGACCGCGAGGAATCCTTTAAAAACATTATTGAAAGACTAGACCATATAAAAATAAAACTGGAAAAAATTCTTCCAGAAGCAACAGTTACCCTTAATGAGGAAACATTGAAACTTCAGGTCACGACCAGAAACGCACAGATAAAATTGGAAGTGAACCAAATTAACAGAGGGATCATGAATGAAACTGTAATGTTAACTCTCTGCGAAAAGACGCAAGAGGAGTATGATGCTTTTTGTGCCATACCAGTGGTTTCAATAGGGCAATTGTATGGCGGGAAAATTTGCGCTGCATTAGACCGCCAGCATCCTAGAGATTTATTTGATATAAAATACCTCTTGGAAAATGAAGGATTTACAGAGGAAATCAAAAAGGGCTTCCTATTGTTCCTTTTATGCAGTAACCGACCCTTACACGAAATGCTTCAGCCCAATTTTATTGACCAAAGGGAAACCTTTTCCAATCAATTTGAAGGCATGAGTACTGAATCCTTTTCCTATGAAGATTTTGAAGATACCAGGGAGAAATTAGTAGAAATTATCCACCAAAATTTAAATGCTAAAGACAAAGAGTTCCTAGTGAGTTTTGGAGTTGGAACTCCGAATTGGGATATTCATAATTTTGAACATTTCCCTGCTGTACAATGGAAATTACAGAACCTTGAAAAGCTAAAAAATAAAAATCCAGAGAAGTTTGAAAATCTTCTTGCGTTACTAAAAAAAGTATTGGATTAATTAAAAAAGAAGTCGCAAGGGATAAGATAAATCTATTGCCTTTTTGTCAAAAAATAGACAATGATAAAATCTATTTTCACCCAAGCTGAATTCGAAATACTTTTCTTGAAAACCGCATCCCACAAATCTCCAAAGTAAGTGTGAAACACACTGATCAGAGAGAGCCTGAAAAAGGCCGCCATGATTGAACTGAGTTGTCACAGCGCTATTGATCAGAAGAGCCAATTTATTCCAGGTTAAAGCTCAAAAAACTTCTGATGTCTAAGTATCATTCCAGCGATCAAATCTGCCTTATCCCACGCAACTCATGGACGCAAGGGAATGAATTTTTGGGATGGGGCAGATCTTCTTGCTGCCAAAGCCCTGTTCCGCCGGAACAAGGAAGTGGGCTGTAGGTTCTGACTCAATTCTTTCAGTCTGTTTATCCCTGTTATTCTTCTCTTTACCAATATCCTTGACTAACGCATACCAAAAAATTAAAATCAACATCCCCAGAATCAACATTGGAATACTCAAAAGCATTAGGAACCCTTCAAAAGTTGATATCAAGACTGCTTTGCTATACCTGGAAAAATGCTGCAACCCACCGGGACCCCGTCTGTAAAATCTCCTACGCTTAATCCATACCCGCAGCGCAAAACCTCCTCCCAACAGACAAATACCTACCGCTAATATAAATACATCTTCCCAAAACATAATTTGTCCTATTGATAACCCATATCCGTATCATCCATGCGCTTCACCAGGCTTTCCTTCAGACTGTCCAAAAAAATAGTCCTGTTTTTCTTTCTGCCACGCATGCTCTGAAAGGTGCGATAGAAATTCCCTACCTGTACATTGAACAGGGACTCCATCAGGGAAATGATTGCCTTCACATCACTCTTGCCATGATTTACTGCTCCCCTGGAATGCAACGCATAAGCCAACTCGATCAAGCTGGATTTTGAATCGGTCCATTCATGCACGGAAACCTCACTCCCTACAGCATCACTACCCATTTCCAGCTTATGGATAATTTTGCGGATATGGTCGGTCAGGCTTTCATAGGCCATAATCTTAGCCAGCTTGCTGCTGTTGACCGTGGAAAATGATGGGTCAAAATCAAAGGAATAGTCACGGATCAGTGACACAGGCATGGAATTCCTCATAAAGAGTTTCTCATCCTGATCACTCTTCCCCAGTTGGTAATAAATGTATAGCTGGTGATTCCTGACAAAGAACTCCTGGATCTGATCCAACACATGGGGGAAATAGCTTTTGATCTGCTCTTTTTTGCCAATTGGCTTTTTCGCCTCTATATAAGTAAGCTCTGAGTAGAAAATCAATTCCTTATAGAGCAATGGCTTGTACTCCTTGAAAAACAGGATCTCTTCTTCCCCATCACGGAATGTATAGCCTGCCATAAATTCCTTCATCCGGATCAATATCGCATTGATCACCTGACAACATCGCTCGGCTTTTTGTATCTCGTTTGAAGTCTCCTTCGCCACCTCTTTCAGCGATAACTCCATCTCCCCAAAAAGCCTTTCTACAAATGCTTTCATATCCTCCTTGGTTTAGTTTCCAGAACACCTCCTGCTCTCAATCAAGAAGCGTCCTGATCATTGGTTCATATCATTCGCTCATTCATTATCTTCATATTCTGCTATAAAAGATTCCAGGCTACTCTTACACCTGTCCAAAAAAAATGTCTTGCTGTTCCGTCTGCCCCGGATTTCTTCAAATGTTTTATAGTATCCTTTTAGCTCTTTGCCAAAAAAAAACCAAATGCCTTTGCCAGCTCAGCTACTGTAATGCTCCCATGATTGACAACCGTAGTGGTTTTAAGTGCATAGATGAGTTCCACCAACTCCACTTTTGAACCCGTCCAAAGTATAGATGTCTGCTGATTAGGCACCGACGGTTTTTCAACTTCCCCTTGGACATCTCTGACTTTCTTGGACAAATAATTCATCAATTTTTCCATTGCTTTTAGCCGTGCAAAATGAAGGGTATATACAGTACAAAAACTAGAATCTATGGTATGGCGGAATAAGTCGGGATATATCAGTGGCGCTTCTGAGCCGCGCAGGAAATAAACTCTATCCAGATAGGATTTGCCCATTATCAGGTAATTATTCAGTGCAGCATAGCGTTGGAAATACTTTTTAACTTCTTCCATCTTACCTGAGTAAAAAAAGTCATCCGATTGATTCACAATTCCAAGCCTTTCTGATTCGATTTGAAAAAGCTCCGAGAAAAAATGGGATCTGGACAGAAACTCTGTCATGTAAACCTTGAAGAACTCAATTTCCTCTTCCTCATCCAGAAATTCCAGTTCTTTTATACCTTCCTTAAGTTCCTGGATAGTTTTGTCCACCAGATAAAAAGAAGACTCTATCATCACCAGCGGATTTGTATCTGAGATGGGGAATTTTGCCAACTCAATATCCAGCTTATTCAAATACCGTTTTGCAAGTTCAATACTCTCCATAATTTTATTCTTCTTTGTTAAACAATCTGTGATAGCGTGAAGTATCGTACAATGACCAGCTCGCTGCGCCTGAAATTTTAAACTCTATCTGCTTAAGTAACTCCTGCTCGGTAGAACTTGCGCTTTTTCTAAAGACCTCCGCTTGCTTAGTGAATTCGAGAAGCGTTTGTCGGTGATATTCGACAATTTCCTCCCGGGCCCGATCTTCCTTTACCTGTTCATGATGGATCTTCAAAATCATCAGATTATGAAAATCCCCAAGCTTTTTTTCTTTTTCATAGGAGAACAGGTCATTTGTAATGAAAATCAATTTGGCAGCTAACGCCCTGATAGCTTCTGATTTGGTAAATGAACCTTTGATCTCGCTGTAATCACAATCCATTGCCAAAGGTGTCAAGGATATGGAGAGCTGCCCTCCAGAGAAAAATGGCCGTTGGATAAGATAATCTTCCATTGTGGGAATAACTTTACGATCTCTGTTTTCCGCCTCCCAGGTATTGGACTTTAGGTATAGTTGGATCTCATTCCTCAGGTAATCCAAATAGCTTTCGTCATAGTTGACCAGCTTGGGCAGCTTCATCCATAGCTCATAAAAAGCATTCCTGTAGGCCATTATGGATTTTGGCAGAATCATGCAGTTATCTCCCTCAAGTACTCCGTAGAACCCACAGGAAATTTCTCCCCATACTTCAGCCTTGATCCCTTCAGGCAACTGATCAGTAAAATCATCCATGGCAAACAGCAGTGCGTACAAGCGGGCTATCCAAGTCAACTTCTCCCAACTTGCATCAGGATATAGCCTTGCCGACAGCCAAGTCAACCTTAATTCCTTATACTTATTCTCCTGTTTGGTTCCCGAGAAAAGCCGGTGGATAACACCCCCCCAAACCAATGCCTGGGCATCCAGTTTATCCACCTCATCATGAATCCTCGACCCAAAAGGATACTTCAAATTGCTTTTATAGTACCGGATTATTCTTTTCAGCTTGGCCTCTGCGTACTCTTTGTTATTGTGTCGTGTTATTGTTTTGCGGTCAACCCCCAGTAGATCTGCCAGCTGTTTTTGGGTAAGTACAGACTCAAATCCCGGATAATGTTTGTTCAATGCTGTTCTGGCCTGCTCAAAAGGCAACAAGGATACTACCTGCCACTTTTCCTCCCTATAGCGAAATAGGCGGTACAATTCTTCAGACAGCTCCTCAAACTGGGGGTGTTTTTCCAGGATTAAATTGGCGTTCTTATAGGGTAAGCGGGTAAATCTTGCCTGCTGCAACACCTTGAATTCAAATCTGCTGGGGAGTTGGTTGGCGTAAGACTCCATTTCCACACAAACATCCCCTTGCACATACAATCTTTCCAATTTTCCTAAATAAAATTTACCTACCATTCCCTGAAGGATAAATCTTGATTCGATTTCTATTGCTCCTGATTTAAGCAACACCCCTCCCGGCTTGGAACTGCCTATCTCAAAATAGGGAGATAGCATAGTGTATTCCTCTTCCGATACCTTCTTCAAGTAATCCAAAAGAGGTTTGAGATGAACAGGAGACCAATCCATATCAATTATCATAACCAATTTCATTTAAGTTAAAAAAAATGGCGGCTCAATATTTACTGGATCTAACAGCTAAAGTCCACGCCATAAATGCTCTCCCCATAAACACTCCCTGCAAAAGAGAAACTTACCGAGGACTATAAGATAAGTTTATGTTTTTCATAAAACCTAGAAAATCAACAAATTATTCAACTCCTAGGCTAAAATTGGGACAATGTCCCATAAAATATTTTTTTTTCACAGCTGTGAAGCCGGTATCCGGTCTAGTACCGAGCTTTAAGAAACGCTAGAAATAGCCTGATTATGATTGCAAAATTGAGTGATAGATTATCAATCCTATTGATCCTTGTATGGACCTATACGGGTCTGGATAAGCTGATCCGCTGGGAGACTAGCAGAAAGGCATTCCACAACCAGACCTTTCCTGCAGAACTTGCAGAAGTATTGGCCTTTGCAGTGCCGTTTGTAGAATTGCTGATTGCCCTGCTCCTGCTCTTTTCGGTCAGCAGATGGTGGGGATACCTCTCAAGTATCCTCCTCCTCACCGTCTTCACCACGTACGTGGGGCTTATCTGGGTGGGAGCATTCCCCCGAGTCCCGTGCAACTGTGCAGGGATTTTGGAGAGCTTGGGATGGGCAGAGCACTTCTGGATGAATCTGGGGTTTATCGGGGTGGCAGGATATGGATTGTGGGCAGAAAAAATAAAGAATATAGAAAGTCAGAAAGCTGAAGTATGAAAGCTGAGATGACCGGTGATAGGTTAAAGAAGTTTAGGGTTAAAAGTTAAAGGTTAAAGGTTAAGCTGGACAGCGCAATAATAATTCAATTGATTTGAATCCAAAATCCTGTAGAAAAAAGCCTGCCGTAGGTAGGCCTGGTCGGTAGCCTAGGGTGGAGACCTGAGGAACGAAGGGCGTAACCCTAGGTCAAAAAAGACCAAAGGCCGTTTCCCCTCGGACATGAGATACAGTGATAAGAAGAAAGCTTGTCCCGAGGAGGTCTGCAGCGTTTGTGAATTTTCGGATTAGAAATCCTACGGTTTGGGATTGGGATTACAAATCACAATCAGCACAATCGCTGTTCACCAGGTATAAACAAAAAAGCCCAAGGCGAATACCTCAGGCTTTTCACAGGTTGTTAAGCTTTAATTACTATAGAAACATATCGCTTCTACGATACAAATTTAACCAATTAACCTAATTAAGCACTAAACCAAAACATGAAGTAGAAAAACGGGCAGGGACATTGGTCAGACCCCCACCCAAAAAATAGCATAAAACAACTGGGATACCCATTTCTCTTAATGGCTTGGGCTAAGAGACAAGCCAATGCCGATGAACATCCCGAGGGAGAAGCCGAAAACCCCAATCAGAGTAGGCACTTTAACCCGCCCGGAATGGGCACCTAAACGTTTTCCCTGTTTTTGATTGTTAAAAAACAGGACACTATATGAAGAAGCTCGAGGGCAAGTTGCCCCTAATCGCGTTTGTTGTAGCTGCCTTCGCGGCAGTTGCTTTTACCTCTCCGAATGAACTACCTGGTAATTCCACCATGGTCTGGGCAGAGGACCCTTCAAATCCCGATACCTATATTGATGTCACAGATATTGTAAATCAAAACCAGTATCGATGTGAAGCCTCCTCTCTGGAATGTAGAGTAACATTTACAGATGATGATCCCATCAATGGAGAAAAGACTGTTTTGCAAACCGGTGAGTTTGTAGAACTTTAACTCTAACTATACTTACCCAAGGCCGATATACCTTGGGTATTTATTTTTTAACGTTGGTTTTGTTCTATTCCGCTTCGTAGGATTTCCTGGTCAGGAATAGGATAAACATAGGCAGCGCTGGTTGGCTCTAGGTTATAAATTATACCACCCACATCCCGTTGGACGCTTTTAGCCCATATGGCTTCCTGATTCAGTCTTCTCAGATCAGACCAGCGTGTCCCTCTTCCTACCAGTTCCTTTCTTCTCTCCAAAAGAATCCTTGCGAGTAATTCCTCCCCCTCCAAGTCCAGTATTTCCCTATATGAATCGTCTTCATATCTGAGGGATAACAACTCTCCCAGCCAAGATTTTGCTCTCCCCTCATCCCCTAGCCGTAGGTTTGATTCTGAAGCAATCAAAAGATTCTCTCCCACCGTAAGCCCTCCAAAGAATGTAGATGAACCGGTATGATGCCCGGTCAGCCGATGGTTTCCATCAGCATTGGTCTGAAAATAATACCGAAATCTCAAGTCTGCCGAATCATAACTTTCAACCAGCCCATTATCCACGGTAAACAATTGGGAAAACATCACTGATGTACTCTGAAGCTGAGTATAATAAATGGTCTCGGCGTTAAAGAGGGAGAAAGGTAAGGATATACCTGAGTCAATGTCATTGAAATCCATCCGTTCTGTATAGAAATCCAAAGCAATTTCTGCCGACTGTGCTGCCGCGGCATAATCAAATACGGACAGCTGAACCCTTGCCAATAGGCTTGCAGCAGCAGCTTTATTAGGACGGGTTTTATACTCCACATAATCAGGCAAATAATCCAATGCAGTTTCTAAATCTTCTATTATTCTGGTATAGCTTTTCTGAAGATTTGCCCTTTCTGATGGCAGGTTTATATCAGGATCGTCTCTTAGTACTATGCCCAAAAGCTGTTCATTTCCTCCTTCCAACTGATAGGGAGGCGCAAATGTCTGCAACAATTGATTATAAGCCATGGATCTATAGAACAAGGCGGCTCCTTCCAATTCATAGTAGTATTTGTCCCTCTCTCCGGTGTACTTTCCCAAGGCGTCCAAAGCCACATTACTGTAAAAAACAGCTTCATATGGCTGATTCCAATCTGTGGATGTTCCTGTGGGAAACAGTTCTTCTGACCAGGTATAAGCTCCCTGTTCCGTAACACTTGCACCCGTAAATGCTTCCTCTGTCATGCTGAATTCATCCGCAGCCAGTAAGGGGATAAATCCCTGAAAGTTGAACACCACGTTGTTGTCCAAGAGGTATTGCACATCTTCCAAGGTTCGAGGCACCAACAAACTTTGATCCGGCTTGGGGTCTAGGTAACTGTCGCAGGAACAAAACATCCAGCTAAATACAGTAATTAGTAGTAAGTTATAATTTTTCATATATAGTATGATTTTAAATGATTATCCGCAACCATGCCTGTAACCAAAATCTTTGCTCACCGGGTCGGTAGATCGAAGACGGGTGACCGAAGTGGTCTTGATTCTAGAGTTTACCATTATTATAAGGTTTAGATCCCTGCTGGCAGGAAAGCGCATAATCACATTATTGTTAAAAAAGGGGCCGGGGTAAACCTCCGGCAGGCCGGTAATCATCAGAGGGAACCACCCCTCACCTTATGAAGAAAGCTTATGGCCTTTTCCCTTTATTCCAGTTTATAGTTAGAAATCAAATTGAAGTCCTGCCGCAATACTTCTCAGGGGTTTGGCAAAACCGAAATCAGGATCCAACCCGCTTTCGGTAGCCTTCCAGATCATTCCCAGATTATTGGCATAAAGGAATAGCCCCGCATTTCGTATACCGGAAAGAAATCCCCGTGACTTGCCAAACTGATAGCCCAACCGGATATCCTGGAGCCGGATATGATCACCCTTCTCCACCAGAGATGAATTGTTTCTATAAAATTGATCCCGGAAAGAATCTCTTGCCGACGGCATAGCAGGTATTTGGGTAGTGAGCTCATCACCTGGATTTCTCCACCTCAAGGCAAAATCACTGTGACCACCCCTGCCCAGTAAAATAGGATCGTATTGCACGGATTCCCTTCGGAAGAAATAGCCAAACCTGTAACTGATATTCACCGAAAGACTGAATCCCTTCCATGCAAAATCATTTCTGATCGCTCCAAAGGAGGTAGGCCTGGCCGGGCCATGGTAGATTATGCTCTCCAAATCCGCCGAGTTGATCAGCTCCCTGTAGTCCTCACTGGGCTGTCCGTCCAGCATCCCCAATGGATTGCCGTTTTCTGGATTGAGCCCGGCCCATTCCAGGCTGTAAACCCCGAATAGAGGCCTTCCTTCTATTGGGTAATATTCCCCACCCCTTCCTGCCATACTGTAATTGATCAGGTTGTTTATAGACACCTCGGATTCATAGCGGGTCACTTCTTCTTTCAATCCGGAGATCAAAAAGGTCGTGGACCAAGCGAACTGTCTCTGGATATTTTTGGTACTCAGCGTGAGATCATACCCCAGCGTCCGGGTGGATGCGTTGTTTCCCCGAAACGTAGTGATCCCCGATGAAGGAGCGTAAGGCGACTCCCCGATCAGATCAAGTCCTTCCTTTTTATACAATTCCAGACTTCCTGCTATCCGGCCTCCCTTGGACTCAAAATCCATCCCAAGGTTGGAGATCTTGATTCTTTCCCAGCGCAGATCTGCATTGGGAGCATTCCTGATCAACGCATAGCTGGCAGGGATAAACGAGTTGAAGGAAATCAACTGTGCCGTGGTAAATGCTGTGAGGCTTCTGTCCACATTGCCATTGTATCCGTAACTGAATCTCAGCTTCAGGTATGCAAGTTTATCCCAGCTGTAAAAATCCTCTTCAGACAGCGTCCATCCTGCCCCGGCAGACCACAAGGGCACTGCACGCTGATTGGTCCGTACCCCAAATAAATTCGAGGCATCCCTTCTCACACTTGCCGTCAGCAGATACCTGTCCCGGTACGTTACCGACGCATTGGCAAAGGCGGCATAAAAGCGATCCGTCAGTTCTGATATATTGTCCACATACGGCACTCTGGCGGTGCTTCTTGGATTGGTGTAGCGGGGGAAAGGATTGATATAATCAACAGGCTGAACTGCGGACAGCTCGGGATTATAGCCGTAGTAGCGGTTGGAAAAGTTCATCGCATGAAGGGACTTCAGTTCCGCGCCAAGGAGACCATCTACTTCAAAATCCACTCCCAGATTTTCATGATAATCCAATAGCATTCTGGCCGAATGACTCTGCGACTTGCTTTTCCGTACATCATAAATAGCCCCATTGGGAATGACATAGGCTAGGTTTCCTCCTTCATCCGCCTGGGTATATAAATTGATCAGGTTACGGGCAAAGTAGCTGTCTTCCGTATTGAGTGTTTTGTTAAAGCCCTGATTTTCCCAATACTGATACAAGGCCGAAATTCCCAGCGCATTGCTCAGCTTGTACTTGCTTGCCAGATTGATCCTCCAGTCATTTCGGGCGGACTCAGCCACACTTTTTCCATACTCCTCCAAAGGCCTAAAAGCCCAATCCAATAATCCCCCGGTTTCGGCCTCCCGTTTGAAAATGGAATTGTACTCCCGGTAAACTTCCAGCGGATTTCCTGCTTCATCAGCCAGTCTGGCATAGGGATACATCGCTGTGGTGGAAGAAAAAACCAGGTCACTTGGACTCAGCTGTGCATCCTCTCTGGTCGCTCTCGTACCGTAAAAGCCAAGATCCACCGTGAGCTTATCATCGAGGAGGGAAAAGTTGTTTTTCAGGTCCAGCGTAATCCGCTGATTTGAATTGCCCTGAATTTCTTCCCTGTTTCGGTCATAGCCCAGTCCCACACGGTATCCGTGGATCTTACTCCCTCCGGAAATACCCAGGCTGTACTGCTGGTTCAGCTGGGGCTGGTATAGATAGCGCTCCAGGTCATTTCTCTGATCATAGCTTCTAAACTGCGCCAGTCTGCTTTGTGCTTCCTGCTCTGAGATCATCCCCTCCCTTTCCATAAAAAGCGTCTCCACTACCGGAGTCACCACCGGACGGTTGGCATTGGTCAACGTACTGTTGTAAAAACCGCTTTCAAAAAGCTGGGTTTCCACATCGATGTAATCATTTACTGAAAGGTTAGGGGCAAGAAAAGGATCAGTGGGCTCGATCCAGTTGGTGTTGGCCATCAGGCTCACCCGCATGGGCTCTTGGGTTCTCCCGGATTTGGTGGTGATCACGATCACGCCATTTCCTGCCTGTGCACCCCAGATAGAAGCGGCAGCCGCATCTTTCAGAACGGTGATGGACGCCACATCATTGGGGTTGATGTCTTCCAGACTTCCGTCAAAGGGAAAGTTGTCGATCACAATCAGCGGCTGGTTGAACCTGCCCAGTGTGCTTCTCCCACGGATGGAAATAGGATCCCTTGCCGAATCCCCCGTGCGGTTGAAGACCAAACCCGGGGTCACATCCTCCAGCCTGTCCAGAATATTGGAACTCACCCTACGCTCCACCAGCTCCTGATCCACCTGTACAAAGGAACCCGATGCCCTGGATCTCGGGATTTCCTGATAGCCTGTTGCCAGGATCTCTACTTCCCCCAGCTCCAGGTCTGCCGGAGCCATGCGGACCACCAGTGGGTCTGAGACAGGAACACGGATATCCACCGATGTCTTACCATACCCCATAAAACTAAACTCTAGCGTATAATCTCCGGGATCAAGCTGCAACCTGAATTCTCCTTCATTGTCCGTTACGATTCCATTTGTCTTTCCGGCTACCCGCACCGCCACCCCGGGCAGCCCCAAATCGGATTCTGAATCGAGTACCTTGCCCGACACTTCCAAACGGGTCTGTGCCTTTATCTGCTGCACCCCCATCCCTAGGAGGACCAGTAATAGTAGTATAGTTCTTTGCATCAGTGTGTGGGATTAATTTTAGTAAGAATCAAAACAGGAATCTCCTCCTCCCGCCGCACCAGATCAAGTCCGACTTTGCGGAAAGCGGCAGTAAGTTCTTCCACCTTGGAGAAATTGCCCTCCAGCCGGATATCGATGGGATATTCTATGCCAGTCTTATCAATCAGCGGATAAGGCGAGCGCTGGAGAAAGTAGAGGTTCATCTGGTAGATCAGCCCGGTAAGCAAGGACTTTTGAAGGTCGGCTTCATATGGCCTTACCCGGTAGTGTTTTTTATCCGCTTCCGAGGGCGGGTAGCGAAATCCTTCCTGCTGCACAAGGGCGAGCACTGTCCTTTTCCTTGGCTGCACCTCCGCTTTGATATGGGGGAAGTAGCGCTTCAGATCCTGGCGCATGAGCGCGTATTGATCCACTCCCGGCGGAGCGATGAGTTCATAGCCAAATACCTTATCCCCCTTCTCCATCCAGGCGATATAGTCCAGTCCGGATTTTCTGCTGTCGAGCTCCTCTTCATCAAAACCTTCGGCAATGATCCTGTTGCTGGAAAAGAAATTGGCCAGATCCCTGCCCGTGTATGCTTGTCGGTAAAGCTTGATAAGGGGGGAGTTTACCATCAGGATATGGGCACCATCCTCCCGGGAATCCAAGGTGGAACCGGGCACCCCTGGTATATAGGAGGTGAGGGCAGATTGGTAGCGGATGTTTTTATTGGGGATATGGCTGTTTCCGCTGATCAGTCTTTCATCCATATCCAGCGAAACCTGCTGGTCCACCTTGGTACGGAAATCAGCGGTGCCGTCTGCAAGCAGTTCACTGATATGCTCTGCGGTGAAATCTTGTGCCCCGGTGATGGCCACCACTTCGCCATGTGGATCTATAATCACCAAGTGCGGAAAGGTGACATGTGGAAATATTTTTCTGAGCCTATTATCCGCTACGATCAGCGGGAAACCCAACTGCTGCAGTACAGGGCGCAGCTTCATGGACTCAATTACTTCCTCTCTTGGCTGGTAAGTAATCGGGAGAATCTGTAAGCTATCCTCAAATTGCCGCTGCAGCTTATCCAGCTCGGGGAGAAAGCCAGAACTGGCCGTACACCAGGTAGCCCAGAACTGAAACACCAGGTACTTCCCTTCAAAGTCCTCCAGTTTGAGTTTATCCGAATCGTACTGCAATACATCCGAGAACTCGATCCCCTCAGGCATCTGGTCGCCAATGGACAAAGTATCGGAGCGGGTGACCCCGCCCCGATGGGTGCCTCCTTGTTCAGGGGAGACGTGGGGCTGCGACCTATGAAGAAAATCCGCCCCGGGTGAATCAGCAACTTGTGCCGTTAGTGTGCTTGTGGGAAGACATAGCAGTCCCACTAAGCAGATGAGTATGTTTTTTTTCATGAGATTTATAATTGTTTTTTAATGGCCTCATGGAATGCCTTCAACTGAGATAGAATTAGACATAGCTATCCTGCTTCAGGCATTTCATGTGCTTTTTGTTTTAAGCTGGAAGACCGAAGACCGAAGAAAGTGGTCAGTAGGCAGTCGCAGTCTTCAGGTCATTTCGACGAGGTACGAGGAGAAATCTCAGTCCCAATAGGCAGTCTCAGTGTTCAGAAGGGAAGTGCGAGAGATCAAAGCTCAAAGCTGAAAGCACTATCACGAACGCTTGATTCATGACTCTTGACTCTAGCTTCTTGCCTCTTGGCTCTTCTACCCTCTTGATACTAGCTACCTGATACTTGATACTATCTAGACACAAGAATCCCACCTCAGTCTATCCGACCAACCAGCATTAATTAATAATAAGATGTAATGTGTCAGCTCTACCAGCTATCCATAGCTTGCTGACGTGCGTATGCAGTAACCGATCTGCTCAGGGATGTGCACCTCCCCTTAATCGGTCTTAAAAGTAATCCTATCTCAGATCGGATTCTTGGGCTTCAGGGGATACAGGCGATCTGATGCGATAATGCCCTGTTCCACTGGGAATAGATTAATAGGTAGAGAGCAAGCTTTATCCTCTTGAAAACTAAGCACACCTAAGTGATTCCTCTGAAAGAAAATCCAACTATATTTACGTATGTGACTGGTTTGGGACATTTACTGTCTAACTTTTCTTGATGAAAATCCTGATTTATACGCTCTGTAAGCAGAATGTTTGCTATATTGAACTAAGTTTCAGCTATGAACAAATATTGGAATATCAATTCTCTCGAAAGGGGTTTTAAAACTGTAAACAAGAGGTATTTGACCTAATTCACTCTATAGACGCCTAATATGGAACAACCACAGAGAATAATGCGAATACTCAGAGAATCCAACGAATACTCCCAAGAATATGTGGCGAATGTTCTGAACATTAACCAAAAAACCTATTCAAGTTTGGAATCTGGAAAGTCCAAATTAACGGTAGATCGAATTCAACAACTAGCCGACCTCTACCAAGTGAAACCAGACTATTTCTTGGCAGAGGACCTTCCTGTGATAAATTTCAATAATACTGGCCCAAAAAGTAATAGCAACAGTGGTTACATTAATACTTATATTAATGAGAAAAGTGCTGATGCGTTCTATGAAAGATTGCTCTTGGAAAAAGACCTGCAATTAAAAGAAAAGGAATCTCAAATCTCCTTATTAAAAGAGATGATTGAAATTTTAAAAAGTAAAATTGACAACCTTATATCGAAATAAAATGACAAGTGCTGGAATTATAATTAATACTCTTCTATTAGATAAAAATCTAGACCTTTCTGAGGTTGCAAAAGGTTCTCATATTCCTAAGGAAGATCTTGTGGCAACAATAGATGGTAAAAAGAGGTTAACAATCGAAAATGCGGTTAAGCTTAGTAAATTCTTTGAAATTCCTGCAGAATTTTTCTTTACTGAAAGCGCATTAGTCAATCACAATAATGTTGGGGAAAGAAGTAATAGCAATAGTGGCTTCATAAGCACTTATAACAATAATGACTGATAATCAACTAGCTAAAACAAATTGACCCGCTGATAGAAGATATATGAAAGGTTCCTCAAACTACGCTCATTAGGTATTAAAATTTAGAAGATTTTGAAAAACACTAGATATTTTCAATTAAATTGTTATTACTAATCTGCTCTTATGGAGCTAACGGATTGCACTACAGCCCATTTGAAAATCATTTGAGCAAGGTATGGTTGTTTTACTTAAAAATGACTATTAATTAAGAGCTTACTTTTAATTGTGTATTCCGTGGATTTGCCTTGCTTCGGCAGGGCAATTTTGTTTTATTAATTATGGAAAAATTTCTTCTTAAGGACATAGAAAAGCAAGCAAAAGAATTATGTGAAAAATATAATTCTTATCACAATTTTATTCATTTGTCAATTGCCCGAAAAAACAAGAATTATATAGTACCTACTTCTAAAGATGTGAGGATTCCTCTAGAGTGGAAAAAAGACAAAAAGTATAATCCATTTTATGTTTATAAACGAAAAAAACAGATAGCAAAAGCAGTGAGCCAAAAAATTTTAAAAGGCACGTACGTTCCAAACAAACCCATAACTAAGGAAATTCCCAAACCTAATGGCGGTAAAAGATTAATAAGTATATATCAAATTCAAGATTCCGCAGTATCAGATCGGTTTTACCATAACTTATTAAGCAAAAACAAACACAGATTCAGTTCGTTGACATATGCTTACAGAAACGATCGAAATATACACTATGCCATACAGGATATTGCGAATGAATTAAAGCAAGTACCACGAATTTTTGTTGCAGAGTTTGATTTTAGTGATTTCTTTGGTTCTATAAATCATAAATACTTATATACTCAATTAGATGAAAATGCATTTTTGTGGAGTGAAATGGATATGAAAATAATAAAGGCATTCTTGTCTGATCGAGATAAAGGAATCCCATTAGGAACATCAATTTCTCTTTTTTTAGCTAATGTGGTATGCTGGAAACTTGATCGTGCATTGGAAGATCTAGGCGTTCGATTCGCAAGATATGCTGATGACACTATAATTTGGTCAAAAGAATATTCAAAAATATCAACAGCATTCGAAGTTATAAACAATTTTGCTATTGAGGCAGGAATAGCTATTAACTACAATAAGTCAGATGGCATTTCTTTACTTCAAAGCAAAAATATTAGCTCTGAATTTTTAAATACAAAGGAATTTGTCGAATTCTTAGGTTATAAGATCTCAACAGATAAAATCAGTATTAAAGACAGATCAATCACTAAAATAAAAAAGCAAATCACTTACCTCTTATATAAGAATCTCCTTCAACCGCTCAAGCCCTCTGAAGTCCATTCTCGAAATTTTCCTGAAAACGGAATTGATAAGAATTTCTTAAGTGCTATAATGGAGATTAGAAGATATTTATATGGAAATTTAACTGAGTCATCTTTAAAAAAATATATTAATGGCACATTTAAAGTACTAAGATTTAAGGGAATCATGAGCTTCTATCCTTTAATCAATGACATTGAACAACTTCAAAATCTTGATAAATGGTTACTTTGTATGATTTCGAGTACTTTAAATAGACGTCAAAAAGAATTAAAAACAATTAATCCTAGTTGGAACAATAGACAATTTCCATTTAACCGCCCTACAGATGTTCTTTTAGAAGAATGTAGAATTACTTTAGTAACAGGAAGAAAAGGCTTACTTAAAATCCCTAGCTTTCTTCGAATTCACAATGCGATTCAAATAGGTTTGAAAAATGAAGGTATTGAGCGAGTTATGAATCCACATTCAGGTTATTACGAATAGTTTTAATGGTTCTACCCTTAAGTTAGTGGAAAACACAAATCCTAGTTGGTATAAATAAGGAATGCTATCGAGTTAATCCCGTTTAAAGGCTCAAATAATAGCATTCCTTTTAAAGTATCTACTGTTGCTCGTACTTGTTTGGGTCTGTCTTCCATTAAATTCGTGGTAGAACCGTTTTAATCAATTGGTGAAATTTCAAATATCAATATCTTTTAATTACAAAGTCTGCTTCCTAAAAAAGAAAAACATTATGATTATAATATTCCAAAAACTCCATATGCGGATGAAATTTCCGGGGAAGTATATTTTTTTATTTATATTGGAGTAATGAAATCGTTAAATTCACTTTTCTTAATCTTATCAAGTAACTTATCCGAAAACTTAATTTGATAATCAGGAGTAATCATTAGCCCTCTGTCAAAAGCTTCATCTTGAAGTACATTTAAGCAAAGTCCATTTGCCGGGTTAGTCCGGTGCTCAACTCCTGATGACCATGGAATGATATTTGCCGGATTTACCTTTCTCTATACTGATTATCTTTTTCTATTTATAACAAGTATTTTAAACAAAATTTACATTTCGAAATGGAGCATTTCTTAGATATGGGGTAGCATTTAGCCAAGCTCCATCTATATTATCACAAGCTTGTTGTAACATTAAAAATAACATCAAAATACTACCATTTAAGCAATCCGACATGGTATAAATACCTCTAGCCGGTTCATTTTGCCTTCTTAAGGTTAATGGAGTGTTATCTAGCACAATAAAACCTTTATTAAGAATAAAGACACCGTCTAATGCTGTACCCGGTGTTTTTAATCTGTTTTTTTGAGTCCAACTTGGAAAGGAAACTCCAAATTTACGATGGCTATTTAATATCCATCCATGTACGGTGTTAATTTGTGCAGGGCCATTGTATGCAACAATATAATTCAGAATCTTAGGAGGTACCCACCCAGCTTGGAATGATCTTTCTACATTCGGAATCAGTAATTTAGCATTATGAGCTGCTTCTAACGATTGATTAATTGCATTACTAATTAAAATGGATTTGACTTCAATTGTAGCAATTACTGATTCCGCTAAAAAACCAGATATCCCACCTCCGAAATCTAACTTTGGATAATTTTTCTTATAAATAACAATATCAAATTGATTCCTTGGCTCACGAGGTTGGGAATTTGAATCTATTATTTCCCCTGTTCCAATTGCAACGTTTGCGCTTAAGTGACCTTCTAGAAATTCTTTTATGAATGTCTCACGTGGAGTACCCCTATGAAGTGTATGTCCAGAATTTGCAGGAATTTGAGCAATTGAAAATAAATTATTTTCAATTGCAGCCATATGAGATTTTAGCATTGAATGTATATTGAAGTCAATTATCGTTTTTAATACCTTTAACAGGTTTTTTGGGGGGGCATAATGCCTTAACAATATCAAATAGAAGTTATACCTTTATTAACTAAACTTTCAAAATTAAACTCAACAGGTGAGAACCCTGCATTTTCTAACTTTCTGTAAAAATCCACAAATTCAGATTTCGTACTTTCAGAGGTATTTTCAGAAGCTCTAACGATTCCTAAAAGTTCTTCTTTGTCTATAAAAATTTGTTCAAACACCATATTAGATATTGAGTACTTATTTTCATCATGCATTGAATTCTGAATAATTGATTTCAAAAAGGCGGAAAGATCACATATAAATAATGCTCTTTTCAATATGGCAATAGAGTCATCTACCAAATAGCCAAAATCATCATCATTTGCCTTACCATCATCTTTATTGAATTCCCTAATTCCCCAAAACATCCAAACTACTTTTTCACTTAAGCCATGATTAGAATTAACTAGTTCTTTAAAGTACCCCACCTGTATTTGGGAAAACTCTCTTATTGTCCCATAATCTTCAATTTTTCTATTTCTCTTTATTTCAAAAATTAATTGATTCAAGAAGAAAAGCGAATTTTCATAATTACTAAACAATCCTTTTATAAATTTTTGATATTTAGTAGAATAATTGGCATACAATTTCTTTAAATCACCTGGATAGTCAGATAATTTATCAATAAGAATTTGATACGGAAACGCCGTAACACCTTCATCCTCTGTATAACGTGATGCTAATTGAAATAAAATATTCAGATAATTCTCGAATTCCTGTTTAGACGAAAATCTATCAACTATTAAAAATCTTTTAATAAGCTTTTCCCCTAGTCCACGATTATAGGAATCCTTTACAAAGGTGCCCAATTGTTTAATACCCCCCTTCAAGGCAAACTTAAATTGCCGTTCGGAGAGATCCATTTTACCTAAAAAATATTTGAAATAAATCCCAAAAGCAGCAGGATTAGTAACTGAATTTTCTCCCTTCTGTTTAGAGCTGAAAGGCCCAGAAAATAAATGTGAAAACAAATTGAAAATTAGAAAGGCATCAGAATTAGAAAAATCGCTGCCACATGCCGTTTTCAAAACCTGAGTAAAAGCTACATGACTACCCTCTTCATTAATACTAATCTTTAAAAAAAGTCTTTCTTTATATGCAGCAGCGACTTGCTTTTTTATCAGGAAAAGCTCTTTATGCTCATATAAAGCATCATATACACCCGGATATTTAAACTTTAACAATTCAAGAAAAAAGAATTCCTTAAAAACGATTTCATCTTTAATAAGGGGGTAAGAAATAATCAATGAATTAACAAATCGAGTAACTCCTCTCGCATTTTCAAATATACCTTGAAGTGACTGTTCATATTCTAGTTCAAAATAATGAGGTAAAATATCATGGTCAAGTTCATTATAGTCTGAATCATCCAAAATTAATTTCAATCGATCTTTTAAAACATCGTAGACTTTATCAATTTCAATTTTAGGAAGTGGAACTTCAAGTTGGAAGATTTTTTCCAAATAAACATCCTTATAACTAAGATTTATCTTTTCTAATGAAGTAATAGCATATTCTCTGTCAAAAGCTACCACATAATAAAATTTAGAAAAATTGACTGTATTACGAATAATTCTAAATATATCCCATACTTCTAATGGTTGAAGACGATCCAAATCATCAATAAACACGATTATTTTACGGTCAAGCTTCTGTAAAATTAATTCTATCCTCTCCCTCTCATTAATCGCTTGACCAAAAATAAAATGAGAAAAAAGATGCATCCTTCCTACCAGAGAAGTCATTCCAGGCTCTAATTTTGTAATTTTTTTTAAATAGGATAACAAAACAGCGGACAACGTAGGTTCTACTTCAGCCAACTTTTCGATTAATTGTTCGAGAAAGATTCCCGCAAGATCTGCCTTGTTATCAAAAGACCATGGATCGAATTGAATTTTAATGATTAGATCATCATTACCGTATTTATTTAATCCATTAGATATTAAGTTTATAAAGGAAGTCTTCCCACTTCCATATGGTCCATTGACACTAATTGCAAACGAAGAGTTAGTAGAAGAACGTACGATCAAGTCAGCGATCCTATTAGCTGTAACTTTTCTATTATAAAAATCATCCGCTTCGTAAAGTATAGGATCATCACCTATAAATCCAGAAGTTTGAATTTCGTAAATTTTCTTATTAGGTTTCTTTGAAATAAGAAAATTATAGATAGAGCAAATTAAAGACACAAAATAAGTCAAAACAAAAACATCTATGTACCCAATAAAAGGAAGAATCTTCAAGCAAGTAATCACCCAAATATCACTAAACCTAAAAGCAAGTAAAATTGGAAGTATAATTTTAAAAAGACTTATTTGAAAAGTAATCTCTGACTTTCGATAAAGAAAATACCCTAGCAATCCAGAAGTAACAAGAAAATAAGAATCAGTAAAATAACCCGAAGGAATCTTAGAGAGAACTTTATCAACAATTATCCAATTAACTAAATTAGAAATTGGATATTGAAAAACATATAAAGTTCCGAATAAAATGAATTCGAAAACTATGAATTTCTTTATACTCCACTTTGAAAATAATTGAGATCTCAATTCTGTTTTGCTTTGGTACTAAAAAATTAAATCATTATTCTTTTGAGAATTTACTTTTCAACTCCAATTTTTTCAGGATCGATAACCTGATAAATAGCTAAAATCCTATCCCATCTACCTGGAATGCCATACTGTCGAGACGCATTTGGGTCAGATTTCATTTCATTTAATTTCTTCTTAAATCCTTCCACATTATCAAAACCAAAGAGATTCTTCACCTTCTCAAAGTGCCTACTTGAAATCATTCGATACAGAATTTCAATTTTACCTACTTCTCTATACCTAGCTTGGTCAAAATATATGTAGAGACATGGAAACCAGTACTTTGAATTTAATTCTGCTACATAGTGACATAAAAGATCAGCTTCAACCAACTCTTGTTTAGACACTTCCTTAGTTATCCTTGAAGTAAATAAATGACCAAGTGGGGAAGGATAGCTTTGCTGTTCAGCATGCTGATAATATTGAGCTAAATCTTCATTTGATTTAGAAAGAAAATAGGTAAAATATTTTCCTTCATTATTGTAATTCTCTCTATCCTTTGTAAAGTATAATGAAGAAAATAAATTCTCTAACAGGTCATATGATCTATATTTCAAACTCAATGCTACCATGTATAGAAAAAACTCATGAATTGCTATTAAAAATCCCTCATATTGATACGCATAATGAGACCCACTTCCTTTATTGTTCAAAAGGAGTGTCATCTTCTCAAAAAAAGAAACTATTAAATCAAATTCAAACTTTATTTCTGAACGAATGACTTTCTGAAAAAATAAAATAAAATCATTCCTTATCGGTGTATACTTATTTACAAAGGAGACAAGAGCTTTCCCTGCATCTGACATTAAATTGCCTTCTCTTGAAATTTCCAATTGACTTATTTCCTCAAAAACACTGTCCAGAAATTCCTGAATAAATCCGTTAAGTCTTTCTGGATGGCGATCTAATTGGTATTCCAATCTTTTTAACGCTATTGAAGTTTTATAGGTATTAACAGCCTCATCAAATAAATACTTAGGAGGACGACCTAAAGCTGGTTTTGAAATTGAAGGTCTTTGAAAAAGATTCCTTAAAAGTTCTTCATAATTCATTTCAAAAGTACTTTCATCAGAGAGATCAAAGTACAGCCTGCTTTCAAGATATATAGGTAGGATAGCGTTTCCATCATCATCTTTCTCAGCGACAATTGGAATAAATTTCTCTTGATCACTTTTTTTATATATACCTGGGGTAATGATTGCGGTTTCTGTTCCTACACCTCCCTTCCTTTCATTTGCTTTTTCAACGTATGTTTTATCGCATACTATAAGGACTTTTTGAATTTCCAAGTCCGAAACCATCGTTTCCATAAACTTATGTAGGTCATGGCCCGGTTTCAAATCCCATTTGTCTAATTTCACATCTACCCCATCAGAAACGAGTCTATTTGCAAGACGAATAGTCCAATCTTGATGATCAGGGTTAGTTTGACTGTATGAAATAAAAACTTTTATTGACGAGGGTATATTATCCATTTATAAGGTTTAGTTTTATATTCAGAGTTTGCACTAATTACTTTAAAAGTCAAAGCCAAAAGAAATAGAGTTCTATACTAAATAAACCTTTCCAATTCCACCTCAGGCATCTCATCATAAGTCTGACCATTAAGCTCTCTTCCAGCCTTCTTCTTGTTTTTACCTCCCCATTGTTTAAAGAAGAATGCCACTTTTGATTTCTCGCATTGTTCCTGAATATCCAATACCCAATCAGGATCCATAGGCCTGGCCTTGTGTCCGCTCTCACCTCCTACGATCACCCAGTCGATACCTTGGAGATTGAGTTTTGGCAGTGGACCTATTAAGGGCTCAAGAGACAAGAATTTGACTCTTGCTCTGGTAGTCCTCAAAAAATCAATTCTGTCTATGACCCGTTCATCTTCTACCGAGACTCCCATCCAAATATTGTGAGACCAAGTAAGTTTGTCATGGATCTTAGCCAATCGATCAGCCCGCTTAGTAAGCACCTGAAAAACATGCTGTGGATTCTCATTCATCACTTTGAACACACGCTGAATAAAATCCAGCGGCACGTCTTTGTGAAAAAGATCAGACATGGAGTTCACAAAGACTACTTTTGCTTTTTTCCATGTATATGGAATGCTCAGCGTTTCTTCATGAATTCGGACTTTCTTAAAGCCATCTTTGTACTTCTCCACTCCCATGGCCTTCAGTCGCTTGGTCATCACCTCGGCATAGCAGAATTTACATCCTGCGGAGATCTTCGTACAGCCAGTCACCGGATTCCAGGTGAGCTCAGTCCATTCAATTGATGTTTGTGCCATATTAGGTTAAATTAGTTGAATAGAAATTCGATCAGATCTTTCACAAAAATCGCGATAATTGATGTAATAAGAGTTTTTTCTGACTTTCTTCCCGTCATTTGATGTCACAATAATTTTGTTTTGAGTGGCAAAAGCTTTCAAAACTTCTACCGCATGAGTTGGTCTAAATCCTTGGTGAAGTGTAGCCACATAAATTTCGGCATTTGTTCTGGGTTCTTTCAAAAACGACAGGAGAAATACTTCTAATTTATTTACTCTATAAGATGCAGATGGGCTGAAGAGTGTGGGTAGATCAGGGTCCTTATAGCTCCAGCCACGTCCTTCCTCCTGGTCAATTTCCCATTTGGCATCAAGCATTTTCTCAAAACCATAGATGTGACTAGTGAAGAAGAATAAGCAAAAAAACTGATTTTTATCTCTGGTGATAATAAAGGAATCTACGTAGTATTCATTCTCTAAGAAATCCCGAAAGGCTGTTTTCAGGTTTTCAATAAAATCAATTCCTGTATGGGAATTTGGCCATTTTTCACGTGGCACAATGTCTTCAATAAACGAATGGAGAGCGGTAGGCGTACCTCTCTTTTCAAAACGAAACATATGCTGAGTAGGGAGGAAAAGAAGCACCTCCGCTTTTTTCGTTTCAAGAATTGAATGAATTTGGGAAGCCCTTACCTCGCTATAGCCATATGGATCAATAAATACAAAGGACTTAGAATTTTTCACAATTGAAATTTGCCTGACAACTAGGGGCAAAGCTTGAACATAATCTATGTTTTTGAATCGAAGATCACCTAGGAATGAATAGTGAAGTTTTCTTTCTTCAATGATGGATTTGACTTTTTCAGTCTTTTCGAGTTTGTAATCGTTGAAAATACAATCGACTTTAATAGTCTTTTGTCCTTCATTTTGATTTCGGAAATAGACATCTTTGATGGCCTTCAAAAAAATGATAGGACTACCCTCACCCCCATTTGCATAGACACCTTCGCCGCAGAATAAGTCAAAGAGTTGAACTCTATCAAAGGCCTGAGACCTACTCAGGATGTTCAGGTACTTTTTGATATAGAGGTTCAGAAGTCTGACTTTAACTTCTGAATGTTCAAACATTGTATGTTGTGATTCTTTCATCCTATTTGATTAAATCTAACTATCATCCATACTGTTAGTAATAACTACTTCCAGAAGCAGACTTCCTTGAGTATCTGGAAATTACCCCAACTCTCCATATCTTTTAAGAAAAGGTAGCTGACTTATTCGTCTAAACTCCAGTTGCTAGGCTTTTTCTATTCATCCTTTTTCAAATGTTCTGGAAATTCTATGCTCTTCTTATAATTCTCAATATTTGAGAAATTATGATTTTTATCGTACCACTTTTTAAATGTAATTGCAGTAAAAATAAATATGAGAGCAACAATTATATTACCTACAATAAAATCTGATTCAAGCTTCCTATATTTAATAATAGCTGAGTCGATCTTCCAATTGCTATTCCACAATAATGCAGTGATACTAAATACAAACCCAACCAACCATCCTATCAACTCATAATTCGTTCTCTGCCTCCATCTTGCTAGCTGTTGATTAATATAGTATTTTCTGTCTCGAATCAGTAGAATTTTTATGTCTCTCTGTCGTTCTTGTTCAATTTTGTCTAGCCTAACTTGAAGTTCATTAATTTGTTGATCCTTAGATGTTGTTGTTTGTTGGGTAATTTTGGTTTCAATTTCTAACTTATCCTTCTTCTCTTTAAGTTCTTGCCTTGCTTTGTCTAAATTACTTATCTGTTTCTCGAATTTCTTAAATAGTTGGTCAAGCTTTTGAATTCTCTGGTTTTCTTCTTGAGCTTGTTTGTCCGCTTCTTGTTTGATTCTATTTGCAAATTCCTGTTCATTTACCTTCGCTAATGAATTTAAAGCAGAAATATCGGTTAGTTGTCGATGTGATATTCTCGATGAAATCAATAACACATCTTTATCAGTAATTTTATCACCACCATATTTTTGGATGTTTTCGTCCAATTCCTTAATAATACTTGCTTTAGGCAGAGTGCTATTTAAGGTAAAAGCCACTAAGGAAGACAAGCCTATTTCTACTAACTCATTTGAATTAATTGACTTTGACAAATTTGGATTGGCTAACCATAGAATATTCAAAAGTTCATCAGCTCTAATAATTTCAGGCTGGCTATCATTGCTGTTTGATCTCAAGTCTTTAAGATCCTCAGAATCATGTGATATAGAGTTATTTACGAACCAGCAATTAACTTTTTCAAATTCCTTAATCTTCTTTGTCCTTTTATCGCGTACATAGTATAGTGCTGTGGCGTCATGTAATGCTGCATAATGGGATGAACGAAATTTTTTATACCCTTCATACTCTTTACTAAATTTTGCTAAGTTCCTATACTTATCTGTATTAGGCAAAATAAGGATATCTCTTTGCAAAAGTGAATCCTCAATATTATCAACAATTCTTTCTAAGTCATTTCTACTTAGTTTTCTTCTTTCACAAGCATTATAAATATCCTCTGGATTTATTCTTTTAGATAACACTGAAGTCGAGTAATGCTCTGCTTTTTTTGAAATCAAATATTTTGTTTCTTCAATAGTTTCCTTAAGAACAGTAAACTTATACCCTAAATCCCTACAAACATTCATAAGTTTATTGCATGAATGAGTTGACTCTGGTGTATTCAAATCAATTAGACTAATAATAAAATTAGTATCAAAAACTAATTCAACTTCCTGATTATTATTTTCGGTTTTACACTCAAGATAACTAGATATTATAGACCCAAGATAGATATTCTTAATTATATCATAAACATCTGGAATTTTTCTAAAAAACTCTACAAACTGCGCCTCTATTGTATAATCCTTACCATTTAATGGCTGGTTGTTTGCTAAATACTTAGATATTGAAATCTTGTTTTTATCAATAAAGTCTAAAATTGTCGACTTTTCTTTTACTTCTAAATTATTAAGCTTTAAAAAATCAATATACAATTTTTCCAGGCTCTCAACTTCTCGTTTGCTTGATTGTATATTTTCCTCAAACTCTTCAAAGAAGAAGTTTTTTAAAGAAAATGCACCATCATTGTATAGTTGGAAGTTAATATCTTCTATAGTATTAACTTCATTAGCGATCTGTTGTAAGATTACTTTTAGTACTGGCAAGGGAAAGTCTATTCCATATAGTTCATTTGACACATCATGTATTTCCTTTATTGACTTCCCACTTAGAATTCCTTTAGAATTAAGTTTATAAAGGGATCTTTTGATTAATGGTACGAACGGGTCGATTGGCCCTTGAATAAGTGTGCCAGTATTCCTTATATGTGCCAGAAGACTGTATGTAATTGCTCTATTTTCGTTCATCTTTTTTTAAACTTCAATTTCTAGCTCTTTGGCAATTGGTTTAATAAAATTTTTAAGATCCTCAATCAGCTTTGTTAAATTAGAGTCCTCGATAATGAGTTCACAGCCGTCCTTGGTCTTTCCATTCCGGTGCACTAAATCATGGCGTTTCAGTACGTGTTTTTGCATAGTTCCAATGCTGGGAAAATCAATTTCAAAGGTCGCTATATACATACTCCTGACTGATGGGAGGTTATGAAATATCGTGTCAAGAATAACTTTTTTAACATTCAATTCTAGCTGTTCTAGCTGATCAAAGACCTCTCTTAATTCGAATTTCCTAATTTTAAACTCTGGGTGATTCTTTACAAATGACCGGAAATACATTTTGTTATCAAATACAAGCTTTAGAAATACATCAGAAAGAAAGGTTTCCATACAACCGATAAGACCAATGAAAATTTGTCTGTTAAGTATTTTCTTCAACTCATCTCCTTCATTTTGGAGTTGACTAAGGTTTAAAAGTTGATCTATTTCGGAAAGAAAGGTTTTGTAGGTATTTCGACTCTCAGTTATTGCATCAAATTGATCATTAATATAGTCATATTCAGCCTCCATTTCCCATGGAGCCAGAAACACTTTATTGTCGTCGTCTAGTCGATCGATCTTACTTAATATTTTGGATGGAGAATCATCAGAGAATTCTACTATATAACAATAAACAAGTCCTTCATTACTTTCATCTGTGCTAATCTGCCACTCTAATTCCATTAAATCGTCATATGAAATTCCAAGAAGTTTAGCAAGATGACGATCACCTGCTTGCTCTTGCATTTCCATCATCCATTCTTTGGCCTTTCCCATATTCTATTTTTTTAAGAGTGGAGGTTTAAAAGTTGTTTAATTAATATCTGCATTTAAATATCCCAATCTCGGCGTAATCATATTGCTAGTGGTGACTGGATTGGATTTGTAATTCCACCCTAATATCATTGACAATTTGCTTTCTTACCTCACCCCTCCCTCTCCTTAAAGAGGAGGCGCTTGGCTCTGCTATTATTTTACTATCTGATCAGAATAAAGTGGGTTCCGGATTTAAGCCCAGAAGGATGCTATAAAAGTTGGCTGTTCTACCTACCTCCTCCCACCCTCCTCCTTGAAGAGGAGGCGCTTGGCTCTGCTCCAGATGGGCTAAAGAGTAAGATGAAGGTTGGTTGTTTTCAAAAACTAAAAGGCTTACGCAAGAAAAGGAAAAAAATGATACCATCCCAGCCCGCTGCCTGGCCTCTTCGCTAAAAATGTCCACCGGACATTTTCTTAACAGTCGATCCTAGGGTATTTTTTTGGGAAAATGGGAGGAAAAGTGAAGGAAATGCGGTGTTTTTCGGTTGGTCAGCGGAATTATCTGCATCGCCCTGTGCCATTTTGCAGATAAAAACAGAAAGTGAGTCATATGATCCTTTTCCAGATCTGTGATGTGAGCGATTGGCTTGGCGCCTTTGCCATTTTTCCCTTATATGGGTTGTTCCAATCAAATTGTCTCACTCCCCGGCCAATTCGGCCAATTAATGGCCAATTATTCTAGCGTATACTTAGACCCTCTTCCTTTAAGGGTTGGTGATTTAAATATGCCAAGTTCAACTAATCTTGATAATTCGTCTGTAGCAGTTGTTTTGCCAATATCATTCAACGCTTGATAATCACTGTTCGTGATTTTTCCTTTCTCTTTGGTAAATAACACTCCCTTAACCTGCCTCTCATTCAAGCCAAGGCTAAACAAATACTCTTCGTGGTAAATATCCTTTCTAAACTCAACCCAAAAATCTGATCCTTCAAAAAAGTATTTAGGTTTAGGCAGACCGGCTGCCAAGCATTTTTCAGTCATCTTAGAAATGCCCCTTCCCCAAGATTCAATATATCCACTTCGAAACAAGGTGTTGGCTATGTCAGGATTGTAAGGTCTCGATGCGTGATAGCCCAGTAGATTACTTATAGTCCAGTTTTCCGGAAGTTGACCATCATTCCAAATCATAATCCTGTCTTTGAAGACCTTGATCTGAATGGAAATACCACCAGAATAATCTTTGTGAGCCACAGCATTAAGCAACGCTTCTCTGATGGCTTCTCTCGGATATTCGTAAGTTTCTACACGAGAAATCCCCTCATAACTAATTATAGCCCTAATGTATTTGGTAAAGAGCAAATTCATCGTATGCTCTATTTGCTCAAACAAATTCCCGCGCACTTCATCCTGAAATATCAAATCAGCCTCATTCTCAAAAAAACCTATTTTGATGTAAGCACCCGTTACGTATTTCTCCGGTTTAGGGTGAAAGAGAAGAACGGCTGCCTGTTTGAGCATTTTTTCATCTTCCAAATAAAGTTGCAGGCTTTCCAGTAACTCTTGGTTTGTTCCGTCTAAATCTTCAGGCTCCAATCGTTTGCTCTTAGCAGCTTTCTTTCGGAAAAAATCAAAGGTGTCATTTTTCAAGTCGTCCGCAGTAACATAGGGAACAGGCACACCATCCCACCTTTTACCTTGTCGTTGCAGTAAAAATTTAGCCAAAGCAGCTCCTTTCAATTCTTGTAATGTGCTCCCTGAACGGTAATAGTATTTACCTCTCAAACTAATAGGAAAAGGGTATGGCTCTACTACAATCTCTAAATAGTCATTTCCTCTTTCTGTGCGAAGATTAACATCTACCAACAATCCGAGAAGATCTCTTACCTGATTGGGAATATCTTCCAAAAGTTTTTTGGCATTTACCAAGTGTTTGGCATTGCCATCATCATCTCTGCCTATAAACAAAATACCACCCTGTGCATTGGCAAAACCGCAGACCCATTTAAAATAATCATTATGCCAAGACTCTTTCCATTCGGTATTTTGATGTTCTTTGTTTCGGTGGCTCATTGGCTGAAACTTTCAGTGATAATAATTTGATGATGTAAGGATTTAACTCTTACAATTTTTCGCTCAAATTCCTTTTCAGCTTCTTCACTTATTAATGGATAGCATGGAGTATCTCAATGACTTTTCCCAAAATGATGGCAGGTTTTGATGGAAACTTTTTTATGCCCGTTGAAACTTGAGTTGTTTACACTATGCTCGATTTCATCCGTGAAGATGATCATGCCGCAATAGCATAAGGCAGATGCAGAATGGTAGCCACATCGCGAAGGGCATATATCCCCTGTCCTATCTGTGGTTCATTTTCGAAAGCGATCATAGTTTAGTCTCTAAAGATACGATTTTGGGGGTTTGGTAGGCTGCCTTTGGTGAAAAATGGGACGGAGGTTGGCGGAAATCGGATCATCAATCAGCAAATCCTGTCCCGCTTACGTTATGTACCCAAGAATCAGATGTATTCTAAATTCAGAACAAGAAAAACCTTATTCCAACCTGTACTTTTCGAATTGTATTGAAGCCTGCAAACGCAGTGAAATTTTCACTAATAAGGTACCCGCCATTTACTCCTGCACCAATAATTGTTTTCTTGGAGGTAATCAAATGATATCCTCCCCCATTAAATCTGTTATCAATGTAATTCTGATACGTATTTTCTGAACCAGCGGAAAGTTCTACATCTAATAAAAACTTTTCCTTTACCCTCCTACCATAACCTAAATCTACAGTAATGAAATATTCACCAGTCCCAGCTTGGGTTTTCCCATGGTTAGGCAATTGCTCCGAGACTAATTTCCCCCTTGTATCTGCAAATTGATAGGTCATTCCCAGTTTGAAGAAGTTATCTGTATTATCCAAATAAGACAATTCTATATTCATGGATCCTGTGGTTGCTCCCGCTAATCCAATCCCGATTTTTTGCCCAAAAGAACTATGGAAGGCCAACATTATTGGAATTAATACAGCAAAAAATTTAAATCTCATGAGTTAATATCTTTATTTTCTCAATGTCTTTACAATCCGTTCCTGATTGATCACTCCCGATAGCGCTTTACCGGGAGCGATAGGCTCTGCTATCATTTTACTATCGGATTCAGAATTAAGTGGTTTCCGGATTTAAGCCCGGAAGGATGATAAAAGTTGGCTGTTCTACCTACCTCCTCCCACCCTCCTCCTTGAAGAGGAGGCGCTTGGCTCTGCTCCAGATGGGCTAAAGAGTAAGATGAAGGTTGGTTGTTTTCAAAAACTAAAAGGCTTACGCAAGAAAAGGAAAAAAATGATACCATCCCAGCCCGCTGCCTGGCCTCTTCGCTAAAAATGTCCACCGGACATTTTCTTAACAGTCGATCCTAGGGCATTTTTTTGGGAAAATGGGAGGAAAAGTGAAGGAAATGCGGTGTTTTTCGGTTGGTCAGCGGAATTTTCTGCATCTTTCTGTGCAATTCTCTAGATAAAAAAAGAAAGGGAGTCATGGGATAATGAGTGTACTACTAATCAAAACCAGAGATTCAATGAACCTCCGTATACTTCTTGTCGCGATTCATCGTGAAGACCCGTACTGCCGTCCCGAGAATCAGGATTCGGTGGTGTGAGACCTGTGCGCCGTGGCGTAGGCGCACCTCGCTAACCTAAGGATTGGCGAGGCCGTCTACTCAATTGTACTCCATCTTTCTGTTATTCAGATAGTAGCTAGCAATCTTGCTGGTTACATAAAATGAAGAACATATTGAGGTGTTAACAATTATTTGTTCGTTTGCTAATTCGTTCCAATAACTAACCTCTTCATGACTGCTATCATAGAAAATTGCGGTTCTAGAATAAACTGAAGGAGGTGGGGGAGGCATATCAGTTGGCGGAATTTCTCCTTTTTTAGTTTTCCTTCTTTTGGGAGTTCTGTATACAAATTTCTCAAGCTGATTCCCAACTATTAGATATTGCTCACCAAACTTGAATATTTGGTCACAATTTCCGCCGAATTGTCTTACAAAAATGGTTTTTGATTTTAGATTCCCTTTAACGATAGAATCGATCTCAATTAGGACATTATATCCTTGGTTACGTTGATCCCACATTTCGTTCACTTCAGGGTTAAATCCGATATTTTTGATGGCATGACCTATTACCACAAAGTCAACCTCATTCATCATTTGTTTTGCTGATAGACTGTCAAGTGGAAAGCAAGTGCATGCAATAACACGTTCGCCAACACCTATAAATAATATAATTAAGAAAATATTTTTCAGTCTCATAAATCAGCTTTCCTGCACTACACCTGCGGTAGTTTCAAGAGCAGCCGGAAAGAGGTAACTTTTTAGGTCATTCATAAACTCTTATTAATCATGAAAAAAAAGGAAAACCTCATCCAGACTGCCTGTTCTAATGTAGCAGGTTTTGTCGAACTACTGGCCAAGTTTGAACAAAAAGTTGTTGTTGCAGGCAAAAGCAAAAACACGCTCTCCAACTATGCCAGACATCTAGCCAAACTTGCTATCCACTTCAATGAACTGCCCACCGAAGTTGACCCCCCTTGGCGTAGTCACATTGCTCGTGGCACTGGGTGGGATTTGTAATTCCACCCTGATATCCATACCAGTTTGTAATTGGCTTTCCTACCTCACCCCTCCCTCTCCTTGAAGAGAGGGCGATCGGCCCTCCTCCAGAGGGCCCCAGTGTCCAGGTCTTCCCGGTTTGAATTTATCACATCCCCACCCGGCACTGAAAAAACCTCCTCAGGAGTTCGGAGTTCATCTTCGCATTGAGCACCATGACGCTAAATACCTTGCTGAAAACAAGCCATAAACCAAGACCCTACAAATAAATGCTCAATTCATCGCCTTTTGAATTTTGCTTGACCAACACCTTGCCATTGAGGCTAAAATAAATGTTCTCCTTTTGTTTAAAGTTTACCTGCTCTAAGAGACTAAAATCACGCTTGCCGATTTTGGTAAAACTGTTTGAGTTTGCCAACCAGACTTCCTCATCTCCTATCACATATTCTTCCACGTTAGCCAAATCAAGCGTTTGGCGGAGCTTTCCAGTTTGATCAAGTATGGCTACGCCTTTGGTGCCAAATAGCATTATACCTTCTGCATAAAACTGACTGTGCACCAGTTTTCCCACGCCCATATCTTTGGATTTCATATAAGCAATTTCCTCACCTGTGGATGCATCGAGCAGATACACACCCGCGGAGACCACATCCACAATTCTTCCATCCTGAACCATGAAAGGATTGAAATCTTGGCTTATGTCTGCACTATTTTTGGCATTATTTGTTTCAAAAATCACCTCTCCGGAGCGGGTATCTATTGCTACAATTTTGGTGCGGTTCAAATTTCCGCGCATCTTGATATAAAATAGTCCATCTGCATAATCATCGTGCAGTGGCGTCCAGGAAGCATTGCTGATTTTTGGGTTTTCCACTACTATTTGGTCTTCCTCCAAATCAATTCCCAGAAAACCTCTATCTCCAGTTCCCGAATTTAGCTGACCTTTAGCATTCATAGTGGTATAATGACAGAGTAACCCCTGCTCGTCAAAAATTAACTTACGGACTGTTTTTCTATCATATTTTCCAGAGCCAGAGTCATTTCCCTGATCACCATTGACCATTTTGTCCATAGCCATAAGCGCACCTATTCCTTTGGAAGCAGTCCTAACGGAACTGGATCTACTCTTAACATCCCCGTCTCTTTCTTTCCCATTCTTCAAGTCGATTAGAGTCAACCCCAAATAAGGCAAGACAAGGGTTTCTCCGGTGATTTGAGCATAGCCCGGGACAAATTCCCCGTGATACTCCACGCTCCACTCCAAGGCACCCGACCGCAAATCAATAGCCTGCACCTCTGGTATCGAGGTGAGGTAGTCCAGCCCACTTTCCGAATTCGGAACTTTTATAGCCAACAGCAATTCTCCTTCATCTGCCAATAGCACTTCGCCGATGCCTCCGGTTACCTCTGGCTGTACCCAAAGTACTTCACCCGATTCAATACTGACCGCAACCAAGCCTTCCTTGCCATTGAAAGCTATCGCCCCCAGTTCAGGTATATAATGCACCAATCTTTCCAGCACTTTATTCCCAGAATACACATTATCTAAACTATGTCGTTGATGGATACGCTGACTACCAGCTACATCCATCCCATAGGTGCTGTGGATACTCAGGATCTTTTCAGCAAGTGAAATACCCAGATTCAGCTGATCAGTTTCCCAAAGAAGATCTCCGCTTGCGAGGTCAAAGACTTTGATAGCCGTATCTTCCTTTCGATAGTCAACCGTTAGAAATACTTCTTCATTTCCAAAGAGAAAACTCCCACTCCCCTCCGCTATCGTACTTCCGCCCATGAATTGGTTCCATTTGAACTTATAGTTTCCTTCAAGGCTTTTTGAAAAGGTTTCCAAATTCCAAACCTCGTATCGGTTTTCATTTTCCAGCACCATATACTTATCGTCCCAGGAAAAATCAACACGCTCCGGAACGAAGCCAAGATTAATCACCTTATCAGTAGCAAGCTGTGCTATGGCTCCTTGATAAAAAAACAATACGCCAATAACAATAAGTTGTATCTTTTTCATTTTAATAACTATTATCAGGTTATCCTTTGTAACTAGTATTTGCGTTTGTTATTACGCTACCTTTTTATAGACTACATACATTCTATGTTCAGAGTCAGCCCTCAGCTGTACTCCTACCTTCATTGTATCGCCTTCTATACTGAGAATATGCCAAACAATACTTCTTTCGCCCATGGTCAAGGTCAGGCTATCACCTTCCAGTTGCCATGAAAACTCCCGTTCGCTTGCCTCACATGCTTCATTGTTTTTAACTTCTTTGGCCTTATTCCCCTCCATAAATACGGTGTGGTCTTTGCAGTCTTCAGAAGCATGTTTGTGGGGGTTGAGCCAACCTGTGCCATTATCCCCCATCAAGGTTCCTTCTTTTTCCCATGAGCCAATCAGGTCCTCGGGTTGTATCGTAGGGCTTTGTGCCAACGCAAATCCACAGCATAGCGCCATACCGATTATCGAAAGCAGTATTTTATTGATTTTCATTCAATTATGTTTTTATAAATGTTATTATCCAGTTTACTAATGGGAGTCCCGGTCACCCTATTAGGTTAGATTGGTTTCCGGGGTTGTCCATGTATTCCATTAGTCCAGCTCAAGATCACTGCTACGAGCCAGGTTTATGATTCAGGGGGCAGCTATAGTGATCTTGCCGCTAGCTTCTACTTCTTCCCCGGTGGTGGAAGCTTCAAATACCCCGTCAAAATTCAGCGTAAAAGACGCTACAGTGGCCTCATCCCCAAAAACGGTGATGTCGTGCTCCTGATAGTCCTCTAGCGTAAAGGTGCATTCGACAGAGGCATAGCGAAGCTCTTCAGCCCATTTACCAAAGTTCATCACGGAGGTAAACTCCTTTCCGCTTTTCACTACAGATGTAGGTTTATTATTGTCATCCAAAAGAATACCGAACACCACCTGCGCTTTACCTGTTTCCTGTACCATCACATTGACGGTATTTTGCCCAGCTTCATCATTATACTGGACAAAGGAAACCGCATTGTAAATTCCAGAGTTTTCTTTGGGCACTTCTCCAGCTAGTATTTCCCCTCCGGTTATGGATATATCATAAGAATGGGCAGATGTCGTTGGTAGTGGGTTTTCATCAGGCTCCTCACTGCCACATCCTACATGGATGAGCATCCCTATCACCAAGAGAAAATTCAACCCGGTTTTTTTGACTAATAAGTTCATGGTTAGTTATTTAAGTAGTGTTTTCGAAAGAATATTGGTACTGAGGGACAAAGAATTTAGACTTTCCAGTCCAGCGAAAGGCATTTCTTCCGCTGAACTGTTTGGTCTAGATACTCATATCAATTCCTGCCATTACCCCAGCCTAGCTCACCTCCTACCACGTTTGTGTAGGTGATATTGCTAAGGCTTAGGTTTGGAAGTTCAGGTTCGTTTACACTTGCACCGGTATAGGCATAGAAAGCAAAATTTGGCAAGTCTTTGAAGGTAGTATTTGAAACAGATACCCTTGGGTTGGCATGCATATAAATTGCACCTGAATTGGAGAGGTTTCCCACCGGAAAATCTCCTTTGGCGTATTCGATTATCGCATGATCTATGCTGTTATTATCCTGCGTATGCCCAAAATAAATCCCTCCCCAGTTGGTTCCGTTTTCAGCGGTTAGTAGCACTGGTTCTGTAGCTGTTCCTTGTACCTCCAAGCTTACATTGTCTCCGGAAACCTGTAGATACCCGCTACTCTTGAACTGCATTTCCACCCCTGCTTCAATGGTCAAATGAGCTTCATCACTCACTAAGATCCTACCATCTACCAGGTAGGGAACATCAAGTTTCTGTAAGCTTATTTCCATGTCATCAAGCGTTCCATGATCAGTGGTGATGTTTATAAAATCTGAGGAATTCCCTGTGTAAGTAGATGTGTTGTCGAAAACATCTGCCATCACAGCAGATACTTTCACGGGAACACCCTCATTTCCAGAAATAGTCAAATTGGAAGTTGCCACGGTTGCATTCGGCTCAATTCTGTGAAAGTCCAAACCGATACTTCCTCCGTTGCTAATTTCTACATGGTTAAGGGTAAGCGCTTGTGGAGTAGTACCCGAAACACCCCTTATAGCTAAGCTTCCTTCGTAGATTGGTGAAGATCCCGTAAGGTTTTGGGACCCCGCATATTCTATCACCGTGTGTTCGATGAGGTTGTTTGGGTTATGGGCTTCGGTCAGGTATATTCCTCTCCAGAAACCCTTCTGCGCAGAGGTTCCCGTCAAAACAACCGGTTCCTGAGCAGTTCCTTGTATTTCGAAGAGACTATTGTCAAGATCAACATAAAGTCCTGCATGGTTCTCAAAGGCGATGACCACCCCAGGCTGAATTTGTAGGCTACCCTCCACCCGGGCCCAACATTCAACAATATAATCCACCGGTCGGTCAGGGTCGTTGATCAATACCTGATCTGTATTGAAATAGTCACAGTCCAGCACAATCGGAGGCAGTATCTCTTCTACCGGATCTACCTCTTCATTGCTTTCGCATGAAAACAGGGCTATAAACAACACTGCGACTACAGCATAGCGTAGCTTATTGATAAACAAAGTGTAAGTTTTCATAATATTTATAATTTATTAGTTGATTTTAAATAGATAGCCTACATGAAGACCTATAAATCCAAGCCCACTTCCTGACAGAGCAAATCCTTGATAGCGGATAGAAAGATCTATATCCCCTAATAGGTATCCCACAGTGGCCGCATAGGCTAAAGAGGTGGAGGAGGCACTTCCTCCAAAATCTCCCATGCCCATAAATGATCCTTTGAGTGAAGAGCTGTTGATGGATAGGCCGAGCTGAGGCTCCAGATAGATTTTTTCCAGATGATGACGATATCCTGCCAGAAGAGGGACGATCCCCAAAGACCCCTTGAGACCTGCGGCGTAACTTTCTTTGAGACCAAATCTGGAATATCCTGTGCTGAAGGTCAGCTCTGCGTCAGGGTTAAGACTGTAGAGTCCCTTAAAAGCTACCCCGACTCCTACACCATAGACCTCCGAAAAATCACCAATGGGCAGTCCGGCCATGACTCCTGCATTCAGGTGGAGATCTCCTTCCTGCGCATAAGTGGTACTGGTAAAGGCGAGCAAAAAAGCGCCAATGATCATTAACTTTTTCATACTGAAATTGATTTGATTTAAATAATATTGATGTGTGGTTTTTGTAAAAGCCTCGATCGATGTATTTTTTCAGCGGAGAAGTTTTACAAGAACCTTTCAACTACTTCATGTGAAAAGGAGGAAAAAGTAAACACTCGGTAGAAAAAAATGTAGTTTTGTCAACTTAGGGTTTACTTTTTAACTGATTGAGCTATTAATGAATAAAGAGGAACGTTTCGTACAGGACATCCGGAGTGGGGATAAGAGAAAACTGGATGAAATCTATTCTGAAAACAAACCCCATTTTCTTGCGTTTGCGAGAAAATACCGGCTCCAGGATGATGTGATCAGAGATATTTATCAGGAAAGCATCATTGTCTTCTACGAAAACATACTTGGCGGAAAGCTGACAACCTTACAGAGTAGCATCAAAACTTACCTCTTCGCAATCGGAAAATACAAGCTGATTGAGCACCTCAGAAAGTCAGAAAAACACGAAACGGTACCTTTTGACCAAAGTGGGATACTTGATGAATTTTCTCTTGCCGAATTGCCGGGTGAGAATGAAGCGGACGAACAGACGCTTCTTATCAAATCAGGCTATAAGCAGCTTGGAACAAAATGCAGGGATATCTTGCGTTTGTTTTACTACGAGGAAAAAAAACTTGACGAAATCCAGCAACAGCTTGGATATGATTCTAAGGACACGGTCAAGAGCCAGAAATCCAGGTGTGTTAAACAATTAAGAAAATTAGTAGGGGTATATGAAAAGTGACAGGGATATATTGATCGATGGGTATTTCGAAAAGACCCTTACAGCCTTGCAACAAACCGAGTTTGACCGGTTAATGCTGGAGGATTCTTCGTTTGCGGAGGAAGTAGCCTTCCATCGTAAACTGAAAGCAGCCATCCGGATGGAAGAACGGGAGAATCTCAAGGCCAGGTTTGATACAATCGATGCTACCCCAAGCCCATCCTACCGATGGTGGTACGCAGCTGCTGCTGTGTTGGCACTGATGGCTATGGGCTGGTGGATTAGTAGTCAGATCCCACAACAGCCTAAGGATTTATATTATGCATATTTTGAACCTTACCCCAATACCGTGGAGCCTCTTGTAAGAAGTGATGCCGGACAAAAAGGTCTTTCAGCACAGGCTTTTCACCTCTATGAGGAAGGGGAATACGCTAAAGCCGGTGCTGCTTTCGGAAGGCTGTATCAAGAAAGTAACAAAGAACAGGATCTATTCTATCAGGCTATTTCGCTGATGGCCGCCGGAAAGACTACCGAAGCCCTCCCGCTGTTGGAACAGCAGGAATGGACAGCTGGCAGTTCCTACTTTGAAGCTTCCCAATGGTATCTAGCCTTAGCTTATCTGAAGGAGAAACAGCTTTCCCAAGCAAAAATCCACCTGGAAAAGGTGCGTGATGCCGAAGGTTTCCTATCGTCTCAGGCAACTAAATTATTGAAAGAACTGGATTAGTCACCAGCTTTTAGTTCATAAAGCCTGTCTTCTACGGTAGAAGAATCCAGCTGCCAGCAGCAGCAGAAAGGCAATGCCAAGAATAGCCCAGTATTGACCTGGCAGTATCCACTTTCCAGCCGGAGAAAGTCCTTCTACATTGCCGTTGAGGACAAATCCCGCCCAATAGAAAGGATGTCGCTTCATGGGGTGATCCACCAGAAATTGCCTTTTGGCTTCTGCAAGTGCTTCTTCCTTAGAGCTACCTTTATCCAAAAAATCATAGAAAGAACGCATCAAGGTGGCAGTTTCTTCATCAGGCACCTGCCACAAACTATAAATCGAGGCTTTTACACCTGCATAAGTAAGTGCCCGTGACAGACTCATCATTCCTTCTCCGGCCTGTAATGTACCAATTCCGGTATTGCAGGCACTCAGTACCACCAGATCAGCAGGAAAACGCATATTGTATAGCTCCGAATAGGACATATTTTCCCCATCCTGAAAGAATATCCCTGAACTTTCATAATTCAGTTTGTCCATCACCGCATGGGTAGCAAAATGATACACCTGAAAAGAACCTATAGCATTGAGAAACTCATCCTTATTGGCCTGATCACGATGGAAAACCTCACCTCCCAAACGATCCACAATGTAATGGGCTTCGGAAAGTGCGCCTTCCAGGTAAGTCAATCGACTTCGGATTACAGGAATAGTTTCTACCGTATTAAGGAAAGATTTCGGGTACTCGGGCACAAATGCTGCTACGGCCCGGGAACTTGATTTCCCAGCATTCGCATATTGCTGTAAGCCCCACAGCTTAAAGGAGTTGGAATAGCTAATAGCGTAATCCTCAACCAATAAACCGGACTTGTCAGCTTTTTCCAGGCTTTCGAAGGCCAGAAAATTAAGCTTACTGTCTGGAATGACGACTAGCTTACTGATGGATTCCCCTTCAAGGTTCAAGGGGTGGACCAGCAGTTCGTAGAGTTGTCTGGAAAGTGCCGCCGCCCCAGATTGGATGGTTTGAATTTGTTCATGATAGGCCTCCATGAGCTCAAGCACTGTTTTTTTTTCGCCCAGATCCACCACACGTGTTTTCTCAGCGCTGACTACAAAAGCGAAAAGTTTTGTATCTGTGGCCAGGTACCTGACAATTGCCCTATCGTCTGAGAGTTGGTTTTGAATCAACTCAAGATTGATTCCCCCTGTGAAAAAATCAAAATAGCTCGTATCGTAGGAGGATATGCTGGCTTCATTGGCCTGGAGTTCTGCTTCCAACTGACGTATTTCGTTCTGTGAAGAAGTAACATTTTGTTGCTGAAGCTGTACTAAAGAATACCTTAACTGATTGTGCTTTAGCAACAAGCTGTCCGGAACGGCCAAGTATTGTTGGTATTTGGATTCAAACTCCCGCCACAGCAATTGGGAGGAGTTGTTTTCCACCCGGATCAATAGACTATCCACATCAGGCTTCTCCAATTGCAGATGTAGTGAAATCAAGCCTTCATGAATATTACCGGAAGTCATGTTCAGGCTGGGGTTGTAAGCCCCTTTTTGATAATAGTCCTGAAAAATAAGCGCAGCTACGTCAAAGAGATGGTAACTGATCAGGCCCAACTCCCGCTCACCCGTGCACTCAAATTGGTTTCGGTAAACGTTGGCAGCTTCTTTTACCGCATTGATATAATATACACTGTTTCGCTCGGCAAAGTCCTGCACATTGACGACCATCACGTCATCTATTTCCTCAGCGAGCAATAGCGAAAAAGCCTGCTTCACGATTTGCTCTGCTTGACCAAAATCATCCATTTGCTGCAGGATATCCGCTTTTTTCAAGGACAGGTTTAGCAGGTTGACTTCCCGGATGTCATGATTCCTACCGATCTGCAGGGCTTTATCCAGCGCAAGAAGTGCTTTATCAAGCTCATTTGAGGAAAACAACCAGAATTTACAATAATCCGCATAGCTCAGCATTTCATAGTAATAATTATCATACCTGATGCTTTTTTGCAGTGCCATATCCAAAAGCTGGATTTTCTTTTGAATTTCAGTACTATTCTCATAATCATCCAAGATAGCTGCTGTATTGAGAATGCTGCTGATCAGGTAATTGGAATATTGTATCTGGCTTTCCCGTGGAAGATCCTGAAAAAATCCGTTCAATGAATCTAAATGAGCGAGTGCCGATTGACCGTCGTCAGCCAAATCATAATAGAGAATGTTGATCCGGTGCCGGTTGACATGATGCATTAGCTGAGGTTTAATGGTAGCCTTAAACCCGGACTTTCCAAAGGATTCCTCGCTCACCCACTGGTCAAACTGCTCGTTCACTGATTCAATTAATTCCTTGGCAGCCGCCTTGTCACCATAGGTGCGGTATTGCCTCATGAGATTCCCATAGATGGTTATCAGGTAACTTTTGTCCACATCGGGATCTGATTCCCAGAGGGATTTCGCTTTGAGGTAACATTCCTTGCGTTGGGTGAAAAAGCCGGTTTCCGCATACATTGTACCCAGATTGTTATAAGCCAAAGCCAAACTGGACACATCCAATTCCTCCGGAGGCAAAGACTCGTAAAGGCTGATAGACTTTTTGTAAACCCGGATTGCCTCATGATAGTCTTTATTCTTGTCGTGCAAGTAAGCAATGTCGTAAACAAAATCTGCCTTGTCAGCAGTGCCAATCTGAGACGCTATCAATTGATATCCCTCCAATGCCTGCTGCAAGGAACTTGCCCAATCACCAGAATTGGCATAATCATGATAGGCCTCGGTAAACAGTTCTTTCAGATAATCAACATGGCCATCAGAAGCGAGTAGTTTGCTATTTTCCAGGGCTTTTTCAAATTCCTGCCGGGACTTTGTATAATTCTGTTGACCGGAATAGTGCAAGCCGGAAGCTCTGTGAAACTTACTTTGAAAGAGCAAGAAATCTTGGTGATCCTTTCCCAGTTGATTTGACAGCTGTTGGAAAACCCCGGCAGCCTCAAGGTATTGCCGGGATAAAAAGAGGCTATCTCCAAGAGAACTTTGACCGTGGAGTGAATCCCTCGAATTTTGCTTACATAAGGTATGATTGAGGGTTAAAAAAAGGCAAATAAAAAGTGCTAGTGATGTTTTACTGTCAATAAACATGGCGTGTATTTAATCAATTGAAGCCAGCCTCTATGTTTCACTCTGGGTTCGGTTTTAATGCTAGGGGCAGTTACCTGATCTGCAATTCTATTCAGGAATTTTAAGTATTTGGGTTAGTTTAGGGCACAATATTGGGTGCATATCTATGTTGGAACCCTTGAAACAAACATTTAAAAGCCAGAAATCAAAAAGAATTAGGTAGTAATAAAGTCATTCTTCTTTAAAATGTAGGATTCGTGAGTCACGATAAAGCGATAGATACAAGCTTTTCTTTAGTAAAGTGTAAGGCTAACGTGTTTGTATACTCTCGAATAGCCCCCAACAATTCCGCACCCGAACTCTTGTAAGCAGGATATTTCTCAAAGGCTGCTTCTGCTTCGTTGATAACGAACTCATTCCAGGCTTACTATTTTATAATTGGTTCGTCAATGACGAACCAATTTTATTTAATCCTTCATCCTCTTCTAGTTTAGCTCCACTTTCAGTCCACTTTTCTTCTCCAAGGCAGCGATGAAAAGTCGATGCTGAGTCGAAGTACAAGAACCTTTGGTTATACATACTTCGCATGTAAGCCATGCAGAGAGTAAGCATATGCACTAGCACGCTCCTCTCTAGCCACTGGCAGGCATCCCGCCATAGCTTCTGCTCTATAGCCCTGCCTCAGTTACTGGCAGTCCGATACTTCTACCTTCCAATTCCTACAAATCTGCGATGTTTCTTCGATACCAGATTGGATTTGCATCGTTGGAGCACCGAAGGTGCATTGTACATCCTCCATATAAACCTAATAGCAAAGCTTATAGAACTCCCAAGGCAGTACCTATCTGCTACTGTGAATCTCTGGTATGCCTATGGAGAAACAAGGGAGCATCAAGGGAGAAATATTTAGTGACCTCAACGTATTAGTATATTGGCAGCTAGCCTTGGTGTGAATGGGTTCCCTTCCCACTATTCTGAACTCCGTCAATTCACCGGATCAAAACTAGGCGGTAAAATCATTATACTGTTCTCTGCTTTTATTGTCAGCATATTGCTGCGGATAGATGACCAACCGGCTATTAGAAGCAAAGTGTCTTTCAAGTTTAGCCGGTAAATTGTCCAGTATTCCCAAATAAGAAGTAGCGCCTTTTCGGGCAGAAACTAATACAAATAGCAGTTGTATTTCGTGAAAGCACCAGAAAATCCTCCCATTCTGAGAATATTTCCACTGTAATTGCTGCGGTAAGTTTTGCCGTGAGGAATACCTTTTCAACGGAATTCCGGGTAGCTTCATGGCAATAGATTAGAATAGGAATACTTAGTTCCTGAGCCAGATTAGCCAGTTTAGTTACCCACAAACCGAAACCGTTTTCATGTTCTGTCAAAGGTGGCGCAGCAATAACGATTCTTTTGTGCAAAACCAAAGGTCTTTCCAAATGACAAATAAAAGTGGACTTGTCTGTGTTACTCAATATCCTGTCCATTTTTTCACCAATGAATTTTTCGATAAATCTAAGGTGGGCGTAGTTTCTTCTCAGTACCCTCTGAAGTTCAATTGGACGCTGGGTGAAGTTTGCCTGCCCTAAAATCTGGCCCAAGGCTAAAATCATTCTCAGAATGATTTATTAACGCCTTTTCCTACCCTCATATCTTTACCAATTTGCAATTGGCTTATTTGCCTCACCCCTGTCCCGATACGCTGTGCTATCGGGACAGGCTCTCTCCTGAAGAGAGAGGGTGATCGGCTCTGCTATCATTTCACTATATGATTCAGAATAAAGTGGGGTTCCGGATTTATGCCCGGAAGGATGCTATAAAAGTTGGCGTAGTTCTCAGATCCTGTCAGCCTCGGTACCTTGAGAGCCTCAGGTGATAAAGAACAGTGACAAGAAAAGGAATAAAATGATACCATCCCAGCCCGCTGCCTGGCCTCTTCGCTAAAAATGCCCGCCGCGGCGGGCATTTTCTTAACAGTCGATCCTAGGGTATTTATTGGGTGAAAGACAGAAAGTTATCCACATTTTAGGTGGAATAACCGAGAATTGTTGGGATTGGGGACGGACAGTGGCGGATCAGTTCCATAAGTACTCACGTAACAGGAATCGATGTTTCATTTTTTGGTAGGCGCTCACCACATCAACGTTACCACTAGATCAGCACAAGGTGTTTTGATAGCTGCCCTCCCGAAGCTTCGGAACCATCGGAAGGCCTAGCCATTGAATTCCAGTAGTCCTCCATCCATTTCAAAGCATTCAGACCCGTTGGGTCTGATTCAAGTCACACCGTCCCGGCAGCTTGGCTAAAGAGTGGATTAGAGAAGCGAAACTTTCAATTTCACCCAAAACCCGCCCGTTCGCCAAAATGCTTGTTGGTGGCTGTTTTTCTTGTCCTGTTATCCCTTCTCAATTTTTTGAGTCAAATAAACCGTTGGTTTTTCTGCCAATTTTTCATCTGCCAATTTCCCAAATTCCCTGATATAAAGCTGCTCGTTGTGCAGATCTAATCCTTGTTGGTTTTTCCATATCTCATAAAAGACAAAAATATTTTTGTCCTCAATACTCTGGTGTAAATCATATTGGATGCAAGCAGTTTCCTTTCTGCTTTGGATTACCAAATCTCCCAACACCTGTGCTACTTCTTCGGTATGTTCAGGTTTGCTTTTGATGATTGCTGTTAAATAAACTTTCATTTCGGTTATTTTTTAAGTGGTTCAAAAGTTCGCTTCAGGTGAGCGATATAATTGTTGTGATACGCTTCAAAACGCTTTGGAGTCAATCCTTTGACGATATCATAAAAATGAAAGCCTTCTAATTTTGTCAAGCCTACAAACTTCATCGCAATATGAAAGCCAAACAAAACGCCTGTATCTACAGCGGTCTGACCCATCAACTCATCTTTCAGGGTAAACGCACCTTCGGGAGCATTCCAGCTTGATGTAATCATGTACTGTTTGCCTTGTAGCAAGCCACCTGTCCCGTAGTTGATTTCTGGATTGGTACGGGAGCGTCCATCACTTTTATAAATCTTACCGCGTCCATTTTGAAAAACCAAATCAACATATTGTTTCAGTTTGTATGGAACTTGAAACCACCAAATGGGTGTATGGACGACGATCACGTCTGCCCATGTGAAATTCTCTACTTCCTGCTGTATATCGAAGTCGTCGCCTGTGTTAGTAATCCTGACTTCAAAACCGTTTTCCTCCAGAAAATCGCCCGTCCATTCAGCCAATAACTTATTGAACAAACCTTTCGATTCGTCAAATACTTGTCCACCGTTGATAATGAATACTTTTGCCATCCTGTTTTGTTTATTATGATTGGGAAGCAAAGGTATTTCGCACAGTCATCTAATAAAAATAATGTAAATTTGACTAAACTATAATAATTATTATATGCAGGCAAATCTTGAATGGTTCAGAACATTTCGGGCGATCTATGAATCAGGCACAATGAGCGGTGCTGCCAAACAACTTTATGTCTCGCAACCGGGTGTGGGATTACATCTCAATGCGTTAGAATCTTATACAGGCTTTCCTTTATTTGAGCGTACAGCCCGAAAAATGATACCGACTGAAAAAGGCCAGCTGCTGTATCAGCAAATGTTGAATTCGCTCTTGTGTCTGGAAGATATTGAAACTCGGTTCCAGCGGAAGTCGGGTGATGAAAGGGCAACTGTAGGCGTAGGAATGTGCGTGGAAACATTCCAACAGGCGTTGGAAAAACATATCCCTTGTCTTGAATTTAATTTAATAATGCAGTTTGGAAGCAATAAGCAATTGATCCAGTCTTTGGAGCACGGTTCAGTGGACTTGATATTGACTACTTGTGTCACCAATGGAAACGGTTTGGTTTACACGCCATTTACCACGGAAAGATATATACTCATCGCAGGCAGAAACACAGATATTTCACAATTTCAGATTTTCTTAAAGGGAAATAAAAACATAGACGAAATCAAGGAATGGATGAAATCCCAACTTTGGTACAGCACCGCAGCGGATATGAGCGTTTTGAACCTGTTTTGGGACAATAATTTCGGTGAACTCCCGGGCTTTGTACCCAATTATATCGTCCCAAATAAGTTTTCCATTATCAGGTGTCTGTCAGAGGGGAATGGTCTTGCTGTTTTACCTGATTTCTTGTGTAAGGAAGCAATGGGCAACCATAAAATCCAGAAAATCTGGGAAGGTTATAATCCCATTGAAAATACGCTGTACTTCGGTAAACGTAAGCAGTCCCTTTTTATGAATGAGATAGAGTCTATAGAGAAAATGCTGGTTGATGAGTTTCAATAGTTTGTTTTGAAGGTATGGTTTCTCTATCTGGTCAGACAAGCGAATCTTCACTCGGCGTAGTCAACCCCTCGTCTCCGGATTTAAGCCCGGATGGGTGTCTTGTCCCAGAATAGGTTTACACAAAACGTAAACTATGGAAAGACGAAAAAAGAAGATGGGAACTAGTGGTTCTTTAAGTCAGTGTGCCCATAGCGACCTTTTGCTCATATACACGGATCTCTTTTTTTAATGCCCGGCATCTGACTTTTCATTTTTTTAGTCAAATCCTCTATATGCTCAGTAAGCTTATCCTTTTTTTGTACCCATACCTTAGAGCTACGAAATTTTAAAATTTGAGAAATCAAGCTGAAGATTTCCTGATCACTCGCGGTTCAGCACTTCAGCTGGATTGGTTCGGGCTACCTTCAGTGTCTGGGAAAGGATCATCAGCAAAGCCAACAGCAACACGGCAAAACTGCCCAGCAACATTTCCGGCAATTGAAGCGGAAGGGAATTGGGAATCTGCGGAAGCATAATCCTATCGAAAAACAGGTAGGTCGCCGGAACAGATATACCCGCCGCAAACGCCAATAATACCAGAAAACCCCTGCTTAACAGCAAGATCAGTCCTACTTCTGACGAACCCATTACTTTGCGCACGCTTACTTCTTTCAGCCTCAATTCTGTAGTAAAGACCACCATGCCCAAAAGGCCGATAGAAGCGATACAGATGACCAAAAGTGACAAAAACCCTCCCGCCTTCACACTTGCCTGCAATCCCTTGAAACCATCCTGAATTTGTTGGTTGTAGAACTGTGCTTCAAAAGGATGTACAGGGTCCAGTTTTTTCCAGATCGCTTCCAACTTAGCATAGGTAGCAGGAAGATCCTGTGATTGGATTTTGACATTGAGGTAATTGGCCTCAGCATTGGCATAGCGCATAATCACTTCCTTTCCGGTCTGGTTGCTTGCCTTCCCGTATTCAAAATTCCCTATCACCCCGACAATGGCAAGTTCCTTTCCATCTACCTGAACCGTCTGTCCAACTGCGTCGGACACCTTACCTTCGGCAATATTGAAACGCCTGATTACTTCCTCGTTGACGATCACTTCCGTCTCCAGTGAATCCACAAGTTTGGGATGGAAGTTCCTTCCTGCCAGAAAAGTATGGCTGTGCATAGTCAGGTAATGTTCATCCACTTTATTGAAATAAACTGTAGAAGAATCCAGGGGATCATTGGGGTTTTTCATAGAAACTCCATTATAATGCCCAATACCGGAAACCAGCATGGACTGGGAGATCTCCTGCACCTCAGAAAGCTCATTGAGTTCATTTCTGAGCAATTGAGCGTCATTACCCTGCAACTTTATATTCAGAATATTCTCCGTGCTGAATCCGAGGTCAAAATGGATAAAGTGCTTGTACTGCTTGAATATGATGAGGGTGGAAGTAATGGCAATAATTGATATGCTGTATTGGAATACCGTGAGTATTTTTCGCATAGAAAACCCCTTGAGTGCCGGTGTTGCCAACCTATTTTTAAAGGCTACAATGGCATTGATCCGGGAAAAAGAAACTGCCGGAACCAACCCTGCCAGTATCCCTATCATGATGGCAAAGCCGATAAAGCACAACACCAGCATAGGAGACAACTCAAGCTTCAGTAGTTGCTGCAGGGAATCTTCCATGCTTAAGAAATGCGGTCTGATAAAAATAAAAAGGATAAATGAAAGGACTAAAGCCAAAAGGGAAATGAGAATGGATTCAATGACAAACTGTCCCACGATCTGACTTTTAAAGGCACCGATTGTCTTCCTGATTCCCACTTCTTTGGTTCTGCTTAATGACCGTGCCACCGAAAGATTGGTATAATTAAAGCATGCGGACAATAAAAGGACTACCGTAAGTGCGATAAATATCCTCAGCAGGGTTTTGCCAAAGGTCGGGCCGATCTGATTCCCCATATTCTCCCCTATCATGATATCGCCAAGGGGTTGAAGATCAAGCTCGATATGGGTATTTTCTACTGTCTTGTCTTTCATGGCACTAAACTTATCCAATGATGACTTTACTCCAGTTGGATCAACCCCTTCATTCAACAGCACGTAAGACCATGTATTATAGACATTATCCCACTTCATTAAGTCCAGATTGTCCCTGTCTAAAGCATCCAAAGTGCTTAGCGAACCGAGCACTTCAAATTTAAAGTGGGAGAAAATAGGCGGATCTTTCAAGATCCCCGCTACTATATATTCATTTTCGTCCCGGACTATCGCTCTGCCTAGCGCATCTGAAGTGCCAAATAACTTGTTTGCAGCAGATTCTGTAACCACTATTTGGAAAGGATCCTTAAGAGCAGTTGCAGGATTTCCCTGCAACAGATCAAAGGAAAATACCTCGAAAAAGGACTCTCCTGTCCAGTACCCGGATAAAGGAATAACCTTCTCATTTATTTCAAAATCCGCAGATAGACCATTTCTGAGTATGGCCACATCCTTCACTCCATTGACATGATCCTTTAAAGAAAATCCGGCATTTAGGGAGCTGGTGGCAAAGAACGTTGTATTTGGATCCACCCGACTGATCAATCGATGAATTCTGTCGTGATTGTCATGGAAGCGATCGTAGGAAAACACATCCAGCAGCATGGCGATCATCAGCAGGCCTACGGACATGCTGACACCCAGACCAAAAATATTTATACCGGAAAACAATTTATTACGGACAATATTCCGTCGGGAGGTTTTGATGTACGAGCCAAGCATAATCATGTTGATCAATAAGTTTAACAGATGGAGTTTGCGTAAGGTATAGGGACGGAAAAACTTCAGGACATCAAGCACATAGATAAACCTGGCACGCCTAGCTCCCTTGTTTTTGAGGTTTCTTTCAAAGTATTCGTTCAGATCTCCCTGAAGATCTTCCAGCAGCTCAGGCTTGCAGTACCAGCCTAAGAACTGCTCTGCCCATTTTGGAGGGCCCGGGATTTTCTTTTTCATTATATCCCCTTTAAACTAAAATGAGGTATCCTATTCCAAAGCTCATCACGAACCTCTTTTGTTCTTATCAAAGCCGCTTTTCCTGTATTGGTCACCTGATAAAACCGCTTCCGTTTGCCTCCACGAGTCTTGGTGGCTTCTCCCAACTGACTGTCCACCATTCCTTTTTCTTCCAGACGATGGAGTACAGCGTGCACTACACCCAGTTTGACCGACCTACCGGTAACTTTTTCGAGCTCGTCACAGACAGCCACACTGTACGCCTCATCGATCAGTGTCGCAATAGTCAATAAAACGAGTTCCTCAAATTCTCCCAGATTTGTTCCTTTCATAGATCCTCTTACTTTTAGAGTTTGGACAGGGGATTAATTACTTAAATGTATGTAAAATGCATATCCTCGGATATTACCAGATGTATGCCATACTAAAAAACCTGCTTTACGGGCGATTTTTAAAGCATACGCAGATTTATAGCGGACAGTTTTGACCGCCAGCGGTCAAGGTTGCCTTTACTTTCGGATTAAAAATTGTGGTATAATCCTTCCCTCCTGCGATCAGGATGGCCAATAGTGATTTTTAAAAACAGTAAAGAAGTTAAAAGAATCTGAACAGTATTCCGAAGCAGCTGCCTCCTCTATGGCAAGGATAGATAGTATGTACTTTTAAAAGAAAATGTTTTTGCTTTCTCGATTCGTTTCAATCATATAATTCCGTCATCATGGGATCAGCATAATCTAATACAGCTGCTTGGAGGGTAAATCAATTGCTCTATTCCGTCTCGTGTTTTGCATTCTCTTAGGACTAATCATGTTTTCTAAACCAAGAAGTAGAGGCAGTGGCTCAAAGTCCTATACTAATCACTACAATAGCTTTGTCCCACTTAAGAAGAAGAGGTCACGAATCTATCCTTTCCTATTACCTCAAATCGCAGCCAACAATCCAGTGATCCGCTACCGATTCATCGAGAAGAGCCGTACGTACGGGGTGACCTGTGCTCCGTGGCGTAGGCGAACCTCGCCCACTTAATGGCTGGCCAGGCCGTCTATTTGATTGGCGGCGGTTTTAGGGGCAGGCCATACATAAGAGCTTTAGTTTGATGGCAGAAAAGTTTCCACAACTTCATACATTCCAGGCTCAAACTTGGCTATTTCTAAAGCTTCTTCTAAATAAGGTGACGCAGTAGGATTATTTCGCATATTTTGATAATCTTCAGTACTTTTCCACTGCGCATACATCGTAACCTTTGTGCCATCAATACTCTTATGCAAACTTGATGAAATAAATCCAGTTACTTTTTTTACGCTATTTTCTGTTGCCAATGTCAATAAATCAACTAATCTCTGTTGATTAGCTGGATTAACAGTGAATACATTTATTAGGGTCAAAAAATTCGCTTCTTTAGATATTGTGGTCATATTTTTCGTTTTGTTGTTTAGTTGCAGTTTTATATTTCCGATGGACTTACCCCAAATTCTGCCTTAAATGATTTAGAAAAATGAGAAAAGTTTATAAATCCAGCGTCTATATAAGAGTCAGATGGTTTTTTACCTTTTGTGGCAATTAGATAATATGCTAAATCCAATCGTTTTTTTATCAACCATTTATTAGGCGTTATTCCGAAGATGGATTGAAAATCTCTTTTGAATGTTGAAAGACTTCTGCCTGTCAATGCAGCAAACTGTTCCAATGGAATATTGTGCATATAATTTTTGTTCATATAGGCTTCAATATCCAATTTAAAATCGTCATTGAATTTGAACAAAATATTTTGCATTCGGTTATCCTTTATAAGGATTTCAATCAATTCCCATGTTTTGAAACGAGCCAAATTATCGGTTAACATATCAGGGTTTTCGAAATAGGGCAACATAGAATCTAAATACCCCTTTAAGAAATCGTTTTTAAAAACTGAGAAATTCGGTTCGCCAATATAATTCCCTTTAGGTTCAATCTTAAATTCTTTGGCATATTCAAATAATGTTTCTGACGGAAGAAAGATGCTTATGGCTATGAAAGGTTTATTATCGTTAGGTATTTTCTGGGTTCTTACCAATTGATTTTTTGAGATAAAACCTATTTCGTCTTGTTTAAAATTTAATGATTTATTTCCATCATTTACCACCATCGTTCCGTTAATGACAAAAACCAATGCGTGATCTGGAACAAACGGATCGTAGTCTGCTGTCTCTTGACCAACGCAAGAAAACATAATATTCTTTCGGGTTCTGCTCTCTAACATTTTATTCGGTTTCCTTTAATTGATTGTAATAAATTGCAGCTCGCTCTTTCGAAAAATAATCAATCCCTGCGAATACTGTACCCAACAAGATTAAAGCGATTGCAACTGCTTGTCCATGTATATTCTTAACGAAATAAAGTAATCCTAAAGCCACTAAGAAGCTCACCAAACTTATTGCAAGGGACATGGGATATAAGTACTGAAAATCTTCTACACGCTGGATTTCTGATTGATGAAATTCAGTTGGGTTGTTGTCATATTGGGCTTGTAAAGTTTCTATTTTCTTTGTATTCGAATAAACCATATTTGACCCAATAGAAAGGAAAATAAATCCCGTAACAGCTAAAGGAAGTAATAAAGCTTTAGCAGCAGGTGTGTTTCCCAAATAATAAAATAATAGGGAGGCCATGATCAAAAAAATGCCAAAGCCTAAAATAAATTTAGCCTCGAAAATCTCACCATGGTACCAATTAAATGTACTTTGTATCATCTTGAAGTTGTTTGAAAAGTAATTAGCCACTCCATTTCCAGAGTAGCTAATTTACGTTATTTTAATGATTTATCGTGCAGTATAACCACCATCCACGGGTAGAATAACCCCTGTCATAAACGGACATTCATCTGATGATAAGAAATAAATAGCGTTGGCAATATCTTCTACTGTACCTGTTCTTTTCATTGGGTGTATAGTACCCAGTTCTTCGGCCGTCATACTTCCAGAAGCAATCACATCATTTAGAATATCTGTTAAAATGGAACCCGGAGCAACAGCGTTGATTGTAATGCCCGAAGTTGCATGTTCTACTGCGGCACCTTTTGTCATACCTACTACGGCGTGTTTTGTGGCGCCGTATTCACCACCGTATTCAATTCCGTTTAGCCCCGCAATAGATGCTAAGTTTACAATTTTGCCTTTAGTGGGTTGCTTCAGCATTTGCAAAATTCCGTAACGCATTCCCCAATACAATCCCATTACATTCGTTTCGATCATGTCTCTCATATTGTTTTTGGAGGTATGAGCAAAGAATTTTGGTTCTCCTGCGATACCGGAATTATTCACTAATACATCCACGGAGCCATACTTCTCTACTGTGTCTGAAATTAATTTTTCAACTTGATCCTCATTTGTTACATCGACTTTATAAACAGTCGCTTCAAACCCTAATTGTTTAAACTCCTCCATGAACTTATTCGCCTTTTCTTCACTTCTTGAAGTCGTTACGATATTAAAACCATTCTGAGCAAATTTTAAAGCTGTTGCCTTACCGATACCTGCTGTACCACCTGTGATAATTACTGTCTTTTTCATTTTTAATTTTGATTAAATACTTGTTTAACTTGTTGGTACAAAACTACATCGGGCAAATTCTTTCAGATGTTCTCTAAAGTTCAAATTTGTTTGCTGAAAGAATCTGTATTTGGAAAAAGTATAAAACACAACAGTTTGAACTTTACAACACAATATTTTGGTTGACAGGTTTGATTTTAGCAAAGTGAAAAAACAAATTCCATTACGAATTGCATTTATAATAGTAAGTAGGGTTTAAAAATAAAGCGGTTTGATTAGGTTTTATTCGTAATGTAATGTTGTGTAATCTGGTTGGTTTTATGTCATCTAAAAATGAACAAGCCCGAAACTACGTTTCAGGCTTGTTTAACAATTGTTCGCAAAACTATGCTAATTGGTTCATTGCATTAAATGCTCCTATTCTTGCTGTTTCAGCAAAGAAACCATTGCGTAAATCAACGGCTACACCAACAGGAATTTCAAATTGGTCTTCTTTGAAGCCTTTTAAAAATCCTGCTGCAACATCTGTTACAGGCATTCCGTATTTTTTGCCGTTAAGTTCTTCGGAAAATGGCGTGTCCACCAAAGGCGGTAACAATTCAAACACTTTTACACTTGTATTTTTCAACTCGTGGCGTAAAACTTGTGTGTAAGAACGGAACGCTGCTTTGCTATCTGAATACGTTGGAATAGCAATCCAAGGTGTCAATGCAACTGCTGATGTAACGTTTACGACAGCACTTTCAGATTGATTTTTCAAAACGGGCAACAATTTCTCTGTCAAGCGAATTGGCGAAAAATAATTGGTTTCAAATTCAGCGATTGCCTTTGTGCGTGCATCTACATTTTCACCAAGCGTATAAGCATAAGCAAAGCCTGCATTATTGATAAGCACACTCAAATCATTGTATTTAATATTAATTTCGTTAACCAAACGATTTACGTCATTTTCGTTTGTAACGTCTGCTTGAATGGCAATTGTGTTTGGCAATTTTGCGTGTGCCTCGTCCAATCTTTGTTTATTTCTGCCGATGATGATCACTTTGTTATCGGCACTTAATAATTTGGCTATCTCAAAGCCAATTCCCGAACTTCCTCCTGTAATGAGGATTATTTTTCCTGTTGTCTGCATTTTACTTAAATTATGATGTTATTAAAAGCACTCGCTTTTTATATTCAATTTTGAGTAGAGTGCGTTAAACTCAAAATTGAGTCTCTTTCTATAAATATACCAATCGGTATATTTATAGTTAAATTTTTTTATTTTTCTTTTTTCTTGTCAACTGCAATGTTGTAAACTATATCTTTTATTGTTTCCAAAACGATGTCTAAAAACGCAGGATTTTTGATGCTTTGCGCAACAAAAATTCCGCCTTCGACCAACGCAATAATGGACAATGCGGTTTGTTCAATTACTACGTCTCTACGAAATTCACCTGCCGAAATTCCTTTTTTGATAATTGTTGCGATGTCTTTTTTCCATTGCAACAATTCGGCAGAAACCGCTTTGCGAAAATCCTCGTGTGTGTCGTCTGCTTCTGTTCCTGTGTTTAGCAACGGACAACCGCCTTTCGGGAAAATGTGGTTGTTCTTGCTGTTGAAAATAACCGCAAAAACCAGCAATTTTTCGGTGTAAGTTTTTGCCGCATTTATTCGTGATGAAATTGCGCTTTCACGAATTTTAGCGTTGTGATAAAAAGCGGCTAACGCAACTTCTTCCTTATCTTTGAAATTTCCGTAGATACTGCCTTTCGTCAGTCCTGTTGCTTCTGTCAAGTCTGCCATTGACGTGCCGACATAACCTTTCATATTGAAAATCGGTGCGGTCTTTTCAATTATGAACTGTCGTGTTCGTTCTGACTTTGATAATGTTTCGTTCATCTCGAGGGCAAAGATAAATAAAAATACCGAACGGTATATTTTTTTTGTAAAAAAAAATGTCTGGTAGTTTTTTGACTGAATTTCTATCTGATTGTGCGGTCGGTTAGCCATTTTTCAAATGAACCGAACTCTTTTTGTAAAACAAGCATTGTTTTCGCGTTTTCTATGGCGGCATTTACTTTCAGTTTGTTGCGTATAATTCCTGTATTTGCCAACAGGCGCTCTCTGTCTGCTTCTGTATAGGCAGCAACTTGCCTGATATTAAAATTGCTGTAAGCAGTTCTAAACGATTGCTCTTTTTTCAAAATCGTTTCCCAACTCAGTCCGGCCTGATTGATTTCTAAAATCAACCTGCCAAATAATTCATCGACATCGTGGATGGGGAAGCCATAGCTGTTATCGTGATAGTTTTTGTGCAAAGCCTTTTTTTTCTTCGGATTGCATATTTATTATAGCTGTGCAATAACTCATAAAATCGTTTTATGTTTTAAAGAGGGTGAATGAAAAACATGCACCCTCTTTTAGTGTTATCCGGTAACTTTCAGGTAATCGATGAGATTATTCTTCAACGTGAAATGAAACTGCAAAACTGCCGGGCTTCCGGGAAAGGTGCCAGATACCTCCGCAGATAAGACACTTGAAGTACCTTCTTCGGTATATTTAAGCGGTTTCATCACGGATTGGTATTTTTTGTTTGTTTCTTCTAAGATACCTTGAATTTCTGCTCTTCCGGTGTACGGCTTGCCTTCTTCCAGCATTATCCCGTTTTCAGAAAAGCAATTTGCAGATGCTGCGCTGTCAAAATTGTTTTGGGCATTTATAAAATCTGTTACTACTGTTGGTAAATTCATTTTTCTAAGTTTTTAAGATGATTAAATTGTTGGTACTGTGCCACCATCCATTACAAAATTGGTCCCGGTTAAATAAGCGGCTCTTGGTGATACCAAAAAGCCAATGAACTCCGCCACCTCCTGTGGTTCGGCAGGCCTTCCAAAAGGTATTCCACCCAAAGCATCCATTACACCTTGCCGCGCTTCTTCTACAGTACTATTCGCATTTCTTGCAATTTCGCCAAGCCAGGCTTTCGATGCTGTCGTGTTGATCCATCCTGGCGAAACAGTGAGCACACGAACCCCTTTTGGCGTCACTTCATTTGATAGGCTTTTACTGTAATTGATCAAAGCTGCCTTTGAAGCCGCATAGGGTAATGTAGAATCGTATAAGGGTAGTTTACCCTGGATAGAGGCAATGTGAATGATAACACCACTCTTTCGTTCAATCATTTGTGGTAAAAATCCCCTGTCCAGTCTTACAGGAGCAAGCAAATTAGCTTGTAGGGTTGATTCCCAATCTTCATCGGTCAGTGCGGCAAAACCGCCCGCTGGAGTCACTGAAGAACCTAGATTGTTTATCAAAATGTCCAGCCTGCCATAAGTTGAAAGCACTTCGCTGACTAATTTTTGGCCATCTTCTGCCTTGCTTAAATCGGAAGGAATGAAATGCATATTACTGTTTTCTTTTTCAGGAGCGTTTCGTGCAGTAACAATAACTGTTGCCCCCGCTTGTAAAAGCCTTTCTGCTATTGCTCTTCCTGTGCCTTTTGTGCCACCTGTTACCAAGGTTATTTTGCCTGATAGCTCATTGTTGAAATTTAATTGTTCCATTTGTATAAAATATTTAGGGCAAAATTGGTGCGTACAAATGGTTGGCACAAGTACGGAATATCGAATTGCATAGGGTTAAATTTTTCCCCTATTGTACAATCTGGAACATTGAACTAAATTTACCTTATGAAAGATAGAAAAATTCCATTGAACCTGAATTGTGGTTTGGATTTAATTGGCGAAGTGCTTTATGGCAAATGGAAAATCCGTCTGTTATGGTTCATTAATGAAGGTCATAAACGGCCAAGTGAATTGCAGCGAAAAATACCAGAGGCTTCACGCAGAGTTCTAAATATTCAATTAAAAGAGCTCGAAGAGCATGAGTTAATTTCAAAAATCATTTATCCTGTTGTTCCGCCAAAAGTTGAATACAGTTTAACAGATTTTGGCAAAACACTTATTCCTGTAATTTCTGCGTTGGGAAATTGGGGAGATAAAAATGAAAAGCGTTTGCGGAATGTAATTATGAAACAGTCAAGAAATTTGTCAGCCGAATAAATTTGTTGTTTGTTTATCGGGTCGTATGAAGGATTGTGCGGTTGGTTAGCCTTGCAGGTAAAGTTTTGCGCGTCGAGTAGTCAAGGGGATTTCACCCCGAGCCTCTCACAGAACCGTACGCGATAGTCTCCCATCATACGTCTCTTCTTATTCAAATTCATTCCTTTTAATTCAAATATCCAACATACCAGTGGTAAAACAGACTTGGATATTGATCCCGAACCCTGTCCAGCCATTTATGAGCATTTGTCAGATTGTTTCGATACCGTTTGTAGCGATACCTTGCCCATCTTACCAGTTTTATACGCAAGATATAAAACACTTTGGAATGGTCTTCCTTGCACGCAATCGGCACTAATAGTTCGCCTTGAGCGTTTTTAAAATCCCATTTTTTATCCAGTAAGTCTGTAGGAGAGCGATTTAGATTCTGATAGATAACGCCGCCGGAATCCGTATAATAGCCTTCTCCATAGAGACTCATGCTCGACGCAAGGATCAGTTTCTGAACTGGATTCCTGATAAGAGACTCAAGCAGCACTGAGGTTCCGATATTATTTACATCGTGTAATTCCTGGATTTGATCCATTGACTTGCCATCGCTGCCTATCGCTGCTAGATGGACAACCATATCTGCCTTCTTCACAAGAGGTTCTACTGTAAACACATCCCTGATGTCCCCTACTATCAATTCAACATCTTTGTGAATCCTATGTGGTCTCTCGGCATCCAGTCCATGAACATGGGGAGACAGATTATCCAGCACCGTCACTTTATAGCCGTGCGAAATCAATTCATTGCAGAGATGGATCCCCATAAATCCAGCGCCTCCGGTGATAAGGATATTTTGCATATACTTTGAGGAAGATTAATTATGATCGTCTGTAATTAGGCTAAAGAATGCCAAGAGCAAGGAGGCTTTTATCTATATCGAACACCAATGACTATTCCCCACCCCCTGGCTTCCTGAATGCCCATCTTTCACCCTTTTCCCATGCATCAGACGAGTTGCCATAAGCCGGATAACCTCCCTGTTTTTTAAGGGCAGAAGCTAAATGCATTAAGTTATAGGTCATAAAAGTCACACTTCTGTTTGTGAAATCAGAATCAAAGCCTTTTGGAGGATCAATCGCCTCACCCTGCCATTCGGTATCCCCATAACTTGGCCCTGGCCCCACCTCGCCGATCCACCCGCAGTCCGCCTGTGGCGGAATGGTAAATCCTAAATGCTGTAAGGAATATAGGATACCCATAGCACTATGCTTGATCCCATCTTCATTCCCCGTGATGAGGCAGCCCCCTACTTTTCCATAATAGATATATTGACCTTTAGAATTTGTCTTGCTGCTCATTCCGTCCAGTCTTTCAATCAATTTTTTGGCTACGGAAGATTGCTGCCCTAGCCATATTGGTGCTGCTATGATCAATATATCTGCCTGAAGTACCCGCTCAAACAGCACTGGCCATTCGTCCGTTTCCCATCCGTATTCAGTCATATCCGGAGATTCTCCTGGGGGAACTTCATGGTCTATAAATCTTATATAATCAACTGTAACATTCTCCCTCTTCATGATACCCGAGGACAAATCTATCAGCTTGGAAGTATGACTAGGAAGCGGGGATTTTTTTAGGGTACAGTTGACGATAAGGGCGCGTAATCCACTGAAATCAATTTTATCCTCCATAATATATTTGTTAACTAAAATAATGGCCTTTCATCTTTCTACTTATGTCAGAAGGTGATTTACCATATCCAAACCCTAAGCCAGTATGTATTGATGCCGTACCTCCCGATAAGAGTATAATCAAGAAAGGATCAAATTTTGAAAAAGATCACGAGCTAACTATCAAAAAACAACCGCTACTTATGAACTTGATCAGCCCGAAAATTCACGCCTATTTGGATTATAGTATCGCTGCGATTTTAATCGGGATACCTTGGATATTTGGATTTACGATGAATGGCCCGGAAATGTGGATCCCTGTAATCATTGGACTTATCACATTGACATACAGTATTTTCACACGGTTTAAAGAAGAGCATTTTGGGATAATTCCCTTAAGGGTACATGTGATCAGCGATGTGATCTTGGGTGCTTTCCTTGCTAGCAGCCCCTGGATCGCCGGCTTTACCAAAACCTCAGCAATCCCGCATTTGGTAATGGGTGTCCTGATCTGTGCGATAGCAGTGCTCACTGACGTCCCCCAAAAATCTGACGAGGAAAAAGGAAAAAAGCTCGAATAATACACGCTATAACATACCTGACCAGGGTTTCTTTTGATTAAAAAAATTCACGAACCGTTACATATTTTACACAGTAGCTTCCCGTATAGACAGTTCTCCTGCTCAACTCTTCAAACTATATTTTAGCAAAACTGATCACAATACATGCCACGGCATATTTAGCCTACTTCCAATAAAATCCCCTCCGGCCCGGCCCCAAAGGAACGGATGTTGAATTCTCTACTGTCTATTCACTTAAACCAACCCCAAACTTGCTCCAACAAACCAACCTAAGAATGAAAGAAACAGATGAGAAAATCCATTCAAAAATGAACACAGCGGATGTTTTAGTCCAGAAGCTTATAGACTGGGATGTAAAGTTTATTTTTGGAATAATCGGTGACCGTATAAACCCTATAGTGGAAGCCCTAAGAAAACGCCAACAGCATCTCCGATTTATAACTGTCCGCCATGAAGAATCCGCGGCATTTATGGCCAGTGGCTATGCGAAATATACAGGCAAATTAGGGGTGTGTTTAGCTACCTCTGGGCCGGGGGTAATCCATCTGATGAACGGGTTATATGATGCATATAAAGATCATGTACCTGTCTTGGCAATCACCGGTGCTCCGGTGCAGGATCTGGAAGGCACCGACTACACCCAGGAAGTAAATGTAAGTTCACTGATGCAGGAAGTCACTACGTATAGTCAGGTAATCACCGGGCCTAAACAAGCGGAAAGCATTGTAGATCTTGCCATCAGAGCCGCATTAAATGAAGCAGGGGTGTCCCATCTGAATTTTGCCAAAGACACTCAGGAAATTAAGAAAAAGGAAGATGAGCAAACCAAAGAGGGAAACGAAAAACTCAAAGGCTCCCAAAGTTACCAGCCACGGGTAGAAGTTCCTGGTGAGGAAGCTCTGAATTCCGCGGCAGAGATAATCAACTCAGGAAAAAAGATAGGTATTCTGGCTGGCTGTGGGGCACGCACAGCTCGTGAAGAGGTATTGAGCCTTGCCAAACTGCTCGGTGCTCCAGTTACCACAGCCTTGCTGGGAAAAGGTGTGATCCCTGACGATTCACCGTACAGCACTGGAGGGATAGGACATCTGGGAACCCTCCCGTCCAAAGAGTGGATGCAGGAATGTGATGTTTTAGTGATTCTGGGGAGTAATATGCCTTACCTCGAATACTATCCAAAAACTGCCAAAGCCATACAGGTAGATCATAATCCCAAACGAATAGGATTGAGATATCCAGCTGCAGTTGGTCTTACAGGTGATGTTGCCGCTACTGTCAAGGCTCTCCTTCCAAAATTGGATAGAAAAGAAGATCAAAGCTTCCTGAACAAGTATCAAAAAAACATGGAGGAATGGCGAAAAACATTGGAAAAAGTAGAAGAGGGAGAGAGTGAGTTGATCAGGCCTCAGTATTTGGTGGCGGAAGTGGGAAGGCAGCTGCAGGATGACGCGACAGTGTCCATAGACACAGGGGCACATACTGTCTTCACCGCCCGTCATTGGGAAATGAAAAAAGACCAACAACTTGCAGTCTCAGGTAATCTCGCCTCCATGGCTCCAGGCCTTCCCTATGCCCTTGCGGCACAATTGGCCTTCCCAGACAGGCAATGTGTGGCTATGGTGGGAGATGGGGGCTTTTCCATGCTTATGGCCGAAATGGCCACGGCAGTGAGATACAAATTGCCCGTGAAAGTGATCATATTCAAAAACAACCAGCTTTCCCAAGATGTATATGAGCAAAAAGCCGCCGGAACGGAAGTTTATGGGGGAGACCTCACGCCTATAGACTTTGTGAAAATAGCCGAAGCATGTGGAGCAGAAGGATATACGTGTAGCCAAAAAAACCAACTTCATGGCATTTTACAGCAAGCCTTGTCCACAAGTAGTCCCGCTGTCATAGAGGTCAACATAGATCCTGATCAGGCCCCATCCGCACCTCACCACATTTTGGAGAATAAATTTTAATACAGCCAAACAGATCCTAGGATGCTTTCAGCTATGCAAGCAAACACAATACTGGAGCAAGTACGGAGGTTCGCTGATGAAGCTCACGGAGATCAGTTACGTAAATACACCAAAGAACCCTACATAGTACATCCGGAAAGAGTAATGAAAATCTGCCTGGAATACACTGACCATTTGCCTATAGCAGCTGCGGCTCTTCTTCATGACGTACTGGAGGACACCGAGGTAAACCCACTAGAAATGCAAGGTTTTCTTAAAACTGTGATGCATCCTGAGGAAGCCAGCTATACGGTGAAACTGGTCATAGAATTGACGGATGTATATACCAAGGAAGCTTATCCGCACTGGAACCGTGACACCAGGAAACAAAAAGAACTGGAAAGGTTACAAAAAACAAGTCCCAATGCCCAAACAATCAAGTATGCGGATATTCTGGATAACTGTAAAGAAATAGTAGCCAATGATATTTCCTTTGCCCCGAAATACCTGCAAGAGTGTCGCAGTATTCTGAAGACAGCCATACGAGGAAACAAAGAACTTCGGAAGTTTGCCATGGAAACGCTGACTCAGGAAAAAGACAACTTACAAAAGAGAAAAACCTAAAAAGCAACTTAATAGATCAATGCGGTTTCAGTTCATCCTTCCCAAAGCTTTCTTGTGATATGCTAAAAATAGCTGCATCACTCAAGACATAAGGATTATAAACTCCTGATGTATTAATGTAAATATTCGAGTGTTTTTCGTACTTGGTCTGATAGCAAGATGCCCTGAACATTCCCCGTATCAAATCGCCGGTCACTAACGTATCGTTGCCAAGCCGGAAAAAAACAATTCTGGCTTCAGCCAAAGCCAGGATTTTCCAGATATATAGAGGTGGGACTTTTAGGTTTAGCCAATCAAGCCTCTCTTTGTATTTTAACATAAACTCTCCATAAAAATCATCAGAAAAACCCTTCTTTTTTTCTATTCTGGAAATTACCGTACTGGCTTTTCTCCATATCTCTGAAAGGAAAAAGGCATGTCTTGGAGGTTGTCCCTCAATAGAATTCTTTAGGTTTTCGAGTGTCATCTCATGAAAATCCGTATGATTTGTAGTATCTGGCTCAAGAAGATTATACAAATAAAAATCAAGAATATCCCCTGACTTTGTAAGATATCCCATACCATCCAGCAGCAAAATTTCTTGAATAAGATAATGATAGATATCCTGCTGAAAGTTTATCTTGAATTTACTGGCTTTCTCCAGCAACACAGACTCCCAGCCAGCAGTAAGCGACTTAAATTCCATGGGAGGTGGCTTCACGTAGGAATCAGTCAGTACCGGAAGGCCAATAGGGAAGATCGGAAAAATGGACATGGGTTCATTCCCGCTTTTAATGTAAACCAGTTTTCCTCCCTTAATTCCAAATTTCCCACCCCTTCCTTCGGTAATTGAAAACAGGCAATCATAAAAATATTCATTAACGGCAGAAATCAACACCTGATCAGTTAATCGTATCGCTTTAAATGCATCACAGTTTCTCTTTGGGTTTCCATAATAGCTGGCGGTACGGGAACTAGCGGCAAACACAATAAGAGGCTTTTCATCTGCAAGTTTTTCCAAAGGATAAGGTTCCAACCCTATCTTTACTTCCTTAAACTCCATATTCACGGGTTTGGTGTCAAATCCCTTTTTCACCACAATAGACCCATTTTCACCATTAACACCACCAACTTCAGCTCTATGAAAATATAAGTGGACATGCGAAGGCATGGCTTCCTGGAGTTCCAATAACATCTCCTCAAGATATCTTCCTAGAACTCTCTTGGCTACCCAATCAGAGGGTACAGCTTCCAAGTTTCGTTTTTTCAACTTATGGTTGAGCCATTTGAAAAAACCTAGATGAGCCGGAATCTTGATTTGGGTTTGTTCCCAATGCGATTGTATCAAGTCAATCTTCCCTACCGGACATAAGGCCAGCTTAAACGCTGGCTGTTCTACGGAAAATTCCTTGCCTTCGGCGAAACACCCTCTTTTATCAAACCAGTGAATGTCAAGATCATAATGAGGATCGGACCGATAATGGTCAATCATGTTTAAGACGTGAAAAAAACCAATAACACCTCCGCCTACTATGGCTACATTGATGGATTTGTCTGTTCTTAATAATTTTATTTCAGATTCATTTTCTACAGGCCCTTGGCTCCCTGACTGGACATCTAAAATGAATTTCCCCGTCCACACGCTCATTATTCCCCCTTATTTTTTGTTTATCTTTTTCTTGAAATATACCAGCAAGACGTAATTGCACAACTCTAAAAACCAAACGTTTATTTCTTGGACTTTTACAGCTGATTGTATGCAAATTAAAAAGAGAAGACCTGGGGCTGTGTTCAACAAATTGGCACTCCGATACAAAATTGAAATAATCAACAATGTATAATTCAACAAGTACTAATCCAGAACTTTCTCCCAGGACTCCTCAGATCTTGGTTGGTGGATTTTGTTAAAATTTATCCCCTGATTCTAATTTTTAATCAGTTGGAGTTTTTTCATCTACTCTAAACGATACCTTACAGTTTATCCCGTAAGATATATTCCCATCATTCACATGAGCCTTTATATTACTGATATTGACAGAATCAATGTTCTTGATGGTTTTTGAGGCTTCAGAAACCGCATTATTTATTGCGTCCTCTATACTATTATCTGATGTAGCTATAAGCTCAATGACTTTGACTATTTTCATAATTCTATTATTTACTATTTCCAAAATAATTTACTGTCTATAAAAACACCAAGACCGAGCCAAATCCAGAACCAGTCTTATCTCTTAAAATTCGAACACGCTCTCTACATGGTATAGTTATATGGACACTAAAAATCCCCATAGTGTTACTTTTACAATCCACGTCCGGTATTAATAAAAGTGGTGTACAGCACACTTAATGCTCTAATTAGCCCTAACATTTTTGGTATATACATTGTCTTTATAGGCATACACAAACAACACTTATCATGGGACTAGAACTTATTATTTTTGTAATTTTAGTTTTTGCGATCGTTGCTATAGGAATAGGCTACTTTGTTAAAAAGAAGAAACAAGGCAAGTAGCGGTTTCGTAAGCTCTACTATCCCCCTATACATCAAAAGACATGCTCCTTAACATAAAAAACATATTCAATAAAGGTTCGGCATGATTAAAGCATCGCTAGAAGAACATGAACAAGCAGGAATCCAAATTATATTATAGATTATCAGAGGCACAAGGAATTTATTACATCGGGATAGGTGTGGTAATCATGTTATATTCCTTAACTTCTAACCAATCGGATGAATACCTCATTTTACAGTGTAACTCGGCTTTGGTGGGCAGCTTAATCGTGGGGATAGGATGCGCTCTGTTTATTGGCAAAAAATATCCCAATGTGCCCTCTCCTATCTGTATAATAGGTCTGGCAAGCGCCGGTTCCATCTTTATCACTCAAGTAAATGATGCTTTGGCCGGGCAGTCCGCAGTTATTCAAAGCCTGGATTTAGCCATAGAACTGACCTTTATAGGACTGTGGATTTACTTGATCTACTGGAAATGGATAAACCGGAAGTTTTCAAAATTAAATACTGACGATTGATTTGTGGTCACAAACAACTCCCATGAAATACAGCAAATTAATGGACTACAGCGTACTACTAAAAATTCAAAGTATTTACTTTCTAGGGACTGGAATCTGGCCATTGGTTTCCATATCTACCTTTCTGGATATCACCGGGCCAAAAAATGATCTATGGCTGGTCAAAGTGGTGGGGATCCTAATTTCTGTGATAGGATTTGTATTATTGGTCGCGTCTTTTGACAAAAAAAGAAATCACCCGATTATCTTGCTGGCAATAGCCTCTTCAGCAGCACTGGGACTAGTAGATATTGTATTTTTCGTATCCAATACCATACCTGCTATATACTTATTGGATGCAGTGGCGGAGTTTATCCTTATACTCTTATGGGCATGGAACATCCGTACACGTAGGAAACTATAACTTTTACTTGTTGTAAAATTTCATTTCACCCCAAACTTAGATAAAATACTATCTGCGCAGAGTTGAACCAAAGAAGAGGCGTATTCTTGCTGAGCTTCGAGCTGATTTGATTTAGAAGTTGTTAGTTTTTCTGTAAGGACTATTTCACTGTTTAGACAAAAACAACCATACGCAAACAATTCTGTGATTCCTTTCTCAGGTATGGGAGCGGCAAATCCCGTGATACTTAAACTTAGGTCAGAACTGAATTTCCTACTTACCTGACGTGCCATATTTTCAGCTATCTGTCTGGATACTCCATCCAGCCCTATACAGTTATCATCCAGGATATAAAGTTGCTTTCTTTTTTGAATACAATTGTATGTGGTAATTCCCCCACAAAAAAACATACCGGCATTCTCGCAGGTACTCAACATCAACTGCATCATCCCAGCGGTGACACTTTCAGCTACAGAGATCCTAAAACTATGATCCAGGCAGTAATCACGGATGATATTAAGCGCATCTTGGGTCTTTTCTTCGCCGATTATATTCATAATATCAACTATTCTTTATACTTCTTAAAGCCGGATTCAATCTTCTTTTTGTTCTTTACCTGACTTAGTAGTAAGATATTCTTCCTGAGGACTTTCATCCGGGACATTCTTTTTTTTCTTATTTGTCCCAAACGGTGTGACCTTGATGTTGTCCTTGTCTATCTTCTTTTCAAAGTTGCTTTCTTTTTTGTTAGACATAATGTATTCAGTTAAGTATTAATGATTTCTCCTCCATTGGGGTGAATAAACTGCCCGGTAATGTAGCTTGACTGATCGGATGCTAGAAAAAGGAAGCTAGGCGCAACTTCAGAAGGCTCTCCCGCGCGGTTGAGCGGCACGTTTTGTCCAAAAGTAGCGACATCTTCCTTACTGAATGTGGCTGGAATCAATGGAGTCCAAATCGGTCCTGGTGCCACCCCATTGACCCGAATTCCTCTATGGGCCAAATTGGCGGATAAGGATCTGGTAAAACTCACTATCGCTCCTTTAGTGGAGGAATAATCTATCAGCTGGCCGTTTCCCTGATAGGCAGTGACTGAAGAAGTATTGATAATAGTACAGCCTTTGCCCATATGGGGCAAGGCTTCCCTGCTTAGGTAGAAATAGGGATAAATATTGGTTTCAAAAGTCCTATGAAGCTGCTCGTCAGTTATATCCATGAGGCTTTCCTGTGGAAACTGCATAGCAGCATTGTTAATCAAAATATCCAATTTCCCAAACTCCTCTATTGTCCTTGCTATAATGGTTTTGCAATGACTGCTATTGGAGACATCTCCATTGACAAGTAAGGCTTTTCTACCCCGTTTTTCCACTTCTCCCTTAGTAAACCCAGCATCCTCGTCTTCACCATAATAAGAAATAACCAAGTCAGCGCCTTCTTCGGCAAATAAAACAGCGATAGCTCTTCCTATCCCGCTGTCCCCTCCGGTAATGATCGCCACTTTGTCTTTAAGGATCCCGGAACCTTTATATCCTTCTTTGATAAATTCAGGGAAGGGATACATTTTGTACTCCTTCCCTGGTTGCCGCTTCTGGGTTTGCCCTCTTCGTCCCGTATTTTCTGACATAGAGTAGTAAGGTTTGGTGGTGTTAGTTGGTCTAATAAATAAAGGGCAGTACTCTTTTGCCATATAGGATTGAACCAGATTAGCCAAATAGTACTGTATCAAAGTTAGCCACTTAAATAAAGGAGACGTTACACAATTATGATGATTACTTTCAAAATTCCAATCTATAAAACGCATTCTGACCCATCCCAGCGGGACAGTTGAAACAGGGAAATCCCTGATGTCAGAATGAAAATTCCATTTATCAACCCAGACTTCTTAGGGTAGGTCAATTGTGCAAAGCCACCGCTACTACTCCAGTAGGTATAATAAAAGTAAACTTGGCCCCATCTCCAGGAACCGCATATGCAGAAATAACTCCCCCGTGATTTTCGACCACTTTCTTACAGATAGCCAGTCCTATACCTGAGCCTTCGAAGTACTTCTTATCGTGTAGCCTGTTGAAGATTACAAAAATACGCTCTGCATGAATGGGATCGAATCCCATCCCGTTATCCTTTACGGATATTTTTAATAAATTTGAACTATTGATAGAAGTGAAAAGAGCCTTTTCCTGTTGAGTAAGTTCTTCGGTAAAAATATCAATAATGGTCTTTTGATCAGGCTTGCCAAACTTAAGTGCATTCTCGATTAGATTGGTGAAAAGCTGCCGCATCTGGGAAGGGATCACAGAAGCCTCTGGCAGTATTGCAACATTTACCTCGGCTCCCATTTCCCCTATTTTCAAACTCAGTTCATCCAAAACTGTATCCACAATATTGTTCAGAGGCGTTACCTCAAATTTTTTGTCTTCATGTGAGACACGGGAAAACTTCAACAGATCCAAAATCAAAAGCTGCATTCTGCTGGCCGAGCGCTTTATCCTGCCTAGGTAGTCCTCACTTTTTTCTGTCAAACTTAGTTCCGGAAGGCTCTTAAGCATAGAAATCAACGTGAGTATCTTCCGTATCGGTTCCTGAAGATCATGGCTGGCTATATGGTTGAATGATTCCAATTCGGCATTGCTTCTAAACAATTCCTTGTTTTTGTTTTCAAGATCCCGGTTGATGGCCGCCTCTACAGAGACATCTTTCAGCGTTACCACCAGAACCCTCATAGCCCCATCTTCAAAAAATTCACGGCTCAAGCCCAAATATTTTATTGTACCGTAACGGTCTTGAACTCTAATGGTATCTTTCAGTCTCCCGGCATAATCCAAGTCAGGATCTGTCCATGCACAAGCAGCTTCCTTATCCTCCTCTAGTACATGTGATAAAAGTATGTTTTTGGAAGCTGTGAATGAATCCGGAGCAAAACCCAGCAATCGGAACAAATTATCCGAAAACATCTGCCTGCCTGTATCAATAAAATGTGAATAGTACCCTATTGAAGCAATTGATTCCACATGTTTAAACAGTCGGTTCTGCAATGATAAACTGGCATTTAGCTCTTGGAGCTTTCCCTGTGAAGAGATTTCAGCCGTGACATCCTTGGTCACAAAAACAGCTATTCTTCCACGTTCATCATTTCTTACCAGGCCCAGCATACGGACATTCTTTACTGTTCCGTCAGGAAGTATTATCCTTGCACTGGTTTCCAATGCGTTTTTTATCAGTGTAAGTGATTTCAAAGTAGATAAGACCTGTTCCCTGTCCGAGGGATAAATCCTACCAAGGTACATTTTGAAAGAAGGGGGGGCACCCGTATCAGTATGTCCCAAAATCCGGTACAAGTTGGTTGAAAAGACCAACCTCTTCTCCTCAAAACTATAGTAGGCATGGCCCATACCTGCCATTTTCTCTATATGTTCAAAGACATCGTTGTTTATGCGGTTTTGTAATATCGCCTTATCACAATTATCAAATTCTGCCGTCACTTTCCTTGCATGAAGGATGAGGAATATTGCCAAGAACAGCAGCAAAAGTATGGAAGTCCAAAAGCAAATATTGTAAAATAAAACGAGATGCTTGAGTTCTTCTGATAAAGCTTCATCCTCCAGCCTGATCCAATTGGAAATAAATGCTGAAACACCAAATTCCCTCAAATCGGCGTATAAAGTAAGCAAATCCTCTTCCGCGCCTGACCGCAGACCTAAAGTCATTAAATTTTGGTACTCTTTCAGGTAAGCTATTGATTTTGCCTGAAGACTATCAAAGTATGGTTCTTCAAGAAGTGTCGCTTTTTTTGAGGAGACTAAATGGGAAAAATGAAATTGGATAGTGGTGACTGTACTTACATATTGATCCACTACCTGGGTATAGGAATCTGGCTCTTGCTCATGAAGGATGCCCTCCAGCTTTTCGAATTCCACCAAAAGATGGGAAAGGTCCTGAATCAGCCGCTGGCTTTTAGCAGCTTGATCGCGCTCTCTTTCTACTGTGAAATGCCGTAAAAAGCCCATAGCAAGAACGGTCAGAATCACTATCAGTGTCGTCAGAAGAGAGTTAAAGTGTAATTTCTTTGAGCGCTTTAACATAGCAATAGATGGTAGAGGCGTTTGAAATTATCCCGCGCAGACCCCTTTGTTTACCTTCCTTTCAAAAGGGCAACAAGAATAATGCAATGATTCAGATGAATAGGATATAAGCGATTAATCCAATCTATAACAACCGTTCCCCCGGATTGTTTATTCTCTTCAATCTATCATTTCCACAATGGCGATGTTAAAGTGGGTTTAAGTGCTTTAAAACAACCATTTGTGAAACTGTCGCCGCTGCAGCCAAAGCAGATAGCATCTTCACCTTGAAATTATGTAACGATCCGTGTAATTCCTGTAACAGAATGGAACCAACAAATGGATAGCTTTAGGAAAACAAACCACTAACTATACAACATCTTATGAAACATATTCTTGTCGTGGACAATCAGATTGCCAATTGCGAACTATTGTCAAAATTTTTAACCAAAAAAAACTTCACAGTAGCCACCACCACCAAAGGCAACCACGCTTTGCAGATGCTACGGCAAAATAAATACGACCTAATATTAGCAGAGTACAGTCTTCCTGACACCCAAGGCAACGACTTTTTTGACGAAGTCCATAAGATGGATCCCACGGCCAACATGATTTTGATGGGAAAAGAAGTGAACCTGAAAAATGTGGTGACCCTGATCCAAAAAGGGGCGAGGAATTTCATCTCAAAACCGTTAAACCCGGATGAGCTTCTTGATGCGTTGCAAAAGGCTGGAAATGGTACAAACTATAAAATCCCTACTAAACCTAGCCCACCCCAAAAGACTAAACCAACTCCGGCTTCTTCTGACCGGGTAACAGGAAATAGCAAAAAAGCACGCGCTATCATAGAACAGGTAGAGCGCGTAGGCCCCACAAATTTTTCCGTGATCATCCAAGGAGAAACAGGCACGGGCAAGGAGTCACTTGCCCATCTGATCCACCAGAAAAGTATGCGAAAAGACGGCCCTTTTGTAGCGGTGGACTGCGGTTGTCTCTCTCGGGAATTAGCGGGAAGTGAACTTTTTGGACATGAAAAAGGGTCTTTTACGGGGGCCGCATTTCAAAAAGTCGGCTTTTTCGAGCAAGCTGACGGAGGAACGATCTTCCTGGACGAGATTGCCAATCTTCCGATGGATATCCAAACTGCCCTTCTTCGAGCGCTTCAGGAAAAAGTGATCAGGAAAATAGGTGGGACAAAAGAGATTCCCGTGGATGTAAGGATCATAGCAGCTACTAATGAGAACCTATCTGAAAAGTCGGAAACGGCGAATTTCCGAGAGGATCTCTATTTCAGGCTATGCGAATATACCCTTGATGTCCCTTCCCTGAGAGAGCGCCCTGAAGATATCCCCTTGTTCTTAGACTTCTTTTTAGAGGAGACCAGCAGAGAACTGCAAAGACCCAAAGCTAGGTTCTGCAAAGAAGCCACTGCGCTATTGGAAGAATATGACTGGCCTGGAAATATACGTGAGCTTAGAAACGTCATAAGAAGAGCCACTTTATTTGCTGATTCAGAAAATCTAATAAGCCTGGATTCTCTCCCGTCAAGAATCAGTAACTATAGGGATTCGCTCTATGACACGGATGAATCCAGGGCTGATGAAGAATCTTCACCGGTGAGGAATAAGGGAGATTTGAAATCCACTGCACTGAAAGCTGAATCTAGGAGAATAATGGAGGTTCTGGAGAAAGTAAGATACAATAAAACCAGAGCTGCCGAGGTGTTGAACATCCATCGGAAAACACTCTATGTAAAACTTAAGCTTCTCAACATTCCTTGTTGAGAAGAAAGTACGAGTACTTTGCGGCAGTCAGAAAAAAAGTAGCGCAGAAGTTCTGCACTATTTTTTTGGTTCTTCTTGAGGCCAGGCCGGCTCGGTGTTAGGAGGAAAATCCCGCTCACGATCAGGCTGGTAAGGCTCATCGATTTCTCTTCGAGGCTCTTCTTCTGGTACTGGTATTTCTTCCTCATCGGGAAGATATTCCTCCTCTTCAGGTATATCAGGATCAGGAAGGATTTCGGGTTCGTTCGGTCTTGGGACAACTTCCCCCGGGGGATACACTTGATCCTTTAGAACTATATCTGAATCCCAAGCTCTATCTATGTACATACCTATTTTACCCGCTAGGATAGAAAGGCCATAATTTCTCTGGCCTAGAAAGCCAGGAGTCAGGGATCGGAAACCCATCTCGGACACTTGAATAATATTTTCCATAAGACAATGAGTTAAATGTACAGGAACACCCTGAGAGGATATCCCCGTACTTATTAAGTGGATAAAGGCCTGCTTTTAGCTTTCCTTATCAGAACCTTCTGTTTTCACAATTTTATTATAGATCCCCAAAAGCAAAAATGGAGCGGCCCATTGCCCTACAAACAAGGCTAAGTGATCTTGTTTGCAAACCTTTAAACATAAGGAGGCTCCCATTGCTGAAAGTGATGACCATAAGAATACATCTGATGGTACTTTAGCTGTTTGCGACTCAATAGTTTTAGCAACTTTTCCTTCTCTTTGGTCTGTGTTCATCGTATAGTTTATTTAGTGGTTAATATATAGTGGTTAATAAAATTACAACATCTGAAATGGTTCCAAACACTGTTCCTAGTGATTGATAGTTTAAAGAAAAGTGAATTATCTAGAATTATGGATCGCACAAGGCGATTATACGAATTTTGAAAATTGCATACATTAGGATAATTATATAAGCAAACTGTGTCAGTCTTTTCACAGTCTGTTACTTTTCTTATCAAAAAAGGTGAAATCAAAACCACCTTCTATCAATCACGATTTTTCAGATCTATTCTTGTAAAGCCTTTTCGTTGATTTCTGATTCAGCCAATTTAGTCAATTTTTTATCAGTCTTCTTTTCTTCCTCCAACGTCTGAGCTAGTACCCGAGCACATTCGGTGTGTTCCATTTTCTTGGCAAGCTCTACCAAAGAACCATAGGAAGCAATTTCATAATGCTCCACTTTTTGACAAGCAATGATGATTCCTGCGTCTCTAACCATTGTATCTGATTTAGTGTCTTCTACTATAGTGGTCGCCTCGGCAAGTAAGCCTTCCATTGCCTCGCATTTTTTTGCCTGGGCTCTTTCATCTAGAAGTCGGAATACTTTTTCCAATCTATTAACGTGTTCTTCTGTCTCCTCTAGGTGAGACCCAATGGCTTTTGACAATTTAAGAGAGGTGGATGCATCCTTCATTTTAGGAAGAGCCTTGACAAGTTGCTTTTCAGCCCAATAGATATCCTTTAGTTCCTGCAAAAACAATTTGTGAAACTTTGAATTCTTCATTTGCTTAGATGAAGCAGCTGAAGCTGTCGGTGTTTTAGTAGTCATAATCTGTAAGTGGTTTGATTGAAGTTTAATATTATTATTACTTAATTCTGCCATTAACTTGCCAAATCCTAAAACAGCTTATCAACGGCAAAAGAGAAGGGTTAAAAACTTTCTTTGCGGCCAAATCGTGACTTTAATTCCCACATATGTTACAGCAAAAAGACACTCATCTATAAATGGCAATATCCGCTAATTCCAGCTAGTTGAAGAAAGAAGAAGCTAAGACATATCAAACATCCATAGTAAGAAAATAAGAGAAGACGAGCTATAAGCTGTAGAGATAGATTCCCTATATGTGGAAAAACTACGCAAAAAACAAAAAACCACTTAATGCAATTGTACAGATAATTAAAAAATAATAAGTATTAATAGATCTTTTCAAAGATGACACGCTCTATGACACTAACAAAATCCATTCAATAGAACAAAAGAACTCATCCATTACTTTCAGCCTTATTTGCCTTGGATAATTCACAAACAAAATTAAAATCAACTTCAAATACTTTTTTCAAGGTATAAAAACCCGATTCCAGTTGGATTGCTCTGATGAAGTGGATCGACCATCCCTGACCGAATGACATAAATGCCATATCTTACCCAATTAATCCAATTAAAGTTTGGCACATTTGGTGGGTCAATCAAAGTTCTATAGGGAATTTCGGTTGGTTTAGGGTTTTTAATAGTCGTTGAGATATGAAATTAGTGTTGGGTTTTCAAATTCATACGGTAATAAAGCAAGTAGTTGAGAGAGAATTAAAAGATTTAGACATTAAGTATAAATATCATAATTCCTCGCATATAGAGCTACTTGAGGAGATTCCAAGTACACTATATCAAAAGCTAAAAAACAGCCTTGGAGAATACGGCATACATTTAAAAGAAACGCCACGTGACCAGTTTATCCAGAAAGTAAAAGACTCTGTGATAGAAATAGTCTATGGAGACACATACCAGACTGTAAACACATCAAATCTAATTGCTGAAAAATTAAATTTAAGTTACGGTTATATTGCGAACACATTTTCCGCTCATACCTTAAATACATTAGAAAATTATATTATTCTTCAAAAGATAGAAAGGGCAAAGGCTATGATATTAAGCGATGAATATACGCTTACCGAAATAGCATATAAATTAAATTATAGTAGTGTAGGGCATTTATCGAGTCAATTCAAGAAAATAACCGGACTCACATCCACCACTTTCCTGAGAATAGTAAAACAAAAAAACTCATTGTTGACAAGCTATGATGATTAATCTTCTAACTATAGAAAATCATGAAGCAGATCAATATACTTTTGGCAGATGATGACGATGATGACCGGTTGTTTTTTATTGAAGCGATCGAACAATTAGATTTAGCTATTTCCCTGGATTGGGTAGTAAATGGAGTAGAATTACTTACCTACTTAAAGAGACCTGACACCCTACTGCCAGAGCTCATCTTCTTGGATCTGAATATGCCAATCAAAGGGGGCATCGAATGCCTTGTGGAAATACGGAGGACGGAGATTTTGAAGAACCTGTCAGTGGCTATATATTCTACTTCGAATGCACAAAAAGACATAGATGATTGCCTGATCCATGGCGCAAACATATACATAAAGAAACCCTCCGATTTTGAAATCCTCAAATCCATTATTTACAAGGCAATCACTAGAAACCATCAATACCACAGTACTGGATTGAGCAAGGACAATTTTCTGATGGTCATATAATTTTCAATAGAAGCAATCTATCCCGTATCAAGGACCAGTCTTAATATCTGGGCAGCGATCGTGATGCTTGATTATGTGGTTAACTTGTGTTAGCCATCAAGCCTTCAAGGTTTTTACCAGAGCGATGGGAATCCCCACCTGTAGGAGTATCCCGGATTTACCGATCGTGCCGTTGGGACTCATGAAAAACCAGTGTCTTCACCCTGGGAAAATGAAGCAGGATATTGGGGAAGCCAAAAGCTGATTCATACAAATTCCCACAGAACGCTATCGGGTGAATCACGAACGATCAACCACAGACAAGATTACCCTAGGCGACACCTAGCCGTTACAGCTTGTGCGTTTTATGCCACATCTTTTTGTTTTTGCCCTAGGATCCGGGGCTTATAAAAATGTAAGATGTATTCGATCTCATGAAGGAGAACTTAGGAGTATGCGGCAAAATACAACTAGTCAATTAATAAGAAAAACGCACTTTAGCTCTAAATAAAGTAGAAAACACCTCAAAATAAGCACTTCGTAAGATAGTATCTTCTGGGTATTCGCAGAGGAAGTTCTTCCCAGACGCTAATAATCGCTTTCAATCAAATCCAATACCTGGCTTGGTGGCAACCGCTTTGTTTATACATCCACACCATCCACAAGTTAAATCGAAGGATATAGGCTTCATGCAATGGGGTTATCACCGTGCGAGTTACCGTATAATCATTAAACAGCATAGAAATGAAAGCAGCAGTTTTTCACAGTCCCGGAAACATACAGGTAGATACTGTAGAAGACCCAAAGTTAGAAAATGACCGAGATGTTATCTATAGACAAATTGTTTGACCTGGTGCAGAATAATAAAGTAGTCTTAGAAGACATCATCTCCCACACTTTGCCATTATCCGAAGCCGCAAAAGGCTACGGGCTTTTTGACAAAAAAGAAGATGATTGCGTCAAAGTAGTCTTAAAACCATAACCGAAAAACTATAAAATCATGAAAACTAAAACAACATATGCACTCATAACAGGAGCAACAAGTGGAATAGGCTATGAATTAGCTCTACTTTTTGCCAAAAATGGATACAACCTCATTATTGTATCCCGTGACCTGAACGAATTACAAGCCAAAGCAATAGAATTTAAAGACTATGGAGTAGATGTAAAGACCATTCAGGCTGACCTATTTGACACAGACGCAGCCTTTGCGATCTGCGAACAAACAGAAGCCATGGGGATGGATATAGAGATCTTGATCAACGATGCAGCCCAGGGACTTTATGGAAAATTTGAAGACACCGACATCAGACGTGAACTGGATATTATAAATCTAAACATCTCCTCGCTGGTAATTCTTACCAAGCATTTTGTAAAGAAAATGATTGCCAAAAAATCAGGGAAAATACTCAACATCTCATCTATCGCGGGAAAAGCGCCCGGCCCATGGCAATCTGTATATCATGGCACCAAAGCTTTTGTCTTGTCATTCTCCGAAGCGATCCGCCATGAGGTTCAGGACAAAAATGTAACCGTCACTGCCCTACTCCCGGGAGCTACAGATACTGATTTCTTTAACAAGGCCGATATGAACGAAAGTAAGATTGTACAGGATAAAGACAAATTATCCGATCCAAAAGATGTGGCACGAGACGGATACGAAGCCTTAATGAACAATGATGACAAGGTGGTCTCTGGTTTCAAAAACAAGGTAAGCTCCACAATGGCCAACATCACACCCGATGACCAACTTGCCAAACAATTTGACGAGCAGCAAAAACCCGTTGATGAAGATTAAAGTCATACTCTTCTGACAGAAGGATTGTGCATTAAAAAAACATGCTAAAGGAAAAATCCAAATCGGCTTTGCCTTATTTCCAACGAACCATTAAACCCCAGACCCTGAAATGGACTTTACCCACTTTATGATCACCATCCTTTCCGGCATAGCCGGCACTGTAGTCATGACCTGTACAATGTATCTCTATACTATCCTCACAGGGAAATTCACCAAGGTAATCCACTTGCTTGGCAGCATGCTCACTGGGGACGAAAACTTCAGAAAACCGGGAAAAAATTCATTAATTGTAGGGATTCTAGGCCATTTTGGAGTGGGCGTTATTTTCTCCTTCGGCTATTTTCTGCTGTGGAACTGGGGGACTTTCAGGATTAACTTCCAAGATTCCGTACTTATCGGTGCGGCCAGCGGAATAGTGGCGATCATCGTATGGAAGGCATATTTATCCTTACATAATTACCCGCCCAAAATCTCCCAGGCCAACTATTTTATGGCATTGTTCTTAGCTCATGTCATCTTTGGTATAGTTAGCGTAAATGTATTTCAACTTATTGCCGATAATCCTGAACTGTGGTACCAGCTGCAGGACGAAGCAAAGGTTCTGTAATAAATTCAGAAGTTTTTCTGTTAACTGATCTACATTCAAATACCGGGGACATATCTCTACAATCGTACTCAGGACCGGACTGAACTAAATAGTCACAGTAAGAATTAAAGGGTTTGATCCAGTAGGAACGCTGC
>NZ_JAJUWR010000008.1 GCF_021390545.1 Algoriphagus sp. AGSA1 | reverse complement strand
AAGTAACCTTGAAAAATTCAAGCAGGCCATGCGGCAAAAGCAAGCTGAGGTAATCCTTTTCTTCCAATTCTTTTTTTCAACAAAGAAAATCGATTCAGTCAATTCCCCCAACTTTTAGGACTGATCCCTAAATCAACCATAAAAAAAGAAATCCACGCAAAAACAAAAAGTCCCGAATTTCTTCGGGACTTGATGCGGAATGGACGGGACTCGAACCCGCGACCTCCTGCGTGACAGGCAGGCATTCTAACCAGCTGAACTACCACTCCAATATTTTACTGACTCTAATTGATGACCGTTATCATCAAACGCGATGCGGAATGGACGGGACTCGAACCCGCGACCTCCTGCGTGACAGGCAGGCATTCTAACCAGCTGAACTACCACTCCGTTTACTTCAAATCCTAGGCTTTGTTGATTTCTCAACCGTTACCCCGTTTTTGAGTGATGCAAAGGTATGTTTTTGATTTGTTATTGCAAAAATAGAAGTGAAATTTTGCTGGAACAATTCGTATAGACTTCTTTTTCAACGAGATATTTTTGTCATTAAGCAAGAATTGAAGCCACCTGCATGAACCTGGTTAAACTCACAATGACGGCATACAACAACTTTGTCATCCCACTAAGATCCAGACTGCATCATTTCCTTTACCAATTTTATTTCTGCCAGTAATCTCCCATACATGTGAGCCACTTGTTCAGTTTCAAATTCCTCCAGATGCTCAAATTCTCTCGCTATGCCTGCCAATACCTGCATACCAGAGGAGATGGCTGTTCCATAGAGTTTATGACCAGCTTCAGTAAGGCCAAGTAGATTTTCTTCTTGGATTGCCGCTTTTAGTGACTCCATGGATTTAGTTATTTCAACACTTGCAATACCCAAAATTTCCTGAAGCAATTCAGGATCATTATCTGCATAGAGTCTCAATTTCTCCTCACAATAATGCGTGTCTTTGTCTTCATGGTGAGCTCGGTCAGCATCCGCAGCTTCAGTTATCCCGTTAAGCCATTTATCCAGTATCATTTTTATAGTCTCCTCCACTATAGGCTTTACGACAAAATCGTCCATTCCAGAAGCAAGGCATTTTTCCCGCTCACCCTTTACATTACCAGCAGTCAGCGCAATAATAGGAACACGTGCATCATGCTCAAGCAAACGGATCTGCTTTGTAGCCTCATACCCGTTCATCTCCGGCATCTGCACATCCATCAGAATGATATCTGGCATTTGTTCTTGGCAATAGTCCACCGCTTCCTGGCCGTTTTTCACTTCCACCACAGTAGCCTCCGGAGCTATTTTCTTTAAAAGTGTCCTGGCTAGTAGCATGTTCACTAAATTATCCTCAGCAATCAATACGATAAATCTGCCCACTGCCCCTTTCGTCACTACTTCCCCAGTCTCCCCTCTACTCATTTCTATTTTGTGTAGTCGGGAGAGGGACAGATAAAAATCCTGGATTTTGACAGGCTTGATCAATCTGTGCCGCACCCTTAATTCCCTACAGCTCTCTATGATTTTATGATCATCAGATGAGCTATGAAGCAATAGGATAGGTTCGTCCGAGCTCCAAGCGGGAAAGGTCTCTCTTATCTTTCGGATTGTCTCCAACCCATCCATAAACGGCATGTGGTAATCCATCAAAATCACATCAAACTCCTTTCCTGAGGCCAGTACCTGTAAAGCCTCAAATCCATTGGAAGCCTCAACAGATTGAATATTCTTCAACAAAAGCATTCCTCTGACGATCAATCTATTATTAGCATTATCATCCACTATAAGCACATTGCTTATCTTGTCCACATCATACCAGTCTATGGGCTCACCTTGCTCTGTCTCCAGCAGTACATCAAAATAAAACGTACTTCCTTTGCCTAGCTCACTTTCCAACTCCAGCTTACTTCCCATAAGCCTCAGCAGACTATTGGAAATAGTCAACCCGAGGCCTGTACCTCCATATTTCTTTGTGGTGGAACTGTCCTCTTGGGAAAATGCTTCAAAGATTTTTGATTGCTTCTCTGGTTTGATACCTATACCGGTATCCCGAACTGAAAAACGAAGTTTGAAAAAATCCCCTTTCTTTTCAATAATCTCTATCTTCAATTCTATCTCACCTTGTTCAGTGAATTTGGAGGAATTGCCGAGAAGGTTGACCAGGATTTGTTTGAGACGGACTGAATCCGCAAAAACAAACCTAGGCAAATCAGTGGCCATATTGAGTAGCATTTCCAGGCCTTTATTCTGGATCTGATAGGTGATGATATCCGTTGCTTGTGAACAGAGCTCGTAAATGTCACATTTGTCTATATCAAGTTCAAGACGGCCTGCTTCTATTTTCGAAAAGTCCAGAATATCATTGATAATACTCAGGAGAGCGTTTCCTGATTGATGGACTATAGATAGGTACTGATGCTGGGTTTCGTTGAGATTCGTTTTTAATACCAGATCAGTAAATCCTATCACTCCATTCAGAGGTGTTCTGATTTCATGGCTCATGTTGGCCAGAAACTCCGACTTGGCTACGTTGGCCTCTTCCGCCAGCAATTTTGCCTTATTCAGTTCTTCGGTATGTTTCACCATTCTGGTGATGTCCTGTACAAACATCATCATCCCTCCTACGTCACCATCATGCAAGTACCATGGCCTCATTTCCCAGGACACAAACCGTTCTTCTGTTTCACCTGGAAGTTTGATTTTCTCCTCTTCTTTACGTTCTATGGATCCAGCCAGTACGCGTTCAAACCTATCTCTACTTAATTCATCTGTCTGAGGGAAAACATCATAATGGGATTTACCTATGATATCCCGCCCCTGAAGATTATAATCCTTTTTATACTGGTTACTGGCTGCGATATAGACCATGTTATTATCCAACATGGCCACAGCCGCAGGAGCATGTGTCACAAAAGCATTAAGCCTGCTCTTTTCATTATAAAGATCCTTCTCGATCTTATTTTTATCAGTAATATCAATCGCGATCCCCAGATACCCAATCAGCTGATCTTCATGATCTCTCATGGCAGAGACTACCAGCGAAACTACTTTTTCGTCTCCTTTTTTGGTGACAAACGTCCAGTCACGCTGCTCAAAACCATTCCGTCTGGGCCTTATATTCAAAATCTCAGAAGAATGTATCTCTCTTCCAAATTCTTTTTCCAATTCGGTCCGATATGCCTCTATTTCTTCAGGTTTGTAGAGAATAATAGGGCTTTGCTTTCCTACTAGCTCCCCTGCGGAGTAGCCTAGCATTTTCTCAGCCCCAACATTGAACACTGTAATCATCCCATCGAGACCTGTAGAGATTACACAGACTTCTGATGAAGCATTGATCACATCATCCAGTACTTTACGCGTCTGTTCCAGTTCTATCTGGGATTTCTTACTGACATCTATGTCCTGGAATGTCCCGAATATCCGAATACACTCCCCATTTACAAATTCCAGCTTTCCTATAGCCCGGACCCAAAGTTCGTTGCCCCGGGCAGTGATAATCTGAAGTTCCAGATCCCAGCCTTCACCTGTCTTCAATCCCATTTCAAAGGCTGCCTGGATTTTACTCCTGTTCTCACCCTCTTTGTAAAAATCAATGGCGGTAGCCAGATCAGGCTCATAATCCATAGGCACTTCATGGATCAGCTTAGTAGAGGAGGTCCAGGTGAGTTTTTGGGACTTAAGATCCAGATTCCAGCCTCCCACTCGGGCTACTATTTCAGTCTCCTCCAGCATAGCTCTAGCTCTGGAGAGTTCTTCTTCCAGTTTCACTCGGCTTGAAATATCGATCGCATTGCCAATCACATAATCCCCTCCTCCAGAAGAATCCCGCTCTAGAACATTGTTGTATATCCATATCAGATTGGAACCATTTCTATGTGTGCTTACCATCTGGCCGCTGGCTTTCCCTTCATTTTGGATTTTCATCAAATATTGGTCTATCAGCGGATGCCGGGATTCAGGAACAATGTCATATAAACTTCTTCCAATTACCTGTTCCGCGGTATATCCCAACATCTGGGCCCCGGCTTCATTTACCGACAGAAAAACACCTTCCAGATCATGAGTACACATCAAGCCTTGGGAATTCTCAAAAAACACCCTAAGCCTGTTCTCACTTTTAGCAAGCTGTTCTTCCTTTGCCTTAGCTTCAGTGGTGTCTCTGGCTATACTGTAAATATTGCCGGTCTTGGGATCTTTGGTAGCCACCCAATCAAGGGATTTGTAAGAGCCATCCCGGCACATAAACCTATGCGATAATTCTGTGGACAGTTCACCATTGATCAGTTTTTCTAAGTTTCGCCTAGTTTTCTTGATATCATCAGGATGTGTCAATTCAAAAAATGAGCGAGTCAAAAGCGTCTCATTGTCCCATCCCAGTAATCTACTGAAAGAAGGATTGACTTTTTTGAAATAGCCATTTGTCCCTGCGATACAAATCAAATCATTGGATAAGTTGAAAAACTTCTCCACATTACTGAATTCTGTGATCAGCTTGCGCTCTTGGACTATGATCAAAGCCTCACTCGCAAGTAATTCTAAAGCTATTTTGGCTTTATCATCCAATTTAATGGGGTCTGCTCCAAGGACAAACAACCCTCCTACCCAGTCAGCGTTTTCATCTTTGAAAGATAAACCAGCAAATGCCCCTATTTCATGCGCTTCCAAGGCAAGGGGCACTTCTTTGGGAAGCTCATCTTTCTGTAAATCCTGGCTTAAAAAAAAGGAACTTGAATTCCTCGCTTTTTCAATTAAAAAATCCGCCAGCACATCACTATCCAATTCAAACCCCGAGGAGGCTTTAAACCTATTTTCCGGATCAACAAATAGAATCAGGGATTTGGGCGTGGCACTGACTATGGAACTTAACTGACAAATTCTATATAGGGATACATCCTGATCTGCATCGAGACTTTGATAAGGATGGGTTGACAATTTATCCGACGCACTCCTACTCTCCTCTAATTCACTCATATATACTAGTTGAATTTCATTTTCAATCAGGATACCGATCTATTTTAATTCTCAAAATAGAATACTTTTCCTACATATTAAAAAATAGCTCTACACAAAAACTTACCTAGGAAGGTATTCCGCCGACAGTTTATACTATTTCCGTCGGAAGTACATCTGTAAACGTTTTTCAAATAATGGAATCCGTTATTTACAACAAAAAGCCCAGAACCATTAGCTCTACTTTTTTTATTCAATCACAACTTGATCTGCCAGTTCCAACTATCCCTCATAGAGTCTTCGAGGCTAAAGCTTGGCTGCCATTTTAGAACTGAATTGATTTTAGTGGTATCTGCCCATATCTTCACTATATCACCCGCTCTTCTCGACCCTATCTCAAAGTTTAGCTTTACCCCATTGACCCGCTCAAATGTCCTGATTACTTCCAAAACGGTGTTACCCTTGCCCGTACCCACATTAAACACATCATAGAAATCAACCTGCTGCTCACCCAGGTACCCCAAGGCTTTCACATGGGCATCTGCCAGATCCATCACATGAATAAAATCCCTTACGCAGGAGCCATCAGGGGTATCATAATCATCACCAAAAACTGTCAGTTTTTCACGGATTCCAGCAGCCGTCTGTGTCACGAAAGGGACAAGATTAGCAGGGGTTCCTATCGGCAATTCCCCTATTTTTCCACTGGGGTGGGCTCCAACTGGATTGAAATATCGTAAAGAAATCACCCTGATTCCTGGGTGGGATTTGACATAATCCACCAGAATATCCTCGCAGATTTTTTTGGTATTGCCGTACGGGCTTTCCGCCTCTTGTCTAGGAGTCTTTTCAGTCACAGGTAGAATTTCCGGCTGACCATACACTGTGCATGAAGACGAAAAGACCAAATCCTTGATTTGCTTTGCCTTCATAAAATCAAGCAGAGCCAACAGAGAACCAATATTATTCTGGTAATATTTCAACGGCTTTTCGGTACTTTCTCCGACAGCCTTGAATGCCGCAAAATGAATAATACCTGAAATATCATGTGCTGACGCTATTTCATCTAAAAGACTACGGTCACTGCAATCTCCCTTGTAAAAAACCAAGCTTTTGCCAGTGATTTCTTCCAGTCTTGCGAGCACCTTTTCATGGGAATTAGAAAGATCATCAATGATAATAGGATTCAAACCTGCTTCGACTAGTTGGACTGCAGTGTGTGAACCAATAAAACCGGCTCCCCCTGTTATTAGAATATTTTTCATTGTCATAAAAGTTTGTCAAGGCAAAACTATCGTTTTGAATTGATATACGAATGATTTTTGGAAAGACTTCTGAAGAAAACACATACACAAAAATTCTCTTTCTCATTTGGCCTCATGGGAAATCAGCACAACGTTTATAAGTAATTATCTGACAAGCAAAAAACTGCCCCGTTTTTCTACAGTTTGGATATCCTCATCCACTGGAAAGCTGTATTGCATCAAATAAGTATAGGTTCCTTGAACAGCATTTTCACCATTCACTTTCCCGTTCCATCCCTCAGATCCTGAAAATATCAGCTGACCCCATCTATTGTATATCCAGATAGTATAGGTGATTTCACAATTGGAAACTCCCTCAAAAAAACCACCGTCTTTCATTGGATTATATCCAGTAGGCATACGTACTTCAGGAGCACTCTCGGACACCCTGCCTTCTCCCAAGCTTACGCATCCAGATGCATCCACTATGGAAATGGAATAAGTCCCTTTCGACAGTCCCTGCAGGGTATTGTTTCCGGGATCCCCCTCATTCCAGTAATAAATATAAGGTGCCTCTCCCCCTTCGATAAAAGCAAAAAGTTCACCGTTGCTCCCACCCGGACAGGCTGGCTTGTTCATCCTCACATCAACTTCTAAAGCAGACGGAGAGGTTATTTCAAAGTCAAGCGGAATACCACATGTATTTTGATCCACCACAAAGACATCGTACTGACCCTGGGGAACTTCGGACAAATCCAATCTTCCTGTAAACTCATACTCCTCTCCATCCATCTCTAGCCGATAGGGTGGACTTCCTCCGTTGACAACCAGCTCTAGTCTTCCATCCTTTTTACCAAAGCAACTTACGCCAGCTGTCTCCAAAGAAACCAGTTCCAGTAAAGTTGGTTCTGTAACAACTATGTTGTTCAACTCTTCTTCACATCCCAAGCTATCTGTGATAAGCACTGAATAAGTACCAGGAGGCAGATTATCAGCACGTATATCATCCAAACCAGCATCATGGGACCATGTTAGGTGATAAGGTGGTACTCCTCCCTGAATATCAAGCTCTATCACTCCATTAGATTCTCCAAAGCACCTGACATTTTCCAATATTGAAATACTTGTCTCAAGTTTCTCCGCAATTGTCACTTCAAAAAGCTCCGAAGTTCCTTCACAGGATTGGTCATCCAGACTATAAGTTGTATAGCTGATTGTCCCAGTGATTCCCGGCTGATCCCATCGGATTTCTACCACTGCCTGGTCAGCACCCGCAACTACCTCACCCCCACTTACCACCCATTCGTAGCCACGTCCTTCTGAAGAATTAGGTGCTGAATAGACATGTGTGTTCTGCGGATTATAACAAACAGCCGATTCACCGACCGGGCTGGCAGCGTCCAATTTGGAGTTGATCACCACCGGTAAAATTATAGGATCTCCCAAACAACCATTGCTCCCTATAGGATTCGCGATGATACTGGCATCAGGGTTGGCTTCGCCCCAATTCACCAGTACCGAATCTCCATAGTCTTGAAGGATAACCCCTCCTTGCACTTCAAAACTTACAGACTGCAGGTTTTCCTGTGAGCCGAGTTTATAGAGAAACTCCTCTACTTCAGGACACACAGATTGCTCGCCCAGCAACTCCGCTTTGGTCTCCAAAACTTCCACCTGGAAAGTTTTCTCCTCCTGCTGATCACAGGTAAGTGGGCTGAGAGAAGCCGTGACAGTGACTTCATAGATCCCTGGAGCAGCAAAAGTATGGCTGACTTCCTGCCCTTCCTTTACCTCTGAACCATCATTAAAGTCCCAGACAAAATAGGTGAAATCTTTGTTTTCGGATGTGATACTCCATGTTCCTTCCCTATCGAGGCAAGCAGTAAGATCACCTTGTACATCAAAATCATAGCTGGCTTTCACTTCAAAATTCAGATTGTCCAAAGCCGCGCCTACCGCATACCCATAGGATTCGAGGAAACCGAATCCATACACATAAGCGATAAAGCCATCCGGATTGGATAGACTATGAAGTCCCTTGGAAATACTAATCCGGGCGAAATAAAAGGAGGCATTGCCAGGTACTGGAGAAAATTCAGCACCTACATTTCTCCCATCCAAAATTGTATTTCCCTGAGCCCCCGCAGGTACGATTATATTCACATAGTTGACAGAGATAGAAACGATGGATAGAGCGGAAAACTCCACCTCCTTCAGCAATTGTTCATTAGGGCTGTAGGAAATCATAAATGGATCACCTTGCTCAAAATTGCCTGAACTTGCGTTATTACATTCCTGGCTTTTAGCAAATACCGTAACAGAAGAAGGTTTTGAAGTAGTGATGGATACCACTTCGTCTGCTTCGAAAGATAAGGCAACAAACTCAGTGGCTGAAAGCGAAGCCCGGATTGTTCCGTTCACTAAAACCTCTGTATCGTCCTCTGCTGCCAGCACTTTCACCAATTCACCGGATGACCTACCTTCCAACCCCACATGGATAAAGGATTGTCCCCAGGTATTTACAGGATAGGCCTGTTGGAAAAGATTGTCATTGGCAGCCCCGCAGTTCCCTACAGATGTCCATTTATTTCCACCAAAAACAGCGATTTTTTTACAGGAACTGGCATCCTCTCCAATCACCCTCACCCTGCTGCCCGTGAGATCATATTTTTCTTTGATCTGGTAGCTTTGACCGCGGTTCAGATTCAGGACAATCGGTGCGCCTCCAATGCTTTTGGTGATTTCCACCTGTGTATCATTCTCTGTAGCGATCACTAGAAGGCTACTTTCATCATCAATGTTGCCCTCGTATTCCACAGGTGCTGTGAGTTGTTCATAGTGGGATGTGACCAGGTACTCCTTTCCCAGAGCCGCCACAGGCAACACTACGGTACCATCGGCACTTCGGATACGCTCATTGAACGCATAGACAGATAAATCTCCCGTAGAATTAATAAAAATCCCCTTGTTTTCAACCCGTTCGGAAAACCTATGAAAAAGGTCTAAGTCCTGGGAATCCACAACCAAATTGAAACGTTCACCTTTGGCGAGGGATTGGCTACGGATATTTCCCAAATATTCTATGGTAACCTCAGCATCTTCGACTGCCGCTATCTCCAACACCGCTCTATCAGAGGCACCGGGAAGTACGCGGTTATTGTCCATAAATCCCACCCAGAATTCCTTCCCTATAGTAGAGAGCTGCGCTTGGGAAGCCAAGACCACCCCTTGCAGGCAAAGTAAGAAAAAAGCAATTCTGTAAAATTTCTCCATTCGGAACCAATATGGCATTGATACCACAATATAGGTAACCTGCATGGGAATATCCAGACGAAGGTAGGATCGCACCTAATACCTGGCTGCTAACAAAGAGATGATTAAATGTACTCCCCAACATACTTAGGGCACGCTGAAAAATGCCAGTAATAGATCAAAAGCTGTCATTTTTATTGCTTGAGCAGCTGAAAACGGAGAGAGATTGTAGCTAAACCTAGCTTTCAATTAAAAAAACAGGATTCAACTTTCAACTTCTTCATTTTCAATCCGTTTTATTTGGAATGAACTACACAAGTTGTCCATAGCAGAAACAGTTTGCTTTATCACATTGGTCATAGTGGAAATTGGCACTCCTTTTTTGGTATGGTGTTTTATGTTCTCGTACAAAAAGGCAATCATTTCTTCATAGAATGCCTCATTTTTGGCAATCCCTTCATTCAAATACAACTTATGATCCTCTTTAGTGAGATTGCTGTTGTACACCTCTTCTGTTTGTGTCTTGACGAAAGCCTGCAATCTTTTTAGCACTTCCTGCGCAAGAGGATCTTCACTTTCGGACATAAAGCTGATGTTATGGGCCACATCCTTTATATCCTTTGCCCCATACACCATGGATCGTAGCGAAAGCATACTTTCAGTCAATTCCTCAGCTTCATTTGTCTCTAGATTTTGCTCTTGCAAGAGGGCGTAAAACGCAGTCAATTCATCTTCTATACGTTTTATTTTATCGTATTTCTCATTGATGTTTATTGCCGTTTGGAAGATTGATTTCCAGCCTGGATATTTCACAGCTGGGGCTCCAATGGAAAAATTATGATATATAAAATCCAGAACATACACGTACATCTGATCTAGTTCATCTCTGATTGCCTTAAGAGCTACATTGGGGAATTCGGCGGTAATATTCTTTATATAGAGCGTTTCACCTCCAGGTTCAGCGCTTTTGAAGCGATTCTTCAAAAATTTCTGAAAAACACCCAAAAACGGCAAAAAGAGTAAAATCCCCGCCAGATTTAAAAGGGTGTTTAACAACACCAGCTCCATCAAGGGATCTGTCATTTTGAAAAAAGAATAGACTCCGTCCACTAATGGTTCCAAAACCAAAAAAATGATGATACCTGCTGTTGAATTAAATATCACATTTGCGATTGCAAGCCGTTTTTTATCTGCTGTGCCTCCGATAGATCCGAGCAACAAGGTGGAAGTTGTTCCCATATTGGCGCCGATTATCATTGCAAAGGACTGATAGACATCGATCAAGCCTGCATTCAGCGCACTCAGAATAATGACAATCATAGCAGAGCTTGATTGTATTAATGCAGTAACGATCAATCCCAAAAGTAAAAATGCCCAAAGTCCATATTTTGAAAAAGCGGAAAGGTCTAGCTGTTCGGCAACCGTATCCAATGCGTCTTTCATCAAATCAAGTCCCAAAAACAACAGGCCAAACCCAATTAAAAAACCGCCCATATTTTTTAGAACCGGTCTGCTCTTCAAGAACAAATAAGACAAAATCCCAACCGCCAGAAACGGGAATGAAAAATCGGCTATGTTCATCTTAAAACCAAGAGCAGCTACAATCCAGGCTGTGATGGTCGTTCCCAGATTTGCACCAAGCACAACCCCAAGGGCACTCTTTAAGGTTAGCATCCCAGTGCCGAGAAAAGCAAGAACCAGCAATGTCACCATTGAACTGCTTTGCAGGATTGCGGTAACAAATGTTCCAGTCAGAATACCCTTCCAGCTTCGATTGGTGAAACGCTTTATAAAGCGTTGGAATGATTTTCCTGCCAGACCTTTAATACCGTCTTCCAAGTGGCTCATCCCAAAAAGGAAAATGCCAAGTCCGGCCAAAAACATCCAAAAATCAAAAGGTACTTCTGTCATTTTATCAGAATAAATACTATCCCTTCCAATTATATAAGCATACTAAGTTAACAGATATGAAATAAACGCTCCCTCCATAAACACCACCATAAGATATATAAAAACAAATTTTAGGTTCTTTGAAAGCACTTCGGATATGCTGACCGGCTGGGCAACCACCGATTGCACCATCACAATGTTTTGAAAGGATATTGCATTTCCAATAGCGGCGCCTGTGAGCAACAAAGCCAGACGTAGATAAAGAGGATCGCCACAAGGGAATAATGCGATAACCGAACTATTGAACAACAACACCCCCATCGTGGCACTGCCTGTAATAAAACTGCCCATGACACCGGCAAAAGTCACAAAACCCAGTGAGGCTAAATCTGAAACCTCCACAAAGATCTGCCCGGCAGACATTTCCAGATTTTGGCGAAGCAGCTGCGCAAAGAATACAAGAAAAAGAATGGTGAAAATGGGCATCGTAATGCGTGAGAAGGTGCCTTTCGCATGTTTTGCCAAATACAAAAGCTTGTTTTGTTGGGAAGTAGTGAATAAGTACACCAGCGCTGAAACGCCAAACACAAGTCCCGGTTGGTACAATGAAAATGTTTTGAGACCCTCTCCAAAAGAAAACCCAATGCTTCCCAACAAATATTTTGCGGGAATAAGCATACCTACAAATAACAGATAAGGATAAAATGTCTTTAGCCACACCCGTGTAGGAGGTCTCTCCTTTTTTGGCACGGATAGCCATAAGAAGGGAATCATTCCTATCAAGCCAGCGACCACTGATGGGTATTCTACACTGAACTGCCCAACTACTCCATAAGGAACTATAAAGCAAACTCCTCCCCATACCAGCGTCTTCCATTCAGTTTTCCAAGCTATCTTTTCCTGTTCGGTTTTACTGTACAGCCAAGCCAATCCCATCGGGACGGTAAGGGCGGGCAATACATTCATAATTACCGTAAATTGTATCTCAGGGCTATTGGAATAGATATCCAATCCGACTTTGAAGGGGGTACCCAATGCCCCAAAGGTCACCGCAGTGGTATCAGCGGCCAGAGGAAGGACTACACTGGTAAGCGGCCTATATCCTACTGCCAACATCAGTGGAGCGATCAGCATAGCCGGAATCCCAAAACCCGCAATCCCTTCCATAAAGCTTCCCAGAAACCAGCACAATAGTATGGCCATCGTAAGCCTGGAAGAAAAGGCAGCGCTTGATTTTACAAAACCTACAAAATGATCGCGGGACGCCAATGTGTTATAAAAAAGATAGGCTCCAAAAAGAAGCAGAATCAGTTCCACTGAAACAATGGCACCATTTGCCAATGGCGTCAGGATTTCCCCTTCGGTAAAGAGCAGCTTGCCGACTATCAGAATAATACAACCTATGAATGCCCCGAGCCACAATTTTCTTAGCAGAAAACCTCCAACCAATAACGCTGAAAATGAGAGTAACAAGAGCCAGTTTTGCATTACTTTTCTTTGTGTGACGAAAGCGCAGTTACAGCCTTCTACAAAGATATCCGTCTATTTTCGTGATACTAGCACTTTATTCAGTTCCTGCAGATTTAATGCTCCCTACTACACTCTTGGGAAATATAATTTCCAATCATTCAATGAATGAGGAAACCGTAAACAAATCACGGTGGGTTTAGGATAAGTCTGATCATAATGGAACCATTATACCACCATGAAATGCTTGGGGCAATTAAACTACGGAATGGGAATCTTACTGTCGCCTATATTGTAGTATAAAAACGTAGGGGGTAACTTGAAAAGTAACTACTGCCTTATCCAAAACCAGCTCATGATAGAGTTGGCTTTTCTTTTACTAACCTTTACCTTTGCAAGCTCTTTGGCTCATCTCATCCTCCCTATTATAGGTTTTGGATATAGTAACCAAAAAAGAGCTAATTCACAACCTGAAACCCCACTAGTAAAACCAGATATCAACCAACTGGTTTACAGTTATTTATAAGCAACATATGATCTCAGTAGATAATCTCTCCCTTAAATTTGGAAAAAGAACCCTTTTCGATGAAGTTTCCCTAAAATTCAACCAAGGCAACTGCTATGGTGTGATCGGGGCTAACGGAGCCGGAAAATCAACATTTTTGAAGATACTTTCCGGTGAGATTGAGAGTACCAGCGGAGGCATCAGTATCACTCCTGGCCAGCGTATGGCGGTATTGAGCCAAAATCACTTTGGCTTTGACGAAGTAGAAGTATTGAAAACAGTACTAATGGGGCATAAAACACTCTATGCCATCATGGAAGAAAAAGACGCCATCTATATGAAGGAGGATTTCTCCGAAGAGGATGGACTTCGTGCATCACAATTAGAAGCTGATTTTGCTGAGATGGATGGCTGGAATGCGGAGTCTGACGCAGCTGCCCTACTTTCGGGTTTGGGTATCACCGAAGATTTGCATTACATGCAGATGAAGGATCTGGCTGGTAATCAGAAAGTACGGGTTTTGCTGGCTCAGGCCCTTTTTGGCAATCCGGATATTTTGATCCTCGATGAGCCTACCAATGACCTGGATGCTTCCACCATCGAATGGCTGGAGAATTTTCTCTTAGATTTTAAAAACCTTGTTATAGTGGTTTCCCATGACAGGCACTTCCTCGATTCGGTAGCCACGCATATCGTGGATATAGATTTTGGGAAAATAAAAATATACTCCGGTAACTATACTTTCTGGTATGAATCTTCCCAGCTGGCTCTCAAACAACGCTCTGATTCCAATAAAAAAGCTGAGGAAAAGAAGAAGGAATTGCAGGCATTTATCGACCGGTTCTCTGCCAACGTGGCCAAGTCCAAGCAGGCTACAGCACGTAAGAAGATGATCGAGAAACTGAACATCGATGAGATCGAGCCTTCGATGAGAAAATATCCTGGCATTATCTTCAAACCGGAAAGAGAAGCCGGAGATCAGATATTCATGACCGAAAATCTGGAATTGAAAGCCGATGGGGTGACTTACTTCACAGATGTAAACCTGATGGTGGACAAAGGCGATAAAATCGCTTTTATATCCAAGACCAAGCAGGCAGTGAACAAGTTCTTCCAAGTGATCATGGAAGAAATCCCTGCGACCAAAGGAAGCTTCAAATGGGGTGTCACGATCAACAAGGCTTACTTACCAAATGACAACTCCGAATACTTCAAATCTGACCTTTCCCTGATTGACTGGTTGAGGCAGTTTTCAGATAACCAAGAAGAGGCATACGTAAGAACATTCCTGGGCAGGATGCTTTTCACGGGAGAAGAATCCCTGAAAAAATGCTCAGTGCTTTCCGGGGGAGAAAAAGTCCGCTGTATGATCTCCAAAATGATGCTTCAGAATCCAAACCTTCTGGTAATGGATGAGCCGACAAACCACCTGGATCTGGAGTCTATCACAGCATTTAACAATGCCATCATTGACTACACCGGCACAGTGCTGATGACCTCTTATGATCATGCCTTTGTACAATCTACCGCTAATCGTATCGTGGAATTCACTCCTAACGGGACTATTGATCGAAGAATGCCTTATGAAGCTTATCTTGAAAGTGAGGAAATCAAGGCGTTGAGAGAAAAAATGTACGCCAAAGCCTAATCCTGGTTCATTGCTACTCACTGCAATAATCTTTTATCTGGCGATTACGATTGCCGTGGGAGCCTGGGCTTCCAAATTCGTAAAGGGATCGAATGACTTTGTTTTGGCAGGTCGTTCGCTCCCTTTATTTCTTTCAGCCTCCGCACTATTCGCTACCTGGTTTGGATCCGAGACCATCTTTGGAGCTTCATCCGTTTACTTGGACGAAGGACTGCAAGGAGTGATTGAAGATCCCTTTGGCGGGGCACTTTGTCTGGTACTCTTCGGTATGTTCTACCTCCGCCCCATGTACCGTATGGGTGTCTTGACCATCGGAGATGTATTTAAGAAAATCTATGGAGAGAAAGTAGAGTTTCTATCTACTGTATTTATGGTTCCGGTGTTTTTTGGCTATGTGGCCGCACAGCTGGTAGCACTAAGCCTGATTTTTGGTACTGTCACTGGCTTGAGTATGACCGAAGGGATTCTGATCTCTGCCGGGATCGTAGTGATCTATACTTTTCTGGGAGGAATGTGGGCAATTTCCATTACAGATTTTATCCAGACCATCATGATTGTGTTGGGCTTGATCGTAGTTTCTGTTCTGGTGATAAAAGAAGCAGGTGGAATAGATGCGATTCTGGGTTCTGCTCCTGAGCAAAGTTTTCAGTTTCTCCCTGATCCCGGTTGGAACTCCTGGATCAATTACTTCGGAGCTTGGGTGATTCTTGGTCTGGGGAGTATCCCCAGTCAGGATATCTACCAACGTGTCATGGCTTCCAAATCTGAGAAAACAGCAGTTCAATCCACTTATTTGGCAGGAGGATTTTACCTCACTTTCGGGCTTTTACCCCTATTTATTGCACTGGGGGCAAAAGTGTTGTATCCGGAACTATACTTGGAAAATAAACAAATGCTGCTGCCATCAATGGTGTTGGCGCATGGAGGATTACCGGTACAGATCGTCTTTTTTGGCGCACTGATTTCAGCGATCATGAGCACGGCGAGCTCAGGAGTTTTGGCTCCTGCAGCCCTGATCTCTGAAAACCTAATCAAACCATTTTTCAGGGATAAACTATCGGATTTTCACCTGCTCTGGATTTTGCGGATCAATGTACTTCTGGTGGCGGTGGTATCCGTAGTGATGGCTCTTCAAGACGCTACTATTTACGAATTGGTAGCCGAAGCATCCATACTATTGCTGGTTTCGCTGTTCATTCCACTGACCGCAGGATTATATTGGAGCAAGTCTTCAAAAGTCGGCGCAATCTTATCCATGGTCATCGGCATGCTTACCTATTTGACTATGGATAAGTTTGAGCCGGAAATTTCTTCACACCTTTACGGATTGCTTGCCAGTGCCATCTCTATTATGACTGGCAGCTTGCTATTTCCCAACAAACCCTTACCCACCTATGAACTATCCTAAAATCATACTCAAACACGGAAAAGAGATCTCTCTGAAGAGAAGACATCACTGGGTATTTTCAGGGGCTATTTTCCAAAAAGATCCAGACCTTATATCCGGTCAGTTGGTGTCTGTATTTTCCTCCAAAAGTGAATTTCTGGGAACAGGACATTTTGCAGAAGGCTCTATCATGGTGAGGGTTATTTCCTTCGAGGAGCGGGAAATAGATCAGGAATTTTGGAATGAAAAAATTGCTTCAGCACTTTCTTTAAGAAAAAGCTTGGGACTTACTGACAATGAAGACACCAATGTATATCGGTTGATCCATGGCGAAGGAGATTTACTGCCCGGATTGATCGTTGATTACTACAATGGCACCGTAGTAATACAGGCGCATCAATTAGGGATGCATGCCCATCTAAAGGAAATTGCGCAGGCTATCAAGGCGGCCTATGGTGATCAACTCTCCGGCGTTTACGATAAGAGCGCCGAGACTTTGCCAAAGAATCTGGGCATCACTTCCAATGAATGGGTGCTCGGTGAGCCAAAAACCGACTTGGTGCAAGAGTATGGTGCCACATATAAAATTGATTGGGAAAAGGGGCAGAAAACAGGCTTCTTTATCGATCAGCGGGAAAACAGGAAGCTGCTTGCCTCCTATTCCAAAGGCAAGAAAGTATTGAACACCTTCTGCTATTCAGGCGGCTTTTCTGTATTGGCACTGATGGAAGGAGCAGCGGAAGTGCATTCAGTGGATATTTCTCCGAAAGCCATAGAGCTGACAGAAGAGAATGTCCAACTCAATCCGGAGATCAAAGGAAAGCATGAATCGAAAGTAGCCGATGTGGTCAAGTACATCCGTGAGATCGGAGATGACTATGATGTGATCGTACTGGATCCTCCGGCTTTTGCCAAAAATCTCAAAGCTAGGCATAATGCCGTACAGGCTTACAAAAGATTAAATGCCGAAGCATTGAAGAAAATCAAATCAGGGGGAATTCTGTTTACATTCTCCTGCAGTCAGGTTGTGGATAAGGTCCTCTTCAAGAATACGGTGACGGCAGCAGCGCTGGAATGCGGGCGAAATGTAAAAGTCCTGCATCAGGTAACCCAGCCGGCAGATCACCCTATCAATATTTTCCACCCAGAGACAGAATACCTGAAGGGATTAGTGCTTTTTGTGGAGTAAAACTTACTCTCAACTATAAATCCCAAGCCGGAAAATGGCAAGAAGTAAAAAAAGAGGCTGTCTCATAATCAGGTTTTCTTGTCAGTTAGCGAAGTCAAAGCCTTTCAGGTGCTAATTAAGCCCATTTCGACTTCGCACAATGTGACAATTGTGAGTTATGAGAGAGCCCCTTTAGTAAGCCTAGGGGATAGACTTATTATTTCACGGTCAATTCATCCCATAAAGGTTATTAAACAACCACTTGAATGTACCATGGGACTGTGCCCTAAAGGTGATCTCAGGAGTAAAAACCATCAGTTGCCCTTTGCCGATAGGTGCAGTAAAAGCAATGACCCCGTCTTCCAAATAGGATTGTCCCCATGCCCATCCGCTCCTTAGAGGAGTGGCTGAATCAAACCAGGCGACAACTTTAAGCTGCTGTAGCTCCGCCTCCGGTTTCATTTTGAACACCATGCTATTGTTAAACATCACATCCACATGCTCACGCATACCCCAATTTGATGGATTCGCAGGATCGGTTTTTGATCTTAGCACACTCCCGGGCACATAGTATTTTCCCTGCGAAAGTTTCTCCTCTTTCCCTTCTTTGTTTATCTCAGTAAGTCCATCTTTTACCGGCAACTCCAAGTGATATGCGAGTGAAGCACTGTTTCCAACTGTCAAAACCTTTCCACCATTTTCAATAAATAATTTTAGTTGTGGAATAGATTTTTCGGGCGTAATTGTCCCCAGACGATACCGAAATTCCTCCGGTATATCAGCTGCATCAGGTTGCCTTCCATAATAATTATTTGTTGGGCCACTCTCTTTATAAGCAGGGATCCCCCCACTGATAAACAGGATCATGTCGTACTTTTTGTTCAGGTTTCCGGCATCTATCTCCTTGGCGAAAATAAGCTCAAAATCATACCCATTTTGCTCCAGCATCCACCTCACCCAGCCAGAAGGCATAGATCCACCATACGAATCGTACAAAGCAATCCGCTGCTTTTTCAGCTCAAACAATCCGGCTGGTTTGCTTTTGGCAGCTATGATAGGCACTCTGATCTCTTTGGTCAGCTCTTTCAATTTCGCACCATCTTTGGCAGGAATAAAGTAAGATCCTGCCGGAAGTCCTTCTACTGCTGTAGGAGATCTGAATACCTGTGCTTTATCTTTCAGAAGTGCATTGACGAGCGGAAACGCTTCATTGAGTGAGGAACTGATCAGATATCCCGATTTGGAATCCGGAATGGCAACCGGTGGCAATTCTTCCAATACTCCATAAGTCAGCGTCTCAAAGGGTTCATCCAATGGATCAAGAATCCGATCCACTTCCACTCCCATTTGATAGGCCAATGTCCAGCCTGCGGCATCGTAAGGCCTGATCGGTGGCCCACCCGGATATTCAAAATCATTAGGATAATCTTGTGGGTCAAACATATCGATTACGTGTGCTCTGAATGCCTGGTCTGTTTTTACTACATAGGAATTTTTCGGATACGTTTTACCCATTACCTGAAAATCAGCATTTGCTTTTTCAATCTTGATTCCGGTTTTGATTAGCGCATTGATGTATTTCACCGCCGTGCCAAAATCTGCCTGATCTGCCGAAATAATATATGCGCGGGGATCACGCTTTGAAGGTTGCTGATAGATACTGTCATAATACTTAGTAGGAATTCCACCGCGGGAGAAGCCCCTATCACCGGACTCAGAAGGTTTTTTCCCCGCCATATCCGCCTTGTAGGCAGCATTGATTTCATCTATCTTTTTGGGAAAAGGTGTCCAGTTATCCATCTTCCCTTTATTGATTGCACTTCTTCCCATGGAATAAATATTGTACAGCACATGGTCTTTGTTCCTGGCGGCATAGTCTAAAAGTGCGTAATTGAGCGAGACTGAGTAATCAATTGATTGCCTGAAGTGCCATTTTTGGGGAGTAACCGGATAAGGCGTATCACTGTTGGGCAGAAGTCTGGAAGGCACCAATGGAACTTCTTCCGGAGAAGGGCCTCCAATAATCTCAGTCAAAATACCGATCATATTGTGGTAATGGGTGGTGGTTCTCAGCCCTCCATTGTACCATACTGAGAAAGTAGAACCTGTCATCCTCGTAAAACCTGGCTTATCCTCCGTGATCAGCCTGTTGTACATCGCAGCACCTACCGCATCTATTCCGGTGACCATCAAGGGTTCGAATAAATAGTTGAAAGGATCTCTATAGGGAGGGCCTGCCAGTACCGATCCTGCAGGACCACGCTGGTGATGGTTATACATAATCTGAGGGATCCACTCCACAAAAAGCTGGTAGCCCATATTCTGGGATTCAACCATATTCTGTATATAGAAATCACGGTTATTGTCATGCCCTATGTACTTTTGATACAGGACTGGCAAACCACTGGTACTGCGTTTGGTGGTGTCTGAATTCCTCATGTACCAATCAGAAACCAATTCCTGTCCATCAGGATTGGCATGAACGAACATAATGACCACATTATCCAAGATATTCATGGTTTCTTCATCTGTTCTAGAGCTAATCTGATAAATCGTCTCTATCAATTGGTGCGTTCCCACAACTTCGGTGGCATGAAGACCGCCATCAATCCAGACCACAGCCTTGCCCTCCTTGGACATCGCCCTAGCCTGCTCTTCCGATAGCCCTTCCGCTCTGGCCATGGAAGTGGAAATCTCCTTATACCTTTCCAGCTTTGTGTGGTTTTCCGGAGAGGTCACGATCAGCATGTATTGCTCTCTTCCTTCGGCGGTTTTGCCTATGGTCTCCAGCTTGATACGGTCTGACTCACCTGCTATTTTCTTAAAGTAAGCTTCTGTCTGTGTGAAATTAAACAACTCATAATCGGTTCCTACGTCGTAACCAAAATGTTCCTTTGGGGAAGTAACGGACTGAGCCATCATCCCGGTGATTACCCCTAATTGGATCAGGATAATAGGTATTAATCTTTTAAACATATTTTCTTTACTAAGATTTTAATAAGAGGGAAGATTATCACTTCCCTCCTGATTTATATAATTACATGCTTTTAAACCTCACTCCAACTCTGCAGTCACACAGCTCTCCCCGGGACTCATCACAGGAGTTGTCATTGTATTGGACTATTCTGGTTCCGTCTTCCATTGTCACTATAAATTTGAAGAGAAAGTAATCATTTACCTGGACAGTAGACAGATCAGTTTCTGTAATTTCTGCCAGTTCGGTAGCCGTAAAACTGTATGACTTTGGGAATTCGGTAACGCGCTCATAGAGAATATCAGTTGCTCTTACGGAGCTGGGCAGAGGAAACTGCCGCTCATTGGGCTGTACTTCTGCAAGAGATAGCACAATAGGATACACTGGTACGTTTCCTTCTCTACGGTTGAAACTGACATACACCTCAATCTCCGATACAGGTGCCCTGCCTTCAGCATCGTAATAGGAAAGCTCCCACTCAAATAGCTGGTTTGTGGCGAATTCCGGGTCAGCCATATTGAAAAAGGAAGCCTTGGCTGTCTGATAGGTAGGCAAGGCTGAAGCTTCGGTATTCAACGTCACTCTCGGAGTAGCTGCATAGATAAAATCTTCGTAATCGTAATCCACGGTCTTGCAGCTTCCTATAGCCAGGATCATTGCTGCTGTTAGATATTTGTATAGTTTCATTGGTTATGATTTTTGTTGTATAAATCCACATCGGAATCGGCCAAGTGATAGAGATAAAACTTAAATATAGATTTACCTGTTTCTTTCAGCTAGGCTTACACCCTGACTGTTGAAGAGAATACATTTACCTATTTATTTAAGCAGAATACTCCGTTCACTTGCAATTTTTGCGGATTGTAATGGTTATAACACACTTACCTTCTCCAGAATACAGGCACTATCTGCTGATCACGCTGGAGTTGTTCCCGTATATCGATGACTGAGATGTTGGATGTCAACTCGGTCTCGGAATAATAAAATCTTCCCGGAAACACATCCAATGGGGAAATCAATTCTTGGAGCTCAGGATAGCCGGTACGTCGTAAATCATTGTACGCCTCTACTCCATTTCCATAAAGTGATATCCATTTTTGCATCATGACAAGCCTAAGCTTCCCCTCCTCATCAAGACTTTGGAACTGTGCACCCAGTCTTTCTGTAAAACCATCTGTCGTCTGACTGGATATTGGAAATGCAGGCGATACGGAATTGATCACATTAAAATGGGCTATTACAGCTTCTCTCATCAGTTCTTCTGCATTTTCACCGGTTCCCAACGTAAGAGCAGCCTCGGCACGGCTGAATAGCATCATGGAATTGGTAATAAGGGGAAGGATACCAGCCCCCGTCCCATCACCCTCCGCAAAAAGGGCAATTTTGAAGGAATTTGATGTAGTTCCCGTAGTAGCACCTTCATTGGTGAGAAATGTATTTTCTGCTCCCAAACTTGGCATCATGCCATTGTCATACAGTCCCGCTGCCGGATATACCCCCACTATTGCACGTGTATTTTGATCCGCAGGTGAAGAAGCTCCGTCTCCCGGATATCTGCCATAATATCCTTCCCCTGTCTGGGAATTGGCAAGACCCGCTTTTTCATTAAGTCTGAATATGTAATACCTTAACCTAGGATCATCCTGGTCCTGAAGCCTGTCCACCAGCACCATACTCACATAACCATCTCTGCCAGGCGCATATCCAGAGGAATACCAAGGATGGCGTGCATTCGGCGCAGTGTTTGTACCAAACTGAAACGTAAAGTCACTTTCATTATCCTGAATGTAATTTCCTGCCTGGAGAATATCCATGATGCCCTGCCTGGCTCTTGCCTCATCGTATTTTCTGATCGTGAGGTACATTTTCAATTTGAGTGAATTGGCCATTTTTTCCCAATTCTCTCTGGATCCCTGATAAAACAAATCTGCCGAAGCGGAAACATTAAAACCTCTGCCCATATCTTCCAATGCTTCATCTATCAGCGCAAGAAGATTATCATAGATCACCTCCCCCTCATCAAAAGTGGGATTTGGTGCAACCCCCGCATCAAAATAAGGGACATTGCCCCATACATCGACCATCACACTGAACAGATATGCCTTTTGAAGTTTGGCCACTGCCACATAGCCCCATTCACCTTGCTCCGTACCTGTGGAAATAATGGTTTCCAGATCAGGAATTGCTTCGGTATAATATCCCAACCAAGCATTCTGAAAAGTAGTACCTGATTGGTCATACCTGTTAAGACTTCCCGATGCGCGATGTTGTACCACATTGGATGCCCCTCTATTTATGTTGTCAAAATTCCCTGCAATTGAAAGCTGGGAAGCAGGTAAAAGCAAGTTGAGTTGTGGCACTGTAGGGTTGCTTGGATCCTCATTGATATCTATGAAATCATCACAACTGACTAATGTCAGTGCTAATAGTGGAAGCAGTAAACCTTTTATATAGCTGTATTTCTTCATTTTGTTGTAGTTGACTTTTATTAGAAACTAAGACTGAGGTTTACCCCATATCTTTTGGTGGATGGAACACCTAAAGCATCTCTGCCAAGGTTATTGGCACCGGAAGTGCTTACCTCAGGGTCATAATTCATTGCATCGGGGGTATTGGGAGCTTTGTACCAAAGATTTCTTCCGCTTATGGAAATTGACGCTCTTCCAAAAGGTGTCTTGGATAGTAATGCAACAGGCAAAGAATATCCCAAGGAAATCTCCCTCAGCCTGAATACCGTCCCATCAAACACAGTGGCTTCACCTATGTAGCCGGCAGATGCACCACTCGGGCCAAATCCGCTCCCGAAATAGTAATCATTGTAATTCAAGGCGGTATTGTTAGGGATTTTGTTACCATTTTCATCCAAAAGAGGCGTTCTGGTGTTGACATCTCCCAAAACTCCCTGTCCGATTCTGAAAGAATCCCTGTCCTCGGTATCTCTCAAAACACCTCTGGCGTACGTTTCGCCAATGGTCGTGGACAGAATATCTCCTCCCTGCTTCCAGTCAAAAAGCACATCCAGCGTCAATCCTTTAAAAGTGAAGGTATTGGTAAGCCCGACCATAAAATCAGGATTTGGATCTCCTATCGGACCATTTGTAGCTGCGGTGATCGGCTTGGCAGTTGCTGGATTTACCAGAATATTCCCCTCATCATCCCGGGCATATCGGGTTCCGAAAATCAACCCATAAGGCATCCCTGCAATATGTACATTTCCTCCATAGACCAACTGGGAGTTCTCGCCAATATCTTCTACCGTATTTTTGTTTTTGGTAAAATTGCCTGAAATAGACCAGTTCAATCCTGTGTCTGACATCAAAGGATTCGCTGTGAGTCCTATTTCGATCCCCTTGTTGGAAGTCTCACCCAAGTTGATTATCCGCGTGAGAAAACCGGAGGATGGTGGTGAATCCACGACAAATATTTGGGAAGTACTCCGCTTGTCATAATAGGTAATATCAAGTGAAAATAGATTTTGAAGGAAGCTAAGGTCAGTTCCTATCTCAAACTCCGTGATAAATTCCGGCTTCAGCGAGGAATTAGTCAGGCTGTTTGATAAGGTCTGCGTACTTACGTTAGTATTGCTTCCGTTAGAAAAGGGAGACCCTATTCCTCCAAAAGTCTCATTCGCATTAAACACATTGACGGTCTGGTATGCTGCTGCTTCATTCCCCACCCGTGTGTACCCCACCCGTATTGCACCATGGTTCAGGAAGTTATTTTTGATTTGAAGTGCTTCTGTAAAAGTCAACGAACCGTTTACACCACCATATAAGTAACTTCTGTTTTCAGCCGGAAGTGTAGAGGAAACATCATTTCTGCCTACAAAATTTATGGAGGCAAAGTTTTTATAGTCCAGCGTTAAATCTGCAAAAAAGGCATAAAACCGCTGTTTGATCAACGCCTGATTTCTGGGGATTTCGGAAAGTGTGATTGTGGTAGTATTCCGGATATCATTAATTCCTGAGACAATAATTCCATCGCCCGAGAAAGCCGAACGTCTGGTCATACGCTGGTTGATGTTGTTGCCCAAAATCCCTCTTAGTTTCAGATCCTCTGTCAAGCTGAAACTCGTCGTGATCAATAGCGTATTGTCCAACTCCTGTCTGTAAATATCATCAGTATTGATAGTGCCATTGGCATATACACTAGATCCCTTACCCAGTACACTCACACGTGAATCAGAATATCCATTAAACCCAAATGTATTCTGGATGGTCAGCCAGGAAGTGATATCCTTTCCAAAAACAAAACTTCCAAAATACCTATCCACATTGCTTGTAGAAGGACTGTTCTCTACTGACCAGTAGGGATTGTCCAGCGCTCTATAGTAAATATTTGCACCCGTTTCGGGATGCTTATAGGGCAAGTTGGTCAGATCATAGCTGGTAGGCATGAACAGGAGATTTCCCATTACTGAACCTGATCCCCCAATCGGAGGACTCTCCTGATCGGTTTTAACATAATTGATTGTTCCCCTGACAAAAAAACCATTGTCCAGATTAGCATTTCCTCCCGCAGAAAAAGAAGTCCTTGAGATACTGTTTCCAGGAACGACCCCTTTATTATCCATTCTACTCACTCCGATTGACAATCCGGTCTTTTCAGTTCCGGTGTTGATGGAGACTCCATTTTCCAGCAATTGCCCTGTTCTCAAAAAATCCTTTTGATTTTTACCCGCATAAGATTGATAGGGCACTTCTCTTGGAGTCACTCCGTCACTTTCGTAGAAGTCAGGAAATACACTGGATGGATAAGCACTGGAGGCTAGTGGATGGGGAATAGTAGCTCTTGAACTATATGGAGAGCCATAAGACCCATAAACGCCTGCACGGTAATCCCCATTAGTTCCCTGCCCGTACATATGCTGGTAATCAGGAAGACCGGAAACCTCCTCCAAACTGTATGAAGAAGCAAGTGTTATTTCAGTGCCCTTTCTACCCTTTTTTGATCCTGATTTTGTGGTGATGATTATCGCGCCGTTAGCCGCACGGGAACCATACAGTGCAGAAGCTGCAGCGCCTTTCAGTACGGTCATGCTTTCCACATTATTGGGATCTATGTCAAAAGCCCTGCTGGAAGTTGACTGTGATGACTGTGTATTTCTAGTACCACTTGCATCATAGGTTGAATTATCAAAGGGAATCCCATCTACTACGAATAAGGGCTGGTTATTATTTCCCAAGGAAGAATTACCGCGGATAGTTATATTGGTTGCTCCACCCGCTACTCCACCCGATCCCTGTACATTAACTCCCGCAATCTTGCCTGATAGAGACCTGATCGGGTCAGGTTCGTTCTTCTGCCCCAATCTGTCCGCACCAAGTGTAGATACTGCATATCCCAAATTGGCAGTATTCCGCTCTATTCCGGCTGCGGTGACTATTACTTCATTCAGTTCTATATCGCCACTTAGCTTTACGGTCAGCACACTTTCGTTTTCAACTGTAATCTCTTTTGCTTTATATCCTATAAAGGAGACAACCAACGTATTCTGACCCTCCTCCAGTTCTACGGAAAACATTCCGTCTAAATCGGTCACCGTTCCTACTAAAGTCCCTTTTACCAAGACGTTGGCACCGGGAATGGGTAAATCACTTTCATCCAATACCTGCCCCGTAATAGTTCTTGTCTGGGCAGTAGCCACCGAAAATGTGGCAAAGAGCATCATACTTGTTAATAACATTAAAATCCCCAATGGCGGTGATTTCCTACTTTTTGTAAAATTGTGTTTCATAAGGGTTGTTTATAAATAGGGGACAGCACTACAGAGCTACCAGCTTAGGCTGATAGCAATAATTACTTAATTAGGCTATTTGGGGAAGGGGGTAATTAATACAATCCGGATCCATGAATTGATCTGAAAAAGGTAAGAACAAAAAAAAACTTAAATAACCCTCTCATATAAAAAATAACAATTTATACTTTTTTAAATTAAAAGAATATTATTTTAATATTATTGAAAAATAAAGAATATTATTAAAATATACACCGTATTAAAAATATAAAAAATTAAAAATTGTAATAAAATAAAAATTAATTAAAATAATTGAAATGTATCATTTTTACCATTGATTATAAAATATCGCATATATTTTCCCAGATATGGCTAAAAACTAAACCCGGTTTATAAAAACAGACAAATTAAGACTGGGATTTCCACTCAAAGAATGAAACAGACTTACTGGGAAGTTTTCAGATTTGGGTAGCACTCCCTCCCCTACATTAAGCCCTAGCCCCCTCTATAATCACAACTTTACACACGATATAGTCAAGCAAATTCTTCTCAATCCGTCCTGGCTATCGTAGACTATAATTAGTTAACTTTGCGCCAATCAAACATTTCATCATGTACACAGGAATACAACATCTCCACTCGGGAATCGCTTATCTGGCACTACTTGCTCTGATAGTGGTAATCATTTACATGCTGATCGGCTCACTGTCCGGGCGTGAGTTTACAGAGAAAGACCGTAAAATCGGATTGATAGCCTTTATCCTCTCCCATATCCAGTTGTTGGTTGGCTTGATTCTTTATTTCCTTAGCCCATTGGGATTGGAAATGCTGAAATCCGGCTCGGCAATGTCTGACTCTGGAGCCAGACTAATGGCACTGGAGCATCCACTGATCAACATCATTGCCATAGTAGTAATCAGTATAGGATACATCAAGGCTAAAAAGCCTGGAGCTTCCCGTGCAAGATTCAGAAGTATTTACATGATGTACGCGATCGGGCTTGTCCTTATATTAAGCAGAATACCATGGTCTGCCTGGTTGGGATAGACTACAGTTACTAGTGACAAAGTCACAATGATCGGGGTTTGCGTTCTTGAGACCATCAGGATTGTAAACCCCTTTCTCATTAACCCGCATTATGCGTAGTCCAGGTTTAAAAGAAGTACTTATTTTTCTCGAGCTCTCTGTCTTCAAGTGTGACCAAAGTTACCTTGTTCATCTGCACGAAGACTTACCTTTGTCATGAAATCAAGAATCACTATAAACAATGCAGGGGATTGAAATACTGGGCTATGTTCTGGCACTATTGGTAGGGGCATCACTTGGTCTGATAGGAAGCGGGGGATCTATCCTTGCTGTCCCTATTCTGGTTTACATTTTCAGTATCGACCCAGTCATCGCCACTGCCTATTCACTGTTCATTGTAGGCAGCACCTCGCTCGTAGGTGGAATAGAGAATATATATCAGAAAAGAGTAGATTTTAAGACTTCGTTGATTTTTGGAATCCCCTCCATAGCTACGTTGTATCTGGCTAGATTAGGCATTCTTCCCAACATCCCAGAGGTTTTATTTACTGTGGATGGATTTGAGTTTACAAAATCCATTTTTCTTATGGTGCTTTTCGCCGTGGTAATGATAGCAGCCTCCATTTCCATGATCCGTCCCTGCGTGGATTGTGGCAAATACGACCTGCTGGAAGCCCCGCAAATAAACTTTAATTATCCCATGATTTTCCTGCTTGGAATAGGCGTGGGAATAATGACGGGACTTGTCGGTGCGGGAGGGGGGTTTCTTATTATCCCAACATTGGTCATTTTTGCGAAAATGCCTATGAAACTGGCCGTGGGTACCTCTCTGTTTATCATTGCCTTTAATTCCCTACTTGGATTTGCGGGATATGTGAGCAGTGGAGTGCCTATTGATTGGACTTTTCTGTTTTTGTTTACAGGCTTGGCAGTGGTAGGGATTTGGTTAGGGATTCTATTATCCAAAAGAATAAAAGGCAGTAAGCTGAAGATTGCTTTTGGCTGGTTTGTATTGGCGATGGGGTCTTATATCCTAGCCAAAGAACTGTTTTTTTAACCAGAGGCAACATACCTCTCCTACTGTGCAAAAAAATATTCATGGACTAGGGTCTTACAAACGAATACGATAGATAAACTTTCCTTTTTCGGATAATTTCGCGGTGATCTGCGCCTTTTTCCAAGAAAATCTGTGGGAACTATTAGCTACTTTCAGAAAAAAAGCTGCCCCTACTATGAGAGGCAGCTTCTAAGGTTTAAAGAATTTCCCAAAATCAATCGTATCCCGGATTCTGGTAATCGGAAACATCCCCTTCCATAGAATCAATCTGACCCTGAGGGATAGGTCTCAAATAATGGAAAGGCTGTATAGATCTGGTAATGGTCCTAGGGGTATGATCACCATAGTTCGAACCACCTATTTCATAAGTAGAAGCTAATTCTTCCCACTTCTGTGTCCGGATCAGATCATACCATCGGTATCCCTCTCCGTAAAACTCCCGAGATCTCTCGGCAAGGATGTAATTAATATCAATTACTGCTGGAGTGGCAGAGATCATCTCAGCACTGTTATCCTCTATCTTCTCCTGATTTCCATTATTGTCCCATCTCCACTTCCCTGCTCTTGCCCGAAGCACGTTCACCAGGTCCCGTGCGGACATGCCACCTGTAGCACCCTTTACGGAAGCCTCAGCGGCAATTAGGTAAAGCTCAGAAAACTTGGCGATATTATATGGTCTGGTACTAGCGGCGTTTGGCTGGCCTAGCCCCGTACCACTGTCCGTACGATAAACGCCAAGTTTCCAAAGCCCTGGATAGACGATTCTGCTGATTCCAGAAGGAGATATCACAAAATCGGATCTACCAGGAAGTACTCCTGCCCCTATGTTAGCTGCCTGAGCCACAGGAAGGGAATAATCTATAGGCTGATCAGGCTCCTCATCCAAAAATGTAAGTACAGGATCTCCCGGATTGATTTCAATCAGGTTGGCGTTGTATAGGGGTCCACTTATACCAGCTTTATTCCAGTTACCTCTGTAGCTGGTAGTGAATGTCCCATCATACCTAGAGTCATTGCTTTTATCGGCAAAGGTATTGGTGATCACGCCTATGGTAGGAGCCATTCTGGTCCAAGGCCTTCCAAGGGACTGTACCGCGTCTCTTTGAACGGAATTCACAGGCGACCAGGAATTAGGTGAAGAGCTGCTCTGCATCACGGTATAGTTCCATGTCATCATCCATACAGCAAAGTTGTCCGGCGCGCCGCCATTCCCCCATGTGAGACTGCTCCCGTTGTAAAACTCACTGGTTTCGGTACGGTCGGCATACAGCAGTATTTCATTATTACGGTCATTAGGCGCCCAGTTCACATCGTAAAATGTCTCCTGTAAGCCAAAAGGCCCCGGATCATTGATCGCTTCCATGGCGATATCATAAGCCTGCTGAAAATACCATTGTGGGTCATGTCCATCTGGGTCTATTCTACTGGTTTCGGGATAAGTCGGTATGTTGTTGGGATTTTCCAGCCACCAGGCATAGGTAAGATATGCCTTTGCCAGATACATCCGAGCCAGGGTCTTTGTGGCAGTTCCGGTGAGACGAGGGTTCACAGGAAGATCATTTACAGCCTGTAGCAAATCCGGGAAAATCCCCTTTGTATATACCTCAGGAACGGTATTCCGGGTAGATATCCTTACCGGATTAGAGTTGAATGTCAAATCACCGGCGCCCAGATCCAACGGCACACCCCCAAAAGTCTGAACCAGAAGGAAGTAGTCAAAGGCCCGGAAAAACCTTGCTTCAGCTATCAATGCGTCCGAAATACCTACCTCGGCAGCATTCTCAATAATACCACTGGCCGTATTGATATTGGTGAACGCTGTACCCCAGAGCGCATCTGCCCGGCTACTGGTAGAGGTGATTTCACCCTGCCCGGAAATATCCATTACTTGGAAGTTCTGATCGGCGCTCTGGGCGTAGGTAGCTTCATCCGTACCGGTAAGTGTGGTATTGTAATAGTACGCTTGGCCATAGATGTATCTCAAATGAGCGTACATTCCTGTCAGTCCGCCCAAAACGCCGTTTTCAGTTTTGAAGAAACTGGGCTCAAAGGTGCTGCGGGGTTGTTCATCCAAAATCCCGGAACAGCCTGTCAATAATAAAATTGTAAATCCAATTACAAGTATGGGGTTGCTTGTTCTAATTTTCATGATGTTCATCCTTAAAATGTCAAATTGATACCGAAAAGAAAATTGCGGACAGCAGGCGCATTGGTACCTAAGGTCAACAGCCTACTCTGATAGGCACTGGTGACCGCTGCATTTTCATTTCCAAAGGAATTTGTTTCAGGATCCAGTCCGGTTTCCTTGTAAAATGGAGAGGAGATCACTATAGGGTTTTGCACACTGAAGTACACCCGTAACCGGTCCACACCCACATTCTCCAGTAAGGTTTGATTGAAATTATAACCTAGGGAGATATTGCGGATCTTGACATAGGAAGCATCAAAGTAGCCCAATGTACTTCCATATTTTGGGTTGTCCCCGGAAATGATCCCTCCCGGTTTAGGATATTTGGCATCTGTGTTTTCCGGAGTCCAATAGTCCACCTTTACGTTATTTCTACGTCCGCTCAGCATATTCAGGTACCCGGAAGCGGAGTGCAATGTGCTGATCAGAATACCGCCACTCTTGAAGGCCCCAACGATGTTCAAATCAAGCCCTTTATAGGCCAGACGGGTATTGAATCCGCCTTGAAAATCCGGCAACACGCTCATGATTTCCCGGTCATCCGGTCCAATCTGTCTGGTCGGTTTGCCTTCTGAATCAAAATCACCGTTGTATTTCACCTTGATCATACCCACATTTCCTCCTGGTTCTAAAATATCCAGGTGTGGGTCTCCTTCTTGCCACAGGCCTATATTCTTGTGGTCGAATATCACATCAATTGGGTGTCCCACAAACCACCAGTTGGACTCATCTCTCAGCTGTCCTGAGGCCAGAGACACCAGCTTATTCCTGTTACCATAGATATTCACCCCAGCCTCCCAGCTCCAACCATTGGTATTCTGGATGATTACCCCGTTTAGAGAGAGTTCAATACCTTTATTTTGGGTCTCCCCTATATTGGCGGTGTAACTGCCCACTCCCGAAGTACCTGGAAGATTGACATTTAGCAAAATATCGTTGGTATTGGTGAGGTAATATTCCAAAGTACCGCTTAATCTATTGTTCAGAAGTCCAAAATCTACCCCTACATTCCAGGTTTCAGAATATTCCCATCCTAAGTTTGGATTTGGTAGTTGTGAAACATAATAACCGGTAGCATAATGATCATTTCCGAAGTTATATGGTCTGGTCGCCAATTGTCCCAGGGTGGCATAAGGTGAAATAGCCTGGTTAGAGGTCTGTCCATATCCTACACGGAGTTTCAAGTTGTTGATAGTGGTGCTGTTATTCAAGAATGACTCCCTTGCTATATTCCAACCTGCAGAAATGGCCGGATAGGTATGCCACTTATATCCGTCTGCCAATCTGGAAGAACCGTCAGATCTAAGGGTCGCTGAAAGCATATACTTGTCATCATATGAATACATCACTCTACCCATCCATGACATCAATCCCCATTGCTGGTATTGCTGATCCCCAGGGTTAACTATTATCTCACCGTCTGCGGATCCTATATTGTAGAACTGAAATGCCTCCGAAGGTATTCCCCTTGCTCCCATTTGAGATCTGTTGAATGTGTTTTGCTCCGCAGAGTATAAGCCTACCACATTGAATAAATGCTTTCCGAAAGCTTTATCATAAGTCACAAGGTTCTCGAATACCCAATGGTAATTATGGGAATTGCTGACGGTGGCAGAAGATGGTGTCTCCGGATTGACATTATTGACACCCTGAGCCGTGAAGCTGCCTCCATTTACCTGTCTGTAGTCAAGACCTAGATTGGAGCGGTACTTCAATCCTTCCACACCAGGGATTTTCACCTCAGCAAAAATAGAATTGTAGGAAGCGAAGGCACGGGATTCACTCAACCATTGATCTTCCAGGCTCTCCACGATCTCTCGGGAGTAAACCCACGAATCATCCAGTGCCGAGCTGATTGTTCTTTTCCAAGAACCGTCAGCCTGATAAGGATCAGAAATAGGTGTAAACCCTAGAAGCCCCAGACCTACCTGCCCGCCTTCGGTGACGTTGTAGTTGTTATTGGTAGTAAGCCCAAAGCGAAAATATTTCCCCACTTGCTGGTCAATCGAAGCCCGAAGGGAAATCCTGTTGTACTCCTGGGTAGGGATCACCCCTTTGTCTTGTAGGTACCCTAGGCCAACATTGTAATTCCCACCCTCTGTACCTCCTGTAACACTGATATCATGCGAGGACAATGACCCGGTTTTATACAAAAGATCCTGCCAGTCGGTATTTATGGCATCATTTTCATCTGGGCCATTGTTGAACAAGCCAGCTGCCGACCTCAATGCCACAAATTCCTCGTTGTTCATCATTGGAAACTTGGAGAAAACTGTCTGTGGGCCGTAGAAACCGTTATAGTTGACTCTTGGTTTTTGTCCTTTTGACCCCCGATTGGTGGTGATCAATATGACGCCGTTTGCTCCCCGGGAACCATAAATGGCCGTGGCCGAAGCATCTTTAAGAATATCCAAACTTTTAATATCATTCGGATTGATATCTGTGATGGATCCTGGAAAAGGAATCCCGTCAAGGACAATCAATGGATCATTGCTGGCATTGAGAGATCGGGAACCCCGTATTCGGATCTGCATAGCGGCTCCTGGCCTGGATGAAGTCTGGGAAAACTCCACTCCTGGCATCCTCCCCTGTAAGGCGTTAGTCACGTTGGTAGAAGGTATTTCCCTGATGAGATCTCCTGAGACTGAAGCCACCGACCCCGTCACTGCTTCTTCCCGCTGTGTACCATATCCCACCACTACTACTTCTTCCAAAGAATCTGTGCTTGGATCTAGCTTCACGTTGATGACTGATTGGTTAGCAACCGGGATTTCCTGGGCCTGGTAACCTATAAAGGAAAATACCAGAACAGCGTTTTGATCTGGAACCGAAAGAGAGAAATTTCCGTCCACATCAGATGTGGTGCCTACACTGGTACCCTTCACCAGTATAGTGGCTCCGGGCAGTCCTGTATCCGTGTCATCAGTTACTCTTCCCCGAACCGTAGTTTGAGCGAGAATCGCAGTGTAGGCAAGGAGATAGGTCAAAATAAATAAGGGGATTTTCAAATCGATTTTGCGCGATTTCATAATCCACCTTTTATAGGTGTGTTTAGCATGTTTCATATGCATTTTAGGTTTAATTGTAATTGGTTAGGATTGGGATATTTTTTAAGTGTCCTGAAAGAGACGGTAAGGCTTGAGAGCATAGGTACCGCCCAGGGGGATTTACGTTTTTTCCTTCATAGACTTAGGTTTAAGTGAAATCAGAGCTATGAATCTGGGCAAAAACATTTAGAACTGCAACCGATTGCAGAAAAAATATTCATAATAACTACAAGAAATGATATTCAATTAGGAATTTCTCAAACAAACTGCAATCCATAGCACATTTTGTTCAGACACAAAATAGCCTCGGATAAAATTTTTAGGCTCAAAAAATTAGAAGTAAAGAATATATGAACCATAAATCAGAATTTTATTTACCTAAATATATTTATACAGTAAAAAATGGAATAAATCATAGGTGTTACAAAATAGAATACTTAATTGCACTAAAACCTAAGCAGCCCAAAAACAAATAGCAATTTCATGAAATCGATTTCTTATTATTTTCATGAAACTATTGTACTTTGTGGTAAATTTCATTTAACTATGTCCAAAACTTGGAAAATTTTGGGCGAAGGCCATACATATCCATTCAGGGAAGCAGTACGACAAGAGGGTCACATCTAATTTAATTTGTACAGAAATGAGCAAAGAAGTCACTATCTATGATATAGCCAGAAGTGCAGGGGTATCATCCACTACAGTAAGTAGGGCTTTGAATGACCATCCGGCAGTAAATGAAAAGACCAAAAAGAAAATCTACGACACTGCCAGTGAAATGGGCTACCGTTTTAATGTATTCGCCTCAAATCTGCGGAGCAAAAGGACAAACAATATAGGAGTAATCGTTCCCAGACTGAACAGTAATTTCCAATCTTCCGTCTTGGCCGGAATGGAAAAAGTAGCCAGTCAATCGGGGTATAATCTGATCATAAGCCAATCCTTTGAATCCTTTGAAAAAGAAAAGGCCAATGTAAAAACGATGTACAACTCAAGGGTAGATGGTCTTTTGGTATCCCTAGCAGCCAATTCCGTCACTTATGACCATTTCAAGCCATTTCTTGAGAAGAACATCCCCGTATTGTTTTTTGACAGAATCCCCCTGAACACCCAGTTTGCCGGAGTGATGATAGACAACGTCCAAGCCGGGTACAACGCGACTGCACACCTGATCAAGGAGGGGTGCAAAAAAATAGTGCATGTACTGGGCAACGGACAGGTAAATGTATATCTCGACAGACTGAAAGGATATCGATATGCATTGATTGATCAGGGTCTGGAATATCGCCCTGAATTGGTCCTGCATACGGACTTCACTGAAGAGAAGTTTGAGTCCATTGTAGATTTTATCCTAAGCCACGATAGCCTCCCTGACGGGCTGTTTGTATCCAATGACATTATGGCCGCGGGATGTATCAATGAATTGAAAGAAAGAGGGCTGCGGGTGCCTGAAGATATAGCTGTGATGGGATTCAACAATGACGTGATTTCACGTTTGATTGAGCCAAAGTTGAGTACCACAAACTATCCCGGGTTTGAAATGGGAGAATTGGCCATGAGAAATCTCATCAATCACCTCAACGGAGATAATGGTGCAGTTCTTCAAAACACGGACACAATTACATTAAGGTCTGAGCTGATCATCAGAAAATCCACTTTGAAATCCCAACAAACTCTCGTCCAATGAGGTGAAATTAAATGCATGGGCATAAGAATCCTTTGTCGTAACAAATCAAATCACGCCACTATTCAATATTAAGCCTTTGGATTTGGAACAAAGTCAATTTCAATTCTATTTTTTAGTTCCGTGTTTACCTTTTCCCCTCTTCCCAGACTAAAGAAAGAATGGCTTAAATAGCCTTGTTTTATCTAGTATTTATCAATCACAAATTCAAATGAAAAAATCATTACTTGTTTTTGCGATCGCAATGATCGCAGGTATGGGGCAACTTTGGGCTCAGGATTCTAAACGAATCGGGGGACAGTTGATTTATGGTACCAACATCAACACCCTTGGAATAGGTGCAATAGCTGAGTTCCCTATTGCAGAAAAATTGGTGATCTCACCCAGCTTTTCCTTTTATTTCCCAAAGGATGAGACGGTGGTCAAAACCTCAGCCTTTGAGATCAACGGAAACTTGAATTATATCCTCCTAGAAGAGAATTCCATTCAACTATATGGCTTAGGGGGATTGAATTTCACGCAGATGAAGGTGAAAACTGACCTTTCCATTATCGGGGGTACTACTGACTTTTCTGTCAGCCAAGGACGTATAGGCCTTAATCTCGGCGCAGGAGCCAATTTTGACCTAGGCAAAAATTTCCTGCCATTTGCTGAAGTGAAATACATCATCAGTGATTTTGACCGACTGGTGCTCGCCGCAGGCCTCAAATTCAACTTTTAAGCCATGAAGTCTTTTTCTAAACTTATTTTCTCACTTCTTCTTTTGGGAGCTTTCTCCTGTGGAAGCGGATCTGAAGTCCCTGCGGCACATACCTATCAGGTAAATCTGGAAAACGGGGAATCATTTTCAGGAACTATACCAAATGACGAATTGATTGCAATGTACACCGATATTCCCGGCGAGCCCAGCTATAGGATGATCACATTCAATATCGTAGATGGAGACTTTGAAATGCTGGTGCAGGCAATGCTTCGAGGCACAACAGTACTGCCTATCAGGGATCCCGAATCAGACGAGGTGGATGGTGGTTTTGTGATAATCACTCCCCCTGGAACTGATCTCTTCAGCAGATATGGAAGCGAATCCGGCAGTATGTCTGTCAGTGGGCAGAGGTATCAGGAAACTCCAGGCTCAGGAAGCGCTGGAGTATCTACCGGACTGGCTATGGGAGATTTCACATTCAATTGTGTGTTCAAACGTGCTGAGGACTTTAACGAACAGGGAGGCGGAATACCTGGTACAGGAAAGGTTTCTATTAAGCCCTATTTTTAAATAATATGAAGTGCTAGCCAAGAATCAGGATATTCCCAGCTAGCACTTTGTATTTTTACTTTAAAGATTGTTTCAAAGCGGATTTTAATACCCCGGGTTAGTTCTTATACACTTTGGCATTTTCCAGGATGTAGTTGCACTGATAAATATCCACAGCGTTTAGCTTCAAAGTACCTTTGAAAGTCACCACCTGATCCATTTTAAACCGGGGGTGATCCTTGTCCAGCTTAAGCTCCACGATAGATTCCGGGCCTGCCCCTCCGCAAAAAAAGCAGGCCGCAAAGGGATTGGCAGAAAGTATATACACATCATTGCCCCGGTCAATTTCCAGTACATATCCCCTGATGATTACTTCTTTTTTATTCAGGGACAAAACCGAGGGACCAAAGGTGGGAAAATAGTAATAAGCCTGTACCTCCTCACTGTATTTATCAGTGAAAGTGACGTCAGAGAGTATATCCCAGTCGATTTTTGTTTGGGAATACGCTGAGATAGCCAGGAAAAAGGAGAAGATAAGAAGAGATGTTTTAAGCATCAGCCAAGCTTTTTGATAGATTGATTTTAAACACTTGAACAGCAGGTGTCAAAGCTGCCAAGAATCCTATTGCTAGGGTGATAATGAGTAAATAGCCTTCTTCAATGATCAGCATTGAACCTTTAAAACCATACCGATAATCCGATTCCAACAGGTAAGCTATTACAAACAATCCTACCCTGCTGAGCATGATTCCAAGCAAAAATCCCGAAAATGCGATCAAAAGACCTTCCTGAAATATCATGCCGAGGAGCTGCTGTCTGGATGCTCCATAGGTGCGAAGCAGAGCCATTTCATAAAGGCGATCCTTTAAACTCAGGTAGAGACTGATGAAAACACTGATTCCCGACACCAATATCACCACAAATGCCACCATGCTCAATGAAGTGGTAGCTATTCCCATCAAACTGAATAGTTTCAACAACTCATAGTTAGGAAGAGCTGCCTGCATATTCGTGTTTTCATTGACCATGCGTGGCAGCTGCACCATGCCCATGGGGCTTCGAAACTTGATCAACATAGCGGTAATTTCACGGTTTTCGTCAGGAACTACATGGTCGTGATCATGTTCCTCTTCCTCTGAAGTTTTTATTTCGCCAGAAGCTTTAGGTTCTGGATCATGATTCTCATGGTCATCATCATGCGCCGTATGTGAAGAATGATCGTCATGTATATCCCAGACACTTTCCAAACCAGTCAAAATCAACTGGTCAATAACAGAACCGGAAGACTGAAAAATCCCCGTTACGGTATAAAACTGGTCTTCATGCACATGCCCTCCCTCACTTAACCCATGTGAGCCTAGAAATGTATCCCCTATTTTCATTCCAGTCTTTTCGGCCACTGTGGCACCGATAGTCACTTCCAGGGATTTAGTCCATAAGCCCCCTTCTTCCAATTGCATGGAGTAAAGCTCCGGGTATTCTTCATTGGTTCCCACGATCCTGAAAGTCTCATAACTATCTCCATACGAAAGTGGGATCCCATATTCTATCAATCGGTTTTTCTTCAAGTTATTGGCTTCCGAAAGCTTGATATTTCCCGTAGGCACATCTATCTGGAATACTGCGGAAAGTATCAATTGCAGGGGACTGCCCTTTGCCCCTACCACCATATCGATCCCCCGGATATTGTTGTTCATCTGGGATTGCAGATGTCTGTCAATATGTAGGATCAAGGATATTAGCCCCACACCCAGCGCCAACAGCACCAGACTCAAGCCAGTGGAAAGTGGCTTGGAAGTAATATTCTTAATACTTAAGATGGAAATATTCATAATTCACTTGTTATGGGCTGGTCAACTGATCTGTCGGTAAGCGTCACGGCATTATTAAACTGGGCTTTGAGCCGCTGATCATGGGTGATGATGACAAGACTTGCCTTATTAATTTTAGTCTGGCTCCGAAGTAACTCTATTACTTTGATGCAATTTTTATCATCCAATGCAGCGGTAGGCTCATCAGCAAGGATCAACTTAGGTTCATTGACCACAGCGAGGGCGATAGCAGCCCGCTGCTGCTCGCCTTGAGAGAGCAGGTGAGGGCGGTCTTTGATTTTGGAAAGTAAGCCCAGGCAGTCAAGAACTGATCTGACCCGGTCAGGGTCAGACTTCTTCTTTCCCAAATATTGAATCATTGCCAGATTTTCCCCTAATGTGAGGGAATGGATAAAATGTGGTTGCTGGAATATTATCCCGATATATTGTCCTCTGAAAGCGTCCAGTTCCTTTCCTTTCAATCGGGTGATGTTGGTCTCTTTTATAAATATCTTTCCGGTTTTAGGAGGTAATAACCCAGCTATCAGATGGAGAAAAGTGGTTTTTCCAATCCCTGATTCTCCTAAAATCAGCTGATCTGCCCCATCTTCTACAGATAGGTCTGGGAACTCAAACCGGTTGTTTGCATCATATTCAAAAGATAAGGCGTTCGTCTTCAGCATAGCGATATAGTTTCTGGAGTTCAAACCTACATAGCAGACCTCATTTATGCAATTATGTTGCATTTAATTGAGGGGATTTTTATACTTGCAACATAATTGCAAAAAATCTCTAATGAAAAACACTTTTGTAGGAACACACCTGGACTTTATTGGATTCTCAGCCTCTGTAGCTTGTGCTATCCACTGTGCATTTCTTCCTTTTCTGATCAGTGCATTGCCCTTTTTCAGCCTCGGGTTCTTAGAAAACCCCTGGATTGAATACAGCATCATTTTGCTCAGCCTTTTTCTTGCACTTTTTGCCTTGTCCCATGGCTTCAGCAGGCATCACAAAAAGAAACTGCCCATTATCATCGTCAGTCTGGGCTTCCTCATCATTGCTTATGGCTTGCTTTGGGGCCCGGAGGAACTGGAACTGATTATCACCCCTACAGGTGCGGTCCTGGTAGGGATAGCCCACTATATCAACTGGCTCTATATAAGAAAATCAAAAATTGAATTTCCTGATTGTAATCATCCCAACTTATAAATTATGCAAAACAGAATTCCGGTAACCGTGCTGAGCGGTTTCCTAGGCGCAGGAAAAACCACCCTGCTCAACCACGTGCTCAACAATCGTGAAGGCTATAAAGTCGCAGTCATAGTAAATGATATGAGCGAGGTAAACATTGATTCCAAACTGGTGCAAAACGAGGTCAAATTCTCACGTACGGAAGAGAAGCTCATAGAAATGTCCAACGGATGTATCTGTTGCACACTTCGGGAAGACCTGATCCAGGAAGTTCAGAAACTCGCAAAGCAGAACAGATTCGACTATCTGCTGATAGAAAGCACGGGCATCTCCGAACCTATTCCTGTGGCACAAACCTTCTCTTTTGAGACAGGCGACAGTCTTTTGGATCTCAATCAGATCAGCAAGCTGGACACAATGGTCACTGTAGTGGATGCATTTAATTTCTTTAAGGACTTCAGTAGCAATGAAACAATTGTGGACAGAAATATGACTGATGATGAGGAAGACTCCCGATCCATCGTCAATCTACTCACAGACCAGATAGAATTCGCCAATGTGATCGTACTGAACAAAAGTGATCTTGTATCAGAAGAGAATCTGAAGCTTTTGGAAGGCATGCTCATCAAACTGAATCCCGACGCAAAAATCATCCGTACTTCCTATGGGCAGATTGAGCCAAAGGAAATACTCAACACGCATCTATTTGATTATGAAAAAGCAGAACAGTCGGCAGGCTGGCTGAAAGAACTGAACAAGGAACATGTTCCTGAGACTGAGGAGTATGGGATCAGTAGTTTTGTGTTCCGTGACCACCGCCCTTTTCATCCCGGAAGATTCTGGAATTATATCAGTCAATCCTGGCCGGACACGGTACTGAGGAGTAAGGGGCTTTTTTGGCTGGCTTCTAGACCTCATCATGCGCTACTCTGGAGCCAGGCCGGGGGGTCATTGAAAGCTGATCTTTTTGGCACTTGGTGGGCAGCCTATTCAGAGAAGGAAAGACTTCGAAATCCCGGATATATGGAGAATCAGGACTTGATCCTGGCTAAATGGGACCAGAACTATGGGGATCGCATGAATGAACTGGTACTGATCGGACAAGATCTGGATAAAGAAACCCTGACCAGTGAATTGACTGCCTGCCTGGTCACCGACAAAGAATCCGGAAATTTCTCCATGATGACCCAGTTTAAGGACGAGTGGCCAATATAAACCGAAGCTAATACAATGATTGCCACCAGAATAAAGGTATATCTACTTACAGGCTTCCTGGGAGCGGGCAAAACCACTGTTTTGAACCGCTTCCTGGAAGCCAAAAAAGATGAGAACAATATAGTCATAGAGAATGAATTCGGGAAAATATCCATTGACTCCCATTTGGTAGCGGCATCCTATGATTCCCTTTTTGAGCTGAACAACGGCTGCATCTGCTGTACATTGGATGATGAACTGGCAGAAGTGCTCGCCTCTATCATCCGCTTGGAGACCAGACCGGACAATGTGTTCATCGAAGCCTCCGGTGTGGCAGACCCCGGAGGGATAGCCGCACTCTTCTCCCAACATGAGGTAGCCGCTTTTTTTGACCTTCAACAGATCCTATGTGTAGTTGATGCTGCCTGCATAGAAGATTGGGCGGAAGAAATACCCGAGATAAACCGACAACTGGCGGCCGCGGATGTAATTGTTTTGAACAAAAAATCATCGGTTTCCAACACCTACCTGGTCAAGCTGATAAAACAATTGGGGGAGATCAATTCCATTGCGGACATACTTCCAGTGGACCAGGGCATGCTTCCGATAGACACTTTCGACAAAGGAAAAAGCCAATGGAACCCACAAAAGCACCAACAATGGAGTGAAAACGTCTCAGAGCATCCCTTAAAAAGCTTCTTGTTGGATTTTGACACACCCTTCGACAAGGAGATGCTGATCAATCTACTCACAATGACTTTGTTCATAAGCTATCATCAAATCTACCGAATTAAAGGATTGGTATGGTGCCGGGATGAAAAACTACCTGTCATCATCCAATCCCATGGCAAACAGGTGAACTTTTCTCTTTTAGGGAGCGAAAAAGCAATTGAACCCCCAAATTCCCAACTGGTGGTCATAGGGAAAGGTCTTCAGCGAAACTAGCTTGAAAAACTGTTCAAGCGAGCTTTTTCGCCAAAGTACATCTCTATTTCATCTTCCCGATGAGCTTTTGACCTTTATTCAAATTCGACGGGGCTAAAACTTGTTTTTTACTTCCGCAGCCTTGAGCATCAAGAAGTGCAGGTCTGTGTTTTTGATGAATGGTGTCAGTATTTCACTTCCAGGGCCGAACATCGCTATTTCCACATAGTCTGCCGAATGATCCATACTGATCCACCCTACTGAGTTTCTTTTCTGCTGGATTTCACTGAGAAGCTTGAATGGAAGATGTATGGGATTATACAGTCCCTCTTCTATTTCAATAGAAGAATAATACCCTAGTAGTCCCTGACCTTCTTCTTTCTATTCCAAGAGACTGCTTCAGGTTCGTACCTCACCATTACCGATGACGTCTATGGGAATTGTGATGAATGTAGTATCGCTTGAGATCTCTTCCTCTGGTCGAGATGACATTACAACGTCATTCCGATTTTGTGCGGTTGGCAACCAAATGTTAAGTCTCGCAGTGACGTAATTACCGCACAATTCCCTTTCTGGTCAGGAAATCTTACTTTTGCAGCCATGCTCCAGAATTTTGACCCTACTTCTTTTGATCTGCCGGTAGCGGAGATAATCCCACAGGTAAAATCCCAACTCACTGCTGCGAATTCCCTGATCATCCAGGCTCCTCCAGGAGCAGGCAAGAGTACACTCCTACCCATAACTCTCCTAGATGAACCCTGGCTGAAGGGCAAAAAAATCATCATGCTGGAGCCCAGACGATTGGCCACAAAGACCATAGCACAGCGGATGGCCTCTATGACGGACACCAAGCTAGGCGATCTGATAGGGTATCGAATACGCTTCGAATCTGCCATTTCGGCAAATACCCGGCTTGAGGTGATTACAGAAGGGATTCTCACCCGCATGCTCCACTCAGACAATGCGCTGGAAGATGTAGGGTTGGTGATTTTTGATGAATTTCATGAGAGAAATCTTCATTCTGAAGTTGCCTTGGCGCTATGTAGGGAAGTACAACAAGTATTGAGACCTGATCTCAGGATACTGCTGATGTCTGCGACAATTGACGCGAACGTACTTTCAGGATTGCTTAAATCCACCGTCATCGAAAGCAAAGGAAGACAATATCCAGTGGAAGTAAATTACCTGAATGAGGTGGATCAATACGCGATTGGGGAAGATGCAGCAAGGCAGGTTATTCCTTTGACCAAGATTCATGAAGGAGATTTTCTGGTTTTTCTTCCGGGACAGGGAGAAATCCGAAAAGCCCAGGAGATTTTACGAAAAGCACTGCCGGATGATGCGGTATTGCCACTCTATGGACAACTTTCGCCTGGAGACCAGAACAGGGCAATCATGCCCCATCCCTCAGGAAAACGAAAAATAGTACTTTCCACAGATATAGCGGAGACATCTCTGACTATAGAGGGAGTGAAGGTCGTGGTGGACTCCGGTTTTGCAAAGTCGAGCCGATTTGTTGCCAGATCAGGTTTATCACGACTGGTTTTACATAGGATCAGCAAGGATTCCGCTGATCAAAGATCAGGAAGGGCAGGTCGATTGACCGCTGGTCATAGCTATAGACTTTGGACTAAAGCTATTCAAAACCAACTGGACGAATACCGTACTCCTGAATTGATGGAAGCAGATCTCACAGGGCTGGTTCTGGATATGAAAGCCTGGGGTAAGCAGGACATCCGCTCCATGACCTGGCTTACTCCTCCTCCTGCTGGCACTTTGGCTTTGGCCGAAAAAACCCTGGAATCCATAGAAGCTATCGCCGGGGGCGAACTTACGCCTCACGGCAGGGAAGTGCATCAACTTCCAACTCACCCCCGTATAGCCCATATGCTGATCAATGCGGAAGAAATTGATCAGTTAGGCTTGGCTACCGATATAGCGGCCATACTGGACGAGCGGGATCCTCTTGGCCCGGATGCGGGTGTGGATTTGAACCTCAGGATAGAAGCACTCCGAAGGTTCCGACAGCACAACGTGAGCATTCCAAGAATAAAAAAAATCGAAAAGATGGCTGCCTCGTATAGACGAATGTTTTCTATACAACCGGAAAACGGACCTGTAGATCCCTGGCAAACCGGACTGCTCCTCGCCTATGCGTATCCTGAGCGTATCGCCGCTGCACGCCCCGGCAACAATGCACAATTTCAACTCGCCAATGGCAAGATAGCCCAGATTGGGCATAAGGATGATTTAGCCCATGAATCCTGGCTTGCGGTGGCCCATGTGGATGCCCGTGAAGGCATGGGTAAAATATGGATGGCCGCTCCGATAAATCCAAAGGATCTGGCACCTATGCTGAAATCCAAGGAAGTTCTGAAGTGGGACAGAAAAAAAGGCGGTCTTCAGGCTCATTCAGAGATCCGGATCGGATCCATTATTTTGGGCACAAGACCTTTGGCAAAATATTCGGAGGGAGATGTGACGGAGGCTATATTGGAAGCTATCCGTGAGGAAGGAGAATATTTGCTGGATTTCAATGATGAGGTAGAGCAACTGATCTTGCGTGTGCAATCCCTGAAACAATGGAATCCTGAGCAGCAATGGCCGGACTGGTCTGTGGCTGATCTCTGTGAAAAACCTGAAACCTGGATAGAACCTTACCTAAAAGGGATCCAGAAAAACGATGATTTCAAGAAGTTAAATATCAGTCAAATCCTGTTGCATTCCTTGGATTATGAGCAGCAAAAGGAATTGGATCAGCTCGCACCTGCCACAATCGGCGTTCCATCCGGAAGTAAGATCAGACTTACTTATAGAAGCGGAGACGCCCCCCTTCTTTCTGTACGGCTTCAGGAATTATTTGGTCTTCTGGAAACACCCAAAGTAAACGATGGCAAAGTCAATGTCCTGATAGAAATGCTCTCGCCCGGCTATAAACCTGTTCAACTTACCCAAGATTTAAAAAGCTTTTGGCAGAATGGCTATTTCGAAGTGAAGAAGGATCTGAAAAGACGCTATCCCAAGCATGAGTGGCCTGAAGACCCTATTGATGCCGAGGCAGTTAGAGGGGTAAAAAGGAAGTTTCGATAACGGGTTATTTAGCTTAAATCTAACATTTCAACAGCCCATTTCAGCCACAGAAAAACTTATTGCACAGGCTTTTGATTTTTGGGAACAAGACAGGTTCAAGCCGCTATTGGCTTAAGATGATCCAGAAAATTGAGAAAATGGAAGAATGAGGCTACTGTCAACGGGGTCATCTCACTGTAATCCATTTTTTCCAGGTAGGCCTGTCTCAAAACAGGATAATCTTCTGGATTGAAAAGCTTGCTTAGTGCAATGGATCGAAAGGCGACCTCCACCATCTCATTAGAGTTACTTGGCTTACTTTGTTGGTAAAAAAAATCCTGCTCTAGATTTAGTGGATTGCTCATTTGATCCAACCTGCTAAACCCGTTTATACTGAAGAAATTTTCAATGGCACTTTGTAACTCAGTAAGCTCCTCAGTAGTAGAAATTTTGATTTTACCTAGGCGGGAATTCCCCAACTTGTCCAGAGACATATACAAAGTAAGCGATTCCTCCACATTAGTGATCAGAGTTGGAAGATACTGGCTTACCAGTTCCTCAACAGAATGTATGCGGATACCGAAATAATATTCTACAACCACCCCATCGCTTTCTTCTCGACATTGCACCTCCACAACTTGCCTACCACCCTCAAAAGCCTTCTCAAACACTGATCCGCATGGGTTTGAGTCAAACCCGTGCATCGTGAAGAAGGGGGTATGTGATTTTATTATATCCGATTTATTAAGCATAACCTACATTATCCTGTATGGGTATTAGCTCAAAAATCAGGCAAATATCCCCTAGTCCTCAGAAAATAATTCCCTGAGCTCCTCAAGAATGGGTACTACCTCTTGTTTTTTTAATTCCAGACTACCTTCATCTTCTGGATTGTGCAGGTAATGGTTCCAGTGTTTTTCTACTTTGCGCAGCGTCCTTGGAGTAATGTCAAACTCCACCTCATCCAAGTACATTTTAGCCAATGTCTGTGCCTTGAAGTTGCCGAATAAATAGACTCTAAAAATATCCACAAAACGTTGGCTTAGATCAAATTCCTCCAAGACCTGAACAAAGGCTCCCTGGTGGGGTCTGTTTTTTTTGTCATAGATTGCTTCAAAAACCACATCTAGGGATTGCTCATTAAAGCTGGATTTGGAAAGTGCCCTGCAAGCCAAATATGCAATTTCCCAATTGTCCCCTTTTACCAACTTGTATACCTCAGCTAGAGAGTTTTCATCCAGTTTTGTCCCCAATTTATCCGCAAAATAAAAAGCCTCCTTTTCATTTGGATCACTCATGCGCATGATCAAGCCTTGGATTTCCTCGTCCATGATTTTTCGGTTTATTTGCACAAATATAATTGAAAAGCATCCCCCGCTATGATTTCCGGCCAACCAAAGTTAATTAGCCTTGAAAAGTACCAAGCCCTTTTAGAGTTTACAAAAAAGCATGGTTTATCAACCTCATTTGAAAAAACTAAGCATCAATGGGTTATAGCTGATTCAGAATCCTGGCTTGCGAGAATCTCCCTGCCCTGGCATACACTACCGGATTCCTCTGGGAGTTTGGCAGAAATAGATGACTTCCACTTGGCTTTGGTGATGATCCGGGCGGGAATCGCCACCACAGGATATTTTCATAATGGAGAAATGCTGGACCATAAGGTGTTCCGTGCCTATATGGTCAGGCAGAAGCAGGGCAAAAGCCAGATCAAATACCTCAAAACCAAAGGTAAATCCCGTGCTGGCTCCAGACTAAGACTAGGGGAATCAGCTCAATTTTTTGAGGAAATCAATGAACGGCTTCAGCAGTACGATAAGGATTTTGCCATTACTACATGGGGGTATAGCTGTGGCAAGACACTGTGGCCTTATTTTCTGGGAAGTGATCCCCCACCCCCTTTTTCTAAGGATGCCGAAAACCTGATCAGGATTCCTTTTCATGTACAGCAGCCTGACTTTAGTACCTTACAGACCATCCATGCAAAACTCCGAAGCATCCATCTGACACTTTCTGAAAGTGGTCTGGCTATGTTTGATAGTTTTGATGCAGATGAACCGGAAGTTGAAAATGGGGAGGATTGGTAAGAGAATACATTCTAGGTTATCTTCTTGTAGGCAAAGCTATCCGTTCTACATTTATCGGTGGATTTTTGATCAGAATATTCCATCAATTTTAATTATAGAGACTAATAAAGCGTAAAATCCCAAAATCAATCCATTTGAATATCCAGATAAAAAACTTCGAACAACTAAGTACCCAGGAACTGTATGTTATAATAAGGCTTAGAAATGAGATTTTCGTGGTAGAGCAAAATTGCCTGTACCAGGATGCTGATAATAAGGATCTGGCAGCTTATCATGTCATGATCAAGTCTGATGATGCCCTATTAGCCTACGCCAGAGTCTTACCCCCCGGCATCTCTTATCCAGAGGTTTCTATTGGACGTGTAGCATGTGATAAAAGTGCTAGAGGGAAGGGATTAGGGCAAAAGATCATGGAGCAATCACTTTCCTTTATAAAATCGGAATTTGGTTCTTGCACCATAAGAATTGGAGCACAGACCTACCTCAATGATTTCTACAAGTCCCTTGGTTTTGAAAATGAAGGCAGGCCGTATCTGGAAGATGGCATAGAGCACATAGAGATGCTTAAACGCGTCTAGCTTTATGAAAAGCCTCCATCAAGTAAATCTAAACGCAACTTGAGACTCGGCAAATCCCACTGGTCATGGTCATAAATAAACAAAAGAGGCTGTCTCATAATTCATAATTGTCACATTGGGCGAAGTCGAAATGGGCTTAATTAGCGAATTAAAGGCTTCGACTTCGCTAGCCTGACAAAAAAACCTACTTATGCGGCAGCCTCCTAGTTAAACACTTTTTCAGGGATTATACCGTAGTATTCATGGCTTCCCCCGGATAATTTGCGTTCAGCATGTTCATGGTCTCGTGGGCCACTTTGATGTTAAATTCATAGGCAAGGCTCTTGTAATTGACCAAATCGACGATTGTACCGATAAAGCATAATCCGAAAGTCAATATATAAAGAATCCCTAATCCCACCTGTCCCAGGATAAACCGGTGCAAACCCGCAAACCCGAAGAATCCAATAAGTGTCAAAATCAATATCATTTGGGCGTCTTTTCTCCTGGCACGGTAAACCTGTGCGAAAAGTGAGGCTTGATCCTCATCCATGTTTTTCATCAAACCCTGGATGTAGCCCAGTTCCATTCCTTCCAATTCAGGAAGATGTCTTAATACATTAGCCATAATTGTGTGTTGTTTTTAAATTTTTAATAAGTTGCCAGATCCGAGCGATAATAACCAAATATGCAAGAGAGGCCAGTGGATGCATGCTCCAGGAAGCTTGGAACTCTCCTCTTGCAAGCAGACTCATAGACCTGCCCAACCCGCACCCAGGACACCATTCGATGCCCAACTGGCTCAAGGGACAGAGACTAAAATGACTGCCACCATGAGGATCCAGGAAGAGCACTGCTATCAAGCTTCCGATCCAAAAGACCAGCTCTAAGGGCAGTTTTGAGAATCCTTGGGTTATTACCTTCATGTTCTGTTTAATTACGAAAAAGATGCCATACCCCAAACATAGCTTAAAACACGGAATTTCGCAGGGTATGCTATTTTATTGCAAAGGAAATGAACAACCTAGTGTACGAAAATGAACGGTCTGGAGACAGTGTTTCTTCTTTTGTAAATGAAAATAGCCACCTATCATACCTGTGGCAACATTGGTTTTCCAACTGGTCATCTTTTCAAACTGCCATTAAGACAGCCCTGTGAAGCCTAAGCAAACTAGTCCTCCCACCAGACTTTCTTAATCCTGGTAATTTTGTATTTTGCCTGCCCAATCATCCGTGTTCTATGAATATAAAATACCTCTATCTGTTCTTTTTATGTGCCTTCCTGTTGACTTCCGGGTACTCCCAGACAGGTACCGATCTATGGGTCTTGGAGACAACGGGCAAAGGGGGCAATTTAAAAATCCTACCTGAATCTGCTAAAAAACTGACTGACAGACCTGAGTATGATAATCAGCCAAGCTTCATCAATGAATATCAATTGGTGTTCTCTGCCGCGGATGAAAATGGCAACCATGATATTATCGTCTATAATTTCGAGTCTGAAAAATTCACCAACCTTTCCAAAACTGATGACCGAAGCGAATTTTCTCCCAGAATCACTGATTGCGGGATGTACATCGCAGCAGTGGTGATGGAGGAAGATAAGAAGCAAAGAATCTGGCTCTATCCCACCAGTTTTGAGCCTGCGGAACTACTGTACGATGACATTGAGCCGGTAGGATATTACGATTGGTATGACAACAAAGCGGCCATGTTTGTCCTAGGGGAGCCTAATCGACTACTATATGCAAATGGACGTAATGACCTCATATCCATTGACAGCAGCATAGAAAGATCAATAGTAAAACGGCCTAAAACCTCAAAAATCACCTACCTGACCGAAGTCTCCGGTGATGAACCGGGAATCATCAAAAGCTTCGATATTGAATCCGGGGCGAGGGAAGTGTACCTTGAGGGTCTCAAAGGTGCCAGGGACTTTATCTGGATCGACAAAAAGCACTTATTAATGGCTTCAGGAAATGAAATTTTCATCCGCAAGTATTCCAACGCAGCGTGGAAATCCCTAGGGAAAATAAAATCAGACACTCATCAAAAAATCACCAGGATGGCTTACAGCGAAGACTTAAATGTGCTGGTAGTCACTATGGACAGAATCTAATCCACACTCTATGAACCTTATCAAATCATCCATCATTATGGCTGCCCTGATGGGCTGTACCCACGTCTTTTCCCAGGAAATAGAAGATAAAAGAGGCATTGTCGCTAAAAATGCTGAATTAGTCAAAGTCCAAGACGGTTTTTCCTTCACAGAAGGCCCCGCTGTGAACAGGTTTGGCGATGTGTACTTCACTGACCAGCCCAATGACCGGATCCATAAATGGAACGCACTTTCCAATGAAGTAAGTGTATTCAAAGAAGGTGCAGGCAGGTCTAACGGAATGTACTTCCTATTGGATGGTACCTTGATCGCTTGTGCGGACAATAAAAACGAACTTTGGGCCATAGATACAGATGGCAACCACGAGGTCTGGATCACTGCTTTCAAAGGCAAGAAACTCAATGGCCCCAATGATCTATGGGTGCGCCCAAAGGGAGGAATCTACTTCACCGATCCCCTTTATCCCCGTTCCTACTGGGATCGCAGCAAGGAATCTGAGCAGGAAGGTCAAAATGTGTATTATCTCTCAGCAGACAAGACTGAGTTATTTAAGGTAGCGGATGATCTGGTGCAGCCCAATGGTATCGTAGGGACGCCGGATAGTAAGTACCTTTATGTAGCTGATATAGGAGCAAAGAAAACCTACAAATATGAGATCAGAGAGGATGGCTACCTGATCAATAAAGAACTGTTCTGTGAAATGGGATCAGATGGCATGACCATAGACGAACGTGGCAATCTCTACCTGACCGGTGATGGAGTTACTGTTTTCAATAAAAAAGGTGAGCAGATTGCCCATATACCAGTTCCTGCCAAGTGGACTGCTAATGTAGTCTTTGGGGCACTGGACAGAAAAACACTGTTTATCACCGCCTCTGAAGCCGTCTATACCTTGCAAATGAAAAACCGGGGAGTTTGGTAAGTGATGACCATCGATCAAAGTGTTTGCTAAGGGCTTGCTGAAGAATGCCTGTAACAGATCAAGAGCTATACTTACTAGATAAACCTCTGTACACCGAGTGGTAAGAAGAGTTTAAAAAAATCCCGGAAAAGAAGCGTTTATACCTCTTCTTCCGGGATTTTATTTCTTGGCTAACCTACCCTTTTGATATTCAAAAAATCAAGGGTAAGGAAAGCAATCCACCGGGTTTAGAAAATACCGATATAGTGATTTCCCGGTTGGTTTACCAATGTTGCACCTTTTGTGGCCACTCCAGTATTGCTATCTAAAATGTAAATGTTTCCGTTTTTGCCCACTGGGGTAACTGCTATGTACAAATCAGACCCATCGGCTACAAAACCTTGGTATTGGTTAAACTCCAGGTCCGGATCATAGGGCAGATCTACAACAGAAGCTGTTCTTGCATTCAAATCCATCCACACCACGAATCCGTTATCAGCTCCATCATGTGAAATCAATGCAAATGCTTTACCGTTCTGCACATATTTCCATGCTTCGATGGTCACTCCAGTAAGTCCAAGGGCATCATTCAAGCTGAAAACATAACTGTCGTCATATTCATTGTTCTGGTTGATCTTCAATATATGAGAACCGTTCGGATCTCTCTCGGTAGCTTGATAAATATTCTTATCATCACCTAAATAGCTGAAATGACTTCTATAGCCACTATTATCACCATGTCCCACTGTGGAATTGATTATAGTAGGATTCGCAAAAGAAGGATAATCTACAACCACTGACTTGGTACCCAATCTTTCAAAGTCACCTGTTGGCAACAGGGTTTCTGTATCGTATTTTCTCATCCAGGTACCGATAATCAGCTTATTGCCGGCAGCATTGAGCACGGAACCGTCCAGTCTGAAGATGGCATGTCCTTCGGCTTCTTCCCCTTCTGTAAGCGGAATTTCGTATTGTACGTAGTTTTTGATTAAAGATTCCTGAAGATCCAGTGCCAAAATAGTGGCGACACCTCTAAAATATTTAAAAGGATCATCCTCATTCCCGCTCTCAGGAGCGTTATTAGCCTGAATATTGGCCATATTCAGCGCCACTCCAGTCTTATCTCCATCAAATAGCTTCAACCAACGGGGAGAAGTCCCAGCATACTGGGATATATTCACAGACACATCTGACTGTGCAAAAGCACCTCCTCCGTTCACTGCATATCTGGAGAACTCTCCCCCATTATCGCCAGTATATGCTATGTTAAATAGCGTGCTGCCGTCTTCGGAAGACTGAAGACGAGCCGTTCTGTTGGATTTCACCCCAAAACCATTTTCGTAAACCGAAATTTGGGTTTCTGGGTTTTTGGCTTCCTCTTTAGAAACAGAATAGACCATAGTCCCTCCATTTCCATCGCCGGGATTTTCACCCATCAGAGCTCCAGCCACCGTTATCCATCGGTCTTCCTGTTCTGTTGGTGGAGTCACAGGATCTCCCCCATCATCACTGCAGCTGGTAAGGGCAAGTCCTCCTGAAATCGCTCCAATAATCATGAGGTTTAAAAATTGCTTTTTCATCATTTAATTGTGGTTGGTTAAAACTTATTGATCGAATAATTTATTTTCAAATAGATACCTCTGCCCGGCTTCTGAACAGCGAAGTTGTCGTAAGCTTGCTGATCAAAAATATTCCGCAGATCAGCACTCAGCACCAGTTTCTCATTAGGAAATACATAGTTCACACCCAGATCCTGGATAAACTGTCTAGGAGTACGGAAGTCTTCTATCTCTAGCCAGGTGGTATAGAAGCGATCTACAAACCCAAAACTGTAATATAGATTAAGGGATGATTTGTCCTGTATCAGATTTTTTAAGCCGTATTGAACAGTAGTATTGATAGTAAAAAACGGTTCGTTTGGCAGCTGCTGATTATAGTAGGTGTACTCATTTCCGTTGTTGTCATACCTCATGTTAAACACAGAATTAAACTTGGAGAAATTAACCAGTACACTCAGGTTTTCTTTAAAGGCATAGTTGATTTCCCCTTCAAATCCTATGGATTTTGTTTTGCCTAAGTTTTCAAAGGGGTCTGTCTGCACGGCATCATTCAGACGAGGGTTGATTCTTCTGACAATTTTATCTTTAGTGTCCCGTAGAAAGCCGGAAGCATACAGATTTATTTTATGGTCAGTGGAAAAAGTATAGGGGCCGGTCCTCAGACCAATATTTAGATTGTTGCTGATCTCAGGCCTGATTCCCAGGTTCTCAATAATGTTTTCCCCTGGGCTCCCGAATATTTCATTTTCAGATGGCATACGTACTGCCTGCTCGGCTGAGACAAGCAAGGTCATTTTTGTATTGAAAGCGTATGAGGTGGCTAAGCCAAAACCTGTGGTATTTCTATTGCTGCTTACCCTGTCTTCTACCTTTACCCTCTCGCCATTTTCATTGACCAGTTTGGGATCCATCCGGTCTATCTTCTGCTGGTAATATTTACCAAAAAGATTTGTTTTGAACTTGGATTTAAAAAGCGTCATTTCATAGGCCAATGCTGAGACATTCTTAGTCAAATCCCTTGTTCCTATAAATTCCCTTTCTGCCGCCGATTTCATTTCGTCACGCTGCGTTCTGTCTATAGTGTAGTACATGTGACTGAATATAAGTCTATGGTCTGCAGAAATCGAATAATTAAATCCCCCACGGAAAGTCCCTATATTCCTATTGATATGGTTCACTGTAGGAGCTCCTTGTTGGGCACCGTTAGGTCTGAGAATGGGAACTCCGTTTAGACCTATGCTCTTTTGGCCAAACCAATCGTAATTCCAACGAACAGTATCATTCACAACCTGCTTTCTGTCACTAAACATCCCATTGAAAGAAACTTCCAAGCCTTTGGCCAAAAAATCCGCCTTGGCATAAGTCAAACTCAGAACATTCGCCTGAGATTCTGTAAATCTCCCCTTGTATGGGATGGTCATGTAGGTACCATGCTGTACCTCATTGTAATCATCAGACACATTGTAACCTATCAGAAACTGGTCAGCCCACCTTACATTGGTAAAGCCAAGCTGGACATTTGCCCCATAAGATTTGTAAGCATCATTGAAGCGCTTGGCTCTTACGTATTCGTATCTCCCGTTTGGAAGGATATTTCGCACAAATTTCCCCCAGACCTCGTAGTCGTTGTCCGAGTAATTGTAAAAAGCAGAAGCTCTCGCGGTAAAGCCGGTGTTAGAGTTACGGTATGACCCGCTGACAATGGCCTGCTGGGTATTAAATGAACCGTAGGAAACAGAAGCAGTCAGATTGTTCATCGCCCCCTTTTTCAGGATGACGTTGATCGCGCCACCCAAAGCGTCATCTGCCAAATGGGCCGGGATTACTCCCTTATAAACTTCTATCCGCTCTATGAGGGCAGGTGGAATACTGTTCAGACTAAAAGAAGCCCCGTAAGTAGAAATGGGGACACCATCGATAAAAATGCGGACAGAACTACCTGACATCCCGTTGAGATTATAAGAAACAGCAGAGCCTAGACCTCCATTTTGACGAACTCTCACTCCTACCGACCTATTCAACAGATCATTGGTCTGTATGGATTGCAGAGCGGCTCTTTTTGTCTCTATGACATTAACCGCAAATCCGGTCGTTTCAATTTCCTGTTTGTAAGAAGCACCTTCCACCAATACTTCAGCCAAATCATTGTGACTGGCATGCTTCACGATAGGGGTTAAATCCAATGAAGGCTTGTCCAGAGTAATATCGAAATCATGCTTTTCAATCTCTATACTACTAACCGTAATCTGATGAGTACCAAAGGGGATGGCCCCAAGCTCAAACCTTCCCTTTTCATCGGAAAGAACTCCCTTATTTAGAGATTTGATATAAACGGTGGCGTAAGCTACTGGTGCACCATCCTCGAATTTCAAGGTACCTGAAACATCCCCTGTCTGGGAAAATCCTTCTATGGACAATAAGAAGCCAATGCAAAAAATCAGTGAGGGTATTGCTGCTTTCATAGATTCCTGTTTGAACGGCAGCAAAAGTAATCCTTAATTGTAATTAATCTAAATAAGATTAGAAATTTATTCAGCGCTACTCCTGAAATCTTGCGCATTGAAAAAAATGAAACCAATATAATATATTGATAATCAGGATTTTATAATTTATTCCAGAAAAATAAGATCAGCAAAAAAATGAAAAAATATTCTGGAAATTGCAAAAAACACTTATCAATTACACCCTTAAAGTCAACTTCAGAAGATTTTTGAGGACATTTTTATGCGGATAATTTTAGAATGTGATTATCCGCAATGATGCCAGTAACCCTATTCTCTTTGCTTTACTGGACGGAAGACCGAAGAAGGGTGACCGAAGTGGCCTTGACGCTGGTGTTTTCCGAATCCTATGATGCTTTTATTGTTTTACTGGCAGAAAAGCGGACATACATATTCTAGAATAAACTCTTCAATAAAATTCAGAATGCTTCTCCAATAAAAATATAAAAACCTGATCCCTCGGCAGTAAGCGCGTAATCCAGACGGGTATAAATATCCTTCTTGGGGAAAAGCAAGAAACGTAAACCTGCACCGGCTGACCAGGCAATTTTATCAAGGTTAAGGTTATTGAAATCTGGAAAAACAGTAGCAGCACCCGCAAAGGCTGTCGCGCCGAACCGTTTGGAAAATCCTAAAGGAAGAGGAAGAAAGCGCAATTCTACCTGAGAGGCTATTTGGTTGTTATCCCTAAAACGCCCGGAATAATATCCCCTCATCATGCTGTCACCTCCCATAAGAGCGAGTTGGTTGAAGGGTACATCTCCTTTATTGAACTGTCCCAAAAGCTGTGCAGCAAACACATTGTTCTTTCCCAAAGGTCTGTAGATTCTCGTATCTGAGATTACTGTATTGAACTGATACGTACTCAACCCATCCAAATATCTTAGATAGCCCAATTCTGAGAAAAACCCATTCCTTACGTTGAGCACATTGTGCCTGTTGTCATAAACCAAACCGACTCCCACTCCCAGATTGGACGAACCTTTACTTCCTGTTGGATGCTCAAAAACAGGTGAATCCGGAGCTGAGACAAAATTTACCCCTCCGAGCCGCTGGTAGTCAAGTTCTACCCCAAAGAAAAGGTTGTCCCGTACTTTGCGAAGCACACGCTCCTTAATGAGAATCTGATTGGCTTCTACCAAGGCCAAATATTCCGGCGAACTATCCATCCCTATTCCGTAATACCTCAATGGAAAGCTCTGCAGACGCAAGCGGCCTAGAAAAAACCATTCACTCTGGTCAGAATACAAAGCATGGTCAAACCACAGCCCATATTGATTTTCCAACGTGAAGAAAGTAAAGCCACTGATCTCACTTAGGCGATTGGTAGTATCCCGCTTAGAATAATAAACATAGAGTGAAGAAAACCCGACTTCCCAGCTGGTTTCCGGAGAGTAAGCTAAGGTGGGATAGACTAAAAACTGAGGTTTGCTGATATCTGAAGTATCATTGATGATACTGTTGATATAGCGTTTTACAAAACCTTGAGAATTCCCTTCAGTGCCCACACCGGAAATCAATACCAAGATTAGTAGAATTATTTTAGGGATGGATTTGATACTGTCTGATTTTGAGTTGGGTGAATGTGACAGGTATTCTCTGCGGTTATTGATTCGTTGTAAGATCAGACCGACTAAGCAGCTGCCTGTTTTACATTTGGCATCAGGGCTCAAATCAGCATTCACCATCTATCGCACAAGTCCCCCCTTTCCCATCGGAAACTTCAAATAACGGATTTGTTTTCGTAAATTCTTTCCAGGCCTTTGCCAGAGTATCCTCAAAAACCCCATCCGGTTGAGCTCCTGAAATTCCAAATTTACGATCCAACACAAAGAAAGGTACTCCTCTCACCCCTATCTGACGGGATTCATAGATATCCTGATCTACCTCATTCGAAAACTTATCTGTGTTCAGCACTTCTTGGATAGTGCTTTCTTCCAGTCCAATCTCCAAAGCTATTCCCAAAAGAACCCCATCATCGTCAATATTCACAGCCTCGGTAAAATAAGCTTTTAGCAGCCTTTCTTTCATTTCATCTCCTTTTCCGGCTTTTTTTGCCAAATGCAAAATCCGATGGGCCTTCTTGGTATTCGCTACTACGGTTTTGTCCAAGTGATATTCCAGCCCTTCTTGGGCCGCCATATTAGTCACGTTGCCCATGATCTCTTTGGTTTGCTCCAGCGACCATCCTTTTGCTTCGGACAAGTATTCCAGTGAACTCTTATTCGGCTGAGTCAATTGGTCAGGATTGAGCAGAAAACTCTTCCACTCAATCTCCACTTGATCTTTATAAGAGAATTTCCCAAGTGCTTTTTCAATTTTCCTTTTTCCGATGTAGCAGAAAGGGCATGCTATGTCGGACCATATTTCTATTTTCATCACTAAAATCTTTGAGTAACTTTAGCTAAACTATAAATCAAACAAAAAGAGTTCAGTTTAGCGTGAAAACCAAAGAATGCCCGTCCTGCGCAATGCCGATAGATGCTAAAGAAAACATCTGCCCAATCTGTAAATTTGAATTCCCTAAACGTTCACCCTGGATTGCGTGGGTAGCAGTATTGCTGTTGATTGTCTGGGTGGTCAGCTATATCCTGTGAAAGTTTATTGCACACTCTGCAAAAAAGCACAAAACAATATTCCGTTAAATATGTTTTTCACATGTTTCACCACCTTTAATTGCGAATATTGTAAAAACATCACAACACCTCTTTTTTTTTCACTGAAATCCTTGGATTTTCCTTTCTAAGGAATGAATTTTGCCACCTGATTACGCATGACACAAGTAAATCACATAGCGCCATTTTGCTCACCTGCTACATCGGTAGTGGCAAGGGTTGACGCTATTGCTTTTTTCACTCCTATAAGGACGTGTAGATTTTTCTATAGGGTTTAACCCTGTATTGAATTTTTGTATTCCTACGAGGAGTACCTACCCGCGCCTTTAACCCTTGATTTATTTATTAAACTTCCGATCTTCTCGGAATTAACACATGCAATCCCTAATGGATAATATTACTTTCCAGATTATTGTAGCCAATGCTTCCCATAAAGAATACTCCACTCAGATCACGGATGAGATGGAAAATTCCGCCAAAGCCCGTGGTACCGGCATAGCCAAGCGTAGCCCAGCTTATGTGGAAACCAAAATGGAAGAAGGAAAGGCTGTAATCGCTCTGACCTCAGATGGCAAATGGGCAGGATTCTGCTACATTGAAGCGTGGGGACATGGTAAATATGTGGCCAACTCAGGATTGATCGTCTCTCCAGAGTATAGAAAGTATGGCCTTGCGCGCAAGATCAAGAACGAAGTGTTCAAACTCAGCCGTAAAAAATTTCCGGATTCTAAAATTTTCGGATTGACCACCGGAGCTGCCGTAATGAAGATAAACTCGGAACTTGGCTATATACCCGTCTCTTATTCTGACCTTACAGATGACAATGAGTTCTGGAAAGGCTGTCAAAGCTGTGTCAACTATGAGATTCTAATGAGCAAAAACAGACAAAACTGTCTTTGCACGGCGATGTTATATGACCCCAATTCGAAGAGAAACCATACTCAAGAGCTGGCACTCAGAGATGATTTCAAGAAAGAACTCAAATTATTTGATCGCTGGGTAAGATTAAAGAAATACGTGATGCTTAAATTGAACAAGTCCAAGGATACCATTTCAGGCATCTTCTTATAAATCAATTCTTCCTTTTTGGAAGCAAAAATCCTACAACAATGAAGAAAATAGTTTTAGCATACAGTGGTGGTTTGGATACCACCTTTTGTGCGCTGCACCTTTCCAAAGAATTGGGCTATGAAGTGCATGCAGTCTTGGTAAATACAGGTGGATTTTCCGAAGAAGAGCTGAAAGGTGTAGAGGAAAGGGCCAAAACACTTGGCATTGCTTCTTTTAAGATCCTTCACGTCATGGACACTTATTACAATGAGGTGATCAAATACTTAGTCTATGGCAATGTGCTGAAAAACCAGACCTATCCCCTTTCTGTATCCGCTGAGCGTATTCTTCAGGCAAAATCTCTTGCGGAATATGCAAAGTCCATTGACGCAAAAGCTGTAGCCCATGGTTCTACGGGAGCTGGAAATGACCAGGTAAGATTTGATATGATCTTCCAGACCATCGTCCCTGACATAGAAATAATCACTCCTATACGTGACCTGAAACTATCCCGGCAAGAAGAAATAGAGTATCTCAAAAAACATGGGGTGGAGATGAACTTCGAAAAAGCCGCCTATTCTATAAATAAAGGAATCTGGGGAACTTCCGTGGGAGGTAAAGAAACACTCACTTCTTCTGATTACCTCCCCGAAGAAGCTTGGCCTACCCAGGCTACGGCTTTTGAGCCCTATGAATTGATTCTTTCATTCGAAAAAGGCGAATTGAAAGGCGTGGATGGCAAAAAGTATGAGGATTCCGTAGAAGCCATACAGGCATTACAAGCACTGGCCGCACCTTACGGGATAGGCCGTGATATCCATGTAGGGGATACTATCATCGGGATCAAAGGTCGAGTCGGATTTGAAGCCGCAGCTCCACTGATCATCATCAAGGGGCATCAATTGTTGGAAAAGCATACGCTTACCAAGTGGCAGCTTTTCTGGAAAAACCAATTGGCTGAGTTCTACGGAAACCACCTCCATGAGGGACATTATCTGGATCCCGTGATGAGAAATCTGGAAGAGTTCATGGCCAGTACGCAGACTTATGTGAGCGGGGATGTACGCGTGTTGCTTCAGCCCTATCGATTCACTTTGCTGGGAATCAATTCTCCACATGACCTGATGTCCAACAAGTTTGGCAGCTACGGGGAAATGAACAAAGGATACACTGCGGAAGACGTAAAAGGGTTCACCCGCATATTGGGCAACCAAACCGCGATCTTCCATAAAGTAAACTCAGACAATGACTAGAATCAAAACAGCGATCATAGGCGCAGCGGGATATACGGGCGGAGAACTCCTTCGCCTTCTGGTCCATCATCCTGCCTGTGAGCTGATCTATGTACATAGCAATAGCCAGAAAGGCAAAAAAGTAAGCGAAGTTCATCCGGATCTGATCGGAGACTGTGAGTTAGTATTCACGGACGAGGTACAAACCGAAGGAATTGAAGCTGTATTCCTAGGATTGCCACATGGTCAAACCAAAGGTTTTCTGGAGCGACATTCTTTCTCTCCCGGGACCGTTTTGATTGATTTGTCCACGGATTTTCGCGACGAGTCCAATGGTTTTGTTTACGGACTTCCAGAGGTGAATGCTGAGAAAATCAAATCAGCTAAAAGAATCGCAAATCCAGGATGTTTTGCCACGGGAATCCAACTGGCACTGCTCCCTGCTATCGCAAAGGGTTGGGTAAAGGATACAATTCAGATCTCTGGGGTGACAGGGAGTACCGGGGCGGGAAAGAAACTTGCTGAGACCTCCCACTTCAGCTATAGATCTTCAAACATATCTGTCTATAAGCTATTTACCCACCAGCACCTAAAAGAAATCAACCAGACTTTTTCCCAATTGGATTCTGATTTTTCTTCTGAAATTCTCTTTGTCCCTTACCGGGGCAACTTCCCTAGAGGTATATGGATCACAGCCTATTTTCCTTTTGGGGGAACTCAGGAGGAAGCGGTAGCGGCTTACAAAGAGTTTTATCAAGACGCAGCGTTCACACATGTTTCGGATCAGGATATAGATATGAAGCAGGCTGTGAACACTAATAAATGCATCCTCCATGTGCAAAAAGAAGCGGGTCAATTGGTGATTTATTCTGCTATTGATAATCTGCTGAAAGGAGCCTCAGGACAGGCAGTTCAGAATTATAATTTGGCGTTTGGATTAGAGGAGAGGATGGGCTTGAATCTAAAAAGTATAGGGTTTTAATTAGATATTAGACTTTAGACACAAGATTCAAGACTGATTTGTGGACACTTTGAAATTTGGTGTTCATTATTCAGCATTCATTATTCTCCAACTTAGAAATGGATTTACGAAGTTCAAAACCGGCTCGTCAATCGTATTTCGTAACTCGTAATTCAAAATGAAATTATTTGATGTTTATCCTCTGATTCCCGTGACCATCGCAAAAGCGGAAGGAGCAAGACTCTGGGACGATAAGGGACAAGAATATATAGACCTCTATGGTGGCCATGCCGTGATTTCCATAGGCCACACCCATCCCCACTATGTGAAGCGTATCGAAGAACAGCTGAGTCAGATTGCTTTCTACTCCAATTCTGTTCAGATTCCGATCCAAAAGGAATATGCGGAGAAACTAGGCGAGCTTTCCGGCTATCCGGATTATGAGCTTTTCCTGTGCAATTCAGGGGCTGAAGCCAATGAGAATGCCATTAAGCTAGCCTCCTTTGCCACAGGGAAGTCTGGATTTATCGCTTTTTCAGGAAGTTTTCATGGAAGGACTTCCGGCGCAGTGGCTTTGACTGACAATGCAAAAATCGTCGCCCCATGCAATGAGCGTGAAGATTTCCACATTCTACCATGGGAAGACCTTGAGGCCGTGGAAAATGTGCTGAAGTCAAAGGGAATAGCGGGGATTATCATTGAAGGCATACAAGGTGTAAACGGGATTCAGGTTCCATCTGGAGAGTTCCTTCAAGGATTGGCTACACTTGCCAAGAAATATGAAGCAAGGTTGATTTTGGACGAGGTTCAGTCAGGATTTGGACGCACAGGCAGATTCTTTGCACACCAATTGGTTGAAGACCTAAAGCCGGATATCATTTCCATGGCCAAAGGCATGGGGAATGGATTTCCGATTGGAGGAATCCTAATCTCTCCGGAATTTAAGGCAACATACGGATTGCTAGGAACTACTTTCGGAGGCAACCACCTAGCCTGTGCCGCAGGTATGGCAGTAGTGGAAGTGATTGAAAATGAAAATCTTCTGGAAAACGCAAGCACCCTTGGCGAAAAGCTCCTGGCAGGATTAAAAGAAATCCCCGGCATCATGGCTATCCGTGGAACCGGCCTGATGATCGGCATTGATCTGGATCGGGAGGCGGGCCCTGTCCGCTCAGAATTGGTGACTAAATACCACATGTTTACAGGAAGTGCGGCAGGAAAGAATACGATAAGACTCCTGCCACCTTTAAATATCAGTTGGAAACAGTTAAATTCGTTTATAACCGCATTAAAAGAAATTTTAAGTAAATCACCTATAAAATAAAATGGCCAATAAAATCCAGCCACTACAGCATTTCACAAAATTTGAATCCCTCGATCTGGGCAATGAGCTGATCGAGCAGGCACTTATTTACAAAGCAAACCCTAATCTGGACAAGGCAAAGGGATCTGGAAAGCGTATCGGCTGTATTTTCCTTAATCCATCCCTCAGGACGAGAGTCTCCACACAGTTGGCAGCTTTGAATCTGGGAATAGAGCCTATTGTACTCAATATGGACAAGGAAGGATGGGCACTGGAGATGCAGGATGGCGCAGTGATGAACCGGGGCACAGTGGAGCATATCAAAGATGCCGCCGCGGTCTTAGGCTCTTATTTTGACATACTGGCGATCCGCTCCTTCCCATCTTTGACCAACAAGGAGGAAGACAGCTCAGATTTTGTGTTTTCCCAATTTGTCAACTATTGCGGGATTCCGGTTATCAGCTTGGAATCCGCAACCAGACACCCCCTTCAAAGCCTGGCGGATCAGATTACCATCAGGGAGAACTGGTCAGGAAAAAAGAAGCCTAAGGTAGTACTCACATGGGGACCGCATATCAAGGCCATTCCGCATGCAGTGGCCAATTCTTTTGCGGAATGGAGCCTGGGAATGGACCATGAGCTGACTATTACCCATCCTGTGGGATATGAATTAGATGAAGCGTTCACGAAAGGGGCTATTATAGAACACAATCAAAGCAAAGCATTGGAAAACGCTGATTTTGTGTATGTTAAAAACTGGTCATCTTTCAAGGATTATGGTAAAATAATCTCTACGGATGCTTCTTGGATGCTTACCGAAGAGCATTTTGCCCAGGCTAAAAATGCCAAAGTCATGCATTGCCTCCCGGTAAGAAGAAACCTGGAGCTGTCTGATGAGATTCTCGACGGAAACCGCTCTTTAGTACAACAACAGGCAAAAAACCGAATTTATGCTGCCCAGGCGGTAATCAGCCACTTGTTGGGACAATTTTAAATATAACCTTGATTTATGAAAATCAACATTATCAAAATCGGTGGAAATGTCATCGATTTTCCGGAAAAACTAGATGAGTTTTTAGCGTTATTCGCCAAGTTTCCCGGACACAAAATCCTGGTTCATGGCGGAGGTGTGATGGCTTCTCGTTTTGGAGAATCTCTCGGCGTAATGCCCGAAATGGTGGACGGGAGGAGAATTACCGATCAGGAAACCCTGGACGTGGTCACCATGGTGTATGCGGGATTGATCAATAAAAATATCGTCGCTAAGCTTCAAGCTCTTAAAGTAAACGCGATCGGAATGACCGGGGCTGACGGAAATATCATCCGCTCTGTCAAGCGTCCCGTCAAAGGCATAGATTATGGATTTGTAGGTGATATCCAAGAAGTTAACATCAAACTGATAGACCATTTATTGAGCGGAAATCTACTTCCTGTAGTCAATGCGATCACCCACGATGCAAAAGGGCAACTCCTCAACACCAATGCGGACAGTATAGCATCTGCCCTGGCCACCAGCCTGGCCAAAGATCATCAGGTGAATCTATATTTCTGCTTCAACAAGAGCGGGGTGCTCATAGACGAGAAAAACGAAAGCTCCATCATTCCACTCATCAACGAGGATATTTACGAGGAGCTAAGAAATGAAAATGTAATCCACTCAGGGATGATCCCAAAACTGGACAATGCCTTCGAAGCATTGGCGAAGGGCGTAAATCACGTATGGATCGGGAAAGCAGAAAATCTTCACCTGGCCGCAAAAGGCAAACTCTCCGGCACGACAATAGAGAGAAGCCGGTATGACCTCTATTGACCATCAACTGTGAAAGATATCCAAGAATTATATGAAGATGCAGTTGAGCTCCTGACACAACTTATAGAAACCCCTTCCCTATCCAAGGAAGAAAGTGCGACCGCGGATATCATAGAGGAATTTTTTGCCAATCGGGAAATCCCATATTCCAAGTCTGACAACAACATCTGGGCTTTGGCCAATCCTTTTGATAAAAACAAACCTACGCTCTGGCTGAACTCCCATCATGACACGGTGAAGCCAAATTCAGGTTACACGAAGGATCCTTTTTTGGCTAGTACAGCGGATGGCAAACTCTATGGATTAGGCAGCAATGATGCTGGAGGACCTTTGGTAAGCTTGATGTCTGCATTTACACATTTTTATGGGCAGGATCTCCCCTATAATCTGATCATGATTGCCTCAGCTGAAGAGGAGATTTCCGGCAAAAACGGGATAGCTTCCGTGATCAATCAACTCCCTGCCTGTGACCTTGCCATAGTAGGTGAACCTACTCTGATGGAGATGGCTGTTGCCGAAAAAGGACTGATGGTGATCGATGCTAAAGTCTATGGAAAAGCAGGCCATGCAGCTCGAGAGGAAGGGGTGAATGCACTATACCTGGCATTGGAAGACTTGCGGACAATCAAGGACTTTGAATTCCAAAAAGTATCAAAGTTCTTGGGAAAGACAAAAGTATCGGCAACTGTAATCCATGCCGGGCAACAGCACAACGTAGTACCTGATCTTTGTGAGTTTGTCCTAGATGTACGGGTGACAGATGTCTATACTTTAGAGGAAGCCTTGGAGGAATTGAAAGATTCACTGAAAGCCGAACTGACCCCCAGATCGCTAAGGCTTCAATCTTCTCATGTACCGGAAGGGCATTTGATCCTAAAAGTCGGCGAGAAACTTGGAATAAAAACCTATGGAAGCCCTACCCTGTCTGACCAGGCACTAATTCCCTATCCTTCTGTAAAAATAGGCCCTGGCGATTCAGCGAGATCTCATTCAGCGGACGAATTTATTTATTTGAACGAAATCCAGGACGGCATAGCAGGTTATATCCAACTCCTGGACACCTACGCAGACATGCTCAAAACCAATTAGAAATGAAACTTTGGCAAAAAGAAACCGGCAGCAAAAAAGAAGTGGAGTCCTTTACTATAGGACGGGATCCCGAATTTGATATACTCTTGGCACCCTTCGATGTATTGGGGTCTATGGCGCATGCACAGATGCTCTCCACTATAGGACTCTTGACTGCCGAAGAAAATGAAATCCTGCAGCGAGGACTAAAAGACATCTATCAGGAAATAGAAAAAGGTGGATTTGAGATTGCCCAGGGAGTAGAGGACGTGCATTCGCAAGTTGAATTCCTGTTGACTGAGCGATTTGGTGATGTGGGCAAAAAACTTCACAGTGGTAGAAGTAGAAATGACCAAGTATTAGTAGACCTGAAGTTGTATTACAGATCAGCCATCCGTGAAATCGTGGAAGAGAGCAGTGAGCTTTTTGACTTGCTGATTGAGTTGGCCGAAAAGCATAAAAATGACCTGATGCCAGGCTACACCCATACACAACTTGCCATGCCCTCTTCTTTCGGACTATGGTTCAGTGCATTTGCCGAAGGTATTACTGAGGATTTGGGCCTTTTGAGAGCAGCTTTTGATCTCGCCAATAAAAACCCGCTTGGCTCAGCGGCGGGGTACGGTTCAAGTTTTCCGTTGGATAGAACGATGACCACTCGGTTATTGGGTTTTGCTGATCTTCACCACAATGTGATCAATGCACAAAACAGCCGTGGAAAGACCGAACGTACACTTGCTTTTGGGCTATCTGGCTTAGCCGGTACTCTGAATAGGTTAGCTTCTGATGTATGCTTATTTATGAACCAGCATTTCGCATTTATCAGTTTCCCGGATAATCTCACCACAGGAAGCAGTATCATGCCACATAAAAAAAACCCAGATGTTTTTGAATTGATCCGCGCCAAGACAAATCAAATCCAGGCTATCCCAAATGCGATAAACTTACTTTTAACTAATACTACCACAGGTTATCACCGGGATTTACAGCTGCTGAAGGAAGAGATCTTTCCGGGGATAGAGACCTTAAAAAGCTGTCTCCGCATGTGTACTTTCATGCTGAGTGAGATAAAAGTGAGGCAGGATATACTAACTGATCCATTTTATAAGCATCTTTTTTCTGTGGAAGTAGTCAATGAACTTGTACTGAAAGGAATACCTTTCCGGGATGCCTATAAGCAAGTTGGGATGGATATAGAATCCGGAAACTTTTCTCCAAATCAAAGCCAACTCAAACATACCCACGAAGGGAGTATAGGGAATTTAAATCTAGACCTGATACAAAAAAAGATGAAAATGTCGATACAGAATTTTAATTTTCTGGCCATTGAACAAAGTATTTCACGAATGCTTATATAAATAGAATTTTCTTCTATTTATATTAGGTCTATATTAGGACGAAAGCCTTTACTATACAGAGGTCTATTTCACCGTCCTCGAATCCCCAAAAAGACTAATTTTCATGAACACACCTCTTGGTAAGAATTTAAAATACGATTTAAAAGCAAGTTTGGTGGTGTTCTTGGTCGCCCTTCCCCTGTGTCTGGGTATTGCGGTAGCGAGTGGCGCACCGCCCATGTCCGGATTAATAGCGGGAATAGTGGGGGGAATCATTGTAGGGGCTTTGTCAGGGTCACATGTAAGTGTGAGTGGGCCTGCTGCCGGCCTGACTGTAATCGTCTTGGATTCCATCACCAGCATGGGCTCTTTCCCTTTATTCCTTGCAGCACTGGTGGCTGCCGGACTGATTCAACTCGGACTTGGAATAGTCAGGGCCGGAGTGATAGGTTATTATTTTCCACATGCAGTGATTAAAGGTATGCTTACCGCCATAGGATTGATTTTGATTCTCAAACAGATTCCGCATGCGCTAGGATATGATGTAGATCTTATGGGGGATGAGGCATTTCTACAGGCTGATAACCACAATACTTTTACGGAAATATGGTACGCGATCAAATACCATAGTATCGGGGCTATTCCAATAGTACTGATTGCCATGGGAATCTTGATCCTTTTTGAAAGACCCCAAGTCAAAAACCACAAATTATTTGGAGCTATACCTGGCGCTTTGTGGGCTGTTATTTCGGGGATAGTTATTAATTATCTATATGGGTTCTGGATTCCTGAGTGGAAATTGACCGGAGAGCATCTAGTGAACATTCCAGTACTCGATTCTATGGGCAATATCGGTGACCTGTTGACTTTTCCTGATTTTTCAGGCATCGGGGCAAGTACTTTCTGGATTGTAGCAGCCACTATTGCCATCATCGGCAGCTTGGAAACACTCCTGAGCATAGATGCCGCTGATAAATTGGATCCTTTTAAAAGAACTACACCTCCCAGCAAAGAATTAGTGGCGCAGGGAATAGGCAACACAATTTCAGGATTGATAGGTGGACTGCCGGTGACAGCTGTCATTGTGAGAAGTTCTGCAAATGTAGCCTCTGGAGCAAGAACAAAAATGTCAGCAGTTTTTCATGGGGTTTTATTGATGATTTTGGTATTAGCGATTCCAAACATACTGAACATGATCCCGTTAAGCTGCCTGGCCGCAGTTTTGTTTCTTGTGGGATATAAACTTGCCAAACCGGCCATTTTCAAATATATGTATAGAAACGGATGGGATCAGTTTATACCCTTTATCATGACAGTCATAGCAATTTTATTTACTGATCTACTGGTTGGAATAGGTATAGGTATGGTGTTCGGACTGTTTTTCGTGATCAAAACTAACTTTATACGTGCGGTCACTTTGACAGAAATGAAAGAAACCTACCTCCTACAGTTCCATAAAGACGTATCCTTTTTGAATAAGGCGTTGTTGATGAAAAATCTGGAAAAAATCCCTGAGGGCAGTGAGTTGATCATCAACACAGAGAAGGCCCAGTTTATTGACCATGATATTCAGGTAGTTCTAACTGATTTCATTGAGTCAAGTTCTGACAAAAACATAACAGTAACCTTGCAGGGATATAAGTATAAAGCACACCAAAATGTATGATCCCATGCAAAAACCTCCAGCCTAAAATACTTGGGATCGCATATCAAACCTTAACGCTGGAAAAAGCACTTAATCGGGGCAGTTAGTCCCAACGGGCAATAATCCCTTAGATTACGTCCTTATCCCGTAAAATTGTATCTGACTTATCAGAAGTATGGAATTCCACCAAAGTCCTGACACAGTCTCAGCATCGCGATTATAAAATGGAAAAGAAAACACGCACAGGCACAATAAGAAAAAACATAAATCTAGACAGTGAAGTCAGCATAGTACAGAAGCACCACCAACGGACGGGCAAACTGACTACGGGTTTCGTAAAAAGAATCCTCACTTCCTCCCCCACCCATCCACGCGGGATCAAAGTAATGCTGGATACCGGCGAAATAGGGAGAGTAGTGGATGTGTTTATTGAGGATTAGCCGGTTGTGGAAGGCCTGTATTTTTCCTGAAGACCCTTTAAAAAATTTCTTAAAATCTGGTCTTTGCAAGGTCTGAATTGAGCCTGGCCTGGTTTACGGAAAAAAGCACTCAGTTCATGCTTGCTGACCGTCCTGCCCACCGATTCCAATATCTCCAAAATATCTTCATCTTTTAGATTTAGGGCAATTTTAAGCTTCCTGAGGATAATGTTGTTATTGAGCCTTTTTTCAGCCACAGGTTGCACCCCATCTTTTTTACCACGTTTGAGAATGATAAATCCATTCAGAAAAGTCGCCAATTCCTTGTCGTACATTTCTTCAAACTCAGGATCATCGTCACGTTTCAGCCAGTTGGCCACCAACTCACGGTTTACCGTCTCACCCCCGGACTTAATTATTTCTATCACGGTGAAATCATTGAAATCAAAAGTATAGCGAAGGCTTCGGGCTATGTCGTTGTTGGTCATAGGTAAGGATAAATCTAGATTGAAAAGCCAAAATTACGGCTTTTTCCGAAAGTCTTTGAATCCTACAGAACATGGGGCTTTAGTTAGATTATACAGGCAGCGCTAAAAATCCAAGTACGGAGATGCAGAGGATATGTATCATATAAAAAAACAAGACAGCCGAGCATACAATTACCCGGCTATCCTGTCCTGAATACCAGTTTATCTAAATCAAAAAAACAAAAAACCTTTAATCAAAAATCTCCTTGAGCTTAGCATTCAGTACTTCCCCTCTCAGTCCTTTGTCTATGATTCTTCCCTCTGGACTAACAAGGAAGTTGGCGGGGACGCCGCGTACACCATAAAGCACCGCCACTTCATTCTGCCACCCTTTTAAGTCTGAGACCTGAGTCCAGGGCAAGTCATCCTTTTCCACAGCTTTCAACCATTTTTCTCTGGATTCATCCAGAGAAATACCCAGAATATTAAATCCCTTATCATGATATTTCAGATACTCCGCCCGAAGGTTGGGGTTTTCTGCCCGGCATGGTCCGCACCAGCTGGCCCAAAACTCCAATAAGACATATTTCCCTTCATAGTCCTCCAAACTGACTACCGAACCCTCTACATCGGTTTGAGAAAATGGCAACGCCATTTTGCCTTCTTTGACCATGTCCAGATTATCCAGATGTGTGGCTACTTCCTTTCCTTTTTTAGTAGTAGTGACAGCTTCCGACAAGCCTGCATACAGCATGCGTGATTCGTCCAGGTTCTCCTCATTGCTGTAATTCAACAGTTCATTAAGGCTCGCAAAACTATCGGAAAACTCGAGTACAAATTGTTTTCTTATTGCTGCTTCGGATCTATACATGGAATCAGCAATAGTCTGGTATTCTTCATACCGCAATGAATCACCCGCTTCACCGGCCTCCTGCGCCATATTCCAGTATTTCATCACCGAATCTCTATGTGTCTGAATTCTTTCTTCCAAAACTTCAAAATCATCTTGTACAGGTGATCCACTCACATCCACGTGCGCCAATGAATCAAATGTACCGGTGAGTTTCATTGCTTTGTTTTCCACATAAAACACCTTCTGAAATCTGACTTCATCAGAGTAAATCATCACGAACTGGGGTTCATCTACAGTGCCAGAGACACTGAATTTCCCACGGTCAACGAGCAAGGTGTCCTTGTGGTCACCTGTAGAGTCTCGGTGCATAAAATAAATTTGAGAAACATCGAGACCTTTGATCTCACCCTCTATGGTAAAGTGATCTGATTCCCTCTCAATTTTTTCACTGGACGGCTGACAGGCATAAATACCTATGGCCAAAATTAGAATAACTAAACTATTTTTCATAATTGATCTTATCTGTATTATTGGTTGAGTTTTACGTTAATGCTGAATTTGAAAACATTTTAAGACACTTAGTTAATCAGGGCTTTTAGCCGACTAACTGGGATGATCTCCCTTGAAACCATTTGTACATTCCGATCAGAATTGTAAAGTGCCAGCGTGGCAGACACAACTCCCACTACATTGCCCTTCGTATCAAACACAGGAGCTCCACTCGATCCCTGTGAAAAATCTGCGGTAACGCTAGTCTTTTTGGCATCATTCCGAAGGTAACTTCTCGTGGCAACACCTGAAGTGAAAGAATAAAACATAGAATGCGGATGTGAAATAATACTTACATCCTGACCTGGAACAATATCCTGCCCCAGAGACAACACATTCGTTTTCTTACCCATGGCATCAAATCGAAAAATAGCCACATCATCATTGGCACTTGCAGCAAGGATTTCCTTTACGGGATAAACATGCCCATCAAAATCCATCACAACCACTGCCAAATCAGAATTTTCATCCGTGGCATCGCCTTTGAATATATGATAGCTTGTTACAGCAATTCCTTCTTCTGCAATCACAAAACCGGAAGCGGCCCGGAGGTGTGTATTTGGACAATCCTCACATTTATAAATGGTCGCTACTACAAGTACTCCGGAAGCATTTGTATTAAAGATTTCAGATGCCTCTACCTTGTTTTGGAAGGATTCCAATAACTTAAGATCAACATGATCATTGACCAGCTGTTTAGCCAACGTAGCAAAGCGCTCTGGGTGTCTATGCTCCATAAGCTTATGTGCCTCCTGATCTATATGTTGGAAAACGGCATCATCTATAATAACACCCGGCTCCGATTCATAAACCTTCTTTAGTTGCTGAGAATACCCAGCAAGGCCAAGAAACACGAGCATAGTAGATAATATAATTTTGAATTTTATAAACTTAAACTTCATCTTTTACTTATTAAATAAAATATTCAACTAACTAATCGAAATAAATACTGACAATAGAAAACCATCTATCCTTAAGTAAAGGACAAGTCCAAAAACCCTAAAATATAAAAGAGACTTTTTTTGGGTAAAGAAAAAAAAAGGGCTGAATAAGTGTCCGTATGGTTTAAAAACAAGTGACTTAAACCGTACTATACGATCCAAAAACCCAGCTCCTTTTGCTATTGTATAAATAAAATTGATTGGGTAGTATTTGTAAAGGCTTACTCTCTTATAAACACATCAACAGGAGCACCGACGAAACCATCTATTTGATGGGCTATATTCCCTCCCTTTCCGGTTCCAATATCCAAATAATAAAGACTTCCTTCAGTTCCGGCTATGATGTAATCACTGTTTGGAACAAACTCTATCATCGTCACAGGTTTACCTCCAAAATCTGCTGAAAGAGCTCTGATTTCTTCATTGATAGGGTTGTAGCGATAGATTTTATCGTTTGATGTGAAGTAGATAATACCCAATTGATTGCCAATCCAGATATTGGATTCGTTGATCAGGTCCGGACGGACAAAATCACGTACATAATCCGTCAGGAAAGTCTCTCCGTTCAACGTGAATTTAAACTCCACAAAGTTATTTGCCGAATCAGTTCCATAAGCATAAGAAGTCGCTCCATTCAAATAAAGCATGTGGGAAAAGGATACCAAGCCAGGTTTTTTGGGATCAAATCCAGTCCCTACTGTATCTACCTTATAATCCACTCCATAATAAGCGCCACTACTCGCAAAACGCACGAATTGATAATGCTTAATATCAAAGCCTAGATAATACTGAAGATCCACATAGATATAACTCGGAGCCAGTGAGTAATCGCCGGCAATAGCATTGCCATATCTGCCGTAATCAGGGCTAATATCCTGTGTACTGGTAGTTCCCAAATAAAGCTTATTGTTGAACACCCCTGTAGAGGCCCCCAGCATGGTGGGATATACATAATTTGGCATGATGGAATTTGGCGGAGAGAAAAAATTATCCTCGAGAGTTGCCTCGAAAAACATTGTGTTGGCATTAATACCTATTCCCGGATTGATCTCATCTTTTCCTAAAAACCAATACCTGGTCAGCCCCGTATTTGTATTTGCCTGATTGATAATAGGAACCAATTGAAACGGGTTGTCCGGCAGTGATCCGTTATTGAGACTCTCATATAAGTTGTTGATAACTGTGGAATCAGGTTTCACAAAGGCAAGTTTGCCCCGCCCATTATCATCACAAAGAGCAACAATCCCCTTAGAAAACTGTGTCTGACATTCAATAGTAAAAGGATAAAAATATTTCATGCCATTAGACTTGTCCAGCACACTGTATATACCGGGATATCTACCCGCTTTAAATCCAAACTGTATCTCCAGATTTTTCCCTGTGTAGGTCTCGTGCCTCATTTCCTCAGCTATTTGAATCTGCCATTCAAAAGAGAAATTATCCGTGTCCGCCATGCTGTGATCCAGAGTGGGATGTATCCGCAGACTGTCGCCAACCGATACTTGAAACACCGAATCGACAACTCCAAGTACCACGGGCTCTTCAGGGAGATCGTAGTTATAGTTTCCCAAGTCCTCATAACATGAGGTTGCCAAAAACAGGCAGCACACTATGGATATGATTGAATATGATTTCATGTGATTTTATTTTTTTTAAACCCGATCATTTGATCATGTCTGTAAGCGATGAAAGCTAACCTCAATGAGATTTTTCTTTGTGATGAAGACATGTATATCTTAAACATCGTGTGTGAAATCCGCAGCAAAGAGATTCGTCCTTCCAAAATGTATTTAATTTATAGTCACCCGTTGATTGTGTTCATTGTAGAAATAAAACTTCGCATCATCAGGATAATATGTCAATTCATATTTTGTGTCAGGGTTTGATATACTATAGAAATAGTACAATTGGTCATTTACCTTTTCCAAGGAATATTCGTCAGAGTGAGCTTCAGCCCAACTGAATGGGTCATTGATAAACTTTCTTAGCTGATCAATTAAAAAAAGGCTTCTCGGAATAAACAGATAGTCTGCATAGGAAGAGATCAAATCCTGATTCCCAACAGCGATCAAGTAAAGCTGGTGTTTTGTGCGGGAATAAGCCCCCAACTGACCAACCCACAAATCCCACCATTCCGGTTTTTCCAGTCTATTGGAAAACACTACTTTGGCGGCAATAAAGTCAGGGAAACCAACCCCAAAATCCTCACCACTTCGAAGTACCATACTGACTGACACTGAAGTATCCGCAAGAATGGGGTCAGAACTATACATAATAAATGGAATGTGTGTTTGTCCTGAGTCCGCAGGCATGAGGTAGTAGGCTTCCAACGGCTCATAATGGGTGCCTGGGACGGCTGTAGTCGCTGAATCGACCACAGACACAAAAAATTTCCTGTCATGAGGGATCCTTTTTCCCGAGATGGTGACTGGTAGGAAAACCGTATCTGATCCCAACTCCGGATTATAGGCAAATGTGTAAAAAACACTATCTCGGTCATTCGTGTTTTCGTCATCAAAATTAAAGAAAACATTGTCAGGAGACCGGTACAAAAGCTCATCCTCGTCCCGGCATGAAAACAAGGAGATAGATGCTAGAATAAGTAAGGTTAAATATCTTGTCATGTTAAGTTCGTTTATATATCAATCTCTGTCTCCAAAAACAATTTCATCATCAGGCATAGGCCAAACAAACACCTTATCACTGGCAGAAATAGTCCCTCCAGACTGGGCCATGATATCCCGGTTCAATCTCTTGTACATATAAAAAATCTGGCCTTCTCCATAAAACTCCTTGCGAGCCTCCTTGATTAGCTCGGATATAAAAAATTCATAATCAGTTTCATTATGAATCTCCGTCCCTATACCTCGGTTAAATCTAACTGTATTGAAGTATCCCCATGCCCTTTCCGGATCGGAATCAAAGCTGCATTCCGCAGCGATATAATACATCTCGCTCAAACGCAATGCAGGGGCCATCAAACTGTGTAGATTTGCATTTCCGTCCCGCTTGAATTTCATAAGCAGCAGTTTTGTGGTTATCCCGTCACTTTCTTGCTTCATCCATTCTTTGAACCTGAAATCATCTGCGCCTACACCGCCTGTTTCATAGAGGATATTTCCTTCTGCGGATACGATAGCCGTACTGGTGGCAATATTTTCAAATCTGCTTCTCAGATCGTTTTCCCTGGCCGGTATATACCATCCGAAAATCAATTCTTTATAAAGAACCCTATCCTTGAGTTCATCGTCATCTGCTGTAAAATCATTTTTATCTGTCCACGGAAACTTGCCTGATTCAATGACTTCCAACGCATATCTGAGTGCATTTACCTTGTCGTTTTTATACAAATACACCCTTGCCAATTCCGCACAAACAGCGTAGTAATTCATTCGGTGCCTTCTGTTTTGAATAAACAGATCGTTGCCCTGTTCTTCATTGGATCCATCATCGGGCAGGCCATCAAAATCATTATTGTAGGTGTAGCCTACCACATAGCTATCTGTTAAAATCGGATCAGATTCCAACAAAGTCCTTGCTTCAAGCAACTCTTCAATGATCAGGTCCAACACTTCAGACACGGTGGATTGAGGTGTAATCTCGGTAGAGTAATTGACCACATAAGGAATAGCAGGAGCTGCAGGATTACTGAAAAAGGACGGTGCGAACAATCGCAGCAAATCAAAATGCAAGTAAGCTCTCAGTGCCTTGGCTTCACCTTTAATCAATGGGGCATAAAGCGCATTTGTAAACACATCTTCTCTTTCATCAATATTTTCAAGAATGAGGTTGCTATTCCCAATAGCATTGTACAATCCATTCCAGATGCTGTTCTTCCTGGTTACAAAAGAATTGTCCAGGTAGTTGAATTCAGCCGTTTCGGCATAGGTTTCAGCCAAGGTATTGGAACCATTGGTCATGGAATAATTCTGGGCCAAAACGTCAAGAGAACCGAAAGTAAGTTCATTGCCATATATATCGCCTTCGGTACCTCTTACATAAACACCATTAAGTGCTTCAAAAAAACCATGTTCCGTACTGAACAACACCTCTTTTTCAATTTGGGACTCCGGTCTCACATCCAGATAATCCGCACATGAAGAGAAAATGAGCAGGCCCGAGAATAATATCAGGTATTTTTTCATCTGCATATTTTTTGTTTTTAATTGGTCAGATGGAATCTTTGACGATTAAAATAATCATTGCACTATGTGTTTTAATGATGATTTTAATCGTGTCGATTTCATTTCAATGTTTTTGATAGTATAAATTCTTCTGTCTATTTCGATTGATCCGGGTGCTGATCAGAACCTGGCCTGAACTGAGAATGTAACTGTTCTTGCAAACGGGTATTGGATACCACGTTCCAACTTCACAGGTGCCCATCTCCAGATATCATTCATGGTTACCGTGAATTTCAGGCTCTGCATTTTCAGGTCTTTAGCCAGTTTACCATAACTTTCGTAGCTCAGATTTACCGAACGCAACTCTACGGCGTTGTCCGTCTGCAAAAACCGTGAGGAGGCATTCGTGTTTTCCCTGATCGCTATATCCTTGAAGAATGCCACATCTCCCGACTCTTGCCACCTTTCCGACAGCACTCGCTTATCTGCGTTGTATCTCGGATCGGCGTTTTCCACTCGATCCACCAATGTCTGATTATAGAGATCCCCTCCGAGTTTGGTGTAAAAATTAACCGATAGATAGAAATTCTTATATGAGATATTGGTACCGAAAGAGCCGTCGATTATAGGTGAACTATCGCCTACCGGTACATTGTCTTTGGCATCGTACTCATAAGTGATTGTCCCATCCCGCTTCACATACAGCTCTCTTCCGTTTTCAGGGTCGATACCCAAAGAAGGAACCGCATATATGGTATTCAACGACTCTCCTTCTCTAAACCTCAACAATGGCGCTCCTCCCTGGTCTTCATCGACTTCATCATTGTACTTCTTGAGCGATTCAGAGATTTTCTTGATGGTGTTCTTGTTATGGGCAATATTGGCAAAGAGCCCTACAAACCAGCCTCCCGATCCGTGTATCACATTGGTTCTAAGCATTAACTCAAAACCTTTGTTCTCCATTACGCCAAGATTGGCCTTGTATGAACCAAAACCCACAGATGTCGGAACGATGATATCTGCCAGAACATCCTCGGTACTTCTATAATAGTACCTCGGCAACAGGTAGATTCTATTATTGAAAAGCGAAAGCTCTACACCCAAGTCATAGTTTCGTGTTCTCTGCCATTTCAACGACTCATTGCCATAACCCAGACTCACGGCACCCACTCCTGTCGAATACCAATCATTTCTGTATTCATAAGTGGTTTTGGACATGTACGATGGGAAAGAAACCTCACCGGTAACGCCGGTTGTGGCCCTTATCGTTAGTCTATTGATAAAAGACCTATTAGACAAGAAATCCTCATTATGCATGTTCCAACCAATACCGGCAGCCCAAAAGGGAGCATATTTATTTTCGGTTCCAAACTTTGACGAACCGTCAATCCGGGTGGCCAGGTCAAAGAGATACTTATCTTTTATAGAGTAATTAATATTGGCAAATAATCCCAGCAATCGCTCTACAGACCTATCTCCATTAGGAGAAGCATTTTCCTCATAGCGATTGGCAAAAGAAATATTTGTGAATCTGTCGCTTATAAACCCGGTAGCCGTAAAGCTCTTGAATTCAGAACTGTAGGTTCTCCAGTTCCCCCCTAGAGAGGCATTGAAAAAATGGTCTCCAATAGCCTTATTATACGAGGCCACAAAATTCCCATCTATAGAAGTCTCATTTGCCCCCGCATAATCATACCTTCCCCTATTTTTCAAGGCATCACCGGTATAGTTATAGAATTCATTACTAAATGGTGATTGGTATCTATCCCTGTCCGATAATATCCGATTTAAACTTATTTGTGCTTGCATGCGCAGACTCGGTGTAATTCGGTATATAGTGGAAAACGAATTGATGATCTGAGTGTAATTCTCAACGTCAGAATTGCTCAGGGTAGCATTGTATGCAGGATTCAGCACTACATCCTGCACCTGTGTGCCACTGGCCTCTCGGCGCTGCCAGCTGTCCACTGCTTGAAGAACATTGCCATTGTCGTCCTTTTTGGGGTAGTAGGGATTCATTCTCGCATAATCCGAAAAACTTCCATAAGGAGACTCCTGGCTTTTTGTTATCGTGATCGACAGCTGATTGTTAAAGGTGATTTTATCTTTCAAGTGGTAAGTAAGCCTTAAATCCCCTCCATACCGGTTTCGTTCAGACCCTTTCATGACACCTTTCATTTTTTGATATCTTCCTGTCACTCCATAAAGCATCGTGTTGGAACCTCCCTCTGCATAAATGGAGTGGGCACTCCCTATTGAGGTCTCTACAGGCTCGGACAACCAGTAGGAGTCCACCCCACTGACCACATTCTTCTTCTTTTGATAGTAGAGCAAATCCAATTCATTCTGGCTGTTACCATTAGTATTGGTACTGGTACTATATAGTCCTGCCAATCGCTCATATTCCAGCTTTTCTTCAGCATTTAGCAACTGGTACACGGAAAGGTCTGGTCCGCTGATATTTACATCGGCGGTATAGGTCACATGAATTTTCCCTTCCTCAGGAGGGTTGGTCGTAATGACTACTACTCCATTTGCAGCACGGGAACCATAAATAGCCGCAGCAGCCGCATCTTTCAGCAAAGTGATAGATGCAATGCGGTTATAGTTAAGATCAAAAACAGTTTGAATACTCACCTGAAAACCATCCAAAATGAAAGTGGGGAGGTTTGGATTATTGAGCAATGAAGCTTTGCTCAAATTGAAATCATCGGTAGATTCAGAAGTATTGCTGGGTAAACCTGTGGAGCCTCTGACGGTGATTTCCGGTAAAGCATTGGGATTGGATCCTAAAGAAGTGTTTTCCGACACCCTAAAAGAAGGATCAAACAATTGAATGGCGGCAAGGATATTGGTGGGATTAGCCTGCTTCAAATCCTCTCCTGAAATGGTGACTGTGGTTCCTGTAAACGATTCCTTCCTGATCTCAGAGTAACCATTGACCACAACTTCACTCAACTGGCCAATCTCCTCTTCCAGTGTAATCTGAAAAATACTTTGATCTCCGATTTTCACTTCCTGGGGTTTGTAACCTATAAAAGAAACCACCAGAAAACCCTCCTCATGATCGTCGGGAATATAAAACTTGAAAGATCCATCAATATCTGTGGTTGTTCCAATGCTGGTGCCTTTCAGCATGATAGTGGCCCCTACAATTCCCTCTCCTCTCACATCGGTAATTTTCCCGGAAAGGATTTTAGATTGGGGTGAGCTGAGCGGGATAATGTAGGGTTTTTCCCCATCTTTCTTTTCTTCCGGATTATGTTTAAAAAGAACAAGTTGTCCGCTCATTTCTTTGTAATCGACTCCAAAATCAGACAAGGTCACGCTGAGTACCTCACTCAGCTTTTGCCTATTGAATTTCGGAGAGATCTTTTCATTGACAGGAATGACCGATGGACTATAGACAAACCTAACATCTGCCATAGACTGAAGGCTTTCCAAAAAGTCAACCAACTCAACTTTATGCAATGAAATAGAAATTCTTTTATCTAATACTCGTCCATCTGCCACTTCTATGGAGAATGTAATGGCAATAATCAAGAGCATGGATATCTTATAATAAATATCCTTTAAAGCAAAATGCTGCTTTTTTTTCATATATATTTGTAATGTCGTTGTTCTAAAATTAACTTGGGCAATATCCTACCATCAGGTAGTAGTTGACTGGCAATGTTAGGGCATTGCCAGTTTTTTATCTACGCTCAGCTGATCCTATGAGGGAAAAGAATCAGGTATATCTGTTAAGTTTTAGGGGGATAGTAGCGGTGTTTACATAGTCTGCTGTTTCATGAGAATAATAGATTTATTAGGTTAGAGGCTGCATGCATTCCCTTTGATGATGATGCTGAGGTTGTTTACTTCATATGACATTCCGGTGGATTGACAGATCAAATCAAGTTTGGAATACATGTTTTCATCATTTAAATCGCCTGTAAAGGTGCAATTGTATATTCTTGAATCGTCGGGAATTATATTTATCCCGTAGGTTACTTCAATATCATTCAAAACCTGCTGTAACTGTACATTTTTATAATTAAACCCAAACTCGACAAGGGCTTGTGCGCTCTTGAGTGGTTTTGGATTATCAACTATTGCAGGGATTAATTCTTTTGACTCCTCATTGAAGATTACTTTTTGATTTGGTGTGATGTAAACCTCCTTATTGGCATCACTTGCAGACACGCCTTGATTATTTGCGGTGACCAGCACTTTTCCCGTGACCACTTCCACTTCACTTTCTGGAGATTCCCCTGACCTTACATAGAAGCTAGTCCCAATTACTTTGGTAATCAAACTATTGGAAAACACGAAAAATGGACTGTCGGTATTTTTGCTCACCTCAAAAAATGCCTCTCCCGACAAAAAGATCTCTCTTTTATCCTTTTCAAACGCTTTAGGATAAATTATTTTGGCTCCTGTATGAAGGGTTATCCTACTTCCATCTTCCATCTCCACAATCATAAGTGAGTCGGTTCTGTTTTCCTTCGTAATAGGCTCGGCAATCGCCGCTATCCGTTCTTGCTGTGTGACATCGGATTGTTTATAGACAACATTGAACAACAATGCCGCACATATAACAATACCGACCACTCCCGCGGCAGCCACAAATTTCGGCCACAGTCTAACAGCACGAACTTGGTTGATTGGCTCAATTTGCTTTTTTGATGAAGACGCAGATTCACCAATGACACGAGCCCACATCATTTCCCCAATTGATTCCAATTCCTCTGAACTTATTTCCGGTAAATTGTACTTTTTGCCCAGGGAATCGTACCACTCTTCCACGATTGCCCGTTCTTCATCGGTACAGTTGCCCAATTGGTAGCGTTCCAGTAAATTCTGAAGGTAATCTCTGCTCATAGTTTGCTCAGTTCATGTGTATAGTCAATCAGACTTAGCCTATCCCTAAACACGACATGATATTTTTGTGATTTTTTTTTGAATTTATTCCTCTTGGGCTAATACAGGAATTTGATTGGATGGAAAACAGGTGATCGACTACCAAGTTTTGAAGATCCAAAAGAGAATCACCATCAGGTATTCTTTTAGATAAATCCTCATCTTCTTAAGGCTTTGACTGATATGGTATTCTACCGCTTTTTCGGAAAGGTCCAACAGGTCAGCTATTTCCTTTACCGGTTTGTTTTCCTCCCTACTCATTTTAAAGACCATCCTCGTCTTTTCCGGAAGAGAATCCATGGCAAGTCTTATACTTTCCGACAATTCATTCAGTCTGGCCAAATGATCGCTACTGCTCTCTGAAGAATTAGTATGGTTTTTGGCAAATTGCCTGTACTTTTCCTTTACAACCTGGGATTTGTAAAAATTAATGATGGCATAACGTATGGACTGGTTCAGCCAGCCTGAAAGATGCTGGATGCCTACCATATTTCTTCGATCCCATAAGCTCATGAATAGATCTTGGGTAAGCCCCTCCGCTTTTTCCTTGCTTCCAATCTTTCTGTACGCCTGTAAAAATATTAGTTTCCAATAGCGGTTGTATATTTCCTGAAAGGCATCCTCATCTTCTTCATTTACTAAACGATCAACTAACTCTTCATCTCTTAGTAAAGAGTAATTCATAGCGTTTTGTTTAATATTTTAACTGCTGACATAGAACTTCATGTGTCTAAAACTAAGTAAAATTAATTTTAGAATAACATGGTCAACTCGATTGACATAAGATATTTATTGAATAAACCTCCTGTTTCCTTACAAATACTAAAACAAAAATGACTTTTTGATATGGAATTTTCATTTAAAGGCAGCCAAGGTTCCTACTAATTAGCCGAATGCCAGGCTTTTTAAATCGGATAAAACATGTCTGTGCTCAGATGTCTGTTTTATACAGGATTTTGGCGGCCTTTTCCCAAAGAGCCCATCCACGCTGGCTCATGGCTAAAATGCCTGAAAAATACCTTACAAAGAAATAAGGTCTAGAACTTACGATCTGACACAGTCCTCTGTCAGAAAAAAGGCCAAAAAAGCTAAGGACTGCACTAACCTTAAACTTACAGGAATGCCCAGGCTTCTAGAATCATAAAACACTAATCGGAAAGCAGGGCTTGATGTACCTAATACCAAGGACGTATGCAATCGTCCAATCTTCCACTAAATAGGGCTTGCTGAAAAACCGCTCGCATGAAAAACAAGCTAATCATTCCAAATGAAAGCTTTTAATCTATTGCTGGCGTTTTTAAGCAGGCCCTAAAATAGCTGGGAATCAAACTCCCCGGCTATACAAAACAAAACCTAATGCCAGTTTACCCTTGTTGGGCAGCCTCATTAAAACTGATCATCCAATTTATTCCAAATTTATCTGTAAGCATCCCAAAATAATCCCCCCAAAATGTATTGTCCATGGGCATCGTCACTTTCCCTTCTGCGGAAAGTTGAGAGAAAAAGGTATCCGCTTTTTCCTTGGAATCCGTATTTATTGAAAGTGAGAAATTATTCCCAACAGTCAACGGCCCACCATGTCCACCGGTGTCACTTCCCATCAGCACGCATTCCTTGCTGATCGGCAAACTGATATGCATGATTTGATTTCTGGCTTCGTCAGAGATTGGATAATTTGGATCTTCCGGCATATCAGAAAATCTCCCTACATGGGCAAATTCTCCTCCAAAAACAGTACGATAGAAATTGAAGGCATTCTCGCAATTTCCTTCAAAAGTCAAGTAAGTGTTAATTGTAGTCATCGTGTTTGGGGTTATGGTTATAAATCAAATTTTAGTATTATTCATTTTCATTGCCAAGCATGGCTATACATCCAATTTATGAAAATCGTAACGTGAGGACAAGCAATTACACCTCCATCAACTTCCAATTACCCCTTTTAAAGAAGAAAAGAGCAACCAAAGAGTGGAAACTATGGCTAAATGCGATGGAGATAAATATCCCCAGATGCGCCAGTCCAAACGGGAAAGCAAGCACATACGCCAGTGGGATTTCAATAAACCACAGAACCCCGATATTGATCCAGGCGGGGGTTTTGGTGTCCCCAGCCCCGTTAAATGCCTGCGTCAATACCATCCCAACAGCGAAGAAGACATAACCCAACACCACTACCCAAAGCCCTTGGGCTGCCACTTGCTGTACTTCCGGAATATCCGTGAAGAACCCCGCAAGCTGTTGGTTAAACAAAAGGTAAATCCCGGTGACAGAAGCCATGAAGACCACGGTATATCTAGTGGTCAGCCAAACGGCTTTTTCAGCGCGATCAGGTTGCTTGGCTCCCAGGTTTTGTCCTACCAATGTGGACGCTGCACCTGACAAACCCCATGCTGGCAAAAGTGTAAAAATCAAAATCCTAAAAGCAATGGTAAAACCGGCTAAGGAAGCTGATCCAAACTCAGCATTCATCCGGGTTAGGGCTATCCAAGACACCGAATCAATCAAGAACTGCCCCATTCCACCAACGGCGATCTCCATTATCTTTTTTATGATCTCCCAGGAAATCATGATGTTTTCTTTGAGGATCTTTAGCCTGTGCTTACCATTGAACAGATGGTATAATTGATACACGACACCTACCCCTCTTCCAAAAGTGGTAGCAATAGCCGCGCCTTCCAGACCATAACCATCCCAGCTTCCTATACCAAAAATCATAACCGGGTCCAATATCATATTCAAGCCATTGGCGATCCAAAGTGACCGCATCGCATGATGGGCCTGTCCGGCCCCACGGAAAGCACCGTTAAGCAAGAACAGAAGCATAATCGCTGTATTGCCGGCAAAAATGATCCTGGTATAATTCACGCCCGTCTCGATCACTTGTGCCTCAGCTCCCATCAATCCCAAAATATCCGGCGCGAAAATCCAGCCCAGCACCCCTAGGATAATCGATATTGCACCCCCAACTATTAGCAGCTGGAAAGCCGCCGCGCCTGCTTCTTTATAATCCTTTTCCCCAAATCTTCTTGATATCAAAGCCGTAGCGGCCATGCTTATCCCAAACCCCATGGCATATACCAGCACAATCACTGATTCCGTCAGCCCTACAGTGGCGATGGCATGCTCTCCCAATTTTGCCACAAAGAAGATATCCACCACAGCAAAGGCAGACTCCATCATCATCTCCAGAATCATGGGAATCGCAAGAATGAAAATGGCTGTTTTCAGGGTAAGACTAGTAAAATCCTGCTCCTTGCCCTGCAAGGCGTCTTTGATTAATTGCCAGGTCATTGTGTTTACAAAAATTACGAAGGCGAAGAAAGTTAATTTTCCGCTCATCCAAAAACCTCTTCAGCTAATAAAGAACTACCAATCGCATATCAGACACATTTTGTCGTTTTTCACCCTTAGTTCCATTCTTATCAGAGCATTGTAGCTATAGAAGTCAGGAATTTATTGGCCTCCGAGCTCTTTCCACACTTTGGCGTTTTTCTCAGATACGATTAAGGCGATGGCAAAACAATTTACCTAACCTAATCCTGACTCCAACCATTGTTTTCTGTTGCGGAAGGTTCTGATTTTCCAATACCCGGTTTTGTAGTAAGAGAACGCGACAAGTGCAGCGACCAGGTTGGAAATCGGAAATGCCCACCAGATACCTTCAAAACCCAGGTCAGTTTTATGGGAGAGCACAAAAGCTACCGGAAAGCGGACCACCCATAGACTAAAGATGGAAATCAACATGGACGCCTGGGTAAAACGGCTACCGTTGAACACCCCGTTCAATACTTGTTGTACCCCCAGAAGACCGAAGCTAAGACTCATAATTTTGATAAACCTTGCACCATCCTTGATTACTTGGGGATCGTTCGGGACAAAAAAAGCTGTCAGCGTCTCCGCAAACAGAAACAACATCAGGCCTACCGCTGTAAGTCCAAAAAAAGCAACGGTAGCGCTCAGGTCACCTATCTTTTCCGCTCGTTTGATCTGGCCCGCACCGATGTTCTGACCAATTAAAGTAGTCGTGGCTATTCCCATCCCAAGTGCTGGCACGATGACCAAACTTAGAATCCTCGCCCCTATCCCATATGCTGCCACTATTTCACTTCCATAGCTTGTCACCAGCATCACCATCACTGTCATGGCTGCTGCTCTGGAGGACTGCTCCAAACTCGCCGGGATACCCAATTCAAACAGACGCTTAACCCAGGTAAACTGAGGCCTCATGTTCTTTAACTTTATTTTGATTCCCTCCCTTCCCCTAAAGAGTATAAAAAGCCCCGCCGCCGCGGACAAACCCTGAGTGACAATACTGGCAATAGCCGCACCTGCTACCCCAAAGCCTGCTATACTTCCATAGCCAAAAATAAACAGGGGATCCAGCACCAAATTCAGCAGTACCGTGCCAAAGACTATGTACATAGGCAACAGTACATTGCCTATTCCTCTCATCAAGGATTGGAAAACGAAAAACAAAAAGAGGAATACAAAGCCAAAAGACGAAACTTTAAAATAAGTGACCGAATCTTCCAATATTTCCGGCCCTGCCCCTACCAAACTCATCAATGGAGACGCTGAGAAATATCCTACTATAGCCAAAAATATCGAAATCAAAAAAACAACAAATACAGTCTGGGAAGATGCAAAGTCAATCATTTTAGCATCCTCTGCACCCTTGAACTGGGATACGATCACCGTACCTGCCAGCGTCAGGCCTGCCCCAAGAGATAGGACTAGAAACAGAATCGGAAAACTTATGCTGACAGCCGCCACGGCATTTGCCCCAAGTCTTCCCAGCCAGAAAGTATCGATCAGCTGATAGGCAGTTTGGAGTATATTGGCCATGATAATTGGCCATGCCAAGGTAAAAAGGCTCCGTATCAAACTTCCTTGTGACAAATCAGTTTTTTTGCTCATGAATCTTGATTTCACTTGATTTACTAAGATGCCAGTAAAATTCTGGAATTAGAAATCTAGGATTACAATCAAGCCCTAACAGGGAATACCAGCAGCAGTCCTACTAACTAATAAGCCATATTTCTCTTATACCTTATAATCCTCCCCAAAAATCTCCTTGACCACCCAGCCTTTACCCCATTCTTCCCGCTCGGATTCAGACCATAAATCAGGGTAAAAAATCACCTTTTGGAATCGTGGAGGGAGATATTTCTGCCAGTTTGTCCCTCCGGTAGCCGCGATATCCACAGGATCCCTCTGAAGATACCTTACAGCGGATTTATAATGTGCCAAAGGCCAGAAAACATTCGCCTTCAGATCAAATTGCCTCATCAACTCTACCAGTTCATCGGAAGGATTTCCAATACTTATATATTTCTGCCAGATATTTTTTCTGCGGTATGAATCGATCAGCTCCATTAATCTCTTGCCATATTTGGCTTCGAAGTTTTTGAGGGTAAGTGTCTTTTCCCCGGTAGCCAGTTCGATTGCTCCCTGCTGCCAATACAGATTTTCAAAGATCTCGTCGGTAGGCGTATGAAAATCAGGATCAGCTCTTTTATTCAGTGCCAGGAGATTAAACGCATCACAGGACATCAGTTCTATTTCCCGGTATTGGGCACTTTGAAACCCACTGGATGGAAGTAAGGACATCCGGAACTTAAGAAACTGCTCTCGCTCCATTCCTTTCCACATCACAGCAAATGAATTGATCAACTGATCAAAGTACATATTGATCCGATGCAATTTCTCTTTTAAAAATCCATCAGTGACCGAAGGCTCATCCGCTACTTGTTCAATCTCGGAGATAATCAGCTTAAAATACAACTCAGTGATCTGATGATAAATGATAAAGATTTTCTCATCCTTGAAAGATGTTTTGGGCTGCTGCAATGACAGCAATACATCCAAATTGATATAATCCCAATAGGTAAGATAATCCGAATACAACAGACCTTCCAAATAGGACAGCAGATCCTGGCCTGATGCTTTAAACTTCCCCTGAAGCTGCTCTATTTTCTCTAATATTTTTGGATCAAACCGGGACTCCACCATTTGTATTTTTTAAACGAATTGATAGTATTTTACCCCCATTTCTGGTTAATTAGAATCAAGGTGGGAGCTTAAAACCCGAATTATGCATTGACCTTTCTATTACGGGCTGGAATTACCTCAAAACCAGTCATTATGTTACTGTTTTCGACTTCACCGTAGTTGTTGCTATGATTCAGTCTCAAAACAGCCTGATTCTCCTGTAATTACAGCCCTCCCCGATAAAAATCGGGACAGGCTACAACGAAACTTAATGCAAAATGCGGGTTAAATTCCCGACAAAAGTCACAGATTCATTTTAATAAACCAAAAATAACATGGAGTCAGTTGAAATACGAAAGTCATTAAAGCAGGATACCTTCGAAGGTGTTGATTTTTTAGACCTGGATGATTTGCTTACAGATGAGCATAAATTGATCAGAACTTCCATCCGGGATTTTGTCAAAAAAGAGATCTCCCCCTACATAGAAGATTGGGCACAAAAGGCCTACTTCCCTAACGAAATAGTCAAAAAATTCGGTGATGTGGGAGCTTTCGGGCCGCAGATTCCTGAGCAGTATGGCGGCGGTGGCTTGGATTACATTTCCTACGGGTTGATCATGCAGGAGATTGAGCGTGGTGACTCGGGCATGCGCTCGACGGCTTCTGTGCAAGGTTCCCTAGTGATGTATCCTATCTATAAATTCGGTTCAGAGGAGCAGCGAAACAAATACCTGCCAAAACTGGCCTCAGGAGAAATGCTGGGCTGCTTCGGATTGACCGAGCCTGATCATGGTTCCAACCCTAGCGGCATGGTCACCAACTTCAAAGATATGGGAGATCATTACTTGCTGAATGGTGCCAAAATGTGGATTTCCAACTCTCCCGAAGCGGATATTGCAGTAGTCTGGGCAAAGAATGAGGAAGGCAGAATCCACGGTTTGATCGTGGAGCGAGGAATGGAAGGATTTTCTACCCCAGAAACCCATGGCAAGTGGTCCCTCCGTGCTTCCTGCACCGGAGAATTGGTCTTTGATAATGTGAAAGTACCAAAGGAGAATCTACTTCCTGGCAAATCCGGCTTGGGAGCCCCACTGATGTGCCTGGATTCGGCCCGATTTGGAATCGCTTGGGGGGCGATAGGCGCTGCCATGGACTGTTATGAGTCAGCCAGAAAATATGCCGCTGAACGTATCCAATTCGGCAAACCCATCGCAAGTTTTCAACTGGTACAGAAGAAACTATCCGAAATGCTCACCGAAATTACCAAAGCCCAATTACTTGCCTGGAAAGTAGGTAAAATGATGAATGTAGGCAAAGCCAAGACTGTCCATATCTCCATGGCCAAACGGAACAATGTGGAAATGGCGCTCAATATCGCCCGGGAAGCCAGACAGATCCATGGCGGTATGGGAATCACCGGGGAATATCCTATCATGCGCCATATGATGAACCTGGAATCAGTGATTACCTACGAAGGAACACATGATATCCACTTGCTGATTCTTGGTCAGGAGATTACTGGGATCCCGGCTTTTGTGTGAGGTTTTGGGTTTTTAACCGCAGAGGGCACGGAGGGTGACGCAGAGGGTGCGAGTGGGGATTTTATCAACAAATCAGCATTTAAAATGGACATTCAAAAACATTGGCCGGAAATAAGAAATCATTTCAACAAAAGTTTTAGGACAAATTTTCACGTATCAATTGGTTCGGTTGACAAAGACGACAATCCGACTGTAACGCCTATAGGCTCATTATTTCTAAACAGGGATCAGACGGGTTTTTACTTTGAAAAATTCCTCACAAAACTTCCCTCAAATAGTAAGAACAACAAAAATATTTGTGTTTTGGGTGTAAACAGTAGCACCTCCTTCTGGTTGACATCCTTATTCAAAGGTCAATTTACCGGTTATCCTGCCATTAAACTTTACGGACAGCTTGGAGAAAAACGAAAAGCAACTGACATAGAAATGAAAAAATTAAACTCAAGAATGAGGTTTACAAAATGGCTAAAAGGGAATGATTATCTCTGGGGCAATATGGAATTTGTAAGAGAACTTACGTTTTCGAAAGGTGAGAAAATCAATTTGGGTAAGATGACTGAAAATCTCTAACAACATAAGCCCAAACAGTTAAAATCAGTGCATCCCCTGGGGTACTCCGAAACTCCCCCAAACCGCAAAGCCCCAAATTGCTTGGGCTATGTAAAACCAAAAACATGATTAGAATGGAAGAGCAAGTAACAAAGTACATTTCTGAAGCAACAGAAGAACAACGAAAGATCATGGAAGCAATCCGGTTAATAATTCATAAGGAAGTTCCTTCCGTTGTAGAAAACTTTAAGTGGAGCAGACCGGTTTTTTCCACTGATTCGGACTTTGCATATTTCAAAACTTCAAAAGCACATCTGACTTTTGGTTTTTTTAATTATGAAAAAATAAAAGAGCACAGAAATCTTTTAGAGGGAACTGGGAAAGATATGCGTCATATTAAGCTAAAAAGACTGGATGACTTACAACCGGAAATCATCCGAAATTGGACCCAACAGCTAGTTAAATAAATTACTATCAGCACTTTGATTTCAAATCATCTGCTTGGAATCTGCGACCTTTTCTGCGTCTATCTGCGGGAAATCAAAACAGAATTTAAGACGAACTGCAGATTTGAATTCCTTATCTCTTCATCAACTTCCCAACAAACATGCGGTTTTCCTGACTCTCCACCAAAATCACATAGGTTCCTGCCGCTAATCGTGAGATGCCTAATGTAACCGCGCTTGGGCTTTGTCGGATGATTTCTATGATGGAACTTACGTCTTTACCTGAAGAATTATAGATCCTAAGGTTATTTTCCGCAAATTCCAGATCACCCAATGCTTGCACCTCCACTTGGGAAGAGGCAGGGTTAGGATAGATTTTGAGTTCTTCCGAAAGTATAATTCCTGGCTGCAGTATTCCTGAAATAGTCACTGTCACCGCAGCAAGTCGTGCGGTACAACCAGCGGTATTGGTCAATTCCACCGCATACTCTCCCATAGCGTGTACTTCCAGAGTTCTGGAAGTTGCCCCTGAGATTTCAACATCATTTTTAAACCACTTATATGTAAATTCTCCATCCGGTGCCCTCAGGATATTTCCATCTTCCTCGATTTCTCCATTTGGTTTTGCTATTGTTTCCACTTCGAATTTCCCTGTTTCGAAAAGACATCCACCCGCAAATCTTACAATAGCATGGTAGCTTCCTCCCTCTTCTATTACTAAGCTTTTGTCTGTGGAACCACTGATATCAGTTCCATTCCTTCTCCATCTTATCACTTCAAAATCGGCTTGGGACTCCAGTGTGAGTGTTTGATCATTACCAATACAGATAGATACAGGGCCACTAACTGTCACAGGCCTAGAATTGGTAGATTTCACAGCCACTTTGGCTAGTTTCTGCATGACATTCCCTGCAATATCGAAAGCCCCCACTTCTACTGTTATCTCCTTTCCTATATCTTCACAGCCCACAGACTGTCTGCTAAGCTTCACTTCTTTGATTCCACAGTTATCTTCAACAGAAGCTATAAAATCCTCTGGATTCAATTCTATTTTACCTATGGACAAATCAACAACTGCCTCTACGTTTTTGGTGATTAGGACAGGATTTGATCTATCCCTGACTATCACCTCAATTTCCTCTTCAGCAACTGTCCCCTTTGAGTCAGTTGTCTTTACAACTACTGAATTTGACCAAAGGTCTTCACAGGTAAAAACAGATTTACTCAACTCTACTGTGAACCCTGAACCAATTGGCCACTTAGTAAACACTTGTTCAGGCTTTAAAATTGCCTTACCGTCTTTAAGAAGTTCCAGTTCCGTTTTCTCCTTCACAGAAGGCCATTCGATACCCCCATCAACAATCACTTCAATTGATTTAGAAAATACCTCACAGCCATTCACTGGAAGAAGTTTGGCTTTATAAACACCTGATTTGGTTACTGTAAACTGCTTATCAGAACTGGACGATATCAGCCCTTCTTCTCTATACCAACCTATTACCTCAAAAGGGAACTCTGAACCTAACGTTAATTTCACAGCATCACCATCATGGGATTCTGTAGTGGCAGTCACTGAAACCTTGGCCGATTCAACGACATTGAGTGTAATGAATGAGCGTACAGTATATTCATTATTAGATTCGTCCGAAACAGTGATATCAACATCCAGTCTTCCTTTTGCATAAAATTCCTGCAAATCAGCACAGGTTATAGTCGTGGATCTACCAAACGATATACCATAATCTCCCGAACAATTATCCTGAATATCAATATCGGCAAAGTCATCCTTACTGAATTCAACTTTGCCGACCACAGGGTCAAACTCAATAGTCTTTGATATTGAAGTGAAATAAGGTTTAATGGTATCCAATACAAACAGTCTGACTTCATCATCCCATTTATCTCCTGAGTTAGTGTTTGTAGAGGTGATAGTGATTTGATTAAACCCTAAATCCCTGCAATCAAACTCAAAACCTTGAGATGATGTAAAAGTGAAAGATGCTGCCTCTTCAGGTTGATCTTTGAGAAAGTCCGCTGAAGCTAGGTTTGCTTTTCCATCATTGTCCAGGTATATCGACACTGAGTCTTTTACTTCTGGCACAAACACGGCTTTGCGTAACGGAATTTTCATACTCACCTCATCCTTATACACTCTCCGCTCTATTCTTTGAAGGTTGTAATTTTGATCCATCACCGGAAAAGCATAAACCGGGGTGAATTTGATTAAAGCAAATTCCTGATTTCCCTCCACGCTTTTCTCTAAATTCACTTCCAGATGCCCATAATGTTTTCCGCCATCAGTTAAGACTGGATTCGTACCGCTCAAATCCCATTGTTCTGGTTCGCTTTGGTCTGCAGTCCATTTCCTGTATTGATTATAATCCAGTGTATTGAATGGATTGCCGAACCAGTCTCTCTTCTCTCCCCGCATCCCATCCCCAGCTACGCCTACATCGTAGTACATAATCCCCTTGCCGTCCCCATCCTCATCTACAAAACTTCTTTCAAACAACTCATCATGCCCAGATAAAACAGCTATTACACCATATCTTTCCAAGATTGGATTGAGAACCCGCATCGGTGTACCTACCTGCCCCACAGAAAGCTCATGATTCATAGGTACACCATGCTCTCCAGAGGAGTAAGCGATGTGGTGGTATTGTACAAAGATCAATTGCCCACTTTCACTGGCATCTTTAAGGTTTTCCTCCAACCAAATATATTGATCGCTGCCCGGCCCAAAACCACTTAAATCATTTCCTCCAGCAGCGTTATATTGTGCTTGATTATAGTTCTCCTGAGTATCTGTGCCAGGCACACTAAATTGCTTCCCAGTGAGTTTTGGTTGTCCTTCGAAATCAGCGGCTGTTTGGTCTGGTGTACCATTACTGGAATCCAAAGTCAAAATCGTCACTGGCCCATAATCTACTCTGTAGTAGCTTTGACGATGCTTTTGTAATGGGTCTTCAGTGGGTGTTTCAAAATAGGTATGGAAACGCTTCCTTCCCACGAGAGGGATAAATTCACCTTTTTCATTAGTCCCATATCCGCCATTAATGCCGCCATAGGCTTCCCAGTTTCCCAACGCAGGAATAATCGCATATCTGGACAATCCATTTCCAACCTGACCTGCATTATGCCTGAAAAACTCGTCCCAAGCCGGCTGATATCCACCTCCCTGAACCAAGTCTCCGGGCATCAGTATAAAATCAGGATTTCTTGAATCTACTATTTTTAGATTTTCATTATATCCTTTTTCCTCCGTGAGAAAATAATTAAGGAACTCTATACCCTGCTCTGTAGTGGTTCCAAACTTTTCTTTCCACAAAATAGGGTTAGAAAAAGGACGAAATAATGGCTGTCCGGGATACCAAGCTCTATTTGTTACCCGACCTTTTGGATCTGTTTCAGAATCTGCTAAGGCGATAAATCTAATTTTATCCCAGTTGGACTTAGATTTTGGAGTGGTAAATGACCCAGAATAATCAGAGTCTGACAGTGTGACCGTATAGTTCACCTTACGTCCTTGCGGCAAATCAACATAAAATCTATATCGAAATACCTGGTCAGTATCTAGCCAACTTCCTTGCACAAGCCCATTGATATTCTGATTTTTTTCCTGTGAAGTATAATAAATATCGGGAACTGCCTCAGCGTCAACTTTACCTACGAAAATAACTGTTCCTTCTTCGTCTATGACCTTAATAGAACTTTCTGCCAGCGAGTTACTAAACCATGTAAGTTGAATCTTATTGTTTCCATATACTTGCAAATAGGGATATATGCGAAAGGGGTATATCTCAATAGGTTTCAACGAGGTGAAAACCATACAAATTAATAATCCGACACTAAACAGTACACGTCTTTTCATTTATAAAAATTCAGATTAGCAATATAGAATATCATTGTTGGAAAACTCAAAAACACCTCCCCCATTCTACAAAATATCAAAATATTCCGGATTTGGAAAAAATGACCAAATTGTCCCAATACCCCTTATTCTACCCTACTTTTAACCAAAAACAACTGGACCGGATTGAGCGGATCATTGCTGAAAACATAGATATTCCGCTGGTCTATCCCCTTTCTTCCTTTGGGATCAAAGACTACTTTTAACTGGATAGACTCTCCAGGATCCAAATCAGTTTTTGGCAGTTCAAGTTTCAGGCAGTCGCAGTTCCCTTGGACTTTTTTGATTTCCAATACCTCTTTCCCTCTGTTGCTTAACACCACATATTCTACCTGAACAGCAGTGGACTTGATGGTCTTCAGATCGATTTCTTTTGGCTCGACCACCAGCTGCGGCACCAGATTCAGGTTATCTTTGGCAAATGGCGCATAATATTCAAAAACATCTGCCAGCACTTCTAACTGGATGAACGTGGTGCTATCCTGCCAGTTAAGAGAGACCTGATCCTCGAAATACCCAAGGTCTCCTTTTGCGGAACCATCATAAACAAGCTGAAGCAATCCCCTATCTTTTGGCATAATGGAATCCGTCAACTGGCCCACCTGGATATATTCAGGACCTGCATATGCTAGACTGTCTTTATAAAAGGGCTGGTCACCAAAATTATAAACCTCCACCTGTTTTAGTTTAGGTACATTGGTAAACACCTCACCTACATTAATCTTAGGTAGTCGAAAACCCAGGTCCCCCTTTCGGGTCCTGTATGTTCTTTCCGGATCACTTGCTCTCGGGATCGCATTTCCCTCAATATAAAGGGTATCCTGAACCCCAAACAGATTGCCCTTCACCACAATCATTCTTGAAAAAGGACCAACACCTGAAGAGGGATCAAATGATACCCGCAAGGTGCCGCTTTCCCCTACCCGCAGGGTGTCTTCCGTGTAATCAACTGTAGTGCATCCGCAATCCGTGACTACTGTCTCTATATAAAAAAGGGAATCCTGTGTATGCGTAAACTGGAATTCTGCCATCTGGGAACCCTGCTCTTCCAAAACAGTTCCAAAATCCACCTTATTTACTGCCCAGATCAACCTAGGAGCTATAGTATCCTGAGCCTGTGCAAGTTGCGGAAATAGGCCTATTATCAATAGGAGTAGTAGGAGTTTCACTGTTCTGATCATGCCCGCAATTAACGCATAATTTCAAACGTATTATAGGCTGATTTACTTAATTTGCAGCAAAATCAGACCAATGGCAAGAGTACTTACAGGCATTCAAAGTAGCGGCAGGCCACACCTGGGAAATATACTGGGAGCAATCGTGCCGGCTATAGAATTGATCAAGCAAAACAAACAAGAGTCATTTATATTCATCGCAGATCTGCACTCCCTTACTACTACTAAGGATGGGGAAGTTCGCAAGCAGAATACACTTGCTGTAGCCGCAGCTTGGCTGGCATTTGGTTTGGACATAGAGCAGACCACTTTTTATCGCCAGTCCAGAAGACCGGAAGTAACCGAATTAACGTGGTACCTGAACTGCTTTACTCCGTTTCCCATGTTGGCAAATGCGCATAGTTTTAAAGACAAAGCAGAAAAACTTTCAGACGTCAATGCTGGGCTTTTCACCTATCCGGTCTTGATGGCGGCGGACATTCTACTGTATTCAGCCGATCTGGTGCCTGTGGGGAAGGACCAGATGCAGCATCTGGAGATGACCCGGGATATCGCTTCCACATTCAACAGGATAGTAGGAGAGGATATTCTTACTATGCCAGAAGCAAGAATCGATGAAGTAGTAAAGACGATTCCCGGAACAGACGGCCAGAAGATGAGTAAATCCTATAATAACTTCATCGATATCTTCCTTCCAGAAAAAGCGCTTAAGAAAAATGTAAATAGTATTGTGACTGACAGCACTCCAATGGAAGAGCCCAAAAATCCCGATTCATGCAATGTTTTTAAGTTATATAGTTTGGTAGCCTCAGAAGAGGAAACGAAGCAAATGCGGGCGAATTACGAGGGGGGGAATTATGGCTATGGACATGCTAAAAAAGAATTCCTACAATTGATAATAGATAAGTATCGAAAAGAACGGGAACTGTTTGATTTCTATATGAGCCATCCTGAGGAAATCGAATCAAGGCTGGCTGCAGGGGAAGAGAAAGCAAAGGCTGTGGGAGCGGAGTTATTGGATAAGGTAAGGATGAAGTTAGGTTTTAAATAATTGCCCGCCCTTTGCGATGAAATTTCGACCTGGGAAGAAAGAGTTATGGAATAAAGCATTTGTGTGCCTTGCAAAACCTGCGTGTGCTCTTTGGTGAAAAAACAAAAACCTTCGAGGCCTTTGAGACCTCAAAGGTTAGGAATTTTAAACAAACTCCTTGAAAATCACAGAAGCATTATGTCCACCAAAACCGAAAGTATTACTCAAGGCAACTCTAACTTTCTTCTGTATGGCTGTTTGGGTGACTATCTGCACTCCTTGGGGAATGGATGGATCAAGGTTTTCAGTATTGATAGTCGGGGGAACAACTCCATCGTTGATTGATTTCACGGATAAAACAGCTTCTATTGCCCCTGCGGCACCAAGCAAATGCCCAGTCATGGATTTGGTTCCGGATATATGTAATTTCGAGTAGTCCCCTTCCAGATGTCTTACTATAGCCTTTACCTCACTTAAATCTCCGGTAGGTGTAGAAGTAGCATGTGCATTTAGGTAATCTACATCCTGCATAGAGATACCTGCCTCTTCCAGGGCAAACTTCATGCAGTGGTAAGCACCTTCACCTTGAGGGTGAGTTGCGGTTAGATGGTAGGCATCAGCTGTCATTGCGGCTCCTACTATCTCGGCATAGATTTTAGCACCTCGCTTTTTCGCATGCTCGTACTCTTCCAGGATCAAAGCTCCAGCCCCCTCTCCCATCACAAATCCCTCTCTTTCCACATCAAAAGGTCTTGACGCGATGGTGGGATTGTCATTGCGGTTGGAAAGTGCTTTTAGCGCATTAAATCCACCAATGGAAACCTCAGTAATGGAAGCCTCAGAACCTCCCGTAACGATAACTTTAGCTTTTCCCCACTTGATATAATTAAAAGCGTCCATAATTGCACTATTTGATGCGGCGCAAGCTGAAACTGGCGTATAATTAACTCCCATAAAACCATACTTCATCGATATCACTCCAGACGCCATGTTTCCAAGAAACTTAGGTATAAAAAACGGGTTAAATCGAGGGGTGAGATCATTGCCTATGAACTCCTTCATTTCATGTTCTATGGTATTCATACCTCCCTGACTGGTGGCCCAAATCACCCCTGCATCGTATGGGGAACTTAGCCGAGAAACTTCCAGCCCCGAATCCTCCATCGCCTCCGCGGCAGTGTAAAGTGCATACTGAGTATATAGATCGGATCGTTTGATCTCATTTCTATCCAGCTTAACTGTAGGATCAAACCCCTTGATCTCACAAGCAAACCTGGTTTTGAATTTCTCTGTATTGAAATAAGTAATGGGTCCCGCCCCACTTTTACCTTCTTTGGCGTTTTGCCAGTTTGTCTTCACATCATTCCCAAGAGCAGACAAAGCTCCCAACCCAGTAATAACTACTCTTTTTGAATTCATTAAATATATAATAAAACCTCACTTACATAAATGTGTATAAAACCAAAATTCCCTTTTGACTTAATTCTTCCACATGAAACAGAAAAACCCGGCTCTTCACCAGGTCTTTCCATTTACTTTTATCCTAAATCCAGATTCTTGATTCTAAAACCTAACATCTTGATAATTAACTCTTTATACTTTTAAATCACCTACTTCTCCATAGATCTTTAAGCTGCCTGCCGTTGATCAGCATCACAAATCTAGCGGGATTGGGGATCAAAACAACACGTACATCCTGCTTATCAAATTGCTCTGATTCAATCGGAACACCTTGCTGCCCGGAGACTTCGTAGCTCACGATGCCATTGGCATCAGGCAAAAGCGGCTTATAAACATTGGCAATGTAGGCAGTGGGCAACAAAATATCCGTATCAGACTGTAACTTATCCTGGATTTTTTCGATTTCACTCTCAAGTCTATCCTCATAGTTCTCGTTGAAATCATCCTCTAGGTCATGGAGCTCTTCTTCCAGATCATCATAGCGCTCATCGCTGTAATCCATGGATGCCAGTTGATTTCTTTTTTCTACTATTTCGGTAAGCTCTTTATCCAGCGTATCCCAATTCATTCTTTTCCGTTTTTTTTGATTTGAAATGCAAAGATGAGGATTCCCTGTTTTTATAAAGAACTATTTCAGAGAAATTAACTCACCAAAAGGATTTTTCCGTTTCGCCCAGGCTTATTGTAAGCCTCTATAGCTGCCTTTACTTCCGTAAGCGGAAACTTCTCTGCTACTTCTGCCCTGGTGTCATTTCTCATCAGAAAACCTTGGGTCTCCTGATAAAGCTTAGCCCTTTCCTCATCATTTATCCGCTTCAGCAAACTACTAAGCCAAAACCCTTCGATCGTTATCTCCTTGAAAATCAGAAGCCCCGTATTAAGTGGCAAATCCTGCATGCTCAGCACTCCAAAAACAAACATCTTCCCAAGCGGCCTGATACAGCTTAGCGCATTGGCAGCTAGCTCTCCACCCACCGCATCAAACACAGCAGACACACCATCAGCTACTATGGTGGAAATTGCCTGCTTCAAATCCTCTTTTTCCGTATTGACTACCAACTGGGCACCAAACTCCGTCAAATAGGCTTTCTGCTCATCATGGCGGACCGTACACACCACATTGATTCCTTTACTCCGAGCCACCTGTATGGCAAATTTCCCGAAAGCCGAGGCTCCGGCAGTGACTAAAAGCCAATCTCCCGCTTTAAGCCCAGATCTATTGACCATGGCCACGGCTGTCACAGGATTGACAAAGGCCTGGCAGGCCACTTCAAAAGACATCCCTTCAGGCATTGGAAAAACCTGCCTCACTGGAAGCGTGATATACTCTCTCCATGTGCCCATGTTTGTCCCTTGTGAAGTAAACATCACCCTTGTGCCTACCGGAAACTTTCCCTCAGCATCAGCTTTGCTCACTATACCTGCTGCCTCAAAGCCCGCACTGCTGGGAAGATCAGGCTTGACACCATAGCGCCCTCTGATAAACATCAGATCCGATGGATTGATGTTCCTTGCCTTAACCTCGATCTGGACTTCCAGGGGTTTGGGTTCGGGAATCGGAGCCTCCCGTACCTTTAGTACATCCATTGCTCTTCCCGTCTCCTCAAAAATCACTTCCTTCATATGTATCATGTGTAAATAACTGATTTTCTGTGAACTCAATTCACTACTTCTCCATATTAGGAGGTGAGATGCATAAGTTCACAACTCAATAAATTCGAATCTGAAATTTCTCTGTATTTCTAACTAAGAAAATATGCCATTCGTTCACGCATACTGCTTATCTTTTATACCTTGAGAACTTAAATTAAGTTCTTGAGAGTCAAACCTATCAGTTGCTATCAGTCTCAATGTTAGGATTGACTCTATTCTTTACCAAAAAAACTGAGCATATTTACTTAATGTCAATATTCTACTATGTTTCAATCTAAGAATTGACTTTAATCAGCAAAACATCAACATCTTAAGGAAAAAACAGTAAAAGTCACGTTGACACGATCGTCCTGATTTTCCGGCAATAGTTTTAAACACTCAAGTATGACCACTGGATCATAGAAAGACAATTGAAAACCACATGATAATCCAAACATTGGGCATAGTAGGAGCAGGCAGTTTAGGGACACGGATTGCCTTGCAGGGCGCTATTTCCGGGTTTAAGGTGAACGTATATGATATAGATCCGAACAGCTTTGAAAGGTCAAAGGTCACCATGAGGAAATTATTGGCTCAATTGGATGGGGCAAAACTTCTGGACAAGGAAAAAGGCGAACAATCATTACATAGAATCTCTTTTTCACCTAATCTCAAGGATGCTTTACAGGAGGTGGATTTTGTAAGTGAAAACGTGACCGAAGACCTTGAAACTAAATTAATTGTCTGGAAGCTGATAGGCGAATCGGCTGCAGTTCATGCTATTTTCACCACGAATACCTCCTTCTTGCTTCCTTCTCAACTAGCTGAAGCTTCAGGAAGACCAGCCAGATTCTGTGCATTTCACTTTCATGACGTTTTCCAGTCCAGGGTGGTGGATATTATGCCGCATTCGCAGACAGATACAGAACTAATCGGCATCCTTCAAGAGTTGGGAAAAAGGCTGGACCAAGTTCCTGTTCTGGTAAAAAAAGAGCATCCGGGTTATATCTTCAACACCTTACTCATTGCTTGGATAGATGCGGCCGGGCGGTTGCTCACAGGAGATATAGCAGAAGTAGAAGCAATAGACAAGTCTTGGATGGTAAATTTCAATATGTCCGCTGGCCCGTTTGGGATATTGGACAAGGTAGGGCTGGACACCGCATGGCACATTACCAATTCCCGAAGAAATCCCGCCTCTAGGGCTTTTGCGGCATTGCTCAAAACCTACGTAGATCAAGGGAAATTGGGGATCAAATCCGGAGAAGGATTTTATTCGTACCCTAACCCACGCTATGAAAACAAGGATTTTTGCACGTAAACATGAAATTCAGTATATCCGCTTTCTGCCATTAAATGAATAAATTCATCAAAGTATTCGGAAAACACTGGCCGCATGGGATCTTCCGTCACCTGTAGCGTAGTCGAAGTATCGGTCTTCCAGCCAGTAAAGCAAGGAAAATATGGTTACCGGCTTCATTGCGGATAATCACTATCTTTATTGCTCTGGCCCATAATCTATAGGCAACAAGTCTCCTACCCTTTCCCAAGCCATATATCCTTCCATCAGCAGCCCAAATGGATCGTCGTAGCTTCCATTCGGATAAATTTTCAAAGAGTCGATTTCCAGATGCATAATAGAGACCTGATTTCCAGGCTTTCCTCGGTAGTTTGACCCAAGATATGCTAAACTTTCCCGTTCATGGGTATATGTGATATGAAGATGATCCTGAAAACTCAGAAAAACTTCCCCCTCTAAGTTTTTCTTGACAAGAACATCCGGGGAAATTGGCGTAGTGTCTAACTGGTCCATATATTTCCCTGGTTTAGAAGGATCAGGTATCCGATAGATCTTCCTCAGCACAAAACCTTCTCTTTCCGTAACACCTTCATACAAGGATCTGATCAAATGCTGCAAGCTTCCTCTGTAGGCAATATCACGTCTTTTTTCCACTTTTTTTCTCTTTGATTTGGACAAGGTAGAATCATCAATAAAGAACGGATAGCCCGCATAAAAGACGTAACCTTCTCTGGCCTGAAATTTAAACTCCTTGAGCAAATAATCTATTCTATACCCTAGTTTTGGATTGTTGATCTTCAATAAGTCTATGGCAGAAACCTTCAACACCCCAGCTTCCGACTGATCATCCAGTCTCAAAACCGTCTCATCGAGAAGTTTACAAGATTGGGCGGTTTCAGAGGTTCCAAGGAAATTCCTCTTGAATTCATCGAGGTTTCTGTACCAGGCTGGGTCACGGCTTTCTTTCACATCCAAGATATCCAATTCCTCATCGGCTGCTATCAACATCAATTTGTATCCCTGTGGCTGTATCTCTGATGTACGAAGATTATATGTCAGCCCTTCGTATCCCAGCATCCTCACGATTACCTCGTAGTTACCCTCCGGAATAGCAAGAGAGAACCTGCCTTCCTCATCTGCAGAAACACCAAAAGTAGTATTAGCCAAAAACACTGTGGCATAAGGTATTACTTCACCTGTCTCATAATCTGCCACAGTTCCTCTGAAAACATGTTGGGCATAGGAAGTAAAAGTACATAAAAGCAAAAAAAAGCCTAATGCAATCTTCGGAGGAATTGGATTAGGCTTATTCATAAAAGCAGGGTTAGGATGTTGCTTACTTATTTCTTTTTGGCAAACCTTCCGCCTTTTTTCTTTGGTTCTGGCTGGTTTTCAATAATATGAATAGTTTCATCATAAGTCAAACTCTCTGCTTCCTTATCCTTGGGGATTTTGTAGTTGTTCTTCCCCATCTTGATGTATGGGCCCCATCTCCCATTCAAAACCTGAATCTCGGGATTTTCATCAAAAGATTTGATATGCTTCTTTGCATCTGCCTCTCGCTTGTCTTTGATCAGCTGAATTGCCTCTTCTTCGGTCACGCTCAAAGGATCCATCTCTTTAGGAAGAGACACAAAGTTGCCGTCATGACGGATGTAGGGCCCGAATCTGCCAATTGCGGCTACCATCTTTTTATCCTCAAACATCCCGATGTCCCTAGGCAATTTAAATAGCTCCAGTGCGTCTTCCATCGTGATATTTTCTATGAACTGTCCTTTTTTGAGGCTGGCAAATTGCTTTTCCTCGTCTTCTGCATCTCCGATCTGCACCAATGGTCCAAATCTTCCCAATCTGGCGATCATTGGTTTTCCGCTTACTGGATGATTGCCAAGTTCACGGCTGGAATTGATATCCTGACGGGACACTTGCTCGGTTTCCTCCACATTTTTATGAAAATCCCCATAAAAGGAGTCCAGCATATCCTGCCACACTTGACCTCCGGCGGCAATATCATCGAATTCCTTTTCAACCCTTGCGGTGAAGCTAAAGTCAATCACATTAGGGAAATGCTCTACGAGGAAATCATTTACAACCATCGCTATATTGGTAGGAAAAAGTTTTTGCTTCTCCGCTCCTGTAGTTTCTGTCTTGGTAGCATCCTTAAATTCTCCTTTGGAAATGAGCATTTCCACGTAATTTCTAGGAGTACCGTCCCTTGACTCTTTGATCACATATTCCCTTCGCTGGATAGTAGAAATAGTAGGGGCATACGTAGAAGGACGCCCAATTCCCAATTCCTCTAATTTTTTCACCAAGGAAGCCTCTGTATATCTAGGAGAAGGCCTGGTGAAAGTTTCACGGCCTTTCATCTGCTGCAAGCTCAAGTGCTGCCCCACAGTCAGAGGAGGCAATAAAGCCTTGCCCTCGTTCCCATCTTCCTCCTCAGGCTCGTCGTCAGTACTCTCCAGATAGACTTTCAGAAAGCCATCAAACTTAATTATCTCCCCAGTGGCAACGAGATTTTGAGGTTGGTTGGAAATATCTATGGTAATGATAGTTTTTTCCAGTTCCGCGTCTGCCATCTGGGATGCAATGGCACGTTTCCAGATCAGTTCATAAAGTCGCTGCTCATTGCGGTCACCGGAAGCTTGGGTGGTTCCGAAATCCGTAGGCCTAATGGCTTCGTGAGCTTCCTGGGCACCTTCAGACTTGGTGGCGAATTTTCTGGATTTATGGTACTTGCTTCCATAGGATTCAAGGATCGCGTTTTTGGCCGAAGACATGGCATCTTCAGAAAGGTTTACACTATCGGTTCTCATATAGGTAATCTTACCCGCTTCATAAAGTTTCTGTGCTACCGACATAGTCTGGGCTACAGAGAAATAAAGTTTTCTACTGGCCTCCTGCTGAAGCGTAGAAGTGGTAAAAGGTGCGGCTGGCGATTTCTTTCCTGGTTTTTTCTCCAGGTTGGCAACAGAAAAATCAGCATCAAGGCATTTTCTGAGGAATTCCTCTGCCTCCGCTTTGGTATCGAACTTTTTGGGGAGTTCTGCTTGGAATGTTTTTCCTTCTACTTCGAAAATCGCAGTGATTCTAAAGCTTGATTTTGCCTTATGTTGTTCTATTTCACGTTCTCGATCCACTATAAGGCGTACCGCCACCGACTGAACCCTTCCTGCCGATAATCCCGTCTTGATTTTCTTCCACAATATTGGTGAAAGTTCAAACCCTACCAAACGATCCAAAATCCTCCTGGCTTGCTGTGCATTGACCAGATCTATGTCTATCCCTCTAGGATTCTCTATTGCCTTCGTGATCGCGTTTTTAGTGATCTCCCTGAACACTATCCTCCGGGTGTTTTCATCCTTGAGCTTCAATACTTCTTTTAGATGCCAGGATATAGCCTCTCCCTCGCGGTCATCATCACTTGCGAGGAAGACGGTCTCCGCATCTTTTACCAAAGCTTTTAGGTTTTTGATCACTTCCTTCTTGTCGGGAGTGACTTCATAGGTAGGACTGAATCTATTTTTAATATCAATCGCTTTATCACCTTTAGGAAGATCCCTGACATGACCGTAGCTGGAAGCTACTTTATAATCTTTGCCCAGGTACCCTTCTATGGTTTTGGCTTTGGCAGGTGACTCGACGATAACTAGGTTTTTTGACATAGAAAAGCGGTTTTTCCGGGATTTCAAACCCGATAAGAAAAGCTAAAAATAGATGGCATTGTATTCTCGTCCAAATAATTAAACTATTGTCAGCTGCATTTGGATAGGTTTTTGTTCAAAGCAAAGAATTCTTTTGAAGACATAAAGCACTTATCATGAAGAGATTGTTTTTACTCAGGCACGGAGAGGCGGGTTTTTCGAATGGGTCGGATTTTCAACGACAACTCACCGAAAAAGGCCGGGAAAACCTTACTAGGATGGCTAAAAACCTCAGAGAAGACTTGAAAAATATAGATTTGCTCTATTGCTCCACTGCGGAGAGAACCATGGAAACCGCCGAATTGGTTGGCAGTGAATTGGTCATTAAAGAGTCCAAATTCACCAAGGAAATTTATCAGGGAGATCTCCGAAATATTATAGAGATACTCGAGAAAACCCCAAAAACAGTAGAGACCTGTCTGCTTATAGGCCATAATCCAACCTTGAGCTTGCTCCTGGCTCATCTATCCGGTGAAAACTACCTAGGCCTACAACCCGGAATGCTGGCATTGCTTGACTTGGAAATAACTGATTGGAAAATGATAGGGTTTGGAACCGGTACACTAAAGGAAATAATCCAATGATAAAACAGCCTCCAACTGCTCATCAGGAAATGAAACCACTTTTCCATTTTTTATCACAATTTCACCTTGTTTGATAAGAAATTAAACCCAATATCAATATATTTACACATAAACAAAGTAAAAGCCAGATTTACAGACCCCACTAACGACATTCAAACACAATTCAACCAAATCAGTACCAAACGGATCTGCCCCTAAAATCACCCAAAATATTCGAAAGAATCCGATGCCAGGGAACCTGCACGATAGCTTATCAGCTGGCAAAACATCGAACACCCTTTAATGAATATAATTACCCAAATCACGATTGACGACTATAGCCGACTTTCCCCAGGTTCCACTGAGGACTGAAACCGCTTTAATCGAACCTTCTTTTGCGCCTTCAGGAATCCAATACTTCCCGAAATGTGGCAAAAACTTATAAAAAAGCCCTGAACCAGTAAAGACCAGGGCTTTTTTTAGCTGGGCTTTCCCCTCAAAAGTCTGTGGATTGACCATCTAGGTCAAGTTTTTTTATCCAGATATTTCTATAAAAAACATCATGGCCTTCTGCCTGAAGCTTCAATCCACCAGGAGTATCAGTGATTCCTTTCCCACCTTCATTTCCTCCATCAAGGCCGGAATTGGGACCTCCCCATACCTGCTGAATCTCTTTGTCCTCATGGATTTTAACACCATTGAAATATACTGTAGCTCTAGGCTTGGCTATTAACTGCCCGTTTTCGAAGCGGGCTGCTTTGAACATTATATCATAGGCATTCCAGGTACCTGTACCCAGGTATTCCTCAGAGACAGGGATATGCTCATTGATCAGGGCCGCCATCCCATGATCCCCGTAATCTCCATCCAGTATCTGGATCTCATACCTATTTTGCAAATAGACCCCGGAATTCCCTCCCTCATTTTTGATAAAGAACTCTACATGTGCATGGAAATCCCTGAATTTATCTTTTGTCACGATATCCGCGGCACCGTATAAGCCTCCTGCAGCGGCTGGGTCATTACTGCTGATGGCTTTTCCTCCTCCTACGGGATCCGTCACTTCCTGCCATTTGATGGGCATTTCAGCTTTGAACCTGGGGCCTTCCCAATACTCCCAGTTTTTCTCTAGGGATTTTTTGCTCCCGTCCAGGTATAATTTTGCTCCCTTTACAGGCTTAGCCCCTACTCCTGTCTGGCCATTTGCCACAGTAAATGACGCAATCAAAGCCAAGGATAAAGAGAGCCGTTTGAAAATGGTATAATTCATAGGTTTTGGGTTGTTTAAAATTTCTTTGAAAATAGATGATGCCACTATCTAATTGCTCAATTTGGTTAATTTTAAGCAAAATATAACCTTTTAGTCTATGAAATGGGAAGGAAAAAGACGAAGCTCCAACGTAGAGGATAGACGGGGCCATGGCGCTGGAATGCGGGGAGGAGGAGGATTTAACCCCCTACTGATCGGCCCGCTGATCAAAATCCTCTTTTCTAAAACCGGACTGATAATCATCGGGCTCGTTATTGCTTTTTCGGTCGTTACAGGTACTAACCCTCTAAACTTTCTGGGAGGCTTCTTGGGCGGAGGAGGTCAAAGCTTTACTACGGAAACAAACTATCCCCCTTCTGCTGAGGAAGATCGATTAGCGGCATTTAGTGAGACGATATTGGCAGACACGGAAGATGTGTGGAATAAACTTCTGGAAAATTACAGGGAGCCGACGCTGGTGCTTTTTAGCGGACAGGTATCCTCTGCATGTGGATCGGCGTCAAGTGCTACAGGGCCGTTCTACTGTCCAGGTGATGAAAAGCTGTACATCGATCTCGGTTTTTTCGAAGACATGGAACTCAAACTGAACGCCCCGGGTGATTTTGCCCAAGCCTATGTCATCGCCCATGAGGTGGGCCATCATATTCAAAAAATAATGGGGATTACTGCGAAGCTGGACAAACTTCGGGGACAGGTAAGTGAAAAAGAATACAATCAATATTCTGTAAGATTGGAATTACAGGCAGATTTTTTGGCTGGAGTATGGGCTCACCACAGTCAAAAATCATTAGGCTGGATGGAAAAAGGAGATCTGGAAGAAGCTTTGAACGCAGCAAATGCGATCGGAGATGATAGGCTTCAGAAGCAAGCCACTGGCCGCGTGACACCGGATTCATTCACTCATGGCACCTCAGCCCAGCGCATGAGGTGGTTTAAAAAAGGTTTCGACACCGGAGACTTAGCTCAGGGAGACACATTTAATGCTGTTAATCTATAAATTAATCAAGAAGGCTCAAGTACTGAAATCTGCTCCGGTTTGATTTGATGAATATATTGCCTTAACAGATAATATGTCTCAGGCACCTGGGGCACCGGATTCAGCAAGGAAGGTATAGTATCCTCTGAAGTAGTTTTGGAATCTACATAGGCAAATTTACTCAGCATGCCACTTTCAAACATACAATAGGCGTACTCTTCGGGAGTTCTCCCTTCCAGCCTAATCAGGATTTCCTTTTGGGTTTCTCTTATTTTCCCCATGAATTCCCCTACCCGCTGGTTATACTCCTTGGGTTTCTCAGTAAAGCTACAGGCTCCTCCACAACACATTTCGTCGTCGGTGGAACAATTTATTTTCCTAAGTCCACATAGCTTAGGACACAGCCCATAGGTCACAATCCCTGTTTTAAGAAAAGCATTTGCCTCTTCTATTGATAAAAAGGACTCGATCGGTTTGAAAAACTTAGTGACTTTAGACACCTGAAATCTCCCATAACCGGAATTATCCTCGTAATGGAACAAACCAAAGGTACGCTTGGGAAGCTTCAAAGCAGAATTATACTTAGGCCATAATCTTTTGATCTCCAAAGCTTCGTATAGAAGCGCCATAAATTCACTACCCGTCAGCTCCCACTTCAGATCAAAGACTTCTGTCTTAAGTTTCTGCTTTAGATTTGGTAGTAGCTGACCTGAAAAGTGATTTTTGAACCGCTCTCTGATATTTATTGCCTTGCCCACATAGATCACTTTGCCATTTTCATCCAGCATGTAATACACTCCACAGGACGTGGGGATCTCCTTAAACCTGGAATGAGGGAAATTAGGAGGAAGAAAAGCCTCACCGGTGTTTTTCTTCAGAGACTGGTTGATGATCTGATAATCAGTCTTGATCATTCGATCAAACAAAATAGCAGTGGCCTTGGCATCTCCCATTGCCCGGTGCCTCGCTTCGATAGGAATACGCTGGCTTTCGCAAAGCCGCCCTAGGCTATAGGATCTCATTCCAGGATAGACTTTCCTGCTCAGTCGCACCGTACACAATTTCGGCGTTTTGAGCTCCTTTCCCACTTTCATAAAAGCTTCCCGTAGAAAACCGTAGTCAAAATTTACGTTATGGGCTACAAAAATCCGGTCTTTCAATAATTCCCACAGTTCTTCATGAATAGCTTCGAAAGTAGGTTCATGCCTGACCATAAAATTATCGATTCCCGTCAGGCCAGTGATATAAGTAGGTATCGCTTGTTCAGGATTGATAAGGGTCTGATACTCGCTGACTATGGACTTCCCGTCATGGATCAAAACAGCTATCTCTGTAATTCCACCATGCTTGGCAGCTCCCCCCGTGGTTTCAATATCTACTATAGCAAATTCCATCGGATAAAATTACGTATTAGAAAATTCAGATTAGAACAGTTGTCACAGAATGACGAGGATCATTCGTCCACACCAGGAAAGACCCGATATAGGGACAGTAACTTGGTCTCCAGACTCAACACAAAATCACTGCCACGCTAACATCCATCTGCCGCAAGAATAGAGCCCTGCCTGAAATTGATCTATTCCCGACCAAAATTGACCAATTATCCCATCTATGCAACTTTGTTTCAAATATTATGGTTTAAATATCCTACTCCCCCTATTTTTGCATTGTGAATTTAAAATCTGGAATCCTATTATCGGTTCTCTTGCTAGCGACTCTGAGTATCGAGGCTCAAGACTGCAATCTTTCTATTCGGGGAAAGGTCATACACCTAGAAAACAATGAGCCTATTGAAGCGGCCTATATCTGGGTAGTAGAAGCTGAAGAAGGGGCTGTAAGTGATCAAAATGGTAATTTTACAGTCAAAAACCTTTGTAAAGGCACATACACCGTCACAATCCAATACTTAGGACACAAATCTATCATGGATACAGTGTCTTTGACTGCCAGCAACTTCACCAAAACCTACAGACTGGAAGATGAAGGGCTGTCACTTACAGGAGTAGATGTGCATGGACACCGGGACGCAATTCAGACTACCACCGCTGTATCGGCACTTTATGGAGAGGGTCTCCTGGAATCGAGAGGAGAGAATCTAGGAGAAAGCCTAAAACGAATTTCCGGTGTGTCCACTTTTTCTACTGGAAACAGCATAGCGAAACCTGTAATCCATGGAATGCACAGTAACCGAATCATGATCATGAACAATGGTATCCGGCTGGAAGGGCAGCAATGGGGTGCCGAACATGCACCAGAGATCGACCCTTTTCTGGCAGATGAAATCACCGTGGTCAAAGGTGCAGAAACGGTTAGATTTGGCCCCGAAGCCATGGGTGGCGTAATCTTAGTGAACCCTGCTCCGCTTCCAACCAAAAAAGAAAATAAAACCAACCTGAACCTGATAGCTGGTTCAAACGGACGAATGGGAAACATCAACCTGGTACATGTGGGTGGCTCTGATAGAGTGAGGGGTTTAGGATACCGGATTCAGGGTTCAGCCAAAACCTCAGGAAATGTGAGATCTCCCGGGTACTTTCAGGAAAACACCGGAGTACGAGAACTCAATCTCAGCAGTTCACTTGGTTACAGTTCCTCTAAGCTTGGGCTAGAAACCTATTACAGTCTTTTTCATACCGAATTGGGGATTTTAAAGGATTCACATACCGGAAACCTATCGGATTTAGAAGCTATTATTGAAAATGGACGGCCTTTTGCAGATGGTAAGTATAGCTATGCTATTCTCAATCCAAAACAGCGGGTCACCCATCATCTAGCAAAACTGAAATCACATTACCATATTTCTGAGAACTGGAAGGTCAATTTTCAATATGGGTTTCAGCTTAATCACCGACAGGAATTTGACAAGAGACGTGGAGACATGAATGAGCAAGCCAGTCTGGATTTAGAGCTTTACACCAACACTATAGATCTTTATGTAAACCATACCCATCAGAATGAATTTAGTGGGACATGGGGCATTAATTTTATCCAACAGGCAAACTCAAATGTACCCGGCACGGGAGTTACCCCACTCATTCCAAACTTTGACATGCTAAATGCAGGCATCTATGCCATGGAGAACTACTCCAAGGGTCCTTTGGAAATAGAGGCTGGATTGCGATATGATTTTAGAAACGTTCAAACCGCGAGATTTATCAACCAGGAATTAAGATCCTCTGATCTAAACTATCAGAACCTCTCAGCATTTCTGGGCGGACTATATCATATCAGCCCCGAACTTACCTTCAATTCTAATCTAGGTTCTGCCTGGAGACCACCCAACGTGAATGAACTCTTTAGTCAAGGGCTTCACCATGGTGCGGCGGCAGTAGAAATCGGAAATCCAGATTTAAAATCTGAAAAATCCCTTAAATGGGTCAATGAACTTCAGTATGATGGTAGGAGAACTCATCTAGAACTGACTGCCTATCTTAACCCTATTCGGGATTACATATTTCTCAACCCTACAGGCGAGGTTTTTGTAAGCCTTCGGGGGACATTCAATGTCTATGAATATCTGCAGGCCAACGCATTCTTTTATGGATTTGATTTTGCCGGAAGCTATGATTTCACCAGCAAATTGAGTGGATATTTGAAGGGTGCAATAGTCCAAGCTAAAAACACAGACAACAATAGTTACCTCCCTTTTATTCCTGCCAACAGGATGGAATGGGGAATTTCATATGATTTTGCCAAAGACATACACACCCCTACACACAAATTAACCTTAAGCAATGTTCTTGTGGCCAAGCAAACCAGAGATCCTGATTTTGATATAGCACCTCCTCCACCAGCTTATGCATTGTTTAATGTCTCCTACAGTAAGCAGTTTGAAGTGGGGGAAGACAAGCTAAATCTAGGACTTCAGATACAAAACCTGTTCAATACCAGGTATAAAGACTATATGAACCGATTCCGATACTTCACCTATGATATGGGAACAAATGCGCTTATAAAAATCAATTATGAATTCTAACCGATCACTTATGAAAACTAAAAACCTATTCTATCTTGCGGCTCTTTTAGCAGCCTCGGCCTTCACGCTCAGCTGTAGCAGTGACGACCCTACTCCGGAAAATGACGGAGAACTGATCACTGATGTCACTCTTACCTTTCTGGAACTGGATGAAAACGGCGATCCGGTAGGTGCGTCGTTTGACTTCACTGCTTCTGATCCTGAAGGGATAGAAACAGGAGCCACTCCTACAGTGGAAACAGTGGTATTGGAAAAGGGAAAGACGTATCAGATGACCATCGAACTATACAACTCCATTGAAAATGAGGATATCACCGAAGAAATCAGTGAGGAATCAGATGAACATCAGTTTTATTTTCTAGGCTCTGCATTTGTAGGGACTCCAGTACTCACTTATGCTTATGATGATGAGGGTGAGATAAAACTTGGCTTAAAAGGAATCGTAACCGTAAACGAGAACCCTGCTGCTACTACTGCAACTATGCAGATCATACTCAGACATGATTTGGACAAAAACTTCGCTGGAGCGGACAATCCAAATTTCACCAATTATGTACAAGCTGGAGGGGAAACGGATCTGGACATTACCTTTCCGCTTGTGATCGAATAATCCACCTTCACATCAATAGAAAAGCAGCTTTAGGGCTGCTTTTTTCTATTTTCAGAATATCCATTCTAAAAATCCTGTGAACAAATAGACATCTGAGCAGCATCAAATGCAGCAGGTTCTTGCAGATTGGCGCCTATCCCCCCTGCAACCAATATTACTTTATAGTCAGGGCCTTCATTCGCCAAATGCACTTTCACATGCCCATCGAAAGTCTTCATCCCCTCAAAAGACAACTTCTCGCCATTGATCAAAGGCCCCAATACAGTAGTACTTTTCAGATCCGAACCACTTACGGGATTCAGCATAAAAGCCATTGGAGCATCCGGATTGGAATAATCCCCATGATGTAGATGTGCCGGAAATGTAGTTCCGGAATTGTTGCTCTCCCCCACCAACTGCAAATCCAACTGCAGGTTTCCATCCCGCATCTCTTTTACTGTCAACGTCCCATTATAGTCAAAATCACTGGCTTTAAACATAGCATATTCCAGTGTTTGCCCCGTATAAACTTCAGGTTCATCTTCACTGCAGGATCCTAAAGCAATCAGAATTAGAACACTAAGTATTACATTTTTCATTTGTCGAATTTTTGTTCAATAGACTCCAAACTTCATCTGCTTGTACTTTAAGGATAAATCATTCAATACATGTCAATTGGATATAGATATCTGACAATCTACCCTCTAAAACACCTCCATCTTGCTCAATATCACACAGCAAACATTGGTATTGCAAACGTAATAAAGCCACTTCAGTTTCTTTATCTTTAAAATTATCAATTCATTTGGATAACCTACTAATCTTTTTCCCTCAATTATAGTTTAATACTAATTAAACCTATAAAAACTACCGGTAGCTTCCCAATATGGAAAATACGCGCCTGGCAATTGGCTTAGCATATTTCAAACAGAAAAACTGGACGCTTTTCCCTTTTCAGGAGCAGACTTGGAATGATTATCTAGATGGAAAATCAGGATTGCTGAACGCCCCTACCGGATCAGGAAAAACTTTTGCATTATGGTTTCCCGTCATTTTGGAATACATCCAAAACAATCCTGAGACTTGGATGAAGGCTAAAAAAAACGGAATCCAACTGATATGGGTCACTCCGCTTCGCGCACTGGCCCAGGATATCCAGAAAGCTATGCAGGAAGTCTGCGAAACCATAGGTCTTCCGTGGCAGGTGGTAGTGAGAAATGGCGACACCGATGCCAAAACCCGGGCAGCTATCAAAAGAAGACCGCCTGAATGCCTTATCACTACCCCTGAGACATTGCATGTACTTATCTCCCAAAAGGATCATTCCCCTCTTTTCCAATCTTTACAGGCCATAGTGGTAGATGAATGGCACGAACTTGTAGGAAACAAACGAGGCGTACAGGTCCAGCTTGCGCTGGAATACATTCAATCAATCTGTCCCAGCACCTTCAGAAGGTGGGCAATCTCCGCAACGATGGGCAACCTTCAAGCTGCCGCACGGACGCTACTCGGTGAAAATCTTCCCATCCATATCATAAAAGCAAATATTAAAAAGCAAATCATCCTGCATTCTGTAATACCGGAGGAAGTAGAAAAATACCCTTGGCACGGGCATCTGGGAATTAAAATGCTAGATAAGGTAATCCCCATTATTGAAGCGGGGAGTTCAGTACTTCTCTTCACCAATACACGCTCCCAGACCGAGATTTGGTATCAAAAAATCCTTGAAGCCAGACCGGATTGGGCGGGCTGGATAGCCATGCATCACGGATCCCTTGATATGTCAGTTCGTGGGTGGGTAGAAAACGCATTACATGAGGGGATACTCAAACTGGTAGTATGCACCTCTAGCTTAGATCTGGGAGTGGACTTTCGCCCAGTAGATCGGGTAATACAAGTGGGCAGTCCCAAGGGGGTGTCCCGCTTTATGCAGCGTGCCGGACGAGCCTCTCACCAGCCAGGGCTTCCATCAGAGATATTCTTTGTACCTACCAATTCTCTGGAAATGATCGAAGCAGCAGCGCTCAGGGATGCAATAGAGAAAGAAGAACTGGAATCCCAATTTCCACCAGTCCTTGCTTACGATGTATTGATCCAGTTTTTGGTCACACTTGCTGTAGGAGATGGATTTGATGAAAAGTCCATCTACGTAGTAGTGAAAAAATGTCATTCTTATAAAGATCTATCGGAAGCGGAAATGTCATGGATAATGGACTTTATCACTAAGGGAGGAGCCTCGCTGGGTAGCTATGAAGACTTTTTGAAGGTAGTCCGGACAGCAGACGGACTATATCGGGTCACGAACAAAAGAATAGCCATGAAGCATAGATTATCGATGGGAACGATAGTTTCTGAAGCTATGGTCAAGGTCAAATTCAAAAATGGCGCTTACCTGGGAACGGTGGAAGAATCATTTATCTCTAAAATGAAAATCGGAGACCGTTTTTTCTTCACCGGAAGAAACCTGGAATTGCTTAAAGTCAACGGGCTGACAGCATTTGTAAAACTCTCAGAAAAGAAGACGGGAAACGTGGTGAGCTGGATGGGAGCGCGCATGTCGCTTTCCTCACGACTTTCAGATAAAATCCGGGAAATCCTAGAACTTTATAACCATGGAATTATTCTCTCTGATGAAATCCAGCATGCGGCACCTATATTGGAGTTACAGAATCGCCTATCTATAGTACCTGACCGTAACACTTTTCTGATAGAGTCCCATCAAAGCAATCAAGGATATCACATTTTCTTCTATCCTTTTGAAGGAAGGGCTATCCATGAATTGATGAGTGCATTGATTGCATATAGAATCAGCGTCAGCTATCCCGTCACCTTCAGCATGGCAATGAACGATTACGGTTTTGAGCTTCTTTGCGACAGCTATGTGAATGTGGAAGAAATCCTAGAGGAGGATATCTTCACACTGAAAAACCTGCGTGAAGACATACTACTTTGCGTGAACGAGACAGAAATGACGCGAAGGAAGTTTAGGGAAATCGCAAGTATCGCAGGCTTGGTTTTCCAAGGATATCCTGGCAAACCTACTACTTTCAAACATGTTCAGGCGAATTCAAGCCTGCTTTTTCAGGTTTTTGAGCAATACGATCCGGACAATTTACTTTTGAAACAAGCACACGGGGAAGCGATTGATCAGCAAATGGAAGAGGACAAAATGATCCATGCCCTTCAGAAAATCAACCATCAACAGATCATCGTGAAACATCCTGTCCAGTTCACCCCTTTTTCATTTCCCATCATGGTGGACAGACTGAGTAGAACCTCCATCAGTTCGGAATCGATAGAAGACCGAATTGCAAAAATCCAGGCACAGTTTCAGGTAGATTAATTTGCTCTCCAGAAATAAGGAGTAAACAAAATCAATATGGTAAACAACTCCAACCTGCCAAGAAGCATTATGAAAGAAAGGAAAATTTTGGCTGTAGGTGAGAAAAACGCAAAATTATCCACTGGGCCTACAGCTCCTATTCCTGGCCCTACATTTCCAAGCGATGTAGCCACTGCCCCTAGCGAGGTGGGCAGATCATATCCCATCAGGGAAAGTGCCAAAGCTCCCAGTACAAACGTCAATAAATATATCAATAGGAAATTCATGATGTGGGTAATGATCCGTCCTGTCACCCGATCCCCATTGATGATCAAAGGGACAATAGCTCTGGGATGCACTAGACGCTTGAATTCCAGCCAGGAATTCTTGATGAATGTAAGATGTCTTACAAACTTGATTCCACCCGCTGTAGAACCGGCACTGCCCCCCATAAACAGTAACATAAAACATATAAAAGTAACCCCTTGGCTGTATTTGGTATAATCATCCGTCACATATCCAGTAGTCGTCACCAGGGAAACTACTTGAAATAGTGATTTGCGGAAAGCTAATTCAGAACTGTGTTCTATGTTGGAAATAGGAAAGTACAGGATGATAGAAATTCCCAGCAATGCCAAACCGTAGGTCTTAAACTCATCACTTTGTAGTACTCTTCTAAATTTCCCCATCAAACCAAAATAAATCACAGTGAAGTTGGTACCTGCCAAGAACATAAAAACAATCGCCACATATTGAATGAATGCGGAATCATAATAAGCCATACTGGCATTTTTTGTAGAAAAACCTCCAGTGGCCATGGTGGTCAGGGCATGATTGATCGCATCAAAAAAAGTCATTCCTCCAGCCCAGTAAAGCAAAGTGGCTAAGACAGTAAGTCCTACATAGACATACCAAAGGCGCTTTGCCGTCTCAGATATCCTAGGGTGGACCTTATCAGAAGTAGGCCCAGGTGATTCAGCTACAAATAGTTCAATCCCCCCTATTCCCAGCAAAGGAAATATGGCTACAGTCAACACAATAATCCCCAAACCTCCAATCCACTGGGTCATACTTCGCCAGAACAGCAGTCCCTTTGGCATAGCCTCTATATCGGTCAAAATCGATGCTCCGGTAGTAGTAAGCCCGGACATGGTTTCGAAAAAGGTATTGGCAAAACCTCCTATCTGCTGACTGAAGACATAGGGGAGCATACCAAAGCCTGCCATAAAAACCCAGCTTAGGGCAACGATGAGATAGCCTTCTCTTTTTCGGATGTTTTGGTCTTGCTTGGAAAATGAGAAAAACAGAATCAGCCCTATGATCATAGTGATCACCGCGGAACTCAATATCGGCCAGGGATCCTCGTCAAAATAGACAGAAAAAAACATCCCGGGAAGCATCAGTAAGGATATCAGCACCAAGAGCGCCCCCATGATTTTCCCGATTTCTTTAAAATGAATCATACCTTAATGAAACAGTTTTTCCAGGGCATTTTTAGCCTCGGGCAAAGCCAATACGATTGCCTTGTCTTTAAGATTTAGCTGAAAATCCCCATCAGGAATAAAAACCTGCTCTCCCCGTATGACCCCAGCCACAATGGCAGAATCAGGGAAGTGCAATTCCCTCAGCGGATTTTTGATCAACCTGTTATTCTTGCAAACAGAATATTGAATAAACTCCGCATCCACACCATATATACCTGAAACAGCCTCTACTGTTCCTTTTTTCAAGAATCTTGATATCTCATTTGCAGCTACCAACTTTTTATTGATCAGGGAATCCACGCCAATACTATGTGAAATATGAATGTATTCCCGGGTATCGACATGGGCTATAGTCTTATATACACCATGGTTTTTAGCTGTCAGACTTGCTATGATGTTTGTCTCCGAAGAATCGGTCAAGGCCAGAAACGCATCCATCTGCTCAAGACCTTCCTCTATTAGTAATTCCACATTTTTGTAATCCCCATTAATCACCAAAGAACTCTTCAGGTTTTCGGCCAGCCACTTGCACCGTTCTTTGTCCTTATTGATCAAGGTCACCCGATAATGATCCTCCAGTCTCAATGCTGTAGTCAGTGCCATGTCATCTCCACCGATAATCATTACATTCTTGATGGTGTGCTTCTCCTGTCCCAGCACCTCCATGATTGTCTGGGTGTTTTTCTTATTGGAAATGAAAAACACATGGTCATTATTCCTGATAATGGTACTTCCACGGGGGATAATGGTCTTTTGGTCGCGTAGAATAGCTATGATCCTGATATCCTCAAAAATCGGGTTGGACTTGGTGTCCAAAATCCGCTGGTTGACCAAGGGATTACTTTGATCCAAGGTAATTCCAACAATATTCAGCTTCCCTCCTTCAAAATCAAAAACCTCAGTAAAGCTGGAGTTTTCGATCATATTGAAGATATGCTTGCTACAAAGCATGGTAGGGGAAATCAAATTATCTATTCCCAGGTTTTTGAAATAGGTTAAGTTTTCAGCCTCCATGTAGGAGTGGTTTCTGACCCTAGCCATCACACGTTTTGCACCAAGCTGCTTAGCCAATACCGCCGTAACGATGTTGGTTTTCTCGGAAGTGGTCACACACAGCACCATACTGGCACGGTTTACATTGGCACGTGTGAGGATTTCGAATGAAGTGGCGTCACCCTGTACGGTCAATACATCGAGTTTGGACGCTACATAGTCCAAAACTTCCCTATCAGTATCAATTAACGTGATATCCTTATTATCGTAACTTAATTGCTCAGCGAGGTGATATCCCATATCTCCGGCACCGGCAATCACAATATTCATCCCCATAGAGGTAGTTCAGGTGATTAATAATTAGCAAAAGTAATAGCTTTCTGAATGGTAATCAGATATTAAGCCAATTCTTTTCTTAACTTATAGGCCAAAGTAACAAAGCTAAAACCTGAAAATTAAATTTCATGAAGTTTTTTCATGTGTTTAGAATTGACTTTTAAACCCTGCCTCTGCACAGAATCCGTGGCAAGAGCTTAAAACGCTAGAAAATCAAGCATTTCGAGAAGGAGGCATCGCTGTGGTGAATGGGTTAAATGTGCAGTCAAACATTTGATTTTGAAGCATTTTTAGCTCAGAACAGGAAGTCTATTCATATTTCTGGTTAAGGGTGACAAAGGGGCATGTATTGAATATTGATCCTTCTATGTACCACCTGGATCATTACTGCTGTCCTGACAAGTTTCAATTTAACCTACCCTGCAAAATTATCAATCCTCCAGAAGCTTGCTGCTCTCCGCATCTGGTAACTCCTGTATGTTTTTAAGTTTCCTTTGAATAACCCTGGTTCTGGTTCCTACCAGCTTATCCAGCTCGGAATTGGCCTCAGATATTTTTTTTTGAGTCCTTTCTATCAATGTCCCAAACTTCCCAAATTCCGTCTTGATAGCTCCCAGTACCTGCCATACTTCCGAACTCCTTTTTTGGATAGCCAAGGTTCTAAAACCCATTTGAAGACTGTTCAAAATTGCGGAAAGCGTAGTGGGGCCCGTTATCACTACTTTGTAGTCTTGCTGAATCTGCTGGGACAGGCCAGGTTCACGTAGAATTTCGGCATACAGACTTTCCACAGGAAGAAAAAGTATTGCAAAATCGGTGGTATAGGGAGCATTGATATATTTGCTTTGGATTTCCTGGGCGGCTTTTTTTACAGCTTTGTAAAGCTCATTCCTGCAGATTTCTATCTCCGGTTTCAAAGCAACATCATAGGCTTCTACCAATCTCAAATAAGATTCCTGAGGAAACTTTGAGTCAATAGGCAATAGCACCGCTTCGCTTTGACCGGGCATCTTCACCGCAAATTCCACTCTTTCCCTGTTGCCCTTTCCTACCTCCGCATTCAGGATATACTGATCCGGCGAGAGTAGGTTCTCCAATATCGCATGTAGCTGATACTCCCCCAGCACCCCCCGGCTTTTTACGTTGGTCAATACCCGTTTCAGATCTCCCACCCCGTTTGCCAGGTTCTGCATCTCACCCAGTCCTTTCTGCACTGCCTGAAGTTGGTTGCTCACCAGCTCAAAAGACTGCCCCAACCGGGTTTCAAGCGTTTTCTGTAGTTTCTCATCCACGGTCTCGCGAATCTTTTCCAGCCTCAGCTCGGTCGTCTTCATCAGATCTTCCTGTCTCCTGTTAAGGTCTTCAAACTTCTCCTTCTGCAATACATTGAATTCCTTGACATTCTTGCTAAAAATCTCACCAAATGATTTCAAGGCCTCATTTTGATCTTTGGAATTTGCACGGATACTATTGAAAACCAACTGAAACTGGTTCGCCAGATTCTCACCTGCTTCTCTCCTTGACTGAGCCAAAGCAAATTCAAGTTCCCTGCTCATCCTGCTTAGCTCAGCTTGTAGAAAAGCTCTTTCACTATCATTGCTCCTCCGAAGAAAATAAGCAGCAAGGAGAATCAATTGTAAAAGAATAATCAACACTAAAAGGTAATCTGTCTGCATAGTTCATAGTTTTGGCATCTGAAAGTAGTCTTTTCGTATCTCCACCCCTAAAGAAGAAAACTATTTAACGACAGATTCTGTCGGGCTTTCCTTTCAAGGGGAAATATTCAGCCCCTCCCTCAAAGCACTAGGTTTGGATGAAATGGCTTTCCCGAAAAACAAAAAGAAGGAATACAGGCCATATCAGAATGAATAAATCTTGTAAAAATACATTTGATCCAAACCATAAATTCGACTTTTTTATCTTTTCAAAAGCTAAATCCAAAAGTAGGCGAGAAAAACCTACTGTGCATATGAAATCGACACGATTAAAATCATCATTAAAACATACAGTCCCCCGCCGACTGGCGGATTAATCGTCAAAGGTTCCCTGTCCGCCTGGCGGGCATCTGGCCTTAGAAAAACAATTATAAACAGATGAAAATCAATAAAGCCATATTTTGAATTTAAGGACACTACTGGCTAACCTTGGACCTGGTCCTATTATCGCGGCAGCCTTCATTGGACCAGGCACCGTCACTGTATGTACTTTGGCAGGTGTTGATTTTGGGTTTTCTCTCCTATGGGCTTTAGGCTTATCCATTATCTCTACAATAATCCTGCAGGAGATATCGGGCAGGATTGGCTTGGTGACCGGCAAAGATCTAAGTCAGCTTCTCCGAAGCCAACAAGGTCATCCTGTCTTTCGCTATTTTTCTATGATATTGGTATTGACAGCTATAGGATTGGGAAATGCCGCCTACGAGTCAGGAAATATCACCGGGTCAAATTTAGGTTTACAGGTTTTTTGGGAGGCCCCTAGGTTGGTTTTTTCAGGCTTCGAAGTTTATTCGGGTACGCTGTTCTTAGGGGCACTTGCTTTCACGCTGCTTTTGCTGGGTAATTATAAACGCTTAGAACGTGTATTGGTGGCATTGGTGATTTTTATGTCCATTGCTTTTATAAGTACTGCTATACTTACCCATCCGGACTGGAACAAGATCCTCGAAGGGTTTATACCTGAATGGAATGATGGCAATCTATCCACCCTCGTGGCTTTAATAGGGACTACCGTCGTGCCTTACAATCTATTTCTATATGCAAGCCTGGCAAAAAAAAGGTGGTCAGGTTCGACTGAGATCCACTGGATGCGGAGAGATATAGTCATTTCCATTGTGCTAGGCGGCCTGGTCTCCATGGCCATAGTGGTAGTGGGTGCCACCAATTCCGGCATTGAAATCAACAATGCACTTGACGTGTCCAAGGGGCTTGAGGGAACTTTTGGCAGATTTGCCAAATACCTAATGGGCTTAGGGTTAATAGCAGCAGGACTTACATCCAGTATCACAGCTCCTCTGGCAGCAGGACTGGTCATATGTGGAATCATGGGCTGGAATCAGGACATCCGATCACCGAGTATGAGAGTATGCATGGGGGGCATAGTAAGCTTGGGACTACTGTTTGCTTCTTTAGGAATCAAACCTGTTCAACTTATCACTTTGGCGCAGTTGGCGAATGGATTTCTTTTGCCACTGGTCAGTGGTTGGATTATCTGGGTGGCAGGCCAACGAAGTCTTATGGGAGTTTTTAAAAATAGTACAGCATACAGCATTCTTGCTGTCGCCATTTGGTTGGTGACATTTTTCTTGGGATTGAAAAGTATTATGGCTGTGTTGAAAATTGGTATTTGACGTAGGAAGGACCCTGCCAGCCAGCCTCCTCTTTGAAAGCAATTGATTAAAGACTTAATGCCCCCAGATAGTCTAAGATTGACCGGCTAATTTGTTGATTGTCTCCCATTCCTCTTGAAGCACGCTGTAGTAAATACTATCTCTGCGTCTGCCATTCGCCAGCAATGTATGGCTTCTCAGCACACCTTCCTCTATAGCACCTAATTTCAGCAATGCTTTCCGAGCCGGCATGTTCAACACATCCGTCTTGATCTCCACGCGCTTCAACTTCAGTTTTTCAAAACAATACTCAAGCATAAGCAGCTTCATAGCTTGGTTAATGCCAGTTCCATGGAACTCCTTTCCCAGCCATGTCCATCCTATTTCTATTCGCTCGTCCCGTTCGGAGTAATTTCCAAAAGCTGTACTGCCTACAATTTTCTGAATCAATTTATCAAACACCACAAACTGAAGTCTCCCACCCCCCATAGCCTGATCTGCCCAATCATCAAATTGCTCTTCTATACTGAGATCATAGGTGAAATAATCCCAAAGCATTGAATCCCTTGTCAGAACTTTTAAAGCCGGAAAATCAGAGGTGGAAAGGGGACGGAGCAGTACCCTCCCGTTTTCAAGAACAACGTGCTGGAAATTCATAGAGATGGGAAAATGAAATATTAAACGGGGTCTTAATCCTAAATAATTCCAAAGACCTCCAATTTTAATGCATTTTCTACAATTTCCCTGTCATAAATAAAGAAAATTCAGCTTGCAAAATGTATTACAAAAGCATTGTATGGTTATCAAAACTATAAGATATCAAACAGGGGATTACCATTTTTTCATTTTCTGGAACACTTTATTAAAAATAAGTTTCAAGGTCATTTTCATTACAAAAAAAAATTTTATCTGCTATAAATACTTTTCAACAAAATATTTTTTTAAATTATACAAACGCGAAATTAACCCTAAACCCTAATATCCATGAAAAAGTTATTGTTTTTTCTGCTTTGTGGGATGCTTTGGGTAAGTAGTCTCAAGGCTCAACAAACGCAGTATATGGTATTTGAATTTGTCAAAGTTGAAAATGAACAACTTTTCGACTACATCGAATTCAAAAGTCTGATGGAGAAAGTATATAGACAGGCTCTAAATGACAAGCGAATTAAAGGATGGGACTTCTGGTCCTTGCAATCTGGTACGGACAATTCATCCTTCCAATACATCATGGTCACTTATTACAATAATCCCGTGGAGATGATGAACGGCTTAGATGAACAATCCATGATGGAATATACTAAAATAGCCTATCCTCATCTGAGCAGCGCCCAAGTTGCAAAATTATTTCAGGAATCACTCAAGATGAGGGACATGCCTATGAGATTATATATGAAAAAGATCACTGAGACCAAGGATAATTTTCAGATGAAACCCGGAGTACTCGCTTCCTTTGATCTCATGAAAGCAAATGAAGGGCAGTTTGATATCTACGAAAAAGCCGAAGATGAGGTATTCAGGCCTATCCACCAAAAGTATGTAGATCAGGGGCTGATGGGGCATTGGAGTTTATTGAGAACTGCATTGCCTCTGGGGTCGGAAGCCAAATCCACCCACTTGACCATGAACATTTACAAGGATTACATGCAGTTTTTCAATGCGCAGTCTTACGAAGACATCAATCAAACAGCCGCCCAGAGAGAGGCCGTCAATGAAGGCTTAAATTCCAGAGACCAAAAATGGGTATATCTGGCCACACTAGAAAACGTAGTTCGATAGTCCGGTTGTAACTTACGTAAGGAGGCTTCGAAAGGAGCCTCCTTTTTTGTCCGGAACAAAAAAAACAAATATTAAGCTACCCAATAAAACCAAATTGCGCTACTGATGTAATACTGGCCAATATCCCAGGAAGATTGAGAAGCTGGGTGACTTCGGGAGTTTAACCGAAAATTCAATCTTCCAGGATTCCTTTGATTGTTGCTACTTCATCAGGGCTGAACAGGGAGTTTTTCACTGCTGTCACATTATCGTCCAGTTGTTCGGGGCTGGAAACACCCACCAGCACAGATGTGATTCGCATGTTCTTTAAAAGCCATGCAATAGCCATTTGGGCAAGGGTCTGCCCCCTGTCTATCGCTATACCATTCAATTGGGAGATCATTTTGATCTTTTCATCAGAAATATGCTCAGCCTTGAGATACCTGCCATCCTTGGCTGCACGGGAATCTTTGGGAATCCCCTTCAGGTATTTATCTGTAAGCAGGCCTTGTTCCAAAGGAGAAAACGCAATACTTCCTATACCCTTTTCTCCCAAAACATCCATCAGACCATTTTCCACCCACCGATCAAGCATGGAATATCTCGGTTGGTGAATCAAAAGCGGCGTTCCTAAACGCTCCAAGATTTCATAAGCCTTAGCAGTATCTTCAGCAGAATACTGTGATATCCCGACATAGAGAGCTTTGCCTTGTCGAACCAATAGGTCAAGAGCCCCCATGGTTTCTTCCAGAGGAGTTTCGGGATCAGGCCTGTGATGATAGAAAATATCCACATATTCCAGTCCCATCCGCTTCAGGCTTTGGTCACAGCTGGCAATCAAGTATTTTTTGGATCCGAAATTCCCATAAGGACCGGGCCACATATCCCAACCTGCTTTGGAGGAAATCACTAACTCATCTCTTAGGCTGTGGAAATCTTTCTTCAGCATCCTACCGAAATTCTCCTCTGCAGACCCAAATGGAGGCCCATAATTATTTGCCAGGTCAAAATGACAAATCCCAAGATCAAAGGCGCGACGAAGAATAGAACGCCCAAGGGTAAAATCAGCATTATGTCCGAAATTATGCCAAAGACCAAGGCTGATTTCCGGTAGGACTAAACCGCTGTTACCGCATCTGCGATATTTCATCTGATGATATCGATCAGCGGCTGGCTGATAAGGGAAAAGTGGTAAATGATCGTTGATATCCATTAGTTGGAGTTTTGAGTTTATGTTTTGGCGACCCAAAATAGAGTGATTAAAACTGATATCAAATCCTATGGCATAATAAGCCATAGACTTTTAGACCGGATGCGCCAAAGTATATTAAGATCAATCTGACTCAAAAAGCAGGGGCCACATCGTTCAGCCTTCAATGCTTGTCAAAATGCGAGAAGTCACAATCTAGGGTGTTTCGATCCCAATCCCCTGCTTTAGCAGCAGCATTGTAGGTGCTCTCCAAAAACTCTAGAAGCACCTCATTTGGGTCGGAAGCCTTTCTGACCTCCTCATAACTGAGCATAAACTCCCCTAAATTCTCGTTCCAATAGGCTTTATCCGGTGAAACAGAGGCGTTTTTAAAGTCAGGATGATTCGGGTAGCAATAGGCATAAAACACCGCTGAAGGAAATGCCTCACTTCCAGGCCAAAAGCCGGCGCTAAACACTTCATGTGAATAAGCTTCCTGCATGACCGCTAATGGAATATTGGGAACCTGACCGGTAAACTCAGGTGCTTGTTTACCTGAGAAGCGGGTGTAAGCCAAATCGAATGATCCCCAGAAAAAGTGGATAGGCGAGCTTTTGCCGGTAAATTTTGTCCTAAAAACCCCAAAAACATTCTGGACATGAACCAAGGTCTTCCAAAGTGATTGTGCGGCATTGGCCTGATACATAATCCGCTTTTTGTTTTTCGAAAAAGGGATAGGGTCAGCGACTTCATTTGGGCTGTCGTGAATCTTCACATTTATCCCCAAAAATTTCAATTTTTCCATCAATTGCTCATAAAAACTGGCAACAGTCTGACCACCTAGTGCAAATCGGTCTCTGGTTCCATTGCTTGTTTTTACTTTCAATTCATGGTGAATGAAGTCAAATTTAATTTCAAAAACACCGCTTTCATAAGGGATCAAACCAGTGGTCAATCCCTGTGAGTCCACATACAGTGCCACATGCCACGAATGATTCTGCCATGGAGACTTTTTGAGTCTTACCTTGCCCACAATCTGCGTCCACTGATGTAAGAGATAAATGGTGTCTTTATTCTCCTCAAATTGAAATATTGGCCAAGAATTCTTTTTCGCTGCCATAGTTAAAATTTAACTGTCAATTTATGGGTTTTCCAGCCTGAACAAAAATTAAATCCCAGACTTTAGCATTTTTTCCAGTGTCTTTACTCCCGTAGAAGCATTTTCGAGGATAGAAACAACTTTTTTGCCAATACCAACTTCAGGTTTTTTGAGATCTATCAAAAACAACTTACAAGTAGATGGTACGTAGTCAATCAATCCCGCCGCAGGGTAAACCTGAAGTGAAGTACCTATCACGACAAAAACATCTGCCGTGGCTGCTATCGCTATAGCTTCCTCCATTTTCGGCACCTGCTCTCCAAACCAGACAATAAACGGCCTCAATTGACTCCCCCTTTCACATTTGTCTCCCTCTTTGATTTCCCAACTGTCAAGCTCATATATCAAATTTGGATCCAATGTACTCTGGGCCTTTCTCAATTCCCCATGTAAGTGGATTACGCGAGTAGAACCTGCCCGTTCGTGGAGGTCATCCACATTCTGGGTAATGATAGACACCTGATAATCCTTCTCCATATCAGCCAAAATCACATGTGCCTCATTCGGCTCGCATTGGAACAGCTGCTTTCTACGTTGATTGTAAAAATCCTGGACCAACTGCCGGTTTCTTCTCCACCCTTCTGGTGAGGCTACTTCCATCACATCATGGCCTTCCCAGAGTCCTCCGGAATCCCTGAACGTTTTGATTCCACTTTCAGCAGAAATCCCTGCTCCGCTTAGAATTACCAAATGCTGCTTTTTGCTCATGATATTTCTAGATTTTATTGTTTAACTACTTTTTGCCCGCAGATTTTCGCAGATAAACGCCGCGGATTTTCGCTGATGTTTCGGCTTGATTCAGTGTAGGACTCTTCAAAACCTCCGACAATCTGCGAATTTGATCAGCGTTAATCTGCGGGAAAAATTCAGCAGGCGGCTTAAATAAACCTACACTTGAGATACTTTATCTTCTCGCCCTTCTCCGAAAACATTTTTTCATAACGGGTCTGAATCCCAAAGTGGTCATCTTTCCATTCGCTTTGATAGAAATCATGTGTAAAGCCCACCAATTCTATATCCTCTCTACTTTGGAAAAGTTCCAAGGAATAATTGAACAAATCAGTATTATCAGTTTTGAAATGCACTATACCATCCTGTTTGAGCATAGGCTTGTACATATCCAAGAAGCGGGGAGAAGTAAGTCTTCGTTTTTCATCACCCTCCCGCGGAAATGGGTCAGGGAAAGTGATCCAAAGCGCTGAAATCTCATCCGGAGCAAAGTACCTATCCAAAAGCTCAATCTGAGTCCTCAGAAAAGCTACATTGCTGATACCTTCAGCTGTCGCTGTAGAACTGCCTTTCCAGATTCGACTTCCTTTGATATCTACACCAATAAAGTTCTGATTTGGGAAATTACGAGCCAAGCCCACCGTGAACTCTCCCCTGCCACACGCCAGTTCCACCACAATAGGATTCGCATTCTGAAACTGGGCTTCATTCCAGTTCCCTTTTATTGTTTCAAAAATTGGCTTTCCAGCCTGGATCACATTTGGGTTGCCCTCATTTTCTTGGAAGCGAACCAGTTTTTTTCTACTCATCTAAAGCTCTTCGATTTCTGCGACCACAAAAGTACTCCCTCCCACAAAAATCAGGTCATTTTCCCCCGCATTTTTTCGGGCAAAAGCTAAAGCCTCATTGACTTCGGGTATAACTTCGCCTTTTAAGCCATACGAGGCAGCTTTTCCCGCCATTTGTTCAGCAGGTAAAGCCCTAGGGATTTTAGCTTCGCAAAAGATATAAAAAGCTGACTTGGGAAGCATGGACAGCACTTTGGATATGTCTTTATCCTGCACCATCCCCAAAACCATCCATAGCTTTTCGAAAGTATAGGTTTCCAGCTGGGACAGGATCTCACGAAAACCAGCTTCATTGTGTCCTGTATCACAGAGTACTGTAGGATTTGTAGAAAGTGTCTGCCATCTCCCTTTTAAGCCGGTCAATTCAGTGACATTTTTCAGCCCATCCAAAACCGCCTTCTCCGGCAAATCCCAACCCATCTGGCGCATCTTAACGATAGATTCCAGTATTCCGGGAAGATTGTACTGCTGATAATTCCCGTTCAGGCCAAATGTCAGACCAAACTCCTTTTCAACCTTTGCCCCGATCTGTGCCAAAGACCGACCATTTGAACCGTCTGCCGTGGATTGAAGCCCTCCACCCGTAGCATTCTCTCCTGCCGTGATCTGTGTCCCCCCAGACCGCTTAAATCCATCACGGGTGTAAATTCTAAATTTCGCCTTCCCATCCTCTTCAGAAACCTTCACTGCTTTCCAGTTTTCGTCAGCGAAGGTGATCGGAGAATTCATCCCATGGGCTTTCTTTACAAATACAGTACTAGTCTCATTATGTGTTTCACTGATCACCACAGGGACGTTTTTCTTGATGATCCCTGCCTTTTCTCCTGCGATCAAAGGAAGCGTATCTCCCAGAAACTGTACATGGTCAAAGCCAATATTGGTGATAAGCGAAAGCACCGGAACAATAACATTGGTGCTGTCGAAATTTCCTCCCATCCCTACTTCCACGATGGCGATATCAACTTCTTGTTGTGCAAAATGCCAGAAGGCCATTCCTACGGTCATCTCAAAAAAACTAGGCTTCAGCTCATCCAGAAAGCTCTTGTTCTCTTGCACAAACTGAACGACCAGGTCAGGACTGATTTCCTGCCCGTTTATCCTGATCCGCTCAGTGAAAGATTTGAGATGCGGAGAGGTATAAAGTCCTGTTTTGTATCCAGCGCTTTGGAAAACAGCAGCCAAACTATGGGAAGAACTTCCCTTTCCATTAGTACCGGCTACATGAATTGATTTGAATTTGCGCTCTGGATTTCCGAGGTGGTCACAGAGCGCAATCGTATTCCGGAGGTCCTTTCTGAAGGCTGCGGCCCCCACTCGCTGGAACATGGGCAAGGAATTAAACAAATAATCCAGCGATTCCTGGTAGTCCATTTATCAATCAACCTTAATAACGAACGTGATTTTTCCTGTAGAAAACTCAGCAGCAGTGCCTCCTTGTTTCTTGAAGGAGATTTGATTGACTACCTGACGATAATAGGCCAAAACATCATTGGAGACATTATACTCCAGCGGAACAGCCTGCACTACCCTTCCCAAATCATCAATGGTGATCTTAAAAACTATTTTTCCATTGCGTGTAGAAACTCTATCATTGATATTAGGCCGCTGGGCAAAGTCCCAACCCGCCAAGTCGAGGCTATATCCATCTCCGGAATTGGCTCCTTTCCCAGAGCCTACTCCCATAATTGCACGTCCATCTACGGTTCCTTTTGGATCCCCTTCGTCACCTTTGTCTTTTGATGTTCCCTGGGCTCCTCCGGAAGTAGGAGTGGTTCCTTTTCCTGCTGTCCCACCTGCACCGAATATTGCTCTCTGGTCGATTTTTGGTTTTTCAGGAGCTTTTTGGACGGTTTCCTTTTCTTCTGCTTTGGCAGGAGTTTCCACTGGTTTTGCTACTTCTTTCTGAGCGGGTTCAGGTTTTTTAGTCTGTTCTGTGGCTTTTTCCTCTCCCTTTATGGGTGAAGGCTTAGTCGTGACTGCTTTATTTACTGAAGGCTTAGGCTGTGCTGCCGGTTTAGCAGTTTCGGTTTTAGGACTTGGAGGAGGTGTAGCAGGTTGGGTCACTGCCTTTGCTATTTCACCTGGAGCCGCATCTTCCACCACTGGAGTTGGAGTTTCTGAGGGAGGTGCGGGGCTGTTTCTTTCCCCTGATCCTGTAGGCGTAAACCCTAGATTGAGTTCTAAACCGAATGCTGGCAAAGGAGGAACCGGCTGCTTCCAGACCACAATAAAATAAAGTGCGATCAAAAGCAGTATGTTGAAGATAATTGTGATTATCCACGATTTCTTTTTGCTTTCGCTCTCTATTTTATCTGCATTCCAGTATTCCATTTTTTAGAATGGTTTTGTAGCTATAGACACATTCGCCTCCAACCCTGCAGCTATCCCTCCGATCTCTACTAAGTACTCTACAGGTACTTCTTTATCAATATGTAACACGACCTGGCCTTTCTTATCTCTAAGTAAAGAAGTTAATTCAGTCTTGATTTGTTCCCTAGGAACGATTTTATCATTTACGGAATACTTCAGATCTTTGGTCACAGTGACAGTGACTTCCTGCATAATGATATCCGAAGTCTCACTAGAGGGTAGGTTCACAGGCAGGCCTGAGGGTGTAATAAAGGAAGAGGTAAGCATAAAGAAGATCAACAACAGAAATATGATATCTGTCATCGATGACATGCTGAATGCCGCATTTACTTTATTTTTTGTTTGAAGTCCCATTCGTATCAGTCTTGCAACAAATCAATGAATTCTATCGAAGAGTATTCCATGTTGTGTACCAGCTTGGAAACCTTCGACACCAGAAAATTATAACCCAAGTAAGCTAGGATACCAACCACCAATCCAGCTGCTGTGGTGATCATCGCTTCATAGATACCCTCAGAGAGTAATTTTGGAGAAACCATCCCTTCTTCTTGGGCAATGGCAATAAATGCTTGTATCATACCTGCCACAGTCCCCAGAAAACCGATCATAGGGGCTGCACCGGAAACAGTAGCCAAGAGATTAAGATTCTTCTCCAATTTGTAAATCTCGATTTTCCCAACGTTTTCAATGGCTACTTCTATGTTTTTCAATGGGGAACCTATACGTTCCACTCCCTTGGCAATCATATTAGCTACCGGAGTCTGTTCTCCAGCACAGAGGATTTTCGCCTTTTCCGTCTGTCCGTTTTGAACCAGCACCTTTACCTGATCCATGAGATGAGAGGAGGTTTTGGAAGCCTTGTTGAGTGTGATCAGGCGCTCCACAAAAATGAAAATCGCCAAAATGAAAAGTAGATACAGCGGCACCATCATGTACCCGCCTTTGATCAATAGATCAAGAAGACCAATGTTACCTTTCGTGGCGCCCATCGCCAGGCTGTCTGCTGCAGAAAGTGTATCTGTAGAGAGCGTTTGAAGTAGAATCATATTAATATTTCAAAATCCATAAATCCTCTGTGTACTGGTCTTTGACACGAGTCAGTTCTTCATTAATGGCTGTCCAGCCACGTGAAGTACCTATTGCCAAACGATAATTTGTGACATCTTCGTATGGCATTATCAGATAAACCGTCTCAGCCCGGTTCTTATATTGCTCAGCTTCTTTCAAGGCTAAGGCTTCATTGGGAAGGCTTCCCACTATAATATAGAATTGGGGACGATCTCCTTTTTCAGTAACTCTGACCAAGTTTCCAGACACCTTAGGCGCAATTGTTGTACCAGTTTGAACCGATTCAGCCGCAGGTGTTGGAGAACTTACGGAATCCGAAACAACAGCCTGATTATCATATATTTCCGATTCTTCACCTGCAGAGACGTTAACGGCAACTTCATCATTTTCTTGCTTTGCTACTCCCTCTACTGACTTGGAAGCAAGAACTGTCGAATCCTGTTCAGAGACCACTGTCTTATTCATCTGCCAGATAATTACAAGCATTACCCCTAAAGCCAAAAGAGCAGCTATCCAAATCCAGGAATTATCTGATTTCTTTTCCTCTATTTTATGTTCCTGTCTAGAGATCGTTTCAGCTTGGGCGAGAGAAGGGGTGATAGTCTGCATCGTTCTCTTTTTGACTTCTGCCACATCTATAGCAGTTGCTATTTCTTCTTCTCTTTTAGGTTGTCGGATTTGAGTCAATGGGACAAGCTCCACATAGGGCAGCCCATAATCTTTTGGATCAGTCCACTGTTTATTATCTACGCTTTTATCAGTCATTATTTTAAGGGGGCAATGTCACGAAACTAAGGGAATTGAGTCTAAACCCCAACCCTCACTCCTAAACATTCTTAGAATTTGAAAGATGCTCCACCGATGAACTGAATTCCCCTCACGGGATAGTTAAGCCAGCGCATATTCTTCCCGTTCAGAAGATTATTGCCTTCAGCAAAAATGGAGATTCTCTCTGTGATCCCGTAATCTGCTTTCAATTGCAAATCAGCAATAGTTTTTAATTTGACCACCTCATAAGGGCCTGAAGAAGGTTCTTGCCCCAGAATGTCGTTCATATCACGACCACGGGCTTTTACCCCCCCCATGAGGTTTAAATTGGCCTGTACAATCAATCGGTCAATAGGGGTAAGCTGGTTGTTCACCCTCAGTTCCCAAACAGGTCTATGCCAGGCTTCTGCCTGGGTGCCCAGGTCGTATTGATATAGATCCAGTCTCCCATTAAGGGAATAAATATCAGAAAACTGATAACCTAACTCCGCATTGATGTTGAAAACGGTGGTCTTATCATCATATACCAGTCTAAATCTAGCTGAATCGGTCGTCACTAGATTATTGGTATAATTATTCACAAAGAAGTGCATCTGATTATAGCGGCTCACATTGGCAGCAGCACGATAGCTGAAAGCTCCCTGAAACTGGCCAATTATCCCTCCTTCGATTTTGTAGTTTTGAACTGTATTAAGCAATTGATCGCTGGGGCCCAAAAAAGGATTTTCATTTACAAAACTATAATAAGTGTTTCGCTGTACATCCCCGGAAAACTCCCCAAAAAAGCCAAACTCCTCAGCAAACTGATAATTGGCTTTTAGCACCGGAAAAACATGGAAATCGCTGGATTTATTCTCCAAGGAATCATTTTCAGAAACAAGATTCAGACCCGCAGTGAAATTAAACGCCTCATATTTATAGGAAACCGTAGGCCGGATGGCAAAGTATGTCCTGTTTAAGGAGTAATTTAGATCCTGGGGCTTGGTGGTGAAATACGAAAGCCCTACTTTCCCCGACCAGTCGTCATTAGGTCTGATGGTACCACTAGCCTCTACTCCGAACTGATTCTCCTTAACCAAGTAGCTATCATTGAAATTCCTAAAGCTTAATTGTCCTTCGTAGCTAAACGGCCCCACTTTCTCCAATTCCCTAATCCCGGCTTTAAACTCAATTGCTTGGAGCACATTCCCATCAAATCCGGCAAAACCACCGTTTTCATCAATCAGAAAATCAGGATCTTCCCCATAAAACTGATAACTGTCCTGATCCCAACTCACTCCACCAAAAACCTCAAAAAAATCCGTGAAGTAACTCCCATCAAATCCGAGGTTGGTATGGGATTCTTTAGACTCCTCTGCCAACACAGGGCCTTTACCAAAACTCTGGTGATTCAGCTGAAGGGAGTAATTGAAGTCAGAAATTTCTGTTCCCATATATCTTGCTTCCAAAAGCGGGGAGGCAAAATTGCCATAACCAGCCCTGATATAACCGGGGTATAAATCCAAACGTTCTGGCGTATAAACCTTCTGGGAAGGCTCTGCTTTCAAATCCAAAGGCTTGATGTTCAATGGATAGTTTGATACCAAATAAGAATATTCATTCAACCCAGAAGGCTTAGGGAGCACAGGTAATTTCTCGTACATTCTAGGCTGTACGGGAACAGTGAGTACACGGTCTTTTCGGATCACAAATTCCTGGTCTGTGACCGCCCCTCTTTGCTGGGTCTGGGCCATAGCCCATCCGGACATCAAACCGATAATCCCTGTCATAAGGACAGTTTTCGCTAGCTTTATCATGGTTTAGTTAAGGGTTTGGAGTTTGGATTGAGCCATTTCTTTTATTTCAGCATTGGTGGAGTTCTCCACGATAGATTCCAACGTGGCTTTTGCCTGAAACTCCTCCCCGCTTTTCACATAATTGTCAGCCAAAAGCAAGAATATCCTCCCATACCAATAATCATAATTCACAAATGGACCTGATTGATCGAAGATCAATTCATTCGACTGTTGTATTTCCCCTTTTTCCTGTAATGCGGACGCCAGCAGATAAAGACCCTCCGCACCCTGTTCTGTTTTGTAATCTCCCACCAAAGCAGTCAAAGTAAGCTCAGCCTGCCCCTTTTGGTTCAGTGCATTTTGTGATTTGGCTTTGATCAACAAAGCTTTGGGCGAGGATTCGGGAATCACTCCGTCCAGTGCTGACAGGCGCTCAGCCTGGGTGATTGCCTGTTGATAGTTCTTTGTTTCAAAATTCGCAGTCATCAACCCTTGTACAGCCTCAGCTTCCTCGGGTTTGCTTCGTGCATTCTGTACGGAAGTTTCCAAATAAGGAATGGCTTCCGCAAAATTACCTCGATCCAATTCTATAGTGCCTATTTTCTGCATTGCCCTGATTCTCTGTGGGGAAGCAGACTCTCTTTCCAATGTTTTAAATTGAACGAGTGCCTTATCCGTATCCCCCATCTGCAAATAACTATCACCTAGGAAGTAAAGGGCGTCCGCACGCTGTGCTGACTGGGGATAATTTTTAAGGTAGCTTTCGAAACTTCTGGTTGCCTGCGCAAAGTTTTTGTCAAAATAGGTTCCTTTTGCAGCTTCAAATTCCAGAGACTGTACACTGCCATTACTCGGATTCGCACCTTTATATTGAGTCAGGTAATCAGAAAATTCTCCTGATCTCCCCTGCAATGCCAAGGTTTCCTGAAGGCCTTTCAGAGCCGTTTCCGCATTTTCAGAGTTGGGGTGGTTATTTAAGATCGCGCTATAATCTTTTACCGTCTGATCGTAATTCTGAAGAGAGAAATTAGCCACGGCCCTTCCTTCCAAAGCATACGGGACAAATGGACTGTTGGGTCTTGTGCTCAATAGATCGGAGAAAGACACTGAGGCCGCCTGATAGCTGCTTTCCTCCATATAGATCTGTCCACGCTGAAAAAGGGCATCTTCTAAATACAGGCTATTTGGGTACCTGGATATCAAAGCATCTAGCTGCCCCAATGCCTCCTGGTTCCTGGACTGGAAATTCTGCACCACAGCCAATCTGTAATAGGCATAATCCACCCCTGAGTTACCCTCATTGATAGCTTTTTGAAAAGTAGCGGCTGCCTCATTGAACCTCTTCTGGACGTAGTAGCAATCTCCTAGTCTCAAAACCGCATCATCATATTGCTGTTTGTTGGCAATGATCTGTCTGTTTTCTGTGAATTTTCTAAACTGCTCTTCAGCTTTGGCATATTGCTGGGAATTGAAATATGCGTAACCAAGTCCATAATAGGTTTTGGCTACCGTTCCATTTGCTCCGGAAGGACGATTGCTCAGCACAGTCTCGTAAGCCTTGATGGCCTGGGGCAAATTGTTTGCGGCTGAATTGATTTCACCCTTCCAGAAATGTGAATCCAATACCAGACTTCTGTCCACAGGAAACTTCAGGGATTTATCCAAATATGCCAAAGCAGGGTTAAATTTTTGATCCCTGTAATAAGCCATGGCTTGATAGAAAGCCACTTTCTGGTAAGCTTCCTGAATTCTTGGTGATTTGTTGGAAATCTTATCCATCTGTTCGATGGCCCTCAGATAATCGTTGGTGTTTACCAGTGCTTCTGAAAGGAGACTTTCAGCTTCTGCCCTATATTTTCCCGAAGGATAAGCATCTACATATTCATCCAAGGCTGTTATCGCAGCCTGAAAACTTCCTTTCTGCAGGTTTACTTTGGCATAATTGAAGATGGATTCCTCTTTGATAGCTGGATTGAAGTCAGATTTTGCCGCAGATTGGAAGCTGGTGGATGCAAACTGATAGTTTTCCAACTTCAGGTATGCCTGAGCTAAATAATAACTGGAGGCCTGGCCAATCTCATCAGTAGCTGAGGCAGATGCTTTCAGATAATCGGTTGCCCGCTGGTAGTTTTTGATTTCAAACTGGGATATCCCTGCTTTATAGATTTCCTCTCTCCCGAGTTCTCCTTTTCGGGAATTGATGAAGGCATCGTAATTTTCTGCTGCTTTTGCAAAGTTCTTCTTAGCATAATAAGCCTCTGCGAGATACAGGTAGATCACCTCTTTTTTCTCCAGATTTTGACCGTTTGTCAATTTTGGTTCCGCATAGCTGATCAACTGATCATAGCTGCCCTGCTTATAATAAAGTGCGGCTAATAAATACGGGACTCTATTGGCGTAATAGGCAGATTGGGATGCTGTCTGAAGATCTGCTATTGCTTTGGAAGTGTTGCCGTTTTCCATAGCAATGAAACCGCTGTAATAATAGGAATCAAAACTTGCCTGTTGGTTTAGTGCTTTTCCTGCATCAAAATAAGGCGCTGCCTCTGCGTATTGATTGAGTTGGAAATGTGAATATCCTTTTTTGAAAAGTACTTCTGCCTGGGTGCCCAAGGGTAGTTTTTCCTCATCCACCAATTGATAGCTTTCAATTGCCTCAGAGAAATTCCTCTTAAAGAAAAAATGATCACCTAGGTATAATCCGGCTGTGGTCACAGATGGATCATTTCCGTGATCAAAAATGTACTTTTTCATCAGGCCTGCACCATCTGGGCTTTCCAGCTTCAGTGCCGCCATTGCCCTGTTCAGTTCTGAAGTCTTGGCCTGACCAGAGCTCATGGGCTTTTCCAAGAGCCGGGTGTGATCATAGATACTTGCAGAAAAGAGCTGCTTGTCAAAAAGCTCCAGGTTATGATCTAGCTTATATTGCGAACTGGTCTGATAGAGGGTAGATTGGGAATACGCCTCCAAACTAAGTCCTAGGCTCGGCACGAGCAGGCCCGCAAGGAGCACAAAGTGATGTTTCATAAAGTGGCTCAGGTAATCAGTGCAAAATCTTGTAAACAAGTTCGCGGAGGTTTTCAGCTTCGCTCATACTTCCGGAGTCAACTCCTTTGAAACGAAGATCAGCCTCTTTGATGTATGCGAACACATCAATTACCTTGCCCAAATTGTAGTTTCTGGACGCTACTAAATATTCTTTGACCACAAAAGGTGGCAGCCCTAAAAGGCTGGCAAGTTGCTGCTCGCCCGCTCCTGATTTCTTAGCCTGATGGATAAGCGCAATTCTGGTGAAATAATTGAACATCAGGGAAAACATAGGGATCACCGGATTGGCCTTGGGGTTTTGGATAAAGTAATGGATGATCTGGTTTGCCTTCACCACATCCTTGAAACCTATGGCTTTTAAAAACTCAAAATTGTTATAGTCCTTATTGATCCCCACATATTTGGAGATATGCTCAGTGGTGATTTTCGTCGGCTCACGGAAATTGATCAGCATTTTGCCAATTTCATTGGAAAGCACTTCCAGGTTATTGCCAATGGAATCTGCCAAAAGTTGGGCAGCGCGATTATCTATGGAATGTTCTGTTTCCTTGATAAATCCCTCTATCCAATCTGTCAATTTGTAATCCTTGACTTTTTCTGAGCGTACATAGACTGCCTTTTTATCCAGTTCTTTATAGAGCGCACTTCTCCCATCCAGTTTTTTATACTTGTGGGCAAAGACCAGAATTGTACTTGGCAAAGGGTTTTGTACATAACTGACCAGCAACTTCTGGGAATCCTCCTTGGTCAGATCAGGCAAGCTCTGGGCTTCTTTCACAATGACCACTTGGCGATCCGCCATCATAGGGAACTTCCTTGCATTATTCAGGATCAACCCCACATTAGCATCCTTTCCGTAAAGCACTAGCTGGTTGAACCCCCGCTCATGCTCGGCAATAGCATTTTTCTCTATATAGTCGGTAATCTGGTCTATAAAGTAGGGTTCCTCCCCATCCAAAAAGTAAATGGGTGCAAATTTCTTCGCTTTCAGGTCTTTAAGTACCGTTTGTGGATTTTGAGGCATCACTCAGTCTATTCTTGGGAGCTTAAAGATAACATGCCGATCCATTAGCAGGCAAAAACCCAGGAAAGATTCTTTGGTAAACTATTCTGGGATTAACTTTGTATTTGTAGGGTAGGTAGGTTGTGTGTTGGAAAGTTGGAAGGTTGAAAAGTGGTGAGTTTCGAAAAATTAGGCACTAATGATCAGGGAATATTAAGTTTTCGTACCAGACTTCGGCAGGCATCCAAAAGATTGATTAAGAACATATAAAATTTGCGCCCTCCGCGTATCACTCCGAGCCCTCTGTGGTTAAAAAAACAGAATTATGAGTTTAGAAAAAGGAATAGAATTATATAAATCAGGGAAATTCAAAGAGGCTTTGGTAATCTTTGATGAATTGGTAAAAACCAGCCCAAACCAACCTCAGATCCATCTCAGCCGAGGACGTGTGCTTTCCCGCCTAGGACGTACCGAAGAAGCTTTAGTGGAATTTGACCTGATCACATCTCTGGAACCCTACAATACCGATTATATTTCTGACCGGGCAGTGGTTTTGCATCTGCTCAAGAGAAATGAGGAGGCTCTATCCGAGCTCGACCGGGCTGCGAATCTAGATCCCAAAAATCCCTACCGCTACAGTAGCCGGGCATATCTGAAAGACAGGATCGGCAATTTGGAAGGTGCTATTGCAGATTATGAAAAAGCAATAGAACTGGATCCTGAGGATGCTGTATCCCATAATAATAAGGGGTTGGTTGAGGAAAAACTTGGTTATAGGGACAGATCTAAGAGAAGTTTTGGAAGGGCGGATGACTTGGTGGGGTACAAACCAACAGAGACTCCTACTCCAGGTCTAAAAACAAATGAGGGAAGCTCGGAACTTCCAAAAGTAGGCTCGAAACCAAGTGAAAAGCCTATTGCCCCAGTTCAAAAGAAAGAAATGACTTTCAACCACTTCTTAAATACCTTGGGTTCTGTTTTCAATAATGCACAAACCAGAAAAGAATTCACCGAGTATTTAAAGGGGGTTTTTGGCTGGAAAAAAAGTGAGTAAGAACTTCAAAAAGATTTAATCACCCAAAGTGGTTTATTGATAAAGTAAGTCATTTTTTTTGAGAGGTTTTTTGAAAATATCTGATCAAAAAAGCTCTTTTTTTTGCTCAATGTAACCAATATATCACCCTTGGCAGTCTGCAGGTAGTTTTCCAACCCCAACGCCACCTCATCCTTATAGGATTTCAAGACATAATTGACTTTATCATACTTCACAAACGGCTTGATTTCATCTATCATTGTCATGTGAAGGGATTTATCAAGTGCTTTGTGCGTGGAGCTGACATGAACCAGGTCAATCTCAGAATCAAAGAACCTAGCCACTTCCACGATCTTCTGGATAGCCACTTTATCCTCCTCCAGGTAATCACTGGCATACACAAGCTTACGGGGAGCTCTGAAATATACTTTTCTGGGAACCACCAGAATATCCCTATCCGATTTTTCCACTATTCTACTTGCCCGGGACCCAATCATGTTTTCCCTGAAATCATTCACGCCCTCTGTACCTACTACTATCAAATCCGCATCCATTTCAGCAGCGAAATCCAAGGTCTGCTTCACAATACTCCCCTCCTTCACCACAGTAGAACAAGTTTTAAGGCCGTTATTAATTCCTTCCCCAAGCACTGCCTCTTGTAGGTTTTTCAATTTTTCCATTACAAAATCCATCTGATGCTTGCCGGAAATATCCTGAGGAGACAATTTCTCATAATCCTCCCTATTCAGTACATGAAAAAGCACCAAATCAGCCTGGTATTTTTCACCCAATTTGGTGGCATATTCTATGGCATTGAGAGAGCATTCTGAAAAATCGGTAGGGCACAAAATTTTAAATGTCTTTTCCATAAAACTTCTAATATCCGCGTTTTCGATCAACTACATTTATCAATTCTCTATGCTCCCTTATCCGCTTGATGTTTTCTATCACCTGCGGTGCCGCAGCCTGAGGGTTGGTCACGCTTGCAATGTGAGGAGTCATGGTTATTTTCGGATTGTCCCAAAACGGATGCTCCTCTGGTAAGGGCTCTTCTCTATATACATCCAACATAGCTCCAGAAAGGTATCCTCTTTCTAAGGCTATGATCAAATCCTCCTCTACCAGATGCTTTCCTCTAGCCACGTTGATGAGGTAGGTGTTGGGCTTGCACTTTTCAAATAACGATAAACTCAGGATATTCTCGGTATCGGGAGTAAGTGGAAGCAGGCAGACTATAACATTTACCTTTTGTAAAAACTCTTCCAGCTTGTTCCCAACATAATAGGGGTATTCAAAATCCGCTTTCGCGGTGGATCCAAATCCAACTACCGGAAACCCCATGTAGTCCAGTTTATCCATCACGTCCTTACCCAAGGCACCTACTCCCATCACCCCTATGGCCGCCTCCAGTTCAGGGTTGCTCATATCCCAGATTTTTTGGGATTGATTAACCTGATAGCGCAAAGTCTGTCTATGGAAATTGAGCACTCCCATCACCACATAATTGGTCATGGAAAAGGTGAGTTTTTCATCCACTATCCGCACTATTGGTATAGATTCTGGAATTGACTTATCCCGTAGAATATGATCCACGCCTGCCCCCATAGAGCTGATCAGTTTTAGATTAGGGAAATCGGACAGGATGCCTTCAGGATGCTGCCAGAGAAAAACATATTCTACTTTTTCAGGCTCCTTGATTTCCGGATATACTTCTATAGCCAGATCAGGTGCCAGGGCTCTAAATTCTTTAATCCAAATATCCGGTTTTTTGCCGGGGCTTATAATTGCTAGGCTCATGGTATCTTATACGAAGGTTATTGGTTGAAGGTGATAAACAACAGAAAAGGCTAGGAGCTCTAAACAAAATTGATTTTACAGTAGTCTTTTTTCTATGAAAAAACTGAAATTGCAGTATGTTAAACCCTATCCTTAAATTTTACGCTTAAGAAACTTAAACCAAGTTATTAATCCCAATTCAATGAAACAAAAAATCGCATTTACTTTGACTTTTTTGCTATGCAGTATCATTTCCTTTGCACAGCAAATCCAGATGCCTCAAGCCTCACCATCCGCCAAAATAGCACAAAAGGTCGGGCTCACGGACGTGACGGTGGATTATAGCAGACCAAGTATCAAGGGGCGAAAAATTTTCGGGGAGCTGGTACCTTACGGGCAGATCTGGAGAACCGGTGCAAATGGGGCTACGGTGCTTTCTTTTTCCACAGATGTGATCATTGGAGGCAAAACTATCCCCGCTGGTAAATATGCACTATATGCTATTCCAGATAAATCTGAGTGGACAATGATTCTTTCCAAGAATATAGAATTATGGGGAGCTATAGGCTATGACCCAGGAGATGATATGCTTAGGTTCAGCACCAAGCCTGAAAAATTGAAAAAAAAGGCAGAAACATTTGAAATCAGTTTTACCAACATGACGGATACAGGCTCTGACCTTTCCTTAAGGTGGGAAAACACAAAAGTTGATTTTAGAATCGAGACCCAAGTTGACCCGCTGGTAATGGAGCAGATCAGAAAATATGTAATAGACAGTAATACGACCGACCCAAGTCTGCTATATTCCGCAGCTAGCTATTACTACACCAACAAAAAAGACATGACGCAAGCCTACAAATGGATAAGTGAGTCGGTGAAAGATGATCCTAAATACTGGACTATGCACCTGAAAGCGAAAATCGAAGCTTCACTAGGTGAAAAAACCAGTGCGGCGCATACAGCGCAGGAAGCAAAAAAACTCGCCCAGGAAGCTGGAAACCAGGACTATGTGGCACTGAACGAGCGCCTCATCAAAACTTTAAAATAATATTTTGTCCAGGTTTGTCCATTCACATGAGACGGCTAGCCTAATTCAAAGAGAAGCTTTCCTCGCAGGAAAGCTTCTCTTTATTTCTGCTGACTCAGACATTAGTGTAAATCCTGACTAGGCAGCGACTCTGCCAGGAATTCTATAATTTTAAGCGGGAATATCGGTGCTTATATTTTTCTTAATAGAAGAAATCAGCTTGATTTAGGGTTTTTCGGCGGAATTACCAGCTGAATAAGGGCTGCTAACAACATAACCGATAGACACCCTATCGGATTGTACCAGAGGTATCCTATGTCCCAGAGATTGCCTTCCATTACATCACCATTCTGGAAATGGACAAATAAAACAAGAGCCTGGGACAGCAATGCGCTGATAAAAACCGCTTGTCCTTTCACCCATTTCATAAAGAAAGCGACCAAGAAGATGCCTAAAATAGTACCGTAAAAAAGTGAGCCCAATAAATTCACTGCCTGGATAAGATTTTCAAACAAAGAAGCGTACGTAGCAAAGAGTATTGCACCTAATCCCCAAAAAGCAGTAAATAACTTAGATGAGCGCAGGTAATGTTTATCGCTAGCATTTTTATTGATTGACCTTTTGTATAAATCTACTGTACTGGTAGACCCGAGGGCATTCAATTCTGAAGCTGTGGAAGACATCGCCGCCGAGAAAATTACCGCAAAAAGCAAACCTATGACTCCTTTAGGCAAATGATCCATCACAAAACGCATAAAAACATAATCAGTGTCCCGTGTTTCTGCAACAGGATCGTTTGTCACAATTAGATCTTTAACCTCCTCACGGATGGAATTCTGTTCGGATTTCAGTCCCACTATCTTCTCTCGGATATCCGCTTCTCTACCCTCATCCTGTAGCTGGATTGCTTCAAGCATTTCCAGATAGGAAACTTTGCTTTTTTCAAAATTCTCCTCATATCGCTGCTCCAGCTCTTCAAACTCCCCTGCATATTCACTTGCACGAAGTTTATCCGTTTGAACCTTATTGAAAACAACAGGAGGAAGAAAAAACTGGTAAAAAACAAAAACCATCACGCCGATAAACAAAATAATGAACTGCATCGGGATTTTCAGAAAGCCATTCATAATCAAACCCATACGGCTTTGGGAAAGGGTCTGCCCTGATAGATAGCGTTGTACCTGGCTTTGATCTGTACCAAAATATGAGAGAAACAAAAACACGGCTGCGGTCATCCCCGACCAGACATTGTATCGATCCGAAATATCGAATTCAAAGTTTATCATGTTCAACTTGTCCATCTTGCCTGCCACATGTAGGGCTTCCTGAAAAGTTATGGGAAGCAGTTGGACTACTATTACACCTGCTAGGATCATGCCTCCCATCATTACGGCCATCTGTTGTTTTTGTGTAATAGACACGGCTTCCGTGCCTCCGGACACTGTATAGAGAATCACGAGTGATCCTATCAGGATATTGGTAAAGGTGAGATTCCAGCCCAGTAGTGTGGAAAGGATAATCGCTGGTGCGTAGATGGTGATCCCGGCAGCAAGGCCACGCTGAATGATGAAAAGCAACGCGGCAAGGGTCCTTGTTTTCAGATCAAATCTACTTTCCAGAAACTCATAGGCTGTATAAACCTTCAGTCTATAGTAGATCGGTATAAACACCACAGAAATCACGATCATCGCAAATGGCAAGCCAAAATAAAACTGGATAAATCTCATGCCATCCTCATACGCTTGGCCAGGAGTACTCAAAAAAGTGATCGCAGACGCTTGGGTTGCCATAATTGACAAGCCTATAGTCCACCAGTTCACAGAGTTTTTACCGCGTAGATAAGAATCTAAACTCTTTGGCCCATAGGTTTTGTAAACTCCATAAGTAACAATTAGCGCTAAAGTCCCAAAAAGCACAACCCAGTCCAATCCGCTCATTCGAAAGCAACTTTAAGCCAATAAAACAAGGCCATAAATACAAAAAGTGAGGCTATCAAACCTGCATACAAGTAATCCCAACGTATTCGCTTTTCTTCCAAAATTACTGCTCGATCAGGTTGATGAATAATTTGATCGCTCCAGGAACTCCTGCTGGCAATTCCCTAAAGAACGAAATCCCGGTGTAAATGTATGTTCCCTTACCATATTTGGTATAGATCAATGAACCAGGCTGAGGTTTTTCTCCCGGATCCTGGAAAGTGATGGGATTGGAATATCCCGGGGCGATATCTGTCACAAAATAGAGTCCCCTTTCCTGAACCCAGTTTCCAAAATCCTTTTCTGTGATTTTATTTGGACCAGCTAATACCGGATGATCCCAGTCGGCCTCAAAGGGAGAATCTTCTACGGTCACCCTGCCTCTACTGATAGAAAATGGATAAGGGCCAAAATTCTTAATAAGCAAGGGGTTAGCTACATTATATTGAACTACCAGATTACCACCATTTTCTACATACGTCATTAAATTTTGTTGGTTTGCAACAAGTTTCTTGTTTGTATTATATGCCCTGACTCCCAACACAATACTTTTAAATTGTGAGAGGTTTACAAGGGAAAAATCGTTGATTTCCGAAACCTCATATCCCAGTGAAGCGAGTACCGATGGCACATCATCTCCAGCTCCCATGATATAACCTATTTTACCCCCCGATACATCCCATTCCTCCTGTATCACATTAATAGAAGCCGGCGAAAAGTAGGTAAGATTGGGAACATGCTTATAGGAAATCCTATGCGTAACTCGTTCGTAACTAATCCCTTCAGAAGTTGTAAACTGAGCCACCGCTTCCCGCTGTTCGTTTTTGTCCAGCTTAAAGGATATTCTATAAATTTTCTTATTCTGACTGAGATCATCCTCCACACCCAAAATCTCAAATTCTGATTTCTTGAGATTTTTAAAAGTAAGTTCCCCTTCCTTTATTTCACTTTTGAAATTGACCGCAATGGACACCACCGGATCTACTCCTGGTAGCAAAAAGACATTGTGCTCTGACACTTCCAGATCGACTTCCGGAACAATCGTGAAAGGCTGCTTTACCTCTCCGTCCACTTGATCATTGTACTTGTACTCCAATGGAAGGGTTGTCTGGAATTCCTGTTCATTGATCCTGAAAGTGAGATCCCCTGCTATACTCACCTCGTTAAAAGGTCTTCCGATCATTGTCTGATCTTTCACATCATAGAGGGCACCAACAATAGGGTTTATCAACCAATAGGGTTGTGACAATGGAGTAGATTCGGAAATAGTAAAATCCACGGGTACATAGATGGGTTCATTGTTTGCCGAAACCTTTTTTTTGCTGTCATATTCTTCATCAAATAAGCTTAATGATACGTCTGTCAGCAAAACCCTAGAAGGATTATTGACTACCAGTTGCGCCTGGATTTTCTCTCCGGTGTAGCCAAGTTCCTTTGTCGTTACAAATTCCATTTTAAGACCTAATAACCTGATAATAAATTCATCAAGCTTCTTGGATTTTTCAGTCAACCATGGGATTTCTGAATTGACTGTCGCAAGTCTTGCCCTGATTTCCATCAGGGCTTTAAGATTGATTAGAGGGTTTTTAAAGTCAAATTTTTCTAAGAGCTGTTGAAACATGGCTTCTATTTCTTCCCCACTGTCTATCTCTTTCCATCTACTGGCAATACCCTCAAATGCCGATACTTCAAATGCTTCTCCTTTGATAAGCTGTAAGTAATCCACTCCCGCACCGATTCTTGGAGTAGCACCAAATCCCTGCGACTTATGCATAGTACGGCTATTCGCAGCTATATGGCTATATGTTTTGCCTAGCAGGCTATTGTATTCACCTACTTGGATCACGGCATACTTCTCAGAGTCTTCCGGTTGGAAATCACCTCCGAAATTATAAGTGTTCCAGAAGATCCGTTTCGTCTGCCAAGGCGAGACAAATTGCAATTGATCAGGAAAAGCTTTGGGATCGGCGGCAAGATCAAATGCTTCTTCAGCCAACATAGCGGAAGTAGTATGGTGGCCATGGTTCCCTCCCCCAGGCACGGTATTGAACCGGGTGATAATAATATCCGGCTGAAAGTTTCTTATTACCCAAACCACATCCGAAAGCACGCTTTGCTTATCCCAGTTCTGTAGGGTCTCATCTGGATGTTTGGAATAACCGAAATCTATAGCCCGTGTAAAATATTGCCTTCCCCCATCGATCTCTCTGGCACGCAGCAGTTCCTGGGTTCTGATTTGGCCAAGTTCTGTCCCCAATTCTTTTCCCAGCAAATTCTGTCCCCCGTCACCTCTTGTCAGACTGAGGTAAGCTACTTCCACATGTTCACCGTTGCTAAGGGCTGATATAAGCTGGGTGTTTTCGTCATCAGGATGGGCAGCCACATATAGTACTCTTTTTGTTTCTTTTAGCTGAAGTAGCTGATGGTACAGGACTGATGTAGGGAGGGATTGGGCAATACCACAAAGGCTGTTTAGCATCAGGTAAAAGAAAGCTAAGCAGCTGAGCAAAATAGGCTTGATCATATAATGGGCATTATTAATTATCACAAGCTAGAACAAGCTTCCTGTAAATAAAAATGTTTTTTGATTAAAGGAGACAGAGCTGGTTAATATGCGACCACTTTCCTGACCCTTCCTGGCAAGGTGTAGCCTAAGGTAAACTCAAAAAAATCTGCTTTTGCTTTATGGGCTTTGATCTGTACCCCGGCAAATACGTTATTATCCATCCTATAGCGTATGCCTATCCGTTCGTAGAAACCCGTCGTCTCCTCATTGAAATGTGCCTTACTTATATATACTCCCAAGGCAATGGGCATATATAGGTTTTCTGTGAGTTTCCATTCCCAGGATCCAACCACCGCAAAGGAATTCACATCAGTGAAAACAATATTTTCTTCAGGATACCTCTCACGAGCTCCTGCCCCGTAAAACCAGTCAATGCCTAATCCTGCTCTATATTTGTAAGAGAGTTCCCATAGGTAATTCACACCTAGCCCACCTCTGAAATAAGATTTCTCACCGATTTCATAACTTTTCAACCCTGTGTAGGCCGCAATATTCCAAAAACCTCTTTTCTGCAAAGGTGGGAAATCCGGTTTCGTACCTGGATGGAATTCTGCTTTATCTAGGTTCACCTTCAGCCCCAAAGCTATGGGAACAAAATTTATTCCCGCATTTGGCTTTTTATAAGACCCATTAGAATAATGCTTGGTACCTACAGAGGTAAATACTTCATAGTTATCAGAAACTTTGTATGCGGCTTTTAAACCAAAATGAACATGCGCGTTTATTGAAGTTCCTACAAAACCGTTAATGGGGTTGGTCTCCGGTTCATAAGGATTCATATTGAATCCAAGTCCTACTTGGGCAAAATAACTGAAATTCAGTTTTCTGCTGAAATCATTCTTACCGAAAGGGAATTCTCCAAAGGCATATACCCCCATTGGCCTTCCGATTTCCTTGTAATAATTTACTGCTGAAGTGAATCCCAATCCATAGCTTGGAAAGCGATTGATGTAATTATAGTAAGTGTTTTTGCTACTTCTCCACCCAAATCTAAGATCTACTCCTGAGTAATCGATCCTATTTATAAGCTCACTTGCCCAGTCTTTGTTGTTACCGATTATTGGCCCTCTATCATAGGAGAGCTCGATAAACTTCTTCGACTGGGCCTCAGCTTGAAAAGAATGTATCCCTGAAAAAATAAGAGCTAAAATGAATATTTTTTGCAAGCGCATTGATAATACTTAGTTCCGGGCACAAAGATAAAAAGATTAAAAATACAGACTATATATTTTTTCATCCTCTGCACTCCAATATGCTATGGCAAGAGATAAAAAAAGCCCCTGATTGTTCAGAGGCTTTTGAGATTATTTCAATCATGTTGCATTACATGTTTTCCTGCCAGTTGGCTCCTTTCAATTCTACCAACTTCTTGTTGTATTTTTCCGCTTCAGCTTCGTTTTTCAACCGGGTATGAATTTGGAACAGGATTATCATCACTTCAGTATTATCAGGCTTAATTTCAAGTGCTTTCTCAAAGTAAGGAATAGCCTCTTTATAATACTGATTTGCTTCCTCAGTCATAGATTTAGATCTAGCTTCCCACTCTTCATCCGACAATCCGCCTAGTTCAACAACTATTTCTCTTGATTTCTCCAACAAAAGGGCTCCTGCATAATAGTTTCCGTCATAGAACTCAGGATCTACTTCCACTGATTTTTTGTAATCTTCCAAAGCTCCTTCTACATCACCTGACTGCTCTTTCAGGTAACCGGATCTCAATAGAATACCGGCGTTGTTAGGATCATTTTTCAATGCATCTTGAATTGAAGCCATAGCTTCATCCATCTTGTTCAACTGTAGCAACAATTGAATTTCATACTCAGCAAGAATTTTGTCTTCAGGATACTCTTCTCTACCCGCCATGATCATATCATAGGCTGCTTCCGGGTTTTTATCATTACCGCTTAATATCTGCACCATCAAATAATAAATAGTCAGCTTATTATATTCTTCGATATCCAGCAGGTAGCCAAAGTGCTTTTTAGCCTCTTCCGTTTTGCCCAGCTCATTGGCTATATAACCTGCGTTGTAATGCACTACAGTATCAGATTTGTCAATCTCACCAGCCAGATCGAAGAACTCATAAGCCATTTCCTGATCGTCATCATTGTATCTTTCCAGTGCTTTATCGAAGGCGATATTTTTCAAGGTAAAGATGGAATATGGTCTGAGATTATCCGGTACACCAGGCATATCCTCAGCAAAAATATCCTTTCCTACCCCACTTTCTTTATCACTTCCTCCCATTTCAAAGGCTTTCATGTAAGTAGCATATGCCTCCTGCCCGGTTTCCACTGTGGAAGCGGTGTTAGAGGAATCCGAACCAAACATCTTGGTTTCGATTTGGGCCTTAAGTAGATAAGTAGCAGGATCACTTCCAGTATCTGGATCAGCACTAGCAGCTTCAATATCAGCCATTGCCGCTGGCAAATCCCCCGATTTGAAGTTCTTCCCTGCAGAACGAACCACTTTTTTTTGTCCAAAAGCCAGGGTCGTTGCACCGATCAAGGCCATTGATAGAATTAGCTTCTTCATTTTAGCGTATTTTCTTGTTTGGTTGGTTATTCGTTTATTTCTGTTGATTCATCTGAAGCATTATCAGACTCCTCATTTGATGGTGATTCAGTTGTGTTTTCTTCTTCTGAAAGGGCAGCATCAACTATAGCTTCCACCTCTTCATCTTTTGAGATTTTCTCTACGGACGAAATCTCGTCATTTTCTCCGATTTTAATCAAGCGAACTCCTTGAGTAGCCCTTCCCATTACACGAAGTCCATCCACAGAAATTCGAATGGTAATACCCGATTTGTTAATAATCATCAAATCATCCGATTCCACTACCTCTTTTATTGCGACTAAGGGCCCTGTTTTCTCTGTGACGCTCATTGCTTTCACACCTTTCCCGCCACGATTGGTGATCCTATATTCATCAAGATTGGAGCGCTTACCATAACCCCTTTCAGAAACAACCAGCAACGTTGCATCCTCCTTAGACGCACATACCATGCCAATCACATAATCCTTTTCATCATTTAGCCTGATAGCCCGTACACCCGTGGCGGTACGTCCCATTGGCCGTACTGCCGATTCATTGAAGTGAATAGCTCTACCGGATTTGGCCGCAATGACGATATGCTGACTGCCGTTTGTCATTTCCACATTGACCAACTGATCATCCTCACGGATATTCAATGCGATGATACCATTTGTTCTTGGGCGGCTATATTGCTCTAGTGTAGTCTTTTTGATAATTCCCTGCTTGGTCACCATCACTAGAAAGTGATTGTTCAGATAGTCCTGATCGTTCAGATCCGCCACTTGGATGATGGAGCGGATTCTATCATCCTGCTCAATACTGATCAGGTTTTGTATAGGTCTTCCTTTGGAGGTCTTTGAGCCTTCGGGGATAGCATAGGTTTTTAGCCAGAATAATTTCCCTTTATCAGTGAATATCAGCAGGTAATTATGTGTGGAAGCCGTGAATAAATATTCCGTAAAATCATCCTGCTTGGTGCTTACACCTCTGGATCCTACTCCTCCCCTCCCCTGAGTCTTGTATTCCGTAAGCGCGGTGCGCTTCACATATCCTTCATGGGAAACGGTAATGATCACTTCCTCATTTGGGATCATATCCTCATAACTAAAATCCTCGGCATTATGCTCTATCTCAGTTCTGCGGTCATCAGCGTAGCGGGTCTTCATTTCTGTAAGCTCCTCTTTGATGATCTCCATTCTTCTGTCCTCGTTGGCCAGGATTTCCTTGAGCTCTTCGATCAAGGCCATGATCTCCTTATACTCATTGATGATCTTGTCACGTTCCATTCCGGTCAGCCGCTGCAACCTCATATCGAGGATGGCCCTGGCCTGGATTTCACTCAGATCAAATTTTTCCATCAAACCATTCCTGGCAGTTTCTGGATCTGCTGAGTTTCTGATCAAGGAAATGACCTCATCCAGATGGTCTAGGGCAATCAGGTACCCCTGTAGAATATGGGCTCTCTTCTCTGCTTCTCTCAGTTCATATTCTGTCCTGCGGATCACCACCTCATGACGGTGATTGACATAATGGACGATCATGTCCTTCAGATTCAGGGTCTGAGGTCTGCCTTTCACCAGAGCTACGTTGTTCACTGAAAATGAAGTCTGTAACTGAGTGTGTTTATAAAGGTTATTGAGGATGACACTGGAGATGGCATCCCGCTTCAATTCATAGACGATCCGCATTCCTGATCGGTCAGATTCATCCCGGATGGCGGAGATCCCATCAATTTTCTTTTCGTTGATCAAAGCGGCGGTTTTCTCCACCATGTTCGCCTTGTTCACTAAATAAGGAATCTCAGTGATGACAATCATCTCCTTATTTCCGCCCTCTTTTGTTTCCACGTTGGCTTTCCCACGCATCACTACTCTACCACGGCCGGTTTCAAAGGCAGCCTTCACTCCATTGTAACCGTAGATAATACCACCCGTCGGAAAATCCGGAGCAATAATATGCTCCATCAACTCAGCAATAGTGATCTCATTGTTGTCTATATAGGCAATGATCCCATCGATGACCTCTCCTAGGTTATGAGGAGCCATATTTGTCGCCATGCCTACTGCTATACCAGAAGCTCCATTCAACAGGAGTGCCGGTATTTTAGCAGGTAATACTATTGGTTCCTTGAGGGAGTCGTCAAAATTGAACTGGAAATCAACTGTCTCCTTGTTGATATCCACCAAAAGCTCCTCAGCAATCCGTTTCAGTCTGGCTTCAGTATAACGCATCGCCGCGGGATTATCCCCATCCACAGAACCGAAGTTACCCTGTCCATCCACCAAAGGATATCTTAGAGACCAGGGTTGCGCCATACGGACCATAGTTTCGTACACGGCAGAATCACCATGTGGGTGATACTTACCAAGTACCTCACCGACAATTCTGGCAGATTTCTTATAAGGTTTGTTATGTAATACTCCCAGTTCCTGCATACCGAAAAGGATTCTGCGGTGTACTGGTTTCAGTCCGTCACGGACATCAGGAAGCGCTCTTGAAACAATGACCGACATCGAATAATCGATGTAGGCACCACGCATTTCCTCTTCAATGTTAATGGGTATGATGTTCTCGTTTTCTCCTTGAGCCATATAATGCTATTCACGGGGTCGATTAAGGCTGCAAGATAGTAAAAACCGACTGGTTTTGAAAAGAGATTACAAACACCAAAGTGTATATTCAGAACATTAATACCATTGTCCTATTTTCCTATCCTGGAAATTGAAAATTCCGCTGCCTCTATACTCGACTCCGTTGTGCATGTGCTTCATTACTACACCGCAGCCAGCGATTTTGCAACGCTTGGTACCAGGGAACCGAACAGCCAATCCCACTTGCATGGCATAGACTTGTTGATTTAATTCCTGGAACTCCGAAAAATCAGATGCCGCATAGGTAAAGCTTCGAAAATCCGCCCCCCCTTTCACAAACACTTTCGTGTAATCGGAAAAATCACGTTCTATCCTTAATCCCAATCCATAATAGTTCTTGTCTGATACAGCTAGCCTTGATTGGTAGGGCTCCGGCCCTTGGTCCAATGAGGCATCATAGGTTTTTTTGAGATTCAACGTACCAAACTCTGCTTCGAGGATAAATCTCCAAGGATAGTTCTGTCTGGCCCTTTGTCTTAACTCGGATTGCATGTAATAATTGGATGATGAGTAATGTCTATAGCGCCAATTAAGAAATGAGCGTCTCCTATTTGCATCATAGAGCACCAATCCTACAGTTCCGTAAAGCTTATCCACCTGATAGCTCGCTCCCTCAAAGTCAAACTGATAATCTCCACCTCGCATAGGTGACAGATTACCCCACTCCTGACCGAAACCACCCCCAATAGTCAGTAGGTTAAAAAGGTTTATCCTCACCCCACCATTCCAATTGGGGAACACCCAGTCTCCGCCTTTCATTTCCAATGGGTTTTCTTCAGAGATATCCAGTGGGTCTCCCTCTAGGTTCTGAACTCGTGTGAAAGGATATAATCCTGGATTGGCCGAATAAAAGCTTGTGTTAAACTGCTGATAGGCACCCCCACCGGAAAGCTCCAAGCTGAACATCTCCAACACATTTCTGGCAACATTTCCCAGTCCAGACTCGCTCTTTGGGCTTTTGGCCTTATCTGATATACCAAATATGTCTTCGTTCTGGGCCGAAACCGCCAAAACACCGATAAAGTAACATAGAAATGAGCAGGCTATATTTTTGAAATTCATACTTATCTAAACGATGTCTTGATACTCTTGGTGTGAAATTAAAAAAAAATGCCTCCCGATTGGGAGGCATCATGATATTAAGATGAATAAAATCCTATTTTCCGTCTGTAGGATCCTCGGTATCGCCTTTCTCCGCTTCCTGCTTTGCCTTCATTTCAGCTATCAAGCTGTCCAGCTTTTCTTTTATTGAAGGATCCTCTTTGGTCGCTGCCAATACCTTATTGTAAGTCCCCGCTCCCAAAACTTCCTCGTCCATAATCAACTCGGTTTTATATTCTTTCAAAACTTCCTGTTGGGAATTTTGGAAAGCTTGGATTTCCTCAAAAGCTGCTTTTTCTTCTTCAGTCACCTTAGCTTCAGTCATTTTAGCTTCGTCACCCCAAGCGGCTTTTATCTCATTATATCTAGCACCACCTTGGAAAATTTCATTTTCCTGGATCATTGATTTCATCTTTTCAGTTCTAGAATTTAGGAAATTATAGAATTGAACCTCCATACTTGCATATTTTACCAAGTCCTCATCTGTGACTTTGTTCTCGTCTTGTGCGTAAGCAGCAAGTCCTAGAAACGCGAACAACGTTCCGAAAAGCAGTACTTTTTTCATAAACTTTGTAATTTAATTTTTGTATAATCCTCAATAAAAAAACCAAAAGCCAAAAATTCAAAGGTTATTGGCTTTTTTTAAGGAATTTTATGATAAATGGTGTTCTGAGCTGTCAGACCAAGCGGACATCCTTTAATTCCCTGATAGTCTCTATAGGATCCTTAGAATTGAACACAAAACTTCCTGCCACTAATATATCAGCCCCAGAAGCAACCAATTGAGGCGCATTATGTAAAGTTACTCCTCCGTCAATCTCAATTTTGGTGTCAGCGTCTTTGGCCAAAATCAAATCCTTCAAACGGGAAATTTTCGAATAGGTGTTTTCTATAAATTTTTGCCCTCCAAAACCAGGATTCACAGACATCACACAAACTACATCTATATTATTTATGACATCGGACAATAATTCCACAGGGGTATGGGGATTTATTGCCACACCTGCTTTAGCTCCGAGGCTGCTGATTGCCTGCAAGGTTCTATGCAAATGAGTACAAGCTTCGTAGTGTACAGAGATCACTTCCGCACCGGCATTTCTAAAGGCTTCCAAGTAGTTGTCAGGGCTTACGATCATCAGATGGACATCCAGCGGCTTTTTTGCATGCCTATGAATCGCCTCTGTTACTGGCAATCCAAAAGAAATATTGGGTACAAAAACCCCATCCATTATATCTACATGGATATAATCAGCTTGCGAGGCATTTAGCATTTCTACTTCTTCCTGAATATTGGCAAAATCAGCCGCAAGGATTGAAGGGGCTATTAATGGTGACATGCGTTATGGATTGTTTATGTAAAAAAGCTAAAAATATCCCAAGTCCCCAACTTTACTTCTACTGCCTTACTATTTTACTTTGTTTGATCAAGGCCCCCTCCTGCAATTGGATTATATAAAACCCTGACTTCACCCCTTCCAATAGAATGCTGAAAGGTTCTTTGACGCTGGGTCTTTCCAGCGATTTATGCTCCAAAATACGTCCATTCAAGTCAATAAGCGTGAAATCAGCATGTAAACTATTCCCAAAATATATTTGAAGCTCATCTCCTGGCAAAGGATTTGGATAAACTTTCCATTCCACAGCTTTCTCATTTCCATCTACATTAAGTATCTCTCCATATAATGCGTCGAAGAAATTAGGAATCCCATACCCCAAGAGGTTGTCTGGATCATCCGCTTGTGTGCCGCTGTTCAATAGACTCTCTACAAGCTTATCCTTAGTCCATTCCGGCTTCGCTTCCCACAGCCCAGCTGCCAAAGCGGCAATCTGCGGTGCTGAGAAGGAAGTGCCGTTGGAATAGCCCACCTGGCCATTGGCACGGATCAAAGCCGTTCCGCTTCCGAAAGCTGCCAAGTCAGGCTTTATCCTTCCGTCTCCTGTAGGACCACGGGAACTAAAACCTGAGACACTCAGATCCCTGGTCACCGAACCTATGGCCAAAATCCCTTTGGCATCCGATGGAGAACTCAACGAGGATTCTGAAGAACCATAATTGCCTGCACTGTTTATCACCAAAATCCCCTTGTTACTCGCTATCGTCGCCCCTCTGGCGATTATGGTGGTCTCACCATCCAGATCATCCAAAGTGTAGGTCATCTCCGGATCATCGAAATCCAAATATCCTAACGAGCTATTAATTATATCAGCCCCCAAACTATCCGCATACTCAGCTGCACGTACCCAATTGTATTCCTCCACCCAATACTCAGTGGCTACCTCCTCAGTCATCGCTAATATATAATTGGCGTCCGGTGCCCCCGCCACAAGCTTTCCTGCCTCGTTTGAAGCAATCAGGGAAAGCACATTGGTTCCATGCTGATTGTCAGAATACACATTTTGATTCCATGGACGCACAAAATCCCTGGTTCCGATAATCTGTCCGCTGCCTTGTAAATGCACTAGAGGACTGGCTACATCGGCACCCGGAAAGCCTGCGTCAAACACTGCAATGGTCACTCCTTTCCCTGTGTATCCTTCCTCATGCATTTTATCTATTGCGAGTAGATTATTCTGAAAATCGTACACCTCTTCATTAGTAGCCAATAAACGGGCACTTTCTGAAGTGGGTGGGCAGAATTTATTCCTCGCCGAATCGTATATCGTTTTCCCGGTTCTTGCATTGGGATTTGGGATAAAACCATGCCCTACCAGTTCCACTCTATCCACAAAGGGGAAAGCTAGAATTTCTTTCACACGCTCTGCGTCTGTGACTACAATCGTTGCATTGAACCACTTGCTGGAATAAAGTATATAATGGGACTTTTGATCTACTTCGTCCACATATTTCTGCGCCACAGGAAGATCCAGGCTGTCTGCGACGACCCCTTCCCTAGTTCTACGGGCCAGCGATTTCTGGCTTAGGAAATCTTCGGGATGATCGAGTGAAAAATTCACCTGAGGCTTAAACTTATAAAACACCGCATAACGATCCTGTGCGGCAAGTTCGACCATAGAAGTCCATATAAGCAGGCAGATCAGTAGTTTAATCCTTCCCATGGTCAATCATTTTCATGGCTACTTTATATCCTGAGTCAATTAATTTATCTCCCAAACAGTCATTTCTGGAGCAGTAGGTCAGCACCTCGTCATATTTTTCTACCATTCCCACCCCCTTTTCATACACCTCATACCGAATATCCCGATAAGTCACCTCATCATCGCTGTCCTCTTGATTCACTAGGACAAAGCCACCTGAATTTTCCAGGCTAAACTCATCCATCGCCGTATCCCTATACACATTCCCATTCCAGATCACCTGGTCTGTAGGCGGGAAGACCAATGTGACTAGTGCTTGATTCTGTACGGTTCTCACCAAAGAGAAATCCCGCTTGATCCACGTATAGGCTAATGCTAGACTCCATTCAATTCTATCGAAGGATTTGTCACGCTGCACCACAAAAACCTGCTCCCCTGCTTCGTTAGTATAAAAACCTCGGATCTTATCTCTGTAAAAAAACTGCGTTTGCTCGGAATCATTTTCACCAAAATGAATGGTCTGATCCACTTCATACAACCAAAACAACCCTACTTCCAGAGGCTGAAAATCATAGCCCAAATCTAATTGGCTTTCCTCTATTTCCCGATCACAGGAAATAAGAAGTCCGAGCAGAATCGTAAAAACAAATCGTAGTGCTTTATTCATATAATCCTTCAATGACTAAAAATACTAGGATTTTCTTGAAAAACAGGTAAAACAGCATTATGGCAGATCATGAAATATTTTTCTACCCAATCATCCTGTTTAACTTAGCGGATTCAAAATTTGAATCATGTCTTTAAGCACTTTTGTAAAAATAAGCGGTATCACCAATCTCTCTGATGCAAGATACTGCGCGGGAATGTATGTGGATTTGTTGGGTTTTTCCTTAGAAAAAGAATCCGGAAAATACATTAACCCTACCCAATTCAACGAGATCACTGGATGGGTATCAGGATTGGACTTTGTCGGAGAATTTGAAAACTACGAGGCTGGCGATATACTTGCGACGCTGGAAAATTATCCCACAGTGAAATGGATAGAACATGACAGAATCGAACCCTTAACTGAACTGGAAGGCAAGGGCTATGGCCTGATCTACAAAATGGAGCTGGAAGAGGTCAGGCGTATAGAAGTAGAAGTGGCAGAAAAACTTGCTGGGTCTGGGATATATTTTCACGTGACGTCCGCACATGAAAAACTTGATGAAAAGGATATGGAATCCATTAAGATTATCAGCGAAAACTGTAAAGTCATCCTTGGAGTAGGGATTACAGCCGACAATGTAGAGACCTTGATTTCCGAGCTTAATCTATATGGGATATCCTTGACAGGAGGAGAAGAAATCAAACCCGGGTTGAAAGACTTTGATGAACTTGCGGATATTCTGGAAGCATTGGAGGAGGAAGGTTGAAAAGATTCTGTAAGCAGCAATTAGTTGAACCCAAGTTTAATAAGGCACCTGAAAATCGGGAATCAGTCAGTCCTCTTTTCCTGCAAAAACCAGAGGCTGCCCCTCTATTCTTGTGGGACAGCCTTTTTATTTGCTCTCTGGCTTCTATTTCACGGTTGATCAAAAAGATCCGAGGTAGTGTAGGGACTGTTCTCACCTGTGAATATAGAGCCGTCTATAAACCTATGTGTGATTCCTATATCTCGTAGTTCCATCATATCATGATCATCCAGATTGATATTGGCGGCTGCCAGGTTATCAATTATCCTTTCTTTGTTCACCGATTTTGGAATTACAGCAATATCCCTTGCAATAGACCAGGCAATGAGAATTTGGCCGATCCCTGCCTTATGCTTGTCAGCAATCTCCCTCACCACTGGATCCACAAGTAATTGAGGGTCATTTTTATGTCTTTCTGCCCTGGAATCAGGTGATCCCAGCGGAGAATAAGCAGTCAATAAGATCCCATGTGACTGGCAATACTCTACCAAAGCCTCTTGTGGAAGATATGGCTGCATTTCCACCTGATTCATTTCCGGCTGTTGACCACCTACTTTGTTGAGTTCTTCTAATTTATTCTGATTGAAATTAGATACGCCTATATGTTTGGCAAGACCTTTTTGCTTTAGGTTCTGCATGGCTTCCCAAGTTTCCCCTAAGGATACTTCATCATAGGTATAGTAATCTTCCCTGCCTTTCGGAAAACCAACATCGGCTTTGAAGGCAATAGGCCAATGGACAAGGTACAGGTCCACATAATCCAACTTCAGATCGGAAAGAGATTGTTTTAACGCCGGTAAAACCTGTTCTTTTTTATGGGAATTGTTCCAGAGTTTGGAAGTCACAAAAAGCTCTTCCCGCTTTACCAGACCTTCTTCTATTGCTTTGGCGATGCCTTCACCTACTTCGTTTTCATTTTGATACACAGCAGCGCAATCTATATGTCTATACCCAGCCCCTATTGCCCAATAAACTGCCTGACTTACTTCCCCCGGCTTACTTTTCCATGTACCGAGTCCAATGATTGGAATTTTATCTCCGTTCTTGAAAATTAAGTTTTTCATAGTTTTTAAATATTTAATGCTCGCTTTAAGATATTTTAAAAATAGATATTGTGATTATCCGCAATGATGCCAGTAACCATATTCTCTTTGCTTTACTGGACGGAAGACCGAAGACGGGTGACCGAAGTGGCCTTGATGCTGGTGTTTTCCGAATCCTATGATGCTTTTATTGTTTTACTGGCAGAAAAGCGGATATACATAATAGATATTTTAAGTCGGTCGATTTTCCAAATACTTCTTAAATCTATTCATCACCCATAAATGGATTCTAGCCTGGGTGTTCACATAGATAAGCCATGGTAATCTGGGCACAAACTCATGGATGGCTGTTATGACATATTTGCTATCTAAAACTCCCCGAAATTCCAGCCAGCCGTGATCAAATCTCTTGACAAGCCACCCTCCTGAAATATAAAACAATTGCCTATTTTCTTCGCTGCGATCCGGTATCAATGTCAGCTGTAGCATGGGTTTTTTACTCCACAATAGGCAAAAAACAATCTCTCCGCTTGACATCGTTTTTCCTTTGATCCAAAACTTGAAAAACGAAGGCAACCAGATATTATAGCGTTGGGCAACCCATGTGGCCGAATCCCCTTGGGGATTTGACATTCTCTGGATACTTCTCACTGTATTTTTAACCTTATCCACTGGATAAAAACTTGGTTTGGGCAGTTCGATCTTGGAATCCAAGGCTTCTCGTACAGATTCTTTATAGGTAAGATAATCTATCTGTTTTTCACGGAATTTCAATTCCTCCGATACCGTCAAAGTATGCTTGAGACTTTCTACCAAGGGGGATACTAATTGAGGAGGAGATTCTCCAAAAAAACCAACCCAGAGTTTGGAAAGCCCCACAGAAAATACTGGGACGGAAAAAACCAATCGTTTCTTGCCCAACTCCTTGGCAGTGACTTCCAGCATTTTGCGATATGATATCACTTCAGGATTGCCTATTTCTATGGCCCTTCCGTAAACCTCTTCATTTCCCACACAGGTATCTATGATATCCAAGGTGTCGCGTAAGGAAATAGGCTGCGTCAAAGACTCAGTCCATTTGGGACACATAAGCACAGGAAGGTTTTTTACCAGATTTTTGATCATGTCAAAAGATGATCCTCCTGGCCCTACGATGATGGAAGCACGAATCGCAGTAAGTTTTGCTGATCTAGCTCCTAGGGTTTGTTCTACTTCGAGGCGACTTTTGAGATGCCGGGACAATTTCTCTCCAGTCTCCTTTGGCAAAAGTCCTCCTAAGTAAATGATCTGTTTTACTTTATTGATATGAGCTGCACGGCTAAAATTATCAGCTAAAAGTAAATCCGTATCCTCAAAACTCCCTTGGTTGAGGCGTGTGGAAGCATTCATGGAATGTACCAGATAAATGGCAACATCTACACCTTTCAGCACTTCTGTAGTACTGGAAATCGAATACAGCTCTACCTGCTTCCAGGTCACCTGGAGATATGGGTTTTCCTTAATTTTCTTGCGGCTAAGAGCGATGATATTGTATTTATCCTTGAACTGATGGATAAACCATCGCCCCACATATCCACCTGCTCCTGCGATTGCCACAGTAGGTTTAGACACGTAAGTAGGTTGGTTAGCTTGATCCATAATGTTGAACTTATCTAACCAACCTAAAATAAGGCAATCCTGTTTAGACTATTTTAGTTTTCTGATGCTTTTGTTAAAGCCTCAGTGGTTGTATGATATTTTACGATCATATTTGGCACCTCCCAAGCTGGCATGTTGCCTTGGGTGAAGTACTCCAAATATTTTTCGGTCACCTGTGCAAAATGTGCCTCATGTCCATTGTGATATTCTTCAGGAATGATGACTTTATACTTACTCTCTCCTGTCTTTTGCAGATCAAGTCCCGGAAAACGTCCCTGAAGCTTCTTTTTCACCAAACTTAAAAGAGCCTCATCCTGTCCATCCAACAGTTCTACATATAACGTGGCTACATAATCCTCAGCTTCACCCTGCTGGATAATCAGGTTGGCTTTTGTTCCTCGCATCATACTGTAGTGTGTATCAGCGGCTCCCTCAGGTGCCTGATAGTTCCAGATGACACTCACTTTAGCATGTACACCTTTCAGCTTGTAGTTCATTTCACCGTTGCTGTTGACACTCAGCTTGTCATTGGTCACGTTTTTCCGCAAAAATCCCGGAAACTCAGATTTGCCAGTAACTAACCTAAACTGCTCCAGATCCATTACTGTAGGCCAGAGCTTTGCCGTAAGCATTTCTACATCCGTGGTGTCCAGGATGACTTCTGGGAAAGCTTCCCATTGAATCAAGTCCACCAAATGAGTAGTCACATCGACTATGCCTGTACCTTCAATATCGGTATCAAAAAACCAATCAGGTCTGATAAGAGGGCTTCCGGACACATACTTGAAGAAATGGTGTATGGATTCCTTGGTAATCGCAGGATTTTCCAAGGTTCCTTTTTCCAATTCCCCGAAAACAGCAGGATCCATAGACAGTTCCCGTTGAAGGATTGTACTTATCTCAAAGCGTTCTGTCATGATATCATAAAGTAAAAGATCATTCTGTTCCGCTTGGGCAAAAGCATCCAAAAGCTTTTTGAATCCATCTTTATTGATTACCAAAGGCTTGTCTGCATATACATGAATCCCATTATTGACAGCTGCTGAGATGTAATCAATCTTACGGTCATTTTTGCCAGCGACCATCATCACATTACCAGGTTTGGAGGAAATCATCTTGTCCAGGTAATCATCTCCGGTACTGACCTGTAGATTCCATGCCGTGGGAGCATCCTCACGATTATTATATCCAGACATGCGGTTCATATAGTCTTGGAGTTCCGCACCCTCAGGGGCAAAAACATAGACCGTGGAATCCACTTGGGGATACATAGACTTGTGGATCAATCCGGCATGAAAATGCCCTGGGTCCAAGGACATGATCGTTATTTCGGCATTCGACTCCGGTGTTTGGCTCACTGATTCTTTATTTTCGCAGGAAAGCAAAACTCCCACTGCCGCCACAGCTACTAATACAGTATTTTTCAAAACAGTTACTTATTAAACTTTTACATTGTTGGTGCCATAAGGTGCTCGTTGAGGTCTCTCAAGCATAGCGTTTGCCTCATCGTCATTGACGAATCTCTCCGTTTTGGCATCCCATTCCAGCTTTCTCCCCAATTTCATAGAAATATGTGTCACCAAGCACACTGAGCACGAACGATGACCAATCTCCACAGGAGATAGCAACTCATTCTCTCCTTGTATTGCTCCCAGCCAGTTGCCATGATGCTCATCACTTCTGATCAGCTGGATCTCATCCGGCCCGATCACGGATTGCAAAATTTTCGGGTCGGAAGCATCCAGTGCTTTGGCACTGTTACCTTTGGCTACGGGGTCAGAAGCAGAGGCTACATAATTGCCCCTTGAAACCCAAATCCAGCCTTCTGTACCTTCATATCGGATCCCGTTTGGATAGCCCCCACTGGTGTACATCATTACCCCATTGTCATATTCGGCCTTGGACATGAAATCACCATGCACATTCCAAAGACCTGATTGTGGAAACTCAGCCACGGCCTGAATAAATCTCGGCCCCGTTAACTCCGTATCCATTCCCCACGCAGCTGAATCGTAGTGGTGCTGTCCCCAGCCGGTAATCATACCTGCACCATATTGCTCCAGTCTCAACCATCCCGGTCGGCCATATCCCTGCTGAGGATGAACGCCTATTTCTGTATATGGGACCTCGGGGGTAGATCCCAGCCACATGTCGTAATTTAGAGAGGCAGGAATCGGCATTTCCGGAGCATCAGGCCCAGATGGATCTCCTGGAAGACCTACTTTCACGGTATGCAATTTACCGATTCTGCCGTTTCTCACCAGTTCCGCCGCAATTCTAAACTGCTCACTAGATCTCTGCTGTGTTCCCAGCTGAAGGACTACACCGGTTTTGTTCACCACATCTACCAATTGTCTTCCTTCACGGATGGTCAGGGATGTTGGCTTTTGCAGATAGACGTGCTTACCCGCCAATGCGGCTTCCATGGCCGGTTGGGAATGCCAGTGATCCGGGGTACTGATCACGATAGCGTCTATTTCTTTATTTTGAAGCAAATCCTTGTAATCGCCATATTCCTTCACATCAAGATATGCTTTGCCCATTTTCTTGGTGTAATAATCCTCTACCAGCTTTTTGCCATCTGCCATTCGATTGCTGTCCAAATCAGAAACCGCGATTATACGTGCGACATCGTGCCGCCATACCCCTGGCATATCATGATCCCTGGCAATACGTCCACAACCAATCTGACCAATGTTTATTTTATTGCTTGGGGCATTCTTTCCAAAAACCGAAGCGGGCACTATAGTTGGAAAACCTATTGCCGCGCTTGCCAAGGCACTGTTCTTGATAAATTCTCTTCTTTTCATAATCATAATGGGTTATGTAAAATCAGGGTTTATTTTAATTCGCAAGTTATTGCATGTTCATTTTTTTTGTGAGAAGGCCTTACACTCACTTGACAAAAGCCCTCCAGTACGCCTCTGCTTCCTCTTTACTCATCTCACCGTCAAAGACTATCATTCTGTATTTTAATGTATATCTCTTATTGGGCAATAGCTCCCAAGACTCATGTCTGATTGGAGTGAATTCGATAAATACGTTTCCCTCCCCTTTGTATTGATCTTCTGGCCATACACGAAGAGGTTCCGGAAATGCCTTATTCGTATTATGGCTCAAAAACAGGATGCCACTCCCACCCAAAGCATTGTCAGTCTCGCCTTGGACTATGATCCATCGGGCATTCGTCCCGTCTGCGGTCTTTCGGGCATCTCCTTCGGAAGTAAGGATACTGCTGTTATCCTTACCCCATTTTTCGGTGGCTCTGAAACCTATCCCTCCACCATAGCGATAATCATCCAGAAGGATTCCCCCAGCTATTTTTGTCTCTATTGTACTGGTGTAATCTACCATATAGCGCCCCTTGTCCGCTGGCTTTACTTTGATGCGAAGATCTTCCGCAAGGGCTATCCGTTCTGATTCCGGAGCTTTGAGATCAATATGGTTTTGGCGCACATTCAGTTCAGCAGCCCCTCCTGCCTCCTTCTTTGAAATCACATGGTCAAAGTCCACCCTCCCCTTTCCATCTCCCAGATTCCAGAAATCAACCTCCCTGCCATTGATCGTGGCACGGGTCCATGGCCCCCAGATACCATAGTGATGATAATGGTCTTTGGGCTGAATCCTGGTAAGCACTTCCCCTGAAGGTGATTTCAATGGATGGATGAATCCCGATTTTGCAAAATCTTTTTTTATTCCCTGCGGAACATCCTCTACAGTCGTTTGATAAGTCAAAACAGACTGACTATCAATCACGAAATCAATTCCGTTATCTGTTTCCTTCAAGCTTACTTTTTGAGCGTAAATCAGCGTTATTAAACTTGGGTAAATGACCGCAGCGCAGAAAATTCTTTTGAATATCATATAAAATTCAGGTTATTGGGATCGAATTTTAAAGATATGGAAATCTCAATTATCGACTAACCCGTTCATCCAATTACCCCATGAAGAAGATTATTATCTACGGAATCGTTTTCCTAGCCAGTGTCAGTTTTGCCTTTGCACAGAACCCGCAAGAAATCCCTTTGGATCAAGCTTGGAAGGACAAAATCAAGGATATGGCTCCTGAGAAGGCCAATTTCCCGTTTAAAAAGAAAAAGAAAATCCTTGTGTTTTCATTGCACACGGGCTTCTGGCACTGGGTCAATCCCCATACCCAAGCCATGATCGAAATCCTCGGTGAGAAAAGTGGCGCTTTTGAAGTGACAGGCAGCACTGACATCGCTATGATGGAAAAAGAGAAGTTGAAAGAATTCGACGCAGTGGTATTCAACAACACCAATGCGAAGGGTGACTATAGAAATCTCTTTGTAGATGTATTCAGCGAAGACGCATCTATGGATAGTGTAGCCGTTTGGAAAAAAGCCGGCGAACTGGAAAACAACATCATACAATACGTCAAAAAAGGTGGTGGAATTCTCGTCGTGCATGGAGGAAATACCATGCTGAACAATTCCATGGAATTCTCCAAACTGATCGGCGGAAGTTTTGATTATCATACGAAACAGCAGGCTTTCCAGGTACGAATTGAGGATCCTAATCATCCATTGACCAAGTCACTTCCAGCAGAAGGATTCAATCATGTGGACGAGCCTTATTTCTACAAAAACGCCTACGACGAGTTGGATTTTCATCCTTTGACCTACTTCAACAATGCCGAGATCGAAGGGCAAAGAAAAGGCCAGGAAAAAACCTCCGGCAAGACGTATGTCTCTTGGATCAGAAAAGACGGTAAAGGAAGAGCGATGTATATTTCCACTTCCCACAACGCACAGAGCTTTGAAAATCCAGCAGTCCTTGCCTACTTCCTGGACGCCTTGCAATACGTATCAGGAGATGTAAAAGTGGATGAAACACCGATGGCAAGTAAGCAGTGATCAGGTTACAGTGCTCAGTTTACAGTCCAAAGTCGACAGTCCACAAAAGTTTACAGTGACCAGTAAGCGCAGGATGCAACTTCTATTGTAGTTGCATCCTGCGTATTAATTTTACTCTTCAATCCTATGATCAAAAGACTCCGGAAAAGTACTCTATAATTATGTAGCTCCAGAAGCAACGATAGAGGCCTTTTGATCATACTGTCCTGCCAATCGCTTTTCGCCATTTACTATGACTGAAAAGCTAAGAGGAAAAACTATAATCTAACCTGCTTTAATCAGCATAGTTATCAGCGTAAATCCGCGGGAAAGGCCACAACCCCACCATCCTCATGCCTTTTTCACAAACTCACTCTTAAGCGCCATTGACCCAAATCCCTCAATCTTGCAGTCGATATTATGATCGCCCTCCGTTAATCTGATACTTTTCACTTTTGTTCCTGCCTTGATTGGTTTGGGAGCTCCTTTTACCGGAAGATCCTTTACTATGGTCACAGCGTCACCGTCTGCCAGCACAGTACCATTGGCGTCTTTTACGATCAGTCCTTCTTCTACTTCATCTTTAACATCTTCGTACTTCCACTCAAAACTGCATTCCGGACAGATCAGTTTTTCATCCATTTCATAGCCATAGGGCGAATTACACGCTGGGCAGGGAGGTATAGTTTGCATAGGGCAAAGTTAACGTAAAATCTCAGGCGCAGAATACAAAAAACATTTACAGAAAGCATCTGACTTTATTTCTACCTCCTGTTCGGATTTTCAGTAGGTGGGTGCGAAACTATGAACAACTGCTTCAGCAGCGATTCGTCCAGAAGTCATCGCGGCATTGATGGATCCATTGAGCAGATAGTCGCCTGCCAGATATACATTCTCAGCGATCTGGCACTCCGTAAATGGAATAGAGTCCTTCATATCTCCCACAGCAGGTATAGCGTAGTGTATAAAATAAGACTTCAGGAATTTGAAGAATTCCGCATTGATTCCAGTAAGCGATTCCAGTTCAGCTTGTACCACTTTTATAAGATCTTTCTCCATCAGTCCAGTATTCAAAATAGAAACGGAAAGTAACGCTCTTCCATTGGAGGTATAGGCTGATGAGACATCTGTCATAAACACGAAGTTATTAATCAGATGATTTTCACCAGGAACCAAACCCAGCATGGGCCGAACCATAAATGATTTCTGAAGGGAAAAATAAAGCGTAATCACTGATTTAGATGGCTCGAATTGACCCTCTACCTGCTTCATTATTTTGTCCGGCTGGGTAGCTATGATGATACGGTCAGCTAGCAGAGACTCGCCACTTTCCATAATAATTTCCTGTCCACGTACTTCTTTCACGCTTGCATTGAAGGCAATCTGGGTGTTTTTCAATTTTCTACGGAGTATATTCGGAACTTCAATCATTCCTCTTTCTGGCACAGCTCCCAGTCCCTGAGAAAACATTTTGAAGACAAATTCAAACATCCTGGAAGAGGTATTCAGCTCCTTCTCCAAGAATATCCCACGGAAAAAAGGTTTGAAGAAATTGCTGATGATCTGCTCAGTAAATCCATAATCCCTTAGGTATTGCTCAGTAGTAATGGAAGGGTCATTGAAAATGCTTTCTATGGATTTATGCTTCAGCATTTGAGTCAGGTTAAACATCTTGACCTTATCCAAAAAACTACCTACCTGGGAAAAGGCCATACTTACCACTTTGAGGGGATTTCGAAGTGGGTCGGAGATTACAAATGTATTACCCTCACCAAAAATCACAGCCCCCGGCTCAAAATATTTTAAATTTAACTCAGCCAGATTGAGGTATCGCTTCACTTCAGGATAGGCAGTGAGTAACACCTGAAAACCATGATCCAGAAGAAAACCATCTACCTCATCGGTCTTCATCCTCCCACCTATGCCATCAGTCCCTTCTAAAATCACTGGAGAAAAACCTGCCTTTTCAAGTTCTAAAGCTGCTACCAAGCCAGCCAAACCAGCTCCAATAATGTATATTTTCTGATCTTTCATTAACAAATTTTGTTTATATAACGCTATTCTTTGCGTAGTTCTTAATTTAACCAACATTATAGGCAATTGTTTTCTGTTGGGTAGCTCACTTAAAGTAAAGCATTTTCATAAACTTGTCTTCCTTATCTGGCTTTGGAAGATAACTGTCATAAAAAGCAGTAAAAACCGGGTAGCGCCCCTTTAAATATGAATTCAAATCCACCCATCATGAGATTTTTACCGATTAATATTTACCTGACATTCAATAAAATACGGATTTAGAGAGAAAAACCTATCTTGTATCATCATAGCTTACTGCACTACTTTTTTTCAGGATAGATTGTTATAATTCTTATGCAAAAATCTAATTCGAAAGTTTATAACCAACCTTGGTTCATTACACTCATCTACTTAATGTTAGGTTTCGTCTGGATATTTTTCAGCGATCTTCTGCTCGTTACTGTTTTAAGCGATGATATCAGGGAAATGTCCCGGTTTCAGATACTAAAGGGCTGCCTCTATGTACTGTTTTCAGGGCTTTTGCTTTACTATCTGATCAAAAAACTCTATGACCAAGTAAATGGCGGAAAACAGGAGTTGGAGCTGCTGTTCACTAACCCCAACCTTGGGATTTTTAAAGTGGATGTGGAGGGTAATTTCATCTATGTAAGCTCAAACATCTTGCAGATAACCGGATTTTCGGACACTGAGATCATAGGCAAAAATGTCATAGACCTGACCCCAACAAAGTATCTCAAAAAAGACCAACAAATTTTATACAACATTCGAAACAAAAACACAGGAGGAGGATTTATCCTCAAAAAGCACTTGCAGGACAAGCAGGGAAACCCAATCATAATAAAAGTCTATGGCATTGCGCTGAAAGATAAAAAAGGCATCAAAAAAGGTTATCTGGCTGCATTTCAAAATATTACTGAGCAAGAGGAATATATGAAATCCCTGAAAGCCAAGAACAAACAGCTTCAAGAACTCTCTTCAGATCAATCTCACCTGGTCAGGGCACCGTTAGCCAGAATATTAGGTATCATAGAGTTGATCCAGAACGTTGATTTGGAGCCTTCGGAAATAGAAGAACTGATCAATCATCTCAAATCTTCAGGTGATGAATTGGATGATGCATTGAAAGACTTGTCTCAAAAGATGAACTCCTAGTTAGAAAAACTTAAAAATCAAGTGGCCACAAACTTATAAATAAACTTTCCCGTAACTTGCTTTGAAGTTTATCCAACCAATGAAAGTCACCTTTTCCTCTATCACACATAGCAATGAAAAAATCAATCCTATTCTCCTTTGCAATCCTTGGGACGAGTCTAATGGCGTTTTCCCAAAACACCAGTCCCGGCTACAGTGAACTGAAAAATGGGAAATTCAATTTCGAGCAGCCTCAAAACAATCGTGGTTTTCTGGATATACCCTTCAAGGGATTCGGGAATGACACGGTGTACTTCAAAAAATATGACAGCCTGGATCAATTTCCAGATCTAAATCCCGGAGAAACCAATCTCTTCAAAAATCAGGATAACCTGGAAATTATCACCAATCCGGAACCGAAATATTCTATGCGGATCATAAAGCCAAGTGGTAATTACCTTATGAAAATCCATGAGCCCGACTCTACTAAGAATCATACCCTTCTCATTAAAGAATATTAAGGGCTTAACCAATAATACCCTGATGGATGGCCGCGAGTAAACAGTTTACCGGAAACTCATTCCTTCCAACTCCTGTTGGCCTTCTTCTCAGCTTGGTTCTTTTTTGCCTTGAGCCGCTTTTCCACTGCTCCCTTTCCAGGTTTTGTGGCTTTCCTGATCCGTTTTTTGTGAAAAGCCCTGCGAAGCATATCCTCGAATTTCCGGATCACAAGTTCTTTATTTTGGATCTGTGAACGCTTTTCCTGAGACTGGAGCTGAACTATTCCATGCTGATCAGTCTTAGTCTTTAATTTCTCCATCAGGAGGGCTTTTTCATCCTCTGTCAGTTGCCGGGAATTTGGTATATCAAACTTCAGCTGGACTTTGCTCTCCACTTTATTCACATGCTGTCCTCCAGCACCCCCACTTCTAGAAGTTAGAAACTGTACCTCACTCATAAAATCCCCTCTTTTTATTCTTTCTTCAATTCCCATCTTTTTGCTATACATGTCCTGAATTTCTATGACTAAACGACTTTCTTGCCAGCCAGCTTTGAAAATAGCACAAGTGTAAAATTTCCCCAATAAAAGTGAATGTATATACTGATTTTAACTCTGACAACCATCAGTTCCCCACAACCATACACTTGGAATATCAGATTCATGAAGGCTCAGATGCGATAAAAGAAGTTCAAAATGTCATGAATTTTGTATCAAATCATTATCTTAGTAAGACTATAATCCATAGCCCTTTTTAAACTATTTTTTGAAGCGGCAGAGAAATCTGCCGCTTTCCCATTATTATTAAAGACCTTCTTTTTGGACTACCGGATTGCACCCTTAAAAAAACCACTCCACAGAAGAACTGAATAATTAAATAAACTAGCGGCAACTCTTACCAATTTTCTACCATCGGGTAATCGCATACTCCTTGTTTGCAAAGTAGATTCTATAAGCTGCTCTCACCAATAAAACATCCATTTCCCTCTCCCAAAAAAATTAATGAACTGGGATTTAACACACTGAAATGAAAGCAAGACTTCCTTTTCGTGTAATCTACACTGATCCGCATCCTTATCTGAGAAATCTGAGGGAACAATTTTAGACTTAAAAAGAAGCCACAGCTTTCGCCATGGCCTTTCATGTATAAAATACGATAGATTATTTAGGGCATGTTCTAAAACACCAGTAAGCTATCATTTTGAGTGATTTAACTATTTTTCATGCGAACTGCTTTTCAGCAAGGCTTATTTAGAGAACATCGTGAACATCCACATTCTTTTCTCTATATCCCCTACAAATTGTGTCAACAGGTCGGCTGTGGCGATATCTTCGGCCTCTTCTGCCACTTTAGCTGCTTTCCTATGGGACTGGGCCAATATTCCTAAGCCATCAATGACATGCTTTACACATTCCTCTCCATTGCTTACATCTGTGATTTCTTTATGAATGGTGTTCTTCAGATAATCAGAATAAGCATGAAGGGGCTTGAAACCTATGGTAACAATCCTTTCTGCCAACTCATCTATATTTTCATAAACCCTAGAATATAATTCTTCGAACTTCTCGTGTAGGTCAAAAAAGTTCTCCCCCTTCACATTCCAATGAAATCCTCTTACATTTTGATAAAATATATGATAATCCGACAACAAGTCATTTAGCTTGTCCGAGACATTTTTCATCGCTTTGTTGTCGAGTTTTAAATGATTGGCGAGTGTTGCTTTTGCAGTAGTCATATTAGTATGGTTTATTTGATTCAAATTACATATCAAATCCCCAAGTCCTATGCCATGATAGGGCACACCAAAGGAACGCTTACCATTATTTGGAGCTTATGCAATAGAATTTTGTTCTGACGCTTGGAAAACAAATATTATCTCTATTGATCAATCCCCAAACCAACTCAGGGCATCAATAACATGCAAAAACTTCCCCAAAACGCTGAAAACACGCCCACAATAAGCTGTACGGTTCATAGGCGTTTACAATCACAAGCAATCATCTATAAAGCCAGTCGGTTCCTATTCCAGATATAACCCAAATATGCATTAGGCTTCCTATTCCGCGCTCAAGGTACTCCAAAACCAACGGATTCCCTGTATTTTTAGCTCTCGTCACAGAGACTCATGCATAATCCGGGAGGAATCATCAAAAAAAAACCCGGACCAAGTCCGGGCAGGGTGGGCAACTTTTCTTACAGATCATACTGCTTCATCTTATTGAAGAGTGTCTTTCTGTCTATCCCTAACTGTTTTGCCGCTTGTGTTCTGTTGTACTTTACCTCTTCCAGCACCTTCTTCAATACCTCCGCTTCTGCTACAGCGGCGGCGTCTTTTAGGTTAAGTGGGATTTTGCTGCTTTTTTCATCTGTCCTGTTACCTTCAGAATCCGAAAAATTGAATTTTTTGGAATAAACAATTTCTGGCGGTAAGGCAGAAACAGACATTTTACCCCCATCTGTCAGTAGAGTCGCACGACGTATCACGTTCAACATTTCACGCAGGTTTCCTGGCCAAGGATACTCCTTAAGCACATCCATAACCTGCTCGTCAAACCCAAAAACTTTTTTGTTCAACTCTTGATTGGAAAGTTCCAAGAAGTGGTAAGCAAAGGCCTCGATATCGGCTTTTCTATGGCGTAATGGAGGTACAGTTATACTAAATTCATTGAACCTGAAATACAAATCCTCTCGGAATTTTCCCGCGGATACCGCTTTTCTCAAGTCTTCATTGGATGCTACTATGATCCTTACGTCTATGGATTTATCCTTTGTTCCCCCGATTCTCCTTAACTTTCTTTCTTGCACCAGTCTCAATAACCCTACCTGGGTTTCATAGGTGAGATTAGTGATTTCATCCAAAAATATTGTTCCCCCATCAGCCAGTTCGAACTGTCCCGGCTTCTCACCCACGGCCCCGGTAAAAGACCCCTTTTCGTGCCCCCATAGCTCACTCCCCGCAAGCTCCTTGGTCATTGCACCGCAGTCCACTGCAATAAAAGGCTTGCCCGCACGCTCACTTTGATCATGGATCGTCCTGGCTATGTTTTCCTTCCCTGCGCCACTCTCCCCATATATAACCACACTTAGGTTGGTAGGTGCTACCAGTGCTACCTCCTTGTACAGTTTTTTTGATTCAGCCCCGGTACCTTTGAGATACTTAGAGTTGGATTTCTGGGAATCGGATTCTGATTCCTTTTTAAGTTGGGTAGCTTTAGAAAACGTCTGCGTATTAGACTTACTGGCTACAGATGCAGCCAGGGCTCGTTCGATCAGATTTATGATCTCATCTGGGATCAATGGCTTGGTCACATAATCGAAGGCTCCATTTTTTATCACTTCCACAGCTATCTTCACATCCGCATAACCTGTAATTATAGCGACCTGGGTTCCTGGAGACATTTCCCTGACTTTCATCAGGACATCTCTACCTTCCATATCTCTCAATTTGAAATCGCAGAAAATCAGATCAAAAAAGGTTTTCTTGACCAATTCGAGTCCATTCTTTCCTGAGATAGTCGTTTCCACATCGTAGCCCTTCTTGGTGAGAAATCGCTCTAAAAGTTGACATATATCTATATTGTCGTCAATTACGAGAATCTTAGCCATTGTTTATTTGGTGTTGGGGGTGTTAATCAGCTGGCTTTGGACCACCGAGTCCAGCCGAGCCACGTTAAATGGTTTACTTAGGAAGTCCAATGCTCCATATCGGATAGCTTCCGTTTTTACTTCGTTATGATCAAAGGCACTCATCATGATTACCTTGAACTGTAATTTGCCGGAGTTGATATGTTTCAATTCACTCAACCCACTTCCATCGGGCAAATTTATATCCAAGAATACCAATTCAGGTTTTCTTTGTTCAAACAGTCTTCTGCCCTCTTTGAGCGTACCCGCTGTGATTACTGAAAACCCTCTTCTATCTAAAAACCTAGATAAAAGAGCTCTGATTTCCGGTTCATCATCTATTACTAAAATCACTTTATTCTTCATCTCATATTCATCTTCACTTGAAAACCTGAAGTAAATTAATTGTGTAAATGGGGTAGCCCTGAGTGGACAAGACCAAAGAAAAGGTGTAGCTAAAGGCCACACCTTTTCCCAATTCTAAACCTATTTCATTTCACTTTTTCTGCCTTGTCTTTCGCTGCCTGAAGTGCGGATTTGGTAGCTTCCAAACCTTCCGTTTTAGCTTCTAACAGCTTGGTTTTCAAATCCAGCAAAACGGACTGGAAATCACCCAAGAGGCTGTTGAGTTTTTCCTTCTGAGGACCAAATTCGTCTTTATTCTTATAAAGGTAAGCACCAAGCAAAGCTCCGGTGACAAGTCCGCTAAACCAAAGTGTCTTATTGATTGTTGATTTGTTCATTGTGATTTATTTAGTGTTAAAACTCAGATTATTAAGTAAAGTTTTGATACAAAAAAACAAAAAGCAATTTAGATATAGGCTTAATTTCACCTTTCATTACTTTATGGATTATCCTTCACGACTAGACAGGCCGGCCAGAAATCAATCTGAACAGCACGGCGATTATCGCCAATACTAGTAAAACATGTATCAAACCTGTGGCACTATAGGCAAAAACCCCTATTAACCAGCCGATCAGGAGAATTACTGCGATGAAATACAATAAAGAACTCATAGTTTCGATATTTAGGTTGTGTGATTAATTTATGTCTCTAAGACCAACCTGCGTGCCCCAAATATTCCGGATGGGAGAAAATGCCCTTAATTGCCCTAATCAGACAATTAAGCCTACCTTTGTATCTAAACTTAGTCATCACACCAAAGCTTTACGGGTAAAAAATTCCCCAGATCAGGGAAAATTAAATGAAAAAAAACCAAAACCCCTCGCTCCGTCACGTCAAAATCTACTCCATAGTGACGCTTATCCTAATAATCATAGGCAGCGGAATTTCCTACTGGACTGCTGGTCGTATAGCATTCTACACAGAAGGGGTGATGCACACCTCCAAAGTCCTTCAACGTACCAATGAACTGTACTCAAGCATCTTGGAAAGAGAAAGTAATGTCAGGGGATATATACTGACAGGAGACGAAGAATTTCTAAGTCATTATAACCAGTCCGATGTCAATGCAGAACTGCTGCTGAACCAATTGCAGGCATTGACCGTGGATGATGGGCTACAGCAAAACAATGTGGAGGAATTGCGTGGACTTATCAATTCCCGGGTGAGGTCGTTCGAGAAAACTATAGCCTTTATGAAGGAACATGGCAGTTTGGACGGTTTTTTAGACTCTACCAAGACCTCTGATGCACTGATCGGCTATAAAATGATAAAAGAGGTGGTTCTCCGCATAAACAAAGTTGAAAACGACCTTTTTAGAGAAAAAAACCAGAGTTTGATCAATAACATAAATGCCTTGCCGTTGATAGTAGGACTTATATCAGTTTTCTCCATTACCATTGGCTTGCTGACATTTTTCTCCATCTATCAATACAACAGAGCCCAAATTACTGCCAACGAAGAAATTGTGCTTTATCAGGAAAAACTCAGAGACCAGATAAAGTTATTGGACAATACAAACAAGGAACTGGAGCAATTTGCCTATGTTGCATCTCACGACCTTCAGGAGCCATTGCGCAAAATCACCTCATTTTCTGATTTACTGAAAGAACAATACAATGATGCCTTGGGCGGGGACGGTGACCTATATCTCAACCGTATTACCGCTGCCGCCGTAAGGATGAGAAGATTAATAACAGATCTTCTGGATTACAGCAGAGCGGGACGAAAAGATTTAGAAAAAACAAAAGAGGTAAAACTTACTGAAGTCATCAGAGACATGCTTGATGATTTTGAAGTGGCAATCCAGGAGAAGTCAGCAAAAATAACACTCGGGAAACTACCCAAAGTGAAGGGGTCGGATACAGAGTACCGTCAGGTGTTCCAAAACCTGATATCAAATTCACTGAAATTTGCTAAAAAAGACAAAGCTCCGGAAATCACGATCTCTTCTCAGAAAGCAGATCCATCCTTGATCAGGAAATTCCCGACACTGGACGAGCGTCTAAGTTACCATTTAATCAAGGTGATTGACAACGGCATAGGTTTTGAAAAAGAGCACGCTGACAGGATATTCTCGATCTTTCAGAGACTACATGGAAAACACGAATTTGAAGGCACGGGAATAGGACTTTCTATCACCAGGAAGATTATAGAGAAAAACGGTGGAATCATTTTTGCAGAAAGCATATTGGGTGAGGGAACTATATTCCATATACTATTGCCTGTTGTAAATACATAAACTCAGTTTGTCGGTAATTTTAAGACCAGTATTTTATTCCTAAAATCGTGCTTATCTTTTCAGGACAATTTTAACCATTCTTTGGCAAAGACTATATGCATATGTCCTTCGAGAAACCAATCCAAATCCTAGTCGCAGAAGACGATGAAGACGATAAACTATTAATCCTTAAAGCCTTCGAGAGAACTTTGCCCAAAGAGAAAATCACTTGCGTAGAGGACGGAGAAGCTTTACTGAAATATCTGAGGCACACAGCCCCTTATGATGATTTGGCAAAACACCCTAAACCTGACATTATCCTGCTTGATCTCAACATGCCCCGAAAAGATGGCAGGACAGCTCTGGCCGAAATAAAAAGTTGTGAAGATCTGAAATCCATTCCTGTGATCATCTTCACCACTTCCAACAGTGCTGATGATATAAAAATCACCTACAAGATGGGATCAAGCAGTTTTATCACCAAGCCTGGTTCTTTTGAGGAACTGGTACGAATAGCTGAGGAAATAGAAAACTACTGGTCAAAAACAGTCCTTTTGCCAGCGTAAAACCAAGTATGATAACTGAAGAAAAAATAAGGATTTTATATGTAGATGATGACCCGGATGATTTCTTTCTGGTTTCCACTCTTCTAAAAAAAATCGCTGATACCACCTATGAACTAGAAGGAGCTACCAGTCTCGAAGAAGCAATTACCAAAATAAATCAAAACTTTGATGTATATCTGGTAGATTATCGTTTGGGAAAGGACACCGGTCTGGAGCTGATCAGGGAAATCAAATCGGTCAGAAAACATGCTCCCGTAATCATGCTTACGGGAATGGCCACCTCGGATATCGATAGGGAAGCACTTACACTCGGGGCCTCAGATTATCTGGTCAAAGGGGAGTTTGATGCGAATTCCCTGGACAGAATACTCAGATACGCCATCCGGGATTCACATTTGATGGAGTCTCTGGCCGATGCCGCAAGGAAGTTCCGATCAATATTCGAAATGGCGAGTGATCCATTTCTTCTAATGAGTGGTGAAGGGGAGATTTTGGAAGCAAACCCGGCCTTTCTCAAAAAATTCGGAAAAAAGGCATACGACCCTACATCCGGCAATAGCTTCTATTTTAAGGATTTACTACCGGAAGAATCTTCCCGCCGGGAATTCGAAGGATTGTTCTTCGATAGTCAGGAGCTCTATGACATGGAGGCACTTTTGACCATTGAAAACGGGCATTCCATCAACAGTCTGATAAGTATAGTAAAGCAAGACATCAACATTTTTCAAGTGTTGATCAAAGATCTAAGTGCTATCAAGGCCAAAGAAGAAGAGGAACTGAACCTAAAGAAGTTCTCTTCAACGGGAAGAATCGCCAGGCTTCTGGCACATGAGGTGAAAAACCCACTCACTACCATACTTCTTTCCGCAGACCAACTCAATATGGAGCTTCCGGAATCAGTCATCGCTGAAAGCGGTGACTTGATTGATGTGATCCGGAGAAATTGTGACAGGATCAACCACTTGGTTACCCAGCTTTTGGACAGCACCAGATTTACTGAGCTGGATTCGAAAAGCCACTCCATAAACACCTTGCTCGATGATGCCCTGGAGCATGCCAAGGATAGAATAGAATTAAAGGGCATAAGTGTACAAAAACAATTTCAGACTGATATCTGTGATATAAAAGTAGATGGAGAAAAGGTGAAAATCGCATTGATTAACCTTATCGTAAATGCAATTGAGGCGATGCCGGAAAAATCAGGCAAACTACTCCTTAGAACCAGTGTCAAAGGAAATCAGTGTAGAATTGAGATTAAGGACAATGGAGAGGGGATCCCTAAGGAAAACCTGGAACGGCTCTTTGAACCGTTTTTCACCAGCAAGCCCACAGGATCCGGCCTGGGACTAACCAATACGCAGAATATCATATTAAGCCACGGAGGTTCCATCCGAGTGAAAAGCGAAGTAGGCAAAGGAACTACCTTCCTGATCATATTCAATCTTCCTGACTGACCTAAAACATTCATGAACTGGCTTTTCACTTATGGAAATGAAAGAAAAACTTTCTTTTCTTGTAATCTGTGTGGATCTGCGTCTTTATCTGGGGCATGCTGAAAAACGCAGGCAATAAATCAAAAACCGTCATTTTGATTGGTCTATTTCTTATGCGGGCGGTTTTGAGCAAGAGTAGGCTTTTGATGATAAGAGACCTCTATCCATGCACCGGAAAATCCCAATACCGTGATTTTCAAGCTAGCGCTATTTAGGTATTTTGCTTGGAAAAGCTAATTTGTTCCCGAATAGATATGACTATACAATCAGTGTTATGATAGAATTCAATGGAAAACTGGAGGTTTTCGAGTTTAATCATTGGCAATACCATATTCCTGTAGCTGACGATATCTCTTCCCAGATGATGGATGAGAAACACCGTCGGGTCTTGGTGTGGATCAAAGGGGAAGGGCCATTCCATATGGCACTGATGAAAGCTAAGGAATACTGGTATGTCCTAGTCAATCAATCCCTTAGATCCCGTTTCAATTTAGACGAAAAAACTCCTTTTACCGTCAAAATAGACCGTGACCACAGCGAATATGGACATGAAATGCCGGAAGAATTACAGGTACTGATGGATCAGGACGAAGAAGGGGCCAGGTACTTCCAGTCATTGACCCCAGGAAAACAACGGATGATGGTATATACGGTGACCAAAGTGAAAAATCCGGAAAGCAGGATGAAAAAAGCATTGGCTATCATCCATCATCTCAAGCTGGTCAAGGGAAAACTGGACTATAAACAACTCAATGAGCTGATCAAGTATTACAATAACCTATAAAGGCTTATAAAAATCCCCGGTTATCCGCCGGGGTTGTCAAGAGTGTTTGATTTTTTAGGATCCAAGCTCTCGGTGAGAGCCTTCTTGTTTATTTTCCGTTTTGGCCGACGGACCCCAAAAGTACCTCTGTTCACTTTGCCTCGTTTGGTCTTCATGTCTCCTTTTCCCATAGTTATATAGTGTTAGTTGATGAATTCCGAAATTATCAAAAAGTTCAGGAAATGTCAATCGACTACATTTTAGACAGCAAATCTGGGATTAGAACTGTTTTTACTTGTGGGTTTAAGCAGGATTATTGATCTTCAATACCATGAGTAAACTTCCGGAAATCAACTGCGACTTAGGCGAAGGGATAGCAGACGAAAGGCTCGTCTTTCCTTACATAGATACGGCCAGCATAGCCTGCGGAGGCCATTATGGGGATGAAGAGTCCATCAGTCAATCATTGGCTCTGGCTATATACTATAAGAAAAATGTAGGTGCGCACCCCTCCTATCCAGATCCAAAAAATTTTGGGAGAAAAACAATGAAAATCCAGGACAAGGATTTGAAAAAGTCAATTTTAATACAGATTCTCAAATTCGAGCAGCTTGCTGAAAAAGCAGAGCTCCCCATGGACCATATCAAATTCCATGGGGCACTCTATAACGATGCTGTAGCAAATCCAGACCTGGCAGACAGTCTGACAGATTTTATGGCCACCTATTTTCACAATACTCCTATATTCGCCCCTCCTCATTCCGCACTTGAGAAGTATATCATTCAAAAAGGTCTAAAGCAACGTGTAGAAGTATTCGGAGACAGAAGATATCTCGACACTTACCGGCTGGTGCCCAGATCGGTATTCGGTTCCCATATGGTGACCGAGACCGATATTACACCCCATTTAGAGACAATACTCGGTAAAGGATTTCTCCAGAGTGATTCAGGAAAATTGCTCCCCGTAAAAGCCGACACCATATGTTTTCATGGTGACAATCCCGGAATCGCTGACTTTTTGCCGCTCATCCGAAAAAAATTCTGGTCGTGAAGCCCCAAGTAAGGCGAATCACCCCTTTGCTGTATGAATTCATGTGGGACGCTGACATTTCGGACAATCTCCTTAAGCAGCAGCTGGGTTTCAAAGAATTGATCGAACATGAATTTAACAATTGGGTAGAAGAACTGAGGTTGGGGTATAAAACCTTGGCCATGGTACTTTCAAAACCTCTGGAAGCAGCTGTGATCAATCGCTGGGTCATGTCCATAAGAGAGGAAGGGTTCTGCGGGAAACTACCGGAAAGAATCTGGAGCATCCCGGTATGCTATTCCCCATCAACAGGACGTGATCTCGACACCTTGGCCCTGCACAAAAACATCTCTCGGGAAGAACTGATATTCATGCATTCCCAAATGCTTTATCGCATACATTTCTTCGGTTTTTTACCAGGGTTCATGTATTTGAACGGACTTAATGAAAATCTAAACACCCCGAGAAAAAGTGTTCCTGACCGGGTAGTTCCGGCCGGCTCCGTCGCTATCGGCGGAGCCCAAACAGGAATTTACCCCACTTCTAGTCCGGGAGGCTGGCATTTGATCGGCCAGACGCCTTTATCGATTTTTGATCCGGCCAAGAAAATACCTGTCCTTGCTTCAATCGGAGAAAGAGTAAAGTTCATCCCTATTTCAGAGCGGGAATTTGAGCGGATGGAAATGCAACCAAAAATCCTTGGATTCATAGCATGAGGGATTCTATCGGATATCTGACAATCCTACAAACAGCCCCCGGCACCTCAGTTCAGGATCTGGGGAGAAAGGGTTTTGCCCAATATGGGGTCCCCCTATCCGGCGCCCTGGACAGGAGGGCATTACTCTGGGTAAATCATCTTTTGAAAAACAATCCCTCTGATGCTGCCCTGGAAATCTGCAATCCCGGATTAAAGGTTAGCTTTGGCTCCCCCACTATCATTTGCCTTGCCGGTGCGGAAGCCAAGGTACTGTTGAATAGACAGGAGATTTCCTGCTACGGCATCCAGGCTATACATAGAGGTGACCTATTGGAAGTAGGCGAATTTCACCAAGGGGCTGTGATCTATTTAGGCATCAAACAAGGCATTCAAAGTAAAGAAATCATGGGGTCTAGAAGTTGGTATCAGGGAATCACAACCTCAGTTTATGCAAAAAAAGCAGCTCAAATCCCCTACCTTTCCTTTCCTCTCGCACCGGAAAGTACAGCTTCCAAGGCTAAATGGAATCTCCATTGGGCAGAAGAGGTAGTAATAGAAGCCTTTCCCGGTCCCGAATGGGTGCAAATGGATAAGAAATCCCAAATGCTGGTGGAATCCGTCTATTTCACCCTTTCAAACCTCAAAAACAGAATGGCTATTCAATTAAATGAACCAGTGCCCAACTCTATCCGAGAAATGGCTACAGCCCCTGTTTTTCCGGGCACGGTGCAGCTAACCTCTGGGGGGAAACTGATCATATTGATGAGAGATGCCCAGGTTACAGGAGGATATCCTCGAATTCTGCAGGTGACCGAGGATGGGCAGTGGATTTTATCACAAAAGAAAGTTGGTCAAAAAATAAGGTTCCTGCTCAAGCAATTACCTTGATCCAAGGATTGTCCTTTGAAAAACAGAAGCCAGAGAACTTTAAACCTTTCCAACTGGACCGAAGATTGTACTCCCATCCAATGGTTTACTTCCCTTCACTATTCTGGGAAAAAATACCTGTATAGGCTTGAGGAAAGTCACAAAGCCTATTATCTTGAACTTTTACTTTAACAATTGACCTTATGGAAAATCATTTAAAACAGCAGATTTTAAAACAGGGCATGAACCCTGAAACGGTAGCTCAGCAGATACAGCATTTCGAGAATGGTTTTCCTTTTCTGGACATTACAGCTCCTGCCACTGTGGGTGACGGCATTAAAGTACTCAACGAAAAGGACTTGATGCATTATCGAAAAACCTATCCTAAAAATGCTTCCCAGATAGAAGTAGTGAAGTTCGTCCCGGCAAGTGGCGCGGCATCCAGAATGTTTAAGGATCTTTTTGCGTTTCTGGAAGGAGATGGTGACCTCAGCAACTCCGCTTTTGTGCAGAAATTCATGAACAACATAGAAAAGTTTGCTTTCTATGAAGACCTTGATCAGGTATTACAAAAGCAGGGCAGCAGCATCAGCCATGCGCTCGACATCAAAGACTACAAAAGCATCCTGGCCGCTCTGCTTCTTGATGAGGGACTTGGCTATGGCAATTTGCCAAAAGGCCTGCTTAAATTCCACCGTTATAAAGACGGGCGCAGAACCCCCGCATACGAGCACTTGATCGAAGGTGTACAATATGCCATCGGCAAAGGATCCTTGGTGAAAATCCACTTTACGGTTTCTCCAGAACATATAGAAAAATTCAAACAAGAAATCGAACAAATTCTGCCTGAAATAGAGCAAGAGCATGGCGTTGACTTTGACATCAGTTATTCCCAGCAGAAAAAGTCCACCGATACCATTGCGGTGAATATGGATAACACCCCGTTTACAGAAGATGACGGGAGCATACTCTTCCGCCCCGCAGGCCATGGAGCTTTGTTGGAAAATCTGAATGAGGTATCCGCCGATCTTATTTTTATCAAAAATGTGGACAATGTGGTACCGGATCGACTGAAAGCAGAGACTAAAAACTATAAAATGGCAATTGGTGGAATGCTTTTGGAGGTACAGCAAAAGGTGTTTGAGGCCTTACATACCCTGGACAAACAGGCGGATGTAGAATCTATAAACCATGCGGAAAAGGTATTCACGGAGGATTTGGGGGCTAAATTACCTGCGGATTTCCCATCTTTGTCCTCAGAGGCGAAATCGGCATTTCTTAAAATGAAGCTTAACAGACCTATGCGTATCTGTGGGATGGTGAAAAACACCGGAGAACCTGGAGGAGGGCCTTTCTGGGTAAAGGAAGAGGATGGATTCCAATCACTCCAGATTTTGGAAACGGCCCAGATTGATCTGAACGATCCTGCTTCCAAAAAACATTTCAATGCATCTACCCACTTCAATCCTGTGGACTTGGTCTGTGCCACCCGTAACTATAAAGGAGAGTCTTTTGACCTGCTGGAATTCAGGGATATGATGACCGGCTTTATCACCGAAAAGTCAAAAAGCGGCAAAGATCTTAAAGCTCTCGAATTGCCCGGACTATGGAATGGAGCCATGGCAGGCTGGAACACGATTTTTGTAGAGGTGCCGTTGATCACTTTCAATCCCGTCAAAACAGTGAATGATCTATTGAGAGATGAACATCAGTAAAAGTTAGTTTTCCCGCTGATTTACGCAAAAAAAATCGCTGATTCCCGCCGATCTAATTTTAAATCTGCCCTAGTCTGCGTATAATTATCAGCGAAAATCAGCGGGAAAACTACCGCTCGGTCACCTATTCCTCTTTTTTCCCCTCATAAAGCTCATACTTCAGCAACCGGCAATCAATTGTCCCATTCCAGAATTCTATCCGCCGGTTAGCTTTCAGTCCGATCTTTTTTGCCAATTCCAAATTTCCTGTGAAAATATAGCCCCGGTATCCAGCGCATTTCTGCTTCAGAAAATCCCCCATTCTCTTGTAAGTGAGTTCGAGTTCTTCATTCTCCCCTAGCCTTTCCCCATATTCGGGATTGAACATGATAACACCCCGTGGCCGTTCTGGAATTTCTGTTTCGGCAAAGTCGCATACCTGAAACTCAATCATGTGATCCACTCCGGCGGTTATTGCATTTTCCTGGGCAAAGGATATCGCCTGCAAGGAAATATCAGAGGCTATGATCTTCAAGTCCGGAAGCTCCATGATTTTGCTTTCCAACTTTCTCTTTTTAGCCAAAAAAGCCTCCTCATCATATCCTAAAATATGCTGGAAGGAATAAACATCCCGGTACAATCCCGGATATCGCTTGGTCGCCATCAGTGCCGCTTCTATAGCCAAAGTACCCGATCCGCACATGGGATTGATAAAAGGGACTCGGGTATTCCATTCGGTAGCATAGATCGTCGCCGCGGCCAAAGCTTCCATCATCGGGGCTTTTCCAGGTATTTTTCGGTAGCCGTGCTTGGCCAGTGTATCCCCAGAGGTGTTGATATATACCGAGCATTGGGTTTCTTTCCAATAAACCTGAAAGACCAGGCCATTGAAATCCGATCCGGAATCAGGTCTCCTGCCCCTCAGTTCCCTAAATCGATCTACAATGGCGTCTTTGGCTTTTACATTGACGATCAAGGGAGTCGTGATGCTTTCATTCTCCGCCACGGAATTCACTGAGAAATAACCGTCCACATCCAGGTACTCTTCCCAAGGAATGGCTTTGAATCTACGGTAGATATCATCTGCATTTCGCAGATAAAAAGATTTGATCTCATACAGTACCTGGGAAGCCGTGCGCAGGTATAGGTTTAGATCCATGCACTCTTCCATGGTTGCCCGTAATTCTATGCCTGTCCTGGAGACAGATTCAGGTACGAAACCAAGTTCACGGACCTCCTTTTCCAAGTATGAGACCGAGCGGTCCTTACAAGTAACAAAAACTTTTCCTTTGAGATTAAAATCAAGCATGCGCAAAAGTAAGAAAGATCGCCGGATTCTTGTCCGCTCATCTCTCAGAGGTTGTGATTGGTCATTTTTCCAAAGATTAGTCGCAAACGATTGCGTAACTTATAAAGGATACTTCTTGGCACAATGCCCCTAAATCTTGAATTTTATATTGATAAACAACACCTCAATTTTATGAAATACACCCGAAACGTACTTGCGGCATTGATCACTTCTTTTGCGCTGGCAAGCTGTGCAGGCGAACAAAAAGCGGATGATGGCTGGACTGATCTGTTTAATGGTAAAGATCTTAGCGGATGGAAGGCAGTAGCCGGAACCGCCACCTTTGACGTAGTAGATGGAACTATCGAAGGAGTAGCCGTGGCCGGATCTCCCAACACTTTTTTGATTACGGAGGAAACCTACGAGGATTTTATCCTGGAGCTTGATCTGAAGATCGAACACCTTTCCAGCAATTCAGGAGTGATGGCCAGAGGACAGTTTGATCCGGCAGCCAGAGATGGGAAAGGCTTGGTGTATGGTTACCAGATTGAAGCAGATCCTTCAGAAAGAGCTTGGTCTGGCGGAGTATATGATGAGGCAAGAAGAGGATGGCTATATCCCCTGGACCTGAATCCCGAGGCAAAATCCGCCTTCAAAATGGGAGAATTCAATCATTACAGGATAGAGGCCATAGGCAATGAAATCAAAACCTGGATCAATGGGCAGGAAGTAGCGTATATTGTGGATGATATGGATAAGTCCGGGTTCATCGGCTTACAGGTTCATAGCATCCAAAATCCAGAAAATGCAGGCAGAAAGACCATGTTTAAAAATGTACGGATCCAAACTGAAAACCTTGAACCAAAAGCATTTAACAAAGATGTGTTTGTAGTCAACAATAGCTTGAACACCTTGACAGAATATGAAAAAAGCAAGGGATGGAAATTACTTTTCAACGGTCAGGATTCGGATGGGTGGAAAGGAGCCTATAAGGAGACATTTCCGGAATCAGGATGGTCCGTCACAGATGGCATCCTGACTATAGCCGCATCCGATGGTAGGGAATCTGCCAATGCCGGGGATATCGTGACCGAAGAGCAGTTTTCAGCTTTTGACCTGGCTTTCGAATTCAGGCTGAGCGAAGGTGCCAATTCCGGCGTAAAGTATTTCGTCACACTTTCTGAAGGCAACAAGGGATCTGCCATAGGCTTGGAATACCAGATCCTGGACGATGAAAAACATCCGGATGCCAAAATGGGAAGGGACGGAAACCGTACCCTAGCTTCTCTTTATGACCTTATTAAAGCTGATAAAAACGGCAGGTTTATAAAGCCTATAGGAGAATGGAACAAAGGAAGAGTAGTCGTGACTCCCGATAACAAGGTGGCCCACTACCTGAATGGGGTAAAAGTAGTGGAATATGAAAGAGGCTCTCAAGAGTACCGTGACCTGGTAGCTATCAGTAAGTATGAAAAGTGGGAGAATTTCGGAGAAGCTGAGAGAGGACATATACTCCTGCAGGATCATGGCGATGAGGTGAGTTTTAGGAATATAAAGATCAAGCAGCTAAACTAACTTCCCAAAATCAACATTAAAACCCAATATGGATACAAGGAATGATGGTAGTAGCCAAACTCCCCCACCCTTCCTTTAAAAAATGTTATATCACAATTTAATTATCCTTGATAAAAAGGTCAGCGAACGCTGGCCTTTTCCACTTTTACTCCACTCCATATACTTTTGATGATACAAAGAAGCCATGGTATCGCAAGATATTTTTATAATTAAAAAAAAGTATAAAAAAGATTAGTGATTGACCACCCAACAAAGTGTGGTTTTGAAAAAAGGATAAGGCTAAACCATCCTTTATATAAAGGCCTTCTGCAAACCGACTGCAATTAAAAAAAACAGCCATACACACCGATTATAGGTGATATAATCCAAATATACTACCCCACGACCATTCAACTTCGCAATCGATTTCGTAAATAGGGATTAACATTTTTTAAAAAGCCCCACATATGTTATACCTTAATGCATGATAATGTGTGTTGATGAGTGTACCTAAATTCCCTACAGTCATAACCGATTATCAGAGTTTACTTTCTTAATTAACAAAAACCCAAAATTATGAAGCAAAAACTTTACACTTATTTGAGTGTACTACTCTTTGCGTTGCTCACTATCTCAAGTGGGTATGCGCAAAACGTACAAATCAGTGGAACGGTCTATGACGAAACCGGACAGCCTTTACCTGGAGCGACTATTCTCGTAAAAGGCAGTGCTACAGGAACTACATCGGATCTTGATGGGAAATATACCATCTCAAGCCCACCCGATGGCACCCTTGTCTTTTCTTTCATAGGATATAATCCAACTGAAATAGTAGTAGGAAATCAATCAAGCATTGATGTCAATTTAACACCAGATTTATCAGATCTGGAGGAAGTGGTAGTTGTAGGTTACGGAACTGCCAAAAAGAGCCAGTTAACCGGGGCGATATCTTCTGTAGGCAACAAGGAAATCCAGGAATTACCAATCACAGATGCCAGGCAGGCACTTCAAGGACGTGCAGCCGGAGTGGATGTGACACAACCTGGATCGAAACCCGGGTCAGCGCCTCAGGTACGGATCAGAGGCAGAAGATCATTCAATGCATCAAATGAACCGCTTTATGTAGTTGATGGAATTCCGCTGGCAGGGGGCATACAAGATATCAACCCACAGGACATTACATCCATGGAGGTATTGAAGGATGCATCTGCAACTGCTATTTACGGATCCAGAGGCTCCAACGGGGTCGTTCTGATCACTACCAAAAGAGGTACGGTAGGCAAAACCGTTGTTTCTTTAGATGCTTATTATGGTATCAACCAAGAGTTGGGGAGAATTGATGTGTTTAACGGACCTGAATTTGCTGAATACAAAAGAGAATCGAGGAGAGCAGGTGGAGAGATCCCAGAAGGACCCACTACTCCAGCTATTGATGAATCTATATTTGAACCAGTAGAGCTTGATGGGATCGCCCAAGGCAGATCAACAGATTACCCGGGGGGCCTGATGAGAACCGGATCTATCCAGAGCTATCAGCTCGGCGTAAGTGGAGGCAGTGAGAAAACAACCTTCTTCGTCTCTACCAACTACTTTAAAGATGAAGGGGTAATCATCAATCAGGATTATACCCGATATACTTTTCGAGCAAACATCGATCACAAAATCTCCAAAAACATCAAATTTGGAACCTCTACCCTGGTTTCATATAGTGAGCGAAATGGCGAAAACTTCAATCCACTCGGAGGAGCCTTGGCTGAAAACCCCCTCGGGAAGCCATATGATGACGAAGGAAATCTAATCTTCCTACCTACATCTGATGGCTTGAGGACGAATCCATTTGCTGAAATCGTACCCGGTGCCCAGATGGACCTGACCAAGAACTACAGAATCTTCAACAGTATTTTCGCACAGTGGGATATTCTTCCCGGACTAAGCTATAGAATGGTGTTTGGCCCTGACTTTACCATCAGCAGAAATGGAAGATTCACAGGCTCTCAGACCAATGCCAGAAGAGGCGGGGCGGCTACAGGCAGTGTAGATGACAGATTCACTTTCAATTATACCTTGGAAAACATTGTGAACTACACCAAAACCTTCAATGAAATCCATAATCTGAATGTCACAGCATTGCAGTCTATACAGCAAGACAGGTATGAACAAACCACAGTATCTGTTTTGGGTATTCCTGCAGAATCACAGCTATTCCACCGACTGGGAGACGCGTCCCAGATCACCGGGGCAAACACTAATTTGGTAGAGTGGTCATTGATGTCATTTATGGGAAGGGTGAATTATGATTTCAAAAACAAGTTGTTGGTAACGGCGACTTTAAGGGCAGATGGTAGCTCTAGATTTGGGGAGAACAACAGATTCGCCTATTTCCCTTCCGTGGCCTTAGGCTGGAATATCCACTCTGAGCCCTTTATGCAAAACTCTGCTGTTTTCGACCAGCTGAAGCTGAGAACCTCTTTTGGTTCTATAGGTAATCAAGCGATAAACCCTTATCAGACCCAGGCACTGCTAGGCAGGACCAGCTATGCCTATGATAATTCAGCCGCATTTGGCTATAGACCAGGAACTATCGGCAATCCTGATTTAAGATGGGAAACCTCCACCACTCTTAATATAGGATTGGATTTCGCTTTATGGAATAGCAGAGTGTTTGGATCCTTTGAATATTACATCACCAATACCAGCGACTTGCTTGCACCGCAACCTCTCCCTAATTCCATTGGATTTGGCGGTTACACCACCAACATCGGAGAGACCCGGAACAAAGGCGTGGAATTGACCATAAGCACCTTGAATGTTGAAAAAGGTGACTTTATCTGGTCTTCTGATATTGTTTTCACAAAGAACAATGAAGAAATTATATCTCTACCAAACGGAGACGATATCTCAGCAGGTAGATTTATAGGCCAACCTTTAACTATTTTCTATGATTTGAAGAAAATCGGAATCTGGCAGCTTGACGAAGTGGATGAGGCCAAGGCCTATGGCAGTGTGCCCGGTGAAATCAAAATCGAGGACTTTAACAATGACGGGGTGATCAATTCTGAGGACAGGCAATTTTTGGGCTCAGTAGTCCCTAAGTTTGCCTTAGGATTTACCAATAGATTCAGCTTTAAAGGATTTGACCTATCCTTCTTTCTCTATGGGAGATTTGGTTATATGATCAGATCTCAATTCCACACCGGTAACAATACGCTTGCCGGTAGGTACAATAACCTGGATATCGATTACTGGACTCCAAACAATCCAACCAATGCCTATCCTAGACCAAACGTAAACCAGGAAAGTGCCAAATACGCCAGCTCTATGGAATATTTCGACGGAACCTTTATCAAAGTCAGAAATATCAACTTCGGATACAATTTCACTCCCGAAGCCGCCAAGAAAATCGGCTTGACCAGTTTGAGAATTTACTCAAGTATCCAGCAACCGTTCATTTTTTCCAACTACAGATCAGAGCATAAGGGGATAGATCCTGAAGTATTCATGGATGGTGAGCAGGGAATCACCGCGGGTGCGGTCAATGCCAATGTGTCACCGGCTATTACTTCTTTCACCTTTGGTATCAATGCTAAATTCTAATCAATATGAACAAACTAGCAAAAAACATAAAATACTGGGCTAAATCATCAACCCTTCTCCTAGTACTTTCAATCGCAGCTTCTTGTGATGGATTTCTAGACGAAGATGTGGTGTCCCAAATTGGGAATGACTATTTAAATACGCCTCAAGGACTGAACGATGGTATTAATGCAGCTTACAGCACGATGCGTGCATGGTACGGGACAGAGCGAGGCAATAACTTGACGATTTTCGGAACTGATATCTTTACCAACGGTGCAGATGGTTCATGGAAATTCATGAACTTCTATACCAACCAATTTGACTCTCAAAACGGTCATGTCCGTGAGGTATGGGACGAATTCTATCGAGGTATTAATACCTGTAACGCTGTAATTGACAGATCGGTAAATATTACCGGAGTTTCACAAGATCTTGTTCAACAAAGAGTTGCTGAGGCCAAATTTATAAGAGCACATCATTATTTCCTTCTGGTGCAGCTTTTTGGACCGGTGGATCTGCAGCTTTCCGAAACCGCGCTTCCGACCAAGGAAGTCACACGTTCTTCAGTAGCTGAGGTATATGCCGCGATTATTAAGGATCTGCAAGAAGCAATCCCGGACTTGGAAGCTGAAGCTCAATCATCGGACTATGGTAGGGCTACGCGTCCTGCGGCAGAGCATCTTTTGGGAAGAGTGTATATTACCAAAGGCACCTCAGAAGCCGGTGAAGCATCTGATTATGCCAATGCTGAACCCTTATTGCAAAGCGTAATTGATAATTATGGTCTTGTTTTATTGCCAGACTTCGGTGATGTTCATGCGTTTGGAAATGAAATAAATGATGAAGTAATCTGGTCTGTTCAATATACCCGGGATCCACTTACGAATGGCGGAGGGAACAATGCCCATGTATTCTTCCTGATGGAGTATGATGTACAGCCAGGAATGATCCGGGATACCGAAAACGGAAGACCGTTCAAGCGGTATAAATCCACTGATTACACGTTGAATACTATCTTTGCAGACCGAGTGAATGATTCTAGGTATAAAAACACGTATGTGGATCATTTCCTATCCAACAATCCTGGTACCTTCAATACCACCTTTGATAAATCAAAAGCAACGGTAACATTCGAACAAGGAGACACCACTATGTGGCTTCCCGGCTACAACATGTCTGAAGCAGGAAGGGCAAAGTATCCTTATCAGGTACTCACTCCAGAGCTATATACTGAGCGTCTATTTCCTCCAATGAAAAAGCATATGGATCCGGGACGTGTGGACCGTACGCAATTTGAAGGAGGAAGGGATTACATCGCAATGAGATTGGCAGACACTTATCTCCTACTTGCTGAATCCCAGTTTCGTCAGGGAAAAATTGGCCTGGCTACGGAAAATATCAATACGGTAAGAAGAAGAGCTGCTTTTCCGGGAAAAGAGGCTGAGATGGAAATTTCAGAATCTGAATTAACATTCGAATTCATTACTGAAGAGAGAGCAAGGGAACTTATCGGTGAGCAAACCAGATGGCTAGATCTGAAGCGATGGGGGATATTGGTAGAGCGGGTAAAAGCCCACAATCCTCAAGGAGCAGACGGCATTCAGGAATTCCATAACCTAAGACCAATACCACAAAACCAGATCGACCGGGCGGAAGGAAACGCAAGTGCCTTTCCTCAAAATCCGGGGTATTAAGTAATTTAACCATATAAAAAATAATATACTAAAAGAGCTGTACCGATTCTCGGTACAGCTCTTTTTTATTTAGCACGAGGCCTAACAACTAATAAAATTAAATTCACCATTCATATATATATATAGAACCATTAAACATATAAATAGATTATCTCATCAACTTTAAGCACATACATATACGAAGAAATTAAACAAAAAAAACATAAGAAATTAAAAACAAAAACCACCACAGGAAACCACGAAAACGATTGCGCAGATTGTACAGCGGGTATTTAGGTCTGTTATTTATTTTTATTTTACATTAGAGCGTTAATAAATCTTAATTCTTTTATTAACACATTAGTCAATTTAAACAATTACAATAACCCTCTTCTTATGCGGTACAAATTTTACAAAAACCTCTGGTTGATTGTATGTCTGCTATGCCTCAATATAACATTATCGAAGGCACAGGAAATACAAATCACAGGTACTGTTTTAGACGAAACAGACATGCCTTTGCCAGGAGTAACTATCATCCTAAAAGGCACCTCCAATGGCGTTACCACTGACCTGGATGGAAAGTATTCCATCAACGCCCCCCAAGATGGGATTTTGGTTTATTCCTTTATCGGATATGACCCAATAGAAATGGTAGTCGGAAATCAATCCGTGATAGACATCCGGATGAACCCAAACACATCCGATCTGGAAGAAGTGGTGGTAATCGGATATGGCTCTGCTAAAAAGCGGGATATCACGGGGGCTGTTTCTTCAGTGAACGCAACCAAATTTGAAAACGAAAACCCTAATTCAGTCCAGGATATTCTCCGGGGAAATGCTGCCGGTCTTAATGTAGGTATCAGTACTGATGCAAAAGGGGGAGGATCTCTTCAGGTAAGGGGTAGAACTTCTTTGAATGCAGGTAATTCACCACTATTGGTATTGGATGGAGCTATTTATTACGGACAGTTAGCAGACATCAATCCGAATGACATAGAAAACCTGGAAGTCCTGAAAGACGCCAGTGCAGCAGCGGTTTTTGGGGCAAAAGCTGCCAATGGAGTAATTCTAATCACTACAAAAAAAGGGACTATTGGAAAGCCAACTATAAAGTTTAATATGAATGCAGGACTTGCAAGCATGGCAACCTTCCCTGAGGTTTACGGACCGGATGAATTTATTTCGTGGAGAGAGGATGTTCTCAAAAGTATCAATGCCGGTGGATACCAACCTCATCAATTTTCCGACCCCAGAAATCTACCAAGCAGTCTTTCTTTAGATGATTGGATGGCGTATGACGGCTCCTCTGGTGATCCTGTGACCGTATGGCTACAGCGGCTGAATATGCAGCCTATAGAAATCGAGAACTACCACGCCGGTAGATCTGTGAACTGGTATGATAAGATATTCCAGACAGGTTTCCGACAGGATTACACTGTCAGTCTTTCAGGAAGAAATGAAAACTTCAACTACTACTGGTCTTTGGGATACCTGAACAATGAAGGAATTCGAATTGGGGACGAATACGAAACCATCAGAAGTAGGGTAAATATGGAAGGGAAGATCAACAAATGGCTAACAGTAGGTCTAAACACACAATTTGCAGCCAGTGATGACAGTAGAGTTCCAATAGATGATGACCCCGCTCCACTTTATACTAGCTGGGGTTTACTACGTACTTTATCTCCTTGGGGCTCTGAGTATAATGAAGATGGGACATATAAATGGAGACCGAATGAAGAGCAAAGTGGGGGAACCCACCCATTTTACAACATGAGCTTTACGGATAGGCACGAGAAAACCGTAACAGTCAACTCTACTCTTTACGCAGCGATACAATTGCCATTCGGCTTCAATTTTAGAACCAATTTCAGCCCCCGGTTTGTATTTGGAAACAGGTTCTACCACAGGTCTGCAAATCATGAAGAATGGGGAACCCAAGGGGGGGTAGCTAACAGGAGAAACCAAAAAGAATACTACTGGCAGATTGACAATATACTGACCTGGCAGAAGACCTTTGCCGAGAAGCATGATTTCAACGGCACATTCCTAATCAATGCTGAGAAATTCCAATCATGGAGTAATACAATGAATAACAATGGATTTGAACCACATGACCGCTTAGGGTATCATAACATAGGCGGAGGGGTTAACCCTATTATATCCAGTAATGATCAATACAGTACAGGTGATGCCCTTATGGGAAGACTGATCTACTCGTACGATGGGAAATATTCTACCACACTATCCGTGAGAAGGGATGGTTATTCAGCGTTTGGGCAGAGTAATCCAAGAGCTCTATTCTATTCGGCAGCAGTGGGATGGGTGTTTTCTGATGAGAACTTCATAAATATCGACTGGCTTGACTTCGGTAAGTTAAGAATGTCATGGGGAAGTAACGGAAATAGAGATATCGGTAGATACGTCGCACTTTCAGATCTAAACACAGGAAAGTACTTCTATGAAAGACCTAGTGGAGAACTTTACCTGGTAAACCAGCTCTATGTAAATAGAATGGAAAATGAAAACCTAAGATGGGAAAGAACTGAATCTTTTAACCTCGGGTTGGATTTTTCACTATTGAAAACCAGATTGACTGGTACTCTTGAAATGTACAAAATGTCCACAAGAGATTTACTGGTAGAAAGAAGTTTACCTGATTTCCTTGGCTTCAACTGGGTGTATGACAACCTAGGCCAGGTGGATAACAAGGGATTTGAACTGACCTTGAACTCTACAAATATTGAGAGAAACAATTTCATCTGGAGATCTACTGCCAATTTCCAATTAAACAGGAATGAAATTGTGAGCCTTTACGGTGATTTAGATGAAAATGGAGTAGAATTGGATGACCCGAGAAATGGTTGGTTTATTGGGCATGCAATTGACCAGATCTGGCATTACAAAACTCTGGGCATATGGCAATCTGATGAAGCCGAAGCAGCGGCGGAATATGGTGTTAGACCTGGGGATTTCAAAATCGAGGATGTTGATGGTGATGGTTTGTTTACCAATGCGGACAGACAGTTCCAAGGATATACCGAGCCTCGCTTCCGGTGGAGTTTGAGAAATGAATTTACCCTATTTAGAAACTTGGACATTTCTTTCATGATGTATTCCTATTGGGGACATGAAGGTTCATTTAACCAAATGAAAAATAGGGACGGCTTTCTGGATAGAACCAGTTCCTATATAACCCCATATTGGACTGAAGAAAATCCTAACAACGAATGGGCAAGACTGAACTCTAGCGAAGGTGGAGCAGGTGGATTCAATGTTTACCGCAAAAGATCATTTATACGGCTGGAAAACATTTCGATGGGATACAATTTCCCTAAACAACTGACCGAAAGAGCCAATATTACAAACTTAAGAATATATGGCAACATCAGGAATGTAGGTCATTATGCTCCCCAATGGGATTTCTGGGATCCAGAAACCTCAGGGCCTATACCAAGATATTTTACACTTGGAATTGATGTCACACTCTAAGCCTAAAAAAAATAAAATGAATATAAGAAGCAAAATAAAGACATTAAAGATCCTAATGACAGGATTGATACTAGTAGCCACCTCTGGCTGTAATGAGGATTGGTTGGAACCTCGTCCCTTGTCATTCTATTCCCCTGGAAACACCTATAATGAAGCAAGTGGACTATGGGCTGCTTTGGTAGCATGTGAACGAAATATGCGACATGAGTACACCGGGGATGGCTCTCCCATCCTTACTGAGCACATCTTCTCTGAAGTTGCTGTAGAAGGTACTACCGATAAATCCGGGCCCGCACAGGATTTGAATCTGCTTATCACCCCAGATGCCCAATTGAATCATACTGACTATAATAGGATCGGCTGGTACTGGTACGAAGGATTTAAAGGAATAAAGTATGCAAACACAGCTGTATCAAGAATTGATGAACCTCAGGACTATGCGTCGGAAGCTGAAAGAAATCATCTACTTGCTACCGCATACTTCCATAGATCTTTGCGCTACTATAGATTAACTCAGCAATTTGGAGACGTTCCTTTAATTCTCGAAGAAATCACAGCACCAAAACTTGACTTCTATTCTACTGACCGTAAAGTTATTTTAAGGAAAATGAAGGAAGACCTGGATTGGGGTGAGGAGTGGATGCCAGAAACTATAGACAGAGGCAGAGTGCCAAAAGGGGCTCTACAGCATCTTCTTATCAAGATCAACCTTGCCCTTGGTGAATTTCAAGATGCATTGGATGTAGCAAATCGACTGATAGATGGCGGGCCTTATGCGCTTATGACACAGAGATTTGGTGTGGATGCAAATGACCCTACTAAAAATGTAATTTGGGATCTGCATCGCTCTCAAAACAAATCCACTTTCACAAATACAGAAACCATCTTATTAGTGATGGATAGAATCGATACAGACGGCAACTCCGATGGAATCATATCAATGCGTAATGCTGTACCATTTTGGTCAACAAGTATAAATACTCCTTCAGGAAATAAGGGGACATCCGACTTGGCAAATGCTCCAATAAATCAGGTAGTAGAATACGGAAGAGGTATCGGCAGATTGAGAGGAACATGGTACCACCAAAGTATGATTTGGGACGATGAAAATGACCTTAGACATGCCCCTGGAAATTGGATGAATATGGAAGACCTTGTCTATAACAATCCAGATATAAGAAATTCTGACCCCTATTATGGCAAAAATCTAGAATTCAGAAACCAAAACGGTGTCGTGTTAGTGGTGGATACCATCAGAAGCTGGTTTTCATGGCCTCACTACAAACTATATGTTCCAGACCCTCAACGGGTGCAGCCTCAGGGAGGACCTACGGACTGGTACATATTTAGATTGGCAGAATCATATCTATTAAGAGCAGAAGCAAAATATTGGCTAGACGATCTTACTGGTGCCGCAGAAGATGTAAATGCGGTAAGGACAAGAGCAGGAGCCGCACCATATTCTCCCGCTGATATTAATATTGGAACAATTCTCGACGAAAGAGCCAGAGAACTATACTATGAGGAGCCTAGAAAAACTGAACTGACCAGGATAGCCAGGATATTCGCAATGACCGGAAAAACCGCTTACAATGGCAAGAGTTATAATGAAGCCGACTTTTCCAAAAACAATTTCTACTACGATAGAATCATGGAAAAAACGGACTACTATAACAAAGGTGTATTTACCAGACACGGCGATACCTATACCATGAGTCCATACCACGTATTATGGCCAATTCCTCAGAATGCAATAAACTCTAATACCAAAGGACACCTAAACCAAAATGAAGGCTATTATGGTTTTGAAAATAATGTTCCTCCACTCACAACTATAGAAACGGAGGAATAACAATCTGAATTTTATAAATTAAAAAGGGTGCCAGTTTACGAAATTGGCACCCTTTTTTAGGCATATAGCTATTTTAAACTTGACTCGTCCTAAAGAAGGCTACAGATATAATTTTTCTTCTTTGGTACAGGCTAAAACCATATGCCAATTGGCAGGAGGTCAGCGATGTGCGCTAAAGCCTTCCTTCCTCAGCTTTCTACTTTTCCCTTACTCTATCAAAGTCGATTCCCTCACCATAATCTTCGATGGAATAGTGATCACCTGATCCAAAAGATCATAGTTCTTGGGTTTGGTCAGTTTCTTAATCAGTAACTTAGCGCATTCATTGCCAATAGATAACGCAGGCTGGGTGATCGTTGTCAGAGAGGGGTTTAGCAAATTGGCAACGGAAGCATTGGAAAAACTGATCAATTTGATATCAGTAGGGATTCTGAGCTCAGTTCTCTTTACTGTCTGATAAGTCGCAAATGCCAATTTCTCCACAGATGCCAAAATACCATCAGGCCTATTGGATGATGCAAGCAAGTCCCCTATCAGTTTCACGTTATTTTCCTCATCATGACAGCAATACAAGGTCAAACCAGGATCCAGATCCCAGCCCTCACTTACAATCGCATCGTTATATCCACGCTGCCGCTCCTTTGTAGTAGATAGCTCTTTGCCCAAGGTAAGCAAGGCAATCTTTCTACACCCTTGGTTTATTAAGTGCTTTGTCCCTTCATAGGCACTCTCATAATCATTTGTGATGAACTTAGTAGTGGGGATTTCCGCCCTCACCCTGTCAAAAAAAATGATGGGGAGTCCCCTGTCATGCAGCTTCAATAAATGTGTGATATCGCTGGTCTGACTGGTCACTGACATCACGATGGCATCAGCCCTTCCGTTAAGCAAAAGATTCACTATTTTCTTTTCCCGCTCTACATCTTCATGGGTATTATAGACCAGCAAATGGTATCCCTGCTCCTGTGCGATTTCCTCGATTCCATCCATCACCTGGGCAAAGAAATTGTTGATACGCTCCGGGATAATTACCGCGATGGTTTTGCTCTTGTTTTCACGCAAACTACGTGCAAACGGATTTGCGTGGTAATTCAGCTTTTCAGCCATGCTGATCACCTTCTTCTTAGTGGCCTCCGATATTTCGTAACTGTCGTTTAAAGCCCGAGAGACTGTGGATGGGGCAAGCTTCAATTCAGCGGCCAATTCTTTTAGACTAATTCCTCCGGCCATGGTAATCTGGTTATTGGGTTCGTTACAGTCCCCAAATTACAAATGATTGGGCGTATTTGCCTCATGCCACTTGCATAATTTCGCAAACGTTTCCGCATTTTATTAACCATTTACAGTTGTTTCAGGGTATTTTTAGGACAAGAAAAAGTTTTAGAAATTTAGCCAAAAATAGCCGATGACCTACTCAACAACAAAAGCCTCATTTTTATCTGATGATTTTTTATTGCAAAACGATTTTTCCAAAATCCTTTATCATCAGTATGCCAAAGACTTACCTATCATTGATTACCATAACCACCTTCCTCCCGCGGAAATCAATGCCAACAGGAAATTTGAAAACATCTCAAAAATCTGGTTGGCCGGTGATCATTATAAATGGAGAGCCATGCGGACATTTGGGATAAACGAGAAATATATCACCGGAAACACCTCCGACGAAGAGAAGTTTACCCACTGGGCAATGACCTTGCCCTTCACACTCCGAAACCCATTGTATCATTGGTCTCACCTCGAATTAAAACGATATTTTGATTTTGATGAATTGTTGTCTGAGTCCAATGCTGCGGAGGTTTATAAGCAATGCAATACGATCTTGGAACAGGACTCCTACTCTACCCAAGGGCTGTTGGCCAGGATGAATGTAGAAGTAGTCTGCTCTACTGACGACCCCATAGACTCTCTGGATCAACACATCTCTTTTCACAGCAAAGGAAAGAAGCTGGGCATGTACCCTGCCTTCCGACCTGACAAAGCCTATTCTGTAGAAAACCCGAAAAGCTATATTGCCTACATCCATAGTCTGGGCGAAAGCGCCGGGTTTGAAATCACCTCATTCGAGAAACTCCTTGAGGCCTTGAGCAAAAGAATAGACTACTTCCACCAAAGAGGATGCAGACTATCTGATCATGGACTGGAAAAACTGTATTTCTATGCAGACGACGCTTATGCAATAGAATCTATATTTAAACAGGTGATCTCAGGAAAGGAGCTTTCCTTAGGGGAAATTGAATTCTTCAAATACAACACACTCCGCGCCCTTAGCAAAATGTACCATGCAAAAGGCTGGGTACAGCAATTCCACCTGGGAGCCCTACGAAACACCAATGAACGCTCATTAAGAATCCTCGGCCCAGATACAGGGTTTGACTCCATAGGCGATTTCGATCAGGCAAAAACCATGTGTGGATTCTTCAATGAACTAAACAGCAATGACCAGCTTGCAAAAACAGTGATCTACAACCTAAACCCAAGGGACAATGAGGTTTTTGCCACCATGATCGGCAACTACAATGATGGGTCTGTGAAAGGCAAAATCCAGTTCGGCTCAGGCTGGTGGTATCTTGATCAGAAAGATGGTATGGAAAAACAAATCAACACTCTTTCCAATATGGGCCTGATCAGTTGCTTCATAGGAATGCTCACTGATTCACGCAGCTTTCTTTCCTTTCCCCGCCATGAATATTTCAGAAGGATACTTTGTAATCTATTTGGCCAGGATGTGGCAAATGGCGAACTTCCCTGGGATGAAAAATGGCTGGGCGGTATCATTTCCGATATTTGTTACCACAACGCAAAAAACTATTTTGACTTTGATCCAAAAAACTTTCACGTTTAGTTATGAGTAATCCCCAATTTTCCCTTGAAGGGAAAAAAATAGCCTTTTCGGGCGCCACCGGAGTATTAGGTACATCCATGAGCTTATATTTGAGCAGAGAAGGCGCTGAAGTGCTGATTCTCGGACGCACTCCCGCTAAAGTAGAAGGCCTAGTAAAGGAAATCCAATCCGAAGGAGGTACTGCTTCAGGATATATCTGTGATGTGACTGATGAGAAAAGTGTGGAGAACGCCTATTTCTCTATAGAAAAAGATCATGGCTATATTGATGTTTTGATCAACGGAGCTGGAGGAAACATGCCCGGTGCAGTGATTACACCTGAAAAAACATTAAAAGATTTGGATCTGGACAGCTTGCGCAAAGTAATGGATCTAAATTACCTGGGAACGGCAATTCCCTCCAAGGTTCTTTTCCCCCTGATGCTCAAAAACGGCAAAGGGAATATCATCAACATCAGCTCAATGGCCGCTTCAAGACCGATGACAAGGGTCATGGGCTATGCCTCCGCCAAAGCCGCGATCGATAACCTGACGAAATTCCTTGCCGTGGAACTTTGCGCAAAACATGGCCCATCTTTCCGGGTAAATGCCATAGCCCCAGGTTTCTTTCTCACCGAGCAGAACAGGACATTGCTCACAGAAACTGACGGGAGTCTGACCGGAAGGGGAAACCAGATCATGACTCATACACCTATGGCGAGATTTGGTAAGCCAGAGGACCTGCACGGAACACTCCATTGGCTGTGTGCGGATGCCTCCGGATTCGTGACAGGAACTATCGTCTCCGTAGATGGGGGATTTAGCGCCTACTCCGGAGTGTGAAGATTTCCGGTCTCCAACAGAGGATTGAACGTTGAATTTGATAATTGATAATTTACCTAAAATACTATGACCTATAAAATGGAGCAAACCATGCGCTGGTATGGCCCAAATGACCCGGTAAGCCTACGGGATATATTACAGTCCGGAGCAACAGGAATTGTGACAGCGCTTCACCATATTCCCAATGGGGAAACCTGGAGCAGGGAAGAAATCAAGAAACGTAAAAACATCATAGAAGCTGCCGGGCTGACCTGGTCAGTGGTAGAGTCTGTACCTGTCCATGAAGTGATCAAAACCCGCTCTGGAAATTACCTGCAGGTGATCGAAAACTATAAGGAAACACTTAGGAATCTTGCCGCAGAGGGTATATATACAGTTTGCTACAATTTCATGCCTATACTTGACTGGACGAGGACGGATTTGGAATATGAGCTGCCAAATGGTGTAAAAGCCCTGTTGTATGAGAAAAAAGCAGTGCAGGCATTTGACTTGTTTATTCTGGAAAGAGCCGGTGCGGAAGCAGAGTATTCACAGGAAGAATATGACGAGGTCAAGGCCTACTACGAAGCACTGACTCCGGAAAAACACCAAATGATCATTGACAATATCCTCAAAGGCCTGCCAGGCTCGGAGATTGGCTATACGATGGATGAGTTTAAAACTATGCTGGCCACTTATGAAGGCATCGATGCCGCCAAACTTGCCGAGCACTTAAGGCTGTTTTTGGATGCCATAGTTCCCGTAGCCGAGGAAAATGGAGTTAGTGTGGCCATCCATCCAGATGATCCACCATTCTCTCTATTCGGGCTACCCCGTATTATGAGCACAGCCGAAGATGCCCGCAGAATACTGAAAGATCAGCCAAGCCCAAATAACGGGCTGACTTTTTGCACAGGTTCATTTGGCGTGAGGGCAGACAATGATTTACCTGCTATGGTCAGGGAATTCGGTGACCACATTCATTTCGTCCATTTGCGAAGCACCAAAAGAGATGAAAACGGCAATTTCTTTGAGGACAATCACTTGGAAGGAAATGTGCCTATGGTAGCCGTAATAGATGAGATTATACAGATTCAGCAAAAAAGAGGAAAAAGCCTCCCTATGCGACCTGATCATGGACATCTCATGTTGGATGATTTGAAGAAAAAGACCAATCCAGGCTATTCTGCTATTGGTAGATTGAAAGGTCTGGCGGAAATCAGAGGCGTGGAAGCAGCATTGCTCTATAGTCAAAAAAAATGACCGAAAAGGAAAAAATGCTTGCTGGTGAGCTATACCAGGCAGGAGATCCTGAATTGGTGGCAAAGCGTCTGCACGCAAGAAAACTGATAAAATCCTTTAATGATTCTGATCTGCAGGATACGGATGGCAGGATTTCATTGATGCGAAAACTCTTTGGCAAAGCCGGAAAAAACCTGTGGGTAGAGCCTCCTTTTTATTGCGACTACGGGACAAATATTGAAGTTGGGGACGATGTGTTCTTCAACTTCAATTGTGTGGTTCTCGACGTGGTCAGAGTATCTCTGGGAGACCGCGTACTTGTAGCTCCCAACGTTCAGTTCTATGCGGCCACTCATCCGGTGGATGCCAGACTCAGAGGTGATATGTGGGAGTATGGTAAGCCTATAACCATAGGAAATGATGTATGGATAGGTGGCTCAGCGGTTATTTGCCCAGGGATCAGCATTGGTGACAGAACTGTGATCGCTGCCGGGGCTGTGGTCACCAAGAGTTTCCCGGCGGATGTAATGATTGGCGGCAATCCTGCCAAAGTGATCAAGAAGCTGGCCTGATTATCTGCAAATCAATTCTTCCTGTCCCCAACCTTAATTTGAAAAACATTTGCTTATTTTTGGCCACAAGTGTTTTCAACCCTTTTATATAATTTAAATGAAACGAGTGTTAGTGAGTGGCGGTGGTGGATTTCTTGGCAGCCACCTATGCGACCGGCTTTTGGACGAAGGAAATGAAGTGCTGTGTGTGGATAATTTTTTCACCGGAAACAGAAGGAATATCCACCATTTGCTGGACAACAAGAATTTTGAACTTCTACGTCATGATGTCACCCATCCCTTGTATGTAGAAGTCGATGAAATCTACAATCTGGCTTGTCCAGCCTCTCCTATCCACTACCAGTTTGACCCGGTACAGACGACAAAAACCTCTGTGATAGGAGCAATGAATATGCTAGGATTGGCAAAAAGACTGAAGATCAAGATCCTACAAGCTAGCACTTCGGAGATTTACGGAGATCCTGAAGTCCACCCGCAGCCTGAAAGCTATAAGGGCAGTGTAAATACACTAGGCCCCCGTGCCTGCTACGATGAAGGTAAACGATGTGCTGAAACCCTCTTTTTCGATTACCATAGACAGCATAAGGTGCCGATTAAGGTGATGCGTATTTTTAATACCTATGGACCTAGAATGCATCCAAATGACGGTCGTGTGGTCAGCAATTTTATCGTACAGGCCCTGCAAGGAAAGGACATCACTATGTACGGAGACGGAAAACAGACCCGTTCCTTTTGCTATGTTGACGATAATATAGAGGGCATGTATCGCCTGATGAATAGCCGTGATGGCTTTACCGGCCCGGTGAACATCGGCAACCCAGGGGAGTTCACCATGCTGGAACTGGCACAGCAAATCATCGAATTGACAAACAGCAAGAGTAAAATCATCTTCCTCCCGCTACCCCAGGACGATCCAATGCAGCGAAAACCGCTAATAGATCTTGCAAAAAAAGAACTGGATTGGGAACCCAAGGTGAATCTTCGTGAAGGATTGGTCAAAACAATCGAATACTTCGAATCAGTGATCTGATATATAGTCAAAGGTATGTATAAACCCGTTTGATGCCCTGAACTGCTTTCAAATCGACCAACGGGAGATTCATGAACACCTTTGAAAAATAACAAACAAGTGAATAAATCAGTACTTTTCTAATGAATGAAATTACGGATCAGTCTGAATATCCGGAGGGATCGTGTTGCTTGATTATGTGGTTAACTTGTGTTGGATCCCATAGCCACCAAACCACCATGGTTTGTTTTTACCAGAGCTATGGGAATCCCCGACTGTAGGAATGTCCTAGGATTTATCGGTCGTGCCATTGGCACTCTTTGCGAATCCATTCGGGTTTCCCAACCCTGAATTTTGCTTTGCTGTATTCAGGGCTGCTACATGTTCTGCCTTTGGCACAAACGCTTAGACCGACTTATTTCCGGCAATATGCTTTCCCTTGCCAAGGGAAAGGCCTGTAAATGCCCAGAATGCAATTCTGGGTCATCGATAGTATTCATATGTTTTCAGAGTGCCAACGGCACGATCGGTAGTGTAAAGGTATCTGATTGGCGAACTGCTTTCAAATCGACCAACGGGAGATTCATGAACACCTTTGAAAATCATAAACAAGTGAATAAATCAGTACTTTACTAGTGAATGAAATTACGGATCAGTCTGAATACCTGAGTGGGGGTGTGATGCTTGATTATATGGTTAACTTGTGTTGGATCCCATAGCCACCAAACCACCATGGTCTGTTTTTACCAGAGCTATGGGAATCCCCGACCGTAGGAATGTCCTAGGATTTACCGGTCGTGCCATTGGCGGCTACATGTTCTGCCTTTGGCACAAACGCTTAGACCAACTTATTTCCGGCAAAATGCTTTCCCTTGCCAAAGGCAAGGCCTGTAAATGCCCAGAATGCAATTCTGGGTCAACGATAGTGTTCATATGTTTTCAGAGTGCCAACGGCACGATCGGTAGTGTAAAGGTATCTGATTGGCGAACTGCTTTCAAATCGACCAACGGGAGATTCATGAACACCTTTGAAAATCATAAACAAGTGAATAAAT
>NZ_JAJUWR010000007.1 GCF_021390545.1 Algoriphagus sp. AGSA1 | reverse complement strand
TGGGAGAATCCCGATTCCTATAAAATTAAACGGTATTCAAAAAAATAGAGGCCGAAATCAGGAAATCGGCCTCTATTGAATAAAAAAGGCTGTCTTCAATTATCAAACATCAATATGAGACAGCCTCTTTTTTTGCCAAAATTTCCCAATCAAAACGATCCGAGGGGGATACAGGGAATCAAGTTGTATCCAAACGAATGAATTACAAAACTCTTTGGGTTTGAGTACCCCTATTGTCCAAATGGGCGAAGAGGTCTGGCTCTTGTAAGTGTAGGCATTATTCAATTTTTTCAGGGAGAATAGTTCAGTTTTGTTTTTAAAACCGTATTTTAAATCTCTTAATTTTTTTGGAAATGAGATTTTCTGACTTCCCTTTTTTGCGCTATGTGGCATTTGTTTTAACAGGGATCCTTTTGGGGGAATATTCCTGGTGCCCGGGCTTGATTACACTTGCTATGGTTCTCGGTGTTGTCTGGCTGGGATATGTGATAGCCGTGTCAGTTCAAACGAAAAGTAAAACAACCTTTCAGGCAAGTCCTTTGGCATATTTGGCATTGGTCATCTTAGGTGCTCTTATTGTCCAAAATAAAAAGGTTCTTTCCGAGTTCAATCCAGACCTCGCCCATGCTGATGCCTATCTTGGAGAAGTCACGATGTTTGATCAGCAAAAGCCTAATTCCTTTGAAAATTTATTGGAAGTCAAATCCATAAAGATCAAAGGGACATGGAAGGACGCACAAGGGAAAATCCTGGTGTACCACCAAAGTGACAGATCCTTAAAGCCTGGTGAAATTCTTTATTCCAAAGGCAAACCTGAACAAATAGCAACTCCCAAAAATCCTTATGAATTTGATTATAAGCAGTACTTGTCCAGACAGGGGATTTATTATCGTCAGTTTTTGGGAAAAGATTTTCAGCTAATTGACTCTGTAAGAAACCCCAGGGCGGAATATTTTTTGACACACTTACGCCATAAGATTGGGGAAATGCTGAAGTCGAGGATTCCCGATCCGAATTCCGCCCAAATTGCCTTGGCTTTACTGTTAGGTCAAAAAAAAGAACTTGACCCCACGATTAGGGATGCTTATGCCCAGGCGGGAGTGATGCATGTATTGGCAGTCTCAGGCTTACATGTAGGGATCATCTATGCGCTTTTTGTCTTCGTTCTGAAGCCGATGAGAATGAAAAAGGAAAAGGCGAGGCTGTATCTCAGCGCCGTCATTGTGGTGATCTGGTTGTATGCTTTTCTCACAGGGCTTTCACCTTCTGTAGTCAGGGCTGCCACTATGTTTTCATTGCTAACGTTGGGTCAGATGAGGGAGCGTCCACCGGCTATTTATAATGTGCTTGCTTTCTCGGCCATCTTGATGATTACGGTCAATCCTGATGTGGTTTTTGAAGTAGGGTTTCAATTATCATATTTGGCGGTTTTCGGGATAGTCTTGATCCAGCCCTTGATTCTGGATTTATGGCTGCCGCAGTACAAGGTTTTGGAATATTTCTGGCAATTGATTTCAGTAAGTATAGCGGCCCAGTTGGCCACTTTTCCATTGTCGGTATATTATTTCCACGTGTTCCCTACCTACTTTTTATTGGGAAACGTCTTGATCATACCGCTGGCGTTTTTGATCATGAAGGTTGGGGTTCCCCTGATGGTTTTTGGATGGGTACCTATTGTTGGAGACGTGTTGGGTTATATTTTACATGCTATGATTTGGTTGCAGATTCGAATAGCAGATAGCATTCGATTCATTCCAGGAGGAAAACTGGAGCGGCTTACGATGGACTTTATTGAGATGCTCTTCGTTTGGGGCATACTGTTGGTGCTGGCTGCATGGCAATTCGGCCAGCGGAAGAAACTGGTCTGGCTTGCCTTATTTCTGACTTTTGTTTTGGTGGGATTTAACCTTTATGAAGAGTTTAGGTCCCCTGCTAGGGAGCTGATAGTCTATCAAGGGAAAAAGACCCAGTTGTTTGATTTTTATTCGGGCGGAATCGTAAGGTCATGGAATAGCGGCCTTGAGACTGGTGAAATAAGCTATTCAGTTGACCCAAATCGAGTGAAGAGTCACTGGCCACAGATTCCAGTTACGCTGAAGGCTTTTCAAAGTGATTCATCGAAGGTTGAGTTTGTAGAAGCTGATTTTAGTTTGCTGTCACTTGAGAATAGGCTAATTTGTGACTTGCCTCCGAAATCAATATACTACTGGTATGAAAACTCTTGGGAGAGTCTGCCAGTTTCCACTTCTTTGCGCTTAGATTCTTTGGCCTACAGAATTGTTTTTTGAGATTGGTTTTGCAAACACTGCTATAGAAGCTAACTTGATCCTAAACCCAAACCAGAAAGCAAATGAGCGCTGTACTAACTGAAATCAATGATAGGATAGGGTATATCACCTTGAACAGGCCTGAAAAGCGTAATGCGCTCAGTCCTGAGTTGATAGCAGGGCTTCAAAGGTCATTCGAAGGGATGAATGAGAATGATGAGGTGAAAATCATTGTGCTTAGAGCAAATGGCAAAGCTTTTTGTGCGGGTGCGGATTTGACATATCTACAACAGCTTCAGAATTTCTCTTACGGGGAAAACCTTGATGATAGCCGTAGGCTTATGTCTTTGTTCAATCTGATTTATTCCATGCCCAAAGTAGTAATAGCGCAGATTCAGGGACACGCTTTGGCAGGAGGTTGCGGCTTGGCAACTGTTTGTGATTTTGCTTTTGCGGTGCCGGATGCGCTTTTTGGATACACAGAGGTAAGGATTGGTTTTGTGCCGGCGCTGGTCTCCGTCTTTTTGCAGGAGCAAATCGGAGCGGCCAAAACACAGGAATTATTACTTTCGGGTGAGTTTATTTCAGCATCCAAAGCAGCTGAATTAGGCTTAATCACCGGAGTGGAGCCAGAAGAATTTTTGGAAAAATACGTCCGTGAATTTGCCGCGAAATTAATAAATCAAAATTCAGGCTTTTCCATGGGGAAAACGAAAACACTTTTGCGAGAGCTAAACCAGGAAAATAGGAAGAAAGCACTGCAGTTGGCTGCTGAGGTCAATGCAAGCGCAAGGGCTCATGATGACTGCAAAAAAGGGATTGCTTCATTCTTAAATAAAACTTCGCCAGATTGGTAAATGTTGACTAGAGCTACTGAAATCCTCCATCAAGTATTTGGATATGCGGATTTTCGCCCTGTCCAGAAAGAGATCATAGAAGCTGTGCTGGCCGGAAAGGATACACTGGCGCTGTTGCCTACAGGTGGAGGTAAGTCGCTCTGCTATCAGATTCCGGCGTTGACACAGGATGGGCTTTGCCTGGTGGTGAGCCCGCTGATCGCACTTATGAAAGATCAGGTTGATTCTCTTAGAGCCAAAGGAGTCAAGGCGGCGGCGATATACTCAGGTATGAGCTATAGGGAAATCGACCGCACCTTGGATAACTGCATTTACGGAGACTATAAATTCCTGTACGTTTCTCCAGAGCGTCTCAAAGCGGAGCTTTTTATTGAGCGGTTTCGACAGATGAAAGTTAATCTGATAGCAGTGGATGAAGCGCATTGTATCTCTCAATGGGGGTATGACTTCCGTCCACCCTATTTGGAGATTGCTTTGATAAGGCCATTTCATCCCAATATCCCTGTGCTTGCACTGACAGCTTCAGCTACTCCCCAAGTATGTGCAGATATCAAAGAGCGGCTAGAAATGAAAGAAACCGCTGAATTTCAGCAAAGTTTTGCCAGGAAAAATCTAAGCTTCAGTGTGCGGCTTGTGGAGAATAAACTCGAGAAGGGCCTAGAGGTACTCAGAAGAATAGACGGCTCTGCAATCTGGTACGTGAGAAATAGACAGGGAACACATCAAATAGCTAAAGCACTGTCCCAGCTTGGTGTTTCGGCTGCTGCCTACCACGCAGGATTGTCTATGCATGAACGGACTCAGAAGCAAGAGGCTTGGATGAAAAACGAAGTGCGTGTGATGGTGAGTACAAATGCCTTCGGGATGGGGATAGATAAACCGGACGTGCGTATGGTGATTCATAATGAACCTCCTGAAAACATCGAAAATTACTATCAGGAGGCCGGACGAGCAGGAAGGGATGGAGTAAAGTCCTATGGCGTACTTTTGGCTAACCGACAGGATTTCGAGACGGTGTTGAAACGTGCTGAACTCATCTATCCTCCTCTTGAATTTGTAAGGCGGGTCTATCAGTGTCTTGCAAATTATTTCCGTATCGCTGTAGGAAGTAATATGTTAAGCAGCTTTGATTTTGAGTGGAGTGATTTCGCCAACACCTATGAGTTGGGAGTATTGGAAACCTTTTATGCGCTTAAGCTACTGGAAGAAGAGGGCTTCATAGGATTGAGTGAGAGCTATTATTCTCCTTCTAAAATTCATTTTACGGTAGATCCTACACGCTTGTACGAGATCCAGATCGCTTATGCTAAACTTGATCCCGTGGTGAAAGTCGTCATGAGGACATATGGGGGGAACGTGTTCTCTGAATACATCAAAATTCAGGAAGGAAAACTATCCAGGTCTCTTAACATTAGTGAAAAGGAATTAATAAAAGCACTCAAACAGCTAGAACAGCTGGAAGTAATGGTCTATGATCAGCGCAAGGATAAGCCGCAGATTACTTTTCTTACTCCACGATACGATGCCGGTAAATTGCCCCTCAACTTTAAGAGAATAGAGTTGCGCCGAGCGCTGACCCTAGAAAAGGCAAAGGACATGGTCGCATACGGAAGCCAAGAAAAGCTCTGCCGTACCCAGTTTATCCAGGAGTATTTTGGCGAGAATACAGATGATGAGTGTGGGGTCTGTGATGTATGTATAGCCAATAGGAGGGCAAAGCATCCGGACAAGGCTGAAAATAGGATCAGAAGCAAGATCCTTGAAACATTAGGAAGTAGTGGAGAGTTAACAGAGCAGGAGCTGTTTGAGCGGATCCGCCTTCCATTAGCTGAAAAATACCTTCGTATATTACGTATTTTGCGAGATCAGGGATATATTACGCTTCTCGCTTCCGGCAGCTATGCACTTGTGACCAATGAATGATTTTCTAGACAATTTATTTAATAAGGTGTTCAGGACATCGGAAAAAAAACCGATGATCCATAAAGAGAATATCGTTTATAAGGACCAACAAATGGCAGAGGCTGCTGAATGGATAAATTCAAGAGAAGGACAGGCTATTATTGCTCAATTGTCCAGATCTTATCATTTCAAGACAGTCCAAATTGAAGAGCGTCCCCAGATTCATGTTTTAAACTCAAAATATGCCAGAGGATTTGCTGTTTCGTACGATGAACCTCTGGATGAGCAAACATTTTCACTTCTTTTCTTGGCATTGGCCCAGCGAGTCCTAGCTTTGGGATATAGAAAGGTGAGTTTGGACAGAAAGATGGAAGAAATCAATGAGCAGGTAAAAATTACCGACAAGTTTTATTTCAAACCACCTCTTACAAATCTTAAGGAGAAGGAATTGATCCCCCAGCTGTTTGGGAGGATCACAATCGAAAAGATAACCGTAAATAACCAGCCCAATTACCTCAAGGTATTAGCGACGTTTTACTCGGATAGGCTATACCATGATCCAGAACCTTTTGATCAATTTCTTGATCATTTATTTGAAGTAACCAATGATGGACAGAGTTAACTTAAGAGCGCAATTAGGAAGATACCGTACCCCTTACGAAGAAGAATCAGGTTTTATACAGGATTTTTTAGAGTTAACAGATGATCCACTTGCCTATGGGCGAGAGCGATTAGAAGGGCATTTTACGGCTTCTTCCTGGATAGTCAACCGTAAGCGAACACATACTTTGCTTACCCTTCATCGTAAGCTTGGGAGGTGGTTGCAGCTTGGGGGGCATGCGGATGGTAATGAGGATTTACTGGAAGTTGCCATGCAAGAAGCACAGGAAGAAAGCGGATTGAAAAGTTTGGCATTTGTGGATCAGGCTATTTTCGATTTGGATAAGCATATTATTCCCGAACGGTCGCATGTTCCTGAGCATTTTCATTTTGATGTGCGTTATCTTTTGGAGGCTGATCTGGAAGAGCCACTGATCAAAAGTGACGAAAGTATCTCTCTGGCATGGGTGGCGTTTGATTCTGTTCAGGATGTGATCGGCTATAACCCTTCCATTTTGAGGATGCTGGAGAAAACCAGTAAATCAGAAATCATTCTTTGATGTTGACTTTTGATCCGGCTGAGTTAACACAGGAAATCCCATTCTCACTTCCTATTCAGGTGAGGTTTTCTGATATAGACGGATATCTGCATGTGAATAATGGGGTTTACTTCAATTATTTTGAACACGCCAGGGCCGTCTATCTTGATCAGGTCTGTAATTGGGATGTGATGGAAACAGGATGTGTGGTAGGAAGAATAGAAATAGATTATTTACGTCCTATATACCTGGAAAATCAGATAGAAGCATTGGTTCGCTGCACGAGAGTAGGGAATACTTCCTTTGACCTTGAGCAATTTTTAGTAGGGGAGGCCAAAAACGGAGAGCAGGCCATTTTTGCCAGGTGCAAATGCATCATGGTGACAGTGGACATGAATACCATGAAAACTATTCCTGTTCCGGAAATCTATAGGACGAAACTTCAGCCAATGTCCTGATCAAAGGATCCCATTGCTTATCTTTACGCAAAATTTAAGCCGTGAAAAAACTTTGGATACTTACCCTGCTACTGGCGGGACTGATGGGCTGTAGCCCTAGTGAAGATGAATTGTTTCAGGAGGGGATCAATCAAATGAATGCCCAGAACTGGAAGGGAGCAATCACCCTTTTTGACCGAGCTCTGGAGATCAATCCCCAAAATGCCCCAGCATTAAATGCCAAAGGCGCAGCACTGTTTCAACAGGAAAAATTTGAAGAGACTGTCCCTGTATTTTCAGCTGCCATCGAAGCGGATTCTGCAAATTATAAAGCTTGGTTTAACCGTGGGAACGCACATTTAAAACTGGAGAACTTCAAAGATGCTGTGTCTGATTACAATATGGCCAGCAGACTGGATCCAGCTCAAACCGATATCTACTACAACAGGGGCTTGGCTCTGTTAGGAATGGAGGAATATGAGGATTCCTTATTGGATTTTGATATGGCTCTTCAGGTAGAGCCTAATCAGGCGCTTGTTCATTTCAATAGGGGAAAGGCACTGCTCGGTAACAACGACCCCGGAAATGCCATGAAAGCCTTGAATGATGCAATTAACCTGGATGGAAAGAATGGTGCCGCCTATTACTTATTAGGGGTGACAAGGATGTCCGCACTTGGAGAATCAGAAAAAGAGGAGGGCTGTGCAGATCTGAAAATGGCACTGCAACTGGGCTATACAGAAGCTAAAAGCTGGATTGACGAATTCTGTAACTAGAATGGCAACAATCGGGCAGGACATAGTGCAGGCAAAAACTATCCTGGAAGCAGGAGAGCTGGTGGCTATTCCCACAGAAACGGTCTATGGACTGGCGGGAAATGCACTGAATCCAAGAGCAGTAGCCTCAATTTTTGAGACGAAAAACCGTCCGAGTTTCGATCCGCTGATAATCCATGTCCCATCCCTAGAGGTGGCTGAAGATTATGTAAGTGAGATTCCTGCGGCACTTAGAAAATTGGCAGAGGAATTTTGGCCTGGGCCGCTTACACTTTTGTTGCCGAGAAATAAAATCATCCCTGACATTGTCACCTCCGGACTAGACCGTGTGGCAGTCCGTGTTCCTAATCATCCCTTGACCTTAAATTTACTGGGGCAGTTAGGGTTTCCTCTGGCTGCACCGAGTGCTAATCCTTTTGGATACATCAGCCCTACATCACCGCAACATGTGGATGCCCAGCTGGGAGGCAAGATCCCATACATACTGGATGGTGGGCTGTGCAAAGTAGGCCTTGAAAGTACTATAGTTGGAATGGAAGGAAATGAGGTTATTGTGTATAGGCTTGGGGGATTAGAGGTTTCAGAAATTGAAAAAGTAGTAGGGGAAGTCTCTGTGAAAAGCCATAGCTCTTCCAATCCACAGGCCCCCGGGCTATTGGAAAGTCACTATGCCCCGACCAAGCCATTCATTATCGGTAATTTGGATGATTTGATAAAAGAGTGGCATGGAAAAGATATGATATGTGCGGTTTTGTCTTTGAAGAAGAGGTTTTCATCTATCCCTGATGAGTATCAAATTGCTTTAAGTCCCAAAGCTGATTTGAAGGAAGCGGCGACACATCTTTTCTCTGCTATGAGAATGCTGGATTCCTCAAATGCCCAATTGATTTTGGCGGAATTGATGCCAGATGAAGGTCTTGGAAAAGCAATCAATGATCGCTTAAAGCGAGCCGCCACTAAGGGTTAATTTCTTTGTCCTTCACTTCTTCGCAAATTGATCACGGGGTAAAGTCGATTTTTGCCAATATCTTTAATAAATTCACACTTGATTTTTATCTGTTTAATCAATCAAAGCTATTAACCTTATTATGAACTCTAGAATCAAAAATGTAGATAATCTTAGTTTTGAAGGGAAGAAAGCACTCGTGAGGGTGGATTTCAATGTCCCTTTGGACGACAAGTTTAACGTAACTGACGATACGAGAATCCAGGCGGCACTTCCCACGATCAATAAAATATTGAAAGATGGGGGGGCTGTGATTTTGATGTCCCACTTGGGCAGACCTAAGTCTGGTCCTGAAGACAGGTTTTCGTTGAAAAATATTGTGGTCGATCTTGAAAAAGCGCTGGGAAGACCAGTGAAATTTGCCAAGGACTGCGTAGGAAAAGAACCGGAGATGCTTGCTGAAGGATTAAAGCCAGGAGAAGTGTTGCTCCTTGAAAACCTAAGATTCCATAAAGAAGAAGAAAAAGGAGATAAGGAATTTGCAGAGAAGCTTTCCAGGCTAGGCGATGTCTATGTGAACGATGCTTTCGGCACAGCGCATAGAGCACATGCTTCTACAGCAGTAATCGCTGAATTTTTCAATGATAAGGTCTGCGGATACTTGATGCTTTCTGAGTTGAAAAATGCAGATAAGGTCTTAGGCAACCCTGAGAGACCTTATACAGCTATTATGGGTGGGGCAAAGATCGCCGACAAGATTATGATCATTGAGCAATTGCTCAACAAGGTGGATAACCTGATCATAGGCGGAGGTATGTCTTATACTTTTGCAAAGGCGCAAGGGGGAACTATAGGGGATTCATTGCTGGAAGAAGATAAAATGGACTTTGTGCTTGAGCTCATGGAAACTGCGAAAGCGAAAGGGGTGAACCTTATTCTTCCCGTGGATACAGTGATCTCTAAAGCATTTGCTAATGATGCTGAGCAAGGCATGGCGAATAAGGGAGAGATTCCTGACGGTTGGATGGGCTTGGATATTGGCCCTAAAACACGCGAACTGTTCTCTGATGTGATCGCAAATTCCAAAACCATTCTTTGGAATGGTCCAATGGGGGTTTTTGAAATGGAATCATTCGACAAAGGTACTAAAGCGATCGCTGAAGCAGTGGTGGCCGCCACTAAGGCTGGAGCTTATTCACTCATCGGTGGAGGAGATTCCGCAGCGGCAGTGAATAAATTCGGTTACGGGGATGACGTCTCCTTCGTGTCCACCGGTGGAGGAGCTTTGCTAGAGCATATGGAAGGTAAAGTGCTGCCTGGTGTAGCCGCGCTAGAGCCATAAAAAGAAGTGAAAGTTTATAAAAAAGGCTAGTAGAACAGGTTTCTGCTAGCCTTTTTGTTTTGTGATTAAAAGAATTCAGGTGTGGTGATAAATAGGTTCTGCGATACTGTAAATCGTGTACAAGCGAGGCTATTTAGTGCTGACAGGGAAATAAACACGGATTTCCGTACCTTTACCAGGGCTGCTTGATGCAGATATATGGCCTTTATGGTTTTTCATTATTTTTTTACAGAGGGCCAAACCGACTCCAGAGCCACTATACTCAGAGTGCGCGTGTAGTCTTGTAAAGATATTGAAGATAGATTCTGCATATTTTTGTTCAAATCCTATTCCGTTGTCTCTCACAAGGATAAGATGGTATAGCTGATCGTCTGCTGTTGGGTAAGCGACCGCTTCAGGGTGGTAAGTAACGCTTATTTCCTTTTGGCCGTCTTGTTTGCCATATTTTATAGCGTTAGCTATCAGGTTGGAGAATAATTGCTTTAGAAAAAACGGCATACCAACTATTTCAGGCAAATCGGAAATGGTAATTTCTGTGGATGGATGATCGTCACCAGAAATTTCCTCAGCTACTTGTTTAACCAGTTCTGTAAGCCTTACATTTTCGAATGACTCTTCAGAATATTTCAGACGGGTATATTTTAGAATATCCTGTAGCAAAGTCCGCATCTTTTCAGCTGACAGATTTAATCGTTTGAGGGAGTGCTGGATGTTTGAGGGTAGTTCTTCTTCAGAAAGCAGGTGCGAAGATATCAGCTGCATTTTCCGTAATGGCTCCTGTAGGTCGTGCGAACTGATCCAGTTCATGTTTTCCAGTTCTGCATTTGCTTCCTTCAGCATTTCGCTGAGTTTCCGGTATTTCTGTTCCTCCTGTGTTATTTTGATCAAATTGATCTGTCTTTGCAACCCATTGGCGTAGGCCGCCGCTGCATCTAATTCAGGCTGAAGCCAAGGTTTGCTCGTGCAGTCAACGATCTCTTTCCAAAGTTTAAAGGAATTTCGTGGGGATAGCCCTTTCTTGTTCAGAATGATGGATTTGGAAGGGTCTCCTGCCCAGTTTACTTCAGTTTTCGTTTCCGGTCTATACCACATGACGCAGTTTTTGCTCTCGATGTCAAGGGAGTGATAGATAGTTCCGGCAGTATTTTCACATAGCTTGCGATGATCCGGTAAGAGATCTACAAGCTTATTAGTGTGGAAACTTGAATTTGTGTTGGTCTCATTAAAGTAGCTGGCTAAGAAGTGTACTTCATCCGTTGATGGAGTGGTTCCGTGAGAATACACCTCTCCATTGAAATAAATGGAAACCCCTGTGGCATTGCAAAGTTTTAAAAGGTCAGACTGAGCGATGAGGTTCTGAAATGATTTGGGATCTCCGGAGAGTTCAAATGTGTCAATTCTATCAAAGGCTGCATTTACTTTTCTGCTGATTTCATATTCTTCATTTGCCTGTCTTACATCTATTTGCGAAGTAATAAAATGCCCCTGTAATTGGGCCGCCAACCGTATTTCAGGAGTGATGTTTTTAGGAGAGTAGTGATGGCAGGCAATTAATCCCCAAAGCTTTTGTTTGTAGATAAGAGATATCGTCAGTGTAGCTCCTACTCCCATATTGTGCAAGTACTGTACATGTATAGGAGAGGTGCTACGGAGGATGGATAGGCTCAAGTCCAGATTTTTATCTTCCTTGTCATCAATAGTGAAAATAGGTACCGGTGTATAGTCTATATCGGTAATAATTCTCAGTAGATTTTTCAAATATAGATCTCTTGCCTGAGGTGGGATATCTGTATGTGGATAGTGTAGTCCCAAAAATGGCTCTAGATCTTCCCGGCAGCTTTCAGCATACACTTCCCCGTTGTAATTAGCGTCAAACCTGTAAATCATTACCCGGTCATAGCCTGTAATCTCACGGGTGCCGCGGGCCACCAGACTACAGAGATCCTGCAGACTTTGGGTTGTATGCATGTAAGATAGGAACTGGGAAGTATGGTCATATACTTCATTTGCTTTCTGAGAAAATATACTAACCGGCTCCCCTTCCAATATGTATATGGAACCACTTTTATGTACTGTGCAAAGGAAGTCACGGCCCATTAACTGGATTTTCAGAAGCAATGATGAAAGCATTCTGTCCTGAGCAATATAATCCATGAGTGAGTCCTTTGAGAGGTCACCGAAAACCTCTCCAAAGTCCCTGCCTAGAAGCTGGGTATAAGATACTCCTAGGAATTGCTCAGTATTGGCACTGCAGTAATCTATGAGGAAAGAATCTGATATGATCCCTATCAGAAAACCATGTGGTTGTATGCTTCCCGGAATATGTATAGGTTCTTGCTCACAGTTAGTTAGCGTAACAATTTCCTTGTTGACAATGTCCTTTACTTTCATACGAACTAAGCTTCAGTCTTTAGCCTAAAATGATTGCCAATGGCTTTAAAGGCATATTTAGCTCCTTCGATAATCTCGTCACCTGCAAGGTTCTTTTTTTCGAAATCCCCTAAAATTGTCATAAACTTCTTCCAAAAAAGCCCGGTGTCCTCCCCGTACCCAGCAAAATAGGCAGCGCCATTGTCGGGGGTATAACCAAGTGTTCGCTGAACATGTTTGGATATGATTCTGCCTCCCAATGTAGATCCTTCGATAACGTAGAGTATCCCCAAGGCATAGCCAGTAGAGATGTCTTCATTCAATTCTATAAATACCTCATTGGCCCGGTTTTTCTTATATTCCAGCTCTATGAAATCTTTCTCTATCCATTTCGTTTTTTTGCGATCTTGCAGAAGTATCCCCCGTTCCTGGAGAATTGGAAAAAGTTTGTTTTCAATTTCGCACACTACATCATGCATACGATCGAGATATCGTAAGTATTCATGCGAGCTGATCGTGTTCTCTAAAATGGACTTGGAGACAGGGAGGTTTTCCAGTTCCTGGTGAAGCGTGGAAGTAGCTTCTTTGAGCCTAAGTGAGAAAATAGAGAGGGCTTCTGCACTTCTCATGCAAACATGACGTTAGTTGAAGTTGTAGAGATAAGTGTTGTGATCAGCTATAAAATCACTCCAGTTGATCTGTAGTGTGTGCTGGATGGATCTACGGAGCTGTTTGAAGCTTTCAGCTTTAGGAAGGTAATAGTTTGCTCCCAATTCTAGTGTTTTCCTGATAACGCTCTCATCCTGGGTAGTAGAAAACATAACAATCGGCAATGTGGCATGTTTTTCAGAGTTACGTACTTTCTGAAGAATCTCTATGCCACTCATGCCCGGCATATTGATGTCTAGAAAGAGTAAGTAAGGATGAGGGGGAGGGTTTTCAAGTGCGTGCAACAGTTGTTTACCATCCATATGGGTCACTACAGTATAGTCCTCAGTGATCATATTGACTACGGTTTTGAAAAACTCCAAGTCATCGATGTCGTCATCAGTATAAAAGATCGTCAGTTTATCGTTCATTAGGCAAATTAGACAGCACGGAAAGAACTGGTGCTGATTGTGCAAATATATTGGAAAAATACAAGGTTATATATGGGATTGTGATTGATGGCAAACTGTGTTAATGGAAGGGAGGAATAAGTAAAGTAGCGCTTATATTATGCCTGTAAGTTTATTAAGATTTAAACGCTTGGATGCGTGATAAAGTATTGTTCGTAAAAGGTTTAAGTCCCTTGTCTTTCTGCGTAGCCAAATACTTTTTGGAGTAAAAGCGTACTTCTGGCAGAGGCAGACTCCCTGATTTTCAATTCCTCAATGGCTATTTCGTGGAAAAGTCCATCGATTGCTTTTTTGGTTACGTACGTTGATAGATCGGCCTCTATAGGTGTGGTAAGTGGCACCTTGTTGTATCTGCCGATTACGTCGCTCCAGTATTTGGTCGCTCCTACCTTTTCCAGGCTAGACTGGATTACAGGCTTGAATTTAGATTCTAGGGTATTGGTGGTTTTGCTTTCAAAATACAGGGTGGCCGCATTCTTTTCTCCAAGCAATATATTTCTGACATCTGTGATGGTCATCTGCTTGATCGCATCTACAAATATAGGCTTCGCTTCTTTGGCAGCGTCTTCGGCAGCCCGGTTTATGCTTAGGATTACCTGATCACAGAGATTCCCCAATCCTAATGAGCGTAGTGTGTTTTCCACTTTTTTTGCTTCTTCAGGGAAAAGGATTTTCACTGCAACGTTTCCGAAATACCCATTTTCCTTGGCAAGTTCCCCGGAAGCATAGCTAGTGCCGTATTCCAGTGCTTGCTTGAGACCTGAATTGATCTCTGACTCAGTGGGTATGCCCATGTCCAAAGATTTGCTCAAATGATTAAGGGTGTCACAACTTCCCAAGAAAAGCATAAAAGCAAGGATCAGTACTATAGGAGGGTTTTTGAATGTGGTGTTTTCTGAACTCATAATTATAGGCATCGTTGAGACTATCCTTAAGCAACAATAGTTCCTCAATTAAGTTTAGTTTATGGAAGATGCTAAAAATGGGGAAGAGTTTATTAGATTGTCTTATTCGTGCTATGTGTGTGTTGTGAGTAAAGCACTGTGGTATTCCTAATATTCCTATGAAGAATCCATAAGACATACCCACAGAGACTGTCTGCGGACATAGACTCCCCATCTGTATCGGGAAACAAAGATGATTTTTTGGGAATTTTGAAAATCCAAAGAGGAATACCTATGTTTTTGGTTTTCTTTTTATCAATGAATTGCATGTTTTTTTGAAATACGCTAATTTTTTATTAAAATAGCTAACAATGTGTTAATGTAAATGAACCTTAGACTCAATTCGGAATTCGGTACCCTCAAAGCTGTGCTGATGCACAGGCCTGGTAAGGAAATAGATAGGCTAACCCCTTACAACAAAGAATATCTCTTGTTTGATGATGTCCCATATCTGGAGGCCTTGCAACGGGAGCATGATGCTTTTTCCAATCTTATCAAAGAATCCACAGGTGCCCAGGTATATCAGCTCCGTGAGATGTTGATTAGGGTTCTATATGATCAGCAGATCTTGTTGGGGCTGATGCGTGAATCCTTGGCAAGGTCAGGGATGGTTCATCTGGCAGAAGATATTTTGGAACGTTACTCTACCGCGGAGTGTGCAGGGATTTTGACTGCGGGATTGAAAGTCCATGAACTTAGGAGAAAATTGCCTAAACTGAATGCAGGGGAATTGATGGAGTTTGCTTTTGTGATTTCCCCATGCCCAAACCTTTACTTTCAGCGAGATCCTATGGCGCTGACTCCGGGAGGGATTATTTTCTCCAGTATGCGTATGGAGGGCAGACAGCGTGAGGCGGATCTGCTTCGGACTATTTTTGAAAATTATCCTGATTTCAAGGGGCGGATCAATAAACTCTACCCGGTGGAAGGGCATGATACTCCTCCAAGTATAGAAGGTGGCGATGTGATTATCTTGTCACAGAAGGCCATAGCCATAGGTAATTCCGAGCGTACACACGAAAAAGCCATATATCATGCCGCAAAGGCGCTGCTGGCAGAAGGGACTGTGGAGCGGGTATATGAAGTCCATCTTCCGCAGAAACGGCAGTATATGCACCTGGATACTGTGTTTACTGTTCTTGACGAAAACCTCGTACTCACTTATCCGGATGCCATGAATTCCGTATTGCAGACCTCTCTATATACACTAAAGGAAAACAACGGAGACAAGATCCACATCAAGCGTGAGGTACTTAAGGAATCTCTACTTACTGTGCTTGAAAGAGAAATCCCCCATTTGGAGATTTTGCATACTGCCGATGGCAATCCTGATTATGCGATGCGGGAGCAGTGGTTTGATGGGGCTAATGTCTTTGCTATAGGGCCTCGCAGAGTGATATCTTATAACAGGAACATCCATACTAACCGGGCGCTGAGAAATATGGGGGTGGAGGTATTGGAGATACCTTCCTCGGAGCTTTCACGTGGACTGGGCGGGCCAAGATGCATGACTATGCCGATCAGCAGGGCGAGAGTTTAAAGGAAGTGTGGAATAAATGTTTTGAAGTCTAAAAGTCTAAGACTTCAAAACTCACCTTTCTGAATAGACCTAGTTGTCAAAAAACGATCTTCTTCTGGATACTTTTAGATCCTGGAGGATGGAGGATTTCACACGTATGTCAATATTGTAGGAGGTGAAAGCTCCAAAAGGCACCCAGTTTACGTTCATCTGCCAGCAGTGGAGGTCTCTGGCAATACCGATCATGGTTTGCGTGAGTTTTTGCGTCTGGGCATCAAACCCCGTGGAGAAGTTTAGCTTCCACTTCTCCGAAAGGGAAAAGTCCCCGTTCATGTTTATGGTCTGTGTAATATTCTTCCTTCCTGAGGCTGGTTTGCTATAGGAGAGCACATAGCCAAAGGAAACGTTCCATGGGATGTTCCAATCTATGTATTGGCTAGGGTCTGTTGCAATCCTGTTGATTTCACTTTCCACAAATTCATTCATCACGCCGCCCTGTTCCATAAATTGTTGTGTGATTTCATCTCTCACCTCACCAGGATTTTGGGCACTGTTCGGGTTGATAGAAGCATTCATGTTAAGGGAAGCATTTCTTATGGTGCCGATTCCTTGTCCATTCTTCCAGGCAAATTGATTGATGGATCTGATCGTAGGCTCGCCCCTGGAGTCAGTAAATGTGCCCGTGGCATAAGGGTCGAGTGTGGAACTCATATTCACGGACAGTTTTCGGTTGAAAAAGCTTGTCCTGGCACTGATACGGATGGGGGATAAGTTGAAAGAATCCGCAGCAAAATTATAACTGGAGCTCAAGTCAATGTTTTCCAGTAATGGGATTTTCTTAGTGGGATTATCCCCTGTGGAATCTGCTTTATTTAGGACTTTGGCCTCCAAAACACTTCGGATGCTGAAATTCATAGACCTGCTTTCTCCTAATGGTGCTCCACTATAGGAGAAGCCTGTATGCCGAGAAAACAGCCGCATGTCTCCTTCTTCATTGGTCTGTACTTCCTGATAGTAGCCATAGGAAGGATCTGAGAAATCCGGCGTGAAACTGAAACTCAAGGATGGCTGGATGTGATGGCGTATTGCCTGGATTGTCCCTTTTTTGAAGTTGAAAAATCCATAAATATTGGTGTTTAATGCGAAGGCAGTAGAATAGAATGTTACCCTATTGAAGCCATCTTCCATGATCTTATCCACTCTTTCTTCCTCAGGATTGTAGAAGTAATTGATTCTCTTCAGATACCATAGTTCTGTCAGATTGGCTGAAGCAGTTCCGGTAAAATACTTGAACAAGGTGAAATTAGAACTAATAGGAACCCTGTTTCTTGCGCCGTTATTCGCATTTTCCAGTAAGTACTTGAAGTTAGATGGAGTGAACGGAACCAAATCCGGTGTTTCAGTATTGTCCACCAAGTTTGGATCTACGCCGAATTCCTGAGTGACCTTATTGGTGATGCTGTTTTGAAGTTCAAAATTGTATGAAATATTCAACGTCTTCAAGGGCTCAAACTTCATGTTTTTGAATGGGCTCTGCCTATTCATGGCCACACTCATAGTCGGAAGGTTTAATTGGACCTCTCCGGTCTGCACACTTTGGGAGTGGCGCATACTTGCACTCAGGGAGAAAGGTGTTCCGGTAAAAGTCTTGGTATAGTTGATATTAGAAGATAGATCAGCAGTCACGTTGTTCGTGAAGTTGTTGGGATTGACGATGTTATTGAAATAACTCGTGGATCCGGCATTCACTGAAGCTGAGAAATTACTGTTACCGCGGGACACAGGATTATGTGACCATTGGATTCGGAAAGTGTTGTAATCTACTGGGTTTAGTTCTGTTTCTGGAGATTGAAACTTTTGGAAGTCAATATTGAATGATCCTCCAAACCTGTAACGTTTTTTGTAAGCTGCCTGAGCTTTGAGGCCCCAGCCACCATTGGAGAAAATGTCCCCGGTCACCCTTGCGTGTACGTAATCGTTGATAGCGAAATAGTATCCGAGATCACGTAGGTAAAGCCCCCTTCTCTGTTCTTGACCGTAGGACGGGAAGATCAGTCCTGAAGCTTTTTCTTCGGGGGTATTGGGAATGATTCCGAACGGCAATCCCACAGGCGTAGGTATCCCATTGAAATATATGTTAAAAGGGCCAGAAACCACTTGGCCGCCCTCAACAGATTTGATTTTATTGGAGGAGATATGCCAATGCGGAGTAGTGAGTGTGCAGGTAGTGTAGTACCCGTGATCCATATAGATGCTGCCATCAGCTGTTTTCTTTATGGTTTCCCCCCTTAAAATACCGTCCTGCTGCTCAGTTACCACATCCTTTATTATGGCTTTCTGGGTTTTAAAGTTGTACCTCATTTCCTTCCGGATTTCATAGGTGGAATTTCCGTCCTTGAAAAAGGGATTTCCTGTAATGTTCCCCAGGCTATCCGTAACCCCTGAAGCATACAATTCCGAGTTTTTCCAGTCTATGATGATAAGATCTGCCTCCAGTCTCATGGCTCCATACTCAAACCAGGCTTGTTTATGGAGATAGATTTTGTTTTCTGTGAAATCCGAAACGATACTATCTTCACCATAATAAGTAATATCGGTGGTGATATCACTCCTGGGCACAATTTTTGTCGAATCCGAGGACACAAGCGTATCGATAGGATTGGGTATGGTATCCAGATCAATCAGGTTCCGAGGTGGTGGGGCCAAAGTATCAGGCAGGGTTATTGGTTTTTCTTCGATATTGCGGACTGGATTTTGTGCAGTTACCGCCAGCGGAATAACCACTAGCCCCAAAAAGCAAAATAAAAAGAGCCTGAATGCCTGCACTGTTGCTTACGCTTTATTTAATTTGAGTGAAATTTCGTGTAAAGTTAATTTTATTGCCCTCATGGAACGGTCCAAAAACAAAAAAATTCTTCTTAGTCTGATTTTATGTATCCCATTTCTATTTGGAGGTTTTATCACCAACGAGACAATGATGCCGAAGTTTCGGATGAAAAAGATAGTTCTTGACGCTGGACACGGGGGCAGAGACCCGGGGAATATTGGTGCTAGAGCAAAAGAAAAAGACATTAATCTTGCGGTTACTTTATTGGTGGGGAAATATATCAAAGAAAATCTGCCTGACGTCGAAGTAGTCTATACCCGTAAGGACGATAGCTTTCCTACCTTGAAAGAGCGTCCGATGATCGCAAATAGAAACAAAGCAGATCTATTTGTTTCCATCCATTCTAATTCTGCAGCTAATAAATCGGCTTATGGTACCGAGACATTTGTGATGGGGACCAAGCATTTCGAATCCAATTTTGATATCGTAAAGCGGGAAAACTCGGTGATTCTATTGGAGGATAATTATGCGGAAAACTACGAAGGATTTGACCCTTCTTCTCCGGAGTCCTACATGATGTTCAACTTGATGTCAAAGGTTCACTTCGAAAATTCGGTGTCTCTGGCGGATAACATAGAAAAACAATTTAAAGATAGGGTAGGCCGTAAAAGCCGGGGAGTAAAGCAGGGGCCTTTCTACGTGCTATGGACCCCATCCATGCCTTCTGTTTTGGTGGAGCTGGGTTTTTTGTCCAATACCACGGAGGAGAGATTCTTGATGAGTCAGGAAGGCAAGGAGTACATGGCTTCCGCCATCTTTAGATCAATCCGGGATTATAAAGAATCTATTGAAGCGAATTAATTTCTGTTTTTTTTATAATTGACGGCCCTTTTCTTCAACGAGGACAGGGCTTTTTTGTGCAGGTCTATGCGGTTGATTATAAGCATGCCTTTGGCAGGTTGTCAAATTAAAATAGGATTTTTCTGATACCCAGTGTTTTCAGGCTCATCAGGAAAAGCGTGTTGGGCTGGTCAAAATGTTCAAGTATCAACTGGGTAACAAGATTGCACATATATAATCCTACAATTCCAGGCACATGCCCCATTACGCCGTTTTCCGAGCAGTTTGGCACATCTTCAGCGTTTGGCGGCTCAGGAAATAGGTCACGCAGATGCTTGCTGTTTTTATAATTAAATACAGCTACCTGACCCTGATACCCTAAAATACTTCCATATACCAAGGGTTTGTCCATCTTCACACAGGTATCGTTGACTATATATCGTGTCAGGAAATTGTCACAGCCGTCCACGATGATGTCGTAATCAGCAAAAATATGCTCCGCATTTTCCTCTGACAGCACTGCAGGGTAGGTTTTAATAAAAACATACGGATTCTGTTTTCCCAGTTTTTCCCGAGTTACCTCCACTTTGTGCATTCCTGCATCATCAGGTGTAAATAAAATTTGACGGTGGAGATTTGATATCTCAACTACATCAAAATCAACAATGCCTATGGTTCCCACACCCATTGAAGTTAAATACTGAAGTAGTGGCGCACCCAAGCCCCCGGCACCTATGACAAGCACTTTTGCTTCTTTCAGCATCGTCTGTCCAAGTAAGCCCACATCCTCCAGCATCACTTGTTTATTGTAGCGGTTAAATTCTTCTCTGCTAAGCATGGTTTTCGCTGAATTTTCTGTCCCAGTCTTTATGGACGGCCTCATAGCCCTTGCTTTTGATCAACTCAACTATTTCTTGGACTGGGCGCTCATCCGATATCTCAAACTGCTCCAGAGACTCAGGCTCTACCGAATAGCCACCTGGGTTTGTTTTTGATCCGGCGCTCATGGACGTGACCCCAAGCGGGATGATGTTGTTTCTGAAATGTTCCGATTCCCTGGTGGAAATTGACAGCTCCACATCTTCGTTGAACAGGCGGTAAGCGGTCAGCAGCTGGGCCAAATGTCTGTCCGTTACGATCACGTTGGGTTCTATGATTCCCTCAGCAGGACGCATCCGGGGAAATGAAATAGCGTATTTTGTTTTCCAGAATTTCTTCTCTAAATAATCTAAATGGGCTGCACAAAAAAAGGAATCAACCCGCCAATCTTCCAATCCAAGCAAAACGCCCAATCCAATTTTGTGGATTTCTGCCTCACCTATTCTGTCCGGTGTTTCCAAGCGGTAATCGAAATTCGATTTTTTTCCTTTGGTGTGGTAGGTCTTGTACACTTCTTTGTGATACGTTTCCTGATAGACCAACACGGAATGTACTCCCGCATCATGTGCCTGACGATATTCTTCCACACTTAGGGGCTGGAATTCTATCGAAATATTGGCAAAATAGGGCTTTATGATCTTTATCGCCTTTAGAAAATATTGGATATTCACCGTATGGTTTGCTTCGCCGGTGACCAATAAGATATGGTTAAATCCATCTTTTTTGATGGCTTCAATTTCTCTTATAATTTCCTCGTCAGAAAGGGTTTTTCGCCTCACTTTGTTGGTCAGACTGAATCCACAATAGGTGCAGATATTATTGCATTCGTTGCTCAGATACATAGGAGCAAAGAGCTGAATCGTTTTTCCATAACGCTTCTGTGTCAGCGCACTTGACTTTGCTGCCATCTGCTCCAAATAAGGTTCTGCAGCAGGAGAAATCAGAGCCTTGAAGTCTTCCAAGGACAGTCTAGAAGCCGACAATGCGTAAAGCACGTCTTTCTTAGTCTTGGAATAAATCGATTCCTTGACCTCATCCCACGAAAGTTTATTGAAAATTTCTACAAAGCTATCCATTCAAAAAAGACGTTAAGGGACTTGATCCAATCGCTGAAGACTGAATCTTGCCTAATTTTGATTCATACGCTAAACGGCCAGCTATTACCGTCATTTTGAAAGCGGAAGCCATGTCTGCGGGGTTACCTGCTACTGCAATTGCGGTGTTTACAAGAACGGCGTCCGCTCCCAGTTCCATCGCCTTTGCGGCATCTGACGGGGCTCCGATTCCTGCATCCACTATCACGGGAACCCGGCTTTGCTCGATTATAATTTCCAAAAAGTCGATTGTCCTCAATCCTTTGTTGGTGCCAATCGGCGAGCCCAAAGGCATTACTGCTGCTGTTCCTGCATCTTCCAGTAACTTGCACAAGACAGGATCTGCGTGAATGTAGGGAAGCACAATAAAGCCCTGTTTTGCCAATTCCTCCGTCGCTTTCAAGGTTTCTATCGGGTCGGGCAACAAATACTTCGGATCGGGGTGGATTTCCAGTTTCAACCAATTCGTCTCCAATGCCTCCCTTGCCAATTGAGCCGCAAAAACAGCTTCTTTGGCATTTCTTGCGCCCGAAGTGTTGGGCAATAAGTTTACTGACTTGGGCAGATGTCCCAAAATGGAATCGGTATCGGTTTCCAGATCAATTCGTTTCAATGCAACCGTCACCAATTCAGAACCTGAATTGATAATGGCATTTTGCATTTCGATGGGCGAACCAAACTTTCCCGTTCCCAAAAAAAGGCGTGAATTGAATTCCTTATCTCTGATTTTAAGCGGGTTCATAGAGCATCGTATTAATGTTGTCCACAATTTCTTTTTTATTGGTCGAGCTTGTTAAAACCCCGGATATAGCAATTCCACTGATTCCCGTCTGTAGAATGGTAGGAATGTCTTCTACCTGAATTCCACCTATTGCCACGATGGGAGTCTTTTTTTGATTCTCATCCAATTGGTCCATAAGAGTTCTGTAGCCTTCCAATCCTAGTATTGGACTCAGGTTTGATTTTGTAGTGGTGAATCTGAAAGGGCCTAACCCTATGTAATTACAGCTTTCTTCTATGCGATGCACCACATCTTCTAGCGTATTGGCCGTTCCCCCAATGATTTTGTCATCACCCAAGATCAAGCGTGCTTGTGTAATCGCCGTGTCTGTCAATCCCAGATGAACTCCATCGGCATTGATTTTTTTAGCTAGGTTCACGTTGTCATTTAGGATAAAGGTTGCGCTGTATTGGGCACATAAGGACTGTACTTCCAATGCTGTTTTTTCGACAATTTCATCCGGAAAATCCTTCATACGCAACTGAATCCATTTCCCACCTGCAGCCAATACTTCTTTGCAGTGCGTAAGGTGTTCTTCAGGTGTTTGACCTTGTGATATATATTGAAATCTATACATGATGATATCCCAATAGGGTGTGATTACTGTTCAAAACTTTTTCCAAATATGCTTTTCCCCTCCGACAGGATTCTGTCAGAGAATGCCCCAGAGCCAGATTAGAAGCTATAGCGGCAGACAATACGCAGCCTGTTCCGTGCTTGCTGTTTGTACTCTCCCGGGTTGGCAAAAACTCAGTGATCTGTTTGCCTTCATACAAATAATCCACGCCCTTTCTAGCTGTGCGATGTCCTCCTTTCAGAAAAACGGTGCAGTATTTTGCCAATTCACTAGCGGCTTTCTCTTCTGTATCATAGCCCGTTATCCATTTCACTTCTTCCAAATTGGGTGTAATCAAGTAGCATTTCTCCAAGCTTTTGTAAAAGTGTTCTCTTGATGAAAAATCGAACAACTCAAATCCTGCGGATGCCTTAAACACTGGGTCAACCAGGATTTTTACCAAGGGGTAATGCTGATTTACATAGCTTATGATCTTTTCTAAATAGTCTGCATTGGGTAAAATCCCTGTTTTAACCACGGCAACTGGATACTTTTTCAATAAGACCTCCAGTGCTGTCAACACATCGGATACTTTCTCCCAGCGCATAGCTAAAAAGCTGTCTTCCGTTTGTAGGGTAATTCCGGAGCAAATGGCAAGACCATAGACTTTGTGCTGCTCAAACGTTTTGGTATCCGCTGTCAATCCGGCACCTCCGCTTGGGTCGAAACCTGCAATTGTCAATACATAAGGTCTATTGTTTTGCATTATGTGTTTTTCTGAAAGTCTGTAATAGTTCCCGCAGATATTCCCTGAAAAGGACACTGATTTCCGCTGATCTTTCTAATTGAGTAGCTCATCCCGGTTTGTTAAGATTAATTCTGAAAGCCTAAGTTAACCACGGTGGACGCTGAGCTTTGGGCAGAGAAAACGGTTCAAGATTAATTTGCGATAATATCCACCCTTGTAAGACTGAGCAGCCAATCTGCCGAAGGCATGAAAGACGGAGTCTTATTTCGCTGCAATACCTTTATTTATGTTTGAGATGCTCACACTCCTAAGCGTCTTTTCGAATGCCTCAACCTTATTTCTGCTTTGCCAGATTGTGCCGCAAAGTGCTACTCCATCAAATCCCTTTTCCAAGACAGAAGCTGCGTTTGCTTGCGTGACTCCTCCAATTCCGATCAACTTTGTTGGCCTCTGTTTTCCAAAGTCAGGTTTAGTGTCCTTATCAGGTTTGTAGCCGGGTTTGGAAATACTTTCAAAAACAGGCCCGAATAATGCATAGTGAAATACTTGATCCAAGCTTATGAAGGCTTCCGGTGAATGCACGGAGGTGGAATAAACCAACTCTGTATTTTCCATTCTCCGATAGTCGCTTGATGTCAATTTCACCCGGTCCGTTTCCTTGAAATGGATCCTGTGAATGCCAAATTCCCCCGCCAACTGATGGTGCCGGTGAAGCACTACTCGAGGACGGTATTCCTCTGATATCCCTGTTAGCAAAATTCTGAGCTCCTCTTCTCCTGCTTCGGGTTTGCGCAAATGAAACAACGGTAATCCTGCGGCAAATAATTGGTTAATTACAGCAGGTTCATTTTCGAGTATTTCAGGACTGGAGACGACCAGTAGCATCAGGAATAGATTTCTCTGCCTTTTTCCTTAAATTCTTCTGACTTCTCAAACATCCCCGCTTCCGCGTCATTTCGGATTTCCTGACTGATTTTCATAGAACAGAATTTCGGTCCGCACATAGAACAGAAGTGGGCAACTTTGGCGCCCTCCGCAGGAAGTGTCTCATCGTGAAATTCACGTGCCGTGTCCGGATCCAAGGATAAATTGAACTGGTCTTCCCACCTGAATTCGAAGCGGGCTTTACTCAAGGCATTATCCCTGTATTGTGCCCCAGGATGCCCTTTTGCCAAATCCGCGGCGTGCGCGGCCAGTTTATAGGTAATAACCCCAGTTTTCACATCTTCCCTGTTTGGCAAGCCTAAATGTTCTTTTGGTGTGACATAGCACAGCATCGCAGTACCAAACCAGCCAATCATCGCAGCACCGATTGCAGAAGTAATGTGGTCGTAACCCGGCGCAATATCCGTAGTCAACGGACCGAGGGTGTAGAAAGGAGCCTCGTGACATTCTTTCAATTGCTTGTCCATGTTCTCCTTGATCATATGCATAGGCACATGTCCCGGGCCTTCTACCATCACTTGCACATCATGCTTCCAGGCGATTTTTGTCAGCTCACCCAATGTTTCCAGCTCGGCAAATTGCGCCGCATCATTCGCATCGGCAATTGAGCCCGGACGCAGACCATCCCCAAGAGAGAAAGCCACATCGTATGCCTTCATGATTTCACAAATGTCTTCGAAGTGCGTATAAAGGAAATTCTCTTTATGATGGGAAAGACACCATTTTGCCATAATCGAACCACCACGGGAAACGATTCCCGTCATTCGCTTGGCCGTCAATGGAACGTAGCGCAAAAGAACGCCTGCATGGATCGTGAAATACGACACGCCTTGCTCTGCTTGCTCGATCAAGGTATCCCTGAATATATCCCAATTTAAATCCTCTGCTTTTCCGTTTACTTTTTCAAGTGCTTGATAAATCGGAACTGTTCCTATCGGAACGGGGGAATTGCGGATAATCCATTCTCTAGTCTCGTGAATATTATCGCCGGTGGACAAATCCATAATGGTATCTGCCCCCCATCTGCAGGCCCACACTGCTTTTTCCACTTCTTCTTCAATGGATGAAGTCACAGCGCTGTTACCGATGTTAGCATTGACCTTCACTAAGAAATTACGCCCGATAATCATCGGTTCGCTTTCCGGGTGGTTGATGTTGTTGGGGATAATGGCTCTTCCCGCTGCTATTTCATCACGTACAAATTCAGGGGTGATCAGATTTTTCGGTGTATTGGCATCAAAACTTTCACCTATATGCTGTGCGCACATGGTGTCGTATTCACCGTTCCATTGCGTCTTCAAATCTTCTATTCGTTGATTTTCGCGAATGGCGATATATTCCATTTCTGGCGTAATGATTCCTTTTTTTGCATAGTGCAGCTGTGAGACGTTTGCGCCTTTTTTCGCACGCAAAGGTTTTGCTATATGCTCAAAACGCAAATGATCTAAGGATTTGTCGTTTAATCTTTCCTGACCATAGTCCGAAGTGGAAGACTCCAGCCGCTCCACATCATTGCGGTCTAAAATCCATTGCTCCCGGATTCTAGGTAATCCTTTTTTAATGTCTATCTCAGCATTTTCATCTGTGTAGGGGCCGCTTGGGTCATAGACTGTGACCGGTGGGTTTTTCATCGTACCTCCGCTGAATAACTTTGTTGACGAAACTGAAATCTCACGCATCGCTACTTTGATATCGTGGATTTTTCCGGGTACATACACCTTTTTCGAGCCGCTGATTGGCCCTGTGGAAATTTTCCCTTGTTCGGGTGATTTATCTTTTTTGCTCATAACTTATCCTCCTTGGGTTGCTTTGATGATCAATAAATTGTCGTTTGCTTTTAAGTAGGTCATTGCCCACTCCGATTTGGGGACAATAGAATCGTTGATTGCTACAGCAATACCATTTTGCTTTTCCCCGATTTGGGAAAAGACAAAATCTAAAACCGAGGTTTCTTCCTTTACTTCCTGAATTTGATCGTTGTATGTTATCTCCATCCTGCAAAAATTATATACTTCAGGGGAGACACTGAGCGTGTATCACTTAGCTTTTTCCTTCGGCAGTACTAACTGCATCAGGTTCAAAGGGTATAATCTCAGTCCGTACGATTTTCCGTATGGACACCCCTAAAGTTCTGCCAATCTACAAATTAATTATTAGAGAGTGAAGAAAGAATGGATATTTTGTAAGTCTGTGATTCCGGGAACAGTAGAAAAACATAAAGTTCTTGGGGTGATTTTATGGTTTTAACAGCTGTAAAAGACCAAAAACAGTCGGTGTTTATATCTTTTGTACTTCAGCCCTTGATTTTCGGGAGAACAGTTATTCCGACTAGATGGCAAAGCAGCCGATATAGCTCTTGATCGGACTAGAAATTGATCGCATCTTCGTAAATCATCTCAAGATTCTAATTCATGAATGTTTTTTATCTTGAAGATTAAACTAAACTTACTCAGTACGAGTTTTTAAACTTTAAACCCAAATTTGACGAATGACACCGACTAATAAACTCCCCAATCCAAGTATGGACGATTTGCTTCAAGCACTACAGGCAAAATATGACCAAGTAAAACTAGGAGGAGGTATTAAAAGGATAGAAAAAGAGCACGAAAAAGGAAAACTAACAGCCCGGGAGAGAATTGACTATTTGTGCGATAAGGAAACTGAGTTCTTAGAGATAGGTGCGTTTGTGGCAGATGGCATGTATGAAGAGGAGGGGGGCTGCCCTTCAGCAGGAGTGGTGACAGGAATAGGCTACGTGAGCGGAAGGATGTGTGTGATCGTTGCCAATGATGCCACGGTGAAGGCCGGGGCCTGGTTCCCCATGACTGCCAAGAAAAACCTCCGTGCCCAGGAGATAGCCATGGAAAATCGTCTGCCAGTGATTTACCTAGTTGATAGTGCTGGGGTATTTCTTCCTAAGCAAAATGAAATTTTCCCGGATAAAGAGCACTTTGGAAGGCAATTTAGGAACAATGCAAAAATGTCTGCAATGGGAATTGTACAAGTTGCCGCGATTATGGGAAGCTGTGTGGCAGGAGGGGCTTATCTGCCCATCATGTCTGACGAGGCGATGATTGTGGATAAAACAGGATCTATTTTTCTAGCCGGGTCTTACTTGGTGAAGTCCGCTATCGGTGAGACAATAGATAATGAAACGCTGGGTGGTGCTACCACGCATTGCGAGATTTCCGGAGTGACGGATAATAAATACGATACAGATCAGGATTGCTTGGATGCAATCCGTCGGATTTTTGATAAACTAGGCCATAATCCGAAAGCAGGTTTTGATCGTGCCGAATTACAAAAGCCGGGCATGGAAGGAAGAGAGCTTATTGCCTCGTTTCCAGTCGATCGAGTGAAACCCTATGATATGCTTCAGATCGTGAAGGGATTGGTGGATGCAGGAGATTTTGATGAATACAAGGAGGAATATGGCAAAACGCTGATTTGTGGAACTGGCAGAATCGAAGGTTGGGCAGTGGGAATAGTGGCCAATCAGCGTAAAATCGTGAAAAATGCCCATGGAGAAATGCAGATGGGAGGAGTGATCTACTCAGATTCTGCCGACAAAGCCGCACGTTTTATTATGAATTGCAACCAGCGTAAAATCCCTTTGGTTTTCTTACAGGACGTAAGTGGATTTATGGTAGGGAGCAAAGCAGAGCATGGAGGCATCATTAAGGACGGAGCCAAAATGGTCAATGCGATGGCTAATTCCGTAGTGCCAAAATTCACCTTTATCTTAGGAAACAGCTACGGAGCGGGGAACTATGCCATGTGTGGAAAAGCCTATGATCCACGACTGATCTATTCTTGGCCTACGGCCCAGATGGCAGTGATGTCTGGAGCGGCTGCGGCAAATACCTTGCTTCAGATCAAAGTCTCTGGGTTGAAAAAACAAGGAAAGGTGATCTCCCCAGAGGATGAACAGAGATTGCTCGGTGAAATCACCTCCAAATACAATGAAGAGTTGAGCCCCTATTATGCGGCTTCCAGACTATGGGTGGACGGGGTGATCGACCCTAGAGAGACCAGGAAAGTGATCAGTATGGGGATAGAAGCCGCAAATCATGCCCCTATCACGGAAAGATTTAATGTAGGTGTGATACAAACTTAGGCTTATATTTTGTATCTTATTTAATAGTTTTAACACGCTATCTGTATCCGTTTGACTATGAGTGAATTGACACCTGGAGAATTAGATGCTTTGGTTTCCCTTTTGGATGATTCTGACCGCGAAGTGAGAATGCATGTACGGGACAGAATCATCTCGCTGGGGAATGAAATAATTCCTTTTCTGGAGAAAAAATGGGAGAATAGTTTCAATCCGGATATTCAGAAAGAGATAGAGGAACTGGTGCATGATCTTCAGTTTTCACTACTCAAAGAACGCCTGATAGACTGGAGAGATACGGATGATCGGGATCTGCTGACCGGGCTATGGATCATCAATACTTATCAATATCCTGATTTGGAGTTTGCCAAGCTAAATGCGGAAATGCACCAGATTTATTTTGAAGTGTGGACTGCCTTTAAAAATGATCTCTCTCCCTATGAGCAGGTGAGGGCGATCAACAATGTGTTGTTCCAAACTCTTCGCTTTTCTGCCAACACCAAAAATTTCCATTCTCCCGCGAATAGCATGCTGTCCTCCGTGCTCGATTCCAAACGTGGAAATCCGCTGACCTTATGTTCTATTTATTTGCTCGTAGCAAAAAAATTGGGATTGCCTATATATGGCGTCAATCTGCCAAACTTATTCGTGTTGACGTACAAGTCCGCTGATATTACTTTTTATATAAATGCTTTCAACAAAGGATTGATCTTTAGCCGTACTGATATTTTCAACTACCTTGAGCAGTTGAAAATTGAGCCCAAGGATGAGTATTTTGAACCCTGTGCCCATCTACAGATTATGCTGCGCATGTTCCGCAATCTGGAAAATTCGTTTGAGAAGCTGGGAGAGACGGATAAGGTAAGGGAAATCAAGGAATTGATAGCCCTACTCAATACTCAGTAGGTACGGACATTGCAGCCTACAGCTCTAGCTTGACCGGGACTCGGATCTTCACCCTTGAGGATGGAATCCAGGGCTTTGTCCAGGTAGTGGGAAGATACTACACTTTCTGCTTGTGGATTGTTGTCTATAGCACCTCGATACAGTACCGTCCCCGCAGGAGAAAGTACGATCACTTCAGGGATTTTGGTGATTTTATAAAATTTAGCCAAGGTTTGGTTTTCATCGATCAGGTATGGGGTGTTGATGTTGGAGTTGTCTATATAGCTGCGCAGTGTCTTTTTGTTTTCCTCATCTGCGCTGACTTCTGGATTTACTAAAATAAAGTTAAATCCTTGACCCTGATATTTGCTTCGCAAGGCTACCAGACGGAATTCGTACATTTTTGCAAATGGACATGCTAAACTATGGAATACCAGGATTAATCCTTTGCCTTTTACTTCGCTTTGGATATTGATGGTTTTGCCTGTAACTGCATCTGTCAGATTAATAGTTTCAAGGCTTTGGGCCCAAAGGGTATGGCTCGCAGTGAATAGCAGGAGAAATACTAAGCTGTATTTTTTCATTTACCAGATAGTGTATGTAAGTACAACGTCCGAAATGACCCGGACTTGTACTGTGTAATGATGATCGGTATAATCCGTACCTCGGACTCTGCCTTTTATGGTTCCTGTCTTAGGATCAAATGGTTCTAAGAGTATGTTTTCTCTAAATGATACTCCTCGCTTTCCTTGGCACTTAAATATTGATTCTTTGGCAGACCACGCCATGGTGTAGTGCAGTGGGTCTGTTTCCAGAAAACCCAGTTCGGATTTGTCTAAAAAGCGGAACCCGATTTTCAGAATTTTCTCCCGTATCAAGTCCATGTCAATCCCTACGGGGATATCCCTATGATAAATTGCCCCGGCAAATCCCACGGTATGAGAAAGCGAAATATAGCCATGTCCGTTCATGGCCTGGGATTTTCCATGCTCATCTTTGAAAAAGCCAGGGTAAGGTACATGAAGCACATCCAAAGCATCCCGGATTGCCATGCGTGCTGTTGCCCATTCCCTTTTTTTCTCAGGGTGGGAAATGTTGGCATAAGCGAGTTTTTCCCTAAAGCTGAGGAAATCCAACCCACTTTCATCCTGAGTTTCGATAATCTTTATGGCCAAAGCCGAGGAAGTATCTATTTTTTCTATTTTTGTCTGCATAGGCCAGAAGGGCACCCTTAGTCTCCGTCCAATATATGTCAAAAATAGAAGTTAATAAATTACAAACACTAACAGGGCACAATGACTGTATCTATGCGTTGACAGAAGGCTGCGACCCTAGGTTTTTTTATACTGGTTCTGGAGATGGTATGGTGGTAGAATGGGATTTGGATAAACCAAAAGATGGCAAACTCATCGCCAGACTTCCACATTCTGTCTATGCATTGGCTGTAGATTCCCTTAGGAACCTGCTTTTCATCGGTCATAACTTTGAAGGTGTCCATGTCATAGACCTGAGTGAAAGCAAAGAAGTCTGGTCCTTGAAGCTGACAGATCAGGCGATCTTTGACATAAAAGTTTTTGGGGATGAGGCGTATGTAGGAACAGGAGATGGTGTATTGATCGTAGTGGATATCAGCTCCAGAAATATAAAAAAGCATATCAAGCTAAGTGATAAAAGTATCCGGGTCATGTCTCTGGCAAAGGATAAACGGCATCTTGCGATAGGGATGAGCGATCATACTATCAAGATACTTGACTTATCAGATGGATTTCGTCCCATTGCCAATTTGACCGGTCACACCAATTCTGTATTTGCACTTTCGTATTCACCAGATGAGACAGCATTGGCCAGTGCTGGCCGGGATGCACAGTTGAAATTCTGGGCAACTGACACTTACACTCTACAAGAAAACATCGTGGCACATATGTATGCCATTAATTATTTATATTTCAAAGAGGATGGAAATCTTTTGGTCACCTGTTCTATGGATAAATCCATCAAGATATGGGACCCATCCAAAAGACAACTCCTCAAAGTCATCGACAAAGCTAGAAATGCAGGTCATGGTACTTCCATCAATAAGGTACTTTGGAGCACCTATCAAGGCAATGTAATCTCTGTGTCTGATGACCGTACTATTTCTATTTGGCAAATCGAAGCGAACTAACCCATGAAGATCACACCTGCAGCCATTCGGCAAAAAACCTTTGAAATTGGTTTCAGAGGATTTGAGAAAAAAGAAGTAACCGTCTTTTTGGATGAAATAAGTGAAGTAGTAGATGCACTTCATAAGGAAAATATGGAGCTTAAGACAAAGCTTCAGAATACGGAGGCAGAAGCTAAGCGACTTAAAGACGTGGAGGAATCCCTGTTCCGTACACTGAAAACCGCCGAGGATACCGGTGCTGCTATTATAGTGGAGGCAAACGAAGCTGCGGATCTGATCATCGCAGATGCCAATGAGACTGCCGCAAATGCCACCAAGCATATAGATCAATTGGTGTCAGATTCCCGACGGCAGGCTGAAGAGCAAGCTGCGGCTATAATCGGTGCCGCCGAAACTAAGGCTAAGGAAACCATTGTTGAGCTGAGGGAAAGTATGCAGGGTTTGGTGAGATCTTACGAAGGACTTGCTGAGCAAAGAGAAGCGATGGTGAAAAGTCTCAAAAGAATAGCTCAGGATACGCTAAACCAAATTGACCTTTCGGAAGCACACTATACTAGGATAGATGCCAAGGCGCATGCACGGGCAATAGATGAACTCAGTAGGTCACAGACCTTTACTTTCGCAAATCTGGAAAACCTTGGGTATGATTTCGATGAACATGCGTTGGAAGAGGAAATTGAAGAAGTCAAGGACGTTGCGGAAAAAGCCGTAGAAGAACATGAGGTGATCGAGGAACAAAACGCAGAACCTGATTTGGAATTGGAAGAGTATGAAGAAGGACGGGAAGAACTGGAAAGAGAGGATACAAAGATGCAGCTTGAAGACGAGGTGCTTGAGGAGGATATAGATGAACTGGACGAGGAGAAGGAGAAACGAAGAAGTATGGAAAGCGGACAACAGGGTACTTCGCCCCAATATCCGGCTCATCCCAAAAACGATTCAGGATCATTTTTTGACCAGCTTGATTAATGGGGAAAGTAAGTCTAGAAGGGATAGAGTTTCATGCCTACCACGGAGCCTATCCGGAGGAAACAGTACTTGGCAACCGCTTCACTTTAGATTTGGAACTGGAAACAGACTTTCGGCAGGCCATGCTACACGATGATCTGAGTGCGACTGTGGATTATTCTAAGCTTTACAGGATCATTAAGGCTAGAATGGATGTGAGAGTAAAATTACTTGAACACTTAGGGCATATGATTGTCACCGATATTCTGGAAACGTATCCCAAAACCAGTAAAATCAGATTAACCTTAAAGAAGCATCACCCTGCATTGGGAGGGCTGGTCAATCACTCCTCAGTCCAAATTCAATATCCTGAAGATTATGCGTAGTTGTTTAGTTGTTTTTTTGATGCTCATCTGTGTTAGTGCGGTTAAGGCGCAGGGTGAAGCATATCAGTTTTTCACTTCGAAAGGTAAAAAGGTAGAGATGAAGCAAGTGCTGAAAAAAGCTGGTGAAGCAGAAGCTGTTTTCTTTGGAGAACTTCACAACAACAGTCTGGGACATTGGCTGCAGCTACAGGTACTGAAGGGAATGTATGACGAATATCAGGATTTAGTTGTTGGGTCGGAGATTTTCGAGCGGGAAGATCAGTTGAACCTGGATGAGTGGTTTGCTGATCATATCAGTGAGAGCAGTTTTGAATCTGAAGCCAAGCTCTGGAAAAACTATGCAATAGACTACCGCCCTCTGTTGCGTTTTTCCAAAGAGAAGGGACTGAAATTTATCGCTACCAATGTTCCCCGGAAATATGCCTCTCTTGTCAGCAAGAGAGGGCTGGAAGCTTTGGACTCTCTTTCCCCTCAAGCTAAAACCTACATAGCCAAACTGCCGGTGGAGGTGGATATGAGCTTGCCGGGATATGCTGCTATGAAGGAAATGATGCATGGTGCTCCGGGCAATCCGGAGTTTATGATTCAGGCACAGGCCTTAAAAGACGCGACTATGGCAGAGTCACTTTTTGCCCCGATTTCTGCCGGGAAAAAGATATTTCATATCAACGGTGCTTATCATTCCAAAGATGGGGAAGGGATACTTTGGTATCTGAAAAAAGAATTTCCTGATCTGAAAATTCTGAATATCCATATGGTGACTCAGGATCAGGTGGACAAGCTGGAGGATGAAAATTCAAAGGCAGGTGAAATCATCCTTGTACTTCCTAGCGATAGCCACATTACCTACTGATTTTGTATAACAAAGCTGAAACATCGAAAATCCGTACAGAGTTTTGGATTGCTTTTGGGCAATACATGAAGCCGATCCCCAATGCGGAAGGGCGAAGGATCAATTGGCCAAATTACAAGACGGGAGTCCGGAATATTTATTTTCGGATGAAAGCAGAGCGGGATTTTGCTTCTATAGGAATAGAATTAGGCCATTCAGACGAAGAGTTACAGGAATTGTATTTTGATCAGTTTAGTCTGTTCAGAAAAATGCTGGAAGGCACGCTAGAGGAAGAGTGGGAGTGGAAATTGCTGGATCAGAATGAATTCGGGCAGCCAGTGTCCAGGATAGAAAAGGTGCTTCCAAATGTAAACGTGATGAATCCGGATGATTGGCCGGAAATCATCTCTTTCCTCAAGCCTAGGATCATCGCATTGGATGAGTTTTGGGGTATAGTGAAGCCAGGGTTTGAGAGTTAAAACTCTTTCTTCACATAAACCAATTCTTCAATCGTCCGCACCCCATCCTCCGTCAGTGCTAGCCAAAGCTTGATTTCATCTCCTTCCCGCTTCATGGTCAATCCGTGAAAATAGACTGCGTTCTCCCCAACTTCGACCAAACGGAAAGTTGTCCACTTATCCTTTTCTTCCCAAGGGGTAAGATCTGCACTGAAATGTTTGAGTTTGAGTGAAAAAGTTTCACCCTCTTGGATGATGTTCATGAATTCAGAAAAAACCAGTTTGCCTTCACTCCAAAACCGGAAGGTGCCTACCATATGATCATCCACCGCAGGCATCCACACTTCTTCACAATCACCACCAAAGCCAGTTCCCGTCCAAAATCCTTCCAGCCAATTCAATTCAGAAACCTTGCCTTTGCCGGGCTCTTGGTCTTTTTCGAGTTGTTTGACCTGGGCAAAAGCTGAGGAACCAATAAAGAGCAAAATTGACCACAGGAATGTTATCTTCATAGTAGCGGTTTTAGACCCGATGAATTTATTAAAAAACCAGGGGAAAATCTACAGTAACTGAAAGCTAATTAAGTTTGGCTTTTGGCGAAGCAGGACAACTCTTCAATTTGCGTACAGTGTAAAAACCTCCGTGGACTCTGTGGTTACTTCACTATCACAAATCGTGACGCTTCGGGATCTCGGGATTCACAAAAGTAAATCCTCTGGCTTCATCTCCTTCAAAAAAATCGATCTGCATTCCCATCAAAAACATGTAATGCTTTTTCTCAATGAGAACAGGTATTCCCGCTAATTCAAACTTCTGGTCCTCAGCTTTAGGTTTGTCAAAACCCAAAGCGTAAGACATACCACCACATCCGCCCCCCTTCACGCCTACACGAAGATGATAGTCGGCAGGAATATTTTTGGTAGCCATGATGTTTTTGATCTCAGTCTCGGCTTTTTCGGTAATCTTAATGGGGATAATCATGCAGTGAAAATGTTTTTGGCAGGGAATTGGTTCGCCAGTTTACAAATTTACATTCCTCGAGTTTTCTATCGGGGATTAATTGTGCAAATTCGAGTTTAATCCCTAAAAATGGAATACGCAGTCGATTTATTGAAAATTCTTTTGCCAGCAGGCATCGTCCTTTATGGTATGTATCTCGTAGTAGTTTCTTTTCTTTCCAAAGAAAGAGAGAAAACACTGGTGGAACTGAAAACCCAAAACTCCCAGACGATCCTTCCAATCCGATTGCAGGCTGCTGAAAGGCTCTGTCTTTTTCTGGAGCGGATTACTCCCAATAATTTGGTGCGCCGATCCAATCCTGGAGGATTGACTTCGGGAGAACTCCACTCCCTTCTGCTGGCTGAAGTCCGAGAGGAATTCAACCATAATTTCTCCCAGCAAGTATATTTCTCTGAGGAAACCTGGGAAGCAGTGAAAAGAGCCGTGGAAGAGGTGACCACCATCATCAACCAAAGCAGACACATTCTCAATGAAGAGGCTACTGGAGTGGATATGGCAAAAGCAATATTTGCCCAGGCACTGGACAGAAAGAACGATTTGATAGGATATGCGTTGAAACAAGTGAAATCCGAGATACAGATTTACTTTTGAAAATGAGCTCATTCAAGTCTAAAACCTATGCTACTATCGATAATGCCAAAACACTTTTTGGCAAGCAGGTAGATATGCTGATTAAGCAAAAGGATAAGGTCACAGAACTGATCGCAGGGGTAGGAAATAAGATTGCGAGAGCAGGGGACAATACAAGGGTGAAAAAGCTTATCGAACCCGTCTCTGTGTTTATCCGAATGATCAAGGCGCATTTCAATGGTACGCACAAACTCACTAACAGTACGTTGGGACTAGTTTTATTGGCTCTTGTTTACTTTGTGTCTCCCCTTGACATCATTCCTGATTTTCTTGGCGTAATTGGTTTTGCTGACGATTTGAGTGTTGTTTTGGCTGTGTATGCCAAAGTAAAGGACGAGATCGACGTTTTTTTAGATTGGGAAAGAACTCAAGTCTAAACGGGGCTGTTACTTGGCAAAATCTTTAGTAATGCAAGAACAACAAACTTTAGTAATATCTCCCGAACTCATTGCGTCCTCCCAAACATATCTGGAATACAGGGAAATGATAGATGGGCTTTTGGGACAAAATAAAACTACTGGGATCAATCACTCCGAAAGCTACCTCAACTATACAAGAATGAATGTACAGCGGATGAACCGCTGGGACAAGACGGTGAAAATTTCAGCGGAACTCGATAAGATCGTGTCCTCTATTTCTTCCCCTCAGATCTGGCTGGTCATCACGGAAGCTTGGTGTGGGGACGCTGCCCAGAGTATCCCGTTTATTGCAAAGCTGGCCAGCTTAAGCCCTCTTATTCAACTTAGATTTGTGCTGCGGGATGAAAATCCAGAACTGATGGACGCATACCTTACTGGGGGGGCGAGGTCGATTCCGATTTTAATTGGCCTGAATGGAGATCTCAGTAAAGAGCTTTTTGTATGGGGCCCAAGGCCGGAGTTTCTTCAGAACCGACTGAAAGCATATAAACTGGATCCTCAAAATATTACCCCGAAAGAATTTGCTGATGGCACACATCTGTGGTACGCCAGAGATAAAAACAAAGCGATTGCAGAGGAACTGACACCGCTAATTGCTTCAACTAAATGAAAATAGCTCTACTATCAGGCACTTCAGGGATGGTTGGAATGCAAATCCTCCATCATCTGCTACAGAATCCTGATTATGATTTTGTGCTTTCCCTAGGTCGAAGAAAACTCGCACTGAAGCATCCAAAATTGGTGCAAATAGAAGGGGATATGAAGAGTTTAAGCCAGTTGGATTGGGAGGGCAAAGTGAGATCCCAGAGCCTGGGAGGGGAGTACAATTCTCTAGTGGAGTGCTTAAATGAAAAGTCTGCTCAGGTACATGCGTTTTCTTCTCTCGGAACGACTATCAAGCAGGCAGGTTCAAAGGAGAACTTCTATGCCATAGATCATGATTTGGTTATAAAATTTGCTAGATGGGCAAAAGAGCTCGGAGCTTCCAAATTCCTCTATGTTTCCTCCTCTGGAGCCGATGCGGACTCAGCTATTTTTTATAGTCAGACCAAGGGTAAAACCGAAGATGATCTGAAATTGATTGGTTTTGATTATTTGGGGCTGTTCAGACCTTCCTTATTATTGGGAAATAGAAATGAATTCAGGTTTGGAGAACAAGTGGCGACTATCATGATGAAGCCACTTGTATGGCTTAAGTTGTTTAAAAACATCCGTCCGATCTATGACTATCAGGTAGCAAAAGCATTAGTAAAAACTGCCCTGGCTCAAAAATCTAAATCCGTTGAGATCATATCTTCTGGAGAAATGCAAGACCTAAGCAAATGATAGTAGTAATTCAAAGAGTCTCTGAAGCTTCCGTGAAAATAAGTGGGATAGTCAAAGCCGAAATAGGGATTGGCCTGATGATTTTGCTGGGTGTGGAAGATGCGGATACAGAGGAAGATATCTCCTGGCTGTCGAAGAAGATCGTGAATCTGAGGATTTTCCCTGACGAAAATATGGTAATGAATAAAAGTCTATTGGATATAGCCGGTGAGATATTGCTGATCTCACAGTTTACACTACATGCAAGTACGAAAAAGGGGAATAGGCCTTCTTACATCAAAGCGGCAAAACCGGAAATCGCAATTCCCATGTATGAGAAGATGATCATCTCTTTGGAATCAGAATTAGGCAAATCCATAGGTACAGGGGAATTCGGAGCGGATATGAAAGTTTCCCTAGTGAATGATGGGCCGGTGACTATCCTGATAGATAGTAAGAATAGGGTGTGAGGGGTATAAGTTTTCCGGTTTTCCAAGTTTACAATATGTATATCCGCTTTTCTGCCAGTAAAACAATAAATACATCATAGGATTCTGAAAACACTAGCTCAAGGCCTCTTCCGTCTTCGGTTTCCTGTCCTTCACTCAGTAAAGAAAATATCGTTACTGGCGTCAATGCGGATAATCACATTTTATAATCTGTCAATCTGAACATTTTGAAATCTCTTTTAACAATCTCTTCCGCACAAGTTCTCACAAAAGGAAAACAAGTTTTCGAATCACTTGATTTCAATTGGGAAGATGGTCAGCAGTGGTCGGTAATTGGCAATTCCGGAGCAGAGCTTACCGCATTAATAGAAACCATTCGAGGGAATGCAGTGGTGCCAAAAGGGGAGATAGCCCGTCCGTTTGCAAAGGATTATACTGAAGAAAAAACCCAAGCGGGCGAGATCAACTCCTTTCGGGATCTGATCGCATATGTGTCCCAGCGTTATGAAATCCGCAATAAATCCAATCAGCAGAACTTTTATTTCCAGCAGAGATTCAATTCCTCAGAATCAGATGAGACCGCCACGGTCCGGGAATATTTATCCAAAGTGAAAGCTAAAGTTACAGGGCCTTGGAGCTTGCATAAAGTGACAGGATTGCTCAAGTTGGAGCACTTGCTGGACAAATCAGTTCTCCTGCTTTCCAATGGAGAAACCCGCCGTTTGGCTTTGGGATTGGGGCTGATGCGTCAACCTAGAATTTACCTCATGGATCAACCGATGACGGGTTTGGATGTAAAAAGCAGGGCAGAGTTTGGAGAGGTTTTGAAAGTGATCATTTCTGAAGGAGTCCATGTGTTGCTGACTACCTCGGCGAGTGAAATCCCCGAGGGAATTACCCATGTAGCTAAATTGGGAAATGCTGGAATTGTGGAGACTTGGCTGGCATCTGATTTTCATCTTACTGGAAATCAAGAGCGCAGATTGGCCTATGATTGGAAGCTGCTGGATATACTTTTACCAAAGACCCATAAGGATAACACTGAGGTAGTCCGTCTGGAAAATATCAACATCAAATATGGAGAAAAGCAGATTCTAAAAGATCTTAATTGGACAGTGAGATCGGGTGATCGATGGCTTCTCAAAGGGGCTAATGGCTCTGGGAAATCCACTTTGATCAGTTTGCTTATCGGGGAAAACCCCCAAGCCTATTCCCAGAATTTCTGGCTTTTTGGGCATAAACGGGGAACAGGAGAGAGTATCTGGGATGTGAAACGTCCTACAGGTTTTGTGGCGCCCGAGCTCAGCCGGTTCTTTCCTGCTAATCAGACGTGTAGAAAAGTAATTCTATCGGGGCTTTTTGATACCATGGGTTTATTCAAAAAGGTCAGTCCTGAGCAAGAAGCTTTAGCCGGGAGATGGATGGCGTTATTTCATCTTGAAGCGGTAGAGAATATTCCAATTAACCGACTTTCGTTGGAAAACCAGCGCTGGACTCTGCTGGCCCGGGCACTGATAAAGCAACCCAAACTTCTGATCCTCGATGAGGCATCCCAAGGGATGGATGAGTTTCAGCGCAGACTTTTCAAAGACACCGTGCAGCAAATCTGCGATCGGAGTGCCATTACCTTGATCTATGTCAGCCACTATGCGGAGGATGTGCCTGAGGCGGTGGAGAAGGTGATAGAGTTGGATTAGTGGTATTTAAAATTAATAGCAGGATTAAAAAGAAAATTTAATGGATATGGATGGATATGATTTTTTCATTGGCTTATGCTTTATTCTTATATCAATTATTATTTTCATTATTCAGTTTAGGGATAATGCCTTTAGTAGGAAAGGTTTTACTGGTGGGGATGTTAAAATATTTTGTGCTGGAGTAGTAGCTTTATTGGGAGGGCTATATTTAATTATTGCAGCATTATAAGGATTGTTTCCATGTTTTTTTTGATAAAAAAATGGTTTTAAAGGAAGTCCGGTTGCTGGTTTTTTGATGTTGAAACTTTAACTTTTTACTAAGCGAAAGCTATGTGTCGAAAATACATCTATGGAGACCGATAGGAGATCAAAATATGTGCCCTGAAAGGGCTCAATATCCAGCGATGGGTGTAGCCCATCGACATTGGTTCGTCAACATTTGGTTCACAGCCCTGCAAGGGCGGAATCAAATCATTACCCCCATACATACCTCTCATCATATTCCACCTTATATTTTTTTAAAAAAGCCCTGTATTCATCTTGGAAGGATTTGCGTTTGTGATGTTCCCGCTGGTTTTGGATATAATGAATGACCGTATCAGTCTGACTTGGATTAACTGAAAATGCACCGTATCCATCTTGCCAATAAAAATTATTCAATTCATCCGCTCGTTTTTTCATCCATTTGGAAGAATCCGTTTTTAATTCCTCCAGCAATTTCGCCATGCTCATATTCTTATTCAGGAGGCAAAGAATATGTACATGGTCTAAATAGCCTCCAACCTGAATCGGTGGACAGTCTAAGGCTTTACAAACTCCACCGAGGTATTTGAAAAGATCGTCTTCATATTCTTCGGTAATAAATGGATGTCTGTTTTTAGTGCTATAAATAATGTGCACATAATTTTTCACGAGCGATTGTCCCATAGCTATTGCGCCCCTTCAGGGCTTTATAGTTGCAAACCACTTAATTCTTGCAACGGCCTGACGACCGTTACTTAGTTATTATGCCCCTTCAGGGCTGGTGAATATAATATTTTCTGATCGGGATTTGTAATGTTCAACAGGTTACCTTGTAGTGAATGGCTGTTATTGATAAACCAGTTTGATTTTTGAGAGTGCCTGAAAGGACACAAAAGACGTTGGAGATGTAGGTTTGCGAGGAAATAAACTAAGGGCGTGGAATGTTTGTCATGTTCAGCCCTGAAAGGGCTCAATACCCAGCGATGGGCGTAGCCCGTCGATATTGATTAATCCATCATCAAAAAGGTCTTAGCCCTGAAAGGGCGTAATCAAAAACGGAGCTCATTCATGCTTTCAATTATCAAATGTAGCATACTATTTAACTTGCACCTTCACCCCTTCAAACATCACCTCATTCTCACTCACTCTCAATTCCTTTCCACTCGAAGTAGTCACATTCTTTAAGCTGACTTCCTTGGATAAGATATAAGGGAATTTCTCTTGGTAAGAATCATCTTTCCTTTGTGGGTTGAAATTGCCGAAAATAGCTGGGCCGGGATAATGCTCAGGATGATTGGAGTCTTCGATTCGTAGGTTTTCAATGATGATCTGTTCTGGCATATAGCAGGTATAGCCAAAGTCATGCTGACCGGAATTGGATCCGCTGATCAGGGAAGCGCTGACTGGCCTGCCTGCTGCGGGTACGAAAGTACAGTCTCTAATAATCAATTTCCCTTCCCATGTACTGCCATAATCCGGCCGTAGGTTGATCAGGTTTCTGCCTCGGATTTCCGAGTTTTCCACAGTGAAGGTTCCAGTGCCGATGGCATTGATCCCCATGTGCCCAAGTGTGGAGTTGCGGATGGAGGCATTTGCCACTCCCATATGTGCATCAAAGCGGGATAAGGTACATTTATCAAAAAGCAGGTTTTTGCTGAAATTGGATCCCATGATGCCCCAGAAGGTACGGTCATCGATGTCGTTGGTTTGCTTGCAGTTGATAAAGGATACGTTTAAAGCTTTGTTCACGATAATATCATAGGATCCCATGGAAACCGTGGTTCCTGCTCTGCCGATGGTCTGGTAGGTTTTATGCCCTGTTAAGGTGGTGTTCTGGACGGTTACGTTAGTACAGTTACTAATATTTAAGAATCCATTGTAGGGAGCTCCCTGATCTCCTTCGCCAGTAATTTTATGTTCTAACCCATCAATTACCACATTGGATCTCTCTATGGAGATGTTTCTACTATAATAGTTGTACTGGGATTCTTCCTGATTGGCAATCGTGGTAAAGCGACCGCCTGTGATCTTTAGTGTTTGATTATCGATAGGAAGAATGGCCATTTCCGTGATCTGGTCAAAATCCCAGATGATAGGCGTGTTCATATCCACGTTTCCATTTTTATCGATCAGAAAAATATCCGTCTGAGATGTGCCATTGTTCACATTGGGGCCAAAACGAATGTATCTTTTCGTGTTTGAATCAGTGACAGTGATCAATGCCGGCCCCGGTAATTTCAAATCGACATTCCCCTGATTTCTTTTCATTGAACTTATGGTCTTCACCTTGTAAGGTTCCAGACTGGAACTGACCAGGAAAACAGGCGCGGTCCGATTTTCAGCCTCCCTGTCATCCACGATAAAGGATGCTTCACCAAAATCTGTATCGGTCTGGATTATCACGGTGAGCTCTTTTCCTCCAATGTAGTAAGTGGCTCCCTTGTCAGCTTTTACCGGCAGTCTATTTTCATTTGCAAATCTATGTGCTGCGGCGATGGCATCTATGTCATCTGTCTTGCCATCTCCTTTGGCACCAAAGTCACTGTACCGAACTGTTTCCGAATTGATCAATTTGGAGTTTGGTGTTGATGAACAGAACTGGATTTTTTCAGGAATTGCCGCGAAAATAAAATGTAGAATTAGGATGTAATAGATCATCTTGGGCTGAATAAATTAAATGCAATGAGGTCATTAAGATGCAATTAATTATGGGGATTTGAAACAGTACAAAGACATGGGTCGTCCGAAGAGTAATAAAATATAACAAAAGCCGAACTGCATACGATGATATTTCGTATTTTTGTTAATAACATTTAAATATATGAAAGTCACTGCTTTAATTGAAGATGAATTGATCCAAGATGTGATGGAGGTCTCTGGAGCCAAAAACATTACTGAAGCGTTGAGGATAGCACTTCGGGACTATTTATCCCGAAAGAAATTACTTGAATTGGCTGATCAAATTGTCGCTGAACCAATAGCTTTCACGTATGGTGCTGACAAATTGAGAGAAACCAATCAGCAATGAAGCAGGTTCTTGTCGATACCTCAGTGTGGATAGAGTTTCTAAAAGGTAATCAGGATTTTTTCGCTCCGATGATTGATTTGATGGAGAAAGGCGAAATATATTCTTTGGAATTGATCTTTGCCGAGTTACTTCAAGGGGTAAAGAATACCAGAGAATTAAATTTGATCAAAGATTTCTATAGACAACTTCGGATTTTGGATCAGCCGGGATTGATTTTTGAGTCTGGAGATTTTTCTAGAAAAGGGGGATTGATCAATCGTGGAATAGGATTGATTGATGCAGTAATCATTCATTCAGCTGAAAGATTTGGGTTGGAGATTTGGACTCTTGATCGCAAGATCTTAGCTTTTTCGGGTTATAACAGAATTTATAAACCGTAGTTGACTTCAGTGCAAGGGGATACTACAGACTATTTTTTGAAAGATTTGCTTGGCACAGAAAGCAGATTTCATTTTTAGCGTCCCTTTGAGATTCTCCTATCAACCGGTTTTTTGGCTAGTTGGTAGTATTCCTTTTGATTTTTTGGAAATCATTTCCTAACTCATAAGAAAGCCCTCAGCCTTATGACAAGCAGAAGATTATTTCTCCAAAAACTCAGTGCAGGAGTTGCCATTCCAAGCCTAGTTTCCTTTAATTCTCCGACCCAGGTTACTTCGAAATCAATAAACCACTTTCTGCAAGGAGAGGCATTTTGGGGTGATTTACGTAAAAAATTCCCCTTACAGAACAATAGGGTTTACTTGAACAACGGAACCTTTGGGCCATCTCCAACTGTGGTCTTGGAAGCTTTGCAAAATTCCTTTGTCGAGACAAATATCAGTGGAGAATATGGTCATATTGGGTCAGAGCGTGAGAAATTGGCTGCTTTTGTGGGAATCAAAACTTCGGAGATTTCACTTACCCATAATACTACTGAGGGGATTAATATTATGGTTTGGGGGCTTCCGTTGCAAGCCGGAGATGAGGTGATTATCACCTTCCATGAGCATGTTGGGAATGCACTGCCTTGGTTGAATCGGGCAAAATTACATGGAATTGTATTGAAGCCTTTTGAGCCCAAAGCTACTCAAGCTGAGAATCTGGATTTGATCAAAAGCCTGGTGACCTCCAAAACCAAAGTGATCGCAATACCACATGTCACTTGCACTGCAGGGTTGGTTTTTCCTATCAAAGAGATTTCTGCTTTTGCGAGAAGTAAAGGGATATTTACTGCGATCGATGGAGCACATGGAGCTGGAACATTCGATCTGAACTTGAAAGAGCTGGGTTGTGACTTATATGCAAGCAGCTATCATAAATGGGTATTGGGACCAAATGGAACAGGCTTTCTATATGTGGGGGAGGAGATTTTAGAGCAGATCCAAGCTTATCAGGTTGGGGCGTATTCTGATTTGGGGTGGGATATGCATCAAAACCCGCCAGAGTTCAAAGGCTATGTGCCTACTGCGCATAGATTTGACTATGGCAGCCAAAGTTTGCCAATGATACGGGGTGCTGTAGCGGCTGCTAATTTCCATGTAGAGATAGGGAAAGGGAGAATAGAAAGTAGAGTAAGGGAGCTAAATCAATACTTGTTTGAAGGACTTGCTGAAATGGATTCTCAGCTGGATATTTTAAGTCCACAAGAGCAAGAATCCCGTATTAGTATGGTTACTTTCAAACCGAAGAATATGGATTACCAGCAAGCTGCCGGTTTGATCAGTCAGCAAGGTTTTCGGATCCGCCAAGTCCCCGAGAGTAAACTGGATGCGATCCGAATTTCCACTCATATCTACAACAGCAAGGAGGAAATAGACAGTTTTCTAGAAGTGACTAAAAATGTGTTGGTTTAAGGTTTTTGCTTTTTCTTCAGCCTCTAGAAATCTAAACTGGCTAATTGCCATGATTAAATCGAGCGGTAAGGGTCTGTCAAATGGGAATTGAATGGCTCCCTTGGAAGTCACATAGCCCTTAAGTTCTTTTTTGAACTCACTTACACCGCTATTGGTAGGGTAAAAGCCAATGTGCTTTTTAGCTGCTGCAAAATAAACCAACACCTCAGTGGTCTTGTACGCAGGCATACTGTAGCTGATGACTTCTTTGGCTTTAGGGATAGATTTCAAGATAATCGCCCGCATTTGCTCTAGCTTTTCTCTCACTTCAGGAGGGTGCCAGCCGAGGTATTCTTCTACGGAGGATGGTTTAGGGTTCATCATTTTAGAGGGGCTAGATTTTCGTCATTAGACTTATGATTGAAGAAGATAAGGTTCCCTATATCCAGGGGTCAAAATGCCACCTTATTCCAGTTTATCCGCAGCAGGAACCAATTTAGCACTCAAATCCGGGTTTTCCATATCCTTGTCCAATGGAAACATGGGACGGTTGATACGCTTGTAGCCAAGACGTTCCAGATCCTGATCTACTCCGCCCGGAGTCAAGGCCATGATCCAATCTGCCCGCATATCATACAATTCAGGAACGAGGTAACCGATTTTGACCACCACGATATCAGCTTCTCTTGGATTTAACCCAAGGTTGGTGAAGTCACTTTCGTTATGATAAGGCTTACGTTTTTTGGTGACGATCACATGCACCGAGCCTGCTCTCACGACAACTTCAACTTCTGCTGCCCCATCCCCTTCCTTGATCGCTTCAACAGTGCCTTTTAGCGTCACAGGAGGAGCAAATCTATCATCGATCGCTGCTCCTGCCGTCCCTTCGACTTTAGCTCCCACGCCAGCTGCAATCGCCTTTTCTACAAACTCAGGGCCGGGAATAGATGCATAAATCAATGTGGGCCCATTCTCCGATTTAAATTCAGGTCTTTTCAGGATTTCAGTCAACGTCCAAGTCACATCGCCTGCACCACCGGCAGTGGGATTATCGCCCATATCAGAAATCAAAAATGGTTTTTTTTCACTGGCAATTGCCATGTCCAGACTTTCTTTCAAGGAAGCCACTGGAGCTACAAATTCGAATTCATTACGAACATCCCAGAAGCTCTTTGCCAATTCCTCAGCTGATTCTGTCACGGTTTTTTCATCATCGCCGGTCACCATTACTACGGCATGGTTTCTAGGTTCATCTGCCCATGCATAGCCAATCCAGATAGCGGCATCGATCACACCTTCCTTTTTGGTTATGGGATCTACTTTTGCATAGAGGCTTTTACCTGGATCAATTCTCGTACTGGTCTTTTCGCCAGGAAGCAATATAGGGACAGGTATCCAAGCTTTATAGGCAGGCTTTCCCTTTCCGCTTTCGAGGCGATCCAGAAGATTTTCTACCGCTCTTTGTTTTGATTCCAGCGCATCCTCATGAGGTGCCATTCTGTAGCAAGTGATCAAATCCGTATTTTCTGCAAGTCTCCAAGATACATTCCCGTGCAGATCCATGGAGGTAGAAATCAATGTTTTGGGACCAACAACATCCCGTACCCGAATGATGAAATCTCCCTCCGGATCATCCAATCCGACCACGCTCATCGCTCCATGGATATCAAAGAAAAGGCCATCATAAGGCAAGTTTTCTTTTAGCATGTCCAGCGTTTTCCCGACCAATTCTTCGTATGCTTCACGGGTCACTATGCCACCTGGAATAGCATGGCCTCGAAGTGTCGGAAACCAATCGGCCCTGCCACGGTTCTCTGAAGTAGAATCCAAAAAAGGGTAATAATTGAAAATGTCAGTGCCAACTCTGGTCCGGAAGGCGGCCACATCAGAAGTAGCAGGAGAGAATGTGCTGGATTCTATAGCCAAGCCTGCGATGGCTATTCTGGGAAGCGATTGTGATTCTTCTTTGGGAGAACAGGATATTAAAACTGAAATGAGACAAAGATGTGCGATTAGATTTCTCATAGTTGTAGTGATGTGGTCGTACAAAGTGTGATAGGTAAATCACAGCTTTCAATTTAAGCCATCATCTCCAGACATTCATGATTTTTTTTAAGAACGGCGTTATTCTAAGTCTAGAATTTTTTAAAAGAAATTTTATTTGTTGTTGCGTGGATTTGCTAAAACCTGCGTGGTATGTGCGAACCTATCCAGCCAGCCCCGGTGATCTTTCCTGATGAAGGTCACCATGACGGTCCCGAAAAACCAGATAGCCAAGAAAAGCAGGTAAAGGAATAAATACAGCCTGTCGTCAAATCTTGTATCAATGAGGAATTTGGAAATCTCACCAACCAAGAAAGGAAGAATCAAAAATATACCGTACCTGGCTAAGAGATCCTTATAGGTCAGCTTGAGACCATCCATTCTTATGATCCGAATCCCGAGAAGCTTCTTCCCAATGGTTTGTCCATTGCTGATTTTGCTTACAAATACGAAATAGAAGAAAATCAGACCGACTTTCATCAATGATAACACCCAAATATTGTCACTAAGCCCCTCTATGATATAGGAAGTGAATAAAATCACCAGTAGTGAGTCCACAAAAATCGCTAAAAAACGCTGTGTCAAGGTGACTTCTGTTTGATTCAGCAGAGGTTTACTTGATACATTGGGTAAAATGTCAGAATATCTTGCGATCACAAAACCAATGAAACACCCAAAAGTATTGGTGATCAAATCATCTACTTCGAAATGCCTATACCTGCATGGATACAATCCATAAAGAGCTGTCAACTGGGTGATTTCAAAAAAAAGCGAGGTGAGGAAACCAATCAAAGTGGCTATAGCGGCATTTTTGATTTGGAAGAGGTATTTAAGAAAAAAACCTAGAGGCATTAATAGCAAAACATTGAATGTTGTCACCATAAAGGCATTGCTTCTTACAATGCTAAAAAGAGAGATATTGCCTCGAACCTCCCGAAATGTGTCTTTTACAAAGCGAAAAGGGAAAAAACTCGGGATCAATTTTCCAATCCTCCGTTCACAAAATCCTTCTGTAATCTCCGGGAGGGGAAGAACAGTCAGAAAAAAAGCAGTCATCGCATAAAACGAGAAAATGTAGAATACCACGCTTCTGTCAACCTGTACATAGCCGATTTTTCTGTACTGGATATAGACAAACGGGACAATGCTCAGTAGAGCCACAAAAGGGAAATAAATAATTGAAGTCCGTATTGCTTCAAAATAGTTGTTCATGCTCTAGTTATTGGCTTCAATGGAATGCTGTGGTTTATGATGCTTCCCTGTTAAAAAAAATAATTTCACAATAACCGATCCTTTTGGGCATAAATTCATAGAATAAAGCATTGTTAGATTGTTAATTTTGGCTAAACATATTCTCACCTATGAAATCGAGCATGTCGAAAACGACACACAGGGAGGTGATTATTCACCGTGCGAGATTCCATGTGACCATAAAGATTCAAAATATAATCACATGAAAAGCGATATCACCATAGCAGATGCTCAGAAGCAGGTTGATCATTGGATCAAAACTGTTGGCGTAAGATACTTCAATGAATTGACCAATATGACCATCCTGATGGAGGAAGTAGGGGAACTGGCCAGAATCATGTCCAGGGTCTACGGGGAACAATCCTTTAAAGAATCTGATAAAGGCAAAGACCTCGGGGATGAAATGGCTGATGTGCTGTGGGTTCTCATTTGCTTGGCTAATCAAACTGGGGTAGATCTGACAGAGGCGATGAAGAAAAACTTTGAGAAGAAAAATATCCGGGATATTTACAGGCACAAGAACAACCAGAAGCTTAAGTAGCAGCTTTTTCAATTCTTAATGCGTGAAACAGGAATTGCCAGCAAAATGGAGGAGGACCATCTAAATAGTCTGGATTGTAAAAATCAGAGTTGGCTATCAAGCCAACTCTGATACCTTATACAACTTCTGTCCATACGGAAACTGAGCCTGGTCCACAGTGGAATTTTGCCCACCCTGATTCATCCACCCACACTTCATCATGGATTTTTCCTAACACATCTTTAAAGCTTCTACCGGCATATCTTGTCCCGATTTCCATGGAAATGGTGGCGCCATCGCTGGTGGACATTACTACGGCGCATCCTCCATGCTCGTCATTTCCTGTCCTGGTCCACCCAATTGCAGTTGCGGATTCGAAGTAGTCCCGCTGTGTTCCGAATGCGAAGTCTTTGCGGACATAGAGCATAGGCTCTAATTCGTCCACCCGGTTGATGAAAATCTCATAATCTTGCCCATCATCTCCTTTATCCCAATAGCTTGCTCCAAACAAATCTGGATAGAATACGCATGGATAGCCATCTTGGCGCAACAAAATCATTGCATAAGCTAATGGTTTAAACCAAGATTCTACAGGAGCTTCCAAGGCTTGAAGGGGCTGTGTGTCGTGGTTATCGACTAGTGTCACTGCAAGTTCCGGAGAGTGCGATACCAATGTTTTATCAAAAATCTGGCGTAAATCATACCCACTTCCTGAATTAGAGGCTATATGGAAATTATGTTGCAATGCCGAATCGAATAGGCTCATCGTGCCCTCAGTAGCATCGATGTACCGAGTAAGTAGATCCAGATGTCCAGGAGCCCAATATTCTCCTACTGCAAATATGTTTTTCCCGATCCGTTCCCTTAGAAAATGCAGGAACTCTTTGAAATACCATGGAGGGATATGCTTCACGGCGTCCAATCGTACTCCGTCGTAATAGGTCAATTCATGAAGCCATGTAGCATACTTGAGAAGCTCATCACGGACTGCAGGATTTCTGAACTCTATGTCACAAAACATCAAGAAATCATAGTTTCCTTTTTCGCTATCGATCATTTCCTCCCAATCATCTCCGTATTCACTCATAAGATTGAATATCCCGTGCTCTTGATTGCGGTGGTCATAATCTACTCCACTGAAGCAATGCTTATCCCAGATAAAATCAGAGTATCTGCCATTTCTTCCAGGGAAAATAAAGCGTGTGAAAGATTCTATTTCGTAAGGCTCTGAGATGTTTTCCAGCCGGTTTGCTTCATTCACTTTTACTACATGCATCAATTCTGGTTCGTCTCCACCAGCTTTGTGGTTGAAAACAAAATCAACAATCACTTGTACTCCTCGATCATGTAGTGCTTGGGTAGCTTCTATGAATTCGTCTTTGGTGCCGTATTTAGTTCTTACGCTTCCTTTTTGGTCAAATTCTCCCAAGTCAAATAGGTCATAGGAATCATACCCCACACTCATGCCCCCAAGTTGTCCTTTGGAAGCTGGAGGCAGCCATACACTGGTGATTCCTAGATATCCCAGATATTCTGCTTTTTCTTTTACCTCTTTCCAAAGGGTATCTTCTGGAGAATACCAATGGAAAAATTGCATCATCGTACCGTTTTTCATAGCTAAAAGTGGATTGGTTGGTGGTCAAGCTTATCGGTAAACGCTAAACCTAAAGAATGGTTTTGCACTATTTTTAAGTGCCTCAAAAAATAACTGCGATCCGATAAAAAATAGGAAAATATTTGGTATGCAAGTGAATTATGGAGATTTTACCAATTATTTATAGCCTTTAGTGATTCATTCTCCACTTTTCCGATCAAACTAAAAAGATCAAGAGTCAGGCAGAAATCTATATCTGAATCGATGTTGTGGTTTTGAAGGCGTTTGGCATGGGAAGCTTGGGAAAGGAAGCCTTTAAGGTCATGCCCTTCCTTCTCAAACAAGGATTTCATGGCTATGGCTCCGTCATCCTCGGCTTTATGCGTGGCTTCTAAAGCTTTTGCCAGCGCTCCCGCATAAAGTGAATCTTCCAGGTTGAATTTTCCTTTCCAGCCTGCACAGTGGATCAAGACGTCTTTATTACGGGATTGTATGTAGCTGACCGTAGCTTGAAGGTTGGGAAAGGCCCCAATTAAAATTTCATCAGCTCCAATTGATTTGGATATTGCCAATGTGCCATTCGTCGTAGTCATGGCGAGTTTTTGGCCATGAAATTCTCCTGAAAGGTAAGCCAGCGGTGAGTTGCCTAGCTGGAAACCATCAGCGGTAATTCCATTTCTCTCCCCTGCTATCAGGTATTTGTTGGCTGCCATTGCCCGGCATTCCTCCAGGTCTGCACAGGTTTTTATCTCAGAGATACCATTGGCCAGAGCCGCAACCATAGTGGAAGTAGCACGAAAAATATCGACTACTACCACTATTTTTCCCTGTAGTTCATGAAGATGGATCAGTTCTGGACTGAAGCAGATTTCTACTTGTTGCATTATGCTTTGAGAAGTGGGAGTTTCTCCACTTGAGCTTTAAGATTCTTGTTTCTCACTTGGATGAAAATCTCCGTTCCCACCTTGCTGTATTCTGTTTTTACATAACCCAAACCGATTCCCACTCCCATGCTTGGAGACTGGGTGCCCGAGGTCACTTCACCGATTTCAATGCCTTCAGCATCTACAATCTTATAGTGTCCTCTAGGAATGCCTCTTTCCTGCATCACGAAACCGACTAATTTTCTGGAAACTCCTGCTTCCTTTTTGGCTTTTAAGGCCTCTGAATTGGTGAAGTCTTTGGTCAATTTGGTGATCCAGCCCAGCCCGGCTTCCAGTGGACATGTGGTATCGGTGATGTCATTTCCATACAGGCAGTAACCCATTTCCATTCGGAGCGTATCTCTTGCACCTAGCCCTATGGGCTTGATGTCAAAATCTTTCCCAGCCTCGAAAACCGCATTCCAAACATGTTCAGCATCTTCATTTTTCACGTAAATCTCAAAACCGCCTGCCCCAGTGTACCCTGTCCCGGAAATGATCACGTCCTGCACACCGGCAAATTCTCCTACGGTGAAATGATAGAATTTTATCTCTGCTAGATTAACAGGGGTCAGTGCTTGAACAGCTTCTATTGCTTTTGGCCCTTGGATGGCGAACAAGGAAATATTGTCTGAAATATTTGTAAGCTTAGCTCCCATGGTGTTGTGCTTATTTACCCAAGCCCAATCTTTATCAATATTGGAAGCATTGACTACCAGCATGTATTTTTCGTCATTAAATTTGTAAACGATCAGATCATCTACAATTCCACCGATTTCATTAGGGAAACAAGAGTATTGTGCCTGTCCATTGACGATTTTAGCAGCATCGTTTGAAGTTACTTTTTGAATTAGGTTGAGCGCTTCGGGGCCTTCTACCAGGAATTCTCCCATATGGGACACATCAAAAACGCCAACGCCATTTCTTACACAGAGATGTTCCTCATTGTCTGAACTGTAGCGTACGGGCATATTATAGCCTGCAAAAGGCACCATTTTGCCACCAAGGGCAATGTGTAAGTCGTTAAGTTGGATTTTTTTGATTTGCTCTTCCATAATTTGGGTTAAATTTCCAGTGGGCAAAGGTAAGGATTGACACGAAAAATGCACTAAAAAAGGCAACCTGAGAGGCTGCCTTCTAATATTCATCAGGAAAATAGATTTATACAGAGAAGCTCTCTCCACATCCACAGGTTCTGCTGGCATTCGGATTCACAAATTGGAAGCCTTTGCCGTTCAGTCCATCGGTGAACTCCAAGGTTGTTCCTGCCAAGTAAAGCAAGCTTTTCCGGTCAACTAGGATTTTCACCCCCTTATCTTCAAATACATGGTCTGTTTCCACCTGGGTGCCATCAAACCCCAAGTCGTACATGAGACCTGAGCAGCCACCACCTTTCACAGAAACACGGATATTTTCATTTTCTGCACGTCCTTCCTCTTTTTTGAGCTCCAGGATGCGCTCTTTGGCTTTGTCAGAAACGATTATCATATCTTTATATATTACTTTGTTACTTTGTCTTAAGTTGAAGTATTGGGAAAACAGTCAGACTCCCAAAATGATTCAATGCAAATATAGCAATTTTAAACATGAGGAAAATCGAGCATATCGGCATCGCTGTGAAGAATCTGGAAAGTTCAAATTTGCTTTTCGAGAAATTATTGGGGAAAAAGCATTTTAAAACAGAGGAAGTTGACGGGGAAAAAGTAGCAACTTCCTTTTTTCAGATAGGGGAGACAAAAGTGGAACTGCTCCAAGCAGTTGATGAAAGCAGCCCAATTGCCAAATATTTGGAAAAAAGAGCAGAAGGAGTGCATCATATCGCATTTGATGTGGAGGATATCCATGCGGAAGTGCAACGGCTGAAGACTGAAGGCTTCGAAATCCTGAATGAAACGCCCAAACTTGGGGCGGACAATAAATTAGTGGTATTTTTGCACCCACGGAGCACAAATGGGGTGTTGATTGAGCTATGTCAGGAAGTGAGTTGAGAAGTCAGAGGGGGTAAGGTTGTAAAGTTTGGTGTACTTTGATATTCTTGATTGGTAGATTGAAAAATTGGAAAAATTCCCTCCTTAAGTTGTTTAAGGGTGGCAAGGTTGAAAGGTGGTAAAGTTTATAAAATGACATCAACTCTACTGTGCATCTCGTAAATCGTACTTCGTAAATCTAAATTATCATGAAGTGCCAAAATAATAAATGAGTTAAAACCGTTGCGCCGCTGTGTCGCCGCGAGAAAAAATACTATGTCAGAAAAGAGAACAGAAATAAGTGATCTGGGTGAGTTTGGATTGATCGATCATCTGAGTGAGAAAGTTGTTATTAAAAATCCAAGCACACTGAAGGGTATCGGGGACGATGCTGCGGTGCTTGAGGCTGGGGATATGGTAAAGGTAGTCACTACAGACATGCTTCTGGAAGGGGTTCATTTTGATTTATCCTATGCCCCCCTGCCTCACTTGGGCTTCAAGGCTGTGGCGGTGAACGTTTCTGATGTGGCGGCCATGAATGCTGTCCCCAAGCAGATCACGGTAAGTATAGCGCTTTCCAATAGATTCTCGGTAGAAGCGATTGATGCACTATATGAGGGGATCCATGCCGCATGTGAACACTATGGAGTGGATTTGATCGGTGGTGATACCACGGCTTCTAGAAGTGGTTTGGTGATTTCCGTCACTGCGATAGGTGAGGCTAAGCCAGAGCAAATCTCTTACAGATCAGGAGCCAAAGAGAATGATATTTTGTGTGTGACAGGTGATCTGGGTGCGGCTTTGGTTGGATTGCAGATCCTGGAGCGTGAGAAGGAAGTTTTTCTTGCGAACCCGGACATGAAGCCGGATTTAGGGAAATATACAATCGTGACAGGACGGCAGCTTAAGCCGGATGCCCGTGTGGATATCATCCATGAATTTCGTGAATTGGAAATAGTGCCGACCAGCATGATGGATATCTCGGATGGTCTGGCTTCAGAGATTTTCCATATCTGTAAAGCTTCAGGGGTAGGAGCGACGATCTATGAGGATAAGTTGCCGATCGACAAGCAAACGTTTGACACGGCCGTAGAATTGAACCTTGATCCGATCACCTGTGTGATGAATGGGGGAGAGGATTATGAATTGCTGTTCACGATTGATCAGAAGGACTTTGCGAAGCTGGAGAAACATCCGGATATCCACTTCATCGGACATATCACTAAAGCTGAAGAAGGGAAGTTCTTGGTGACCAAAAGCGGTACTGCGGTTCAGATCAAAGCGCAGGGCTGGAGGCACTTTTGATTGGAATTTCAATCAATATTGGTTTGAAGTCTTCAGGATTGGCCCTCGCTAGTAAAAAGCAAAACACCTCTTCAATTAATTTTGAAGAGGTGTTTTAATGTGTGAGAATCCTTCTTAGCTCATCTAGCCGAGATTAAGTCTCAAGAATTACTTTTTCAGCATTAACCAGCCCCTTGGATCTACAGTTGGCTCGCTGGTGCTATTAATCAATAGTGGTTGCTTACCTAGGTTTATAGTCTCTATTCCCTTTTCAGTTTTTAGTTCGACTGGCAGTTGGAAATCAATTCCTTGGAGTGAAACTTCGAAGCCCCTCTTTCCTTTTTTTAAGATTTTTACCTCTGGAATATCAGTTGAGTAAAGGTATAACTGAAAAAATCCTTCCAAATCTTTTCCTGTATATGAGTTGACAAAATCGATAAAGTCCCGGGTATTAACTTGGTTTTCGTAGGTAAATCTAGGGTCATTCGCGAAAGATTTCAACATCGGAAAGAAAACATCATCACCTAAAATCCAGCGTAAGGAGTGCATTATGAAAGCTCCTTTTGTATAAATTTCCGAGTGATAGGCTTCCTCTTCGGTACTGTTTACAGGACTGACTACTGGCTTGGAATGTGCGATCTGCTTTAGTGTACTTTCAGCTTTTTTTAAATAAGCTTCTTCTCCGCCATGCTCCCAATAAAACAGCCAGTCTCCGTATGCTGTAATACCCTCGTGAATCCAGAAATCTGCCCAGTCATCTACGGATACCTTATTTCCAAACCATTCATGACCCAATTCATGGTGTAATAAATTATCATAGTTGACAGAACCCATTTTCACGAATCTATAATTGTTTCCATACGCATTGATAGTCTGATGTTCCATGCCGAGATAAGGAGTCTCCACAATTGCAATCTTATCTTTTGGCCAAGGGTATGCTCCAAAATATTTCTCGTGAGTTTGGCTGGAAACGTTTAGTACCTCTAAAATATCTTTTGCCTTGGCTTTGTTTTCCTGCAAAACCCAGACATGCATTGGGATTTTGTCACCGGAAACAGAAGTGAAGTTTTTCTCTTCTTCATGAAAAATACCCATAGTAAAATTGATTCCATAATTGTTAATCGGATAATCCGTAGTCCAAAAATAAGTCAGCTTTTCATGCTCTTGTTTGATCTGATCAAGGCGGCCATTAGCTGCTACGAAGTAAGGTTTGGGAACGGTAATTAACAGGTCTACGCCTTGTGAAGCTTCTGAAGAAGGGTGATCCAGAGCAGGCATGAATATCTTGGCGCCTTCTCCCTGAGATGAAAGCCCTACCCAATCATTTCCTAGTTGATCTTTTTCCCAGGTAAAACCACCTTCCCATGGTGGGTTAATAGCAATTGGGGTTTTTCCTTCATAGAAAATGTCCACGGCATCACAAGAGCAATTAGTAACTAGAATATCTAGGAGGTCATTTTTATGGGAATACGCAACTTCCTCTCCATTGATTTGCACTTTTGTGACTTTATATTCATCGATTAGGTCTAGTCGAAGGGTATCCAGCTTATTAACAGACGAAAAAGTAACTGTGTTGTTGCCTTTTATTGATTTGCTTTCTGGATAAAGCTCTAGTTCCAAGCGATAATGTTTTACTTCAAACTTTTCTTGAAGCGGATCAATAGGGCCGCCCCAATCCCAGTTTTGGCCAAAGCCCCAAGAGATCGAGGCAAACAGTATTATAATAACAGAAAGAATAGTTTTCATAAAATTAGGGGTGTGGGTTTCAGGAGTAAAATCTAAGATATTTTAATTAATTGCTTTTGGATTTAAGCGGTTAAGTTTTGTTTCTATTAAAGGGGATGAGCTTTTGTGTGACTTTTCTTTAGTGATGAGTCTAAAACCAAAAAACCTCTTCAAAATCAATTGAAGAGGTTTTTTTATAATTTGAAATCTATTTCGGATTAACCGATAGATACTCTTTTGAATGCAGATACAGTCATTCCCTTGCTTACAGAGTCAAGGTACTGAGCAATAGATTTGCTGCTGTCTTTGACGAAAGTCTGGCTCAATAGCGTGTTTTCTTTGTAGAACTTGTTCAGTTTGCCCAAAGCGATCTTTTCAAGCATTTCTTCAGGCTTGCCTTCAGCTCTAGCCTGCTCTTTACCAACTTCGATTTCTCTTTCTACTACAGAAGAGTCCACCCCGTCTTTGTCAAGAGCCACTGGGTTCATAGCCGCGATTTGCATAGCTACGTCTTTTCCGGCTTCTTCCACATCTGTTCCGTTCGTATTGGTCAAGCCTACCAAAACACCTAATTTGCCATTAGAGTGGATGTAAGACACTACCGCTTCAGCAGAGATCACTTCATAGTGTGAGATTTCAAGTTTCTCGCCGATCTTACCGGTCATCTCAGTGATTTTCTCAGCTACGGTGATGTTCTCAAAAGGAAGGGCAAGGATTTCTTCTACAGAAGATGCGTTGTTTTCTACAGCAAGATCAAGTAGGGTATTGGCAAATGCACCGAATTCTTCATTCTTGGCCACGAAGTCAGTTTCGCAGGTCAAAGTAAGCAATGTGCCTTTGGCTCCGTTTTCTGTCACTTTAGTCACAGCCACACCTTCTTTGGTCTCACGGTCAGCTCTGGAAGCAGATACTTTCTGACCTTTTTTTCTGAGGATGTCCACAGCTTTGTCAAAATCGCCTTCTGATTCGGTAAGTGCTTTTTTGCAATCCATCATACCGGCACCGGTCATTTGTCTCAGTTTGTTTACTTCTTGTGCAGTAATTGCCATTGTATTGTCAGTTTAAAATTAAACGGATTATGTTTTGTCTAAAAAACTTCGAAGTTCAATAGGAAGACCTTCGAGGTTTTGTATTTTATAATTAGTAGCATTTTCATTAAGGGGAAACCTCAAAGGACAAATGCAGCTAAAACAAAAAAATTGAACATAGGCCGAAACCTGATGTTCAATTTTTAATTTATTTCAAATCAAGTTGTGGATTATTCTTTTGTTTCGGCGTCCACAGCTTTCTTAGCTTCTTCCTCTTCAGAAAGTTTAGCTTCTTCTTTGTCTTTCTTACGTTCTGAAAGACCTTCTTCGATTGCTGCGCCGAACGCTTTAACTAGTAAAGAAACGGACTTGAAAGCATCGTCATTGGCCGGGATCGCAAAATCAACCTCGTTCGGGTTAGAGTTCGTATCCACCAATGCGAAAACAGGGATACCAAGCTTTTTGGCTTCGGCAATTGCGATGTGTTCTCTTTTGATGTCCACTACAAAAAGCGCTGCAGGGAGTCTGCTTAGGTCAGCGATACCGCCAAGCACGTCTTCCATCTTGTCTTTCTGACGGGAAACCATCAAACGTTCCTTTTTCGCAAGGTTCTTGTAAGCTTCCTCTTTCATCAATTTGTCCAAACCGGACATTTTCTTCAATGATTTGCGGATAGTCGCGAAGTTGGTCAACATACCACCTAACCATCTTTCGGTCACGTAAGGCATGTTCAGTCTTTTCGCTTCAGTAGCTACAAGGTCTTTCGCTTGCTTTTTGGTAGCAACGAACATCACTTTTTTGCCGGAGCGTACGATTTGCTTGATAGCATTAGATGCTTCGTCGAGGCTAGCAAGCGTTTTGTTTAGATCGATGATGTGGATACCATTTTTCTCCATGAAAATGTATGGAGCCATTCTCGGATCCCACTTTCTCGTCAAGTGTCCGAAGTGGACACCAGCATCTAGTAAGTCTTTATATTCTAATTTGGCCATAATATAATTTGTATATTCTGAAGTAAATCCAGATTAACGTTTTGAGAACTGGAATTTTCTTCTTGCTTTTCTACGTCCTGGCTTCTTACGTTCCACCATTCTAGGGTCACGGGTAAGGAAACCTTCTTTTTTCAAGGCAGGTCTGTGTTCTGCGTCGAATTCACACAAAGCTCTGGAGATAGCCATACGGGCTGCTTCCGCCTGACCTTTGATTCCTCCTCCGTCCACGTTGATCTGTATGTCGTAGTTACCTTCTACTCCTACTAGAGCCAAAGGCTGCTTCACTACGATCTGGTGTAGATCAAAAGGGAAGTAAACTTCCAGAGATCTGTTGTTTACGGTGATTTCACCTTTGCCCGGAGCCATGTAAATTCTGGCTACAGAGGTTTTTCTTCTACCGATTTTGTTGATCATTTCCATAATAGACGATTAAAGAGTGATGGCTTTAGGCTGCTGTGCCGCATGGGGATGCTCAGATCCTTCATACACGTACAGGTTGCCGTATAATTTTCTTCCTAATCTGTTTTTAGGCAACATGCCTCGTACAGCCTTCTCGATCAAGATTGTTGAAGATTTCTCTTTCAATAGTCTTGGCGTAGAGATACGCTGTCCGCCTGGATAGCCAGTGTGTCTCACATAAACTTTGGAGTCCCACTTGTCACCAGTTAGTCTGATTTTGTCTGAGTTGATCACGATGACATTGTCACCACAATCAGCATGAGGAGTGAAGCTAGGCTTCGTCTTACCTCTCAAGATTTTCGCTACCTCACTAGCCAATCTACCCAAAACTGCTGCTTGGGCATCCACTACCACCCATTGCTTATCTGCAGTCGCGGCATTGGCTGATACGGTCTTATAGCTCAAAGTATCCACTGTGTAACTGTTTAATATTTAGCTTGTTAAATTTATTTCACCCTCAAAAAGGGACACAAAGATAGGAGTATTTTGTTTTCGATGCAAAATATTTCCAATACTAAGTCCTAATTTTCACAGGCTTAGCGTTTTACTACCGATAAATACAGGGCTTTTTTCCGCTTTTGGATTCGATATCTTTCAGCTGGTTTTTTCCAATTGATTGACCAAAACCTTGAAATCCTTCGGGTAAGGCGCATTTACGTTTATTTCTGTGCCGTCTATACCCTCAAAACCAATCGAATAAGCATGAAGCGAAACCCGCTGCATAATCGGTAATTCTTCTGTCTCTTTTTTTAAATTGAAGCGGCGCTTGATAGAAGAAAGGTATAAGGGGTTGCCTCCATATAAGGTGTCCCCACAAATAGGCGACTTCAGATAAGCCAAATGAACTCTGATCTGATGCAGTCTCCCAGTGATGGGCTTGCACTCGACCAATGTATGTGCGTAGTAAGTCTTCAACGTGTTGAAAACCGTCTGCGCGGGCTTGCCGTCCTTACTTACTTTGGCGATTCCTTTGTTGTTGGCCAAGAGATTTCGATCTACCAGCTCATCGCTGAATTCCTTGATCCCTTCCACCACCGCGTGATAGACTTTGTTGACTTTCCTGTTTTCAAACTGCATGGCTAAATGCCTGTAGGCCGCTGGATTCTTGGCAACAACTAGACATCCTGAAGTTTCCTTATCCAATCTGTGGCACAGTTGGGCATCGGGGGTGTATGCCTTGGCAAGGTCTAGGATGTTCTGCGCTTCGTGCCTGTCGTCTAAGCTTGACAGGTACGGCGGTTTATTGATTACCAGGTAATCCTCGTTTTCAAACAGAATAAGATTGTCAAAATCTACTTTCTTCATGGATTCTCCTGCCTCTTTCAATTGAGGCTGCAAAAGTAAGAAAAAAAGGATGTTTAAAAAACCTCTCCCGTTTTTATTGCAGGAAAATCGCTTTTACCCCAAAACCCTTCAAGGGATCGGCGGGAAAAGATTGAAACTGAATGAAATAATTGTATTTACTTTCTACTTAACCCTTGAAGGATTTCTCCCCTTTAGGATTATTAAAGGTAATTTCCCTGGCTTTTATTCTTAGGATGTTAATACTTTCAGTTTGTCTTCTGATGTGTTGGTTTTCACCAAAGGCAAAGAAAAACTAAAAATCGATCCCTTGCCGACTGTAGAGCTCACGGAAATCTTGCTTTTGTGGCCTTCTAAGATGTGTTTTACAATTGCCAAACCTAAGCCGGTACCGCCTTCTTTTTTGTTTCGGCTTTTCTCCACTCTATAGAATCGCTCGAATATGCGTTTCAGATCTTCTGGCGGAATCCCCTGCCCATCGTCTTTTACATCTACCTGAATGCTGTTTTTATGGGTAGTCATGGAGACTTTCACCTCCCCGCCATTATGATTGTACTTCATGGCGTTGAAAATCAAATTCTGGCAAACCCTGTAGATTTTTTGGCGGTCACCATTGGTCATGTAGGTTTTTCCGGGCTCTGCCTCGAACTCTATGTGCATGTCGCGTTTGGAGGCTTTGTGTTCCAGCTCCTCCATTACTTCTTCCAGAAGTTCTTTGAGGTCAAAATCCTCAAAATTGAATTTAATCACCCCGCTTTCCATCTGGTTTAGCGTAAGTAGATCCTGAACCAGAACATCCAGTGAATCCAGACTTTTTGCTGCCCGCTTCAGGAACCGCATCCTGACCTGCTTGTCATCTATGGCTCCATCCAATAAAGTATGGATGTATCCTTGTGTTGCAAAGATCGGTGTCTTTAACTCATGGGATATATCGGCTATAAACTCTCTTCTGAATTCCGCGTTTTTCTGTAGGGTGTCTATCTCCTTTTGCCGGGCTATTGCATAGGAGTTGATTACTTTGTTGATTTTTCTCAGAGGGGAAATAGAGGCTTTTCTGCTTTTGTCGCTGATCTCGGAGAGATCTTTTCGTTGGATTTTTTCCAGCAGGGAATAGATGTCTCCTATTTCTTTGAAAATCAAAAACTCCAGCATGAAAGAAATCAGCAAGTAGGACGAGGAAAACGACACTCCCCATGCCACAAAAAGTAAAATCGGAGTAGCTCCCTCCATCAGGGACAAGAAAGCCATAACCAGAGCCGAAATGGCTATGGAAAGGATCAAAGAAATTCCCCTGGAAGTGGTAAACATTTATTGGCCTAATTCGAATTTGTAGCCTACACCTTTAACAGTAGTGATGTATTCTTCTCCGATTTTCTCCCGTACTTTTCTGATGTGTACATCCACAGTCCTTGCCAAGACAAATACGTCAGCTCCCCAGATATTTTGGAGCAGTTCATCCCTACTGAAAACGATATTAGGGTTTTTGGCCAGAAAATACAACAATTCAAATTCCTTCTTTGGCAGGGTGATGGTCTTGCCTGATTTATCTATGGTGTAGCTTCCCCTGTCAATAATCAAATCCCTGATTTTGATCTGGACCTGTTCTTGTTCCTTTTTGGATTCGCGTCTGAACAAAGCGGAAATCCTGCTCATCAGTGCTCTAGGCTTGATCGGCTTGGTGATGTAATCATCTGCACCTACGTCAAATGCCGCCACTTCGGAGTATTCTTCCATCCTTGCAGTCAGGAAGATAATAAAGGTGTTTTTGAGTTCGGGGATTTGTCTGACTTGAAGGCAGGTTTCTACCCCATCCTGATTGGGCATCATGATATCCAGCAGGATTACATCAGGTAAAAATTTCGAGGCGGTCTTCACTGCTTTAACCCCATCTTCTGCTGTGGCCACTTCATACCCCTCTTTTTGAAGGTTGTATTTCAGAATTTCAACAATATCAGGTTCATCGTCAACAACCAGGACTTTGATTTTTTGCTTATCGCTCATCAGTGATGTCTTAATGTTTTGCTCAAAATTAAGAAATATTAAAGGATAGTAACCAAATAAAAATTTGTCTGTCCTGCTGCTATTCGATAAAAATGATAGTTAAGATTTCGAATTCGGTAGAAATGTTATCTGTATGTTACGGAAGTTTTACTTAATTGTGTTTTAATCCCTTGGCGGTGACAATGTCGAGATTCAATGAGCCTATGAAGAGATTTGCCTTGATCTTCACGGGTATTTTGTTCTGATCCTTGGTGACCCAGACCTTCACGGGGTATTCACCCCTGAACAGTTTATTCTTTGGTAGCTGTGGTGAAAAAATATAGGTCTCTTTCTTGCCAAGATTGGTGTTCAGCGTTTCTGCACCTTCGTAGATTAATTTTATGTTATATATTTCTTTATCGAAGAATCCTCGGATGATTATGGTGTCTCCCGCCTTCATTTTACTCAGATCTTGAGCCCTCAGGTAGTAAAAGCCACTGACCAAGTCCTGCACATGGCCTGGGAGATCAAATTTTTTGGTTTCTTTTAGGTTTTTGTTTTCCCTGTCGAATAGCTCTAGGGTGGCGTTATTGTTTTCCTGGTCAAAGTGTACATACTCATGTTTTCTGTACTTGCCTTCTTCAATATGCCTGTAAGACATGGATGGTAGCTTGGAATCTATATCTAAATAGGTACCCCAGTTATCATTCACTTTGCCGAAAATAGTCGCCGCTCCCTTGGTTTTACCGTACACATCTATTTTATAATGAGGCTTGTTGTTTTGCTCATGAGGTTTTTTGGAAATCTGCATCTTTGCGTCAGCTAGATTCAGCCATCCGTAAGACACCTCGAAAGACAACTCCTCTCCAAATATATATGGAGGGGGAGTGCTGTTCTGACCCTCTGCAGAGAGTCCGGCGAAGGTGAGAAAAAGCAGGAGAGTAAGTGTTCCTAGGATTCTTTTCATAAATTAAACTGACAATACCTGACGAAAAGAGTGGCATTTCGTAGGTATTACGAAAAAACGTGCCGAAAGGCGATTAAAATTACGAATTTGCCATTCCAAAACAATAGTACCGGACATCTTGCGAATAGTCCACCGTTTATTTACTTTCATATAACTATAGATACTAACAAATGCAAGCATGAGTAATAACGCTGAAAAATTAAAAGCCCTACAACTGACCATCGATAAGTTGGACAAAGCTTATGGCAAAGGTACCGTCATGAAGTTGAGTGACAACAAGGTCGTGGATGTCCCTGCGATTTCTACCGGTTCATTGGGATTGGATATTGCTTTGGGGGTAGGCGGAATTCCCCGCGGCAGGGTGATTGAAATATATGGGCCGGAGTCTTCAGGTAAGACTACGTTGACGCTACATTGTATAGCGGAAGCGCAGAAAGCCGGTGGATTGGCGGCTTTTATCGATGCAGAGCATGCTTTTGACAAGAGCTATGCGGAAAAGCTGGGTATTGATACAGAGAATCTTCTGATCTCGCAGCCAGACAATGGAGAGCAGGCTCTTGAGATAGCTGAACATTTGATCCGCTCCGGTGCGATTGATATTATCGTGATTGATTCGGTCGCCGCCTTGGTGCCAAAAGGCGAGCTGGAGGGCGAAATGGGAGATAGTAAAATGGGGCTTCAGGCCAGGTTGATGTCCCAGGCCTTGCGGAAACTTACCGGGGCAATCAACAAAACAGGATGTTCCTGCATATTCATCAACCAGCTACGGGAAAAGATCGGTGTGATGTTTGGTAACCCTGAAACAACCACCGGCGGGAACGCTTTGAAGTTCTATGCTTCCGTGAGATTGGATATCCGAAGAATCGGGCAGATTAAAGAAAGTGCGGATAATATCCTTGGCAACCGGACCAAAGTGAAAGTAGTCAAGAATAAAGTATCGCCACCGTTTAAAGTTGTCGAATTCGATATCATGTATGGGCAAGGGATTTCCAAAGTGGGAGAAATCATTGACCTTGGCGTGGAGCTGGATATCATCAAAAAGGCAGGTTCATGGTTTTCCTATAATGGGGAAAAACTGGGGCAGGGACGAGAAGCTGTCAAAACACTTCTGTTGGACAATCCTGAGCTGATGGAAGAACTTGAGTTGAAAATCAAAACTGCCTCGGGGCTGTCCTCATCGAAAGCTACCAGCGAAGCAGTAGAGCAAGAAGGAGAATAAATCCAGTCATTATAGCTACTTCCAATAATCCAATAAAAGATAGGGCGATCATTTGTTTGGTCGCCCTATCTGCTTTTATGGTGTCTTAGCATGTCCCAAGGGAAGAGCTATATTGGTTAGGTGCTCTTTATTGTGCCGTAAAAGGTTAGGGATGGATTCCTGAGCTACCTGGTTTAAGTCGTCCTAATAGCTTCCACAGGATCCATTCTGGCAGCAAGTGTGGCCGGTACTATTCCGGAAACTACCCCGATGGCTGTGGAAATACCAAGCCCTAGGATGATGTTAGCTAAGGAAAGCACGACTTCCAAACTTCCCAACTGTATAAAGGTGAGGCAATATACTATGAGTATTCCCGCTATTCCTCCTATCAGACTCAGACAAATAGATTCGAACAGAAATTGAAATAGAATAAAATAGTTTTTAGCTCCAAGTGATTTCTGGATACCAATGATATTGGTCCTTTCCCTGACGGAGACAAACATGATATTGGCTATGCCGAATCCGCCCACCAGGATGGAGAAGCCTCCGATCACCCAGCCTGCAACAGAGATTACGTCGAATATGGAGCCTATTGCATTCTGTATGAATTCAGTTTTGTTCAGTGCGAAATTATCCTCATCCCTTGGTCTTAAGCCTCTTTTGGCCCGGAGCAGTCCGGTCATTTCGTTTTCCAATGCTACGAGTCCAATGTCCTCTTCCAGTCCTTTCACCGCGATGGTGGGTTCTAGGCCGTTTCTCCCGGTATAGTACATTTTATTGAAGGCACCATAAGGGATCAAGCAGGCTTCGTCTTTAGAGGGAGCATCAAACAAGCCTTCTCCTTCCTCTTTAAATACCCCGATCACAGTGAATTTCATGCCCTTTATTTTGATCTGTTTTCCGATCACCTCCTGTTGGGGATAGAGGGTGTTTGCGATCTTCCTTCCTATAATGGCGAAATTCCTTGATGCCTTGATTTCAGATTGGGTAAAATACCGGCCTTCTTCAAGATCCACTTCATATACGTCTTGATAGGAATAAACAGCTCCAGTGAGCGACATTCCTTGGTAAGCATTGCTTCCCGCTTTCACCGTGGTATTGGACGATGCCGAGATGGTTACGGCCTCAGCTGCAGTGAGTCTTTGCTGTAGAAACTCATATTCAGCTACAGTGCCCGGAGGCCTTTGAAAGTATTTCCACCAAGGGTAATCCTGAGGGCCACTTGCAAAAGGAAACCGATCAACCCGCATCACATTTGTCCCTAAAAAAGAGAAGGAGGATTTGATGTTTTTTTCCAATGAATCCACTAAAGTGAAAACAGCAATGATGGCAAAAATACCCACTGTAACTCCCAAAAGAGATAAAATGGTGCGGGTCAGATTAGTCTTTAATGCTGAAATCGCAAAGCGAAAACTTTCCCATGAGAGTTTGAAAAAGAGCATGTTTTTGTATCTGGTTTAAAACAATTCGTTAAGTTAGCTGAAATTGCCTGATTTTGTTAGTATCTTTGCATTTTTTAGAATTATTCTAAATCACTCAAGACATCTAAAATACATAAAATACAAGACACCTAAAATATATCTATGAAGTCGAGCATGTCGGAAACGGCATAAAATTGGCATGATTATCAGCCATGCAAGATTCCACCTGCCTGCTGGCAGGCAGGTATGGCCTTTAAAAGACAAATAATAAACATATGAAATTATCAGATTTCAAATTTGACGTTCCAAAAAAACTAATATCCCTTTATCCTGCAGCTAATCGGGATGAATCCAGACTGATGGTTGTCCATAGGGATACGGGCAAAATCGAACACAGAGTTTTTAAAGATATCACCGAATACTTCGGTGATGGTGATGTCTTTGTCACCAATGATACAAAAGTTTTCCCGGCCAGACTATATGGCAACAAGGAAAAAACCGGAGCGGAAATAGAGGTGTTTCTTTTAAGGGAGTTAAATGCGGAATTAAAGCTTTGGGATGTTTTGGTAGATCCAGCAAGGAAAATCAGAGTAGGCAACAAGCTGTATTTTGGAGACTCGGATCTAGTGGCAGAGGTGATTGACAATACTACGTCCAGAGGGCGGACTATCCGGTTCTTGTTTGACGGAACAGAGGAAGAATTTCACAAGACCATTGATACTCTAGGAGAGACTCCGCTTTTGAAAGAATTTATAGAGAGAAAGGTGGAGGCAGAGGACAAGGAGAGATACCAAACTGTATTTGCCAAGAATGTAGGAGCGGTGGCCGCGCCTACCGCAGGATTGCACTTTACTCCCCACTTGCTGAAAAGACTGGAGCTAGAAGGAGTGGATGTGACTTCCATTACCCTCCATGTGGGCTTAGGTACCTTCCGTCAGGTGGACGTAGAGGACCTGACCAAGCACAAAATGGATTCTGAAAACTATGAGATTCCTGATAATACAGTGAAGTTGGTAAATAGATCATTGGATGCTAAAAAGAAAGTGGTAGCCGTAGGGACTACCTCTTTGAAAACTATAGAGTCTTCGGTCACGGCAAATGGCCGCCTGAAAGCTAGTGCCGGCTGGACGGATAAGTTTATCATTCCGCCATATGAATTCAAAATAGCCAACGCGCTGATTACCAACTTCCATCTTCCGGAGTCAACATTGCTGATGACAGCAGCGGCTTTTGGAGGGTATGATTTGGTGATGAAAGCATACAAAGAAGCCATCAAAGAAAAGTATCGTTTCTTCTCCTACGGAGATGCGATGTTGATTCTCTAAAATACAGAAAGCTCCGAAAGGGGCTTTTTTTATGGTTACACAGATATAACTTTGCAGTAAAACCTGAGGGCATATGAATCCTTACTTTTGCGGAAAATCAATATGACAAATAAAGCTGCGATCTTGGTGGCAGGAGGCAAGGGTACACGGATGGGTGGTCCTGTGGCCAAGCAATATTTACCTATTGGGGGTGAGCCGGTACTAATGCGTACGCTCTCTGCGTTCCATCGTGTAGATCCTTCCATTGATTTGATTTTGGTGCTGCCAGGGGATGATTTTTTATATTGGGAGGAATTGTGTACAGCCTATAAGTTCGCTGTTCCTCATCGTGTGGTAGCAGGAGGGAATTCCAGGTTTCAGTCCGTGCGAAATGGGCTGGGTGCTCTGAAACCAATAACTGAGCTGGTGGCCATCCATGATGGGGTGAGACCCTTTGTGTCCGGGAAAGTGATTTCCGAGAGTTTTGAAGTGGCCGAAAGAAGAGGGAGTGCCATTGCTGTGATCTCATTAAAAGATTCTATCAGGAAGCTTACAGATGATGGGAAATCGTTCTATGAGGAGCGCCAGTATTTCAGGTTGGTGCAGACACCTCAGACTTTTCAGGTAGAAAAAATCAAAAAGGCTTTTGCGGTGACCGAGCTGCAGCAGTTTACCGATGATGCCACAGTGTATGAGAATCAAGGCTGGCAGGTGACACTGATCTCAGGAAATGCTGAAAACATCAAAATCACTACCCCTGAAGATATGGATCACGCAGAATTTATTGCTGCTAGGGAGTTGACCCGTCGGTAAGGATTTATCCTGAAATTTCACCGACTTTTTAGGTGGGCTTACCGACTTTTGACTGTATCTAGCCTTTTTCATGTTTCAGGGCAGGATAGACTCCTGTATTTTCGATCATCTTTACTTTAACAACCAAGCGATGAAACGAAATAGAGTAAACAATAATGATGGAGGGATGATCTTCGGGTTCATAATCCTGGCAGTAGGTGTCTTGATTTTACTGAGGAAGTTAGATGTGTTTTATCCTGATTGGCTGCTTTCCTGGCCTATGATTTTGATAGCCATAGGGGTAATCACACTCGTGAAACATGAATTTAAGAGCATCTTTGGCGTATTGATGCTGGGTGTAGGTGTGTTCTTTCTGTTGGAGAGGGAATTTAATTTTCATTTCGGATTGCAGCGATTTATATTCCCAATAGCGTTGATCCTGGTGGGTATATACCTAATAACCCAAAAGAGAAGGGAGCAGCAGGTGCTTAGCGATATACAGCATAAAATCAGGAATAAATCTACGGCTTCCACAACTCCAGGTGAAGAAGACAAGAAAGAAGAGAAATCAGGTTTTTCCGGTGAATCCAGTGACACAAAAGCTTTTGCAGGCATGTCTGGGGTATCCGGGACCAGTTATTCGGATACAGCTTCTATTGATTCTATCATGAGCGGGATCAATAAACGGATGATTACAAAGAATTTTCAAGGAGGGAAACTGACAGCTGCTTTTGGAGGAATTGACCTGGACCTTACGCAGTCCGATTTTTCAGGGATGGTCACACTCCAGGTAGATGTGATTTTCGGAGGTATCAAATTGGTCGTGCCTCCTCACTGGGATGTGCGGGTGGAGGTGACCAATATTGCGGCGGGAGTAGAGGATAAGCGTATCTATCGCCAATCTGAAGTGGATCAGGATAAGGTCTTGGTGATCAGAGGGACAGTTTTCTTTGGAGGTTTGGAAATCAAATCTTATTAACGAAATTCCTTCCTGTAAAACTGTCAATCTTTTGTTTTCAAGAGCATTTTCCAACCCCGCTAAAAGTACCTGGATAGTCCAAGGAGCCGGAGTAATCTGGTTCCTCGGATCCTTTGGTGTGCTTGTTTTTTATGGGATTTCCCAGTCCATAGCTATCGTCGATGCCCTGGTCTTTGCTTTGGTCTTTATTTTTGGAGTAACCATCATAGACCGGACATTCAATTTTTATGTTCCTTCAGGTCGTAATAATAGCATGCTGTTAATATTCCCTTTGCTCTATAGTTTTGCGGCTATTTACTTTCATTATCAGCTCCTGAAGTGGATTTATGACGAAGAAGAATGGTATTTGGCTTTTCTTCGCGAAAATTATCTCCTACGATGGACGATTCTGGGAGTCACTGAAATTTTTGTGGCGGTTTTGGCTTTGGCGGTATCCAAGCTTGAAGAGCAAAAGGAAGTAAAAAACCGGGAAACAATGATGAATGAGCTTTCCAAAGAGGCTGAACTTTCCCAACTCCGCCAGCAGCTACAGCCTCATTTCCTCTTCAATAGCCTCAATTCCATCTCTGCCCTCACCGTAACCCAGCCTCAAAAAGCCAGGGAAATGGTACTGCAGCTGTCGGACTTTCTCCGGGGGACAATCCGAAAAGATCATCAAAAGTGGGTGAGTCTGGAAGAGGAATTGAATTACCTGAAGATGTACCTGGATATAGAGCGTGTGCGGTTTGGCCATAGATTAGAGATAGAATTTGATGTGGGGGATGAATCGAATTCCATGCGTTTGCCTCCCTTACTGATCCAGCCACTTCTGGAAAATGCCATTAAACATGGGCTTTATGAAATCACTGAAGCGGTCAAGATAAAGATTCATGCCTACAAGGAGCAGAATTATTTATTGGTGCTAATCGAAAACCCCTTCGATCCGGAGCTCGCCGCACCGACAGGAACAGGCTTTGGTTTGACTTCGGTGGAGCGCAGGCTGTTTTTGCTTTTTGGAAGGAAAGACCTACTAGAATCGAAAGCTATAGACTCTATTTTTACTGTAATTTTAAAAATCCCCCAACTGAAATGATCAAAACACTAATCATAGATGACGAGCCATTGGCTGCGAGTATTGTACAGGAGTTTTTAGCCGATTTTCCACAGTTTGAGTTGGTAGGGGTTTATGAGAATGGATTTCAGGGGCTTAAAGCCATACAAGAGCATGAACCAGACCTGATATTACTGGATGTGCAGATGCCGAAAATCACGGGGTTTGAAATGCTGGAATTGTTGGATGAGCCTCCGGCGGTGATATTCACCACAGCTTTTGACCAATATGCTTTAAAGGCTTTTGACACTATGGCAATTGATTACCTTCTGAAGCCATTTTCCAAAGTTCGTTTTGCGCAGGCTATAGAAAAGTTTTTGACTCAACAGGGTGGTGCCACAGTACCTAATCAGAACTTGAATGAGCTGGCCGAGAAAAGAAACCGCCTGGTTGTACGGGTGAAGAATGAAATCAAAATCATTCCCACCCATGAAGTGAGTTATTTTGAGGCCGAAGATGATTACATCGCTATTCATTCTACTTCGGGCAAATACCTGAAAAAAATGACGATGAAGTCATTGGAGGAGGCTTTGGATCCTCTCATGTTTGCACGTGTACACCGATCTTATCTGATCAATTTGAATGAAATCACTAAAATTGAGCCTTATGAGCGTGAAAATTACCTGGTGATGCTTCGGAGTGGCGAGAAAGTGCCGGTGAGCAAAACGGGCTATTCCAGGCTGAGGCAGGTGCTTGGGTTGTAGTTGTCGGTCGTTGTTTTTGGTTTATATTATACTGCGCTAATTTTGATCCCTTGCCGGTTCAAGTCTCCAGTTTGGTTCAAGTCCCCTGACTTGGACCTTATAAACTGCAGTCTTCAGACTGCTATGTTTTGAAAATGAAATGGAAGTCAGGAGACTTCATTACCGTAAGTCCAAGTCTAAAGACTTGAACTAAAATTGTAAAATCAGCCTAAAAAAGAGCTGAAAGACCAATATCTAAGCCCAGTCCGTTAGGGCTGGGTGAAAAACATAGGGAAATCCACCCATAGCTCTCAAAGAGCGGGATCCAATTGATCTAGGTTTTTGAATCCGGGGTCAATTGAAAACAAAAAACCGTTCGTGTGACACGAACTGCGACAGAGATTGTGTTTGATTCTTCAGACTGCCCTATTTTTAACTAGTTCATGAATAATAATTTTACTTTTAAGTGGCTTATTACTAGTGAATTAATATGTTTTTGAATAAGGGGAAAAATCAGAGATCAGAAAAGACTATACTTTTTGAAAGGCAGTCAGGAGACTGCAGTATTTTAAGTCCAAGTCTGAAGACTTGAACTAGAACGTACTTTAATCCAAGCCTGAAGACTTGGCCAGAGGAGTGCCCTCTGCGAAAATCTTTGTGCGCTTTGCGGATACAAAAAAGAAAAGCCCTGATCAGTCAGGGCCTTTTGCATTTAATATTCGTCCTCGTTGAAGAAGAAGTCGTCTTTGGTCGGGTAGTCAGGCCAAATCTCTTCGATGGTCTCATAAGGTTCTCCATCATCTTCTAATTCCTGAAGGTTTTCTACTACTTCCATAGGTGCGCCGGATCGGATGGCATAATCGATTAATTCATCCTTGGTGGCTGGCCAGGGTGCGTCCTCTAGATAGGATGCTAATTCAAGTGTCCAGTACATAATGTTTATTTTAAAGGAGTTCCGGAGTTTAAGGGTTGCAAAATTATTCTTTTTTTGAAATATTCAGCGGTGTAAAGATTATTTAAAAGAAAGTTGTTTTAAAATATAATTTTTCACGTCAACTTTTCTCTTCACAGCAAATAATTTTTTCTTCATCATGACATCAAAATCAGCTGACTGTACGCGAAAATTCTCCGTATTGTTTTGCGCGGCTTCCAGTTCGGTCTGATCCCTTTTCAGCAAATCTTTCAATAAAGCTGTTTTTATCTGAATTTGTTCAGATTCGGGTTTTTCATCAAAATCCGGGTATTTACCATGTACAAGCTTTTCCAGAAATGCCTTTTCAAATACGATATCCGAAAAGAACTGGAATGACCTGACGAGAAGATTGGCTTCCCGTGGTTTGCGCTGGGGCAGTTTCCTCCATTCTTCCTGGATCGCCTTGGCTCTTCCTATCAGTTCATAGGAAGACGGCTTCGCCGCCAGTCCCTTGATCTCTTCGGTTAAAGTCTCCACCTTCCGCATGAGTTCCCGAGGGTTCATCTGTGGGCCGGTCTGTAGCGTCCTTTTGTACCGGGAGAAAATCCTGTTGTTCAGTCTGGAGAATTCATCCCAGAGCGGCTGTCTTTTTTCAGCGGGTACCTTACCGGCTTCTTTCCATTGGCGCTGGATTTTCTTGGAGATATCAAACGCGATCTTTGCATCAGGGAAATCATGGGCCTCTCTGGCCTGTACTACCAGTGCTTCATAGACTTTGATGTTTTCTTCTGCCTGTAGTGCCAGTCCTTCAAAGAAATGTCTTCTGTTTTCGAAGAAATGCTGCACCAATGCATTGAAGGTGTTTTCTACTTCTTCCTGATATTCTTTGTCCACAGGGCCTGTTTTGATCCAGCGAAGCTTGAGCTCTTTGTAAAACTCAGTGGTTTCCTTCCAGTCAGTGTCGTCTTTTCTGGCTTCAGCTTCCAAAATCAACCCTTTTTTTACTTCAAGGTTTTTGGCTCGGTTGACCTGAATAATCTCATTCAGAAGTTCCTCTTGCTGGTTAAGGTCATTGATCAGTGGTTCAAAATCCCCTAATGCATCAGACTGCATAAGCGATTCTCTAAGGTGAATCAGTTTCATAAGGAAAGATCCTTTGTTCTGGTTCTCCTCAATGTCTTTTTTGAGTTTGGCTACTTTCTCTTTAAGATGCTCAAATCGCTCCTCAAAATACTTGAGTGTAGAAGCTTCATCCTCTTTAACTTCCCCGATTACCCGGTCTTCCTGCCCCAAAAATCCCCTCAAATAAACTTTGTTGTCCTTGATATATCCATACGGATGCTCCATTGCTCTACGGTAGGTTAGGTGGCGGTTTTCGAATTTCCGCAAATTAATTAATTCAAAAGCACTTATCCTAAGAAAGCGGTTTTTTTGCCATCTTTGATTCTTAAGCGCAATTTTAAAGTAAAAATATAACGCATGAGTTCAGAAAAAATCATCTTTTCCATGGCAGGAGTTTCAAAAATTTATCCGCCACAGAAAAAAGTCCTCAAAGATATCTACCTTTCTTTTTTTTATGGAGCCAAAATCGGCGTCCTGGGTTTGAATGGTTCGGGTAAGTCATCTCTCCTAAAAATCATCGCCGGAATGGATAAGGAATTCCAGGGAGAGGTGGTTTGGTCCCCAGGGTACACCGTAGGAATGCTGGAGCAGGAACCAAAACTTGATCCTACCAAAACAGTGAAAGAGGTGGTGGAGGAAGCCGTGGCTGAAACGGTCGCTTTGCTTAAGGAATTCGAAGCCATCAATGAGAAGTTTATGGATCCGGCACTGATGGAAGATCCGGACGCGATGAATGACCTGATCGAAAAGCAAGGCGTGGTTCAAGAGAAACTCGACGCTGCCAATGCTTGGGAACTTGATGTGATGCTGGACAAAGCCATGGATGCGCTCCGGCTTCCACCAAGTGATGCTAATGTGGCAAATCTTTCCGGTGGTGAAAAGAGACGAGTGGCACTCTGTCGCTTGCTTCTCCAAGAGCCGGATGTATTGCTGCTCGATGAACCTACCAACCATCTCGATGCGGAATCGGTGCATTGGCTGGAGCAGCACCTGCAGAATTATAAAGGAACCGTCATTGCAGTCACCCACGATAGGTATTTCCTGGATAATGTAGCGGGTTGGATTCTGGAACTGGATCGTGGCGAAGGCATACCGTGGAAGGGGAATTATTCCTCTTGGTTGGATCAGAAGCAAAATAGATTGAAGCAGGAAGAGAAGACTGAGTCAAAGCGTCAGAAGACATTGGAACGCGAGTTGGAATGGATCAGGATGTCACCTAAAGCCCGACAGGCGAAAGGTAAAGCCCGTCTTAGCGCATATGATAAATTGGTCGGCGAGGAGTCCAAGGAGAAGGAAGCAAAACTGGAATTGTTTATCCCTCCGGGGCCGCGATTGGGAGCCAAAGTGATCGAAGTGAATGGCGTGTCCAAAGCGTATGGAGATAAGCTGCTTTTCGAAAACCTGACTTTCGCCCTACCCCAAGGAGGTATAGTCGGTGTGATCGGGCCAAATGGTGCGGGTAAATCTACGCTGTTCAAACTGATCACCGGTCAGGAAAAACCGGATGCGGGTAATTTTGAAGTTGGGGAAACTGTACAGCTGGCCTATGTAGATCAGGGACATGATATTCTCGATCCGAATAAGACGGTTTATCAGACGATTTCCGAAGGGAACGAGCTGATGAAGCTAGGAAACAAAGAGGTGAACTCCAGAGCCTATGTATCCAAATTCAACTTTGGAGGAGGAGATCAGGAAAAGAAGGTCGGCGTGCTTTCCGGTGGGGAGCGCAACAGAGTCCATCTGGCGTTGACGCTGAAAGAAGGTGGGAACCTGTTGCTATTAGATGAGCCTACCAATGACTTGGATGTGAACACACTTCGTGCGCTGGAAGAAGCCTTGGAAAACTTCGGTGGCTGTGCAGTAGTAATCTCCCACGACAGATGGTTCTTGGATAGAATCTGTACGCATATTCTGGCTTTTGAAGGAGATTCACAGGTGGTGTGGTTTGAAGGCAACTTCTCCGATTACGAAGAGAATAAGAAAAAGCGCCTAGGCGATGTAGAGCCGAAGCGGATTCGGTATAAGAACCTGAAGTAACCTTTGAGGCGTCACCCTGAGCGAAGTCGAAGGGTCTCCTCGAAGGTTTAGTTTGGAAAGATAGGCAGTCTCAGTGATCTGTGTTCAGTGGAATGAAAAGCTGGATTCAGAAATTTTACCTGCCGAAGGTAGGCTGAAAATTGTTTCGTCACTGCCAGGCACGAAACAGTCTAAAAGAAAACCTCCGGAGTAGAGAATACTTCGGAGGTTTTTACTATTGATTTCACACAAGCTACTCTTTAAGAGCCCACCTAGTTGTTTGATAGTATGTGGGCTTTTTTCTGAAAGTCTAAAATAGTTCCCGCGGATTTTCGCAGATAAAGACGCAGATCAGCGCGGATTACAAGAAAAGGAAGTTATTCTTTCATTTCCGTTTATGAAACCCTAGTTCATTAATGTTTTTGAGTTGAGTGAGAAGGACTTAAGTTGAGTGATAAACTAGGCTTATGATTTTTTTTGGAAATTTTAAGGAAAACCAAGGTGGTTGTTTTTTAGGCATTTCAAAAATTATATTTTTTACATAGCAAGAAAAGCATGTGTCTGTAAAATAATATTCTGCGTGCACTTGTTTTTGTTGTTTTTTGGATTAATTCAATATTTTATTGGATTATATGAATGTTGTTTTTTTTAAATTATATTTTAATTATTGTTCTAAGTTCTTCTTTTTCCATAACTGCTTTTTTATGAGAACACTTTTACTGCTTGTCTTTTATTCGATCAGTTTATTCCTGATTTCCTACTTCTTGCTGGATGTGGAAGGGATGGTGGTCAATGCTTTTGCTGGCCAAACCGAGATGGAGATTCCGGAGAATGTCTTGTTGGATGCGCTGGAGGATATGCGCTATTGGAATAAATTCAGCGTGTTGTTTACCTTTTTGCTTTTGCTGGTAAAGTGCTGCCTAATAGCACTAATTCTGTATGCTGGGCTTTTCTTTGCTAATCTTCATAGAGAGGTCAAATTAGCCAGACTTTTCAAAGTTGCGGTTTTCTCAGAAAGTATTTTGGTGATTGCTGGATTGGTCAAAGTTGTGATTGTATCCGTAGGGGATTTTACTTACTCAGAATTTGCAGTGTTTTATCCTCTTTCGGTATTGACTCTTTTTGATCCCAGTGAGATAAACAGTTTACTGATCTATCCACTTCAATTGGTAAATCTTTTTGAATTAGTTTATTGCTTTTTACTGGTGTTTTTTTTCCAGAATGAGACAGGACTTTCTTGGGGAGATAGCGCCAGAGTGGTTTTGACATCTTACCTGTTCGCCTTAGTCTTTTGGCTTGTCCTGATTCTGTTTTTAACTCTCAATTTCACCTAAAACTTTTACACCTATGAGAAAGATAGTGTTAATCTCCCTTGCTCTGATTTTGTTTTCAGCGGTTGCGTACCTAGGTTATTCTATTTTGCAAAAAGACAAGCAGGAGGAAATAATCTGGAAACAGATTTCTAAACTCCCTGATTTTACCTTAAGTGATGTAGAGGGCAATTCCCATTCATTGAAAAAACTAGCGGAAAATAAAGCAACCCTTTTGGTGTATTTCAACTCTACTTGTGAGATCTGTCAAATGGAAATGAATACCATTTCAAATCGGGTCATGGAATTTGAAAGCTACCGATTGATTTTTGTGACAGTTGAATCCCCTGAAGAAATCACGGGTTTTATCACAGAATTGCAAATGGAGAGCAGGAAGAATGTACATTTTTTGGTTGATTCGGAGATGGAAGTTGCAGGCTATTATGGGGTCAAAGGTGTTCCAGCTCTCTTTATTTATGACAGCACGGGTAATCTTGTGGATAGTTATACTGGTCCTGTGAAAGTAGATCTGATTCTTGACAAACTTAAAGAAGGAAAGGAGTCTGCTCTATGATCTACAATCCTAAAAAACTTAAAAAATTTCATGTAGATCAACTCGGGGAATATGCCTGTGGTTTGGCTTGTCTTTGTACCATTTCTAATTATTACGGTGCTGAATTTTCGCAGGAAAAACTTCGGGATATAAGTGGAACTACCCAAAGCGGAACCACTTTACTGGGATTGATACAAGCTGCCCAGAAGATTGGTTATGAAGCAAAAGGATTTGAAGCAGAGCTAAGTAATTTATCTGAGCTTAAAGGCCCAGCAATTTTGCATGTAGTTCAAGATCAAAACCGAGAACATTACATTGTTTATTTTGGATTTGTTGAAGGAAAGCACTGGATAAGTGATCCAGGTGTAGGGATTCAAGGAATGGCAGATTCCGAACTGATGGCACAATGGAAATCTGGAATACTTCTTCGCCTTGAGCCGAATGATTCATTCCAAAAGAAAACTATTGTCTCAAAGTCTAAAAGGAAATGGTTTATATCGCTAATTGAAGAAGATATTCCAATCCTACTAGTGGCCACGGTCTTAGGTAGCTTAATGGCTATCACGGGTCTCTCTACTGCGATTTTTTCCCAGCGTCTGATTGATGATTTTTTACCTAATCAGGCTTATGAGAAAGCTATATATGGTGTTATTGCACTTTGTTTTTTGCTCGCTTTTCGCGCAGCGTTAGGATATATCCTAGGGGTTTTTATGGCTAGGCAAGGTCGGGATCTGAATGTCCGGATAGTATCTTCTTTTATCAAACGGATATTGAGATTGCCGATGAACTACTTTAGAGGGTATAGTACTGGCGACCTGATTGCGAGAATGAACGATTCATTGAGGATAAGGAATACGGTTTCTCTTATCACAGGTACCGTGATTATCAATCTGCTTGTCGTAATCGTTTCCCTAGCATTTGTATTTTATCAGTCGTCCTTAATCGGATGGATTTGTTTAGGGGGAGTGTTGTGCTTTTTGGTGATTGGTTGGAAATATAATGAGCCAATACTATCAAAGCAAAAAGAAGTCATGGCTGCGCATTCTCTTAACGAAACTCAATATGTGGACAGCCTGACGGGCATGCATGTGCTTCGATCCTACAGCAAAGAGGATGAGTTTCAAAAAAGGATTGAAGGCGTGTATAGTAATTATCAGAACAAAGGATACGATCTGGCGATAGTCGGTAATAGCTTTTCCTTTTGGACTCAGTTGATCGTGGCAATCTTTCTCAGTTTGCTGTTTGGAACTGGGGTTTATATGATTTTTGAGGGAGAGCTGCTTCTTGGTGAATTGATGGCGTTGATCTCAGTGGGGAGTTCCACAATTCCTGCAGTGGCCGGGCTAGTTGTAGCTAATATTCAATTTCAGGAAGCTAAAGTTGCCTTTGATAGGCTTTTTGAGATTGCGGGTTTGGAGACAGAAGCAGAGGAAGAGTTGAATATCGAGAAAGAAGATTCTGCAAGTACTTCGTTGCTTGAATTAAATGAAGTGAGCTTTCGATATCCGGGAAGAAGCCAAATCCTTAAAGAGGTGAGCTTTCTTATTCAACCCGGAGAACTTATTTCACTTTTTGCACCCGTTGGAACTGGCAAAAGTACCTTGGTGGATTTGATTCAGCGATTCTATAATGAAGAATCAGGAACGATCAAATTAAATGGCCAGCCTGCAAGTAAGCATTCATTGGCTCAATGGCGAAGTTCGCTCGGAGTGGTCAATCAAAAGGAGAAAATCTTCAATTCTACTGTCTTTGATAATATCGCTATGAGCAGCGATCCAAAAGAGCTTGAGCGGATTGCAAAAGTCGGCGAAGAGCTGGGACTTTGGGAGCTTTTTCTAGGATTGCCACAAGGCGTGATGAGTCTTTGCGGGGAGGATGGACGGAATCTATCTGGAGGACAGCGACAGTTAATGGGTATTGTGAGAGCGCTAGTCAGAGAACCCGAAATCTTAATTCTCGATGAGGCTACAGCAGCGATGGATTTTGAGCTGGAAGATCAGTTGCTCGGACTCATTCGGAAATACATAACTCAGCGACAAGCAGGAATGCTGGTGATCACGCATCAGCCTACGTTGGCAGCACGGGCTGATCGAATACTCCTATTGAAAGAGGGTAGAATTAGCTATACTGGAACGCATGCAGAGCTAATGCAATATGAAAATGGATATTCCAGAGCTATTAACCAATTACTTCAACCAAGCAGATAAGATTATGGGAGGGATGAAATACTACGAACGGACGAAATTGATTATTGAACTGATCGAAAAAGAGAAAACTGGGAGTCCAAGCGAACTAGCAGAAAAGCTAGGGGTTACAAAGCGTACAGTGTTTAATATTCTGGATGATCTTCGATTGACATTACCAACAGCAATAAGTTATGATTCAGAGAAAAAAAGTTACGTTTTTCTGAAAAATAAATGATTGGGTGAAAGTTTTTTTCACCGATGTGAATTTAAGTTTAGGTATTATTAATTAAGTTTCTAACTTTAAACAACAAGATTATGAAAGAGTTGAGTATTGAAAAAATGGAGATGGTGATTGGTGGAGGCTTGCGAGAAGATCTTATTGTTGGACTCGCATGTGGTTCTACAATTTTACTTGCGGCTACTCCAGTTGCACCATTGGCAATTTTAACAGGGAATGTTTGTGCAGTTGGACTTATTGGTTATGGACTTGGAAAATACTAATATTATGAAGGAAGTTTCGATTGAAATATGCGAAAACATCTCTGGAGGTGGTTTTTGCCAAGCGGTGGCTGTGGCTGATGCAGTGGTTGTATTAGGGGGGGCTGCTAGTCATTTTGGGTGGTTAGCTTTAAATCCTGTAGGTGGAACAATCCTTGTAGCCGGGGGAGTAGCTTTGGTTGGCGCAAGTTTGTATTGTGCTTTTTCATAATATGAAAGTTCTTTTTATTATTGGACTATTCTTGGCTTTAACTCCCTTGAGCGTTATGTTGCTTATGCCAGAATATTTGAAACAATCCTTTATACCTGGATCTCTCGGAATGATAATAATTACAGGTTTCCTGATTTCAAAATTTATTTTAAATAAAAATATTATAGACAAAGATACAGAAAAATGAAGTTATGTAATTAGATATCTATATAATTATATGGTGTATTTAAAATGTTATCTCCTACTATCTGAGAAATGGTCTAAAATTTAGAGACGCTACCTTGAGAAGGTTTTCCCTTTCTTTATTTTTAGTCACTACAGATAATAAATATAGCGTATGAAAAATGTACGTTTCTTTGGACAGCCACCTCTAGATGTGATTTAATGTCCGTTTGAACTGAGGCTGTCTCAAAAAAAGATAGTTATAAAGGCTAGTCGATTTTCCGACTAGCCTTTCCTGTTTTACTCAAAATTTGTATTTTGAGGTGTGCAAAAACAAGACTTAAATGTAGCCTTTAAGGACTACAATCCCAACCAATTGATGTTTTTTCCGCCGAGTCTGGAAGAGCTTATTGTGCCCCACTGGGGAAGCAGTGTGTCCGGTTTAACTGTGTCAATGGGGAAAATAGGTGTTGGTACTGCGCTTAATTGGCTCAATAAATCCTTTTGGAATGGTTTCTGAGATGGTGCAATTTTCGTTGGTCTTGCTTTATCTTTTGCTCCTCATACCTAATTGTTCGGTGAAATTGCAATTGTTTGGACTATCTGTTGTGGAATGTTTCAATGGGCAAGCAAAGTGATTATTTATTCTCACATTACCACTAAGGTTAACTAAATACTTTAGTGGTTTTAAATAAAAAAACATGTATATAACCAGTAACATAAAATTAATACCGAGATTAGTCTTAATGTTAATAGGTTTAGGTCTTTTATTCTATGATAAAACTATAGCTATATATTATATCTTTATAGCGCTTTCAATTATGATCATAGCTGATTTAGTTTTTAAGAAAAGATCTAGAAATCAAGCATAAAATTTCTTTATTAATCACCTTTTTGAACAACTTAGTAATTAAATTATAGTTGTAGTTTGAAAATCATAATGATCATAAATAGTGATCATAATTTGATTAAGGGGGTGTGTGGGTGTATCAACTCCTCAGAAGCCAGGAATTTTATTTGAGACTAATTACCGCCCTAATGAGCTTACCCTGTAGGTGAAGTTAAATACCAGTTTGGACTGAGTGGAATTTGTAATTCCAACCTCATATCTTTACCAATTTGGAATTGGCTTTAGATAACCTATTGAAAGTGATGTGTTTAATTTGCTATTAGATTCATAATATCTCGAAAGTGTTCTCCAATTTTAATCTAAAGATTCTAAACCTTCGAGGTTTTTAAAACCTCAAAGGTTCTTCGTATCACTGAAGCTATTACTTCCTCTTCAGCTTGATCACCGTAATCTCCGGCCAAATGCCAACCCGTCCTGGAAAAGCCAAAAACCCAAATCCTCGGTTGACATGTAAGTATCGGCCTAGTTCTTCGTATAGTCTGGCCCATTTTGGGTAGCGAAGAGAAGCCGGGCTCCATTTAATAAAACCGGGGATCTCGATCCCAAACTGCATCCCGTGGGTATGTCTGCTTAAGGTGAGATGGATAAATTGGGAGAAGTTTTTTACCTGCTCATCAAAATGGGAAGGATCGTGGCTCATCAATATTTTAAAGCTTTGATCGCTGAGGTTTGCCGCAGCTTTCTTTAGGTCTCCGTACTGCCCGAATCCTTTTCCCCAGTTCTCCACACCGATCAGATCTATGCTAGCTTCGACTCCGCTAAAGGCTGGCTTTTGAAGCTTGACGCTTTCGTTTCGTAGTAGCCTAAAGCCCAGTTCTTCGCGGATTTCATATAGGCGCTGCATATTGGCTTCTTTCGCCTCCTTACTGGGCCATGTTATATAGTCCCCATAGCCATGATTGCCTAGTATAGAGTACTTGCCCATGGGAGCTTTCAGCTTTTTGAAAGTCTCAACGAGAAATGCTAGCTAACTTGATTTACCTGTGCTGAGATGAGGTAATCCGACTCCTGAAAAAAGTCGGGGAAGCGAATAATTTATTAACTTATGGAAAAGTTTAAGGAATTGAGTTTGGAGGAGATGCAGGAGGTGGATGGCGGTGGGCCTGTAAGAGATTGGTTTTGTAAAACCACAATGAAGGTTGTTGAATGGTGGAATTCATCGGATGAGCCTGTTTATGATCCTTGTGCAGAATTCGGTTGTGTTTTAGTATAAATTTCAAATTCAAAAAAAATGGAAAGATTTAAAGAATTATCTAACGAAGAGCTCCGAAACATAAATGGTGGTGCTTGGCCATTAATTGCCAAAGCAGTAGTTTGGGTAGTGGGTGCCTGTGCTGCAGGGGTTGCCGGATATTATGCGGTTGAAGCTGTTCAAGGAATTGAGGATGGGTTAGATGGCGAATGCTGTGACTGCGAATGCTAAAATAGAATTCAAATATTAAGGAGAACCACTTTAAAGTGGTTCTCCTTGTTTTTTTTTATTGAAAAATGGAAGAAATTAAAAAACATATAAGTAATTTTCTTACATCTATTATTATTGTCTTAGTTATTTACTTTGTATCAAAGTGCTTTTTCGGATTTAAACAGTTTACCTCTAAGCATCTGTCAATAATGATTCTTTTTGTCTTTTTTTACTGTTCATTTTTTCCATTTCCTAAACAAATTAAGAAAAGACATAATAATGGTAAATAGTTGTTCCTAATAGTGGTGTAATAATCGGCTTAAATGTAACTATGATTAGAGAATTAATTCAATTTTTCCGCCTCCCAAAACAGCTAGAAGAATTTCAGCTCATGACTTTTAGGCGATTTATTTACCTATTGGTGATAACGTTTCTTGTTATTGCTCCATACTCTGCTTTGATTTATGCGTTGGGTTTGGACGAACTGGAGAATGCTGTGATGGAAATGTTGAAGGAAACTCCGGTTTTAATGGTTTTTGCAGGGATTTTCATTGCCCCGCTTTTGGAAGAGCCTATATTTCGACTTCATTTGGTTCGAACTAAAAAATATGTTTTGTGGAGTTTGGGTTTATCAGTATTGCTTATTTCCGAATTTTGGTATCCAGTCATTATACTCTGGATCTATCTGATTTGGCTTTTGATTCGTATTTCGAAAAACAATCCTCCGCCGTTGAAGCTGGTTGTTTATGGTTCTGCTGTGTTATTTGGATTGATTCACTTGGGGAACTTTACGAGTTTTGATTATGCCACGCAGTTTTATCTTATTCCTATATTGGTCGGAGCCCAGTTTTTTGTTGGGTTGATCATCAGTTATATTAGATTGAATCATGGGATGATTTGGGCAATGATTTTTCACGGAGTGTACAATGGGATTTTGATTGGAACTCATCTATTATTCTTTGGTGGGGGAAATCCGGTATAAGAATTTGAAGTAAAATCTGAAAGCTGAATTCAGAAGTCTGAAAAAGTCATTTGTGTAGCCCTTTGGTATAGTCAAATATCAGTTATACCCACGGGGTGGAATTTGTAGCTCCACTCTCATATTCTCACCAATTTTTAATTGGCTTTGTTTGGTGTCAAGAGTTTCCAAAGTTGGTGTTAGGTTTTTGGAAATGCCTTTACACTTTTTAGCAGTTCGGTAATGGGATTTTAGTTTGCTGCTCAGGTCTCTTTTTCCTCATGATCAAATAGAGGTTTTATGTTCTACTAAATTTTAGTAGTTTAGCTAAAACTATAATCTTATGAAACTCCTTTCTCTTTCGTTTTGTCTGCTAGTGCTCATGATTTCCTGTGCCGAAAAATCAGCTACACGTGATTCTGATCGTGAATTTGAACTGGTAAAAATTGATTCTTTAGTGATGGATATTCTGGAGCCCGTTCATGTGCTTGACTACCACCATGAAAAGGGACTTTATCTGCTAGTGAAGCAAGCCAGTATGGAAGGGCATTATTATATGGTCAATAGCTCAGGAAAGATTCTAGCTGAAAATAAACTTTCGGAGGGGCCTGATGCCTTTGGGTTGGTGCTGGTAAGGGCGGGCTTTGTTGAGGATGAGATCCTATTTATTTCAGAGGGGGAAGCCTTTGTCTATGATTTGGAACTGAAGCAGAAAAGGAAATTTCCTTTCGAGCAAAGAGTCCGGGCCCGATTGGTTCACTTTTCACTGGACAATCTCAGTACTTTCAGATCTGCAGATGGGGAGCTAAGTGCAGTTGCTAATCTGAATGATGGCTATTTGCAGCCTTATCCGGTGGATTATTACGATACGCTTAGTATGGTTCACCTGATGGATATTCAAACCGGGGAAGTGAAAAAGGGTGGGCGTTTGGATGAGAACAGCAAGTTTCGGTCGGGACAGTTCTATCCTTCTATGGATAAACCTGTGTTTTTCTCAGGTCCCAGGTCCAGTTACATTTCTACTATTTTGTATGGGGATACTACGCTGTATCAGTTGGATCCAAGCGATGGTTTTAAAACAGTCAACAAAATAAAGTTGGATCGTCTCAAACCTGATCAACTGATAGACATACCGATGACTGATGCATCTTACACCACAGTAAAAGAATACCGGACACAGAACCATACCATGGGAGGTGCTTTCGATGAAATGGTAGGATTTGGGGATGAAATGCTTGTGGGGTACAGAACAGGTGCGGATCCAAATCTGGTTTTTGAAAATCAGAATGAAGAACAGCGAAAGGCAGAGGCAGCTTCTAAGAAGCGATTTTTCTACTATATCAAGGACGGAAAGCAACTGGGCAAACCGATACCATGGACACTTCCCGGAAGGTTAAAGCTTAATGTAGGGCCAAGGAGGTACTTGCAGACTGGCGATCAAGCCGAACTTCATGAGTATGAAAAGGACTATCAGTGCTATTATATCTATGAGTTGAGGGAGAAGGGATAGCATTTTTGCGAATCTGATTATCCACAATGATGCCAGTAGCCATATTTTCTATCTTTTAGTGGTTGGAAGACAGGAGACAGAAGACGGAAGAGGCCCGTGCTCTTCGAGATTTGTAATCTCGAAGTTTTGAGATCCGACGATCGAGGTTCAGGATTGCAAATCCTGAGCAGTTAAATTACCTGCACTTATATATTTTAAATTAATGCTAAAGGTTCAATTTGGCAATTTCCCTTTTTTAAAGGGGGCAAGGGGGATTTTTCTCATTCTTCGACTATTGATGAATGTCGTGGATTTAATCTCGAAGTTTGACCTGAAGATTTGAGATCCTACGGTCTAGGTTCAGGATTGCAAAACCCTGAACAGCTAGAGCAAGATACTTATCATAAAATTTTTATCTTTTACCTTTTAAAATCAATAACCGACAACCTTAATTGGCATTAATGAAGAAATCAAGCGATCTGGATTTCGATAGGATCAGCAAGTATTATAACCAAACTGACAAGACTGGATTTTTCCAGAATATTTCTTCCAAGCTTTGGAATGATCTGGGAATGGATGAGGTGTTTCTCCGAATCGATCATACCCTTACCAAATACGGAGAGCAATACCTGTATTCTTCCCTTAGATTGGTGAAAGAAGGGGATTTACTAGATGAAAGGTTAGAGTCAACAATTCAGACGTTTGAGAATAACCCAGGTTTTGAATCTTTTATGACGCGTAAGCTGGAAAGCTTATCAAAGAATGATTCCTATTTCTTGTGTAATGTTTTTCAAAGAGAGACACCTCAAAATCCATGGTTTATGTTGTTTTACATACTCTCGGCACTTTCTGTTATAGGAGTGATCTCGTCATTATTCATGCAATGGATGATTTTACCGGCAATACTGGTGATCACCTGCAATTTCTTTATCCATTATTGGAGCGAACTGAATGTATCTCTTGAGTCAAGGACATTTGGCCAGCTAGGAGAAATGTTAGCCATGTCGCAGCTCATTCTGAAAGAGTCAAAAAAACAAGGAATTTTCATGCCCAAACAGCCCGAAATCGAAAAGGTAGGATCACTCATCTTTAAGGCATCCGTGCTTAAACCAAGAATGAAAGGGTTTGGTGAATTGGCGGAATTGGTGGGGTATATAACTGAATTATTCAAAGCCGCTTTTCTGATCGAAACTCTTCTTTATTATTCTATTCTCAAGGAAATAGGAGAGAAGCGAAGTCTGATCGAAGAGAATTTTGATTACGTTGCTTACCTGGATTTTGCCTTATCCATTGCACAACTTAGGAAATCAGATCCTTTTATCACCGTGCCCAAGGAGGGTACTTCGCTCCAGATTGATGGCAAAGGAATGTTTCATCCCTTGCTTTCATATGCAATCCGAAATTCTATTCGTATTGACCGAAATGGTGTTTTGATAACCGGTACAAATATGTCAGGCAAAAGCACATTCCTTAGAATTATAGGATTGAACTGCCTTTTGGCGCAGACTATTAATTCGGTTTTTGCTCAGGAAATGATTCTTCCAAAGCTGCATATCCATTCTTCTATTCAGACTTTTGATGAGTTGGAAAGTGACAAAAGTTACTTTTATAGTGAGGCCGAGACTATGAAAGAAATGCTCACTGTTGATCATGAACAGGGATTTAACTTGCTATTGATAGACGAGATTTTCAAGGGGACAAACAGCCGGGAGCGGTTGGTGATTTCCTCGGAAGTATTGCAACAGCTTGCTCAGGAGAATTCTATAGTGATTGCCACAACCCATGACTTGGAGTTAGTTCATGGGCTCCCTGATTTTATATTTTTCTACTTTACCGGACAGGATGTGGCTGGTAACTATCAATACGATTTCCGGCTCAGGGCTGGAGTGTTGCAGAGCACCAATGCTGTTTTTGTACTGAGGGATATGGGGTATCCAGAAGAGGTTTTGGGGAAGATCAGGGGAAGGTTGACCTAATTTGGGAGGCGTGGATAAAAGATAAAATCAAACTCTATAACAAAAGCCTCCGTTTACTAGAAGTTTATTAGGTTGGTAATCATTAGTTTAATGGATTAACTTTAGTGAAACATTATATCCATTGGATGCCTGTTCACGTAGTTCTATTAGTTGGATCTAAATTTCAGAGAATATGCTAAAGCTACTTGTTTTTTGTACACTGATGCTTTTTTGGTCAAGAGCTGATAAGCAAACTGAAAGGTATACCGTCACATTCGATATCAAAGATATCATGAATATGAGCGGGAACTCTGAGTTAGTGAACGGTGATGGGCAAGTCCTTGGTAAGATTGAGTTGAGAAAAGATGGGGTTTCAGTGGACGACCTGATTGTGGCTAAGATAGATGGGGTCTATCAAATCTTAGGATCGACTAATGCTGGGATTACTTTAAACACATCAATGACTAAAATAAAAGACAGTCGAGATGGGGAACTTGTATGGAAAAGAGAGATGCTTTCTCAGAATGGGATTAGTTGGTCTTCTGAGGGAAAAACAGGCGTTGAATTGAAGACAGTGATTGGCAAAGGAGAGGTGACTATCAAGCTAGAGGAAAATTTGGATCCTGGTTTACGGGCAATGCTTTTGTTGGAAAGAATACATTATATACGAGCAATATTGATTTCTGGATATTCTTTTAGTTAGGTCTCTAACTATTGGGATATGAAATTCCAGAGGTTTTCAAAGACCAAAAACTGAATTTAATAATTTTGAATCGGAGAATAACGGGCGTGGATCAAATAGCTAGCTTCGGTAAGCTTAAGGAAATAGGTGAAGTCTTTTAGAAATTCTAACTCGTCACCATCTACCACAGAGAAAGAGAATGTTGCCATTTCGCGGAAAGAATTCCATCGTTTTATCCATCCTTTCAATTTCCTGCGCTTGAAAAACTTCCGTAAAAATGAACTGGGATCGAGTATTTCATCATGACTAAGTTGTTTAGGGGCATAGTCAATTAGATTAAAGATGCATTTATCACTCGCTGGCTCGATAGAGAATTCCTTATCCCGACTTTCAATAATTTGATTCCAAGTAAGTGAGCTGGCTGAAATAGGAGGGAAATTCCGAAGTTGATGGCTGGCATAAATCAGTTTTAGAAAGAGCTGACCCTGATAGAATATGCAGTCTGGAAATAAGATCTTGTAGTCTGGAGAAGTGTCAAATACTGCGTTTTGAATCATCGTCACATGGGAAAGCCAAAATGGCAAGGGTGCTATAGATCCAAACAGCTCCTTAATAACCTGATGTGCTTTTTCAGGAGAAGTACAGGTGTACTCTTTTTTTAACGTGCTAAAGGTATTTCCCATAATTTCAGACGTTTGTACTTAATTTATGATTCAAATTTGAACGGTTACGCTCAGCGAGGAGCATTATATTTCTCAGGTATTTTTTAGCTTAAAGTGCCTAACATACAGCAGGTAAGTGGCTTCCAGTAGCTTATGAAAATCCTGAAAATCATCTTGAAACTCTTGTAAGGCATCAGGTTCGAGACAGGTGATGTCGCTAAATGACTCTTCGATGATTTCATTCCACCTCCTCGCCCAGACGGGACATTTGCGGCGGTAGTAGAAGTCCTTAAGAAATAGATAGGGATCTATGATTTGTTCTTGGCTCAGGAATCTGGGAAGGAGGTTGATTCTGTTTATGAATAGCGTTGCGTTCTTCTTATCTCTTTTTAAGATCAGTTCATCCCAATGTGGGGTAGGGCAAGCTGGAAAATTGGTCTCACGGTAAAGAAAATATCCTATATAGACAATCCGCAAAAATTCTGCACCCGCATACAGGATTGTTCCTGGTGAATGTGATGTGAATGACGGATTTTCCTGAACAACATATTCGAAAATAGCGGAGATCTTCCTTTTCCAGTAGGATAGATTAGCAAAGTCACAGAAAAAGTGATATAAACCTCCATGGCATTCTTCCAAGGATTCACATATTCGGTCTCCTTCAAATGTATTTAAGTAGTCGTCCATTTTCTAGGGGTTTAGGGTATTGGCTACCTGATATTCCAGTTCTTTCTGCTGATCAATCAGCCCTTTGATGGTTTGGGATGAGCTGGTATCAATGGTAGTTGAATTCTGTCCTCCTATAGTGAAGGAAGAGCTGACCAAGTTTGAGATGTGTAGGACTAGTGTCATGATTTTGGCTATTAGATGTTGATCCAAATTCATAGGATTCACTGGGATGAACTATTCCATTCTGGAATAAGGTGTTCTGGAAAGGGAATTATTTATTCGGGTGGTAAATACCACTCGATTGATAAACGGAGGAATGCTCGAGATCTGTCTGCTATTGCTAAATGTCATTCCGATACTGAAAGCCTGAATTAATTTTATGAATATGCCAGTAGGAGTATAATAAAAAATCGTCCGTCCCGATGGGACTTAGCTAGAGCATATTGTAATTCATAATTCCAGAGGTTGAAACCTCTGGCAAGAAGATGGATCGTCCCGCTGGGACTGATAAGGAATAGGCAGGTTTAAATGTATCTGGCGAGTATATGGGCCGTTTGGCTCGGAGGGGCGAGCGTAAAGGATTTGTCCAGCGGGCAGCCAGGCTGCAGGGCAGGTGGAATAAATCTGGAGCTAATGCCGTAGGCATGACCGATCCTATAGCCAGCCATTTCAATGGCTGGAAAACATGATCGATCGAGAATTCCAGTAAATGCTGTAGGCATGGCCGATATAGCAGGGGCTGGCGAAACCTAATCGCTACAATAATTTTTGCTCCGCCGCGTCAATAAAGGCTGAATTGGCAAAAGAATTAGAGACAGCAAATGTCTTGATTCGTGTGGGCATACTTGGATATAATCATCCACCAGAATATCTTAGTTTAGTCAATTCGGCAGAAATTCTTAATTTCCCTTTCTAAACACTTCACCTATGAACGAAAAGATCCACCACGGCAGAAATATCAAGCGCTTCAGGGAAATGATGGGCATCAAGCAGGAAGCCTTGGCCTTTGAGCTGGGGGAGGACTGGTCCCAGAAGAAAATCAGCCTACTCGAGCAAAAGGAAGAGATAGAGGATGGATTGCTTCGCCAAGTGGCTGATATTTTAAAAGTGCCAGCGGAGGCGATTAAAATGTTTGATGAAGAACAGGTGGTGAATATTATTTCCAATACTGTCAACAACAATGATAACGCGACTGGTAATTCTTTGTATAGCTATTATCCAACCTTCAATCCTATTGATAAAATTGTTCAACTCTATGATGAAAAAATCGCCCTTTACGAGCGGATGCTAAAGGAAAAGGATGAAATGATTGGACGATTGGAGAAGTTGCTGAACAAATAAAATTACTAACCCTAAAGACAGAGAAGTCTTTCTGGGGATATTTAAGCCATGCTCGAAAAGGGTTCCTTAGCATCTACTTACATAGACCAAGGCAAATTACAAATTTGTTAGAACATAAATGTGTAGTTACAGCTCACCTAGCCCTATCTATATTTCTTTTACTCTTAGATGGTGAGAAGCCGTGTACCTCGATTAGCGGTTCGTATAATTTTCACAATCTTACACCCAAGCCCCAAAATATATTAGGTAATTAGTTGTTTGCTGTTATTTTCAGTACTTGATTGGTCAATTCAATAATCTCAAATTCATATATTTTTTCTGAGTCCGAATTGTAAATTTTAAGGATTTTTGTTTTTTCATTGTACTCCCAACTTCCTTTTGCCATATAATGAGCATCATTAGCAGCTAATACGCTATATTCAATTTCTCCATTATCATCAAAAACGAAAACTTGTCTATACCTGCTTGCAGGGAAATCATCGTGATTACCGGGTCGGTAAATTTCAATTTCTTCAGAAGTCTTCTCTTCAAAAGATTCTATCCATTTCATTTTAAGAATGGATGTTTGGATTATTTCATTGTCTTTGTCACACCCCGGAATGGAGATAATCAATAGTAAGGCAAGAGGTAAAATACTTAGGTTTCTCATAAGAATGGTTTAAATTATTAGGTGTTGTCCAAATGGTTGCTTTTTATGACCGCCAACACCTCTATAAATCCCATTAAGCTTTTTTATTTCGCCTGTAACGGGATTTCCCTCAGGTCTCTAGGTAGTGTTGCAACTAAATTAATGATTTCGTCGAGTTTGACAAGCGGACTCTTTAGATTTTTGTGATTTAGATGGCTTATAGTATTAATGGGCAAATGGTCTTGGACTCCGCTAGACTGACTTAGGTTGAAGTTGGGTTTGATTCCTATACCTCTTGAATTCTTGAAAACCTTCCCTACTTCCTCTTCAACTTCAGCACCGTAATCTCCGGCCAAATGCCGACCCGACCAGGGAAGGCCAAAAATCCAAATTCACGGTTGACATGTAAGTATCGGCCAAGTTCTTTGTTATAGTCTGGCACATTTTGGGTATTGGAGATAAGCCGGGCTCCACTTGATAAAACCGGGGATCTCGATCCCAAACTGCATCCCGTGGGTATGTCCACTCAAGGTGAGATGGATGAGTTGGGGGAAATTTTTCACCTGCTCATCAAAGTGTGAAGGATCGTGGCTCATCAATATTTTAAAGCTTTTATCGCTGAGTTTTGCTGAAGCTTTTTTTAAGTCTCCATATTGCCCAAATCCTTTTCCCCAATTTTCCACCCCGATCAGGTCGATTTTTCAAGATAATTTTTGAACTCTAATGCATATATTTGTGTATCATGTTGTGTACACAAATATTAAAAACCATGGTTGTAGTAAGCACAAGAGAATTTCGCCAAAATCTCAAAAAATATCTGGATTTGATTGATAAGAATGAGCGGGTTATCATTCAGAGAGGCAAGGATAAAATTTATGAACTATCAAACAATGTGAAAAATGATCGCTTCTTTGATGATCCTGCAATTCAAGAGCGAATATCAAAAAGCATTCAGTCCTACAATGAAGGTAAAACGGTAAAGTTAACTGACGATCAATTGAAGGAACTTCTTGGTTTATGATTTTTGAGATTGTTTTCACTTCAGAAGCATTGGAAGATATTGAGAAACTAAAGAAAACTGGCAACAAAATTCTAGTAAAGAAGCTGTTCACATTAATCCAGGAACTAAAAGTACACCCCGAAACAGGCAAGGGTAAACCCGAAAAACTTAAATACTACCAGCAGAACACCTGGTCGAGAAGGATCGACAGAAAGCACAGGCTTGTTTACCTCATTGACGGTTCAAAAATTGTAGTGACAGTTTTAGGTGCTTATGGCCATTATGACGATAAATAAAGCTCACCTTGCACTGTTTATTTTTAATGGTCATATTGAATCTCGCATTCTTGATAATCATGCCAATGTGTGTCCTATTTCGACATACTTGATTCTCCGTTCGGTTGGCTTGGCCGAAAATAACCCCGCCCTGTCGCGTAGGCAAAAGGTCAAGACTCCAGCAAAACTTCATGCTGACCTTACCTAAAAATACCCTCAAGCCTACACTATTGTTTCCTCTTCAATTGAATCACCGTAATCTCCGGCCAGATACCAACCCGCCCTGGAAAGGCCAAGAATCCAAATCCACGGTTGACATGTAGGTAGCGACCTAGTTCTTCGTATAGTCTGGCACATTTTGGGTATTGGAGATAAGCCTTTCCCCTCTTGATAAATCCGGGTAATAATCCTTTGCTTTACGAACTGCCTTATACAGCCTGCCCCACGAAGCAGGAGACGGTGGTCATAAATATGTGAGGCGCAGCGTGAGCTTTACAGCTCACTGTCGTCCATTCTACCTGCAAAATGTTTTTTACATCTGAAGACTCAAATTGATTTTAGCTCCCAAAGCATTAAAGATTCGCATCACGGTCTCAAAAGTTACATTTCCGGTGCTATTTTCCAATCTTGATATTTGAGCTTTTTTTACACCTACCAACTCTCCCAGTTGTTCTTGTGTTAGTTTTCGTTCTTTACGGGCAGTTTTAATCATATCTCCTATGAGTTCAAGTTTTAATTCAAACTCATATTCATCTCTTTCTTTTGTGCCCTTTTTCCCGATTAAAAGGTCTTCTGCTTCGTCTAATTTGTAGCTCTTCATCTCTTTTTACTTTTTAGGTAATTCGTTCTAATCTTGTCGGCTTTCTCAATTTCCTTTTTTGTCAACTTTACCCGTTTTTTTGATAATTCCGTGTGTAGCGAAAACAAGCGTTTCATTTTTATCCTCTTTATCCCAAAACGCTAAAAGCCTGTATTGAATTCCTGAATATAAGGTTCTAAATTCCCAAATTTCGCTGGTTAGTTTTTTGAAAAATTTTGGGTCGGAATGCTGTTCAGCTCGTCTAATGTTCTGAAATATTTTCTTTCGTGCCTTTAAATCTTGCTTTTGGATAAATTCAAAAGCCTCTTCTAAGAGTTTTGTTTCAAATCGTTTAACCATTCATTTAATTGTCAGATAAAATTACGATTCAAAGATATAAAAAGTTTCGTTATATGTAAACTATTTAAGGGTTTTAACACGTACTTCCTTCCCGAGATTCGGGGTAAGGTGATGGGATAGCCTGATTCGTCCTAAAAAAGTATACAGATTAGACACCTCCTAGGTGACACGGATTACAAATTCCAACCAACAGCTACTACTTCCTCCTCAACTTCAGCACCGTAATTTCCGGCCAGATCCCAACCCTCCCAGGAAAGGCCAAAAATCCAAATCCACGGTTGACATGCAGGTAGCGGCCTAGTTCTTCGTACAGTCCGGCCCATTTCGGGTAGCGGAGGTAAGCCTTTCTCCTCTTGAAAATCCGGGTAAGAATCCTTTGCTTTACGAACGGCCGTATATAGCCTATCCCGATGTGTAGGGAAAATCCGACTATGTTAGTTCTTTTCCACTATGTTTTGGATTTCTTTTTTCAATTCAGGTAGCTCTGGAATCATTATCGTCCAAATGGCTTCGTCAGAAATGCTATCCTATTCGTGAGCAATTCTATTTCTCGTCTTCCAATTCTTTAATTAAAAGTTTAATCTCCTTATCTGGAATTGAAGACCTTTCAGCTTTAGTAAAAATAGCGATCAGAAATATGGTGGATTTCGAATATACTACGTAGGTGATCAGCCTAGCCGATCCAGATTTCCCTTTGTTCATACTGGATATTGGAACCCTGACTTTGTAACAATTTTTGTAAACAGGATCACCCAGAGACGGTTTTTCCAAAAGTTCTACCGCTATTTTGTCCAAGTCGGCTAAGATTGAAGGGTGTTTTTTCTTTAACTTCTTTAATTCCCTCCCGAAACTTTTGGTAAAAGCTAATTTATAGGTCATTTTCCATTTCTGAAAAGGACGAATAGGTTTTGTATTCGACTTTCCCTTCTTCCATAGCCTTTGCCTCTAGATAGCCCTCTTTAATGTCAGATAGGATTCTGTTTTTTGCAAAAACATCTTCTGTAACTACCTGAAAACTAATATGCATAGCTTCAAGCAATGATTTGACTAGATCAAGCTTGGATTTATCCGTCGGTTCAATTAAGATTTTCTCCATATGACAAATTTACAAATTTTAAAAGATTAAAGTTTCAAAACTTTGATTAATAATGGGTTATAGAAAGAACAGCTTTTCGGCTGTTCTCTATTCCCAAAACCGCTTGGCAAGTTCAAATTCTTCTCGGCATTGTTCAAATCCTTTTTTGCATAGGTCAGAGAATAAGCGTGCTTCCTTTCATGCTTGCCCGACTTTAGCCTTTCGTGCCGTTCCTTTGCTTTTTCAAAAAATAGGATGGTAATATTCCGCTGATTCAGGGATAGAAAGATTGTTGTAATTGGATCGGTTCTCGTTGTACTCGGCTTTCTGAGTGACTTGTCCTAAAAAATGTTTACTGGTTAGACAGTTCATTGGTGACACGGATTACAAATTCCAACGTATTGGGAGTTTATCCCGAAATATGCATTAGCAATTCTAATGTCCATTGGCTCTTCCGCTCTTCAAGTTCCGATGAATACCGTGGGATGTCAAAAGCAGGCTCTCGCCTTTTCCAATTTTTTTTCTGACTTTTCACTTTAGCTTTCTGACTTTCTCTTCACCCATCACTTCTTCTTCAACTTAATCACCGTAATCTCCGGCCAGATACCTACTCGGCCAGGAAAGGCCAAGAATCCAAACCCACGGTTGACATGTATGTAGCGACCTAGTTCTTCGTATAGTCCAGCCCATTTCGGGTAGCGAAGAGAAGCCGGGCTCCACTTGATAAAACCGGGGATCTCGATCCCAAACTGCATCCCATGGGTATGTCCACTCAAGGTGAGATGGATGAGTTGGGGAAATTTTTCACCTGCTCATCAAAGTGTGAAGGATCGTGGCTCATCAGGATTTTAAAGCTTTTATCGCTGAGTTTTGCTGAAGCTTTTTTTAAGTCTCCATATTGCCCAAATCCTTTTCCCCAATTTTCCACCCCGATCAGGTTATGCTAGTTTCGACTCCGCTCAAGGCAGGCTTTTGAAGTAAGTTTTTAGGCTTGTAGCCTTTTTCTAAAAGTCGGTTGATACATTCAAACACGACAAAGTTTTCTGGATCAGTGAAGTTGCAGGTTTGTCTTTCATTTACTTTCAACCCCTTTTCTTCAGGGTAGATGAGCTGTTCCTTCTTGAAATCGACTTTTAAGAGAACATCTAATTCTTTGAACTCCTTCGTGAAACTGTCACCTATTCCTTGAAAACTAAGCTTTATTAGTACTTCCTTGAAATTGTCTTTTGTTATTATCTTAAATTATTTCTATCAATTCCTTCTTCAGCCATTCCGAGGCTATAGCTTGATTGTATTCAATGCCAGGTCTGAGCAATGCTTCCATATCACCTGAGAAATCCGGATCGTTTTCTTTTTCTTCCAGATTAATTAGAAACTCTTTTTGGCTTGGTGGTTTTTTGTCTGTTGAAAACTGCGTGTATTCTTTGAAGCAATTCACTATTTCTTCAAAGTTTAATTCATGATGGTGTCGGGCATAAAATAAATCAAATAAGTCTCGGCCTTTACTTCTTTGATAAAGTGCTCTGAGTTTTGTTCCTAGCAATTCGTTAAGGCTGTAAGTTCGAATTTGAACCTGTCCTGAAAACCAATCACTTTTTACTTCAAATGGAAAATCTACCCAATCGAGAATGTTGAAATGCTCCTTGCAGTTGATTTCTAGTTTTAGCCTCAATCGTATTTCCTCATATTCGGAGGTAAACCGGTAAAGAGCTTTGATGCCATGACCTCTATTTTGAGTTCTTCTGTCTTCTTCAAAAAAAGTAATCACTTTACCTAATCTTTCCATGATTGGCTTGATAGGCCCTGGCTTTATTTGGACCAAATCAATATCTTCTGAATATCGAGGGGCAGGATTCAAATACAATTTATGAAGTGCAGTTCCACCTCTGAAGGCAAGGTTTTCTTTAAGAAAATCGTCAGCAAATATCTCAACAAGAGCTCGGCTAATAATCAAATCTTGCTCTACCTGAGAAAATTGTTTCCATGGTGCAAACTCTTGCCACTGCGCTATGTAAGGTTTGGGGATCATAAATCACTTTCAAGTTTGATATTCACGTCCACTTTCCAACGATTATCAACCGATCCTGCTTTCTGGTTCTTCTTTGGGGATAGAAGTACAGGGAAATACGGTGCTGTTTTCAGGTAATTAGAAATTGCACTGAGGTCAATACCTGTTTGTTGTTCATCCAGAATAAATGCCAGTCGTTGAATGGTGCTTCGATGTGGGTACCATGTCAATAGGTCATTTAAATCTTTATTAGTGATTTCCTCTGCCAATTCCTCGAGAATTGCCAGCATTCTATTGAGGCCTCCAAGTTTGGTTTGATGATGTATCAAATCAGCAGCCGTCAATGCAGGGCTAGAAATATTAAAATATCCAGCATCTGATTTCTTTTCAAGAATGTTTTTGGCAGGCCATTGAGAGGCAGTAATGAACTTAATGTCAAAGCCGTTTTTTTTAATCTCGTTCAGTTTAGGTTTTTCAATCATTACATAGTCTCTATGGATTTGTTGATGGCTAGCACCGTGGAACCTAGCTGCCGAATAAAAACCTAAATAGTAGTTTCTGTTTAAGCTTTGAAAAAGCTTGTGAATATAAAGCTGAATGGGGATGTAGCCTTGTTTTGAATACCGGGGAGGTATAATAAGGTAGAAACCTTTTCTAAGGTTGGTGATCTCTTTTTTTTCAACTAATCTGGCGAGTTCAAATTTCAGGGATGTATCGGTCGAGTCGGATTGATTGCTGATTTCTTCAAGTGAGAATGAATAGTTTTCTATTGATAGTAGGTGTTTGATGTATTCTCTAGCTCTCACTTTAGTAAAGTTTTCCTAAAAGTAGCAATAAAAACTACTTATCAAGAATTATTGCTAAATAAGTTTAGAAGGAAGCGGGATTTTAGATCTTTTGGCTTGTAGGTGTTGTAGCAAAACGAAATGTGAAGGGGACAACGTAAAGGCCCGAAACACTGTTTTGGATTGAACTAAAAATTCTTTGTTCTTCAAAATGTTAGCTGAAATCTTTTCTAATTTAATTTACTCCTTGAGTTAAAATTGTAGCTTCAATTGATACTTCTTTTAAGAGAATCTGAAATCTTATATCTGAAATCTAACTTCACGATCTTTCTGCCCACTGATCACTGAGAACTACCTTCGGCATGCAAGCTGATCACTACCTCTTCCTCCTCAACTTCAGCACCGTAATCTCTGGCCAGATACCAACCCGCCCTGGAAAGGCCAAGAATCCAAATCCACGGTTGACATGTAGGTAGCGACCTAGTTCTTCGTATAGTCCAGCCCATTTCGGGTAGCGAAGAGAAGCCGGGCTCCATTTGATAAAACCGGGGATCTCGATCCCAAACTGCATTCCGTGGGTATGTCCACTCAAGGTGAGATGGATGAGTTGGGGGAAATTTTTCACCTGCTCATCAAAGTGTGAAGGATCGTGGCTCATCAGGATTTTAAAGCTTTTATCGCTGAGGTTTGCCGCAGCTTTCTTTAGGTCTCCATATTGCCCAAATCCTTTTCCCCAATTCTCCACCCCGATCAGGTCTATGCTTGCTACGTCTCCTTCGACTCCGTTCGTGGCAGGCCCTTCGACTCCGCTCAGGGCAAGTTTTTGAAGTTTTACGGATTCATTTCTTAATAGCCTAAAGCCAAGTTCTTCCTGTATTTCATAAAGACGCTGCATATTTGCCTCTTTGGCCTCCTTACTTGGCCAAGACACATAATCCCCATAGTCATGATTGCCCAGAATAGAATACTTTCCCATGGGAGCCTTTAGCTTTTTGAAAGTATCTATCCAAGGTTCCATTTCTTCTGCTTGGTTGTTGACCAGGTCACCTGTAAACAAAATGATATCTGATTTTTGCTGATTGATCAGCTCAATGCCGTATTCCAGTTTCTTTTTATTGTCAAAACTCCCGGAATGTATATCTGAGATCTGGGTGATCGTAAATCCGTCAAACTCCGCGGGTAGGTCATCAAATTCCAGCGTATGATTGATGACACGGTAGCGGTATTTTCCTACCAAAACCCCGTGCAGGATTCCCAGAAAAGGAATTGCGGATAATGCTAAGGCGGCTTGGCTGACAAACTTTCTGCGATCGGGAAGAAAATCACCTTCCTGACTGCCGGCTACAGAATAAAATATCCCTGTAAGAAAACGTAAGATATCTTCTCCAAACATAAAGCCCAAGACGATAAGCTTTGGGATCAATGACAAAACCAATAGGGAAATCATTCTTCCAAAGTTCAGACCGAGATTGCCCCGGCTGAAGGTCAGGAATCCATAGGCTACAAAGAGATAAACGAACACAGAAAAGATCCAAAATCCGATTTTAATCCAGCTTTGCTCGGGGAATACCGTTTTGAAAGCTTGATAGGAATACCAATCGATAAGGAATACGAAGATTATGAGTAGAAGAATGCGAATCACTAGCGAAGTTTTTTTATTGAATAAACCAATCTAAATATTCTTTGATTCTTGTACCTAAATAATAGGGTAGATTAAGTAATTTATACGCTTTACCTGAAGGAGTGGTCGTCTCTTCGATTCGCAATTCCCCACCGTAGATTCTCACTGCATAAGCATGATCACAGGCATCGATAAATTGATGCAGTGAGCGAAGAGTGCCTGTTGCACCGGATTTGATCTCAATAGGCATAATCAAACCATTATAAGGGATTACCAAGTCCACCTCTGCGCTGGACTGTCTTTTCTCGCGCACCCAAAAATTAGGTTTGTGATCTGTCAGGTGTGTGGTCGAAATCAATTCCTGCGTAATCATATGAGGGATCAGCGCACCTTTATAGGCTTGGCTCAAGTCTTCCATCCGCAGCATTTGTCCCTGGATTCCCAAGGAATAGTTAAGCAATCCCGTATCCAGGTACTGAATTCTTGGAGATTTTTTCAAGTCGGGTTGAAGTGGCGGAGCTAGATCTGTAGTCGGATAGATTAACCGCATTACTTTTGCGTCTTCTAAAATGCGGAAAGATTCTCCGATCTCTCTGGATCTGTAGTTGGAATTGCCGAATCCTTGGAATTTGACACGTTGGTCTAAGGCCAAATGTGCTGAATTCATCAAATGTCGGGTGATTTTACGCTCATTTTCATTGCTGCTGTACTTTTCAATGTCAGATTTGTAAGTGCTCCAAATACTTTCATATATGGGGGGTAAGTCGGCGAGATTTTGTTTTTCTAAATCTGTTTTGATGATTTCGGGCATCCCGCCTATGATGGTATAGCGATGAAATAAATTCATCAATGTCTTATGGGCAAAGGGTTTTAACGGTACTTGTGCGAATTGTTGCAATGCAGCTTTTTGGCCAATGGCTTCCAGGTACTCATGGAAATTCATCGGGTAGAGATACAGGAATTCAACCCTTCCAACGGGAAAGCTCTTGACCTCTTTTAAAGCGAATTCTAAAAGTGACCCGGCTGCGATGATGGGCATTTCGGGCATTTCCTCGTGGAAATAACGAAGCAATTGTATGGCTTTTGGAGATTCCTGAATTTCATCCAAGAAAAGTAGCGTATTAGAAAGAGTGCTTGACGGTAAATTCTTGCTGACTAAGATTGCCTCAACGATTGTTTTGACATCTTCGAAGTCTTCGAAGAAAGACCGATCACTCGTTTTTTCCAAGTTTAGCAAGATCGCATTAGGGAAGGTCTTTGCGAATTGCTTGACCAAAGTTGTCTTTCCCACCTGTCTGGCACCCCGAATAATGAGTGGTTTCCTTTCTGGTTTTGATTTCCAAGAGGTTAATATGCTAAACACCTGTCTATTAAAGCTCATGTATGCTTCTATTTGTCACAAAGTAAGGGCATTTTTTCGAATGTCTTGTGACAAAGTAAGGGTAAATTGTATTTTTTTTGTCACAAAGTAAGGGTATTTTTCATCAAATCTTGTAACAAAGTAAGGGCAAATTAAATTTGGCGATCTTTTATCCTAGGTAGAAAAATTCAGTATTTCCATGCTGGCAGATGCTTTCATTTCTCTTTTTTGTTTCTTTGCACCCGAAATGTTTTGCATTTAGCCTATCAACCCTATGAGACAGTTACTCCTCAGACCCGGAGCGGAAGAATTATCCTATGAAATTCGTGGTATCGTCAAGAAAGCCCGTCAAGTGGAGGCCTTAGGCTATGCCATGACCTGGGAAAATATCGGCGATCCTATCCAGAAAAGCAATCATGTTCCTGACTGGATGAAGGAAATCATTGCCGATCTGCTGAAGGAGGATAAGACCTATGGCTATGCCGACTCTAAAGGCGTGCTGGAGACACGTAAGTTTCTTGCAGACCTTAACAATGAGAGAAGAGGAACTCAGATCACAGCAGAGGATATTTTGTTTTTTAATGGACTTGGGGATGCCATTGCCAAGCTATATCAATTCCTGATCCCAACGGCCAGGATTATCGGGCCATCTCCCGCATATAGTACACACAGTTCTGCTGAGGCAGCACATGCCAATGCGGCTCCAATTACCTACAAACTTGACCCGGACAACCAATGGCTTCCGGATATGGAGGACTTGTACCTGAAGGTACGGTACAATCCATCGATTGTCGGAATCTTAATTATCAATCCGGATAACCCGACTGGGATGGTGTATCCTAGGGAGGTTTTGGAGGCTTTTGTGAAAATTGCCAAGGAGTTTAATCTATTACTCATCACCGATGAGATCTATCAGAATATCACCTATAACGGAATCACTGCTGTTCCATTGGCAGAAGTGATAGGGGATAGACCTGCGATTTCCCTCAAAGGGATTTCCAAGGAATTCCCTTGGCCGGGCTCACGCTGTGGCTGGATGGAATTCTATAATCGGGAATCTTCCAAAGAGTTTTCAAAACTTTGCCAGACACTGGAAAATGCCAAAATGATCGAGGTTTGCTCTACTATTTTGCCCCAGCTGGCCATACCAAAGATCATGAAGCATCCCGCTTACTTCAAATATAGGGAAGAGGCAAATGCCCAGATAGGAAAGCGCAGCGACTGGATGCGGGAGATCCTGGGGGATATTCCCGGAATCAAGTTCAATCCCACGCAGGGTGCCTTTTATAACACCATTGTTTTTGATGAAGGGGTATTAAAGGAAGATCAGTTCTTGCCTATAGAAGATGAGAAACTGAAAGATTTGTTGGATTCTTGGTTGGAGGAAAAAGAGATGCCTTTGGACAAGAGATTTGTTTATAATTTATTGGCTGCAGAGCGGATTTGTGTGGTGCCGATTTCTTCCTTTTGCTCGGATCTGAGAGGATTCCGTGTGACGCTCTTGGAAGAGAATGAGGAAGTGTTTAAGAGTACTTTCAGGAGACTTGGAAGGGCAATTGGGAGTTATTTGAGGTCGGAAGTAGAAGTTTAGTGTTCAGTCGCAGTCATCAGCTTTGGTGCAAGTCTTCGGACTTGTACCAGTATCAATGCAGTCTTCAGACTGCCATTTGTGTCTAAGAAGAGAAGTCTGAAGACTTCATTATAGTAGGTCCAAGTCATGAGACTTGAACCGCTTAGAGACTGAATACTGTCTTCTAATTGTCATGTTCCCTCACCTTAATTTTAGAGTCCTTAACTATCTCTTCATCTTCAACTTCTGTACTGTTTAAATTGCTCAAATCCGGCTGTCCGGCATTTACCCAGGCGGTAAACCAAAAATCGGCTATCATCTTGATGGATTTTCTCATTTGCCGCTCCACTTGATTGTCAAGGGCATGCACGTAGGCTTCTGTGAATTCGCGGGAATAAACCCGTACGGTGATATTGTTCCGCTCCTCATAACTGAATTTTTGATCAGGAGAGAAGTTCTGGGTCAGCTCTCTTTCGATCGACAAAACACTGTCCACCTGCGCATGTGCAGCAGCTACAGCGTCCCAAATAGCCTGCTGAGGATCGTCCACATATTCTGCCTGTCCTATCCATAGGGGATAGTCCTTTGCCTGGAGTTCGGGTATTCGGCTTTCCCAAAAGCCATGGATCCCCAGTTGATCGGTCAATTGCCCATTGTAATTCACGGTTGTGTGCAGCGGTACATTCAGGTCGCCTAGGTAGTGCCCCAAGTCCGCAGAAAGCCTGAGAATAGCCGTAGTATTTTTAGCTTCAAAAGCTTCGGTAAGATTGATGAATGTGAAATAGGTGGACCATGGCCCTATGCCGTTGGCACGAAGGCTGTCTTCGGTGAATTTTTTCACGGCGTCATTCCAGTATTTTGGGAGAATTTGCAGGGCGGAATCCCCATAATGATCCAGATCTATGTAGTGCTTTTCCGCTTCTCCTATCACAGCATACCTCCTTCGGTCCGGATTGACAGCTTTCTCCGTTATGAACTGGATATGAGGTTTATAAAAGATGGTCATTTCCTCTGGAAGTGAAAATACAGCCAGCCTGTTGATCAATGAATGGGCATAAAAACCCCAGTTAGTTGATGAGGAGGTGAATATAAAAAGCAGAAATATGTAGGTAAGAAAAAATTTCACACCTCAAATTAATCAAAATATTTAGCATGTAAATAATGATAGAAAAGGTATATTTGCCATCTTAAGGGGTGTGAGGCCAAATTATTTGGTTCGAAGAATAGTGATATTCAGGCGAATGTTTAAAATTACTTTGGTGGAATTGATAAATTCTAATAACTTTGCACTCCAATTCGGAATAGGGTCACGTACGTAAAGAATTTTATTTAATATCAAGATATGGCAAATCACAAATCAGCTCTGAAGAGAATTCGTGCTAACGAAGCTAAGCGTTTGAGAAACAGATATCAGGCTAAAACAACTAGAACTTTCATCAAAAGATTGAAAGCATCTACTGATAAAGTGGAGGCTTCTGAGCTTTACAAAAAAGTATCTTCTATGTTGGACAAGTTGGCTAAGAAGAATGTGATTCACAAGAACAACGCAAACAACAAAAAATCAAGATTGGCCAAGTTCGTTTCCGCGCTAGGTTAATCCCAAAAGATTTTAATTCTCTAAAACCCTGCTTGTCAGGGTTTTTTTTATGCGCTGAAATAGTTAAATTCATAGCTCACTTTTTAATTGATTGCTATGGATACATATGCCTCTATCAAAATTTCCCAGCTCGCAGAAGAAGACCGTCCACGGGAAAAGCTGCTGTTGAGGGGTAAGTCTGCCTTGACTGATGCTGAACTGATCGCTATTTTGATCGGTTCCGGTACTCCCTCTGTGAGTGCGGTGGATTTATCCAAGCATATTCTGGCAGGGGTCAATTATGACCTGAGGACACTTGCGAAAATGTCAATCCAGGATCTCAAGAAATTCAAAGGGATAGGTGAGGCCAAGGCCATAACCATCATTGCGGCGATGGAACTTGCCAGAAGGAGGAAGGATTCAGAGCCGGTGACAAGACCCAGGATTACCTGCTCACAGGATATTTATGACTTGATGCGCCCTGAACTGTTGGATGAGCAAATAGAACATTTTTTCCTGATTCTACTGAATAGGGGCAATCAGGTCATTAGAAAACATCTGGTTTCGCAAGGAGGTACTTCTGGGACAGTGGTGGATCCCAAGATCGTTTTTAAGATTGCGCTGGAGCATCTTGCCCAATCCATAATATTGGTACACAATCATCCCAGCGGCAACCTGGGGCCATCAGAACAGGATAAAAGACTCACTCACCGTTTGGTTAAAATCGGGCATGAATTGGATTTGCCGGTGTTGGATCATGTGATTTTTGCGGATGTTGGCTACTTTAGCTTCGCCGATGAGGCCATTCTCTGACTTATGAAAAATAACACGATTATACTTATGATGATCTCCGCAGTGGTTTTGGCTGCGGTGGTTTACACCTTGACCGGGACGGAGAGCCCCGAAGATTACATCGAAAAGATCGAGGCCGAGCGGGAAAGACAGTTTAAATTCCTGCGGTTTAATTTCGAGTCCCCGCTTACAGATGAACAAAAACAGTCTTTTACCAAATTGAATTTCTATCCTATAGACCCGGCCTATAAGGTGAAAGCCAGGCTGCTGCCCATAGAAGGGAGGAAAGTGAGGGAAGTGCCCCTCACCGATGGAACCAAGGAAAAATACATAGAACATTCCTGGGCGGAATTTGAATTGGATGGTAAAACCCAAAAACTGCTTCTTCTTCAGGCAATCAAAGAGCCCGATAAGCGTAATTTCTTTTTGGCCTTTGCGGATGAGACCAGTGCGGGAGAGACCTATGGGGGCGGTAGATACATCAACGCACGACAGGACGGGAAGAACAGCATAACTTTGGATTTTAACATGGCTTACAATCCTTACTGCGCGTACAACCCTGACTATGGCTGCCCGCTTCCACCAAAAGAAAACTTATTGGACATCGCTATTCCAGTAGGTGAGAAAAATTACGGGAAATAGCCTTTCTGCCTAGCTCAAATCTCTTAAATTTGTACGCATTATTGAATAAAAAGGGGTTTTCGAACCCCTTTTGTTTATCACGCAGATCAATATTGATTTGCCTTATTTAGTTTTACTGATGAAAATCTCGATAAATCGATTAAAAAAATATATCCCTCACACGGAATCTGCGGAGGAAATCGGCGCATTGCTGACCCAATCCGGCTTGGAAGTGGAAGGACTGGAAGAGTTTGTCTCTGTCAAAGGAGGGCTGGAAGGCATAGTGATAGGAGAGGTGCTGACCTGCGAGAAGCATCCCAATGCGGATAAGTTAAGCGTGACTACGGTAGATATCGGAACTGGGATTTCTCCGATTGTTTGCGGAGCTCCCAATGTAGCCAAAGGCCAAAAAGTATTGGTTGCCACTGTTGGTGCGACGCTTTATCCCTCCGAAGGCGATTCGTTCCAGATCAAAAAAGCCAAGATCCGAGGTGAGGTTTCCGAAGGGATGATCTGTGCCGAAGACGAGCTGGGGTTAGGTTCCAGTCATGCCGGGATTATGGTATTGGATACCGACCTGCCCAATGGAACCCCTGCTTCAGAGTATATTGAAATCGGCAAAGACCAAGTGTTAGAGATCGGTTTGACTCCTAACAGGGCTGATGCGGCTTCCCATTTGGGCGTGGCACGTGATCTGAAAGCGCTTTTGGGAAGAGAGCTGGAGATCGATGCTGCTCCTGAGCTGAAAGCCGGGGCGACTGGCCCGTCGATTCAGGTAGAAGTGGAAAATACCGCTGACTGTCCGCGCTATGCGGGAGTGGTGGTGACTGATTTGAAGGTAGGACCTTCCCCTGCATGGCTACAGAATTTCCTGAAATCCCTAGATTTGGAGCCGATCAATAATGTGGTGGATATCACCAACTTCATCTTGCATGACCTTGGTCAGCCATTACATGCCTTCGATACGGCCAAGATTTCCGATGGGAAAATCATTGTAGGTAAACTTCCCAAAGACTCGAAATTCATTACATTGGATGGAAAAGAAAGGAAACTTTCCGGTGAGGAATTGATGATCAAAGACACAAAAGGAGGGCTTTGCATAGCAGGTGTTTTTGGAGGAGAAGATTCAGGAGTTACGGAAGGGACTACCTCAATATTTTTAGAGTCAGCTTATTTTTCCCCCGATATTGTCAGAAAAGGGAGTCAGTTTCACGGCTTGAAGACGGATGCGTCATTCCGCTTTGAGCGTGGCACAGACCCTAATATGCCTGTGTATGCGTTGAAAATGGCAGTCAAGCTTCTGCAGGATATTGCCGGCGGGAAAGTAGCTTCCGAGCTGATAGACATTTATCCGGAGCCGATTCAGGATTTTGTCATTGAGGTGAACTATGGTCATATCAACAGGCTCATAGGTAAGAAAATCGATCCTTCCCAGGTAAAGTCTATATTGGAGAGTTTGGATATCAAAGTGACAAATGAAAACCAGGAAGGTTTTACAGCTACGGCAAAGCCTTATCGGGTGGATGTGACGAGGGAAGCCGATGTCATAGAGGAGATATTGAGGATTTATGGATTCCACAATGTGGAACTCTCCGAAAACCTCAAGACGGATTACCTCGCAGAGCATCCTGTGAAAGATCTCAACAAGTTGCAATACCGCTTAACTGAAATCCTTACAGGGCAAGGCTATTATGAGATGATTACCAATAGCCTGACCAAGTCAACTTACGCTGAGAAATCCGGGTTTTTGGATCCAACGAACAACGTCGTTATTTACAATAAGCTAAGCGAAGACCTTGACGTGATGCGGCAGAGCTTGCTTTATTCCGGTTTGGAAGTTTTGGCCAGAAATATCAACAGGCGTCAGACAGATTTGAAATACTTCGAGTTTGGCACCGTTTATCATAAGGCTGAGGGAGGATATGTGGAGAGTAGAAGACTGTCGCTTTTCCTCACAGGCAAGAGGACAGGAGAAAGCTGGTTGGAGCCAAACAAGAGTTTTACATTTCCTGACATTTACTCTACAGTTGAAAGCATTCTAGAGAAGTTGAATGTACAGGCTGGAGACCTTTCTATAGTGGAAGCTGTGCCTTTTGCCTATGGCTTGAAAATTATGCTCGGTCAGAAGGAACTGGCGACTGTAGGTTTGCTTGATGATAAGATTTTGAAGCAAGCAGAAGTTCGTCAGGAAGTGTGGTATGCGGACCTTAACTGGGATTTGCTTTGCAAAAAAGCTTCAGGTTTGAAGAAATTTGAAGAACTCTCAAAATTCCCTGAGGTGCGTAGAGATCTTTCTTTGGTAATTGACAAAACCGTGAGTTATGATCAGGTGAAGACGGTGGCGGCTAAGTTTGGTGGGAAATTATTGAAAAGAATAGGTGTCTTTGATGTGTATCAGGGGGACAAAATAGATGCGGGCAAAAAAGCCTATGCATTAAGTTTTCACTTGCAGGATCAGGAAAATACATTGACAGATAAGGTAATTGAGAAAACAATGAGTAAATTGATCCAAGCCTTTGAAAAAGAGGTAGGTGCTTTGATAAGAACATAGAAATGATTCAAGAGGAACTGCAAAAATTAGAGAAACTGGCCCTGCAGGCGAGTAACAAATTGCTGGAAATAAGTGAGGAAAACCAGCAATTGAGGCAAAAATTATCCGAGGTCAGCGGTGCTTTGGACAAAAAAGAGCAGGAAATCGAACATTTTAAAAATAAAATTAAAATTAGTAACATTGTGGACAATCAACCGGTGAATCCGGAACAGTCAACTGAAATGAGTGACCTAATCAATAATTATATACAGGAAATCGATCATTTAATTACTTACTTATCAGAGTGATATGGAGACACTTGCCATCAGATTAAAAATAGGGGACAGAGAGTATCCTATGCGCGTGAAGATCGAGGACGAGTCCAAGATCCGTCATGCTGGCAAGTTGATTAATGAAAAATTAAGAAAGTATAAAGAGGAATACGGGCTGGATGACAACCAGGATTTGCTGGCGATGGTAGCTTTTGATTGCATGGTGGAATCATTGGAGACCAATCAGGTTAATACAGAAGATTCAGAGCATATTAAATCCAGTATTTCTCATATAAATGCCTTGCTGGCTAAGGCGTTGTAATTATTCGGAACACAAAATTCAGGAGATTTTTCAGATTCCCCGGGGTCTAATTTATATCCAAAATACCCATGGGAGAAATACTATATATCGTCCTCGCAGCCCTGATTGGGACTGGTGTAGGAGCTGCTATTGTCGGCACATTGATAAAAAACAAAAACTCTAAACTGGAGGAAGAAACCCGGGAACGGGTGAAATCCATGCTTAGGGAGGCGGAAATCAACGCGGAGTCCATCAAGAAAGACAGGATCCTCGAGGCAAAGGAAAAGTACCTCAAGCTGAAAGCTGAGTTTGATGAGGAGATGAGTAATAAGAAGAACATCATCATCACCAATGAGAACAAAGTAAAGCAAAGAGAGCAGCAGGTTTCCAAGGAACTGGAGCAGGTAAAAAGGAAAGAAGCAGAACTTGACAGTAAGTCTGAGAACCTAAATGCCCAGCTTCATTCAATCAAAATCAAAAAAGAGGAACTTGACAGAGTAACCAATCAACGTATCACCGATTTGGAAAAGGTGGCAAACCTTACCCGTGAAGAAGCACGTGAGCAGCTGGTGACTATGCTGACAGAGGAAGCTCAATCCAAGGCCTCTTCACAGATCAAAGACATTCTTGACGAAGCTAAACTTACGGCTACCAAGCAGGCGAAGAAGATCGTGCTGGACACCATACAGCGCACCGCGACTGAACACGCAGTGGAAAACTGTGTTTCGGTTTTCAATATAGAAAGCGATGATATCAAAGGTAAAATCATCGGTAGAGAAGGTAGGAACATCCGTGCGCTGGAAGCTGCTACAGGTGTGGAAATCGTCGTGGATGATACACCCGAGGCCATCATTATTTCCGGTTTTGATCCGGTGAGAAGAGAAGTGGCCAGACTATCCCTTCACAGACTGGTGCAGGATGGACGTATCCATCCGGCCAGGATCGAGGAAGTCGTAGCAAAAACGGAAAAGAATATCGAAGAGGAAATCGTCGAAATAGGAGAAAGAACCTGTATTGATCTGGGGATCCACGGACTTCATCCTGAGCTGATCAGAATGGTAGGGCGTATGAGATATAGATCTTCCTATGGACAAAACCTTCTTCAGCACTCCAGGGAAGTGGCGAAGCTTTGCGCTACTATGGCAGCTGAGATGGGGCTCAATGCCAAGATGGCCAAGCGCGCAGGTTTACTTCATGATATCGGAAAAGTATGGCACGAGGAGCAGGAACTTCCGCACGCGGTCTTGGGGATGGAGTTGGCTAAGCGATACAAAGAGCATCCTGAAATCTGCAATGCGATCGGAGCCCACCACGATGAAATCGAGATGACCTCTATGATCTCTCCGATTGTACAGGCTTCTGATGCGATTTCAGGCGCAAGACCAGGCGCAAGGCGCGAAGTGATGGATAGCTATATTAAGCGATTGAAAGACCTTGAGGAGCTTGCGTTGGGCTTTGATGGGGTGAATAAATGCTTTGCTATGCAGGCCGGCCGCGAACTTCGGGTCTTGGTAGATGCGGACAACGTGGACGACTCTACAGCAGGTAAGCTTTCCTTTGATATTTCGCAGAAAATCGAAAAGGAAATGCAATATCCAGGTCAGATCAAAATCACGGTAATCCGTGAAATGAGGGCAGTGAATTACGCTAGATAGTAGAGGCTGGAAGACTGGAGACAGAAGTAGCGAGCATTCAACTCCTGAAGGTACTTGTCTACATATTGGCCTATAAAATAATGGCGGTTACTGATTGGTAGCTGCCTTTTTTATTCAAAAACGATGATGCCTTTATATAGGATGAACAGTCTTGCAAGTTTGATCGAGGAACTTCGAATATTGTTTGCGAGAATTCGCTTGACAAAGTTGGAGATAGAGATTCTTGAGCAACAATTCCCGTATTATGCCAGACTTTCAGAAGAGCACAAAAGGGAATTCAGAAAGAAACTTGAAGTAATTCTTACCACCAAATCTTTTATGGGAAGAGGAGGTCTGAGAATTGTTACTTCCGAAATGAAAATCCTGATCGGAGCAACTATGGTGATGGTGGCCTTCGGTTGGAAAGATCTTCGTTTGCCTCATTTTAGTAAGATTCTAATCTACCCAGATACGTATTACAGTACGATTTCCAGACAGTATCATCGAGGTGAAGTCAATCCCAGACATGGGCTGATCGTGATGTCTTGGAAATGCTTTTTGGAGGGAATGGAAAGCGAGCATGACGGAGTAAATCTAGGCATCCATGAGGTGGCTCATGCATTGAAACTCGAAAACCAGATCCACTACAATGGGGAAAGTGAGTTTTTTGCTCCTGAGGTTTATAAATCTTTTTTGGAATTTGCTGACAAAGAAATAAGAAAGGTGAATGAGGGTGGCAGGTCGGTGTTTAGGACAAGTGCTGGATTTAATCACCATGAGTTTTTTGCGGTAGCCTTGGAGACTTTCTTCGAAAAACCGCATGAGTTTTTTAATTATAATCCTGAGCTATATGGTACATTGGTGCGGCTTATGCGTCAGGATCCACGAGTTTGGGTCAAGGGCTAAGGGTAAATCCTTAATCCGGTTGTCTCACAATGGGCTTTTTCCCAACATTCTATTGCGAAAGATAAATTGTTTCTGATAAAAGACTGTATTTTGGCTTCCTCAAAGTTTAATTGTAAATCCGCACATGAGAGTTCTATTTTATTATCTAGGGATTATCCTTGTTTCTTGGATTGGGTTAGTATCCTGTTCTCCAAAGCAAAAGCAACAAGAGGAGTCATCTAGGGTTTCAGCGAAAGGCACTTATGCCAATCCACTGGATGTGGCATTTGGAGATCCTTTTATCCTGAATGATGGGGAAGGGAAGTATTACATGTACGGAACAGGTGGTGGAGCAAAAGATGGTTTTGCGGCCTATTCCTCGGGCAATCTGGTCGATTGGAAATTTGAAGGTCAAGTGTATCAAGGCAACACAGAGGACAGTTGGGCAAGCAAGTTCTTTTGGGCACCGGAAGTATATAAGATTGATGGCAACTATTACATGTTTTTCAGCGCCCAGTGGAAGGTCAATCCTACCAATGAAGAAGAGAATTTTATGATCGGTGTGGCCAAATCCGATAGCCCGACCGGGCCATTTATAGAAATGTATGACAGGCCGATATTTGATCCTGGATATCCGATAATAGATGCGAATGTGTATTGGGAAGAAGGGAAATACTACCTCTATTACTCACGGGCGTGCTATAAACACCCGGTGGAAAGCGAGGTGGCGGATTGGGCAAGAGAAAAGGGGTGGTACGATGAGATAGAGGAGAGTTGGGTGTATGGGGTGGAACTGAAGCCTGATTTCTCCGGAGTAATAGGAGAGCCTGTGCTTTGCCTTCGTCCGCCTCTAAAAATGGATGATGCACAGTCCGAATGGGAAAGCAGATCGGTGACCAAGCAGGAAATAAACAGAAGATGGACTGAGGGATCGGTTATTTTTAAGCACGAAGACATTTACTACATGATGTACTCGAGTAATTATTACGCAGGGGAAAATTATGCGGTAGGTTACGCAACGAGCTCAAACCCATTGGGGCCATTTACCAAAGCGCCAAACAATCCCGTGCTGGAACTTAATACACATAAAGGCGGGGAAGTGACAGGCACGGGGCATAACAATATAGTGTTCATGGATAACGGCGATATGTATTGCGTGTACCATGGTCGTACCAAAGAATCCGGTCAGGAACGGGTAGTGTTTCTGGATAAAATGGAAATCAAATCTGATGGCAGCTTGGTGGTGGATGGGCCTACTACTACAGCGCAGGCTATTCCCTTTTAAGAGCAATTAAAAAAGAAAAGGAAAGCATTTTTTTTGCTTTCCTTTTCTTCAATCAGAATCTTAAATCTGACGGCCCTAAATTTCGATAAGGCTAAGCTTGAAGAAGTTGGTCTACTGCTTCTGATACAGCTTCAGTTAATCCCTGATGATTTCTTAAGTCCTCTCCCCAATAAGCCCTTTCACTCAATAATTTTTCTACAGTTTCACTGGTAGAACCCAGATCCCAAGCTGCCTTAAATTCATCCATTAGATCAGAATTGTCATTGACGGGCGTATCTACTTCCTTGTAATTCCCTTTATAGAACACCAATAGTGCGGCGAAAGAAAGGGTTAATTTCTCCGGCCATTCATTTTTCAATTCATGATAGGCTAGGAGAGATGGAAGAACCCGGACCTTGAATTTGGAAATACTGTTCAATGCGATGGACTTAAGCTCATGCACAATGAAAGGATTGGCAAAGCGCTCCAAAACATCCTTGGCAAACTGCTCCAGTTCAGCCTGTGGCATATCGAGCGTAGGAATAATTTCAGTATAAATTGCTTCCTTTAGAAAGGTGCCGATTTCAGGGTTTTCCACAGCTTCTCTTACCGTCCTTAAACCTTTAAGGTAAGCATAAGGCACCATTGCCGTGTGTCCTCCGTTTAGGATTCTGACTTTTTGGGTGCGGAAAGGGGCAAGGTTATCCACAAATTTCACATTGAGCCCGGCCTTATCCAAGGGGAATTCCTCTTTCACTTGATCTGTACCCTCGATGGCCCAAAAATGGTAAGGCTCCACCATGACGGCCATATCATCCTTGTAGCCTATCTTTTCCTGAATCTCTTCTATGGAGCCCTTGGGGTATCCGGGAACAATCCTGTCCACCAATGTATTGCAGAATGTATTGTTCCAATCGATCCATTCGGAGAAACCCGCAGGCAACTTCCAATAGGATATGTATTTTTGGATGCAGTCTTTCAATGCAGCACCGTTTGCCTCGATCAATTCGCAGGGAAGGAATATCAGTCCTTTGGAAGGATCTCCTTGGAAAGTCTTGTACCGATGATAAAGCAAGGCAGTCAGTTTGCCGGGAAATGTATTTGAAATGCTATCTGAAGAGGAATCTTTTGGGTCAAAAATTATCCCTGCTTCCGTGGTATTGGAAACAACAAAGCGTAAATCCGGATTTTCTCCAAGTTTCAAGTATTCTTCATATTCTTCGAAAACATTCGTGATTCCAGCTATGCAGGAAATGAGGGTGGATTCCTGAACTAATATGCCCTTTTTCAGTCCCCGCTCAATCACATGGTAAAGACAATCCTGATCCTTCATTGGGTTATTTCCCGACTTGCTGTGAACCTGCACAATGTGGATATCCCCATCAAATACATTGGCTTGATTAGCTTTTTCGATCATCCAATCTGTAAATCCGCGGAGGAAATTCCCATTCCCGAACTGGAGGGTTTTAACAGGGCGATTTGAAGGAGCTGTTTTTGATCTGGAAAGAAGTTTCATGTGATGTAATAGGTAGGTGTTTTACTTGTCTTTTGGATTGATTGATGAATTACGGATGATCAATTCTGGTTTAAGAATTGTTTTTTTCGGAATGCTGTTGCTTTTGTCTTTTTCATTCAGGATCTCAAAAAAGGTCTCCGCCGTGATTCTCCCCATGGGAATACTTTTTTGATTGACCGTGGTGAGGGTAGGTTCGGTGAATGAGGTAAAAGGTTCGTCGCCAAAGCCAACCAACTTTATATCATCAGGAAGTTTATACCCATTTTCTTTCAAAACCTGCATAGCTCCCATGATGGAGTAATCTGAAGAAGAGAAAACAGCATCAAAAGGAATATTGGAATCGATCACCTCCTGCATGGAGGTTCTTCCATCTTCCAGCTGCAGTTTGCTGAAGCGTATCAATTCGGGGTCAACAGTGATTCCATGCTGAAGTAATGCGTCTTCATAGCCTCGTTTACGCTCTTTGTAGATGTTGATGTTTTGCGAACTGCTGAAATGTACTATCCTTTTACATCCTTGTTCAATCAAATGCTCTGTAGCCTGGAATGCCCCATAATAATCATCGATTACTACCTGGCTCACATCCAATTCATTGGTCACCCGGTCAAAAAGCACCAGCGGAATCCCTTTTTTTAAAATTTGTTTAAAGTGGTCCACTTGTAGTGTGGTCTTGCCAATGGAGGCAATTACCCCGTCCACCTGTGCATTTAAAAGTGCCTCTACAGTCTGCATTTCCTTTTCATAGTCATCGTAAGACTGAGAGATTACTACTTTATAGTTCAAGGAATTTGCAATTTCTTCAATGCCCCGGATAACGGATGAAAAGAAATTTCTGTTGGCAGTAGGGACTATTACTCCGATAAGTTTGCTTCTTCCACTTCGAAGAGCAGAAGCGATATTGTTTGGCTGATAATTAAGCTCTTTTGCAGCCTTCAATACTTTTTTCTTCGTGGCATCAGAGATTCTTGGGTTGTTATTCAGTGCTCTGGATACTGTCGAGGCCGTTACTTTTAGCTTCTCCGCGATATCATGAATAGTAGCCTTGCCGTTTCTCATTGCCGGGGGTTGGGTGGTTAAATTGTTTAATTGACGTTAAATATAGCTATTCACCGGCTGGTTTGCCTATTGTAGCCAAGATTCCCCCGTCCACATATAGGATTTGGCCATTGATGAAATCGCTGGCTTGGCTGGACAAAAAGACTACAGCCCCTCCGAGGTCATCCGGATTGCCCCATCGTCCTGCAGGTGTCCGATTGACAATAAAATCATTGAAGGGATGACCGTCTATTCTGATAGGGGCAGTCTGCTCCGTGGCAAAATAGCCAGGGCCTATGCCATTTACCTGAATATTATATTTTGCCCATTCCGTAGCGAGATTTCTCGTCAGCATTTTCAGGCCACCTTTGGCGGCAGCATAAGCACTTACGGTATTTCGACCGAGCTCACTCATCATGGAGCAGATGTTGATGATTTTGCCGCTCCCTTTTTTCACCATAGTTTTGGCGATCCGCTGAGAAACTATGAATGGGGACACCAAGTCAATATCCACTACTTTGCGAAAGTCTTCGGGATCCATTTCCAATGCAGGAGTGCGTTGGATCATTCCTGCATTATTCACCAATATATCGATTGTTCCTATTTTCTCTTCTATTTTCGTGATAGCAGTATCTACAGCTTGGACATCACTTACATCGAATAAATAAGGATGGGCTATAATGTCCTCAGAAGCATAGTTTTCAATTGCAGCGTCCATTTTGGCAGGAGTATGCCCATTGATTACTAACGTGGCACCTTGATGCGCCAAAGCTTTGGCCATAGCCATCCCCAGTCCATGTGTGGCGCCTGTCACAAGAGCGATTTTACCTCTTAGTTCAAAGTTTGGTTTCATCTGTTTATAATTTGTTTTTAATGGTCAGATGGAATCTCGCCTGCATTATAATCATCCTGGTGTGTGTCGCCTTCGACATGTTCGATTTCATAATTATTTCAATTCTGAAGGCTTAACCATATCCATGTCTCCGTAATCCATGTTTTCTCCGGCCATTCCCCAAATAAAAGAGTAATTGGAAGTGCCTGCTCCGCTGTGGATAGACCAGACCGGTGAGATGACAGCTTGATGGTTTTTCATCCAAATATGTCTCGTTTCGTCAGGGGCACCCATGAAGTGGGATACTACATTTTCACCTTTGATATCAAAGTAAAAGTAAGCCTCCATCCTTCTATCATGCACATGGGCCGGCATGGTGTTCCATACTGAGCCCGGTTTTAATTCAGTCATTCCCATTTGCAATTGGCAGGTTTCAACAACCGAGTTGACCAAAAGCTTATAAATCGTCCTGTGGTTGGAATTTTCCAAGGAGCCGAGGGTGACCACTTCAGCGTCTTCCCGGGTGATTTTTCGTGTAGGGAAGGTGGTATGTGCGGGGGCGGAATTGAAGTATAGTAAAGCGTCCCCCTCCTTGGCAGGATGGAATACTACTTTCTGGTTTCCTTTTCCGATATAAAGGGCTTCTTTTCTGCCTAGACTGATGGATTCCCCATCAACTTCAATTGTACATGTAGCGCCAACATTGATGATTCCGATTTCACGCCGCTCTAGGAAGTACGGGGCCTTCAACTGATCAATGGTTTCCAGGTGCAGGGGCTTATCTACCGGATGGATCCCGCCTACTATCAGCCTATCCTCCATAGTATATATACCGGTGATTTGATCTTTAAGGAAAATATTCTCCAATAAAAATTTTTCCCGGATTTCTTCTGTCGGGTAATTTTTGAAATCCTCAGGATGTGAGGAATACCTTGTTTTTATAGTAATACTCATAAGGGTTAATGTAATCGTTTGCGCAATATAGTATTATTTTTGAACATCATAATGCGAAAAAGTATTTGGTTTCTTATATATTTTCCAACTATTCATTTGTAAAATATGTGAATTTCGGTTCATTTTAACTTTTTTGGGTAATAATTCACTGAAAAAATTTTTTCTTATTCATTTTATTTTTAATATGCAATCGATTGCTCTTCAATCTTAATCCATGTTGTCGCGAGCAATCCATGGATTAGATGTTTTTGAGTGTAAGCTCTTGTAAATTAACATAATAATGAGGAAACGTACAGGCATTGTCGAAGTGCCAAAAGCACAATTCCCCAGGTGTCTGTCCTGGTTATTGGTTGTGGTTGCATTAAGTTGTACTAGGCAGAAAAGCATGGAAAACGCCGGTCGTTCTTCTGAGGAGGTCACGTTCTCGGTAGAAAACCATCTGTCTGTAGAAAGGATGAATGAAAAGGTAGTACTTAGTCCAGGTGATTTGGAGGGTAGCTTTGGGGATGCAGGCCAATTAACGTATCAGGTATTTATGGGAGAGGAGGAAATACCTTCCCAGTGGAATAAACATGGGCCAGATCAAGGATTGGTTTTTATTCTTCCTAAGATAGAGGCTAACCAAACAATCGAAATTAATCTGAAAGGTTCCTCAGGACAACTAGATCTGGGGTATCCAAAACTCACTCAGGCGGAACTGAGCCATAAGTTTGGGGGCGAATTCAAAAACAGGGAATATATAGGCGGACATTTTCAGAATGTCACTTCCCTTCGGGTTCCCCCGGAGCATACCGATCATTCCTGGTTTATCCGTTATGAAGGGCCGGGCTGGGAATCAGATTTAGTGGGCTATCGTTTTTATCTGGACTGGAGAAATGGGATTGACGTATTTGGCAAAAAGGTCAGCACCCCGGTATTGCAGGACGTGGGACAGGATGGATTTGACTCGTATCATGAACCGGCGGATTGGGGAATGGATATTTTAAAGGTTGGCAAGACGTTGGGGTTGGGAAGTATTGCTACCTGGGAGGACGGAAAGGCAAGACGTGTGGATGTGACCGATAGCCTATATACTGAAATCACCACTAACGGCCCGGTCTATTCATCAATATTGACGAAGTACTACGGATGGGATCTGCCTTCCCGTAAAACTGATATTACTTCCGAAATCTCCATCCATTCCGGCACTCGGCTTTCCAGGGTGGATCTTACTTCTTCAGAAGAAATACCAAATTTTGCTACTGGATTGATAAAGGATGCTAAGGCTCAGGTATTGACTAGTGATGACATTCTTTCATTCAGCTATTTGGCTACTTATGGGCCGCAGAGTTTAGCAGGGGACAACCTGGGTATTGCTATTATATATCCCACCGATCGCCTTACCCAGGTCACAGCCGATGATCTGTCACATGTATTGGTGTTCAATAGCAACGACAATACACTGAGTTATTATTTGCTGGCAGCTTGGGAACAGGAGAAAGGAGGGGTTCAAAGTAAGAAGGAGTTTGAAGATTATCTCAATAAGGAAATTGAAAAATTATCCTCACCATTAGAAATCCATAAATAATCAGAAGATGATTGGTTTGATAATCAGCGATTAAGGTGCCATTTATTTGGCTAAGGATCTGGATGCAGATTTAAGCAAGAGGAAACTATTAAAACTACAATTTTACCCAAAAACCTATGTTTAGAAAATTCTACAAGACGGCGCAAGAGCCGTTCATTAGAGATGTCTTTAAAGTAAAATACTGCCATACACTCCTAGGCATTATTTTTTGGCTCTCTGTGCAATCGATTGCTTTTGCTCAAAGCAGGGTGGTCTCAGGTACTGTCATCACGTCAGAAGATAATGAACCCTTGCCTGGCGTTTCAGTAATCATCAAAGGTACCACGCAGGGCGCGACCACCGGGCTGGATGGGAAATTTGAGATCCAAGTTCCTGAGGATGGATCTACTTTGGTTTTCTCCTTTATTGGTTTTGTAACTCAGGAAGTAGCCATTAATAATCAGAGTGAGGTGAATATCACGATGAATTACGATATGCAAGACCTTGGGGAAGTCGTCGTAGTCGGGTATGGAACAGTGAGGAAATCAGATTTGACCGGTTCAGTGGTTTCGGTTAGAAACGAAGATTTGACGGCCATTCCCGTGACCAATGCCCTGGAAGTTATGCAGGGAAAGGTGCCTGGACTTGACCTGACCAAATCCAGCGGGCAAGCCGGAGCTGGCCTGAACATCAGACTGAGAGGAAACCGATCCTTGAATGCGGGAAATAACCCACTGGTATTGGTGGATGGAATTATCTATGGCAGCACGCTGGATGTGAACCCCAATGATATAGCCTCTATAGAAGTGCTTAAAGATGCGGCTTCCACGGCAATTTATGGTACGTTGGGCGCCAATGGTGTAATACTTATCACGACCAAGCGAGGCGCTCAAGGCAAGCCGAAAGTATCAATAAACAGTTACTATAGCACTCAGACTTTGGACGACTACGATTACATCATGACAGGACCTGAATGGGTGGATTTCAGAAGGGAATCCAGAAGAACCGTAGGCGAATGGAGCAGTCCTGAGGATGACGGGAATATTTTTGTTCCCCAGCAATTGGAGAATTTCAGAAACGGGGTTTACAGTGACTGGGCAAATGAAGTGATCGGAACAGGGGCTCAGCAGAATTACCAGGTGAGTGTAGCAGGAGCTGATGAAAAAGTGAACTACTATTTCTCCATGGAGTACTTCGATGAGCAGAGTTTGTTTGAGAACGATGAACTTAAGCGCTACAGTGGGAGAATGGCGGTTGATTATAGGGCGAGTGATAAGCTGAAGCTTTCCACTAACATCATGTACACCTTGAAGGATCAGGATAGAAGAAGGGATCCTCTCAACTGGGCCAATAAAATTAGCCCACTGGGTCCTGCTTATGATGAAGCAGGTGAGATAATTCTTCTTCCCTTAGGAGATGGGACCACTGTCAATCCCCTCAACGATCAGATTCCCGGTAATTACATGGACAATGAAATCAACAGAAGATTCTTTGGAAATGTAAGCTTGGAATGGACTCCTTTCAAGGCCATTAATTTTACCTCAAGACTTGGCATGGACAACAGCAATTCACGCCGGGGAGTATTTATGGGAGAAAATACTATCGATGTAGGCCCTGATGGACGGACAGTGGCAAGAGCTACCAATAATATGGCTTCTAGAATTACCTGGGAAAATTTTGCCACCTACTCCAAAGCAAGTGCTGATCATGATTTCCAGCTTTTGCTGGGGCAGAGCATGTGGACCACACGTAACGAAGAATATTTCGCAGAAGGATTGGATTTACTTTCACCTACTATGTTATTCTATAATCTGGGCGCTGCCCAGGATGGCATTCGTATCAATAGTGCCCTGGTAGAAACCTCTCTGGCATCTTTTTTCACCAGGGTAAATTATAAGTTTAAAAACAAGTACATCTTCAATGGGGTACTGAGGGCTGATGGTTCATCTGTTTTGGCATCCGGTAATAAATGGGGCTTCTTCCCTTCGGCGGCAGTTTCCTGGATTGCCAAGGAAGAAGGTTTTTTGGTCAATAATTCCACGATCAGTGAGTTGAAATTTAGATTGAGCTATGGTATTTCGGGTAACTCAGCAGTTTCACCATATCAAACCTTGGGTGGACTGAGCAAAAGTACGTATGCATGGGACGAAGGCTCATCTGAAACTGCCGCATTTGGCTATTATCCATCTCTGATCGCCGCCTCACTTGGATGGGAGGAAACAGCAAGTTTGAATTTTGGGATTGATTTCGGATTCTTTAATAACCGACTTACCGGTTCCGTTGATATCTACGAGCAGAATACCAGCGATCTATTGATTGAACGCGCCGTTCCAGCCACATCAGGTTTTACCAGTGCATGGGACAACATCGGGAAAACCAGAAATAGGGGCATGGAGGTACTATTAAGCACTATCAATATAGATCAGCCAACTGGAGTAAAATGGAGCACTGACTTCACGTTTACCCATAATAAGGAGGAAATAAGGGAGCTGGTGGAAGGTGACCGTGATTTGGCTAATGGCTGGTTTGTAGGACATCCAATCTCCTCTTACTTTGATTATGAGAAAATCGGTATCTGGCAACTAGGAGAAGAAGACCAGGCATTGGAGAACCAACAGCAAGTAGGTGAAATAAAAGTGAGAGACCAGAACGGCGATGGTATTATCACTCCGGATGACAGAGTGATTTTGGGGAGCAATGTCCCTAAATTCAACTTGGGAGTGAATAACAGATTGTCTTATAAAGGATTTGACCTAAGCGTATTTGTGTTTGCCCGCCAAGGTAATATGATCGTGAGTGAGGCAAACGGGTCCTATAAAATAGATGCACGTGAAAATGGACCAAGGGTAGATTATTGGACTCCTGAAAACCCTACCAATGCCTATCCAAGGCCTAATGCGGGTACAAGTACCGGGAATGCAAGGTATTTCTCCACCTTACGCTATGCAGATGGATCTTTTGTGAAAGTTAGAGATATCACCTTGGGGTATAATCTTCCTCAGCCGCTGATAGAAAACCTGTCCATTTCCCGGGTGCGGGTATATGCTACTGCAAAAAACTATTTTGTATGGAGCGATCTAGGTGGATACGATCCGGAGCGAGGAGGGAACTTGAGCTTCCCTATGACTCGACAGTTGTTATTCGGAGTCAATATTGAACTATGATTTTTTACAAACCCAAAATTTGAAAACAATGAAAAATTATAAAATTATAGCATTACTGACATGTCTTACTTTAGGGATCTCTTCCTGTGCGGATTTTCTTGAAGAAGACAATAAAACAGGCTTGACAGCCGACGGATATTACAATACCCTGGAAGGAATAGAGGCTTTGGTCAACTCCTGCTATACGCCAATGAGGTTTTGGTATGGCAAGGAGCACGGAATCACCCTTTCTGATTTGGGCACGGATATATTTACCCGGGCAAATGGCATGGAAAATCCCCCGCTGGCACTCTATAATGCTGATCTAAATGGGCAAAACGGACAGATTAATTTCTATTGGACCAGGCTTTACTCAGCATTGAATTCTACTAATGCGGCAGTAGGGCGTATTCCTGAATCACCGCTGCCTGAAAACGAAAAGATGTTGAGAATGGCCGAAGTAAGGTTTTTGCGTGCATTTTATCTTTGGCACATTGTAGAGACCTGGGGCGGTGTTCATTTGTCGTTGGAGGAGGTGACTTCTGTACAGACTACCGCACAGCGTAGCTCAGTTGATGATTTCTACAATCAGATATTTGAAGATCTACAGTTTGCTATGGACAATCTCACTGAAAGTCCTGACCAATATGGCCGTGCTACCAAACCGGCTGCTGAGGCATTTGCAGCAAGAATGCACTTGACTAGAGGAAACAATGCAGAGGCTTCACGCTTGGCCAAGAAAGTCATTGACGGATATGATTTCTCTCTTGTAGAAAGCTATGAGCAGCTGTGGAATATCAATAACGTGAGGAATTCTGAAGCCGTTTGGATTGTGAATTTCACATCTGATCTTATTTTCAATAGAGAACTGGAGGCGCCAGGAGGAGATATCCTTTTGAGAGATGGGGGTAATAACAGCCACTTATTCTATCTGATGACCTATGATCAGTTGCCTGGAATGGTGCGTGATATAGAGAATGGACGCCCATTTGCCAGATTTATGCCTACTACTTTTTTATTGGACTTATTTGATGAATCAAAAGATAGTAGGTACGATGTTACCTTTCAGACGGTCTGGTACAGCAACAATCCAGGGACATATAATTTAGCTCTGAGTAATGGCGATACAAAACCTGTGACCTTTAATGAAGGGGATACTGCTATTTTGGCAACCAAATATCCACTCACCGATGCGCAGAAAGATGCTTTGCCTTATACAGTTATCGACAGAAACAGGACGTATAACCCTGACGGTTCACCACGGGTACGGGACCGGTATATCTCCCTTAGGAAATTTTTGGAACCTAGCCGTCCCACTGTTGCCCAGCAACAGGGAAAAAGGGATGCATTTGTGATCCGTTTGGCAGAAATGTACATGATCGTGGCAGAGGCAGAACTGAACCAGGGGAATGCTTCCGAGGCAGTGGAATACTTTAATGAAGTAAGAAGAAGAGCTGCTCTTCCCGGACATGAGCAGGAAATGGAAGTGGCTGCATCAGATTTGACTATTGATCTGATCTTGGATGAAAAGGCAAGGGAATTTGCAGGTGAACAAATCAGATGGTTTGATCTGAAGCGAACCGGAAAACTGGTAGAGCGTGTACGAGCAAACAATCCTGATGCTGCTCCGAATATCCAGGAATTTCATAACCTTAGACCAATTCCACAGCAGCAATTGGATGCGATTACCAATAAAGATGAGTTTACACAAAACGAAGGGTATTTCTAGAATCATTTTAAATTCAATTTAATTAGGCTGTCTCATAATCAGGTTTTCTTGTCAGGCTGAGTGAAGTCGAAGCCTTTTACGTGCTAGTTAAGTCCATTTCGACTTCCTGCCCTCTGGGAGCCGCACGCTCAATTTCACAATTATGAGTTGTGAGACAGTCTCATTTTCCCAAACTAACCTCCCGTACACTACACAATGAAAGTCAATTTATTTCCCTTATCTCTCTTGCTAGGTTGCATATCAATTTCAATTGTCGCTTGCAGTAAAAGATCCCAAGAGAATGAAAACTCAGCATCGGAAAAGGCAAGGGATAAGCCCTATTCTGTTTGGATGGCTGATTCCGAGATTGCCCGTAACCCAGAGGGATGGACACTGGATTTCAATGAAAAGCCAAAATGGGAATATACCCATGGATTGATCATGTCATCCATGCAGGCTGTATGGAAGCAGATAGGGGAACAAAGATTCTACAATTACACCAAAAAGTTCGCGGACTTTATGGTGGACAGCGCAGGCACTATACTCACCTATAAAAAGACGGATTTCAACATTGACCGGGTCAATGGGGGTAAGTTTCTGATCAACCTATATAAGAAATCGGGTGAAGAAAAGTACAGGCTGGCAGTGGAAGAACTGCGGGACCAAATGCGCAACCATCCACGGAATAAGGAAGGAGGTTTCTGGCATAAGAAAGTCTATCCGCATCAGATGTGGCTAGATGGGATTTACATGGGTTCTCCTTTTTTGGCTCAGTACGCTGCCACATTCGATGAGCCGACACTTTTTGATGATGTGGCAAACCAGATCATTGTCATGGATAAATATGGATACAGTGAAGAAACAGGGCTTTTTCATCACGCATGGGATGAAAGCAAAGAACAGAAATGGGCAGACCCGGAGACTGGGCTCTCTACAAATTATTGGGGAAGAAGTATAGGCTGGTTTGCCATGGCGCTGGTGGATGTGCTGGATTTTCTTCCAGCGGACCACCCAAAACGTGATGATATCATTGCCATTGCCAAGAAACTGGCTAAAGGTATCCAGGGATACCAGTCCAAAGAAGGTGTTTGGTATCAAGTAGTGGATCAGGGCACTCGTGAAGGAAATTACCTCGAATCATCTGCCACAGGTATGTTTACCTATTTTCTGCTGAAAGGTGCGGATAAAGGGTATTTGGATCAAGAGGATCTGGCTGCAGGTAAAAAAGCTTATGAAGGCATGTTGACTGAATTTGTACGCGAAGATGCAGATGGAGGAATCAGCCTCACCAATGTTTGTGGAGTGGCTGGTCTTGGTGGAAGTCCATACCGTGACGGTTCCTATGAATACTACATAGGTGAAGTGATCCGGGTAAATGATCCAAAAGGTGTTGGGCCTTTTATTCTAGCCTCATTGCAGTATGAAGCACTAACGAATGCAGATGATTAAGGTAGTGCTTACACTTTTATTGTGTTTTTGTTCTTTGCTAACCCAAGGTCAGGAGTTTGACTTTGTTGTGGCAAGCGACGGATCCGGTGATTTCAAGACTATTCAAGAAGCATTTGATGCTGTTCCTGATTTTCGGAAAAATGAAACCAGGATCCAGCTAAAGCCTGGAGTTTATAAAGAGAAATTGGTACTGGCGGCTTCGAAAACAAATGTTTCTCTGATTGGTGAAGATGCTGAAACTACCTTAGTGACTCACGATGATTTTGCCCAAAAGAAAAACAAATTTGGTGAAGAAATGGGCACGACAGGTTCCACCAGTTTTTTCGTGTTCGGAGACGGTTTCTACGCCAAGAATATCACATTTGAGAATTCCGCTGGGCCTGTAGGTCAGGCGGTGGCAGTAAGGGTGGATGGTGATAAAGTCATATTCGAACAATGTAGGTTTTTGGGCTTTCAGGATACACTATATCCCCATGGAGATCGTAGCAGGCAATATTATAAGGATTGCTATATAGAAGGAACAGTCGATTTTATCTTCGGCTGGTCAACTGCGGTCTTCGAAAACTGTGAGATTTTCTCCAAAAAAGGAGGAAGCTATGTAACCGCTGCATCTACAGAAGAAGCAACGGAATTCGGTTTCGTTTTCATCAATTGCAAACTGACAGGTGAAGGTGAAAATGGCTCTGCTTACCTAGGAAGGCCGTGGCGTGATTATGCAAAAACGGTCTTTATCAATACTGAAATGGGAAGCCATATCAAACCCGAGGGATGGCACAACTGGAGCAAGCCCCATGCAGAGCAAACAGCTTTCTATGCAGAATATGGCTCTACAGGGCCAGGTGCAAAGGCAGCTGAGCGGGTTTCCTGGTCACATCAATTAACTGAAGATGAAGCTGAAATCTACACTGTAAAAGCGGTTTTGGCAGGAGAAGATGGGTGGGATCCCAAAAGCAGAATTAGCAAGTGAGGAGTAGAAATAAGATTTTAATGAAAAAATTAATTTATAGTTTTTGGGTTATGCTGGCAGTTTCAAGTGCTGTTTATGCTCAGCAAAACAAGGTGTCAGATGTTTGGGTTGCCGATCAGGGGGACGGCACGTATATCAATCCCATTTTACATGCAGATTACTCGGATCCAGACGTAGTTCGTGTAGGGGAAGATTTCTACATGACGGCCTCTTCCTTCAATACCGTTCCGGGCTTGCCGATATTGCATTCCAAGGATTTGGTGAACTGGAATCTAGTGAATTATGCCCTGCCGAGACAAGTTCCAATCGGTCACTTTTCGACCCCGCAACATGGAAACGGGGTATGGGCACCTGCCATTCGATATCATGAAGAGGAATTCTACATTTATTGGGGGGATCCGGATTTTGGGATTTACATGGTGAAAACCAAGGATCCGCTTAGTGAGTGGGAAGCACCTGTGCTGGTGGAAGCTGGTAAAGGGTTGATTGATCCCTGTCCGCTTTGGGATGAAGATGGTAAGGCGTACCTATCCCATGCCTATGCAGGAAGCCGTGCAGGCATCAAAAGCATATTGGTGGTGAAGCCGATGAATTGGGAAGGTACTAAGACCACGGGGGCGGGTAAACTGGTTTTTGATGGGCACGACGCCCATCCTACTGTGGAAGGCACCAAGTTTTACAAGAGAAACGGCTATTACTATATTTTCGCGCCGGCAGGTGGTGTCTCTACGGGGTGGCAGTTGATCCTAAGATCCTCAACTCCCTACGGGCCTTATGAAGAGCATATTTCACTGGCGCAGGGCGATACACCAATCAATGGCCCACATCAGGGAGCTTGGATTGATACAGACATGGGTGAGGATTGGTTTGTGCATTTTCAGGATGTGGATGCTTATGGCAGGATCACACATTTACAACCAATGAGTTGGATCGATGACTGGCCTACCATGGGGGAGGATGTAGATGGGGATGGCACGGGACAACCAGTGTTGAGTTTTACTAAACCGGCCGTGAAAGCTAATCAAGCGATCACTACCCCAGCCGATTCGGATGAGTTTGATGGGGATAATATTGGGCTTCAATGGCAGTGGCAGGCAAACCCTGAAGCTAAGTGGGCTTTTGCCAATCCTGCTCAGGGGAAGCTGCGGCTCTTTACTGCCCAACTTCCAGAGAATGCTAAAAATCTATGGGATGCTCCCAATCTGCTTTTACAGAAATTTCCGGCAGAGGAATTTACCACCACTACTTCTCTCAGTTTCAACCCAAACCCAAAGCTACAAAACGAACAGGTAGGGTTGATAGTGATGGGAATGAGTTACGCTTATCTGGCTTTGGAAAGCATTGAAGGAGGAATAGCTTTAAACTATGTAACCTGCATTGATGCGGAGAATGGCAAAACTGAAGCGAAAAAGAAGATCGCGACATTGGACAAAAACACAGTGCAGCTTCGTGTGCAGGTAAGTAAAGGAGGAATATGCTCATTTTCTTATTCAGAAGACGGAAAGAAATTCAACCAAATTGAAGAGCTATTCACGGCTGTTCCCGGAAAGTGGATAGGAGCTAAAGTGGGGCTTTTTGCCATAAGAAATACCACCACCAACGACAGCGGATTTGCCGATGTGGATTGGTTTAGATTTAGGAATTAGGAAGCAGGAAAGTCTGAAGTTTGGATTGTGGAAGTAGTAAAAAATTGAATGGTTGAAAAGTGCTTGGTTTTGGCACATTTGACTCAGAAAAATTAGATGGAAAAAAAACAAATATGAACACCCAAAATATGAAACTGATAATGATCAGAGCGGTTCTCACGCTCGTTTTGACCGGAATGATTTTGCCTTCTTTTGCGCAGCAATCATTGGAAAGCATGTACGAGGGTGTGGAGTTTGATATGCCTAAGGTAAAGGAAACGAGCTTTCCGGATTTGGAGAAAAATATCACGGAATATGGAGCTGTAGGAGATGGGGTCTTCAAAAACTCCGAAGCCTTCAAAGCTGCGATAGAAGCCGTAAATTCAAACGGGGGAGGAAAAGTCGTGGTATCAAGGGGGATTTGGTTGACAGGCCCGATTACACTGCTAAGTAATGTTAATCTTCATTTGGAAGATGGGGCTTTGATTCTTTTTAGCCGTGATTTTGATGATTACCCTTTGGTGGATACGAGTTTCGAAGGGCTTAATACTGTCCGCTGTATTTCACCGATCAATGCATACCGTGTGGAAAATATTGCAATCACAGGAAAAGGCACGATAGATGGAAATGGAGATGCGTGGAGGTTTGTGAAGAAAGGCAAAATGACAGAGGCACAGTGGAAAAAACTGGTAAATTCCGGAGGGGTTTTGGATGCAAAAGGGCAGATATGGTTTCCTACCCAAGGATCTCTGGATGGGTACAATGCCAGCAGCAGCTTCAATGTGCCGGATATAAAGGATCGTGCGGCTTTGGAGAAAATGAAGGATTTTCTTCGTCCGGTGATGGTAAGTATTAGAGAAAGCAAGCGTGTGCTATTGGACGGGCCGACATTCCAGAATTCTCCGGCTTGGAATATTCATCCCTTGATGAGCGAAGATATTATCGTCCGAAATTTGAATGTGCGCAATCCCTGGTATTCCCAGAATGGTGACGGCCTGGATCTGGAATCTTGCAAAAATGTACTGATTTACAATAATACCTTTGATGTGGGAGATGATGCGATATGCTTCAAATCAGGAAAAGATAAGGATGGTCGTGACCGGGGAATGCCGACGGAGAATGTGATAGTGAAAAACAACATCGTCTATCATGCACATGGAGGGTTTGTAGTCGGAAGTGAAATGTCCGGTGGAGTGAAAAACGTCCATGTTTCTAATTGCACCTTTATTGGGACTGACGTAGGGTTGCGCTTCAAAAGCACCAGGGGGAGAGGGGGAGTAGTAGAGAATATCTGGATTTCAAACATCCATATGATAGGTATTCCTGGTGAGGCTATCCGCTTCAACATGTTTTACAGTGGCAATTCACCTATTTTGGAAGATGATCAAAATGCCGAAGACGAGGCAAGGGATGAGACTTTGCTTCCGGTGACGGAAGAAACCCCTTCCTTCCAAAATATCAGTATGAAGGATATTTATGTATCTGGATCAGGTATCGCAGGCTTCTTTATGGGGCTTCCTGAGATGAAGCTGAAAAATGTGAGTTTGGAAAACTCAGTCTTAGAGGCTGAAAAAGGCATAACTGCTATAGATGCATCAGGCCTAGTACTGAAAAATGTAAAAGTGCTGGGAACGAAAGATTCTTCTTTGACTGTATATAACAGTGAAGGGGTGAGTGTAAGTGGTTTTTCATTTGAAGAGAATGGGGTGTCTCCTGTGAGGGTTTTGGGGAACAAAACTTCTGACATCACTTTTGATAAAAAAGACTTCAAATCTGCTTCTGAAATTTCGATTGGAAGTGGAGCTTCGGAAGCTGCTGTTAAACTGAAATAGAAGAAGGACAACAGAGCTCAGTCCACGGTCGACAGCAGGATAGCTATTTTGTAAAAGCTTATGGGGTTATCAATAATTGTTGAGGTTTAGGTTAGGCAATCTCCCCTTTACTAAAGAGGGCAAGGGGGATTTTCCCTTATTGAAACCTAATAAGGTAAAGGGGTATGAATTAAGTATTTACGCGTGTAGAATTAAATGAAACAGATCAAAACAATCATTTTGGGAATGCTGTTTTTTGGTATTGTCTCGTTCCAAAAAGCACAGGAGGAAATCACGGTTTTCCTAGTCGGTGATTCCACGATGGCCGATAAACCTTACGCTGGAAGCAATCCGGAAAAAGGTTGGGGACAGGTATTTCCACTGTATTTCAAGGAAGGTATCCGCTTTGAAAATCATGCGAAGAATGGGAGAAGCACGAAGAGTTTCCGTGCTGAGGGACGTTGGAAAGCGGTAATGAAGCGTATCAATCCCGGAGATTATGTGATCATTGAATTCGGTCACAATGACCAGAAAATCAATGCTAAAGATCGATATGCATTTGCTGATTCCACGTACAGGGATAACCTGAAGCGTTTTGTGGAAGAGGTGCGGGAAAAAAAGGGTAAGCCTGTTCTTGCCACACCGATTTCTAGAAGGAGTTTTGATGAACATGGGAAGCTGATGGATACCCATGGACGCTATTCTGAAGTAGTCCGGGAGGTGGCAGCGGAAATGAAGGTGCCGCTTTTTGATCTTCATGCCAAAACCGTGGAGGTCATCGAGCAATTCGGAGTGGAGAAATCCAAGGAGCTTTTCCTACATTATCGTTCGGGCGATTATTCCCAATTTCCTGAAGGGAGAGAAGACGATACACATTTGTCTCCCACAGGGGCTTTCAAAGTAAGTGATTTGGCAGTCGAAGAATTGAGAAGAGAACTGCCTGAGTTGAAGAAATATCTGAAAGATTAAAAAAAGTCAACTGGTCACAGTCCACTGTTGACAGCGGATTTATGAAGTGTTCGCAGGAAAGACCAAGCCGCTTGATTCTTTTGGAAACCGCTGGTAGGGGTACGAAAAAGACAATTCTTTCAACCTGGAAGATGCTTGGAAAAAGGATGTGAAAAATTTTCCGCAGATCAAGCCTTTAGCTATCCGATCGAGTGGGACAGTAATTGAAAGTAGAGGCCATGTCTATAAAAAGCTTGGGAATAGAGAGCTGGGACTGGACGTGTTTTCTCCCGTTCAGGCGGGATCATCACGTCCGGGGATAGTGATGATTCATGGAGGTGGATGGAGATCCGGGAATAAGGAGCTTCAGGTTCCGATGGCAATAGCCTTGGCAGAGCGGGGATTCGTGACGGCAGTGGTGGAGTATAGACTTTCCCCGGAGGCGCAATATCCCGCCGCGATTCATGATGTAAAGGAGGCTATTAGATGGTTGAAAGTACATGCACATGAATTTGGGATTGATTCTGGTAGAATGGCTATATCCGGCAGTTCGGCTGGCGGGCAGATAGCTGCCCTTGTGGGATTCACGAATACGCAGGAATATGAAGGAGCCACGGAATTGGAGGTCAATGCGTCGGTAAAGGCAGTGGTTGATATGGATGGGATTTTGGCATTTCATCATCCAGAATCTGCCGAAGGCCAAGTAGCCTCAGAGTGGCTAGGAGGTACTTATGCGCAAAAACCTCAAATATGGGATGCTGCCTCCCCTTTGTATCTGAAATCCCCGGATTTAAAACCCATGCTTTTTATCAATTCTCAAAATCCGAGATTTCACGCAGGTAGAGAGGAGCTGATTGGTAAATTGGACGAGAGGGGAGTTTATTCAGAAGTGCATACTTTTCCGGATACTCCACATCCATTTTGGTTGTACGAGCCTTGGTTTGAATCTACAGTAAATACTATAGTAGCATTTTTAGGTATTGTTTTTCATTTATAACTCACTTATGGGTCGATTCAGGTGTCAACAATTATAATTTTAAAGATATGGGGTTGCAGGAAGGTTTGATTCAGAAGATAAGCAGTGGAGAATACTTTTGTAAGTTAACAGAAATGGGTTATTATTAATTGGGAAAAGGGTGTGGCATTGCCGCACCTTCTTCTTTTAAAGTACGTCTAGTCGGTAGTAAAATGTATTTTTAAAAATCATAAGTTGTAAAAAATACTAATCGAAAATGAAATTTGAACATTTTGCACTAAATGTAAGCAATGCTTCTGCAGCATCACTTTGGTATGAAGAGCATCTAGGCCTTAAAGTGGTCAAGAAAATGGATGAACCTCCGTACATGACTTTTTTGGCGGATGACAGCGGCACAGTGATGATCGAGATCTATTCCAACTCTAAGGGAGAAACATTGGATTTTGAAAAGTTACATCCTTTAGCAGTTCATCTGGCATTGGTTTCAGAGGATCCCAATTCAGATAGAGACCGTTTGGTCAAAGCGGGAGGCAAGTTGATTTCTGATGATATTTTGCCTGATGGATCGCATCTTGTGATGGTGAAGGATCCTTGGGGATTGGCATTGCAACTGTGCAAGCGCGCCACTCCCATGATATAGTTTGTGACACATGGGACATAATTGCATCGTAGATTTTATCTTAGAGCATATCACGGTTTAAAATTCGATTTTTCAATGGTTGATCTTCTAATTCCTTTCGGGCAAGTCAGTACAACGCTAAAGGAAATATTACTTAAGTATGGATTGGCGAAGGAGCGGGCACAACAATGTGCGCTACTTTTTGCCAAAGCCGATCTGGACGGCGTGCGCTCACATGGTGTAAACCGTTTCTTTCTTTTTCTTGACTTTATCCGAAAAGGGTTGGTCAATCCTGATAAGGAACCTGTCATCCTGAGCCAGCTTGGAATGTTTGAGCGATGGGATGGCCAGCAGGGAGTGGGAAATCTTAATGCGGAGTTTGCCATGTCCCGGGCGATCCGTCTTTCCAAAGAATTTGGGATTAGCTGCGTGACTTTACAAAATACCAATCACTGGATGCGGGGAGGGAATTTTGGCTGGCAGGCAGTGGAGGCCGGCTGTATCGGAATTTGCTTCACCAATACCATTCCGAATATGCCGGCATGGGGAGGCAGTGAGCCCAAAATAGGCAACAACCCGCTTGTAATTGCGATTCCCAGAGAGAAAGGCCCTGTAGTGCTGGATATGGCGTTTTCCCAGTATGCTTATGGGAAGCTGAGCATAGCCAAAGCCAAAGGTGAGCAAATGGACTATGAAGCAGGATTTGACGACAGGGGAAATTTGACCAAGGATCCTCAAACTGTTCTTAACAATCATTTGGGATTACCGATAGGCCTTTGGAAAGGCTCGGGTCTCAGTATGATCCTGGATCTTCTTGCAGCGTTACTTTCCGGTGGGAATGCTTCCTTTGAAGTAGGCAAGTCTGGAAATGAAAGTGCTGTTTCCCAAGTTTTCCTCTGCTTTGATCCGGTCAAACTCGAACTCTTAGAATGGATGGAAACCAAGTCATATGCATTGATTGAAGACCTTAAAAACTCAGCTACTTTCGATGGGAAATCAATTAGATATCCGGGACAAAATACACTGGAAACCCGAAATAAAAATCTTAACAACGGAGTGCCTATTGCTGAACAGCTCTGGGAACAACTTCAAAATGAACTGAAATCATGAGGCAACTAAAAATTGGAATAGTAGGAACAGGCGCGATCACTGGGAAGCATGTAGATGCAATCGCTGAAATCGAAAATGCTGAGCTGGTGGCACTTTGTAGCAGTTCGTCCGAGAGGGCAAAGACTGCTCAGAAGAAATTTGGTATTGATTCCTACTCTGATCTTTCTGCTTTTTTGACCCATCCCGAACTCGATGTTGTATGTGTTTGTACGGCAAGCGGTCATCATATGGAAGCTGGGTTATTGGCTGCAAAAGCCGGGAAGCATCTACTGATAGAAAAGCCTATTGAGATTAATCTAGCTAGAGCGGATCAGCTAATAGAAGCTTGTGAAAAGAATGAGGTAAAGCTTGGAGTGATTTTCCAAAACCGGTTTTCGGCTGATTATCTGAAGCTTAAGGCCGCTGTTCAGGCCGGTAAATTCGGTAAGCTGCTGATGGGGAATGCACATGTGAATTGGTATAGAGCTCCGGAATATTACAGCAATAGTCCGTGGAAAGGAACACTGGAAGGAGATGGAGGCGGAGCTTTTATGAATCAAGGCATACATACGATTGACCTGTTGCTGGATGTGATGGGAGATGTGAAGTCAGTTTTTGCTAAAGTCAAGACGGCCCTTCACCCGATAGAAGGGGAAGATTTGGGAGCCGCACTTATAACTTTTGAGAATAGGGCGTTGGGGAATATTACAGCATCCACAGCTTTGTACCCAGGCTTGCCCGAGCGGTTGGAGATCTTTGGAAAAAATGGGAGCGCCGTTCTCGAAGCAGGAAAACTGATACAATGGAGCATCCAGGGGGAAGAAAGTGAGCCGATATTAGCTGACACTAATCCAGGTTCGGGAGCTGCAGATCCCATGGCAATCGGGCATGCACTGCATAGGGCTCAATGGGAGCATTTTGTGAATGCAATTTTGGAAAATAAGCCTGTGGTGGTAGAAGGAAGAATAGCCCGGAAATCAGTCGAGCTGATCCGGGCCATTTATAAGTCATCAGAACTTGAGAAGGAAGTGGAATTCCCGTTTTTTGACCATTCTTAAAGTGAAACGCCCCTTTTCCAAGGGATAAAGTCGTCTTGGCCGAGAATCATAGCTTTGGATTTTTCTTCTCCGCTGGCTACTCTGATTACTTTCTCCAAGATTTCTTCTCCCATCTGTTGGATGTTCTTCTCCCCGGAGATTACATAGCCTGTATTGATATCAATGATATCAGGCATGCGCTCGGTTAGTTTGTGATTGGATGAGACTTTGATCACAGGAGTCACAGGGTTTCCGGTAGGAGTGCCAAGCCCGGTCGTGAATAAGATCATATTCGCTCCGGCACCGGCCATAGCGGTGGTGCTTTCTACATCATTTCCGGGGGTGCATAGAAGGTTTAGACCGGGAGTGTTTACGTATTCACCATAATCGAGCACATCTGTTACAGGAGAAGTCCCTCCTTTTTTGGCCGCACCGGAAGACTTCATAGCATCGGTGATCAGTCCGTCCTTGATGTTGCCGGGGCTCGGATTCATATCAAACCCAGAACCTGCAGCCTCAGCAGCGCCTGCATAGGCACGCATCAAAGAAGAAAAACGTTCTGCTTTGTCGTCAGAAACGCAACGGTTGATCAATTCTTGTTCGACGCCACAAAGCTCCGGGAATTCAGAAAGAATAGCCGTTCCTCCCAATGCCACCACTAAATCAGCAGTATAGCCTACGGCCGGGTTTGCAGAGATTCCGGAAAAGCCGTCCGAGCCACCGCATTCCAACCCAACTACCAATTTGCTCAATGGGGCGGGCTGTCTGGTTTGGGTGTTGGCTTCTGCCATACCGATGAATGTCTCTTTGACGGCTCTTGTGAGTAATTGTTGTTCTGTTCCTTCCACTTGTTGTTCCAGAATGATCAAAGCCTTCTTGAAATCAGGATTGATTTCACGGAGCTTTTCTTCCATATAGGAAGACTGGGCATTCTGGCATCCCAGACTTAAGACCGTCGCTCCGGCTACATTTGGATTGTTGATATAGCCGGCGATGAGTGCGCACAGTGCCTGGGAGTCAGTCCGTGTGCCTCCGCAGCCTACCTGATGGTTTAGAAATTTGATTCCGTCTATATTTTCAAAAAGGCGCTCCTCATTGGTCTCTATCAGGGTTTCTACGGAAACCATGTCGAACGAATTGGTTTGGCCTGACTTATAAAGACTAGCCATTTCTCTCACCATTTTCTTGAATGGATTAGGTTTTCCGAAACCTAGTTCTTCGAGAAAAGCGTCTTTGATAATATCCACGTTTCTGTTTTCGCAGAAGACCATGGGGATTACCAGCCAATAATTCCCTGTTCCTACCTGCCCGTCGGGTCGGTGAAAACCCATAAAAGTTTTGCCTTTGAATTTGTCAATATTTGGTGCCTCCCAATGGTAATCACCTGATTTTTTCCCAAAGGCCTCGGCTTCGTGAGTCACATTTTGGGTGCTGAGCACTCCGCCAGAAGGGATAGTGGAAAGGGCTTTACCTACAATTCCCCCGTACATAAAGACTTGGTCGCCTTTGGCCAACTCATTGATCGCGAATTTGTGTTTTGCAGGAATCGTGTCTTTGAGTGTGATTTCCAGTCCGTTGTGAAGAATGATTTGCCCCGGATTTAAATCTTGCAAAGCCACCAATACATTGTCTTTGGGATGAATCTGTAAAGTTTTATGGTTCATTGTAATTATTCATTATATTGAGCAATCGATTGCGCAATGTATAACTTCCAAATGCAATTAACGAAAATCATTATTAAAAGAATGAAATATTTGTGCATTTGTACTAAAACCAGATTATGTCCAAGTCAACATCTTGTCAGGGAAGTTCACAACTTGCTTACATGATCTCCGAATTCTGGATCTTTTCCAGAATCTGCCTTTAATCGCCCGAACTAAATCGATTCCGTAAATCAACTCTGCATATAAGCGTAGAAAGACCTATTATTGTGTTGTATGTTCAATAGACCCATGAAAATCATAAAACTTAAACCTATTTGCTTTTGTATTCTTTTTACGTTCATTTTTTCGTGCCAGGCTACCTTGGATAAGCGGATAATTAAGCTCGGCCATGGTTTGGGGATCACACATCCTGTTCATGAAGCCATGCTGTTTTTGGCTCAGAAAGTAGAGGAAAAATCAGGAGGCAAGATGGTCGTAAAGGTATATCCAAACCAGCAGCTAGGAAGTGAGCGTGAGCTGGTGGAGCTTCTGCAGATAGGAAGCTTGGGGATGACGAAAGTGTCTTCTGCCGCATTGGAGGGCTTTGCGCCGACTATGCAGGTATTTGGGATGCCATACCTATTTCGGGACGATGCACATCAGTTGGCTGTGTTGAATGGGGAGATTGGCAAGAATCTGCTTCTTGATCCCGAGAAATACCTTCTAAGAGGCCTGTGCTACTATGATGCAGGAAAGCGTAGCTTTTATACTAAAGCCAAGCCAGTGGATAAGCCTAAGGATCTGGCTGGCCTGAAAATCCGGGTTATGGAAAGCAATACCGCTTCCAATATGGTGAAAAGTCTGGGAGGTTCACCTACGCCTGTATCCTATGGTGAGCTTTATACTGCACTACAGCAGGGAATAGTGGATGGTGCTGAGAACAATGCCCCAAGTCTATACACCTCTAAGCATTACGAGGTGTGTAAGTTTTACAGCATAGATGAACACACGGCTTTGCCTGATGTAATGATCATCAGTACCAAAGTGTGGAACAGTCTAAGCGAGCAAGAGCAGCAATGGCTTCAGGAGGCAGCGGATGAATCTGCTGTGTACGAATACAAAATCTGGGCAGAAGCTACAGAAGAAGCATTAAGTGAGCTGGAAAAGGCTGGCGTAACGATTACTTACCCTGATAAGGAGCCGTTCAGGGAGGCCGTAGAGTCTATGTACAGTGCTTTGAAAGTACAGCAGCCTGAAATCTATAAAATCGTGGAAGAAATCCGCGCAGTAAAATAACCATTAACCCAAAGAATTAAACCTATGTTTTCACCTTTGACCAAGCTAAAGCTGGATAAATGGATAGCCCATCTTCTGGTCATTTTGATGGCCCTCATGGTGCTCAATGTGACTTGGCAAGTTGTATCGCGCTATGTTTTCCAAAGTCCCAGCTCGTTTACTGATGAGCTGTCACGTTATATGTTGATCTGGGTAGGAATGCTGGGTTCAGCCTATGTAGCGGGTAAAAATGAACACTTGGCAATAGATATTCTCCTGACGAGGATTTCGGAAAAAGCCCAGGATAAACTGATGATTTTGATCAATTGCTGTGTCCTGATCTTCGGACTTGTAGTCATGGTGATTGGAGGGTCAAATCTGGTGTATCTTACTTATGTACTGGAACAGAAATCAGCTGTGCTGCAGATTCCACTTGCTTATATCTATGGCATTATTCCTTTCAGCGGACTTTTGGTGATTTATTATCAGTTAGTCGGTATTAAATTTTTGTTGACTGTTAAAGCTACTGTATAATGGAGGTTTTGAGCGTATTGATCTTGGTTATTTCATTTTTGTTCTTTTTAGGAATAGGGGTTCCTGTAGCGTGGAGCCTGGGGTTGTCCAGTATGCTTACCCTGATGGTGACTGTACAGACTATGCCTGCTATTACTACCATTGCACAACGCATGGGGACAGGGTTGGATAGTTTTTCCTTATTGGCCATACCTTTCTTTATTCTCGCTGGGGAGTTGATGAACCGTGGAGGTATTGCCAATCGCCTGATCGAATTTGCAAAAGCCCTTACCGGCAAGATGCGGGGCGGCTTACTGCATGTGAATATTATAGCAGCTATGCTGATGGGAGCCATCGCAGGTTCCGCAGTAGCCGCGGCATCTTCCATGGGCGGTATTTTGGGCAAAAGAATGGAAAAAGAAGGCTACCCTAAAGAACTGGGTGCCGCTGTGAACATTACCTCTTCCACTACAGGGTTGGTAATACCTCCTTCCAATGTTTTGATCGTATATTCCCTGGCTTCCGGTGGGGTTTCAGTGGCGGCTTTGTTTGTCGCCGGGTATCTACCTGGATTGCTAGTGGGTGTCTTGCTGATGGTCACAGCCGCTATCATAGTGAGAATCCACAAGTTGCCAGCAGGTGAAGGTTCTACCATTAAAGTCATCTTAAAAACATTCTGGGATGCGGTTCCGAGTTTGTTTCTTTTGATCGTAGTAATAGGAGGGATCATCGGAGGGGTATTTACTGCCACCGAAGCTTCGGCGATTGCAGTGGTTTATTCTCTGGTTTTATCCCTGGTATATCGTGAACTGAAAGTGAAGGATCTGCCTTCAGTATTGTTAAAATCCGCAGAAACTACCGCAGTGGTAATGCTACTTATTGCAACTTCCATGGCTATGTCCTGGGTAATGTCCAGTGAAGAGATTCCGCAGAATATTTCCAATGCCCTCTTGGGATTGAGTGATAATATATTTGTGATCCTGATTATGATTAATCTGTTGTTGCTTTTTGTGGGGATCTTCATGGATATGACTCCGGCAGTTCTGATTTTCACTCCGATTTTTCTGCCTGTAGTGACTGCTCTGGGAGTGGATCCTGTACACTTTGGGATTATGATGGTACTTAATCTGTGTATCGGGCTATGTACTCCGCCAGTCGGATCAATACTCTTTATCGGCGTGGGGGTGGCGCAGACCACCATACAGAAAATCCTAAAGCCTATGCTGCCGTTCTATTTTGCAATGATTTTGGCTTTGATTCTCATTATGCTTTTCCCGGAGATCACCCTATGGCTTCCGAGAGTATTCGGAGTATAGGGATTGTTGGGTGATGGATGTCAGATGACGGATGTTTCCTTTCAAAACAGAAAGCGGCAGTTGGGAACTGTCGCTTTTTGTTTTAGGCTTTTTTGATCTTTAAGTGGAGATTTACGTAAATTGAATAAACAATCGTTACTTCTTAAATCTAATTATGGACTCTATAATTGTAAACCCTAAAAATGAGAAAGAACTCAAATTTATTTCTGAGCTTTTGGAAAAGCTTGGTGTAAGCAATGAGGTTTTTTCATTTAATAAAAAGGAAGATTTTGAATTACTTCTTAACTCCTTTGAAGCGCAACAAAAGGATGAGGGATATGAGATTCCTGAGGAATATTACCAAGTTTTAGACGGGAGGAGAGCAGAATATCTCAAAGGGAATTCTAAAACAAGCTCCTGGGAAGAAGTCAAAGCTAGAGTGTCAGGAAAGGGGGAATGACCTATAACCTTCATATTCTTAATTCTGCCGAACTTGAAATTTCGGAAGCTTTCACTTATTACGAAGGGAAAGCATCAGGCTTAGGGCTGAGGTTTTTAGAGGCTGTTCGAAGATCATTAAGTCTAATTGAAAAAGCTCCGGAAATTTATCCATATAAGAAAATGCCTTTTAGGAGTTGCCCGTTAAAAGGATTTCCTTACCTGATTTTTTATGCAATTGAGGGAAATGTTATTGTGGTCTATTCAATCTTCAACACTTCGCTAGACCCTGCGAAATGGCCATGAAATAAGTGATCAATTTAATTTCTACTCTTTGAAACTTTTGTCAATATCTTGAGTTTGCTACATCCGACATCCGAGCCGCCACGGCGCCCAAGCATCCGACTACCTCTCCACCTCCTTCAAATTCTCAATTTTCTTATTTCTCAAGAAGCCATTGATATCTTCGAAGTGCTCTTTCACCCGCTTATTTCCAAATTCAAATACTTTGGTAACCAATCCATCCAAGAAATCCCTATCGTGGGATACTATGATCAGCGTGCCGTCAAAGGCTTTCAACGCATCCTTGATGATATCCTTTGTCTTCATATCCAGATGGTTCGTAGGTTCATCGAGAATCAGCAAGTTTACAGGTTCCAGCAAAAGCTTGATCATTGCCAGACGTGTCTTTTCTCCGCCGGAAAGCACCTTTACTTTCTTGTTGATATCGTCTCCCTTGAACATAAACGCACCCAAAATATCCTTCACTTTGGTTCGTACTTCGCCAACTGCTATATGATCTATGGTTTCGAAGATAGTCAAGCTCTCATCCAGAAGAGAAGCCTGATTTTGTGCAAAATAGCCGATCATGGCATTGTGTCCCAATTCGCATTTGCCCTCAAAGTCGATCTCCCCCATGATAGCCTTGATCATGGTGGATTTACCTTCCCCGTTTTTCCCTACAAAAGACACTTTCTGTCCACGCTCTATGGTCATGGAGGCATTCTTGAACACCACATGTTCATCGTAGCTTTTGCTCATGTCTTCTACGATCACAGGGTAGTTGCCTGATCTTGGAGAAGGAGGGAAGCGGAGTTTCAATGCCGAGGTATCTACTTCGTCCACCTCGATGATTTCCATTTTCTCCAGCATTTTCACCCGGGACTGCACTTGGAGTGTTTTGGAATAGGTGCCTTTGAAGCGGTCGATAAAGCCTTGGATATCCGCAATGGTAGCCTGTTGCTCTTCGTATTGTTTTTGTTGTTGCTCGCGGCGTTCTCTTCGGAGTTCTAGGTAGTGGCTGTATTTAGCTTTGTAATCGTACATCCTTCCCATAGTGATCTCAATGGTGCGGGTCGTGATATTATCTACAAAAGCCCTATCGTGGGAGATTACGACTACTGCTTTGGCCTTGTTCAAAAGGAAATCCTCCAGCCACTGAATAGATTCAATGTCCAGGTGATTGGTAGGCTCATCAAGAAGGATCAGATCAGGTTTTTGCAAGAGGATCTTTGCCAACTCAATTCGCATTCTCCATCCTCCGGAAAACTCCGAAGTAGATCGTGTCAAATCAGTTCTATCAAAGCCCAGTCCAAGTAAAACTTTCTCTACCTCTGCTTCATAGTTCACTTCCTCAATGGCGTAGAATTTCTCTGAAAGCTCGGATACCTGCTCGATCAGCTTGTAGTATTCATCGGATTCGTAATCGGTTCTCACGGTCAATTCCTCATTGATCCGCTCGATCTCCGTCTTCATATTCAGGTAGGAGGCGAAAGCTTTGGAGGTTTCCTCCATCACAGAGCAATCATCCGAGGTCAGCAGGTGCTGTGGAAGATAAGCAACCACAAAGTCTTTGGGTGCTGAAACAGAGCCAGAGCTGGGCTTGGTCTGTCCTGCGATGATTTTCAGGAGGGTGGATTTGCCGGCACCGTTTTTACCCATAAGGGCTATTTTGTCGGTTTCGTTGATGGCAAAGGAAATATTGCTAAAGAGGGTGGAACCGCTGTGAATGACGGCGACATTATCTACTGAAATCATAAGTATTGGAAGTGGAGCCGCAAAGGTAGGGGATTTAGAATTTAAAGTTGGTAAATCAGGATGTCTTTGGGGTTTATCGGAAATTCAAACAAAATCTTCTCGGATTCCTTCTAAAAATGAGGTAAGTGATTGATCCATAAAAATAAAACATTTGTAACTTATTGAATATCTGTGTTTTTAGGTATAAATTCCAAAATGAAAAGTTTTTGTAATATCCATTAAACCAAGCTCATAATGGCACTATCTTATAAAACTTTAACTCTTACCTTAATATATGCTTTCGTGTTCTCTCAGTACAATGTATTTGCTCAAGTTGAGAAGGAGGCTAAGACTGGGAGTTCGGCCGAAATTTTCACGGCGAAACATGCCATTTATGGCGAATTGGGAGGAACTGCTTATGGATATGCAATCAATTATGGATTTATTTTTCACCAAAAACAAAAATTTAAATATTCAGCAAGTTTAGGATTTTCCATGCGCTATCAAGATGAGATTGTTCGCTCATTTTCAGGTTTTTGGATACCTTCTCTCTCGACGGAAATTACTGCGCTTTTGGGAAAGTTTAAAGGCCATTTAGAATTCGGAACTGGTTTCTTAGCCTCTCGTGATAAACAATTTATTTTTGATGAGGACTTTCCTAGAAATATTAGAGTACGGCAATATTGGGGTGCAACTATTGTCCCCAGGATTGGCTATCGGTACCAGAAACCTCACGGTGGTTTATTTTTTAGGGCAGCTTATACCCCTTGGATTCGTTTCAAAAATATCGAAGGTGATGAAGATAAAGTTAATTTTAACCCATTTGGAATTGGCTTAAGTCTGGGTTGGAGTTTCTAGTTAATCGAAATTACTTAATATTACCTTCCTTTTAGACCTAAAAACCGCCCCGAACTTAATCGAAGCGGTTTCAGCATCGGGCATCCAACATCAGACACCTGACAGTTATTTAAGCATTCACGCCCAAAGCCTGTGCCATGGTAGCTCCGATCTCAGCCGGAGAATCCACTACGTGAATTCCGTTTTCTCTCATGATTCTCATTTTGGCAGCTGCAGTGTCGTCAGCTCCGCCGATGATCGCCCCGGCATGGCCCATTCTACGTCCAGCAGGAGCAGTCTGTCCGGCGATGAAGCCTACTACAGGTTTTTTGTTGCCGTTTTCTTTGATCCACTTCGCAGCTTCAGCCTCGTAGTTTCCTCCGATCTCACCGATCATCACGATCGCATCAGTCTCAGGGTCTTCCATTAGCAACTGTACAGCTTGCTTGGTAGATGTACCGATGATAGGGTCACCACCGATACCGATAGCCGTAGATACGCCAAGACCAGCTTTGGCCACCTGATCAGCAGCCTCGTATGTCAAGGTGCCTGATTTGGACACGATGCCTACTCGTCCTTTTTTGAAGACAAAGCCTGGCATGATGCCAACTTTTGCCTCTCCTGGAGTGATTACGCCTGGGCAGTTAGGACCGATCAGGGTAGCGCCCCTTTCGATGATATATGGTTTGGCTTTCATCATATCTGCCACAGGGATACCCTCGGTGATGGCGATGATAACTTTGATGCCTGCATCTGCTGCCTCCATGATCGCGTCAGCTGCGAATGCAGGTGGTACGAAGATGATCGATGTATCAGCACCGGTTTTGTGAACTGCTTCTTCTACAGAATTGAATACAGGCTTCTCCAAATGTGTCGAGCCTCCTTTACCGGGGGTTACACCGCCGACTACGTTGGTACCGTATTCGATCATTTGCTGTGCGTGAAAAGAACCCTCAGACCCGGTGAATCCTTGTACGATTACCTTGGAATTTTTATTTACTAGTACACTCATGATGCGATTTCTATAGTTTGGGACAAAAATAGAATAAACCCACCACCCACAAAAGAAAAGGGGAACATTATGCGGACATTTAATATAGGATTCTGTAGCCAGATGCGTTTATTTCTGAAAGTCTAAAATAGTTCCTGCGGATTTTCGCGGATAAGGGCTCAGGTAAGCGAAGATTACATGAAATAAAAGTTTTTCTTTCATGTCCGTTTGTGAAGTTCCAGTTCATGGATGTTTTTTTATATTTTCGATCAGAATTATATTTTTCAAAATCATACAGAACCATGTTTAGCCTCAAAATCCTCATCGTGGAAGATGATCCGGTATCAGCCCTTTTGCTCCAAAAAGCATTGGAAAAAAATCAGCACCAAATTCTTGGAATTGCGGATTCGGGAGAAAAGGCACTGGAGATACTGTCAGAAAACCACGCCGATATGGTGATGATGGATATCAATCTGGCGGGAGAACTGGATGGGATAAGGACTACTGAAATCATCAACGAAAACTATGATGTGCCAGTAGTATATCTGAGTGCCAGCTCAGATGCTGAGACACTCAATAAAGTGGTGGGGACCAATCCCAGCGCATATGTGATCAAGCCCTTCAATATCAGGGAACTGAACATGGTGATCGAACTGGCAATATACAAGGATCGCAAGGAGAAGGAACTGCAAATGCTCAACAATGAATTGGAGGAAAAAGTAAAACAACGTACGCAGGAACTTTACAATGCCAATCGAGAACTTACCAAAGCGCTGGAAAAGGAAAGGGAGATCAACGAGTTGAAGTCTCGGATTGTGCTGAATGTTTCACACGGCTTCAAAACTCCCCTGACATCCATACTCAGTTCTGCGCAATTGCTCCAGATCTATGCTGAAAAAGATCATCCTTTTAAGCCCAAAATAACCAAACATGCCTTCAAAATCGAAAATTCGGTAAGGGCACTGAATAATTTATTGACCAGTGTTTTGTTTTTCGGGAAGGCCGATGCAAATAAAATCGAGTACAGACCCAAGAAGATGTTTGTGGGGGCATTTGTCAAAGAAGTTCTCGATTCCTTAAATGTAGGGAATGAAAATCACGTGAAAATCAAGTCCGAACTAGTCAATCTGCCAAAAGTCATCACTTCAGATAAAGAGCTGCTGTACCAGATATTTGAAAATCTCCTTTCAAATAGCCTGAAATATTCCAAGGATGGGCAGGAAGTCTTGTTTAAGCTGGAATACAAAGACAACAAGCTGATAGGGACTATAATGGACCATGGTATTGGGATTCCCCAGGCAGAGCAGAACCAATTATTTGACCGCTTCTTCAGGGCGAAGAACGTAGGGATAGTTGAGGGTTCAGGTTTAGGCTTGTCTATTGTGAAAAAATGCGTCGATGTGCTGCATGGTAATATAAGTTTTGAGAGCAGTCCCAAAAAAGGGACAACCTTTCGGGTAGAAATTCCGGTAACGTAATCATGCTTTTTGAATCAAGAAATCTAACATACAGACATCCAGGTCAAAAACTCCATGTTTTTCCGGATATCGCCATGGAGGCAGGAGATGCCTTATTGGTACTGGGAAAATCAGGTTCGGGTAAAACTACACTGCTGAATCTCCTCGCTGGCCTACTCAATCCGGAGACGGGTCAAGTGTTGCTGGCAGATAAAAACCTTACGTCCCTGAGAGATGGGGAATTGGATTTGTTCAGGGGAAGGGAGATTGGGATTGTTTTCCAAAAACCACATCTACTGGCCGCGCTTACTGTCAGGGAAAACCTTCAAGTGGCGCACTTTCTGGCAAAGGAAAAAGGGCAAAACATTGATCTTCTGCTGGAAGAGGTGGGGTTGAGCCATAAAGCCAAGTCTTCTGTTTTGACATTAAGTGAAGGTGAAGCGCAGCGGGTGTCTATCGCCAGAGCCTTGGCCAATTCTCCCAAGTTGATTTTAGCAGATGAGCCCACGTCCAGTCTGGACGATGACAATACGGAAAAGGTGATCCTACTTTTGAAGTCCCAGGCGTCCAAAATCGGGGCGGCGTTGATCATCGTGACCCACGATCAGCGCGTGAAAGCCCATATTCCCAACTTTATAGAGGTAAAAGCAACATGAATTTATTTAAATTAAGTTGGAAGTATCTTACATTCAGACCGCTATCAACTGGCCTGAATGTGGTTTTGCTCGCTCTTGGGCTGGCTATAATTACAGTATTGCTGCTTATTCAGGATCAGTTTGAAAAGAAAATGAACCAGGATGCCGCAGGCGTGGATTTGGTGGTGGGAGCCAAAGGGAGTCCGTTGCAATTGATCCTGTCAGGAGTGTACCACATAGACTATCCTACAGGAAATATCCCAATGGATGAGGCTCAAAAGCTCTCTAGAAACCGATTGGTAAAGAATATTATCCCAATGGCCTTAGGCGACAATTACAAGGGCTATAGGATAGTGGGTACAAATCATGATTATCCGGCTCTTTACGATGCTACCCTGAAGCGGGGAAGGCTATGGGAAAAGCCATTCGAGGTGGTTTTGGGAGCAGAAGTCGCCATGAAAACAGGTTTTCAAATCGGGGGTGAATTTGTGGGGAGTCATGGGATCACGGAAGGGAGTCATGAGCATGATGCCAATAATTTCAAGGTGGTTGGGGTACTTGAGCGGAAAGGGAATGTGCTTGACCGCTTGGTTCTTACCAGTGTGGAATCTATTTGGTACACGCATGAGGAAGAGGAGGAGGCAAGTGATTCCATCGCAAACCATGAAGAGCAACATGATATCGATACTCATGGGCCAGTAGCGACGAAGGGTTTTCCGAAGGTTGCCGAATCACGGGAATTGACCACGCTGCTGATACAGTATAGAAATCCTATGGCGGCGATACAGCTTCCTCGCCTGATCAATTCCGGTACTTCCATGCAGGCAGCTTCTCCTTCTTTTGAAATGTCCAGGCTATTTGAATTGCTGGGTGTGGGGATCTCGCTGCTGCAAGGACTTGCAGTAGCGATTATAGGCATTTCGGGTTTGGGGATTTTCATCGCATTATACAATTCCCTGAAAGAAAGGAAATATGATCTCGCTGTGCTACGGGCAATAGGAGCCTCTAAGCGACAGCTCTTACTGCTGATATTCCTGGAGGGGGCCATGCTGACCTTTATGGGCGCTATACTTGGGATTTTACTGGGGCATACCTTCCTTTCGGTGATTATTTCACAAAATGAACAGGGGGTAATGGCATCGCTTCAAGCATGGGTTTTCCTCAGGCAAGAACTTTGGATAGTAGTGTTTGCGTTAGGGGTTGGAATTGTGGCTTCTGTCATTCCGGCTTTTGCAGCTTATCAAACAAGTATTGCAAAGCAACTGACAAAGGCTTAACTAGCGGATGATTTACAACCCAAGTATATGAGAAAATTGAAAATAGCCCTTTTGACCATTCTTCTGGCAGTAGTAGGACAAGCTTCTGTTTTGGCACAAAAGACCAATGTATGGAAAAACCTCTCGGAGGTCAGCTATAAAATCTCCGAAGATGAATATGGGGAACTCTATGTGCCGGTTTTTTCTGAAAACATCACCGGCATGGAAGGGAAAGTAGTGGAAGCGGATGGGTACATTATTCCATTTGAGGGGATGTTTAAGCCTGATCATATCATCTTGTCCAGTTTACCATTGGCAGAGTGTTTCTTTTGTGGATCCGGAGGGCCGGAAACGGTGATGGAAGTGGAAATGGCTTCTCCTATCAAATACACTTCAAACAGAGTGCGGGTGCGGGGCACGCTTACACTGAACAGCAAGGACCCTGAGAAACTCATGTATATTCTGAAAAACGGGACTTTGATCAATTGAGGGGCTACAGTTTTTTAACCAAAGAGATTCAAAGGGTTTTTCGCAGCGTACACGGTTATATTGCTGAAGCCATTCGTGTGGCACGAATGGCGACGTAGTAAGGGAAATATGCCTGCTGGCATCATTGCGGGCGATCATATTGTCTTTTTGTAGGTGGTCGATACTTGATTGTTTTTGCTCTGGAAATTTCCCCTAATAACAAAGCTCTTTCTCGAGCTCACGGAATTTCTCTAAAAGGTCAAGAGATACTGGGCCTGGTTTTCCGGTTCCGATTTCATGCTCATCGATTTGGGTGACTGGAAGAAGGATTTTAGTAGTACTTGTGATAAATGCTTCGTCAGCATTGAGCGCTTCTTGAAGACTTACAGGTCTGATCTGTACCTCTCCAGCTAACTCTATCACATGCTTTCGGGTAATTCCCATCAATACATGGGCGTCCGGCGTGCTGATTACCCCATCCTTAACAATGAAAAAATTACTCCTGGAACTTTCACTGATGATACCGTTCATATGATACAGCACATCTTCAGCTCCTGCATCTTTCCAGCGTATGCTGTCCCAGACGGAAAGTGCGTAATTGGTTGTCTTGATATCCGCGATTGGACGCACATATTCCAGTGAGAGTAGTTTAATGCCTTTTTCATATTTTTCCTGGGCGGGGAAAATCAATGATTCAGCAAAGATAAAAAGCTTCCCCTTGGAAGGAGAAAAATGATTTGGGGAAATGCCTCCGCTCAAAACCATCCGAATACCTCCTTCTTTGAGATGGTTTTTCTCAATTAAATCCTGAATCACTGCTTTCAGTTCAGCTCGGGAATAGTCCAGAGGTAGAAAAGTTTTCTCCGCTGAAGCAAAAAACCTATCCAAATAGCTTTCGAGAAAAAGAGGTCGGAAGTTGACGGTTCTGAAAAAATCAAAAATCCCATAGCCCCGGATAAATCCTAAATCCATGGGGTGGATACTGGCTTTTTCAGTAGGTATAATCTGCCCATCGGCAAAGCAAAATGGTTTCATAATAGTGTTGTTTATTAGCGTCTAAAATTAATAGCTCTAGCCGAATAAATCGCATTTGGATATGATCTTCCTTTTTGATACTATATTTAGAAAAAATTGTAACTTGCCTGTGCTTAAATAAAATTATCATGAAGCGATCAATTCTATTTTTAATTTTTACCTCATTTTTGTTTATAAATGCCTGTGGGCCAAAAAGTCAGGGTAAAAACGAAAAGCTTCGGGAAGAAGTCATAGGCGTTCATGATGAGGTGATGCCAAAGATGGGCCAACTCAAATCAATGGAGCGCAGGGCACTTTCCAAAGCTGAAGAAATAGAACGTGCGGATCCTTACGATTCTGCCAGTGTAAAGGAATACAAGGCCCTTGCTTATGACCTTTCCCAGGCACATGATGCCATGTTTGTCTGGATGCGCCAATATGAAGTAGAGGATGGGGGCAAAACGGAAGAAGAGCTGGAGGAATATCTTGACAGTCAAATGGTATTGGTAACTGAGGTGAATGTCAAGATCAAAGATGCGCTTGCAAAAGCTGAGGAAATGCTTAAATAATTAAAATCCAGGCTTTTCCTGAAGATATTTTTCTACTTGTTTTGAGGTGATTTTTCCCTCGTTCATCCCCCAGATATTGTACAGGTAAGTGCTGATCTGGGAGATTTCCAAAGGAGTAAGTTGGGGGTTGGCCGGCATAGGCTGATTATAGCGTTGACCATTTACTTCTATTTCCCCTTCCTGCCCATGCTTCATGATCCAGACAGTTCGGTGTACACTTGCCTGAAAGTAATCTGAATCTTTAATAGGGGGGATCAATTTGCCCAAGCCCATCCCATCGTTCTGGTGGCAGTTTCCACAATGTTTTTCGTAGATGGTTTTTCCTTCTACAGCATACTTCATTACCTCATGATCTTCTATTTGGGCCAAGGTGTTTTCTTCCCTTGAGTACTTGGTATTACATGCTACCGCAAGGAGTAAAAAGATCAGGTAATTTCTCATTTTCCTAACAGGGTTGGGATGTCAGCAATAAGCTGATCCACTTGGTCTGCTTTGGTACCGTCGTAAACACCGCGTATATGCCCTTGTTGATCCACCAAGATAAAAGCCCCGCTGTGCAGAAAACCTCCTGCTGCGTCTTGGTCTTCCATGGCGGTGGTCATATAGCTTGTCTGGCCTATTTCATAAATCTTCTCGGCTTCCCCGGTAAGAAAATTCCAGGTGTTGGCGTCTTCAATGCCCAACTTTTGGGCATAATCCTGCAAGACCTCCTGAGTGTCATGTTTGGGATCTATGGTGTGGCTCAGGATTTTGAAATCAGGATTGCTGCCAAATTCCTCGTAAACACGCAACATCTCCTTTTTCATGATAGGGCAAATAGTGGGACAGGTAGTGAAAAAGAAATCGGCTACATAAACATGGCCCTGCACTGATTCATTTGTTATGGTTTTTCCCTCTTGATTGGTGAAGGAAAAGTCCGCAATGGTATGATATACAGTGTCCAGAACTATCTGGCCTCCTTCCTTCTTTTCATTGACATGCCAATTGCCGAGTTTGGGCAGTGTCTTGTTTTTTTCTCCTGCAGGCTTGCATTGATAGCAAACTAGGGAAATAAGGGCAAGGATTAAAATTGGTGACCTCATGTTCAAAATAATTAGTTTTTCTTTCTGAGTTTTTTGTAGAGTCTGATTCCTAACATCAGCATCACAACAAGTGTGATCAGGCCCACAAGTCCCCATGCCATGCTCAAGGTACTTTTCAATACGATCAGAAACACAATTGCGAAAAGCAACAGCGTGGAGGCTTCATTCCATATCCTCAACTGCGTAGAAGTCCATCGGGTTCGTCCAGTCTGAAGTTCTTTGAATAATTTGTGACACCACAGATGGTAGCAGTATAGCAAGAATACAAATCCGAGTTTGGCATGCATAAAGCCCAGATGTAAAAATTCCATTCGATGGCTCAAAACCAATGACCCGAAAATCAGTGTAAGTACTGCGGACGGCCAGGTGATGATGTACCAGAGCCTCGATGCCATGAGGTCAAGCTGAGGCTTAAGTATGATGCGTTCGGCTTCCGGGCGCTCCATGGCTTCGGTCTGGTAGATAAACAGCCGGACAATATAGAATAGCCCTGCAAACCAGGTGACTACAAAAATGATATGAAGCGCTTTGAGGTACTCGAAGGTCATTCTCGGAATTTTCGGCTAAATTAAGGCCTAAACTTGATAACCACACTTATATTTTGAAAAGCTCAAAGCTCATTTTCTATATTCTGGCCGGCGTGGTGATAGCTCTGGTTATTTTGATTGCCCGGGAATCATTTTTTCAGCCCGGAATGGAGCGATTTGACGGGAAGTTCGAAGAATTGGGCCACTACAGAAATGAAAATAATACCGGGCCAGTGGTACGGGTATATGCGATAAAGGCGTTGGATACCTCAAAGGAATGGATGCGTGAATATGGGGATGCCATGCCCCATACTAAGTATGGCAGGACGGTGCTCTTCTTTTTTAATGAGGAGATTGGTCAGGAGGTTAAGCTTTCTCCAACTGATCCATATTTCCCGGAGGATATGCGACCTTACGTGATCGCCACCTATCAAAAAAGTCCCATGGGAGATGTGAGTTTTACTGATGGCTACCCAAAATGAGAAAGCGCTTTACGCTACAGGAATACAAAGAAGGAGTTCTTTCTGGTGATAGAACGAAGCTGAGCCAGGCAATCACATTAGCTGAGAGTTCACTGGAATCGGACTTGGAGTTGGCTTCTGATTTGGTACAGGAGATTTTACCTTACACAGGAAAGTCGATCAGAATAGGAATTACAGGAGTTCCTGGAGTGGGTAAAAGCACATTTATTGAGGCATTTGGAAAAATGCTTGTGGAGCAAGGCAAGGTTGTCGCTGTTTTGGCAATAGACCCGTCCAGCCAGAAAAGTAAAGGCAGCATTCTAGGGGATAAAACCCGGATGGAGAAATTGGCCGGTGATAAGCGGGCATTCATTCGCCCCAGCCCTACAGGGGCAACGTTGGGAGGAGTAAGCTCCAAAACAAGAGAAGCTATGTTGCTTTGTGAAGCAGCCGGTTTTGATGTGATATTGATCGAAACTGTGGGCGTGGGGCAGTCTGAAACGGCTGTCAAAAACATGGTGGACTTCTTCCTGTTGCTGATGCTTTCCGGGGCGGGTGACGAACTTCAGGGCATCAAAAAAGGCATCATGGAAATGGCTGATGGCGTGGTGATTCACAAAGCTGATGGAGACAACGAGGAAAATGCCAACAGGGCAAAGTCCGTTTACAGGAATGCACTTCATCTTTTTCCACTGGGACAAAATAACTGGTCAACTCCCGTGATGACTGCGTCATCCTTGACTAAGGAGGGACTGAGCGATAGTTGGAAAATGATTGAGAAATTTAAGGATCAAATGCAGAGATCTGGTTTTTGGGAGTCAAACAGGGCTTCGCAAAGATTGGGTTGGTTGGATGAAAATCTACAATTCTTACTGGGAAAATTCTTTTTGGAGCATCGGCAAGTTCAGAAGATGCTCAGCCTAAACCGCCCAAAAGTTGAAAGTGGAGAGCTTAGTCCTTTGGCTTTGGCGAGGGATTTGATAGAGGTTTTTTTCCAAACTAAAGAAAACCATAAATGAAACACCTCCTTTTGATAGCCATGCTACTTTTTTTTTCTTGTGAAGAAAAAGAAGAAACAGAAGAACAGCTCACTTTTACTACGAAGACCTTTTCATCCGAAAGATGCGTGGATGAAAGCTGTGCAAAGGTGGAAATCAACTGGCCTGTGGCCGAAAATTCGGATGCTGCCGCTCCACTCAATGAAGCGATTATGGAGCAGCTGCTGGTGTATTTCCACCAGGACAAGGATTTTGTCAATCTGGATTCTGCGGCAAAGGATTATTTGGACTCTTTTGTGGAATTTAAAACAGAGTTTCCTGATGCCCCCGGCGAATGGATGGTGGAGCTTGATGCGAAGCTGACTTATGAATCCGACAGCACGCTGAGCTTTATCTTCACCGAATTCAACTACTCAGGTGGCGCACATCCCAATTCCAGCGTCTATTACCTGAACTTCGACAAGCTGACAGGAAAGTCACTTCCTGTGGATCGGGTGGTTCTGGATCAGAAGAAAATGCTTGATTTGGCCGAGAAGGCTTTTCGTGAGTATCATGAGGTCGAAGAAGGTTTAGAGCTAAATGAAGACGGCAGATTTTTCTTGCCCGATACAGGTTTCTTTCTTCCCAATGCCATAGGGTATGAGGGCGATACATTGCATTTGACTTACATCCCATATGAGATTGGTCCTTATGCTATGGGATATACTGAGCTGGAGTTCCCTATCCGAGAGGTCAAAGGCTTAGTAAGGCAATAAGTTATAAGATGAATTCTCTAAAATTCTCTCTGAGAACTAATTTATATAATTTAAAGTGTAAGTTTCTTCAAAGGCGGATGGAATTGAAAATTTCGCTTCAGGTTTCCATTTGAATTCAAATGCGTCCGGTTTCCTTTCTTTTTATGGATTTTTATTTTATCTGATCTTCTTTCAAAACAAAAAGCCGATGGAAAACCAATCCCAACGGCTTTGTAAAATGATCAATGGATATATAAAAAGGAGTGCTTACCTAGTTTCCAATTTTTCAATCCTTCAATCTAATAAACCAAGAACCCAGAAGGGCCTCTGCCTACTTCGAAAGTTCTTACCACAGAACCAGTTTCAGAAAGTACAGTTACCGTTCCATTTCCCTGGAACCCGTTGGAATTGGCTACATAGATCTGATCCCGTTCGTCGTCAAAGCCGATTCCGTAGAATCCTGTGCCAGTCATGAGTTCTGTAGCTGTAACTGTGCTACCTTCGATTTCAAGTTCGAATATGGCATCGTTGTACTCTGGCCAATCAGAGCTAGTCACAATATACATCTTGTCATCTCCGTCGAATACAATTCTGCCAGTAGGTTTAGTGACAGGAACTGAATAAGTATTTCCTAAAGTAAGGCTGCTAAGATTTAAAGTATAGAATATCACCTCATCCGGGGTCACAGCATATATCCATAGCGTGCCTCCTTCAGCATGGAACTGACGGGGGGAAGCATCTAGATCCAATGTGCTGATCACAGCTTCCTGAGTGGCATCGATGATTTCGATTTTATTTTCGTTTGTGCCAGCTACTATAATGTAGTTTTGGTATGAGAAAAGATCTTCAGGCCTACTGGAAACGGCAATTTTCTTTGAGACTACTCCGCCATCAAGACCGTTCACTACGGCAATATAAGAATCAGGGTTAGCATAGGTTTCGTCATATGGGCCATAATCACTTATGAAAAGTTTGTTTCCATTTACTGCCAGGGATCTTGGAATATCCAATTCCGCTGTTATCGCACCACGACTTTTGAAATCTGCCGGATTCACGATTTCCACCTTTCCTGTGTTGGCTACCAAGTACAATCTGTCATCCTCAAGCACCATATCTTGAATCAGACCTGCGAAAGGGCGGGAATTCTCTGCTTCAAATATATTCGGAAGTAGTTCTTGAGTGTTTGGATTCAGATGAAATACTTCACCGTCATTGGTTCCGAAGTTACCTTCGTTCATGATCAGAATGCCATTGTCATATTTACCTAAAGGTTTTTCATCGCCGCTGTCTGAGCAGGCAAAGGAGACAGAGATCAAGGCAAATGCCCAGAGTAGTTGTTTTAAGTTCATAATAGTATGGATAAATTGAATTGATATGATCTTCCCGGCATGGCTCTCAGGTAGAGCACTTGGTAGTCGGTGTTGAATAGGTTGTTGACTTGAAAACCCAGCGGGATATGAACCTTGCCTAGCTGAAACTTATTGTACCCAAGTCCCATGTTGAAAAGCTGGTAAGAAGGCATAAGCCGTGGATTGTCGGCAGTGACGGCTCTTTCCCCGACGTAAAATGTGCTCACAAAAGCCGAAATAGCTTGCTGTTCAATGCTGATTTTCGCATTCGCCTGATGCTGTGGAGTGTATGGGAGCTGCTTGCCCACAGACTGATCATTTTCATCTGCGCCTTTCGTAGTGACAGCCCTTGAATAGGTGTAGGATGTGGTTAATTTCCATTTCCAGGTAGCTAAAGTTCCATCCACAGCACCCTGATATTCCAGTCCTTGATTGCTTACTTTTTTGATGTTTTCCGGAGTCCAAAAACTTCCCTTTGGCAGCCAGATTATCCAGTTGTCCACGGACATTTTGTAATAAGTCAAGCTTTGGTCCCAGTTGATATTTCCTTGCTTGTTCCAGGTCAGGCCGATTTCTCCGCTCAGACTTTCTTCGGGAAGCAAATCCGGGTTTCCGCCAGGATTCCAAAAACGGTCATTCAGCGTGGGGACTTTAAAGCCTTTCCCTAAAGAAGTCTTCAGAAGAAAGTTTTGAGAGGGCGTAGCCCATATACTCCAATCCATTCCCAGATTGGGAGTGAATGGGGCAAAAGTGCCATCATAGACAAGCTGCCTTAGGTTTAATGCCAACGAGAGCTTCTCAGAAGCAGAGAATTTCGTGCTTTGATACCATTCCACACGATTTTCGTCAGCCTGATACGTGCTCAGATTCCCTTTTGTCAGCGTGTATCTTGCGCCGAGTTTGGAGGTCCACTGGCCAGAAAGCTCCTGATCCCAGTCTCCCGCCAAGAAATATTGGGTGCTGTTGTTTTCACTGGCATTGAAAGTCTGTTCATTTCTCACAAAGCCGGTTTTCAAGTTCCAGATGGATTTTTCCTCAAAATGAAAATAATCAATCACGGCACGGAATGCCTGATCTTCCTGCTTATCTGTGGTTTTGGATCCCATCACAGGTTGGACTTCCCGGTTGGTTTTGTTCCACCAGAATGCAGATTTCAGTTGGTTGTCAGTATTCAGATTCCAGGCAAAGTTTTGCACTAGACCAATTTGCTCAAACTGAGCATGATCTTCTTTTATTTCGGGCGTGCCAAATTGCCCAAGGTCTTTGTAAGGAAAGTTGTTCTTGGAAAATTGTCTGTAGATTTTCGAGGTACTACTGAAGCTTTCCGAAGAATAAGCTCCAAAAGCTGAAGTATTAAACATTCCAAAACTGCCGATTTGTTGGGTAATCCCGGCTTCCAGTCCTTTTCCAAATTCAGTAGCTGTACCCAGATGCACGGAGCCTCCGATGGCTTCATTTCCGAAAAGTGCTCCAGCATTCCCGAACTGTACACTTACCTGATCGATGGAGGAAATCGGCAAAATAGACAGATCACTTTGACCCAGAGAAGGGCTATTGATAGGAAGACCATTCCAGAAAACTGCCGTGTGGCCCGCTGAAGTGCCGCGAAAGGAAGGGGAGGCGATCATCCCGGCACCATATTGCCGCACAAAAACGGGGGATTGCTCTTGAAGAATATCACCCAGTGAGCGGCCTTGATAATCTTCCAAATCCTTTTTTGTCCAGTTGATTACTTTCTGCCCTTGGGCGAATTTATCCAAAGCCGGCGCATAGACTTCTACCTCAGCCAAGGGAATTGTATCCTGACTGATCGGGCTAAAGCCGATAAACGTGTAAACCCACAAAAGCAAAGTCATGCCTGATCGAATTAGTTTAAATCCGATTCGGGCTTGAAGAGAAAGGGGAAGAAGGGATCGGAACTGCGAAGGGCGGTTCAGGTACATTCCTCATCGCTTTTCCTCCGAAAGCACAGAATCAAAAGAAACGGGCAGGTCTCCTGGCTTGCTTTGATTTGCCGCCTTCTCACCCCGGATTGGTTTCGGGACAATGGCTTTATAGACAAATCTGCGGAATAATCCGCTCAGCTTACAGTTGCGGGGACAGCTTTGGTTTTACACCAAATTCCCTTTTAATCCCAAGAGCTCAGATGCGAGTTTGGGAACCTATTTCGGCTGCAAAAGTAGATCGGGAAAGCTTATAAAAAAAATCTGATTATGCACAAATTTTGGAAGTGGCAAAATCCCGAGCTTATTTTGGATTTCAATGTCTCCAAGAAATTCTGTGAAAAATCAACGTTTTAGGCTCTTTGTAACTTCTGTTTTCTTGATTGTAACCTATTCTTTTACAGGGTGTAGTAAGAATGATTCTCGGACTGGGCAAGAACTTGAAAGGATAGACTTAAGCTATGCTTCAGGATTCGAAATCTCACGGGGAAATGGTTTTTGGCAGCTTGATGTTACACAGGCTTGGACTGGATCGGATAGGATATTTACCTATTTGGTTTTGGAAGAAAACACCGAAAAACCTGAAGGTGATTTCGATGGGGTCATTCAACTTCCTATCGAAAAAGTCATTCTGACTTCCACTACTCATATTCCGCATTTGGATATACTGAATGTGACTGAAAAATTGATAGGGTTTCCAAATTTAGATTTGATTTCTTCTGAGAAAACCTGGGCACAGATAGACGCAGGTCGAGTGGAGGATTTGGGAGCCGGACCTTCGGCAAATACGGAAATGGTGATCGATTTAGATCCGGATTGGATTATGATTTCCACCACGGGAGATAACCTGAAGTATCTGGATTTGCTGGAGCAAGCTAAAATCCCTGCAGTGATCAACGGTGAATATGTGGAGCAGCATCCCCTGGGCAGGGCTGAATGGATCAAGTTTACGGGGGTGCTGTTGGGAAAATACGAGGAAGCTGCGGTCGCTTTTGATAAGGTTGAAAAGGATTATTTGGAAGCTGAGAAATTGAGTGATTCCATCATTGACTCCCTTCGTCCTACGGTACTGAGTGGAGTGCTTTATCAGGATATTTGGTATGCTCCCGGAAGTGAAAGCTGGGGAGCGAATATCCTCGAAAATGCCGGAGGGAACTATATTTTCTCAGATCAGAAAGGAACAGGAAGTGCGCAGTTGAATTATGAGTTTGTGCTGGAAAATGCACTGGAAGCTGATTTTTGGGTAGGTTCTGCTGATTTTCCTGATTTGAAAACCATGGGGGATTCGGAGCCCAGATACAAAGCTTTCAAAGCTTATCAGTCCGGTAATGTGTTTTCTTATACTCAGAAGCGGGGGAGAGCAGGCGGACTGGAATATTTTGAGTTGGGATACATGCGGCCGGATCTGATCCTCAAAGATCTGATCAAAATCCTTCATCCGGCTTTGCTTCCAGGCTATGAGTTGTATTTTTATCAACAACTCAATGAAACTAAATAGTCCATTTCTTCTGCTTATCGCCGCACTGATTCTTTTGGTGGTCAGTTTTCTGCTGAATGTCAGTTTGGGATCAGTTTCGATTTCGCCAAGTGAGATTCTTACTGGCATTTTCACCGGAGATTGGGTAAAAGCCTCCAGGGAACAGATAATTATGAACTATAGAATCCCCAAGGCTTTGGTGGCAATCTTGGCTGGAGTTGGCTTAAGCATCAGTGGCCTTCAGATGCAGACTTTTTTTCGAAATCCGCTTGCAGGTCCATTTGTACTGGGTATTAGTTCCGGTGCAGGCCTTGGTGTGGCGATTTTAATGTTGGCCGGCTCGGCCTTTGGCTTGTCTGCCTTTGGCGGGGCTATCAATCCTTGGGCGATTGCGACTGCGGGTACGTTAGGCGCAAGTTTGGTATTGCTTACCGTGAGTTTGGTTGCCTGGAAAGTCAGGGACAGCATGACCCTTCTGATCGTTGGGTTGATGTTTGGATCTGCGGTTTCGGCGGTTATTTCGGTCTTGTCGTATTTCTCAGGGGCCGAGGCACTGAAACTGTTCACTATTTGGTCTATGGGAAGTTTAGGAGGCTTGGTTTGGAATCAGGTGTTGGTGTTGGGATTGGTAATGTTAATAGGGATTATTCCCGTCATTGCTTCGGTCAAATCCTACAATGGAATGCTTCTTGGAGAAAGCTATGCGAAAAGCATGGGGGTCAACCCTGATCGTCTGCGCTGGTTGATGATTCTCAGCACGGGCTTATTGGCAGGGAGTATTACTGCTTTTTGTGGGCCGATAGCATTTATAGGAATTGCAGTGCCACACTTGGCTAGGATGGTCTGGAAGACTTCAGATCACAGGATACTTTTTCCTGCTTCAGCGCTGATCGGGGCAAGTTTGTTGCTCTTGTGCGATGCAGTCGGTCAGTTGCCGGGATCTGCTCAGACGCTGCCTATCAATGCGGTGACATCACTGGTAGGAGCTCCGATAGTGATCAGTTTGGTGCTTCGCAAAAACTTCAGCAAAGAATTTTAGGCTATGGCAAAGGCATCAATCATCGGTAAGAATCTAGGTCTTGGATACACCAAGGGAAAAGCGAGGAAGGAGATTTTAAGCGGATTGAATTTTGAACTTTTGGTAGGTGAAATGACCTGTTTGCTTGGCCCGAATGGGGTAGGAAAATCAACTTTGGTCAAAGCTATTTTGGGACAGTTACAGCCATTCCAAGGGGAAGTGCAGCTGAATGGAAAGCCTATTCTGTCCTACGCTAAGGAAGTCTTGGCCAAAGAGCTGTCGGTCGTGCTGACGGAGCCCTTTCTTCCCGGTAATATGACAGTGGGCCAGTTGGTGGCGATGGGGCGGATTCCGCATACCAATTGGACAGGAAAGCTGACAGACGGCGATCGGGAAGTAGTCGAAAACGCACTTACGGCCACGAAAATTGAATATCTACGTGATGAGAGACTTTCCGAAATAAGTGATGGTCAGCGGCAAAAAGCATTGATCGCAAGGGCTTTGGCGCAAGATGGAAAGGTGATGGTATTGGATGAACCCACTGCTCATCTGGATTTGGTGAATCGCTATGAAATCATGCACTTACTTCGGGAGATCTCCAAGAGCCAGGTGAAGTCAATTCTTGTGGTAACACATGATCTGGAGATTGCACTGGAAACAGCCGATAGATTTTGGTTACTCAATTGCGGGACACCACTGATTTCAGGTTTGCCGGAGGATCTGGTGATTTCGGGACAGATCAATCAATTATTGCCTGGAGAGAATTTTCGGTTTAGCGTGGCAAAAGGAAGAATTGAATCGAAAGCTGAAGAATTGAAATTTGAGATTTCCGGGTCAAGTGAATTGGCTACATGGATTTCAAAAGCACTGGAAAAAGCAGGGGTTAAGGAGTTGTCGGGTACAATAGAAGTTAGTGGATATCCGTTTTCTTTAAATTATAAGGGAGGTATTTATAACAGTGTTGAGGAGTTTATCGAGGATAACCTTTGAGGTCTTTTTTTGACCTCGAAGGTTTAATGTTTTGATTTTACTTATAGTTTCGAATGACGAATGGCCAATGATGAATTTCGAAGTTTCGAAAACTAACCGCTTTCTAATAGTAGTCTAGAAATCCAAAACCGCTTTTATTTTGCTTCTAATATCTACAATTTCTTGTTGGCCTAATTCGCCTATCTTTTCTAGGAATCTGCGGTTGTCCAAAGCTCTGATTTGATCAATAAGAATCTCAGAATGCTTCTCTAGCCCATAATTTCCTTCATTTACACGCACACGAAGAATATTCTCCTTGGGAGTTAGCTGTGTGGTAAGTGGACACACCATTGTAGAAGGGTGATCAACTTGATTGAGGAGATTGGTTTGAACAATTACGACTGGACGGATCTTGCAAGGCTCAGTTCCTTTGGAGGGATTCAAATTGGCAAGCCATATATCATATTGTTTCATGTGTTTATAATTTGTCTTTCAAAGGCCACATGGAATCTCGCACGGTAAATAATCATCCCTCCGTGTGACGATTAGGTCATGCCTGTGTGTATTCTAAAGGGTCTCAGGTAGGCTCGATTTCATCTTCCTCGATTAAGGCATCAAATTCTGCGATAATTTCAGAAGAGCTTTCATGGGCTAAGATGGAAGCTTCGGCAAATTCAACACTCAATTTCTTTCGCTTTTGATACCTGTTATAGAATTCAAGTGCCTGATTGATATACCTGTTTCTTGGAACCTTTTTATCCTTAATGATTGCCTCCGTTTCTTCGAAGATATCCCTGTCCAGTTTTAAAGAGAGTGTTTTCATAATCATGAGTATATACTATAAATATATACTATTTTCAGACAGTTCCTTTTTATTTGATTTAACAGTTTTATATATCACCTTCCAACAAAATTCTCCTCCAAATCCCTTCAAAACTCATTAATTGCATATTAAGGCTATGATTGAAGCATCTTTTTCCTATATTTTGGGTTAAAATTTAGACTGTCAATTATTTAAGACTTTATGTTATTTGAACTGATCCGTCTGGAACTCCTAAAAAGTTTCCGATCTACGGCATTTGCCAAAAGCCTGATGGTGGCTATTTTTCTCGGTTTTCTGGCAATTATGTTGTTGGGATATCTGTTGATGGCCGGGATTTTTCTGAGCAAAATTTTGGGAGAGCTTGCTGAGGGCCAAGACCCTATTCAGGTGCTCAACGCAGGTTTGATTTTCTTCTTTTTGGTGGAGTTTATGTATAGATATTTTCTACAGCAACTTCCTGTAATTGAGCTGGAAAGTCTCTTACACCTTCCTATTTCGAAGAAAAAAATCATGCATATGCTTTTGGGAAGATCGTTTTTCTCCCCACTTAGTATCATAGCCTTGGTGCTTTTCGCTCCATTTGCATTTTCCGAAATAGCTGCTGGGTACGGTATTTCAGGCGCAGTGTCTTGGCTGGGAACGGTGGTGTTTACCAGTTGGTCTTTGCATTGGTTTATGCTTTGGTTCAAACAGCGTTTTGAGGACAGTCTGATCGGCGTGGTGATTGTATTTATTATTCTTCTGCTGGGTGGAGGATCCACTTACATGGGTTGGTTCAATCTGGGTGAACTGGTAGCTCCGTTTTTCACATTTGCCATGAGTAGTTTTCTTCCCTTGGCTGTGATGCTGGTTGTTTGCTTAGTGGGGTATTATCTCGCTTTCTCTTATTATCTGAACAATGCTTATCTGGAGGATTTGGCAAAGGAAGAAGAAGCACGTTTCGTAAACCAATCGGTAGGCTTCTTTTCGAGATTTGGAATGGCAGGCGAGCTTGCCAATCTAGAATGGAAGCTGATCATACGGCACAAAAAGAGCAGGGCTTTTTTGATGCTAAGCGCATTCTTTTTGCTTTACGGAATGATTTTCTACAACAATCCACAGTATAATGACTCTGCAGACGGTAGTTTTAGTTTTATTTTCATTTTTGTAGGAGTATTTATCACAGGGATATTTATGATCCAGTATGGCCAGCTGTTCTTGAGCTGGAATTCAGGTTATTTTGATTTTTTTCTTAATCGAAAAGACGGGGTAAAAAATCTGGTAAGAGGGAAATACCTGCTGCTACTATCGATCTCCTTATTGTGCTTTTTGCTGTCAATACCTTACGTCTATTTTGGATGGAAATTCTTATTGATCCACTTGGCCACCTTCCTTTTCAATGCGGGTGTTCTGATTCATTTGATTGTCTATCTGGCTATTTGGAAGCCCAAACCAATGGATCTGAATAAGGGAGCAATGTTCAATTACGAAGGGGTGGGAGCAGCTCAGTTTCTGATGATTATCCCTATGATGGTGGCTCCCTACGTGATATATGTTCCTTTTGCACTGCTTTTCAATTCCTATGTGGGACTGCTGGCTCTGGGTACCATAGGCGTGGTGGGAATCTTATTCTTCAACAAGCTTTCAACTATTAATGTAAATCGGGTATTGAAAAACCGATACGAAATTTCATCTTCATTCCGTCAAGAGTTATGATCCAAGTTACTGATCTCAAAAAACAATATAAAGAAGCCGTTGTCCTAGATGTTGCCAATCTAACCATTCCCAAATCTGAGTGCTTTGGATTGGTAGGGAATAATGGCGCCGGGAAAACAACTTTATTTAGAATTATGCTTGATCTTGTTCGGGCTTCACAAGGTAAGGTGGAAATAGACTCTCGGGATGTGAGTAAATCTGAAGAGTGGAAGAAAAGCACTGGAGCATACTTGGACGAGCATATGCTCCTGTCTTACCTGACTGCCGATGAATATTTTCAGACGCTTCGCAAAATCTATGGCCTATCCGAGGCTGATTTGCAACTTCACCTGAGCAAGTTTACAGAGCTGTTCAATGATGAGATCGTGGGGAAAAAGAAATATATCCGTGATCTATCGAAAGGTAATTTGAAGAAAGTGGGGATTGCGGCTGCACTGATGGGAAATCCTGAGGTAGTGTTTCTTGATGAGCCATTTGAGAACTTGGATCCCAGCTCTCAGATCCGATTGAAGAAGCTGATCCTTCAGGAAAAGGAGAATTCTCAGGTTACCTTCTTGATATCCAGCCACGATTTGAACCATGTGACGGAAATCTGTGATCGAATTGTCTTGCTTGAAAAGGGTAAAATCATCAATGACCTGAAAGACAAATCCGCCATGCTGGCTGAATTGGATGCTTATTTTACAGGCTGAATCGGGAAAACATGTTCATTTTAAAGTAATAAGATGAACATGATGTAGAAAAAGTCACTTTTTCTGAACAGGTTTCACATACGTGTCCATAATTTATTTAAATCTGGACATATAGTCAATATGTGTTCAGTAAATGGACTTATAATCGATATATGTCCATTTTTATGAAAAATATGAACATGTTTATTTTTTCATGTTCATATAATTGGTAAATTTGGACACGATAAAGAACGTGTTCTATGCCTTATGATCGAAATATTCCCTTTAATGACTTGCCTTTACTTCCTCTATCGAAGGAAGTGGAAGAAGATATTACGATTCTAAAAAAACTGGTTACTGCATCGAGAGCACTGGCTTCTGTGAATGCAAGCGTACTTCGCTTGCCAAATCCAACGATGCTGGTAAATACCATCGCCCTTCAGGAGGCCAAGAGTTCTACTGCCATTGAGAATATTTTCACTACGGAAGATGAGCTGTATAAAGCGGTTTCAGACTTGATCCAAGAGGAAAGAGCGGATTCGGCGACAAAGGAAGTGCTGCGGTATAGAGAAGCACTCTGGGAAGGATATGCAACCATGAAAGACAAGTCTAGTATTAATCAAGACGTCATATTGGGGGTGTTCAGAGAAGTGAAAAACACAAATGCAGGTTTTAGATCTCCTGCGACACAGACGATTATCAAGCGGGGGAATAGTGAGTTTCGGTCGGGCGAGACAGTTTATACTCCACCCAGGGGAGAGAAGCTGCTTCAGGACTTGATGGATAACTGGACGGAATATCTCGGGAATGACGATGATTTCCCGACTGATCCGCTGCTGAAGATGTGCATTTCCCACTATCAATTTGAAGCGATTCACCCATTTGCAGATGGAAATGGGCGAACGGGCAGAATATTGAATCAGCTCTATTTGGTCAACAAAAAACTACTTGATCTTCCCGTGCTGTATCTGTCAAAATATATCATAGTCCATAAAGAAGACTATTATTATCATCTGGGTGGGGTCACACAGCGAGGTGACTGGAAGACCTGGATCTTGTTTATGCTGGAAGCGGTGGAGAAAACTTCAATTCTAACTGAGGATTTAATCCGTCAAATCATTGTTCAGATGGAAGCTACGCTAGAGCATGGGAAGTCAAAAATCAAATGGTATTCGAAAGAGGTGAATGAACTGATTTTTTCCCAGCCGTATCTGAAATCTAAATCGCTGGGGGAATTGATGGGAGTGAGCTCAAGGACAACGTTGACAAAGTATTTCTCAGAACTGGCAGAGGCGAAAATCCTTTACCCTAAGAAGGATGGGAAAGAAGTGTATTATGTGAATGAAGAGCTGGTAAGAATATTAGGAGATTAAAAAAGTCCCTCCAAACGTTCAGAGGGACTTTCCACATTTCTATCCATATCATTGAATGGATAGCCGTTCAACCTTTAATCAACCAATTTATTTCCATCCGCCGCCAAGGGCTTGGTATATATTCACTTTGGCATTCATTTGTTTCATCTTGGTCTCGATCAATTCAAATTTGGATTCCAGCGCATCTCTTTGTGTCAAAAGCACTTCCATGTAATCCGCTCTTGCAGACTTGAATAATTCATTGGAAATGTCAACAGAAGAAGTAAGCGCCTGAACTTCCTGCGATTTGAGATTATAGGTTTGATCAAGATTCTGGATATTGGAGAGTTGATTGGCTACTTCTATGTAAGCGTTCAAAATGGTTCTTTCATAGTCATAGATAGCCTGAATCTGCTTGGCATTTGCTGTCAGATATTTTGCTTTAATTGCATTTCTATTGACCAGAGGAGCTACGAGTTCACCTGCAGCAGAATAAATCAGAGACTGGGGAGAGGTGAATATATAGCTAGGATTGAAGGCATTAAAACCTAGCCCTGCCGTGATAGCCAGCGAAGGATAGAAGTCAGCTTTTGCCACTGAGATGTCAATTTTAGAAGCTGCCAATTCGAGTTCAGCCTGTTTGATATCAGGGCGGTTTGCCAACAGTTGGGAAGGAATGCCAGCCTGAATTGTCTCAGGAATCAGGTCTCCGAAGGCGTTTGAATTTCTCTCCACCCGCTGCGGAAATCTACCTACCAGAAAGTTGATTCGATTCTCGACCTCTATGATATCTTGTTGAATGCCATATTGCAGGCTTTGGGTATTGAGTACCTGTGCCTGAAATCTACGCACCGCCAGTTCTGTCACCCGGGCTGCATCTTTCTGATATTTTACAATCTCCAAGGCATTGTTTTGAATCTCGATATTCTGCTTTACAATAGCCAGCTCATTGTCCAGTGCCAGCAATTCGTAATAAGAGTTGGCGATCTCCGAGACCAGATTTGTCACCATAAAGTTTTTGCCTTCCACACTGGCCAAATATCGTGTCATTGCAGCCTTTTTGGCGTTTCGGAGTTTATGCCAAGTATCAACCTCCCAAGTAGCGTATGCGCCCAGCATATAGTCTTGCAGTGGATCTGGCATTTCCTTTCCAGGTTTGATATCCGTGTTGGCATCGTTTGCGCCTTGGCTGGTATATCTTCCCACTTTGTCCACGCCCGCAGCTGCCCCGATATTTACCGACGGCAGGATTTCTCCCTTGCGTACCCTCACTTCGTTTTGGGCGATCTGAATTTCCTGTAAGGTGATGTTCAGTTCCTGATTGTTGCTCAGCGCAGTGTCGATTAGTGCCTTTAGGTATGGATCGGCAAAATAGTCTTTCCAATCTACAGATATTACAGTATTTGAGGAATCCTGAGAAGCATTTGGATAGCTCTGAGGCACTGCATTATTTACATCTTTCTGGATTAGTTCCGGAGTTTTGCAGCCAGTCGCCGCGGCCATGATAGCCGCTGCTCCCAGGCATATATATGTTATTCTCTTAAGCATGTGAATGGTGTTTTTGTTCGGACAATGGAGTCTCATCCTGATTCTTGATCATTTGACGTCCATCGGCAAGATTGCCGAATATGAAATACAGCCCTGGCACGATGATCACCCCGAAAACGGTACCGAATAACATACCGCCAAGTGCGGAGGCTCCAATGGTATGGTTACCGATAGCCCCAGCTCCCGATGCCAAAATCAACGGAATCAAACCTGCAATAAATGCAAAAGACGTCATTAAGATAGGTCTGAAACGCACCTTGGCACCTTCTATGGCCGCATCAAGAATACTTAAGCCTTCCTGACGTTTTTGCACTGCAAATTCCACGATCAGTACGGCGTTTTTACCCAATAGACCCACTAGCATAATCAGTCCGATCTGGGCATAGATGTCGTTGTCCAGTCCCATCATTTTCAGAAGGAAAAACGAACCAAAAACGCCAGCTGGAAGCGAAAACACCACGGCAAGTGGAATGATAAAGCTCTCATACTGGGCAGATAGGACGAAGTACACGAATATCAACACGATCATAAAAACATAAAGGGCTTCGTTTCCCCTGTTGGATTCGTCATATGAAAGTCCTTCCCAAGCAATGTCGTAGCCTTTAGGCAGCGTCTGGACAGAGACTTCTCTGATCGCATGGATCGCATCTGCGGTCGTGTATCCCGGAGCGGGCAGTCCTCGGATAGAGGCTGAATTGTACATGTTGAACCGGGTGATTTCATTCGGTCCCTGGGTCTTCTTCATGGTCATGAAAGCTGAGTAGGGAACCATTTCTCCTGAGTCATTTTTTACAAACAGATTCAATACATCCGAAGGAAGTCTCCTGAATGCAGGGTCTGACTGAACATACACTTTAAAGAATCTACCAAACCGGATAAATCCCTGCTCGTAGGTGCTGCCTATGAGAATGTTCAGGTTTTCCATCGCATCTCCAATGGAAACCCCTTTTTGCATGGCCTTATCGTTGTCTATTTCCAATTCATATTGGGGGTAGTTGGCTGCAAAGAAGGTGAATAGTCCGGTCAGCTCTTTTCTCTGGCTGAGATCATCCATGAACTTTTTATTGATCTCATCAAATTCCTGGTAATCCGTAGTGTTAGTCTGGTCAAGCAGGCGCATGGAGAAACCTCCAGATGATCCGAATCCTGGAATTGCCGGAGGCTCGAAGAATTCTATTACGGCTCCAAGCCCTCTGGATTCTTCTTCCAGTTCTTCCATGATTTCTTTCACGGTATGCTTTCGATCTCCCCACGGCTTTAAGTTGATCAGGCAAGTACCGGCATTGGAGCCACGGCCTTCTGTCATGATCTCGTAACCCGCCAGAGAAGAGACGGATTCTACACCGTCTATCTCTTCACATATTTTCTGTAGCTTCTGGGAGACCTGATTGGTTCTTTCCAAAGTAGCACCCGGAGGTGTTTGGATAATGGCATAGATGGTTCCCTGGTCTTCACTTGGGATAAAGCCCGAGGGTAGAATTTGGTTTTCGAAAACAATCCCTGCACCGAAGAGTAATAGGATCCCAAATGTAAGCCACCTTCTGCTTACCATGGATCTGAGCAAGCTTACGTATTTCCTTGTCAATTTATCAAAGCCGCTATTGAAGCTATCCAGCCCTTTCGTCATTAGATTTCCCTTCTTCTCTTTACCATGATTGTTTTTCAACAACATGGCGCAAAGTACCGGTGTCAGTGTCAGTGCAATGATGGCGGAAATCACTATGGAACTGGCCATGGTGATGGAAAATTGCCGATAGAATGTGCCCACAGGACCACTCATAAATGAGATCGGCAAGAACACCGATACCATGACAGCGGTGATCGCGATGATTGCTCCGGATATTTCCCCAAGCACTCTTTTTACCGCCTGATAGGGCGTCAGGTGAGGGAATTCCTCCATCTTGGCATGTACCGCTTCTACCACCACAATGGCATCATCCACCACGATGCCTATTGCCAAAACGAGGGCAAACAGGGTAATGATGTTGATGGAGAGTCCAAACATCTGGAGTACAAAGAATGCTCCTATGAGTGAGACGGGCACTGCAATGATCGGTATCAATGTGGATCTCCAGTCTCCCAAAAAGATGAATACGACCAAGGCAACCAGAATAAACGCATCGCGTAGAGTATGGATAACCTGCTCAGTAGAGGCATCAAGGAATCGGGAAACATCATAACTTATTTTGTAATCCATTCCTGGAGGAAAAGAGGCTTTCATTACCTCCAGTTTAGCCTTTACCTCATCGATAACATCACTGGCATTGCTGCCATAGTTTTGTTTCAATACTATAGCAGCGGATGGATGCCCGTCCAGGTTGGAATAAATATCAAAGAATTCACTGCCGAGTTCTGTTTTTGCGATGTCCTTTAAATGGATACTTTCCCCATCTGGGTTTGCCCGGATGATGATGTTGTCATATTCTTCAGGTTTATTGAACCATCCCTTATAGGTCAGCACATACTCCAGAGATTGAGCTTCAATACCAGAGCTTTGGCCTATTCTACCTGGCCGACCTATAATACTTTGTTCTTGCATTGCTTCCATCACCTCATCTACAGAGATATTGTAAGCCCGCATACGGTCAGGGTTTAACCAAACGCGCATGGCGTAGGTACGGCTTCCTAATATCTGAGATCTGGCTACACCTTTGATCCGGTTGATTTCAGGGATCATGTTCACATTGGCATAGTTGTACAGGAATTTTTCATCCATGTTTTCGCTCGTAGAATATAAGTTGACATACATCAACATGCTAGGTTGGATAGGTGTGATGACCACCCCTTCTCTCTGTACCAGTTCGGGGAGCAGGGGCATGACCTGATCTACTCTGGTTTTCACCCGGATTACGGCTTCATTGGGATCTGTACCCGGCTCGAAGATGATGTTGATGGTGGCTTCACCTGCACTGGTGGCATCTGTAGCCATATACCTCATATCCTGCACCCCGTTGATGGCGTTTTCCAGGGTGATAAGCGTGGACTTTACCAGTACATCCGCACTGGATCCAGGATAGGCTATGAAAATACTTACCGTAGTGGGGGCGATCTGGGGAAACTGGGAGATAGGCAGCTGCTTTATGGCAAGCGAACCTACAAACACGATCATAATAGAAATCACAATCGCCAGAACTGGTCTTTTTATGAATGTAGTAAACATTATGAATTCTGGTTTAGGAGAGAGAAAGGGTTACTCTGCATACAAGTCTAGCTGAGACAGCGCGGTCTTTGGCTGCACAAAGTCATATTGGATTTCGTCATTTTCCCGTACCAGTCTAAGCCCATCCAAAAGGATTTTATCCCCTTGTTCCAGTCCTTCGGAAATCACATAAATATGTGGCAATTCTGCTGCGATGGTCACTTCTCTGGAGCGGATTTTGTTTTCTTCATCCACCACATACACATATTTTTTCTCCAGCACTTCAAAGGTCGTTTTTTGGGGAATCAATAAGGCGTTCTTGAGCGGGGTACTCATTTCGATGTTACCAGTCTCCCCATGTCTCAACAGCCCGTCTGGATTTGGGAATGTTGCCCTGAAAGCGATATTGCCTGTTTCATTATTGAAATCAGCTACTATTGTCTCTACTATTCCTGAATAAGCGAAGTGTTTGTTGTTCGCCATTTTTAATCTGACTACCACGTCCCCATCATTTTTAACTTCGCTTTTGTATTCCAGATATTCTGCTTCCGGTACGTTGTAGTACACCCACATCTTACTATTGTCTGCAAGTTCGGAGAGCAATTCCCCTTCGTCCAGTAAACTTCCTTCTCTCACCCGAAAACGGCCGATAATGCCATCAAACGGGGCCCTGATTTCAGTAAACTGTAAGTGGACTTCTGCCAGTGTAAGCTCTGCCTGAGCTTTCGACAGCTTGGCTTTCGACATTGCCAGCTCATTGGGCGCTACAATATTTCTATCAGCTAGCGTTTTAGTGTTTTGATACTCGATTTCTGCAAACTCCACCTCTGCGGCAGCACGCTGCTGTTCTGCTTCATAAAGCTTAGGCATGATTTTGAAGAGTAGTTGGCCTTTTTTTACAAACTGGCCTTCATCTACATAGATCTTCTGCAGATACCCTCGCTCTTGTGCGCGAAGCTCAATATGCTGTATGGAATGGATTTGGGATACGTAGTCTTTGGTGATCAAGGTATCCATAATGAGAGGGCTCGTTACCTGAAAGTTGGTTTCTGCCTCATGATGCTCTTCATTGTGTGACTTGCAGCTTGTAGTCCACAATATGACGCACAGGCTTAAGAACATGAAAATTTGATTTTTCATAGGTTGATTTAGTAAAGGCGATACTTGTTTTCGAATGATTTTGAGAACTTGTGTATATGAAATACACAGATCCCATTGAACAGCATGAGCTTTTGGCTGATGGTTCTAGGTTTAAATAGGAATTGGGGGAGGTTTAGGCAAAAGTGTGTCTATGCCTCAAAAAAATGGTATTATATTCTAAATACCTGGATGATTACATGTTTACGGACTGAGCCAGTAGATGGGATATACTTGCTGAAATGCAAGTCATGGGAAGATTCTTTAAAAAGAAAATTAAATAGCTGCGTGAAATGAACAGCGTTTAAATGATCGCTATTTAAAAGACTCTTATTGGAGACAAATTCATCGTCTTCCTCCTCTACCTTGGAATTATTTACGGTGAAAATATCAGCTCCGTGTTCCTTAGCCTTGGATAAAGTAAGCGGGTGCTGGCGTGAGCTATTGGCGCCAACTGCGGTTCCAAATGAGTTTCCTAGGTCTTCAAAAGTAGATTCACTATCGAAACTGGCATAGATAGTACTATACCCACTTGATAGAAGGATACTAAAAGCTAAGATTAACCTGACTAAGTACTTTGTCATTTGGGGGCAAACTTAGAGAAGTCATTGGTGATTGTCAAGTGCTTTTGGTTAAATGTTCTCAATGATCTGTCTGTTTTTTGTCAGGAATGCCCTTTTGTTTCATTAAGTTCTTCCATTCACTAAATATATATGCGTACTTGACTTGGGGGTGAAAAGGTCATATGAGGCAAACCAAAAAATATAATCCCTTATAATTCAATAGGATTAAGATCTAGCTCTTAATGCTTCTGGCAATTTCCTCGCCTATAGTTAGCAATGCATCGCTTTCTGCCTTGGTGAAATCATAAGGTTCAGATTTTGCGATGCCTAAGGTTCCATACAGTTGCCCATCCAGTATCATTGGCACTGCAATGGATCCTTCCACTTTTGTTTCTTTTGCGGCTGGACGGGCTACCCCGGAATCATCGGTCTGCAAATTACACATTTCTACCGGTGCCTTCCGCTCAGCAGCGATTCCTGCCATTCCCTTGCCGATAGGAATTGAAGACATCTTTGGTAACAGGAAGTCTGGAATTCCTTTTTGGGATTTGAGCATCAATAGATTGGTAGTAAGGTCTAGCGTGTGGATAGTCCCTGTAGTGCAATCGAAGGATGAAATAATTGTTTCCAGCAATTCTTGCCAATTGGGTTCGCCTGATGTTTTTTTGATGGAATTGATGATGAAATCTGTATTGATCATGGGTTCAGTTGACTGGTTAGAATGTATTTATGGATCGGTTTCGGTTTTCAAAGATAGCTTTTTGCGCTTCTTGGGTTTACCTTGAACGGAATAAATCCAACTCAAATGAACAAGGGGATTACATTCATCCTGCTTCTACAGATCTTCGAAATTGGGAAAACATAGGCCGATTTTCAAAGAGTGGAAAGATGGTAAATACAGCAATTCGGAATCCTAATCCGGCACAAGCATCACTGAACTAAAAGACGGAGAGTTGACGGACGTAAAAACCAGAAATCAAAAGCTATCATTTTTTTACCTGGCCAAACAAAATTCAATTAAGGATTACGATCCCAATCATAGGATTCAATTCCTCTTCTGAAACATCAGAGTAATTGTAGGTTTTGACAAAATAGAATTGATCCTGAGATAAATCTAGGGGTCTTAAGACAACAGTTTCTCCATTATCAATAGAAATCCCATTATTCAAGTTGATCGAGGAATCATTCCTCCTGTCTCCAATGAAAAACATATTTTTTCCTTCTCTATTGTATTCACAGATAAGAAAATTTTTGGATAAGATCATATTCTTGATGAGAATGAGTTTATTGCCATCTTTATTGAGCAATGGAGGGGCAAAATCAAGCTTTGTTGATGGATTAAGCACTAAACCATCAATCTTAAATAAAGTGTCTCTAATTATACTTTCATTTGTTAAAACCGGGGTATAAATATATTTTTCTTCTTCAATAGTAGAAATAAAATTCTTATATGGATAGCTTGCTCCGGTCTGTTCATTCATTTCCCTATAAATAAGCGGAATTGAATCTACAATTTCCAAGTCGGAATTGATTTTAAACAATGAACGTTGGTTTACAAATTTGTCTCCGGATTTTACGCCATCTTCTCCTGCTACAAGATTTATGCTTTTGTCGATTATTTCTATATAGTCTATAAAAAAGGGAAAGGTTTTCTCAGTTATATATTCATTGTCCAGTGAGTAGGATATCAATCTTCTGCCGGAAGCTACAAGCAGTGTTTTTGAATCATCATCTATTGTGAATGAGGAGAGGTTATGGAATTCACCAGGCCCTTCTCCCTCGACCCCTATTTGCTGAATAAACTTGCCATCTTTATCAAAAACGAGGATTCTGCCGGGGAAATCCACTACATAGAGTCTATCCTTATAGGACTTTACATCTTGAACTAAACTTAAATAAGACGCTTCACTCGTTTCTAGAGAAATGTATTCAACTGACTTTGCAATCTCGGAAAGCTGAAATTCAGATTCCGCCTCTTTGGGCACAGCAAAAGATGTGAAGCCCTTATCATTTGAAGAAGAACATCCTAGGGGGAAAAGAAGCAAGAATTTAAGACTTGATCTTAAATAAAAGAACTGAGATTTTTTGATCATTTGAATTATGTCTTTTGTAGGAAAACATGTAGTCATTTGAATTGGTGAAGAAAGGCGTGTAGTAGCCGGAATTAGTTACATCATCATAAACGCCAGAGCTAATACCGGTTTTACTAAGGAATTGCTGGTTGGTTTTTTGATCATAAAAGTACACGTACTGATTATTTCTGTACCTGAACCCGGTAGTTACAAATTTCCCGACCATTCCCTGTCTTAAAGAAAATATAATATCACCATCAGTTGGTCTGTTTTTGTAGATGTTTTTGAAACTTATTGTAGGATCTTGGAAGCCATCATTCGAAGAGTAGATCTCATTGACCTCTCCCATGGATAATAATAAGTTATTATTACTTGTGGATAAAGTGGGGAATCTTGAAGCATAAAAATATTTGTTGTTTTCGGCCTTGTATCTCATTTCTTTTTCAATCTTTATCAGCTTTAAGCTTGAGGGATCATAAGATTCCAGAAAGTAGCTTTTTGATTTGTCTGAGGTTGCTAAACTTGCAAGGTAAAGTTTGTTGTTAAATATTTTTGCACCGTGAATACTCTTATCAAATTTGACTTCCTTGATTATGGAGTTATTGGTAAGGTTAATGGTTATAATCCTATCATTATGCGCTACGAATACTGTATTTTTGGAAGGATCATAAGCAATGTCCTGTATGAGACTCCCTTCTTTGGATCTATAAATCTCATTTATGTAATTGCCTGATTTGTCCAGTTTTGCTATTGAAGTCGCAAATCCCTTTGATTTTTCTTCACCGGGGGATATTAGGTAAGAATCCTTGCTGATTACCATATGTCTAATGTTGATATAATCCTTTTTCAGATCAAAAGTTTGGACTTGGTCAGCTATAGCCGTAGCATTGATGCGATCAAGATATAGGTGCTCGACGACAATTTCTTTTGGGTTTACAAAACTGAAAAGGCCGATTAGAAATGGAAGAATAAGGGATATCATGATTTTTATTTTAAAAGTGGAGGATTGATGATTAAAAACTAGATAATTATTTTATACAAGCTTTATTCGACTGACGCTTCAATTTACCTAAATTTATCTTTTACGCAATACGTGTTTTTTGAATTTATCTGTAAATTAACTGTATTACGTGTTCATTGAAATATGTCAATTTATCTCATTTATAATTTTTGATGTGTTAGGACTCAGACCAAGTGATGTAGTGGTTGGTCATCCGGGTAATTTATTTTCTACTTCAGTTTCTCCGCCAAATAAAGATATTGAACAGGAAGATGATGCTGCCAGATATTTTTAGTGTCTGCTTCGTTGGAGTACCAGTTGAAATACGCTTCATCCGGTCTTAGCACAAGGGTGGTTCCTGTTCTGACATAGTAATTTGACTGGACGTATTGTGGAGGCGTGAAGGCAGGAAGTTGTTTGGTTACACCTTTAGAGATCATTTTGCCCAAGTATTTTTCGTACTGTTTTTGGGCTTTCAGTCCCGATTTGCTGAGTTGATTGTATGCATGGTTTAAGGCTATATTCTTGGGGAACTTTTGTTTTTTGATCGGTGCTAACGCCGTGGTCTGTGGCTACACAGACCACAAACGAATTTCAAGATTCCAGTCAAGCCATTTTCTTTCCGGTTTTTTGAAATAAGACTCTAGTAAGAAAAGCCATGAGTAAAAGGAATATTCCCAAAAATGAAACTAAAGAAGCGTATCCCAACATCGTGGAGATTTTCCCGAAAAGGAAAGGCATCAGGGTAATTCCTACATAGGCACTGGCCATTTGCATTCCCATGATTTTATGGGAGTGGGTTTCTCCAAAATTCACCGGAGTTTCATGTAAAAGACTTGGAAAGATCGGCGCACACCCTAATCCGACCAATAGAAACCCCGGCAAAAGCGTTGCATTATAGGGCATAAACAATAACACCAAGCCAATGGCAATGATACCCTGCCCCAGATACACCAATTGACGGTTAGTGAAATAGGCAGTCATGAAGCCGGAAAACATTCTTCCGGCGGTAATACCCACGTAATAAAGCGAAACCAGTCTTGCCGCCTGATCTGCGGCGAAGCCTTTCTCAAAAACCAGGAAACTTGCTCCCCATAACCCGAAAGTTGCCTCAATAGTACAATAACAAAAGAATATGAAAAGCGCCTGCTTCAGACCTGGAGCTGTTTTCAATAAGGTGAACAGGTTTTTAGAGTTTCCTTGGGTTGTGTCATATGATGCCTGTTTTTTCGTCCATAGGGGAATCGATATTACCAAGATTATCACCAAGCTGATTTGGATCCAGGCCACCGTGTGATAGCCTTGCGTCCAGGATTCTCCTTTAGCTAAGTAGCTGGCCATGATCATTGGCCCAAGCGCAGCGCCCACCCCCCAAAAGCTATGAAGCCAATTCATATGCCTGGCTTGGTAATGAAGTGCCACGTAATTGTTCAGTGCGGCATCCACACTGCCCGCTCCCAAACCCAGCGGAATGGCCAGCAAGCAGAGAAATAGAAAGTGATGGGAATAAGCAAATCCCATAAGCGCGAGTGCAGTGAGGAGTACACTGAAAGTAGTCACTTTTGCTTCTCCAAACTTCTGGATCAGATGACCGCTGAAGAGGCTGGAAACAACGGTGCCTGCCGCTACAATCATCGAAATAATCCCCGCATAATCCGCAGGGACATTCAAATACTCAAACATGGCCGGCCAGGCTGAACCTAGCAATGCATCTGGGAGCCCAAGGCTGATAAATGCCAAATAGATGATGAGAAGGAGAAGTAGCTTTTTCAAGTTGATTAACGGTAGCTTAAATTATAAAAATCAATAAGAGGGAGGTAGCGCCTGGATCTTTAGCGTAACTGCACCTAGGCCTGTCGGCCGCAGACTATATTCTGATAATTTCCGGGCTAGCGGTTTAATCCTGATCCAGGTCTATACAGATAAATTGACCGCTTTCTCAAGTGTGTCTACAAAGTTGCTTTTGATCATTGGAAGCAGACGTGAATCTTCTAGAGCAGCTGTCCTATGCCCTGCATAGTTGAGGTATTCTTTGCTGTTGGCAAATTCCATAAACTTAGCTACCGACTCATGTTCGACAAGTAACACATCATCCCATTTCTCATCATCTGGGCCAATTAGGAAACTTCTACTAGACCCATAGAAAATGATTCTGCTTCCAGCTGCTTCCAATAGTGGCAAAGTATGGTCGAGATAGCGTCTGTAGGCCTGTTTTCCTGAAAGTTGTTTCTTTGGCCGCAATTCCTCTGATATGGAATAATCTGCTATCTGCCTATAGCGAAGTAAATTCAGCATAACAATTCTTCCTTTCTGATGGAAGTTCCGATAAAATTCTTTTCCCGAATCAGGGGTTGCTTCAATATACTGCTTCATGTAAGTTTTCCTTCTGATAGTTTATCTATGATCCATTTTTCCAGTTATCGGTATATCTGCTTTTTTACCAGTTAAGAAAGCAGAGCGACACAAGATATGGTAAACTTTAGCGGTAAGGCTACTTCGGTTACCGGTCTTCCAACTTACTTATAAAGTAAGAAAAATATCCTCTCAAAGCCTAGTTGTGAATAGTCGGAAAAGGAAGCAGAAGGGGAAAATTCATACTATTTTTTTGCAGTTTTGCATCCGTATAAATCAATTGGTCCGTAAGGAAATTTAACGAAACCGGACTCTTCATTTAGAGCTAAACGAATAAGATCAAACCGACATGGATAGAATAGCATATATTGAGCAGGAGATCTCAGGATTGAGAGAGGAGTTAAAATATCATTCACTTTATAAAAATCTTCAGAACCTGGGTGATATCCGGCTTTTTATGGAGAACCATGCCTTTGCAGTCTGGGATTTTATGTCCTTGCTGAAAGCCCTACAAGTCCAACTGACCAACGTGAAGATTCCCTGGACTCCGAGCCAAAATCCCAGGCTGGCACGTTTTATCAATGAGATTGTCCATGGAGAGGAGAGCGATATCAATGAACTCGGTGAGGCCAAAAGCCACTACGAAATGTATCTGGATGCCATGGGGCAGATTGGTGCCAATACCGATCAGATAGTGGATTTCGTCCAGCGTATAAAGCAAGGGGAATCAATCGATGAAGCCTTTTGCCAAATTGAGACTGATCGAAAAGTGGAGGATTTTGTGAAATTTTCCTTTCAGGTTATTGCCACCCAAAAACCGCATTTGATAGCCTCTGCATTTACATTCGGTAGGGAGGATGTGATTCCGGATATGTTTATTTCTATCCTAAAGCAGGCGGATGCAGAAAATGTGCGGTACAATAAACTGCGATATTACCTGGAGCGGCACATTGAGTTGGACGGTGATGAGCACGGCCCGTTATCGCTCAAAATGATCTCCGAACTCTGCGATAACGATGAGGAAAAGTGGGAGGAAACCTTGCAAATTGCCAAGCAGGCACTTCAGCAAAGAATCTCGCTTTGGGATTGCATTTCAGAGCAATTGGGTAAAGAAAATTTGGTTTAGGTTTTTCAGTATATATGGCAAATGGAAATACAGATGAATGGCTTTCTGATCTCAACAGACAAAGAAAAATTGGACAGAAAGCTTATCCACCGCTTTTTAAGTACCGAATCTGGCTGGGCAAATGGAATCAAGTTCGAGACGGTGAACAAGGCCATAGATAATTGCCTTAACTTTGGCGTCTATGACGGGGACGAGCAGATCGGTTATGCCAAGGTGATTTCTGATTTTGCGACCATAGCCTATTTGGGCGATGTTTTTATCCTGGATAAACACCGTGGTCTCGGTCTGAGTAAGTGGCTGATGGAGAGCATCGTTTCTCACAAAGAACTGCAAAATCTGAGGCGTTGGATTCTTCTGACCAATACGGCTCCTTGGCTCTATGAAAAATACGGTTTCACCAAACTTGCCAATCCTGATTTCTATATGGAGCGACACAATCCCAAAGTCTATGAAGTATAAGATTACTGAAATTACCTTATCCGAATATCCAGAAGTGGTGGAATTGTGGGAAGCCTCCGTGCGAGCCACCCATGATTTTTTACCGGAAGAGGATATCGTGTTTTTTAAGCCATTGATTCTGAATGAATATTTAAAAGCAGTAGAGTTGAACTGTGTGCGAGCTGACTCAGGTAAGATCCTGGGCTTTTCCGGAGTGGCAGAAGGAAATCTGGAAATGCTCTTTGTCCATCCTGATCAAGCTGGAAAAGGTATTGGAAGAGCGTTGTTGAGCAATGCTATTGAAAATCAAGAGGTGAGCAAAGTGGATGTCAACGAGCAAAATCCTGAGGCTTTGGAGTTTTACCGCAAAAATGGTTTTAAAATAATCGGCAGGTCAGAATTAGATGGTCTAGGCAAGCCCTATCCGATTTTGCATATGGAGCTTGAGCCGGAATAGAACCAAAATCAGGTATTAATTGAATAACTTAAAAGCTGTCTAATGAAATTGTATATCCCGCTTTTCCTCCTGCTGTTTTCAAATTCTTTTCTTTCCAAAGGACAGGGTGAAAATGGAGACTATTCTGAATTATTTGCAAAAATAGACATCATTATCGATGACAGCGATTTTAATGGTACCGTACTTTTAACCGTGGGTACTGAGACTGTTTTCCATAGGGCTAAATGATATTCCGATTTTGAGGAGAAAGTCTTGATGGAAAAAGCTGATCAATTTGTCATCGGATCAATAAGCAAGCAAATAACGTCCGTCTTGGTGCTGCGGGAGTATGAAAAAGGAAATCTTAGCCTGAATGATAAAATCGCGACGTATCTGCCTTCGATTGATCAAAGCTGGTCTAAAAGTGTAACGATTCATCATCTGCTGACACATACACATGGGGTAGTGGATGTGAACCAACCGTTGGGATTTGAGCCGGGAGCCCAATTCCAATATTCTCAGCTGGGCTTTGCTTCCGCTTGTTACTATTATCCTCATGCTGATTTGAGTTTAGTAGTGTTGGAAAACACGACTAGAGACTTGGATGATATCAAAAAGACTTTTAAATACACACCCAATTAATGGAAGTGGCAAGGAGTGAAACATTAATAATTGAAAATTCTGACCAATAAAATGAACCCTAAAGTTGATTTCTTTTTCGATAAACCCACCCAATGGCAGAAAGAATACAGTCAATTGAGAGCCTTGGTTTTAGACTGTGGACTGACTGAAGAGCTGAAATGGGGTGTGCCCTGCTATACATTCCAAGGCAGCAATGTGGTGTTGATACATGGCTTTAAGGAATACTGTGCGTTATTGTTTCATAAAGGTGCCTTGCTTCAGGATGCTGAGAGTATTTTGATCCAACAGACTGAGAATGTGCAGTCGGCACGACAGATTAGATTTACAGACGTGAAGGAGATCGTAGAAACGAAGTCCATTTTGAAAAGCTATATATACGAGGCTATTGAAGTGGAAAGAGCGGGATTGAAAGTAGCATTGAAAAAGACAAAGGAATACCCTGTTCCGGAGGAATTTCAGGTGAAATTAGATGGGAATCATGCGTTGAAAAGTGCTTTTGAGGCACTGACACCGGGACGGCAGCGGGGTTATCTCTTACATTTTTCGGCACCTAAGCAAGCCAAAACCCGCGAGGCAAGAGTGGAAAAGTTTATTCCACAGATTCTCGACGGAAAGGGATTGAATGATTAGCCATCGTTCGGAGGCACGATTTTCATATGTGACTGATTAGTTAGGTGTTTTTCAATCGGGAAAGGCCAAAAAAGCTACTTGAAGTTCTCCTAGTTTCTTATAGCCAACCTCATTCATAGGAACGCAGCGGACATTTTCCGATGTCAATGCCTGGGGAATTTACCTTTTCCTGAAAGGGAAGGTTTCGAGTATAAAGTAGGCAGAAGTAATTTATATTTCTCCATATTCTTTTTGGGCGAAATATTCATAATCCAGAATTAGCCGGTCAATGAACTCCAAGGGTTTTGTATCATAACTGATTTGAAGGAGGTTGCTAGCTTTTTCGGCTAACTTGCTAATCAGTTCAAAATCATGCGATTTCAGTGCTTCCAGTCTGATTTTTTTGATCTGTGTGATCTGAGAGTCGTTCAGATTGACGACTTGTGGATATTTTGGCTCATGATCGGCTATTACTTGAGTCAACAAATCCGCCCGTTTTATAGCTTCTTGTTTTAGGGAAATAACAGTCGTCCCTGCAGCTATGTCTCCAAGTCTTTGGCCTTTGCCACCCATCAATATACTTAAGACCGCAATTCCTCCGGAACTGATCGTGATATCCACTGGTCGGAGCAACCATCGAATCAGGTAACTGCTTATTGTTGCCTTGGTTCCATCAAGCTGAACTACCCGGATCTCCATGGCAAACTTTCCAATAGACTGGCCATTCATGAATATTTCAAACAGCGGATGATATACCAGAAATGGTAAGACAAATAAGGTAATCATGGCAACAGAAGTATCTTCTACCTTCATAATTCCAAAAACAGTGATCGATACTAAAATAATATAGATTCCCATGACAAAGCCATCGATCAATTGTGCCAATATTCTGGAACCCAAAGTTGCCGGCCGCTGCCTGATTTGGATATGTTGGGCAGTTTCAAAATAAATTCCTTCCATCTTCTATATCAGTATTCTACTTTTGAAATAAAGTTATCAGGAAAAATACCCATCTCATATCATATAATAAAATAATTCAATAGTTTTAGGTACGCTTACTTACTTTTAATGAGGGAATCACTTTTTATCAAAAAAAACCAGATGAAGTGGAGCAGTTTTGAACTGCATTTGGCCAGTAAAACTGCGCTTCCCCCATCTGATTTGGCAGACTTATATTTGGAGATTTCGGATGATCTCAATTATGCCCGGACGTTTTATCCGGAAGGAAAAGCTATTGTTTACCTCAACCACTTAGCCTCCCAATATCATCGTGAAGTCTATCGTGACAAAAAAATGGGAATCAAGGGAGTGATGGATTTTTATACCAGGGATTTTCCATTGATGTTTTACAGATACCTTCCCCAGCTAGGAATTTCTTTCTTTGTATTTGCTCTTTTTGCGTTGATGGGAGCCTATTCTGCCCAAACAGACATTTCTTTTGTACGCTCTATTCTTGGTGACAGCTACGTCAACCAAACGCTGGCCAATATCGACTCTGGTGATCCAATGGCCGTTTACAAGAAAATGAACCAGATGGATATGTTTATGGGGATCACCGTCAATAACATCCGGGTAGCCATCATCGCTTTTGTAGCAGGGATCTTTCTGGGTGTGGGTACGTTGCTTGTATTATTGTACAATGGGGTGATGCTGGGCTCATTCCAATATTTCTTCCATGCCAAAGGACTTCTTTGGGAGTCCGCACGTACGATCTGGATTCATGGCACGATAGAGATTTCAGTTATTGTCATTGCGGGGTGTGCCGGATTGGTTTTGGGAAATGGAATTCTTTTTCCTGGCACATTCAGCCGCTTGCACTCCTTCCGCCGAGGGATGAAAGATGGCCTGAAAATCCTCATGAGTACTATCCCATTCTTTGTGATTGCGGGGTTTTTGGAATCTTTTGTCACCCGACTTACCCAAATGCCCGACGTACTCAGTGTCCTGATCATCTTGGGTTCTTTGGCCTTGATTGTATTTTATTATGTTTATTTACCGGTCAAACTATTTAAAAAGCCCAACGTATGCAGCAGCCCTATCTCGAATTAAGAACCAAAAGGGAATTAGGAACTATTCTTTCGGATTCCTTTACATTTATTAGAATCAACATCACCCCGCTTTGGAATGTTCTTTTAAAGACATCAGGGGTTTTCTTTGTACTGACAGTGCTGCTGTCGGGGTTGTATCAGTATGTTTATACAGCATCCTATATGACTACCGATCCACTCTACTTTTTTGTAGTGCTGCTTCTCATGATGTTGGGTAGCGTACTTTTTTATGCATCGGTGTCTTCTGGGGTTTATGCTTTTATGCAAAACTATATAGAGACCAAGGGGAATATACAGGAGGAAGTTATCATACAGAATGCCCGCACTAAAATTGGGCACCTAGTTTTACTCTCGGTCATGTGCTATATGCTCATTGTTCTTGGGTTTTTGTTTTTCGTTATTCCCGGGATCTATTTTATGGTGCCGGTATTTATGGTTTTTCCAGTGTTTTGTTTTTTGGGAATGGGGAAAATTGACAGTATCCGTGCGGCATTCAAATTGATTTCAGGGTACTGGTGGGTGACTTTCGGGACTATTTTGGTGTTATCCATTGTGATTGGGATAATTTCCTTTGTATTTCAACTTCCAAGCACAGTTTATTTAGGCACCAAGACATTCTTTTCGGCGGTTGATGGAAATGGAGAGGTCTCTGGAGACTTTATTTATTTGCTTTTGGCTACCATCAGCTCCGCTGCGAGCAACCTGATTTCTATAGTTATGGTGGTTGCCTTTGGGCTGATCTATTTTGACCTGGATGAGGAAAAAAACAGAACCGGAATTAAGGCGAAACTCGAGGAACTTGGCTAGGACTGCGCTGATCGCTCTTCTGTTATTTTTATTCCAATGCGGAATGGTACTGGCTATGGTGGATAGGCTGCAGGCTCAGGACAGCGTGGATACAGGATTGGATTCACCTGGTTTTATCTACCACAAGGCTTGGTCATTTGAGGCAGGTTATGAGGATACTTATCTTTCTCAAGCGGAATACGATTATGAGGAAATCAGGCAAGAGAAGAACTGGCTGCAGCGTGCAAAGTTGTGGTTTACCAATGCATGGAATAAATTTTTGGATAGGATATTAGGAGGATCGGCTCTTTCCGGATTTTGGCAGGTCTTTTTCCAATTAGCACCTTATCTCTTGCTAGTAATGCTGATGAGTCTGCTTGTCTGGATCGCTATGAAATACAGTTCGGGAGGCAGCCAAGATGGTAAAATCGGACTTTCTTCCTTGAGCGCTGACGAAGTACTGCTCGAAAGCGACAATTTAAGCGCACTCGTGGAAGAGGCATTGGGGAATCAGGACTTCCGGTTAGCTCTGCGATACCGATACCTCTCAGTACTACAGCAGCTAATCAGGCGTAAGCTGATCGCCTGGAAATCATCCAAAACAAATTTTGATTACCAAATCGAACTGCGGGAAACCCCGTTTGTTGAGCCTTTCACCGAAGTTACGAGAATCTATAACTTCGTGTGGTATGGGCATTTTGATTTAGATGCCGAGGCTTATGGGGCGTTGGAAGGAGCTTTTAACCATTTAGAACAGCTGTCATGAGTAAAGGCCAAAAAATTCTGCTGACGCTACTTTCCTTACTGATTTTGGGAGTGCTTTTACTTATCCATTCCAGCCCTCCCGCTGTGGACTGGTCGCCAAGTTATGAGCAAAATGACAGTCGTCCTTTGGGATCCAGAGTATTCTATGATCTGGTGAAAAAACAATCAGGAGATTGGAATGCTATTCATATACCGCCTTTTGAGGCGATAGGAGAAGTGCCGGAAAAGGCAACTTATGTGATTATCAACAAGTATTTTTCTACTGATCCCGATGAGTGTGAGCTATTGTTGGATTGGGTGCGTAGCGGTGGTCATTTGTTTGTGTCGGCTTCAAGTATATCTTCTGTGTTGTTGGATAGCCTTGGAATCAGCGAGGACATCTTTCCTGAAAATCTTGAAGCTGAGCGGCTGTTTACCTTGAGTCTGGAAGACCCAATGAGCTTGTCACAATCCATCACTTATGATCAATTCCATTTTGGGGAGTATTTCAAATGGGAAGATTCCATGCAAGTGCAAACATTGGGAAAGATCCGGGACAAGAGCAGTCTGGACACGGTAGGGGCGCGGCCAAATTTCATCCAACTCAGGAAAGGAAGAGGACTTGTCACATTACACGCTTTTCCGGAGGCATTTTCCAATTATTTTCTTTTGGACAAAACCAATAAATCTTATACAGAACAGATTTTGGGGACTTGGGATCTGAATTATCCTGTCCTACTGGATCACTACGTCAAAGAAGGAAAGATCCACCAATCTTCTCCCTTATATTTAGTGTTGGGTAATCCTTACCTGAAAGCTGCCTATTATACGTGTTGGGTCCTGCTGCTGCTATGGGTAATATTCGAAGGGAAACGTCAGCAAAAAGCCATTCGGGTCATCACACCACCCCAAAACCAATCGCTGGAGTTTGCTAAAACAATTTCCTCGATTTACCTCAATAGCAAAGACATGACTGAGCTGGGGAGGCTCCAGCTTAAGCTGTTTTGGGATTATTGCAGAAGAACCTTACACCTTCAGACAGGTGAGGATAAGGAAGAATTTGCACTTTCCTTGGCAAACAAAAGTGGAGTTCACTTAGACGAAACCTTGCTTTTGGTAAGGCAACTAGACCTACTGGAAGCAAAGACGCAGCTGAACGCTGATGATATTCAGCAGCTCTATCAATTAATTGAAGACTTTAAATCAAAACAACAGCATGGAAGAAACCTCCAACCCGCAGGATAGCGGCATGCCCTTTGGGAACCGTCTACCGGTGGAACAGATCGCAGAGGGAATAGAGAAAATCCGCCGGGAAATCAAAAAAACGATTGTTGGGCAAGATGAAATGATTGAACTCATGATCGTGGCACTCCTCAGTAAAGGACATATCCTGCTAGAAGGTGTTCCCGGAATTGCAAAAACCCTTACAAGTAAATTGTTTGCCAAGTCAGTCCATACCGGATTTAGTCGGATTCAGTTCACTCCTGATCTGATGCCGGCGGATGTCCTGGGTACCTCTATATTTAAATCAGGGGAGTTTGAATTTAGAAAAGGTCCTATCTTCTCCAATATAGTCCTTATTGACGAGATCAACCGGGCTCCGGCCAAGACCCAGGCTGCGATGTTTGAAGTGATGGAAGAACGTCAGGTAACAATGGATGGGGATACGTATCCGATGGCTTCGCCCTTTATGGTTTTGGCCACACAGAATCCCATTGACTCCGAAGGAACCTACCGATTGCCTGAGGCACAAATGGACAGGTTTCTGTTCAAAATCCAGCTTGGATTGCCCAATCTGGAGGAAGAAATTTTGATCCTCAAAAACAGAGGCTCCGAAACAGAAAGTGAACCTAATGTGGTTGCTGCAATTTCGGGAGAGGAAGTTCTGAGGTTTCAGGAATGGGCCTCTGCCGTAAGGGTTGAAGAAAAGCTGCTCCACTACATCGCCACTATGGTGGTCAAAACAAGAAATCATCCCAGCCTGTATGCAGGCGCTTCACCGAGGGCTTCTTTGGCGATTTTCCGTGCTTCCCAAGCGCTGGCTGCGATGGATGGGAGGGACTTTGTCATTCCTGAGGATATCAAAAGAGCGGCTGTCCCAGCCATGCGACACCGGATCATCCTCAATCCGGAGAAGGAAATGGAAGGCATTTCCCCTGATTTGATTTTAGAAGGAATCATTCAATCCATAGAAATCCCCCGCTGATTTGCTCACGTTGTTTAAACAGTTGTTTCTGGGGAAAAGGCTATATGTCGCACTGGCGATAGTAGCCTTGGTCTTCTTTTTGTCGTATTGGTTTTGGGTGCTGTACCCCATTGCCCTCTTTTTTGTAGCCATGCTTTTGGTACTGTTTGTGGTCGATTTTTTATTGATTTTTGGGAAAAAGGCGGGGATCACAGCCAATAGAAAGCTCCCAGAGAAGTTTTCCAACAGTGATGAGAACAAAGTGGAAATCACCATTGCCAATGGGTACGGCTTTTCTGTCCGGCTGTTAGTAGTGGACGAAATACCGGAACAATTTCAAAAGCGGGATTTTGGGTATTATATAAGCTTGGCTTCAGCCGAAACCCGGACGAGTTCTTATGTCCTCACTCCAAAACAGCGTGGAGAATACCGATTCGGAAGCCTTCACTTGGTTGCTTATGGGCCTCTGGGGTTGGCAGCAAAACGCTACAGTCTCGATGACGGCAAAATGGTCAAGGTATATCCCTCCTTTTTGCAAATGAGAAAATACGAGTTTTTGGCATTCAATGCGCTGAAGCGGGAGCATGGCCTCAAGAAGCTGCGGAAATTTGGACAAAGCAGGGAATTCGAGCAAATCAAGCCCTATGTCACCGGAGATAACCTTCGCAGTCTCAATTGGAAAGCGGCTGCCAAATCGGGGAAATTGATGACCAATCACTATCAGGAGGAGAAATCCCAGCCGGTGTATTCCATTATCGACTTAGGAAGGGTGATGAAAATGCCCTTCGAGGGACTAAGCTTGCTGGACTATGCGATCAACAGCAGTTTGGTTTTTACCAACATAGCGCTTAAAAACGGGGATAAAGCAGGTTTGGCCACTTTTTCAGATCAGATAGGCTCTATCTGTGAAGCCAACCACCGACCCACCCAGCTCCTGACCGTAATGGAATTGCTGTATAGTATCAAGACGGGTTTTCCCGAGTCGGATTTTGGCAAGCTGTACAGATGGGCAAGGAAAAAACTGGGACAAAAATGCTTGCTGATGATTTATACCAATTTTGAGCATGCGGGAGCTATGAGGAGGCAATTGCCATTTCTGAAAGCCCTGGCCAAGCATCATTTGGTTCTGGTCGTGATTTTCGAGAATCACTTGCTGGAGGAATTCTCTGTCCAGCCGGCGGAATCTCTTTCAGGAATTGTGGAAAAAACCATCGCTGCCAAGTTTGTTTATGACAAAAGACTTATTGCCAAAGAACTGAATCGGCATGGGATTCAGACGATCCTCTGTGCTCCACAGGATCTGAGCATGCAGACCGTCAATAAATACATGGAGATAAAAGCCAAAGGGTTGATTTAATAAATGCTAAGGGATTCCCTGTCTCGCAAATGATGATAGCTCCTTTTAACTATATAGGCCTTAAAGCCTCACCCTCAAATTTGATTCCTTCCCAGCCAGACTGCATAAAATTCCGGATGTTTTGATGGTCCGTTCCATTGGGATTTTGCAAAACGTCTTTTCGGTAAAAGTCTCCAAAAAGTGCCAAAGTCTCTATCGGAGTTAAGTCATGGAGTTTTGCAAAGGAAAAGATCTTGCAACTGCCGTTGTTTTGACCTGCTTCGTTTATTGTTGTTCCATTCAAAAATCTGGTGGGTGTAAATTCGTAGTGGGAATCTATGTGCGCAATCACCTCCGAAAAAGAAATAGCGGCAGGGGCGTTTTTGATCTGGTCTAAAAGAGTCATAAAATTCAATATTTACCGCAAGATGGGGATTTTTTGGAAAATGCCATTTATACTCCTCCGAACTGTAGATCATGGGTAGAATAGAGAAAATAATGAAATTGCGCCTTTGCACCTTAGTGGGAGATGCTTAATCCCGAAATATGCATTAGCAATTCTATTACAACCATTAATTGCTTCAAAATCAGCCATTACATTGCTATTTTCGACTTCACAATAACGGTGCTATGCCTCAGTCTCCAAATAGCCTGATTTTCTTGCAATTAATGTCTTCATGACAAAATCTAATGCATAATCCGGGTTAATTCTCAGGCCTGCCCAGATTCTCAAAGACCACCAATCCATCCTTTCCTGCCACTACAATGTCTTTCCAGCCATCCTCATTTAGGTCAGCAATCGAAAAATATAGTCCAGATCCTTTTCCTTCGCCTAGCGGTCCATAGCTGATTATATTTTTGGTGAATGATTCTCCGTTCCATTTGAAATAATATAATCCTGCATAGTCTTTTCCTCCAGGGTCTTTACCGTTATGTGCCCGATAGCGCTTGCCTGTGACCAGTTCATTTTGACCGTCATTGTCTATATCTACCCATTCCATGGTGTGGTACTGGGATTGGAATGGATCTATTTCATGCTTTACAAAGCTTATTTTGTCTCCTTCTTTCTTTTGCTCCAGCCAAAACAATCCGAATCCATGTGCCTGACCGACGATGATATCGTTCAACCCATCTTGATTTACATCTGCGACGATCATCGGAATACTTGCATCCCCCAACTCAAAATCGGCATGGTGAATCCATTTTCCTGTTTTCAGGTCTGCAGGGGCCTCTAGCCAGCCGTCGGAAATAATCAGATCGCCCCGTCCATCTCCATTGATGTCGCCGAAGCCCAATCCATGGCCTTGGGTGTCATGGACCGGGAATTTTTCGAACTGGTTTGCGCCCACTTTTTTATAGTAGGCAAGAGGTTTGCGCGGAGTATTGGGGACGATTTCTAAGAGACCGTCCCCATCAATATCAAAGCCCCTGCTGGTTTCTATATTTCCTGTGCCAGCGATTTCATGTACCGGCCATTCGCTACCATCCCCCGGATTTTCTCTCCAGACCAACATGCCTTCAAACCAACCTCCGGTCACAAAATCCATTTTCCCATCTTCATTCACATCCATGGGAATGGTGGAAAAATCCTCGTAATATTCTCCGTAGCGTTTGACTTGTCCGATTAAAAAGCGATCGAGGAATTTGGGGCCTTTATACCAATAGCTTCCCGAAACCAAATCCAATGTGCCGTCATTGTCTACGTCCATGGTTCCTACTGACTCGTAGCTTTCGTAGGCGACCATTTGCTTTTCGAAGTTGATATTTTTGGATTGAGAAAAAGCAGGGACAGTTCTCAGGAGAGCAAAAATGGCAATTGGCAGGTAGAGTAATTTCATATGATTATAATTTGATTTTTAGAGGTTATATGAAATGCTAAGATTTCGTAGAAAGTAAATTGGAGGAAATAAACAATATGCAACAAGGATGGTCGGTCTAATTTTGGCAAAAAAACAAAGTTAGCTGTCCTGCTCTCTTTGTTTTTCGAATTGGGATTTTGGTATTCGCTTTATTACTCCTAATCTTTAGCAAATTTTGAGACACATGGATGTTTTGGCAGACCAAAAATACAGGGCATTTTTCGCAGTTCCCATACAGGTTCAATTGTTGGATTTGAGTGGGCCTGTCCATGTGTTTTATGAAGCCAAATGTCTAAATTCTGCAGTGTCTTCTTATTTCATTTCATTGGAGGGAAATAGGGAAGTTGATTCTTGTGCTGGTCTTAGCCTCACAAATCTGCAGAATTTCAACGATTTTGAACTTTGCTCATCAGATTGGTTAATTATTCCCGGATTGGAGTCTGAAGTGTTTTTCGGGCAGCAGTTTTTTCAAAAAATCCAACCCTTTTTGGATTGGGTTAAAATCCAGGCTGATCGAGGTGCGAAAGTTTGCTCGGTTTGTACCGGTACATTTCTCCTGGCAAAGTCAGGAGTCCTGGAGGGGAAATCCTGTGCGACACATTGGAAATATTCCAAGGTTTTTCAACAGCAGTTTCCTAAATCCAAACTGCTTGCTGACAGGCTCTTTGTCAAAGACGGAAACATCTATTCTAGCGCGGGAGTGGCTTCGGGGATTGACCTATCGCTTTATCTGCTGGAAGAGGTTTTTGGGTCACTGTTTGCGATTCAGGTGGCCAAGGAGATGGTTATATATCTGCGTCGGACATCTGACGATCCTCAGTTGAGCATTTTTTTGCAGTTTCGGAACCACCTCGAAAACCGCATCCATGAGGTTCAAGATTTACTCTCAAATCATCTGGATCAAACAAATTCTTTGGAGGATTTGGCAGAAAAAGTAAATATGAGTTCCCGCAACTTGAGCAGGCTTTTCAAGAAAACCACAGGAATCACTTTGGGTGAATACAGGGACAAGCTCCGCTTGGAAAAGGCCGTCCAACTCCTTGCACGAGGCGAGAAAGTGGAATTAATCGCACTGGGTTGCGGACTTAAAAGCCCCAATCAGCTCCGTGCTTTGCTCAAAAAACACAAAGGAGTTCTTCCTCGGCAATTGTCCTGATCTTGCGCACGGTTGTCCTTTTATGGAGGAGCACTTGACTCTAATTTTGAAAAAAAAATCAAGATATGACACGGCTTTTCTATTCGATATTAATCTGCATGATGATTCAATCTTCTCTTTTGGCACAAAGCACAAGTGATGCACCAGACTATGTCTGTCCCCCCTGCGGCAGCTCATGCGACTCTGAGATTTTTTCAAAGCCTGGGACTTGCCCACATTGTAATATGACTTTGGTAAAAAAGAACCAGATCAAAAAGATTGCTTTTTACCTGCAGGACGGCGTAGAGGTACTGGACTTTGCCGGGCCTATGGAGGTGTTCTCCTATGCGGGTTACGAGGTGTTTACCGTTTCCAAAACCAAGGACCTTATCAAGTCTCAGGGGATTTTGAACGTGACTCCTGACTATTCGATTGATGACGCACCCAAAGCTGATATTTTGGCTTTTTTTGGGGGGAATGCCTTGGTGGCTTATCAGGATTCGGCGGTGATCGATTGGATCAAAGACCAAACGGAAGTAGAATACCACTTTTCCGTTTGTACGGGAGCTTTTATGTTGGCTGAGGCGGGAATATTGGATGGAAAGACAGCGACAACTTTTCATAATTCTTTGAATAGTCTGGAAGAAAACTATCCAGAAATTGAAGTGCTACGGGAAGTCCGTTTTGTAGATAATGGAAAGGTGATTACCACTGCCGGAATCTCGGCTGGTATCGACGGGGCCCTGCACCTGGTGGCCAAGTTTCAGGGTTTGAATGCGGCGAGAAGAACTGCTTTTTACATGGAGTATGACAATTGGGTGCCTGGCGACGGATTAGTTCTTTCAGGTGACAACCCCTACCGCATTGCTTACTCTAGCCCAGAATTGAGCGATTTTGTAGGAACTTATTCGGGTAGGGGAAGCACAACCTTTGAACTGACTTTTAATCCGAATGACCAAACACTCTATGCCAAAATCCGTGGGGTAAACTATCCTATATTCCAGGAATATGAGGACGTGTTCAGCGATGTTGAGGGAGGGGATGCGATCTACTTTCAGAGGGGAGAGAAGGGAGAAGTCATTGGCTATAAGGTAGAGAAAAATGGAGAGGTCTTTAGTAAGATAAATTGTTGTACGCAATTAGAAAAATGATCAATCAAATAAATTAAAAACTATGGAGTCAAAATTTTTATTCGGGCTTATTTTATTCGGGCTTATTTCTTGTAAAGAACAAGTAGGAGAGTATGTATGCAAACCTTGTGATTTACCTTGTGACGAATTGAATTTCAATGAATCTGGAATTTGTCCCCATTGTAAAATGGATCTTATTAAAAAAAGTGCTTTAATTCCTGAAAAGGAACTAATTGTAAATGAAATAAAGATTCAAGACGGAAGTGGGAAATTTTTAATTGATGGAGGTTTACAAGAAGGAAAACAAATAGTCATTCATTATTATAAACCACGGAATCTGAAATCCGAATCGCCTGTTTTGATGGTTTTGCCAGGTGCTGGACGAGATGGAGATGAATATAGAGACGCTTGGATTGGAAATGCAGAAAAATATAATATTCTGGTTCTTTCACCTGAATACCCTGAAAGATATTACCCTGGATTTTGGAGTTACAATCTTGCAGGAATGATTACAGCCGTGGAAATAAATGACGAAAGAACAGCTATGGCAAGTTTCAAAATCGTTAAAAATCCAAATGAATGGATTTTTAACGATTTTGACAGAATTTTTAACTTAACAAAAAACAAGCTTAATCTGAAAACAGATACTTACGATTTGTTCGGTCATTCTGCTGGTGGACAAATTTTACATCGACTTGCAATTTTTAAATCAGATAATAAAGCCAATAGAATTTTATCATCAAATTCTGGTTGGTACACTATTCCAACAGATATAGAGGATTTTCCATATGGACTTAAAAACAGTTATAAATCCGGAAAGGACTTAGATTTTAGCAAGAATCTTGTTTTATTTCTTGGAGAAAAAGATGATGCTAATGAAACAAGAGGAGATTTAAGGAGTTCATCAGAAGTTGATAAACAAGGTCTTCATCGATTAGAAAGAGGGGTGTATTTTTATAATGAATCAAAGAAAATCGCATCGAAACTAAACTCTGAATTCAATTGGAAATTAGAAATCATTTCAAATATTGGCCACGACTTTAGAGAAATGAGTAAGGCAGCTGCTGATTACTTATATAACGTGGAAAAGTAACTGCGGACATCACCTATACGCAAGCAGGGGTTTCCCTCTTAGGACTGGAAAGTGCTAAATTGAGAGTTTAGTTCTTCGTAGGAAGTTGAGCGGTTAAAATCCCTGTCTGGGCATAGCTGAGAAACGAAGTAGGAGGCTTTTTCTGGAGTTTTGGGTGGTCGCAGAATCAATCATCCAACAATTGGAGGCAAGCCATTTTAAAGCTTTACCTACTTCAGATTTTCGAATAAAAAAGACTTCGACTCCGCTCAGTCTGTCATCGGTGTCGCCCTGAGCGGAGTTGAAAGGCTCCCGATCATTCAATATCTCAATAACCAATAACCCAAATTTCGAACACCGAATCAAATCAGTCATCCAGCAACGTACAAAACTCCTACTTCTCCATCGGATGTGCTTTCAGTAAATCAGAAGGCTGGAAGAATCCCGTGTGATCTTTGACTTCTTCCCTTACTTTCTTCACCAGATCCGGAGAGACAGCCGAAGCGGAATTTCCAAAGGAATTTCTCACGAAAGTCAAAACGGCCGCCACTTCAGAGTCGTCCAACATGCCTTCAAAAGGTGTCATCGGCACCTGTCCCGGATAGTCTTTCCCAAGTACTGTGATAGGCCCCATCATGCCTTTGAGCACAAGTTTGATCAATCGCTCTTGACTCCCTGTTACCCAAGGAGTGCCTGCAAGTGGAGGAAAGCCTGATGCGGAAAGTCCTTGTCCATCCGGCTGGTGGCAAGTACTGCAGAATCCTTCTCTTGCGTAAATCTCTTTACCCAGTACAAAAAGTTCTCTGTCTGATCCCGTCAAGGAGGACTTGATGTCTTCTTCTTTTTTATCATTCACAGAAAGCCCTGAGATATGTGCCACCGCAGTTTCATAAGCAGGGGTAATCCATTCTTCCATCTCCGTGCCTTCAGCAGCTGAAAGCACCTCAAGACCTTCTTCACGCGGCATCCAAGAAGCCGCCACAATTGCTTCAAGTCGTACCCGGCCATTTTCGTCTTTGATTGCTTCGGCCATCAATTCTTTTTGATTGGAAACCTGATGACCGGTGTAGCGGAGCACTCTCACCGCAGCCGCTCTGGCTCTGTAATCTTTGGCTTTTAGAAGCTGGTTTAGAAGGTCTTGGTTAACCTTGTTGATGCCCCAGCTTACCCATAGTGCCTCCAAGAGATGGTGCTCATAGTGTGGGTCATTCTTATCCAACTTGCTTGCCCAATCAGCCACAGCTTCCGAAACTTCGGTTTGGTCTCTTCCACGCAATTCCCTTCGTGTTCTGTAGCGAGATCTGTACTCGGGCAGTTTTAGGTTTTCCATCAATTCCGAAATGCTTGCCCCGTCTATTTTAGCCGGAGTTACCAGAGGCCTGGAAGGATAGGTGATTCTATAAATTCTTCCATGCTGATGATCCCGCAGAGGATCACGGGCATTGTGCTGCATGTGACCGATCAGGATATTGTGCCAATCGACTACATACAATGAGCCGTCAGGAGCGATTTCCATATCTACAGGGCGGAAATTTCTATCCGTAGAAGTAAGAAGATCCTGTCTCCATTTAGTCGAAAACCCGATTTCTTCATCGATCATTTGGTGCTGCTTGGTACCAAGAAACCCAATGGTATTATTGATGATCAAGTCGCCCTGCACATCGTCAGGGAAATGCCTGCTGGAGATAAATTCCAAGCCGGAGGTAGGACGTACCAAATGATCTCTCTGAATCAGGTTTGCACCTTTGTTTGTGGCATTTCCATAGCGCGGTAAAACGGATCCCGGTTGCATCCAGTTTACATTCGGCCCGGAAGTCTCCGCGTAGAAGTTTTGTCCCCATTCGTCAAAGGCGATCCCCCAAGGATTGGGAATACTCACCTGAGCTACTCGCTCCAGTTTGTGCCTGGTTGGCGTATATCGGTAGAAACCGCCATTTGTCGCACGGACAGGGCCATAGGAAGTTTCCACATTACTATGAAGGAATACTCCCTCTGCCATATAAATCGCTCCGGATTCATCGGTGGTAAAAGCTGAAATCGCATGATGTGTGTCGTGATCGTCAAACCCGCTGAGTAAGATCTCCTTTCGATCGGCTTTATCATCCTTGTTGTCATCGTATAGAATGATTAGGTTGTTTCCCTGAGAAACGTAAACGCCTTCCGGAGCCAGTTCAAATCCCACCGGAATGTGGAGGTCATCCGCAAAAACCGTTTCCTTATCAGCTTTGCCGTCATTGTCAGTGTCTTCATAGATCAACAGCTTATCTGCCGGTCTGGAATCCCCGGGCTTGTAATGTGGGTAACTTGGCATGGTAGCCACCCAAAGCCGGCCCTTGTTGTCAAATGAAAGCTGGACGGGATTTGCCAGATTTGGCCAGTCTTCTTCGGAGGCGAAAAGCTCGATTCTATATCCCGGAGCTACTTTTAACTTGGCAAGGGCTTCTTTTCCATATAGATATTCCAAACTTCCGTTTTGCTCAGGATTATAGTTGGTTTCCACTTCAGGGAGCTTCTTGGTTTTGGCATCGGCAGCAGCAAGATCTTTCTTCTCTCCTCGATTTGCCATCCAGATCGCTGTGTCCCGTATCGCAGTCATCTCCCGGATTTTTTCCAATTCAAAAGGGTAATTGTCAGGGCCGAAGGGGTCGTATCTTCTACCGAAGACATGAACACCGTTTGGTATTTTGTAGTCATTTCTCCAAAACCAGTTTTTCTCCTGCACAGCTTCATGTACCAATGCACGATTTGCTTCATTTTTGATCTTTTGCTTTCCAAAGATCTCATCTGCCAGCAATACGGCCAGTTTCTGATATCCGGCCTCATTCAACTGCGAACCGTCGATGGTCAGGTCTTCATCAGTTTCCAGGTACCATTGTTTGCTTGGGGTGTATGCATCCACAAACATCACATGGTTTTTTTCCGCTATCTCACGCATCGCAACCGTATAGAGATTTAGGTTTTCATTTTCTGTTTTTCCGTTAGGCACATCTATCTTTTCGGACAAGTCTTCGAAAGCAATCGGAGAGACGATGACTAATTTGGGAGAAAGTGTGTCGTGGTATTTCTGGTGAAGTGTATGCTTGATGAACGCATCCAGTTCCGCCTTGTAATTTTCCAAACCTTCTACTCCTTGGAAAGACTCATTGTAGCCAAAGAACGAGATAATAATGTCTGCTTGCAGTCTGGTCAACCATTCGTCAGGTTTTTCCAGATGGCCTTCGCTGCCTGAAGGAGTGGCATATTCATCCTGAAAAGCTTCCGCTCCTGGGAAAGCCCAAGGGTCGTTGGTTCCGGATCTAGGTCTAAAGCCCGGGGTGTCCCCGGGATCCGAAAGATTTCTGATATACAGATTTTTGTCTGGATTTCTGAGTTGCATCTCAGTCTCAAAGCTCCCGTAGTCCATCATTCTTGAGCCCAGGTTGTTCCCGATCAAAGCGATTCGGGCGTTAGGCTTTAATTCAATGGTCTCTTTTTGGGTGCATTGAACGGCGAGAGCTCCTAGAATAAGTAGGAGGCAGAGTGGGAAGGGATGTTTTTTGAGCATGGGGTACAAGTTGTTGTCACTTCTTCTTTAGTGTTGGACTGGATGAGTCAATCCAGGGATTCAATTGGTTTCGTAAAAGTCCACAATAGAGTGGCTACTACATATTTCCAGTATAAATCAATCCAATGATATTATATCCTTTTTGTGGAAGTACAAAGTTTATTTTGAATGTAGTGTTTTTTTGCAAAGCAGATGGTAGGATTATCCCTTATGCCCGCTAAGAAATTATTCTTTTTGTCGGTATTCATTATCATCTTCTGGGAAACTATCATGTGCTTTTCCGCATTCATTTGTTTCGCAGATTGTAGGAAGATTTTGACAGATAAGTCAAAATCTTCCTTTTAAGTACAGCCTGCCGGATTATAGGAAAATAGCTTTGAGAATGCTTTTTAAAAGAAAATTCAATTTATGAAATTACATTTTACAGTTCCTTAATATCCGGGGTTTTGGACAAGATTCTTATTGTTCCTAATCTCAGCAGTAGGGATAGGGAACAGTAGTTCACGTTCTTTTAGTGTAGGTCCATATACAAATTGGTGACCCACATAGTCCTCAAATTCCAATGTTTTGACATTAAAGCCTTTTCTGATCCTGACCATGTCAAACCAGGTTTTGTTCTCATAGGAAAGCTCGTGGAATTTTTCTCTCCAAACGGCTTCTCGTAAAGCTTCTTTTGAAAGTCCGGTTAAAGGTGCTAATTCAGCTCTCTCTCTGATTTTATTGACAGCATTGTACGCATCGCTGTTAGGTCCGTTTGCTTCATTGGAAGCTTCTGCAAAAATCAAAAGAACCTCAGCAAACCTCAATATTGGCCAGTTCATCCCACTACTGGTGGTACTCGTTTGAGCTACTTCATCAAAATGCTTGTAGATGTAATAATCTCCAAGTTCCAGTGTTTGGGTTCTATCATCCCTGAGCGTATAGCTTGTGTAGTAAAATTCCTTTTCAGCAGTTCTTTTGTCACCTGTCTCGTAAGATTTCACAAATTCTTCCTGGGCAAAAATCCCTCCTGTCTCGGAGCTGTAATTTGAGATCCCCCTATTATAAGGAATAATAGATACTTGCCAGCTAGAGGGTAAAATATATGCGGCAAACTGAGCCATAAAGATGTTTTCACCTAGGTTTTTCATAGATGGTTCATGAAGATCATCATAGGATGTAAATAAGGAAAACTCGCCAGAGTCTATCACTTCTTTTGATTTGGCTGCTGCCAATGAGTAGTATTCAGCTCCTTTCTGAAGAGGGTATCCCGCCATGGTCAGATAGACAGACGATAGCAGGGATTTCACGGCTCCCAAAGACGCTCTCCCACTGGTATCTCTCATTGGGAGTCCGGAGTCTTCTGCGTCCTTTAGATCCAATACAATTTGATTATAGACATCTTCCGGATTGGCAGCAGGGGCAAAAAGATCCTCAGAAGTCAGATCGATAGGCTCTAAAGTCAATGGGATGTTCCCAAATATCCTTACTAAATTAAAATAGTAGTAAGCTCTCAGGAATTTGGCTTCACCGATTAGTTTTTGTTTTTCATCCTCATTCATTGTGATTTCCGGAATCTTGGCAATGGCGATATTGGCGTTGGCGATGCCCTTGTAATAACTTGTCCAGATGGTTTGTCCATATCCATTATCGGAATTGTTGACAAGGTCTTTTACGAAAAGACTATTCTGGGCTTGTCCCAATTCTGTGTCGGCAAGACCGGTTGCGAATTCTACCATCATCCATGGGCCTCCGCCAAATCCGCTGGACATGACGGGTTGTAAACTTTCATAGATGGAGTTTACTACACTTTTTGCATGCTCGGGTTTTGTGAAATAATTGTCCAGGGTGAAGTTTGATTTGTCACTTTCATCCAGAAAATCAGCACAGCTGGCTGCGGATATCAACAAAGCGGCAAGGGATATTTTTTTTATATATAGTTCTATGCGTTTCATAATTCTGCTAATTAAAATTTACAATGTGATACTTACGCCAAGCATAAACACTCTGGGCTTAGGGTAGGCGTAGAGGTCAACTCCCTGATCAAACGCAGCACCGGAGGTGGAGACTTCAGGATCATAGCCGTCATACTTGGTAGAGAGAAAGAAATTCTGCACAGATAGGTAGGCTCGCATTCTTGCCACGTTTATTTTCTCCAAAGTCTGAGGCAGGAAGTTGTACGAAAGCATCAGATTTCTTCCCCTGATAAATGAACCGTCCTGAACACGATCAGAATCATTGTTCGTATTATATCCCGCAGTTAGAGGTCGGATTTGGGCGATGTTGGTGTCCTGGTTTTCTGGTGTCCAGGCATTTAAGACTGTCTTGAAACTGTTGGCAATACCTGTTCTATCCTCAGCGGAGTGTTTACTTGCAAAAAGCACGTCGTTTCCGTAGGTGTATTGGATGTCTACCAACAATTCAAAATTTTTGAAAGTAAACGTATTGGCAAATGTACCAAAGCCGTCGGGAATGCCTTTTCCGATGATTACCCTGTCTGAGTCATTAATGACTCCATCCTCATTTACATCTTTATACTTGATATCGCCTGGCCTTTTATTGTATTGTGCAGCGGTGGATTCTTCACTTGTATTCCAAGTGCCTTCATGGATAAATCCAAAGAAAGACCCTACCGATTCGCCTTTTCTGACTATGGTGGAGCCTAGAAAAATATCTGAACCACCGGCTAGCTCCAATACTTCATTCTTATTGTATGAAAAGTTAAAATTCGTGCTCCAGGAGAAATTGGCCTTTTCATAATTGACAGTGCTTAAACCTATTTCAACTCCTTTGTTCACCATACTTCCGATATTTTGGCTCACTACCGTATAGCCGCTACTCGATGGTACAGGGGCACTTAGGAGCATATCGTCAGTGACTTTTCTATACAGATCAACCTCAAACATTACACGGTTTTGGAACAATCCCAATTCAGCCCCTATATCCACTTGAGTTGTTTTCTCCCAGCGCAGATCTGGATTGGCCAGTCTGCTGATACCAATTCCGATTTCCCGTTGGTCATTGAATATTACCGAATAATTGCCCATACCGGCAAGGGCTTGATAGGCTGTGATTTCTGAATTCCCGGTTACTCCCAAACTGGATCGGAATTTCAGATTTGAGATCACGGGGCTGTTTATCAGGAAGTTTTCGTCAGAGGCTCTCCAGGCAAATGCAGCTGAAGGGAAAAATGCATATTGATTGGATTCCCCAAATTTGGAAGAACCGTCCACCCTGCCTGTAAACGTAAATAGATATTTATCTTTTAAGGTGTAATTTAACCTGGAGAAGTAAGAATTAAGGCCATATGCCACACTACCTGATTGGGGTTGAATGGCATTTGCTCCAGCTCCCAGGTTGTTGAACATGAAATAATCATCCTGGAAATTCTGTGCCCTAGCCGTGGAATTGAATCTGTCCACATGCTGCCATGAAATACCCACCATTGCATTTAGGGCATGATTTTCGTTGAAGTCTTTAACATAAGTCAGGTAATTCTCAAATTGCCAAGAGTTAAGTCTGTCATTGGAAATAGAGGCATCACCACCCTGGTTTCTGGCAATGTAATTTAGTTCTCTGCCCCCATAATAGTCAATCCGCTGATTCACGATGTTGGTCGATATGTTAGACCTCAACTCAAGTCCTTTCGCCAGAAAAAAGTTGGCATAAATATTACCCAATACGGTCTGGGTGTTTACCAGATAAACCCGTTCTTTTGCAACTTGAAGCGGGTTGTTTCCACCTTCCATTCCTGGATAATCTGCATTTCCTGCCCAGTTTCCGTCGGGGTATCTTACAGGAATGATCGGCAGCGCTTCCAATACTTGACGCATGGCTATGATTCCTCCATTTCCCAAAGGATCCACCTGACTTTCTTTTTGGTCGTTGTAACTGAGTCCGCCCCCTACGGTAACCCAGTTTTTCAGCTTGCTGTCAAAGACAAGTCTGCCAGAAAATCTTTTCATCCAAGACTCTTTCATCAAGCCATCTTCATTTCTGTAACCTAGGTATGCTCCGTAACTATCGTCCTGATTTCCCCCGGTTAAGCTAAGCTGATGGTTTTGTGTGAACGCTCTTTGAAAGGATTCATCTTGCCAGTCCGTATCGTACAGCGGATTTCCATTTGCGTCAAAAAGGTTCGGATCTGTTCTTTTCAATTTGGGATCCCTATAGATCCCATTAGCCCATCCTGTCGGGTCATATTTTTGGGCATTTTGGTATGCCAAATCTTCTGTTGCCAAAAATTCCGCAGAATTCAAAAGAGGGATCTTTTTAGGAAGCACTCCTATGTTGAAGTCCCCGTCGTATGTAATTGTCCCTCCTGTTTTGCTGCCTCGTTTAGTGCTCACTAAAATCACACCATTTGCCCCTCGGGCTCCGTAAATCGCGGTTGCCGAAGCATCCTTCAGAACTTCTATAGAAGCGATGTCATTTGGGTTAATATAATCAATGGGAGTGCTCCCGTTGGCCAATCCTGCTGAGTGCAAGATTACCCCATCAATGACATACAATGGGTCATTTGCGATACTTACAGAAGTATTGCCTCGTATTCTAATGTTTGCACGGCCTCCGGGACGTCCAGAATTGACAGAGACATTCACCCCTTGGACTCTCCCCGAAAGGTTCTGGCTCAGAGATGCGGATGGTCTGTCCTTGAGGTCTTTTTCACCTACAGAGCCCACAGCTCCTGTCAAATCCGACTTCTTTTGGGTTCCGTACCCGATGACTATCACTTCATCCAGTTCTGCTTCATCTACTGCCAAAGAGATGTTCATTGTCTCTGATGTGCTTTCAATCAGCATTTCTTTTGTAGTATAACCAATGAAACTGATTACTAGTGTTTCGGATGAATTCGCTTCGATACTGAACGTCCCATCGTTTTCAGTGACTGTACCGCGTTGTGTGCCCTTGACTATTATAAGTGCTCCGGGAATTGGCTGTTGAGAGCCTTCTTCAGTTACTTTTCCTTTTAATAAAGTGGTCTGGCCATATCCTCCAAATCCAAATAGCAATAAGGGAATCAATAGGAGGTAGGATTTGCCTTTCTTCATTAAATAGCTGTTGTGTTTTAGCATGGGTAGTGGGGTTTATTGTTGTTACAATTTATAATTTGCCAAAACCTCCTCTATCCTGTTGAGTCCTGTTGAAACAATGTTTTATATTAAGTGTGTTGCTATTTTCATATTTTTTATTTTATCTGTTCAGTTTTTATGTTTGAGGGGAGATTAAGAGGCAATGGAAAAAATAGGATCACATTGTACTAGTATTGTTTCGATGGGTTTTATTTAGTGTTATGAATGGTTTAAAATATATTTGTACGGCGTGTCGGTGTGCATTTTTTATTTCTATATATAACATTCTTTTATATATCCATCCCGCTGTGTCCTGATTGCTTTACATGGTTAATGTTACGGATTAAAAGCCTGTAATTCAGGATTGTGCAGGATGCGTTGACGGCTTAAATAGATTTAATTGCGCGAAATTACTTAATAATAAACCCACTTCTATGCTAAACTATTATCAAAGGAGAGTAAAAATACCTTTTGTGGTATTTTTACTCGTATTACTTATGTCGTCTGTTTCCTCCTATGCTCAGACTGTTGCGGTTAAGGGGACGGTAATTTCTGAAGGGGACAAGGAGCCCGTCCCAGGAGCTTTAGTTACGGTAAAGGGTACCCAGAGAGGGACAATTACAGATATTGACGGCGGATTCAGCCTAGACGCTTCTGTTGGGGAGACTCTCGTTGTTAGTTTTATTGGATTTACTACCCAGGAACTTGTCGTGACTTCAAATTCCAGTGAAATTCAGGTGACTTTGGCTTATTCTACTTCTGATCTTTCGGAAGTAGTGGTAGTTGGCTACGGTAGCCAAGTCAAAAGGGAAGTAACTGGCGCTGTCCAATCTGTCAGTGAGACGGAGCTCAAGGATATGCCTGTTTCTTCTGTCGCTCAGAAACTTCAAGGAAGAATGGCTGGTGTACAGATCAACCAGACTACCGGAAAGCCGGGTCAGGGAATGAATGTCAGGATCAGAGGGCAGCTTTCCGTTTCAGGAGGTAGTCAGCCACTGTATGTGGTGGATGGGTTTCCGATCACCGGGGATATCAACCAGATCAACCCTGATGAGATCCAGGAGATATCTGTATTAAAAGATGCCGCATCTACCTCTCTTTATGGGTCAAGAGCTGCCAATGGGGTGGTTTTGATCACTACTAAAAAAGGAAAAGCAGGACAGACGAATGTGAATCTAAATGTATTTACAGGTTTCCAGACCGTGCCACAAAATGGTCGACTGGAGATGATGGATGCAGAAGAATTTGCCACATTCAAAAAAGAGTACTATGAAGCAGCAGATCAAGAAGTTCCTGGGATTTTCCAGGATCCTTCACAGTATATAGGCCAAACCAATGATTGGTACGGTGCTATGCTTCAGACTGCACCTATTTCCTCTTACAACCTTACCGTAACTTCAAATAAAGAAAAAGTAAATACGGCAATCATACTTGGGGTTTTTGATCAAGATGGCGTAGTTGTGAATTCTGATTATACCCGGTTCTCATTGAGAATGAACACTGATTACCAGGTTTCTGATAAAGTGAATATTGGAGTAAATGTAGCTCCTAATTATGTGGTGGATAATACGCCTAGGACGGATGGCACCAGAGGCACAGGGATATTATTCAATGCTCTCCATACTTGGCCGATTATGCCTATTTATGAGGAAAATGGAGAATTAACCTCCTTTAATCAGCTTCCCGCCAATACGGGTAATATATATGCTTACCCCAACTGGGTGAGGTCTGCCCAGGAGATCACCAATCAGACCAAGCAGATGAATGTCCTTGCAAATACCTATGTGGAATGGAAGCCGATTAAAGGGCTTTCCCTCAAATCCACATTCAATGCTGAAGTCAGAGATTCCAAATATTTCTGGTTTAATCCTTCTACTGCAACTGCCAATATCAATGTCTCCATCCCTACAGTGGCTGTCTCCATCCGTGATCACTATTCAAGTTTGTCATGGCTAAATGAAAATATAGCTACCTATGACAAAGCTTTTGGAGAGCATAATTTCCAGATCCTGGGAGGGTTTTCTAATCAAAGATTCCGAGATGAAAGTACAAGGGTTCAGGCTGATACCTATGCAGATGACCGTATTCCCACGATTCAGGGGGCTATCAATATAAACCGAAACGGTACCAATTCTGGAGTAGGAGAGTGGTCATTAACCTCATTGTTTTCCAGACTGACCTATAATTACAAAGGGAAATACTTGTTTACTGCATCTGTACGAGGTGATGGTTCTTCGAGATTTGGAGAAGATAATCGCTGGGGTATCTTTCCATCTACCTCGGTGGGATGGGTGCTGTCTGATGAAGGATTCCTGAATACTAACTCTACAATTTCCTTTGCCAAGCTAAGGGCAAGCTATGGTGTGACAGGGAATAACAACATCGGTAACTATACTTCCTATGCGTTGGTAAATAACACTATCAATGCGGTATTCGGCGAGACAGTGGTCGCAGGTGCTGCGGTCACCACGTTGAACAACAGGAATTTGGGTTGGGAAACGACGGCACAGCTAGATTTGGGGTTAGAAATCGGACTTTGGGACGATAGGCTGTTGTTTACCTATGACTATTATACCAAAAACACCACCAACCTACTCTATGCAGTACAGATCCCTCAAGAATCAGGTTTTACCAACTATAATGACAACATAGGAGAGATACACTTTTGGGGGCATGAATTCTCTTTAAATACGGTGAATACAACAGGGGCTTTTCGCTGGACATCCAATGCCAATTTTTCAATCAACAGAAACAAGGTGCTTGAACTGGCAGATGGAATAGATAGGGTGTATGGCAGCTTTCACATCACGCAAGTAGGGCAGCCCTTTGGCCAGTTTTATGGGTTGAAAAAACTGGGCAACTATATGAACGAGGAGGATTTGGCAAGTTCGCCTATCATCCCAGGAAGATCTACTGTGGGAAGTATTAAGGTGGAGGATGTGAATGGTGACGGAGTGATCACTTATGGAGGTGACAATGATGATCGTACGATCATCGGCAATCCATTTCCTGATTTTACCTATGGTCTGATCAATAATTTCAACTGGAAAGGATTTGATGCAAGTATAGCAATTTCAGGGTCTCAGGGAAACCAGCTTTATATGAGACATCTGTATTCTACAGCGAATCTGGATGGAGTATTCAACATGGTGGAAAAAGTCTCCAGGAGATTCAAGTCTCCGGAAGACCCGGGAGACGGCATCTTTGGGACATCCACGGGCGGTGGCAATGTTACAGGTGTGGAGCGTGATTGGAACAACAGTAATTTTGTATGGGATGCTTCTTATTTAACTATCAGAAACATCACCCTTGGCTACACCTTCAGCAATCTTCCGAAAACCATCAAATCACTCAGACTTTATGCTTCCGGGCAGAACATGTGGGTATTCACGAATTATTGGGGGGGATCAAATCCTGAAGTCAGTATGCAAGACAATGGAAATGGAGACGGCGGTAACCTGAGTCCTGGAGTTGACTTGTCGGGATATCCGGTTCCTCGTACGATTACTTTTGGAGCAAATATCAGTTTTTGATTTTGCCTGAAAGAGTCTAACTATTCACATTAACCTGTATAAAAAATGAAAAAATATATAATAGTATTATTGATATCATCTTTGGGACTTGCCAGTTGTGATGATTTCCTTACGGTGGTTCCAGAAACACAGTTGAGTTCTGCTACTTTCTTTAAAACAGAATCTGATTTTGTCCAGGCGGTCAACTCTGCATATGTACCGTTAAGAGCCATAGTAAATGATAGAGCCTGGAAGCTTGCAGAGATGCATTCAGACAACACTTATTATGGAAGAAATGAGCTTTTTGGTGCAGTGGATCCACAGGAGGACTTAGCTGATTTTGCCGTACCCACTGCTAATGGTGTGACCGCCAATGAAAATGTCCTTCAGCAGTACAGGCTGGATTATCTGATCATTGCAAGAGCAAACCAAGTTTTGGCACTGATAGATGAGGCTGACCTAAATCAGGAAACTAAAGACAATGTAAAAGGCCAAGCCTTATTTCTTCGTGCCTATGCTTATTTCGAGTTGGCAAGATATTTTGGAAGTGTACCACTCCATCTTATACCGGTAGCTACCAGAGAGGAGTCGGCTTTACCTCTTTCCTCTGAAGACGAGATTTACGCACAAATTATTACTGACCTGATAGCTGCGGTTCCTATTTTGCCTCCAAAATCAGAGCAGCAGCCAGGGCGGGTGACCTCCGGGGCAGCTAGGACATTGTTGGCAAATGTTTACATCAATCTCCGACAGTGGTCGGATGCCGAAGCCATTTTGACCCCCGTGATAAGCAGTGGAGAGTACACCCTGATGCCAAGCTATGAAATGGCCTTTTCGGATAATGCAGGAAATAAAAACAATGCAGAGTCCGTTTTTGAAGTGCAGTTTTTAGAAGGTGCGGCTGGGTTAAATGGTAATTTTATATACCAGATGATGCCTCGGCCCCTTTTGGCTGAAGAACTAGTGGAAATAATGGGCACAAGTAATCCTCAGGATCTAGATGGGGAAGGCAATAACATACCTACTCCGGACATTATTGCAGCATATGAACCGGGTGACCAGAGAAAAGATGCGTCGATAGCATATGTTTTTCTATCCAACAGCGCAAGAGACAATAAAACCTATCCTTACATAAAGAAATATGCAAAAAAACACTCTCAGCATAATAATACAGGAACAAATTTCCCGATCTATAGATACTCAGAAGTATTGCTGTTTATGGCAGAAATTCTAAATGAGCAGGGAAAAGATGGGGAAGCAAGAGTCTATCTAAATCAAGTTCGAGAACGCGCTGGACTAGAGCCAGTTACCAGTAGTGGGGCAGATTTGGCAGATGCGATTTTTCGGGAGAGAAGAGTGGAACTGGCTTTTGAAAACAAACGCTGGTTTGACATTCAAAGAAAGGATCTGATCGAGGAAATCATCATCCCTTATGGTGAGCGGATCGTTGCCAATCCTCAGGACTATTATTATCCTCCTACTGCAACGGGTAAACCGAGACCGAATGTGTTTACCAATCTAGATAAATTTTATGGATTACCAGCCGCAGAGTCAGATATAAGCCCTTATTTCTAAATTGAAATAAACCCCAGTATCTGCGGTACATCCAAAGGTGCTGGGTTTTTATATTTATGAAAGCTGCTAACCAGTAAAGAACCAAGAGTAGCGGTGTTTCTAGACTATAGAAAATGAAATCAGCTATTAAAATGAAGGAAACATGGCAACTGATGTCAATTCCAATTATGGTTTTGATAGATTCCAATTACTAGTATAAAACGTTATAATATTTCATGAGTGGTTTTATTATGGCGGATTTAATCCCCAACTTATATTTCTAAAATTGCTATACATAACAATCGCCCTATGCGCCTAAAACGATTAATCCGAAATGTGTTTTTTTATTCGGCAGCGTTTCTTCTGACTGTCGCTTGCTCTAAGGAGGAACAATCAGATTACAAACGAGAACTGACCGGAAATCCAAAACTGGATAAGCTCAAGCTTCCCGACAGGTTTGTGGCTGAGCACATCTATAGTCCAGGTGAACATGAGGACGGGTCCTGGGTCGCAATGACCTTTGATGACAAAAACCGTCTGATTACTGCGGACCAATATGGTTTTCTCTACAGGCTGGAAATCCCGGAAATAGGCAGTGACTCCGTGGCACCTAAAGTAGAGAAACTCATCATCGGAAATGTAGCCGAACCCCAAGTGGGGATGGGCTACGCCCAAGGTTTACTCTATGCCTTCAATAGTATCTATGTCATGGTGAACCACCATGGAAATGAGGAGTTTGCCGAAAGTACTGGGTTATACAGAATCCAGGATTTGGATGGAGATGATCAATATGAAACAGTGACCAAGATCAAAGGTTTTACTGGCCAGCCCGGAGAGCATGGCCCGCATAGTATTGTGCTTTCTCCAGATGGGAAGTCTCTGTATATAGTAGCAGGAAATCATACAGACGTGCCGGAAATGGATGCATATAGACTGCCTAAGGTGTGGCAGGAAGACAATCTTTTTCCTCTGATCAAAGACCCTAGAGGGCATGCCAATGACAGAATGGCTCCAGGAGGATGGGTGGCGAATATAGATCCGGAGGGAAAGCACTGGGAACTGATCTCGGCCGGTTATAGGAATCCGTTTGATATTGCATTTAATGAAGTTGGCGATTTGTTTACCTACGATTCAGATATGGAATGGGACTTTGGGATGCCGTGGTACCGTCCTACTAGAATCTGTCATGTGACATCTGGTAGTGAGTATGGCTGGAGAACTGGAAACCAAAAATGGTCGCCCAATTATCCGGACAACCTGCCTGCGATTTTAAATATAGGACAAGGCTCACCCACTAATGTAATGTTCGGAACTGGAGCTAATTTCCCGGAAAAGTATAGAAAATCACTCTTTGCGTTCGATTGGAGTTTTGGGATCATCTACTCTATGACACTTACTCCAAGTGGCGGGACTTATGAAGCTAAAGCGGAGGAATTTATTTCAGGATCTCCATTGCCACTGACAGATGGTGTGATTGGGCCAGATGGCGCTATGTACTTTATGACCGGAGGTAGAAGATTGGAATCGGATGTCTATCGGGTTTATTACGATGGGGATGTGGATGCTTCAGATAAGCCAGTCTTAAAAGTGGCTGAGTTGCCTGCTGAGGCGAAGCTTAGAAGAGATTTGGAATCCCTTCATGTGGCTGGGGCTCCCGCATCAGGACTGGATTTGGCTTGGGAAAATCTAGATCATAAAGATCGTTTTGTTCAGTATGCTGCTAGAATAGCAGTAGAGCATCAGCCAGTAAATTCTTGGAAAGCTAAAGCTCTGGAAGAAACTAATCCTGTTAAAATGACCCAAGCCATGATTGCCCTGGCTAGACATACAGATAAGGGACAAAGTACGCCCATGCTCCAGGCCTTGATGGGTATAGATTACGACAAATTGGATGAAAAAGGCAAGCAAGACCTTTTGAGGGCTTTCGAGTTGATTTTAGCCCGGCAAGGAGAACCTGTGGGTTCTGTTAAATCTGAGCTCATAGCCTATTTGAATGCCAATTTTCCTGCAAAAAACAACAATTTGGATAGGGCACTGGCTGTGCTTCTGGTGTACTTGGATGCCCCGGATGCAGTAGAGAAAACGCTGGGCTTATTGGAGTCTTCAAAAGATGATCCTAACTACCAGAAAACATTTTCTGCTTCCTCAGACCTGATCATGAGAAATCCCCAGTACGGCTTGGATATAGCCAATATGCTGGCCAATGTGCCTCCTGCCCAGCAGACTTATCTTGCTACTGTACTAGGAGGGGCAAAATCGGGCTGGACACCAGAACTTCATGAAAAATATTTCACATGGATACAGGGCGCATTTAAGTACAAAGGGGGTAGAAGTTATGTAGGCTTTATCGATAGAGCGAGAAAAATGGCTCTTTCGAATGTGGCCAAAGCAGATTTCGACAAGTACAATGAGCTGTCCGGAGCGGCGATGTTGACAGGGAATGGAAACGACTTGGTGAATTCGGATGTGCAGCCAGAAGGCCCTGGAAGGAGATGGACTGTAGAAGAAGCAGAGCCTCTGATGGTGGATTTGGTTGGTAGGGATTTAGCTAGAGGCAAAGCAATGTTCGCTGCCAGCCAATGTCAATCATGCCACACCATCCAAAGCGAGGGGGGGATAATAGGCCCTGATCTGACCCAATTGGGAACCCGCTTCTCACCAAAAGACATCCTGGAAGCCACAATCAATCCCAGCGATGAGATCTCAGAGCAGTACGTGGCCAGTGTGATCGAACTGAAAGACGGAAGCTCTGTGATGGGCAGGATCATCAACGAAGACGACAACAGTTATTCAGTATCTCAAAATCCATTTTCTCCGGATGTGCTGCGTCAAGTGGAAAAAAGCAATGTGGTCTTAGTCAAAGATTCTAAGATCTCAGTCATGATGCCAGGCTTGATCAACCGACTGAATGAGGAGGAACTGAAGGATCTGATGGCTTATCTCATTTCAGGAGGAAATCCAAATCATCAAGTATATCAAACGAAGAACTGAGCGGGAAAATGAAAAATCTTATGAAATCCAAGCTGTTGAGAATTGAATTGCTAGGCATAGGGGCAATGCTTATGATAGGTTTTGTGAATTGTAAGCAGCCGGCTGATACTTCGAAATCTTCTCTAGATCCGATTTCTGATGTTGAGGGAAGTTTTAAGCCTATCTTTGATGGAGAGACACTCCAAGGATGGAGAGGGGATCCTGTTTATTGGTCTGTAAAAGACGGCTCCATAGTGGGAGAGATTACGCCTGAGACGCTATTAAAAGCGAATACCTTCCTTATTTGGGAAGGAGGGCAACCTGGGGACTTTGAGTTAAAAGCAGATTTTAAAATTTCTGAAGGAGGGAATTCCGGGATCAATTATAGAAGTGAGTTAGTGGAGGATGTACCGTTTGCTCTAAAAGGCTACCAGGCTGACATAGATGGAAAGAACACCTATACTGGGCAGAACTATGAGGAGCGTAAACGGACTACCCTTGCATATAGAGGGCAACAAACGAAAATCACTACTCAGCCTGACGGAATAGGAGTCCGGGACTATGTAGAAAGGAACGCCTGGAAAGGACTCAATCTAGAGAAAGAAATCGGTGATCGGGCTGAACTTGGGGCGATGATAAAGGCAGGTGACTGGAACAGTATCCATATCGTGGTAAAGGGCAATGTAATGAAGCACTACGTAAATGGGCAGCTGATGTCAGAAGTGCATGATGAGGATACTAAGAATAGGATGGAGTCAGGCTATCTGGGGGTGCAGGTTCATGTAGGCCCACCTATGAAGGTCGAATTCAAAAATGTGATGCTGAAGCAGTAAATCTTCAACTAGTATAGATTACCAATGGCCCATGTTGAAAAACTTGGGCTATTTTTTTGTTTCTGATTGTTCTAATTCAAGCTCTTAAGTCTTGGACTTAAGCTGCCGCAGTCTCCTTACTGCGACACTTTTTTATCAACGGCAACGTTCTCACCCACAATTTTCCTAACTTATTCCCGGGCTTTTTCTTCCAACCCATATAGGGCAGGATAGTGTCAGAAGGTCTTTTTTATAGCTTAGGAGTCAGACCAAATACCCTTAATGAATCTCTCAGATCCATCCAGTTGGAAACAAAAATTATCCAATTCCCACCAGATAGGTGGTATAGAAACTTCAGTTCTCGACAATGGGACAGGCCGTGGAACCCGTATCGCCTGGGTCAATACCGGAACCGGACTACGTTACAAAGTAGTCCTGGACAGGGGTATGGATATTTTGGATGCGTTTTACAACGAGCATAGCCTGGCTTGGCTCAGCAATGCCGGACATGTTTCACATCAGCCATTTTCCAATCAGGGAATAGACTGGCTTCGCACGTTTGGAGGTGGATTGCTGACTACCTGCGGCCTTTCTTCTATAGGCCCACCCAATGAAGATGAAACAGGTCAACGAGGTCTGCATGGAAACTATAGCAACACATCAGCGGAACTGATTTCTATCAAGCAGCCTGATATTTATATTGGTAACCTTGATTTTGAAATCGTAGGGATAATCAGGGAGACGACTACTTTCGGGCCGAGTTTGGAACTGAAAAGAAGCATCTCAGGAACTTTAGGTTCATCCAAAATCAAGATTAATGATGTCGTGAGCAATCGAGGAAATACACCCGCACCACATATGGTTCTTTACCATATCAATTGCGGCTGGCCACTGATTGATGAGGGCACACGGATCGTGTGGAAAGGGGAGCATCAAAAAAGAGATTCCGACCATTTACTTTCGGACTTTAATAAAAAACACAAGTTCAGCACATGTGCTGCGCCACTAGACGGTCATTCCGGTTTTGGGGAAGATGTGGCTTTTATTGATCCAGAAGCTGATCATATGGATCAAGTCACCTGCGGGTATATGAACGATCAATTGGAGTTGGGATTAGGTATTTCCTTTTCCAAGAAGCAAATGCCGTGGCTGATCAACTGGCAGCATTGGGGCAAAAATGAATATGTAACAGCCCTGGAACCTGCGACGAATCCTCCGATCGGTCAGGCAGCTGCCCGTGAAAATGGAACGTTGATTTTATTGGAACCAGGAGAAAAAAGAAATTATGACATCGAGCTGGAAGTACTCAGGGGGATGTCTGTCAAAGAATTTAACCTTTAAAAAACATGATGTTGATGTGGTTTGGAGAATTTTCAAATCTTTCAATCTTCCAATTTTCAAATTATATCTTTAATCAATAAACCCATGAGTTTAGCAAAAAAAGCCCTAGAGCAGGGCGAAGGAATTTTAAGATTGACCCCGACTTGGGTGCCACGCTCTTTTTGTGTGCCGGGGCGAAGGATCAAATTGCATCCGGATGACTATTACAGTCTGGGGGGCAACCGGGGCGGGATCGATGAGCGCTGGTTTTCATCTACTACCCCTGCGGAAAATGGGCCACTGACCAGCAAAAACGAAGGCCTTAGCCATATTGCCTATGAAAACGGAGGCAAAACAGCGTTGTTTTTGCTCAAAGATGCAATTGATGAATTAGGAGGGGAGATCATTGGTGATCGGCTTTGGGACAAATATAAATCCTGGCCTATGTACTCGAAGTTTTTTGACAACATGGGGCCGTTGCCACACCACATTCACCCAAGTGACGAATTTGGTAAACTGACTGGTCAGAACGGCAAGCCGGAAGCTTATTATTTTCCGCCCCAAGTCAATAACCATGGTGGTGATTATCCTTACACTTTTTTCGGGATTGCTCCGGGAACTTCCAAAGAGACTATACTGGAATGTCTAAAGAATTTCAATAAAGGAGATAATAAAATCACCAATTACTCTCAGGCATTTAGACTTCAGCCGGGTACAGGCTGGAATGTGCCTCCGGGAATGCTTCATGCCCCAGGCAGCTTATGTACCTATGAACCTCAAAAGGCCTCCGATATTTTTGCCATGTACCAATCCCTGGTGAATGAAGCGATTATACCGGATGAATTACTTTGGAATGCCACACCAAAAGATCGTTGGGGCGACTATGATTTACTCGTGGAGATGATTGATTGGGATCTGAATGTCAACCCAAATCTGATGGATAACCATTATATGGAGCCTATTCCTGTAGAAGATAGAGCTGAAATGAACTCCAAAGGATATGACGATAAGTGGATTTGTTATCGTTCACATGATTACAGTGCCAAAGAGCTGACAGTATTCCCTGGGCAAACCGTGACGATAAAAGATGCTGCTGCCTATGGGATGATCATGATGCAGGGCTATGGAAAAATGAACGGTTGGGATATTGAAACTCCAGCTCTTATCCGCTTTGGACAATTAACACATGATGAGTATTTCGTCAGTGAGAAAGCCGCACAGGCAGGTGTCAGAATCACCAATCTTTCTAAAACTGATCCAATCGTGATGCTGAAGCATTTCGGCCCGGATAACCCGGATCTTGAGGTGGTGGAGTGATACTGATTTACGATTTAAGATGTGCGATTGACGACGTCCAGACTAGAGTTAGTCACTAGGTTTGAAATCAATGATCTTGGAAAAAAACTAATTCATTAGATAGAATTAAAATAATAAACATCGAAAGCTGAATTTAGAATCGAGAACCACTTCCGTCTTCGGTCTCCCAGCTTCGGTCTTTCTATAAAAACTAAAAACCCACAGAACAATGAGCCAAAATAATTTCCCAAAACTACATAATGCTACCTGGCCCGGAATCGTAGGCAAAGGAGCGGATTCAGAACCGGTAATTCCATTTGATTCGCTTTTGGCAATGACTGCCGCTGCGGAAGTTGATGGAGTGAAATTTGACGGAGTGGATTTAGGATTGCTGGAACCTCATTTCTCGCTCAGCGATCCTGATGAAGCTAAGATTCTGGCAGAAAAACTACAAAAGCATAACCTTGTCGCAGGTTCATTGGTCGCACCGATTTGGGCGGGCTCTGCAATGGGAACACCAGATCAACGAAAGACATTTGTGGATATGGTCCGTAAAGCCTGTGAATTTGGGAAGCAGCTCAATGAGCTGGGAGTCCGTCACTATGGTGTAGTGAGAATTGATTCGGCCGCCGGAGTCGAAGACTGGGCAAAAGACCCAGCCGGTAACACCAAAACCATAGCGGAAACGTTCAGGGAAGCATGTGATGTGGCGGCTGGTTATGGAGAAAGATTGGCTACCGAGGGGGAAATCTGCTGGGGAGCTATGCATAGTTGGAAATATATGGTAGAACTACTGGAAATGGTGGACAGACCCAATATAGGGTTCCAGGCAGATATGTCCCATACGTTCCTTTACACCATGGGGTACAATGCACCTGAGCATAGAATCCTTCCAGCAGATGCGGACTTGAAGGATAGAGAAGCTGTAAAAGCAGCTTTGAAAACCGTAACTGATGCACTTCGTCCATGGACTATAGATTTTCATGTGGCACAAAATGACGGTTCTGTGTTTGGGTCTGGCTCACATGATAAAACAGGAAGGCATTGCCAGGCCACTGATCCTAACGGGGTTTTGGATATAACCCATGATGCAGGCTACTGGCTGCGTGATGAAAATGGTGAGTTGACCAAGGCATTCAAACATATATGTTGGGATGGATGCATGTTCCCAAACGCGGTTATGAATAATCAGCAAACTTGGAATGATATTCTGGCTGCGTTAGTGAAAGTAAGAAATGCCCATGGATGGAAAGGGTAAAGTATTAATAGAATAGAGTTGTGAAGTACGAAATACGATTTACGAGGGGATGGGAAAGATTAGTCATTATGCCCAAATCAAATCTTCTATATTACAAAACTTTACAACCTTCCAACTTTATACCTGATTTTCTAATTTTAAAATTTTACGATCATGAATAAAAAACATATCAGAATAGGTCTTATCGGTACAGGTCTGATGGGACGGATCCATACCAATGGATACAAAAGAGTACCGGACTTTTTCCCAGAATATGAATATGTGCCTGTGTTGCAGGCTTGCTGTTCCAGACGTAAGGAAAAAGCCCAGGCATTCGCAGATCAATGGGGCTATAAATCTGTAGAGACGGACTGGCGGGAATTACTGAAACGAGATGATATCGATGCCGTGGATATCTGCACCCCTAACGACATGCACGCGGAGATTGCCATAGCTGCTGCCGAGGCGGGCAAAATGATTCTTTGTGAGAAACCTTTGGCAAGAACTGTGGAAGAAGCCAAAGGGATGGTAGAGGCAGTGGAAAAGGCAGGCGTGAAAAATACGGTTTGGTATAACTACAGGAGAGTGCCTGCCGTAACGCTGGCAAAGCAGATCGTTGCCTCAGGGAAGCTTGGCAAGATTTTCCATTATCGAGCTAATTTCCTGCAGGATTGGACTATCAGTCCCGATCTTCCGCAAGGCGGAGATGCACTATGGAGACTGGATGCGGAGGCGGCAGGATCTGGAGTCACGGGTGACTTGCTTGCCCACTGTGTAGATACCGCGATGTGGATCAATGGGGGGATTAAGGATGTCTCTGCCATGACCGAAACCTTTATTAAGGAGAGGGTTCATCAAGGAACCGGTGAAAAGAAACAAGTAACCATTGATGATGCCTGTGTGTTTCATTGCCATTTTGACAACGGTTCTTTGGGGTTATTCGAAGCGACTCGATATGCAAGAGGCCACAAGGCACTTTACACCTTTGAGATAAACGGGGAACATGCATCCATCAGATGGGATCTTCATGATCTGACCCGCCTGGAGTATTTTGACCATGATGATGAAGGCCAGGTTCGTGGATGGAGGTCTATTCATGTGACGGATGGGGATCATCCCTATATGGGCAGGTGGTGGATTCCTGGAACATCCATTGGTTACGAACACTCTTTCATTCATCAGGTGGCGGATTTCTTCCATAGCTTGGAGACCGGTGAATCCTGCCATCCGACCTTCCGGGATGCCTTCGAGACTCAGAAAGTATGTGAGGCAGTGATCAGTTCCGCAAAAGAACGGGCTTGGAAAGACACCGGAGTGGAGTGGGTGGAGAAAGTCTAAAGGCTGAACGATAAAGTCTAAAATCTCAAAAAACAAAGAGGCTGTCTCAAAAGTAGCTAGTTTAAAAGGCTAGTCGATTTCTCGGCTAGCCTTTCCTGTTTTAACTCAAAACATGTATTTTGAGGTGTGCAAAAACAAGACTTAAATGTAGCCTTTAAGGA
>NZ_JAJUWR010000006.1 GCF_021390545.1 Algoriphagus sp. AGSA1 | reverse complement strand
GATCAGTTTCAGTGGCTTTTCTGTTTTCAACCCAAACCAAGTTTTGGATATGGTGATGATCGCGTCCCGATTTTGATCGGGAAGGTCGTAGGTTCGAATCCTGCCACCCCGACGAAAGCCACTGATCGGTTTCAGTGGCTTTTCTGTTTTCAACCCGAACCAAGTTTTGGATAAAACACTTCGGATTCATGTATGTTCCATCATTTTTCTGTGTTTCTCGCCCCATGCCTGCAATTCCTTAATAATGGGATCCAGTTCCCGGGTAATGGAAGTCATTTCATATTCTACACGTGGTGGCACTTCTGCATAAACAGTACGCTTTATAAGCTTATTGGCTTCCATTTTTCGCAACTGAAGCGTAAGCATCCTCTCAGTGATTCCCTGAATACTCTTTTTTAATTCCCCAAACCTCATTTTGCCATTTTCCAACACACAACAAATGGCAGCACCCACTGACCACTAAGAAGGTCTGTAGCATAAATAGTAGCAGGGAGTGTTACTCTAACTCTGTCCTCCCCTTCCGTTGGGGTACCCCACGGAAGGGGACTAATTAATTTTCCGTATTGATGTCCAGCGTCAACCTTCTCTCAAATCTAATAGCCAACTGTTGGGAATCCCGTCAGGATATCTCTTAATTTACAGAATTCAATTAGAAAATCGGTATATCAATAACCACGAGGCAACCTTGGTTTGGCTGGTTCTCTATGATAAAAGTACCTTTAAGCATCTGCACTTTTGCCTCAATGCCGAGTAGCCCCATTCCCCAATCCTTTTGGTCTTTTTGCAGCCCCGTCCCATCGTCATCGACGGTGATATTCAATTCATCCTCGTGATTAATTATTTGAACCCGAAGATGTCTTGCATTGGCATGCTTCAGAACATTTTGAATAAGTTCCTGGCAAATCCTATACACCGTCAATTCTATTTGATCATCCAATCTATTATGTAGGCCGAGTACTTGTAGTTCTGCTTGGATAGAAGTTGATTCATTGACATCCTCTATCAGTGACTGCAAGGCAGAGGAGAGGCCAAAGCGCCTTAAGGAAACAGGGGACATATGGTGTGCAATTTTACGGACCTCTCCTATTGCTCTGTCCAGTTTTTCCAAGGTTTCATTACCTTCCTGTGTCAGCTGTCTCTCACTATATTTTTCAAAGATATTTGCCAGTCGGATTTTTATTGTTGAAAGTTGAGATCCCAAGCTATCATGCAAATCACCTGCAATTCTCTCCCGCTCATATTCTTGTACTTTCAGCAAATCTTTGATATGGACGTTTTTCTGCTGCTCGATTAGTGTCATTAATTCCTGTTTTTGCTGCACTTCCAACTTTATCTCTTCGTTGAGAGCCAAGCTTTCTTCATAGATTCTGGCATTTTCAAGTATTATCCCACCCTGACTTGCTATGATACGAACCCATCGGATGATTTCATTTGAATAATTGGCCAGGCAAAAACTACTTTCCAAATAAACGAGAATAGATAGGGAATCCGAGATTCCAAGTGGGAAAATCATGCAGGATTTTATACCGACTTCGCTCAATTTCCGAAGTTGTGGAAAGCCATTATCATCAGCCAATTCATCAAAAATCAATGGAGCCTTAGTTCGGTAGGCCATCAAAAAGAGACCGGATAAATCAATTTCTCCAAATATTTCTCTTTTTCTTTTTCGGTTACTGATCAGCTGCATTTCCCCTCTCTGCCCCAGTTGTCCTTTTCTTTCTATCAATTGAACAGCAGCTCCACTGGAAGCAGAAACTCGTAGCAGAATGGTCAGTAGTTTTTGGGAGATTTTTTTCACATCCAATTCTCCCCCAAGTTCTCTCAGGATATTTTCTATATCCAATGGATTATCCTTTTTGATAGCTGGGTCAAACAAAAATGAATACTGCCTTACCAATTGACGTACTTTTCTTTTTGCCTCCCAGAGTTCGTAATACCTTACCGATTCCAAAAAACACAGTTTTGCTGAACTATAGTCATTTATTGACAAATAGTACTTTCCAGTAAGCTCATTGGCCAATGCTACTTGATATAAATTACCTTCCACGGCTTGACAAGCACGTTGATAATTTTGTTCGATTTGAGATTCATTTTCTCCGGATATTCTCTCAATCTCTGCCTTGAGCAACCAATAATCAGAAGCATAATTAGCTGGCGCATGATGATACCACGTACTTAAATCCGCAAGCACATTATTTAGCCAAAGGCGGTTCTCCATCTGCTCTTCTTTGGCTAGATTGGCCCAGTCCTGAGTTATTGCCAAACTCATAATCAAAATATTCGCAGGAACTAAAGGTGAACCCTGTTGCAATTTCTTGTTGGCATCAGCTTCTTTTGCGCTGATCTTAGCCTGCCCATAGTATCCGAACAGAAAAAAGTATCTCGCAAGTACGTAATTCCTATAAAATCGCTCCTCCTGTAGTGTCAACTTTGCCGCCAGTCCACTAGGATTCTGTTTGGGAAGTGAAAGAAATGGGCTTTCGGTAGTCAGGTATTTGATCAGTTCCTTTTGATAATGAGTGATGTAATAAGTTAATTCCATCCCAGGATATGACTCTTTGAAATCAAAGGATAAAAGCCCTGAAATCGGCTTCCCACTTAGAAAGTGAAGATTAAACAGATGGGTTTTGAGAATATACAAGCCAATCAAATCTCCCGACTTTCTCCCAACCTCCATTCCTTCCTTCAAAAGCATTGTGCTCTCATCAAAAGCTCTTTTCCATGGTTGTATATAAAATGCGAAAACACCCAAAACCCTACATCTATACTGAAGATCCTCAAGAGCGGTATTTATATCCAGCCCCATTTTCCCATACTCATATCCCTCACTCAGTTCCCCAGCGATAATCTGCATTCTCCCATAACTCACATACCCTATGGTACTTAGATTTGGAAGATTAAAAAACCTTGAGCGTTGAATCAGTTGAAGGGCTGCCCAAGTCATAAGGGATTCTGAAGTATGGTGCATAGCCATCCCACCTATGTATAATAAGCGAAGAATTAAAGGTTGGATCTCTAGCTCATTAGGATCAAAAAGTATGGTTTGTTGTGGGTTTTTAGTTGAAAGATTTGTTTGAAATACTTGAATTTGCCTACCCAATTCCTGCTCATTCAATGGCAATTCAATACCGAGTTCAGCTAATATTTCCTTTAAAATAACCACCGCCTTGCGATATCTACCTAAGTGATTGTTAATCACAATCTTCAACTCAAAAGCTTCTGACCTATGTTTTATTATTCTGAGATGCTCAATCAAATAGTCTAATTTGATTTCTGCCAGATCATATTCACCAAGCAGGTATTCTACTTTAGCACTTTCCAAATGAACCTGAAATAATATAGGATTCACCTCATCCCACCGCAACCCTTTCAACAGCTCCAGTGAAGCCTTTAGAAATACCTTGGCTTGGGAATAAGCATTTTCATCCTTCTGCATCCTTGCTACTTCCAGAAGAATAGTTGCTGCATGAACTTTCTCACCGGTATTTGTGATACTTTCTATCGCTAACTGCAAATGCTGGGCAATAATGACTTTGTCTGAGTTGCTCAACAGACTAAAATTATCTCTTAGAAGGATTTGTGCCAGCTGTAAATGATAAAGGGATTTTTCCTGGCTTGTGAGTCGAGAATAAATGAATTCCCCAAAGTAACTTTCGACAAACATATATTTGCCATTTTGCATGCTTAATATGCCCTCTGAATCAAGGTACGCCAATGCTGTTTTCCCATCAGAAATATCTCTGAACAGCAGTTCCATGTCACCTTCTGAAAGTACTTCTGCACAAGCATTCAACTCAACTATTTTTTTGGCGGAAGAAGGAAGTGAATTAAAACGTTCTTGGTAAAACTGGGTAGAGTTAATTCCCTGAAAACGGGCTTTTATTTTTGGGATATTTCCAGTCCAACCTTCAGAATTCCTTTCCAGGAGTTTCTCTTGTACCAAGGCATGTACCAAGCTGGTCAATAGGGCAGGATTTCCTTTACCCAATTTGTGAATAAGTGTACTGGTGGTTGACTCACATTTACCCTCCAAAAGCTGGCCTATAAAATCCTGGCTTTGATGCAGACTAAATTCCCCCAGCTCTATCCTTTGAATATGTTTTTGATCAAAGCCAAGTGATCCTATCAACTGATCCACCTGTCCCAGGTCTTCCTTTGAATCTCGCACAGCTCCAAGCCATAGTAATTTGGAAGGCGGAATATGTGTAAGCAAATACTGAAGTAAGCTTGCGCTGGATCCATCTATCCACTGCAAATCGTCTGTAAATAGTATCAGCACCTGATCAGAAAAATCACTAAAAAATTCGAATAGCACCTTAAACAAAAAATAAAGCTGGTTTTCCATTTTAGGGGTATTGGAAATCTCCTGCTTCTCCCCTTTTATGCCCAGCATCATCAGCTCTGGGATGTATTCACACATCAACGCGAAATTCTCTCCCAAAGCCAGGTTGAGCCCTTCCGAAAAGGAAACAAATGACTCGGGATCCATCTCCCTGAACTTTGACCTTAAATAATTGCCAATTGCCAATTTAAGACCTGCGTACGGTACATTCTGAAGCTGCTGGGATTGCCGGCTTATCAGTACATCATACGTAGAATTCAATAGGTGCTTTTCGATCAAAAAAGTCTTACCTGCCCCAGATTTACCAATGATGACAGCTCCAGTCCATAAGGTATTAGACGGATGAAGCATCTTTTTGAGGCACCCATCCAGCTGATCGAGAAGAAGATTATGAATAGATACTTCTTCCTGAGTAGAATTGCTGTTAATGAATGGATCTTGCATCTATTGTAAATGGAAAAAGCGGAATACACTGATCGCTAAACTACTAAGCAAACAATTTAATCTTTCTATTTTCCCTAAGAATTCTGAATTCTTGGTTTAATGGCTTGGTTCCAATTCTATTCCCCCGTCGTAAGCTCAGTGATTACAGTGTTCACCGATCCGTACTTTTCCAATAGCGACTGGGCCTCTTGATATGATAAGGAAGGTACTTCTGAAAGAATCATTCGTACTCCTCTATCCACTAGCTTGCTATTACTGAGCTGCATATGTACCATTTTGTTGCCTTTCACTTTACCCAAGCGAATCATCAAGCTGGTACTGATCATGTTGAGAATCAATTTCTGCGCAGTTCCTGATTTCATTCTGGTACTCCCTGTGACAAACTCAGCTCCAACCTCCACTTCTATTGCATGTGTGGCAAATGTTGAAATAGCCGCATTGGAATTACAAGAAATACTTGCAGTCAGCAGCCCATTGGCTTTCGACGCTTTTAGTCCTCCCATTACATAAGGTGTCTTGCCTGAAGCAGCTATCCCGAGTACAGTGTCATTTTCATTCAACCCATACCGCGAAAGGTCAATCCATGCTTGATCTTCATCATCTTCAGCTCCTTCCACAGCAGATCTTATGGCTGTTTCTCCGCCTGCTATCAGGCCAACTATCGATTCTGGAGAAGCTCCAAAGGTCGGGGGAATTTCAGAGGCGTCCAGCACGCCCAATCTTCCAGACGTACCAGCTCCAATATAAAACAATCTCCCGCCAGACTTAAATTTTTCAACTAAGTCCTCTACTAACTTTTCTACCCGGGGAAGTACTTTTTGGACTGAGAGTGCCACTTTCTGATCTTCCCTATTGATAGATTCCAGTAAGTCCAACAAAGGCATGGATTCCAAATTGTCGTAGAAGGAAGCTGATTCGGTAGCAAGTGTCATTTATAATGAGTGTTGTGAATTAATAATTAACGAAGGTTTGGCTGTGAAAATTTACCAGGCCGTTCATTGGGTGTTGGGCGATATTTTTTATTTTCTCACCAAACTCCTCAGCTACTGCCCGCAAACAAGCTTCAAAATGATACGCAATAGAGCCTGTAAATACTAAAGGGATATCCTGATGAGATTTTCGATAAGGCATGATATAGTATTCGAAAAACTGTCTGAAGTTTTGATAAATTAAAGAATGGATAATTGGATCGGTGATATTATCAAGCAGAAAGGGGGTAAATGAAGCCAAAAAACGATTGACCCGTGGCTGATTGTAGATTTTATCCAGAATCATCCGTTGATCCAGTCCAAATTTTTTAAAAAATTCCTCTTTAAGCCCCTCTCCTATATTTCCTTGCAATAATTCCCGGATCAGATCCCGACATAGCACCGTTCCACTGCCATAATCCCCCAAAATAAACCCCAAGGAAGGTACGTTACCAATTATGTCCCTGCCATCATATAGACACGAATTTGCTCCAGTGCCTAATATGCACGCTATTCCAAACTCACCCTGAAGCAAACTTCTGGCTGCGCCCAAAATGTCTCCATTTACTTCTGCAGGTACTTGAGTTGGAAATATCTCATCCAGCACGACTGCCATTTCTGCCGCCTTGGTAGGATGACTACAGCCAGCTCCATAGAAAACCACTCTATTCACATCAGGAATTTTATCAAGAACTTTTGAACTAAGTTCGCTTTTGATTTCATCTGATGTCAGAAAATAGGGATTAAGTCCCTTCGATTTAAGAGACACCAAGCAATCGCCTGATTTATCTATTAATCTCCAATCGGTCTTGGTAGACCCACTATCTGCCAATAAAAGCATTCAGAATCAATTTAATAGGAAAGAGCTGGGCCAATTCCCAAGTCTCATGATCTACAAATATGTTTTTTAAAACAACTATTGCCCTCCCTGAAAATAGGGATTTGTAATAATCACCAATGGTAATTATCCGGTAAGTTATACTTGTATAACAACCGTCCTACACTACTTCTTTAAATTAGAATTATCTGATTATCCGCAATAATACCAGTTGCCATATTTTCTTTGCTTTACTGGGAGGAAGGCCTGACACTAGTGTTTCAGACTCTTATGATGCATTTTTTGTTTTGCTGGAGGAGAAGCGGACAACTAATTAAAATCAACTAATCAATCCTCTTTTATAGGCGTTGTTGACCAATTCAGCAGTGTTTTTGGCCTTTAGCTTGTAGAGTAAATTTTTCCTATGAGTCTCTACTGTGTTTTTACTTATGAAAAGTTTGTCCCCTATTTCCAGTGTAGTAAGACCAATCGCAATACATTCCAGCACTTCGGATTCTCTTCCTGACAAGCGCTCATTGACCTCATATTTAGCCGAGTCTTTCAAAAAACTGTTCAATAGTATTTTACTCACCTCCTCGCTTACATAGCTATCTCCACTATAAAGAGTTTGGATTGCATTCAGCAGATCTTTCTTACCTGTGTTTTTTAAAATGTATCCGCTGGCGCCGCTCTTAAGCATATCAGATATAAAGTGCCTGTCTCTATGCATGGAGAGACCAAGAATTTTAAGGTTCTTATTTGTTCTACTCAGTTCCTTAGTTGCTTCCACACCGTCCATTTCAGGCATATTCACATCCATTATTACTATATCTACAGGATTATCTTTACAATGTAGTACTGCTTCCTTACCATTGCATGCCTGACCCACTACGTTAATTCCTGGAAGGTCTTTCAATAAGGCCTTTAAACCATCAATAAACATTTGATGGTCATCTGCTATCAATACATTGATCATAACGTAAAAATTAAATTCAAATCCTTCATTTCCCTCTCACCAGCCTAATATTAGTAGTTACTGATGTCCCTAGATAATAAAATTCCACCAACGGAACTCCTAAGAATATAGCTCCCATCCTACCTCACGAGCCATTCTTAAGCTATGCTTCAAAATTCGACTTGCCCAAATCCTCTTTTTCAAAAAGAGAAAAAGCGCACCATTGGCATTGGTAGATGGATTTTTCCAGGGTCTATTGACTAATTGATAAATCCTCAAACTCTAGAAAATGCTCTTCTCTAAGGTAATTATTTCAATATTATTTAACACTAGTGATTTATTAATATCCCTGTTTTCAGGGATTGAACAGGAGCATTTTTTAGAAAAATTTGACGATGAAATAATTAGGGGTACACGACAAAACATGTACAATAGACAAAATTCTTTGCGATTTACTGATGCTTTAAAACTCCATTAACTATTTCATAAGACTCTAATCAACTCAACTAATTAAATGTTTAACATGAAAAAACTTTTACATTGTTCATTTGTTGCAATGTGTTTTCTCCTGTTTCATTTTCAAGTGAATGCCCAGTCGCTTAGCGTGTCGGGTACTGTCACCAGTGCTGAAGATGGAATGACCTTACCGGGAGCAAGCATTTTGGTCAAAGGAACCACAAAAGGTGTCACCTCAGGCATCGACGGAAAATACCAGATAACTGTGGAGAAGGATCAAGTTTTGGTATTCAGTTTTATAGGTTTGGTCAGCCAAGAAAGGACGATCAATGAAGGTGGAACTCTCAATATTGTATTAGAACCAGATGCGCAGGCACTGGATGAGTTTGTCGTGGTCGGGTATGGTACCCAAAAGCGCAGTGACCTGACTGGAGCTGTTTCATCCGTGGACACGAAAGTCCTGGAATCAAGGCCGATTACGGATGTAGCCCGTGGTCTTCAAGGTACTACTCCAGGTCTAACGATCACTACTCCAAGCGGGCAAATCGGCCAGAACCCCACGATTAGACTTCGTGGAAGTGTAGGTACCCTTAGTAATTCAGGTGGAGCCCAACCGCTTATTTTGGTGGATAACGTGGAAATCCCAAATCTGCAATTAGTAAATCCTGAAGACATTGAATCAATTTCTGTTCTGAAAGACGCTGCTTCTTCTTCCATCTATGGAGCACGGGGAGCCTGGGGTGTTATCCTGATAACGACCAAGAAGGGCAAAAAAGGAGAAGCTCCTAAAATCAGCTACTCAAACAATTTTGCTTGGGCTACTCCTACCGTAACGCCCACTATAGCAAACACGGCAGATGGTGCGGAAATGGCCTTTAAAGCCTTACAACGTACTAATCCTTCAACCAATGTATTTGGCGTAGTGGGTATGTATTTCGATGAATTGGGTATTCAAAAAATGCGTGATTGGGAGGCTGAATATGGAGGCCAAGACTTGGGCAATGAAATGGTTATTGGACGTGATTTTGAGATAAGAGATGGAAGGTTATTCTTTTATCGTCCTTGGGAAGCTGGTGATATGTTTATGAAGAAATGGACTCCACAACAAAAACATGATCTTTCTGTGGCAGGAGGTTCCGAAAAAACCACCTATAGACTAGGTGTCGGGTATCTAGGTCAAAACGGTGTTTTAAAGGTAAATCCGGATGAATTCAACAGATATACAGCTGACCTTAGTTTAGGCACCCAAGTAAATGATTGGTTAGAGGTTCGTGGTGGTGTACTATATAGCAAAACCAAGTTCACAAGACCATTCTACTTCTCAAGTGAAACATATGATCCATGGTACTACCTATTAAGATGGCCTAAAAATTACCCTTATGGAACATATGAAGGGCATCCGTTTAGAAGCGCAGTTACCGAAGTGCAGCAGGCAAAAATGAATGAACAAAGCACCTCACTTACCCGACTAAACTTAGGGACGACCATAACTCCTGTGAAGGGCTTGTCTATTGTAGCCAATTACACCTATGATTATCAGAACTTTCATGACCATCAAACCGGAGGCGTTGTATCAGCCTATAACTTCTGGTCAACTGGAGCTAATCTTCAATATGCCCCCTATACAAGTGCTTCTTATAACAGAGTGCAATATGCTTCATCTTGGAGCAACAGAAACGTAGGGAAAGCATTTGCAACCTATGAAAAAATGTTTGGTGATCATTCACTCAAAGCAATGGTCGGTGGTGATATCGAAGCATATGAGTACTGGTATCACAGCTCACAGAGAAGAGACCTGATGGATCTGGACAGAGGTGAACTTGATCTTGCATCCGGAGACCAGTTTGTAGATGGGTCAAGAAACCAGTGGTCAACTGCTGGAGCTTTTAGCCGAATCAACTATAACTACAAAGGAAAATACTTCTTGGAATTGAACGGTCGATATGACGGATCCTCCAGGCTTTCCCCTACCGAAAGATGGGCATTTTTCCCTTCCATGTCCGCAGGATATGTGATTTCTGAAGAGTCCTTTTTTGAGCCTGTTACCAATGTAATGTCCTTTCTGAAACTAAGGGCATCTTGGGGAGCTATCGGTAACCAGAATGCTTACCTAAGTGACATCTATAGAATTATGGGATCCTATTCATCTGGTTGGTTGATCGGAGGAGATAATCAACTAACCTTTGGCACGCCGGGTGCGCTGCCATCCTCTTTGACGTGGGAGACAGTGACTACGCTTGATTTGGGATTTGACGCAAGATTCTTCCAGGATAAATTCGGTATCGCCTTCGACTGGTACAACCGCACTACAAGTGATATGCACAGCGCAGGTGAAGTCCTTCCTGCCTCATACGGCACTTCTGCCACAAAGCAGAACTTCGGTGAGTTGGAGACCAAAGGCTGGGAACTTGCGGTGGATTACAACCATGGTTTTACCAACGGATTGAACCTCAATGCTACGGTAGTCCTTTCAGATTACATAGAAACTATTACAGAATTCGCTGATAACAAGAGTATCTATTCAAACCGTCCGGGTAGAGTAATTGGTGATATCTGGGGCTATGAGACAGACCGATTATTTACAGCAGATGATTTTGTGCAAGATGCTAACGGAGAATTAGTTCTGGATAACGGAAAATATGTACTCAAGGAAGGTATTCCTTCCCAGTCCTTATATGAGAGTGGCTGGTTCTATTATGGTCCAGGTGATGTGAAGTACAAAGACCTAAATGGCGATGGGGAAATCTCTTTTGGGGAAAACACCGAAGAAGACCATGGTGATTTAACTGTAATAGGCAACACCACACCAAGATACCAATACGGTGTCCGCTTGGGTATGGACTTCAAAGGAATAGATTTAAGCTTTTTCATTCAAGGCGTAGGCAAAAGAGACTATTGGGCAGACGGTCCAATCATGATACCGGGCTATAGGCCTGGAGAAGCATGGTTCTCTCACCAGTTAGACTATTGGAGTGAAGACAATCCGGATGCTTTTTATCCTCGTCCTACTGATGCCGGTCAATCAAACAATTCACGGAACTTCCTTCCACAGACTCGCTATTTGCTAGATCTGTCATATATGAGAATGAAGAACATCACCTTGGGATATTCACTTCCTGCTTCTTTGATTTCTAAGGTCAGCTTAGACAAAGTAAGGGTTTATGTAAGTGGTGAAAACCTCTTTGAGTTTGATAAGCTAGACCTGCCGCTGGATCCTGAAGTAGATTATACACCGGCAGGAAACAATGACTCGAATACCTTCGGAAGGGTTTACCCGTACAGCAGGACCCTGTCATTCGGTTTACAGGTTACATTTTAAATTGATAGCACGATGAAATCGAGCATGACTAAAGCGTTACGCAGCCAGATGATTATCAGCCATGCGAGATTCCATGTGTCCGCTAAAAAACAATTATAATCACATGAAACTAAGAATAATAGCACTCGCTCTCAGCTTCCTTGCAATTTCTGCATGCGACGATTTTCTAGAAAAACCACCCTTGGATAGTCTTACCGATGAGACTTATTGGACTACTGAAAGCAATGTCCGAAATTTTTCATGGGGATTTTATACCGCTTATTTCAGTGGTTATGGCTCAGGATATACTTGGGGAAAATTCTTCTCTGGGCAAACCCTGAATGATGACTTCGCTCCGGCTAGTCCAAATCAATTCCGAAGAACCGTCCCTACAGCGGCCACAAATGTTTATTGGAATTTCAGTTACGTGAGAAAAGCAAATATATTTCTGAACAGGGTCCAGACTGTTCCAATGGATGAGGAAGCTATTCAGCATTGGTCAGGAGTAGCACGCTTCTTCCGTGGCTTGGAATACTTTGATTTGGTAAAGCAATTTGGCGATGTTCCATGGTACGATGAGGAACTGAGCGAATCAGATCCAGAAATACTCTACAAGCCTAGGGATACTAGGGAGTTTGTAATGGACAGGGTTTTGGAAGACTTTGAATTTGCCGCAGAAAACGTACGTATATACGACGGAAACGAAGGACAGACAGTGAATAGAGCAGTAGTTCTTGCGTTGATGTCCAGGGTATTTCTATTTGAGGGCACTTGGCAGAAATACCATAACAGCAACAGTGAAAAAGCGAAAGAATACTTAGAAGCTTCAAAAAATGCCGCTGCTGAGCTCATCAACACAGGCGGTTTTACTTTAGGTAACTACAGAGAAGTATTTAACTCACTGAATTTGACGGGAAACCCTGAAGTCATTCTATTCAGACATTACGAGCCTGGAATCTTAACTCACGCATTGAATTCATATAACAATATGGAACCGCAAACAGGCGTGTCCAAAGATGCGGTGGAAGCTTATCTGGCTGAAGACGGCTTACCTATTGGTATTTCACCTTTATATCAGGGGGATAAGGGAATAGAAAATGTAATGGCAAACAGGGATCCAAGAATTTATGAAACCTTGGTTTCCGATGAATTGAGGCTGAATGGTATCGCTTCCAATTACAGCACCACTGGCTATGCTACACATAAATTCCTCAATGAGGTAATCAAAGATCAACCAGAGGGAAGCTCTAATCTAAATTATACAGATTCTCCGGTTTTGAGATATGGTGAAGTATTGATCAATTATGCAGAAGCTGCTGCTGAACTGGCTACCGTGGGTGGCGCTGCGTTGACGCAGTCGGATCTTGATATGTCTGTAAATGTGCTAAGAGATAGACCAGGCATTATGATTCCGCATCTGGAAGTGGTAGGAACTGGGGCGGCTGTAAACGGAATGGTGTATGACGACCCAGCACGGGATCCAACTATCCCTTCGATAATCTGGGAAATCCGACGTGAGAGAAGAATAGAATTGATGATGGAAGGTTTCAGATCAGATGATCTAGCCCGCTGGGCAAAGTTTGAATACACTGATACAGAAGGCAATTCGGATATCAATCGCGGCGCTTGGATCAAAAGAGCTGATTATCCTGAACTTCAAAGCAGCGTTACGCTGACTGATGGAGAAGAAGGGTATATCATCCCTGCTACAGCGGCAGTATCGCAGCGATTGTTTGAAGATCCTAAAGTGTACTTGGATCCTGTTCCCTTGGATCAAATTACACTTTATCAGCAACAAGGGGTCACGTTAACACAGAACCCTGGGTGGTAATTGATTTATAAAAATTTATAGATGTCCTTCTTTCGATGATTGAAAGAAGGACATTTTATTTAGTTAAAAATTATCCTTTTGATGTTATACATGAAAAAAATTCTCTTTCTCCTTTTCCTACTAAAATTCGGCATCTCCTCTGCCCAGGATTTTAAATTCGCCTTTGTCACTGACACTCACATAGGATCACCCAACGGAGTAGCAGAAGAGGATTTGATAAGAACTGTCAAAGATATCAATTCACTTGCTGACATGGATTTTGTGATCGTCACTGGAGATATCACTGAAATGGGTACAAATGAAGAAATTAAAAAGGCTAAGAAATTATTGGATAGACTTGACATCCCGTACCATGTAATACCCGGCAACCACGATACCGGCTGGTCAGAATCCGGAGGAGTCAGTTTCATTGAGATTTTTGGCTATGATAAATTTGTCTTTGAGCATAAGGGATTTAAGTTCATAGGAACTGCCTCGGGTCCTTATGTACGAATGTCTGATGGACATATCCCGCGGGATGCTGTCGTTTGGCTGGATTCCGTATTGAACGCGACTCCAGCATCTCAGCCAATCATTAATGCCAACCACTATCCACTTGACAATAGCCTTGACAACTGGTTTGAAATGACAGACAGATTGAAGAAGCGCAATACACAATTTTCCATATGCGGTCATGGGCATACCAATAAAATCTATGATTTTGAAGGAATCCCGGGAACCATGGGTAGATCCAATCTGCGGGCGAAAGATGAAATTGGTGGTTATACGATTGTTGAAATCACAGCTAATTCCGCACTTTTTTCTGAAAGAACACCTGGGGTAAAAACGCAAGAACCTTGGAGAGAAATAGCCTTAGGAGATAGAAACTATTCAGAATCGAAGGTTTACGCAAGGCCTAACTTCGATATTAATCTAGATTACCCTCAAGTGTCCAAAAAGTGGAGTTACCATTCTTCCGCCAATATTGTTTCCACTCCATTAGTAAAAGATGGAAAGGTCTTTTTTGGAAATAGCCTAGGCAAATTTGAAGCATTAGAAAGTGAAAGTGGTCAGCCAATCTGGTCTTACCAGACTTCTGGAGGAATCTTTTCCTCTCCTATTGCCTATGAAGACCTGGTGATTTTTGGATCGGGTGATGGCAATATTTATGCGTTGAACCAAGAAAACGGAATATTGAAGTGGAAAACACCCACAGAGACAGCAGTGTTGGGATCACCTATCCTCAAAGGAAATATTGTATATATAGGCGGAAGCGATGGTAGATTCAGAGCACTATCCGCAACAAGCGGCAAGGTCGTATGGGAGTTTAAAGGGATTCAAGGCCCAGTAGTAAGTAAACCCTTGTTATCGGAAGGCCTGGTTATTTTTGGTGCTTGGGACAAGAATCTGTACGCACTTGATCAACTAACAGGTCAATTGAAATGGACTTGGAATAACGGCTCCCCAAACCGAATGTATTCCCCGGCCATGTGCATTCCCGTCACAGCCAATGGAGTCGTATATATCGTCGCTCCAGATCGATATCTCACTGCTTTGGATATTGTTAGCGGAGAAGAATTATGGCGAAGCAATGAGGCAACTGTCCGTGAATCAATTGGTATTTCTGAGGATAAAAAGTGGATCTATGGCAAAACAATGAATGACGAAATAGTGGCTTACCCCACATCTAGGATAAAATCATCAGTTGCTTGGAAAATGGACGTGGGTTTTGGCTATGAACATGTTCCCTCCATGTTAATAGAAAAAAATGGTAATGTATATTTTGGCACAAAAAACAGCACAGTTTACAGCATTGATCCGCGCTCCCAAATAATAAACTGGGCACATAAAATAGATAATTCGATGGCGAACACCGTGAATCCTGTAGATGAAAACTCTCTTGTGGTTGCAACAATGGATGGAAAAGTGGAGTGGTTGGAATTCAATCCATAATAGATAGTGAGTATAACTTTAATATTGAGATAAATCACCCAAACTATCCCGCAAAGTGTGTAAGTGAATTTTAGGGTTGGTTCCCATCCTTTCCCGAATCACTTTATTCCCGAAATCTTCGATTTCAGTAACTAAAAGACTTATGCAATAAAGGAAAAAAATGATACCATTGAGGGGGCGGCCCTTCCTGAAACTTTTCATTTACCGGACAAGGTATTTTAATGGGCACTATTTTTTCTATGCGGTACCTTCTATTGCCTTGGTTCACCAATAATTCCTTATTTTTCCTTAATTGAGGTTCAGCTCCTGTAAATCGAAGTACAGTAAAGGTTTTAAAATTTCCCGGTTTGGACGGTCTGGAATATTATGCAAAAAAAGAGTATTATCTCGACATACAGGGAAACCCTGAAATTTATCTCCCCTTGGAGCGTAAGCTTGGGGAGAGGCCAGAAAACAATTCTTTTATTGCGAAGGCAGAACAGGCTAAACTTGAACTGGAAGACTTGGAAGATCTGTCAAAAATTTACAATGCCGACTTAATAGACAAGCAGCAATTATTGGCCAATATACACCATCTACTGCAGTCAAGATCGCAGGTTTCACTTCAGGAAGTAGTGAAAGAAAAAGGGCTTAATAAAGGCTTGGCAGAACTCTTGGCTTACGTCACCCTTGTAAATTCCAACAACAAATTTTTTATCAATGAGAAGATACGGGAAAGCATTCTGTTCAATTTAACGGAAAGAAAATACCTTGACTTGCCGCAAATCATTTTCACCAGATAGCCAATGGAACACCAAAGCCGAAATATTGCTCCATACGCCAAGTCAGCAGTGAAGCTTCTACAAGGTCCTGTTTTTGAAGATCAGCAAGATGTTTGGAATGAGATGCTGCAGTATCAGGTCGAACTAACTCAATACTTTGAAAGAATTGCCTTTGATGTGCTAATTGACAAAAGAGATGGGCTAAGGGAATGGCTTCTCGAATTTGAGTCGAGCGATCTGGAAACCGCCAATTTGTACATTACTCCTAAAGAATTTAGGGATAGGATGGAGATGTTTTTCAAAGAAAAGGCCAATGAGCTAAAGTTCATCAAGGAATCTCATTAAAGAGAAAAATAAATGTCTCCGATTGGAACCCTGTCGTGGGATCGGCCAAGATAACATACGCCCTAAAACTTACTACGAAAGGAAAAATAAAGCGATTTTATGCCTTAGAACTAAATCACTATGGATTTCAAGTCCCTAGTGATTTAGTCTTTCTTATATTCTATAATATCACCAGGTTGACATTCCAATGCCTCACAAATAGCCTCAAGAGTGGTAAAACGAATAGCTTTGGCTTTTCCGGTTTTTAAAATCGAAAGGTTTGCAGGGGTGATTCCAAGAATCTCACATAATTCCTTCGATTGCATTTTTCTCCTTGCAAGCACATCACATCTAAGTTGATTATGATTGGCATAATTAACTTATTAGATCGTTTTCCTCCTGTAGCGTAATCCCTTCTTTAAAAGCATCGGCTAAAAAGAACATCAGGTATCCCTAAATCAGAAACACCAATAACTCGGTAGACAAAAGATCCATTGCTCTACTGGAAGTACTTTCAACTTGATAATGAGTAAAGCTGTACCGAAGTGAATACCAATCTGCAGGATTTTGATCTAAGAGCTATGCATTTATTGATTTTGTCACTCGCTTAAATCCAACCCAATTCTTTGACTGTCATCTCATCTTCTACATTGCCCGTGTGCAGTGTGGCTTTAGGCTCAAAGAGCAGATTCAAAACGATTTCTCCATTCGTATGTGGACGGTGTTCCACGCCTTTTGGGACAATTAGAATTTCTCCCTCCTTGACTTCAACGGTCCGGCCATCCCTAAAGTCCATCAGAAGGGTTCCTTTAAACACCATAAAAAGTTCGTCTTCATTATCGTGACTGTGCCAGACAAAGTCGTTTTTGAGTTTACAAAGCTTGACATATTGTCCATTGAGCTCCCCGATGATATGGGGAGTCCAGAGCTTTTCAAACATGGAGAATTTCTCCAATATGTTGATGGGGTTGATTTCTTTCATAGTTCTCTAGTTTTTAGAATTAGTTAGTTTTCTTGTTTATAGTTTATCCATCCCTTTAAGTGGTGAATAGAATTCTACTCAACTCGGCTCCTGCCCTATAGTATTAACCTGTTCAAACAAATCTGTAATAACATGTTGCTTAGAATCCGGAGTCACTTCTCGAAAATATTGAATTAAATCTAAGGTGGTTGCGTAGCGACTTGGCTTTTTGGGATTATCGAGTGAATGCCAATCATTCAGAAAATCCCGTAAAGCAAGGTTCACATTTTCTTCCCCTATCTGCTTCTGGAATTCGTACATAGCCAGTGCTCCCTTATTGTAATAAATATGTTCCTCATTTTCAACCAAGGCCAAAGGCAGTTCCTCTTTATTGAACTTTAAGTTAGCTTCTGTATAGTCATCCCATTGGAGCCTCAGAAATTGTTGAACTTTCTCATCACTGTATTTTTCTCTGAACACCATCATGGCAGAATACTGTGCCAGGGTTTCCAAAATCATGTTCTGTCCCTGCACGTTAGCTGCTTCGAGTTGTAAGCCCCACCATTGGTGAGCCACTTCATGCGCCGTAACATAAAAAGCCATGTCCACATCTTTTTCATCATCAATGTCCAAAATAAAACCGATGGCCTCCGAAAAAGGAATGATGCCAGGTAGCGATTGGGCGAAAGTTCGGTACCTTGGAAACTCCACGATTCGAAGTTGTCTGTATTGGTACGGACTGAAATGGGTACTGTAATAATCCAACGACATTTTCATCGATTCCATCATTCGTGAGAGGTTGTATTCATGACCTTTATGGTAATAAATCTCCAAATCCACAACTTCCTCCACAGTATTGCCAGATGGAATAGTGGTATCTCTCATTACCTCATAGTGAGCTGATACAAAGGGATAAAAGTGGATGATTGGCTGATTAGTTTTGTAGTGAAAATAATTGCGATCCTCCTTATTCCATTTTGCCACTAAATCACCGGAGGTAAGTGCTGTTTGTGGCACTTCTGTACTGATTATTACTTCTAATGTGGTACCATCTGAATCACTTCCACTGCGGGCATTTACCAATTCTCTCACGTCATTGCGCTTGGCTTTATGGAATCTTGGAGGCAGCCCAAAATTGGTTCGATCATCCTCATCCTGCAGTTCATATTTTTTCTGATAACCAAAACCCGGCAGTTCAGTATTGTCGAAGAAGGTTCCGTTATATACCACATCCGAAACGGAATTATCTGCTTCAAACCCCTTTGGATATAAGGTTTGTCTGAAATTCATTCTCAGTGTATCACCGGGCGCTAGAGATTCGCTTAATTCGTAGATGGTATAATGATAGTCAGAATACGTGTTGTTTACCTTCATGCTGCAATCAAAGGTCACATCCGTTAGTTCGACATTTGACTCAATTAACTTTTGAACATGGACTTCACGAATGGGTTCTTGCGATGTATTGGTGACAACATAATATCCTGCTACTTCATAGGCTCTTTTGGATGGGAATAGATCAATATTCAGTTTCACATCTATTATTTTGGGCTGTGGAATATATTCAAACTGCTTCAGCGTCTTTTCGTATTCCGCTCTAAAACTGGATTGTTCACCTTTAGTCCAGAATTCATTCAGCACATTGGTATTGTAAAAAATATAGCCTCCAATAATGAGGAAGAGCATGAAGCAAACTAAACCAAAAACTGCGAGAGGTTTCCCTATTTGCTTGAGTCCACTTATCCATCGTTTTCTTAGGCCCGTTTCGTTGCCCTTGACCATCAACATACCGGCGAAGATCAAGAGCAGCACTCCAAACAAGACCCAATAGAGTTTCACCCAGAGATAGGCAGGCAGAAAGTGGCCATAACCATTCATATCCGAGTAGGTGGCCAGCGCATGTCCACCAAAGTTGAGTAAGGCATGTTCCAAACCGAAAACGCCAATGGCTACATTGATGATAGCGAACGCGATGGTGGCGAGCATGCCCATAAACTTATTTCCGGTAAGCGCCTGAAAAAACATCGCCGCAAAAGTATACAAGGCCAGAAATGGAAATAACTCCAAAAAGAACCCAAAGAAATAAACCTCCAATTCGTAGTTATGGTAGCCATTTAATGTCTGAAACAGCATTCCAGCTGCAATGAGTGAAAGCATGACAAGGGCATAGATGAGCAGTAATGCAAGGAACCTGCTACCAACATTTACCATACTTGAAACAGGAGTGGCATCATGAATGAGGTCAAGTTTTACGTCCTGTTCCTTCCACATTATTTCACCGGAATAAAAAACCAGCATGATCATGAAAAAGTAAATGGACATCTCCCGCAATTCTTCGATAATAAGATATGTGGTTGGATAACTATCCACGCCATAGGAGGTGCCCAGGCTGACAGAATTGACAAGAATAATGATGAAACAGCACAGGATAATTGCCCAAAAGGATTTAAGCTTGAGTATGGAAACGCCATGAAACCAAGTGTTGAGAAGTAGCTGTCTGATCTGTGCACAAAGATGAAAGTCAGGGGATATAGCAGGCAGCCTCTTGGTAAATGTGTGTGGCAAGGATTTGACTTTTTGTATCTGCTTTTTATAATAAGCCTTTTCATTTACCACCATCAGCTTGAACCTGATGTAGCCGCCCATCAACACCCAGCAACCCACCCCTATCCAGAAGAGTTTGTTGAGCAGCATAATACCTGACACAGGAATAAGCATAGAATTTCTATCCGCAACCGTCCACTCCTTGCTTGCTCTTGTCAATGTGGTAAGGGAAAAAGGATCCAGCAAGGCTTGAAGCGTCTCGTTGGTAATACCTTTGGTAATCATGAACAAAACAAATATGACTACCCCTTGCGTATATACAACCATCAGATTTTTGCTGAGGGCACCAGTCGCAAAAAACACACAGGCGCCAAAAAACAAGGTGGGTAAAACAACCCACAAAAAGGGTTGAAGGTAATTCATGTATTGAAAAGGCAAAAATTCGTTTGGATCATTCCAGGGCATAAATTCTCCAATCATCATTCCCCAAAGTATCCCACTGAAAATAAAAAGTAGTACGGCAAAGGATCCCAAGAAACGTCCTACTAAATAATCCTTCTTGGAGATTGGATTGACATAAATAAGGGACGTAACGTCGTATTGAAAATCCCGCAGTACAGGAACACCCATAATCATCGAAGCAATGATCATAAACAGGCCGGTAATGGCTCCCATGGTTTTAGCAATTACCAGGGGAGAATTCTTCTTCACCAATCCTAAATCAATCCCCTGAAAAATGAATTCAGTGCCTGCTACAGAGAACAAAAGCAGAAGTAGGAAAAAGAAATACGTCTCCGGCCGCTTCAATCGGTACTTAAATTCGAATATGAAAAACTCGTAAAGCATGATGATTTGAGATTAGGATTTGAAAATTTGAGACATGTACACATCTTCCAGATTGGCTTCAATGGGCTTGAAGTCAGACCCAGGATGGGAGTCACTGAGCACATGCACCAATTGTTTTCCCAAATACAGGCGATCACTGATTACATGATATTCCTTTTTGTAATGTTCCAACTCACATTTTTGAATTGTCTTTTCGTACAACCGCCCATTAAGGCTTGCTATTATTTCGATGGGATTTCCCTGTATGACCACTTGGCCTTTGTTGATGATGGCCATCTTGGTGCATAGTTCCTTCACATCATCAACAATATGAGTGGAGAGGATCACAATAGTTTGTTCCCCCACTTCACTTAGAAGATTGTAGAACCGGTTTCGCTCGACAGGATCTAAACCTGCCGTTGGTTCATCGACAATCAAAAGCTTTGGATTATTCAGCAATGCCTGTGCAATGCCAAAACGTTGCTTCATTCCCCCAGAGAACTCACCCAATTTTTGCTTCCGTGCTTCATACAGATTTACTTTATTAAGAAGAGCGAGTACAATTTCTTTGCGCTCTTTTCTGTGTATAATTCCTTTCAATACCGCCAGATGGCTCAAAAGCATTTCTGCAGATAGCGCCGGATATACACCAAATTGCTGTGGCAGATAACCCAATATTTTTCGCAGTTCATTAGGTTGTGTTTGAATATTGAGTCCTCCAAGCATTAACTCGCCATGGTCAGCTTCTTGCAGCGTTGCAATCGTACGCATGAGTGTTGACTTGCCAGCGCCATTAGGTCCTAGCAGTCCAAACATGCCTTTAGGAATTTGTAATGAAATATTCTGAAGAGCTTTCACCCCGTTTTTGTATGTTTTGGAAAGGTCAGTAATGATCAGATTGTCCATGTGTCGTTATTTTTAACCCAAGATTAGGTGGAGAAAAAGGGTAAAAAAAAGAACTGGGATAGACGTATTAATAGGTGGTTTGAACCAGTGAAATTCTGGGGTCAAAGAACTTCGTACCTATTTTTAGTCAATCGGTCACACCCATGCATACGTCTGCAACATAGACCCGATGCCTGCAGGTTTTTGATTAATTTCGTAGGATGACTTTCTTTCAAAAATCTTTCAACAAGCAATTTCTTAAAAGGCTGGTGCCTTATTTTTTCCTTATAACCACCATTTTAATTCTAGTTTTCAATGATGCTTTTGGAGAGACAGATGAGTTAATAGTTTTCTCTCTTTTGTTTTTCACTTCCATGGCAATCTGGCTGATCCGATGGTTGGTGATCCAAATAAAAGCTATCCTAAGGCTCAAAAAAGAAAAAAAGCAAGCTGAATTAATGCATTTGAAAAGCCAGGTAAATCCGCACTTTTTCTTCAACACCTTGAATAACCTCTATGGTCTGGTCGGCCAGGACACCGAGAAAGCCCAAGAGCTGATCCTCAAACTCTCTGACATGATGCGCTACAGTATCTATGAGGGACAAAATGACTGGGTTACATTAGCTGATGAAATCGCCTATCTGGACAACTACATGGATCTACATCGAATGAGGTACCATAAGCGTATTGATATTCGTTTTGATGTAGATGCGGATGACCGAAACATTCAAATCATGCCGCTGCTGTTCATCATACTAGTGGAAAATGCATTCAAACATGGTGTGGAAAAACTAAGGTCCAATGCATTTGTACACGTCCACTTAAAAGCCACAAAGCAATTGCTTGATTTTAAAATTGAAAACAACTTTGATCCGGAGGAGATAGACGAAAATGACGGTATTGGACTAAAAAATCTGAAAAAGAGACTGGAATTAGTTTATCACAATAGACATGAACTCATAATATCCATGGATCCAAACGCAGGATTGTATTGTACCCTACTTAAACTTAGATTATGAGCGTTAAATGCCTTATAGTGGATGACGAATCTGTTGCCCATGACATCATCAGAAAATATTGCGCGCTTCTCCCCAACCTACAGGTGATGAGGGATTGCTATGATGCCATTGAAGCAATAGAATATCTGTCCGTTAATCCTATTGACTTGATCTTTCTCGATCTCAATATGCCCAAGCTTCGAGGCTTTGAATTTCTTAAAACACTTCCTAATCCGCCCAAGGTAATCGTAACGACTGCTTACAAAGAATATGCATTGGAAGGCTACGAACTGAATGTAGTGGATTATTTGCTGAAGCCTTTCTCATTTGAGCGATTTGTAAAAGCTGTAAATAAGGCATGTTTAAAACCTTCCAAACCAGTTCCTATCCCAATTGAGGAAGTTCCGGAAACAAAGCCAGGTAGAATCTTTGTGCGCACAAACAGCAAACATGTACAAATAGAACTGGATGAAATTCTCTTTGTTGAAGCTTCCGGGAACTATGTAAAAATCGTGTTGAAAGAAGAAGTTATCACGATACGCGGGAACTTGTCTTCGCTTACAGAACATATCCCAACCGAAGGTCTGGTCCAGGTGCATCGGTCGTTCATGGTGTCGCAAAAGCACATCAAAAGCATTGAGGGAAACCAGATCAATATTGATAAATACACCGTACCCATCAGTAAGTCTTTCAGAGCACAACTAGACCAGCTTTTAAAATAATAAAATATGTGTATTCCGTAGGTCTTTGGGTAGTTTTTCCAAATCCTCAAAATATTCAATGCCTTGCTGTAATGCACTGACTGATATCAGGCACACTTTCCCTACGGCCAGACATGCCCAGAGTGGAGCCGTAGAGTCGCCGGATATCTTTTTTCATGCCCACTCCGTAGCCTCCGTTTTGGCTCGGCTCGCCAAACTCATCTTTGATATACTGGCGCATGGAATTCATGCTTCCCCCGGTACCATAGGCTGGCTGCGTCATCCCACCCCAGTATTCTATATGGTAGCCGCGGGCAAAGTCCAGTTTCTTGTTGTCACCCCACCAAGGCGTGTACATATGCATCCCACCTACTCCGTCTTCATTGTATCTTTCCCTATCAATCAAATCCGGAAGAATTCCCATTCTGGATCGGAACCAGTCGAATTTGGTACCGTCATTACGGGTGTAAGGCTCACCTTCTATATCCGAGCCACCTATGGCTGCATCGAAATCACCAAATGGCCTAATTCTGGTACTGGCGCCTCTTCTCGGGGATTCCCAGGGCGGGCGCAGCTGGGTTCTGTCCTCATCCTTTGCGGGATCAAAGTCACCGCCGGCTTCTAACACGGCGACAGAAAGCCCTGCTTCAGAAAGGATTTTGGAAGCCATGCCTCCTCCTCGGAGCCTACAATGATCACATCATAGCTGTCGTCTGATGATTTTATCTGAAAACTCATTGAATTAATTTAGTTGATTGATGTCATTGTAAGGGGTGGCAAAACTCCCCGCTTCTTCCGCAATTTATTGTCTATGAGGCTGTGATGAGGTAAAGCCAGTCTCTCCTTTTAACCATTTCCCTGCTTCACCTGTCAGGTAGAGGTAATGGTCAGAGGGAAGTTCGGGCTCGATACCTATGAATTTCCCATCTCCGTTTAATGGGGTACTCCCCTCATGAAGCACCTTAAAAATAGAGGTTCCCTCATCGATTTCATCAAACATGGCGACATACAATGATCCTGCACCGGATTTAACAGCTCCGTTGATCTGTTGCCAGAAAAAATCACCTTTCAGTCTTGGAATGGCATTGTATTCTGCACCTTCATTCATATTCCCCCAACTGAAGCCCGGGAAGACCAAAGGCATATATTTCACCTCATTGGATTCACACCACTGCAAATCAGAAACGAGCGTTTGGGAGGAGACGGAAGCATAATTCTCAGAACTGTACCTCCCTACAGCCCAAGGCATAAGAACATCGGCTTTTTTGATCACCTCATGGAGCTGTGGGTTGTTTTCAGTATCATTCCCCATAGATCTCCACCAATAAGGAACTCCCAACATGACAGAAACTCTATTTCTAGACCCTTTGAGTTTATTGACCAAAACTGAAGCATCATCAATGGAATATTTCCGGTTATCATTGAACCCTACCCCCCATACAGCTACCATAGGCTTCCCGTTTTCTCTCAGGTAAGTGGGATTTTCCTCGTTGTCAAAGAGTTTATACTTACTGACTAATTCAAAAAAATCCTTCTCCACAAAGTCGCGGACTTCCTCACTTTCTGCACCGCTTAAGTCATACATAATGCAAACAGCCCTACCATATTTTTTTGCTGCTGCCAAAGCATTTTCCAGGACTTTGTCAAAATGTCTTTTACCGGCTGGATTTGAATCCCTGACTTCAGCTACAAACCGTTGTAAATACACACCATCAATACCATATTCCTCCATCCACTTGAAATGTAAATCTGTAGTCTCTGCATCATAGGAGCTAAATAACCTAGCCGTTTCCCCATTCTGGAATTTGAAATCCGTAGGGTAAGTCTTGGAATATTCACTTACATCCGGCCACATGTCAATGGTAGAGCATCCAGGGTAAAAACCACATCCTGCCCTGTAATGATACCAGCCCCGGTTTGATTCATCCCCTTCCGCCGCAAACCAGCCCTGATAACCTGCCATCACCAACCCATCGATACTTGTGAAGAACAATCCTTCTTCATCATAGACTATGTCAGTCGGAGGATCAGTGGGATCAGGGTTTTGGACAGGGGCTGGCCCAGGTGAATCTGAACACCCGAAGCTGCTAAGCAATACTATTGAAATCCAATAAGATATGATCATTTTAGAATAGTTCATGTTGATTTTAGAATAGTTCATGTTGATTAAAGTGTGATCCGTTCAGCGCTTACATAGTTATACTTTGACTCGGCTGCATTGGCAATAGCTCCAATCCGGAAGAAGAAATCGTTGTACTTGCCAAAAATCGAACTGTTGTTTATAACATCAATTTCAATGGTAAAAACCTCGTCTTCAGTCACATCCCTGTTCAGGTCATTTTCTACGGAATAGACCTGTACCGGCTGTCCTACTACTGGGTTAGGATGGGCAAACAGTCCGATTTTTCTGACGTTGGCAGCGCCTGTCTGTTCAATGCTAAAGGTTGCTGTAACTATTCCGTTAGAATACGTTATCTGCGGATTGACAATACGTAGGTAGGGAGTCACTTCAAAATCCAGTGTGGTACCCGAAGCGATTTTCACCACCTGCTCATCCAAGGGATAAAAATTTCCCCTGACCGGCTGCACGGTATACATATTTTCAAACAAAAGCTTATTCTCAAAAGTCCCGTCATTTTTCACTATCAGATACTGCAAACCCACAGGATCATAGCCATGCTCTGCCAACTGGATCACTGTTCCGTCGATCAGGTCCTGCTCTACCAGTTCGCCTGTTTGGGCATCTACGAATCTTCCTGAGATACTTGCAGTCGGCGCATCGTAATTGTCCAGCTCACAGGAGAATAAGCCTACTGCAAACAAAACCAGGATATATAATTGATTTTTCATGTGTTTATAATTGTTTTTCAATGGTCACATGGAATCTCGCCCGGGGAATAATCATCCCTTTGTGTGTCGCCTTCGACATGCTCGATTTCATGTGTTTATAATTTGTCTTTTAAAGGCCATATGAAATCCCTCCCTGGCGGCAGGCAGGTCGCATGTATTATAATCATCCCATTATGAGATACATGATTCATGCTCGATTTCATAATATGTCAGATGTAATTAATAAGATGGATTTTGAATCAGGCCGTTTCCGCCAATTCCAGGTATTGGTCTATAATAGAATCTTGGTTGGAAGTTCTGCACTTCCATTGCCGGGACATTTTCCCTGATGAAAATATAGACAGGCGGGGATGCTCTCAGGTCCAAAACGGGAAACAGAGAATGCCTCCTTCTGTTTGTAAATTCCTCTTCATACGTTCTTCTTCGGATAAGGTCCCAGTACCTCTTATTCTCAAATGCCAACTCTACTCTTCTTTCTCTTAGAACATTTTCCAGCGTAAGCGGAACCTCTACAGTGTGGGCGGCTCTGCGTCGGATATCGTTGAGCACCTTTTCGGCAAGAGCCAAATCTCCCTGACCGCTTTCCACTACTGCTTCAGCATAATTGAGCAACACCTCTGCATAGCGGATGTCCATGAAATCCGTTGTGCTTTGATTCCAGCCAGGGACTACGGCTTTATCCTCGTCCAGAAACTTTTTAAAAGAAAAACCAGTACGGGTATTGTTACCACCGAAGGTGTCAAATCCTGAATATTGGGAAGTATTCTCCGCCCCGTAGGAATAGAACATCCTTCCGTTCACTTCAATCTGATCCTTGGTTCGGATTACAGGACTTCCATCTGGCTTGATAAATCCAGCCTGAATGATAATTTCCCTGTCTTTCCATTCGGATCCCGGAGCCACTACCGTAGCATGGAACCTAGCATCTCTATTGGCGAACAAAGCTTCAGGGTCATCATATCGGATGTAGTCCACACTGGCATTGTAGCCATTATAATCAGATGTGACACCATCAGTCCGGGTCTCCAAAGGAGTAATTTCCCCAGGGTTATCATAGGTTTCGTATTGTTCTACAAATTCCAGCGTAGGATTCATCCTTCCCGGGTGCGGCCAGCCATTTGCCAACTGGGCAGGACCAAACCAAATATCATAGTTATGCCCCCTGTTATTGCCGGGAATAGCAAATCCCTTAATAAATATTGCTTCGGTCAGTGCAATATTCGGATTTTGAAACATTCCCTGAATGTTCCCAGCAGCCTCCTCCGGATTGGATGGATTGGGTTGATAAAGGCCAAAAGACCCGCTTTTGATAATCTCATCAGCGGAAACAATGGTGATCTGATAGTAAGCATTCGCATCAGCTGTATTCAGTCCCACCAAACCTGCTTCTGCCGCATCGCCAGAAAGAGGAGCCTTGGCAGCATACTTCGCAATAGATGCTGCATGCAATGAAGCCCTAGACATCAAGGCAAGTGCAGCCCATTTAGTCGCCCTTCTTTCCCCACCCGGCCAAATTTCCGGAAGTGACTCACTGGCGTTCTTTAAGTCATTCAATAAAAAATCCCAGGTTTCCTTCTGGGTGGATCTTGGTACTTTCAATGATTCTATATCTCCAGAGTAAGCCTGAGCTTCAGCGATCAAAGGAACTCCCCCGTATCGCTTGACCAAACCTAAATAGGCATAGCCACGAATAAATAAAGCCTCGCCTAGAATCTGATTGCGGACAGCCTCAGTCACGTCGATCTCCGGAACAATCTCAATCAGTTGATTGACATCCCTGATCAATTTATAGGCAGGTTCCCACCAGGCGATATCCTCATTTCGGAAGAAGTCACCGAATTCGGAATGAACCGCTTCATCGGTTAGCATGGCTACGGCAAATCCCCCATTATTGGGATCCCCTCCATTGACATTGAAACCATTTCTGAAGTATGCGAGATCCTCGACTGGAAGCTGGGAATACAGATTTGCCATGTATAGCCTTACCCCCTCGGGGTCTGAGAACAGTTGTTCTCCCTGAATCCTGTCCAGTGGCTGCTTATCTAATACACCCGAACAGGACGCCTGGATGAGCAAGGCAATCAGACTAAATATGGAATAATATATCTTTTTCATATCTGATAGTTTAGAAGTTTGCGCTGATTCCAAAGTTGAAACTGCGTTGTAATGGGTAGGTAAAACCAGCATTGAACAGGCCTTCCAATTTCTCTGGATCGAAAGCCTTGACAAAAGGATCAGTGATGGTGAAAATATTATGCGCATTGCCAAATACACGAAGACTGGAAAGCCCGACATGCTGGAGAGCGGAAGCATTTACCGTATATCCGATTTCGGCACTTTTAAATCTTACATAAGAAGCATCTCTTCTCCACATTTCACTTTCTGCATAGATCATCCCAACATTCTCAATCAGCCTAGATGCAGGCCATGTGCCTGGTATCCATTCGCTATCCAGATTACTTGGATCTTCTTTGCGCCACCTATCAAAGAAATAAGCCGGAGTATTCGAACCTTTAAAGGCAAGGATTTCTGCATAGACCTCATTGAATCTAACTGAATATTTGGCTGCTCCCTGAAACAGAAAGTTAAAATCAAAGCCCTTGTATGCACCATTCAGTGTAAGACCAAAAAACATCTTCGGAGTACCATTCCAGAAAGTGGGAAGCATATCGTTGCCGTCGATGATACCATCCCCGTTCACATCCTGATATCTGAAATCTCCTGGTAGCTCACGGATATTCCCCAAAGAGCCATTTTGGATGGGTGCGTTGATTATCTCTTCTTCATTTTCGAATTGCCCCAAATATTGGAATCCCCAGACTGCATCATTGTTCCGGTCTATATTACCACCTCTCCATCTGTCCATGCTATTTAGGAATTCACCTCTTTCTACATACAGATTTTTAGTTCTCGCATAGTTGAAATTTCCGCTGATGCCGTACCTGAATCCATTGACTTCATTCCTGTAGGCAATCATCATATCCAATCCCCTGACCTGATCACTGTTAAGATTTTCCTGTGGCAGAGTACCTCCAAATGTATTGGGAAGCGATTGGTTTCTATAAGCAAGCAGCCCTTCCCGGTTTCGCTGATACACATCAAACTCCATCGCAAATCTTCCATCCCAGAGTCCTAGGTTAAAGCCTAAATCCAGAATTTCCGATGTAAACCATGTGAGGTTTTGGTTAACGATTGCCGGAGAACCTGCACCTACTGTGTATTGGCCATCATTAAATTCATACCCACCTCCCCCGGTGGTAGTATATCCACTTACAAATTGGAATGGGTTGCCGGCATCTTCTCCCACTACCCCAAAAGATCCACGAAGTTTTAAATCAGATAGCCAGCCTGTAGTACCACTCATAAAGCTTTCGTCCGAAATTCTCCAACCTAAGGATCCAACCGGAAAAAATCCCCATCTGGAGTCAGGATGGTAGCGATAAGAACCATCTTCACGGAATGAGAACTCAGCCAAGTACTTACCCTTATAGTCATAGTTGAACCTCCCGACAAAGGATACCCGAGCTGTCTGTTCCTCCAATCCTCCAGCCTGTTGGTTATTCAATCCCGCAAAATTGATCTGGTCGGTGGTAAAAAAATCATAGTACCGAAGTGCTGATACCCACCTGGACCAGGTCTGTTGCTGTTCAAAAACAACAACACCACCGATAGAATGATCCTCATTGATTGTTGTGTTATAAGCAGCCTGAGCCTGCAGAGTCATGCGGTTAAAATCAGAGTTATAGTTTGAAATATTTGCGTTTCCATCTCGCTGCTTCTGAACTACATAGTCATCGGTTTCAGATTCATAATTGTAGAGATTATAGCTTTTGAACAGATTCTTGTTTAGGTAAGAGGTGAAATCATAAGCCACCAATCCCTTCATGGTCAAGCCTTCAAGAAAAGGCGCTTTATAATTCAAGGCCACAGAAGACTGAATGTTTTTATCAGTTGTCTCATTATAGCCAGTCAAGTCGCGGTCTGCCAGTGCTACCGGGTTTTGCCCTGATCCTACCGCGGACGGGAATTCCGGATTGTTGTTGGCAAATGGTCTTTCAATGGGCAAAGTAGTCCGTGTACCTTTGAAAATGTTGAAGAAATTTTCTCCAGGATCAGAGCGCTTGTCTATTTTTCCGGCGATAAAAACCTGTGTTTCCAGAGAATTGGAAAGTTTAGCGGTGATATTTGATCGGAGGGTATAGCGCTTATAGTTGATGTCATTTGTCTTCAGCAAACCCTGCTCATTGAAGTATCCACCACTGATAAAATAGCTCACCTGATCATTGCCTCCACTGGCGCTGAGGTTCTGCTGGTATTGCCAGGCCTTATCCTTCAGGGTTTCATCATACCAATTGATAGATTCATAACCTGGAGCGGAGTTGATGTAATTGTTGAGAATCTCCTCGGAATAAAAAGGAGCTCCAGTACCGAAAAGAGCTGCGTCATTTCTCATCTGAGCCCACTGTGATGCAGACGCCATCAGGGGAACTCCAGTCGGTGTCTGAAACCCTACTGTTCCGCTGTAATTGAATTTTGCAGCTCCTTTAGTCCCTTTTTTGGTGGTAACGATAATTACGCCATTAGCTGCGCGGACACCGTAAATTGCGGCCGAGGCATCCTTTAGCACCGAAATACTCTCAATATCATCCGGATTCAAGCGTTGGAATTCACTCCCACCATCTCTGGGAATTCCATCAATTACATATAATGGAGCTCCACCGAACCCCCTGATATTGATGGAGGTATTAAATTCTCCCGGTTGCCCGGAATTTTGACGAATTTGAAGTCCTGGAACCTTACCCTGCAACTTTTGTGCAAGGCTGGAACTAGTGGTGGTCTGTATCTCCTCCGAATCAATCTGACTTATCGCACTGGTAAGTGATTCTTTCTTCTGAGTGCCATAGCCGATGACCACTACTTCCTCCAGTCCGGCAATGTCCTCTTCGATCGTGATTGAAAGCCGGCTCTGATTTCCTATTTCAATAGATTGGGTTTTGTATCCGATGAAACTAAAGTCGAGGATGGCGCCCTGATTGGGTACCAATAGTTTAAAACTCCCATCAACATCTGTCACTGTACCGACAGTGGTTCCTCTCAAGAGAACTGTGACTCCCGGCAGCGGGTCATTGCTGTTATCGACCACCGTTCCGGTAATCTCCTTTTTTTCATCATTCCCAGTCTGGGCCCAGACAGGAATTCCTATCAGTAAACTGAGCAGCAGCAGAATGGGAACTTTCAGTCTGCTTACCAAAATTTTAGGTTTATTTTTTATCATGGCAGGAGGGTTATTGGGTTGAAAAAGAATTTGTTAATTGAGAATTGGGCAGCTTGAAAAGACTGCTGTCTTTTGGACGTAGTAGATTAATCATAGGCATTTATGGGTAAGGATTATAGTTATGACTGTACTCCAAGGCCGGATTCTGGCTAAGGAAATAGTCGATATTAACTGATGGTAAGATTCCCTGATACTGGATCAAAGAAGGAGACCGACTGCTATTTTGTCCTTTGATGGAAAAAGTGACTTGGATACAAAAAATGCCCGGCTGGATGCCAGATAACTTGAAATGGTATAGTGTTTTTCATTTTGGGTATTGTTTTATGAATTGAAATAAATACATCGTAAATGAATGTCCAGGCAATTAAAATGCGCTTAATATTCGCTTAATGCCCTACTTTTTTGTAGGCAAAAATTGAAAAAAGTTGAAAATCCACTGAAAATTCAAAATTTCAATCCTCAATTGAAGCATGTATTTGAATATTGTTTCGCATTTCTGATAATTGATTAATTTTAACTATAAACCCATTCGAGCCAATTTGTGTAACATTGATAGTATGCAAAGCAGTAGATTTAACTCAAGTATAACTGTAGTGCTACAGAACATCTGTTGGAAATCGAAAAATATACCTTAGCAAATCTTATTCTGTGGAAGTCCGCGAACTAACTATCTTACTTTCTCTTTTTACACTTCTGGCATCCAACATATGTGTTGCCCAATCCACGTTAAATTCCGGCCTCTACTTTTACTCCCACGAAGTAATCCAGGATAAAAGAACCTCCCTCAACCTAACCCCTGATTCACCTTTGAAAGTAAATGGAGATCTCAATTTTCAATTTGATGTACAGTTCCGGGACGGAGACGGTTTTTATGGGTACATCTTCAAAATGCTGACAAATGATAATGTCCCTATAGATCTGGTTTCGAATCTGGCTTCAGAAACGGAGAATTTTTGGCTGGTGGTGGGAAACAAGGTGGTAGCTGCCTTTTATTGGGAAGATTTGGGAGGAGAAATCTATAACCAATGGGTAAAGATCAATCTAGGATATCAAACGGAAAACAACAGGATAACCCTTAGTATCAACGGTATCCAGCACACCACAGATCCACTTGACATTGACGCTATTAAGTCACTGCAGGTCGTATTTGGCGCAAGCACCGTGTCCAAAATGCTCAATACGGATGTATGTCCCATGACCTTGAAGGATGTCAAAATCGAAGTGGGGGATAAACTGATTAGGCACTGGGAACTGAAGAAACACGGAGAAAATAAAGTGGCCGACCTGGTCAAGCAGGACATAGCCACTGTATCCTATCCCAACTGGAAAATCGATGAACACCTGAAATGGAAGAAATCCGGTGAATACGTTCTTCCTAATACCCTAGGAATTACCAGCACACCGAATTCTGATTCGATTTTCATACTGGGACAATCAAGCCTACTTCTTTATACGGCATCTGATACCAAAATCAGGGAGTTGAAGTATAGTGTAGGCAATCCTTACCCCTGTCCGGAAAATAATTTCGTTTACGATCCTATGTCGAAGGAAATACTTTCCTATTCTTTTGACAAAACGATCGTAAACCGATTTGACTTACAGAACCTTTCCTGGCAATATGCGCCTGATACCTGCCCCGAACCCGATCTTTGGCACCATTCCAACCTATTTATTCCTACCGAAGATGAGATCGTGACATTCAGTGGATATGGGCATTATACGTACAAGTCCAATCTAAACAGATTAAACATAGCCTCCGGTAATTGGGACTCCATCAATCTCTCTAACACCATTCCACCAAGGTACCTGACGGCAACGGGTAAACTGGATGAAAATAGTCTGTTGGTTTTTGGAGGCTATGGAAGCCAGAGTGGTAAACAAGGAATCAATTCCCAACATTATTATGATTTGTATTCTATAAGCCTGCGAGATAACAGTGTAACCAAACTAAAAGAAATAAAGAGTGATCTACATCCTTTTGTACCAATCACCAACCTCATCACCTTGGACAGTGGAAAGTCATTTGTCACGTTGGTTTACAACAATGTGAATTTCAATACCCATTTGAAAATTGCAGAGTTTGGCATTAGTGAGAACTACCTACAGATTTATCAGGATTCTATTCCTTATAATTTTCTGGATACCCGGAGCTGGGCCAATATGTATTATCAGGCTAGTCAATCCAAAATAATAGCCATCACGAGAGTGGATTCCCTGATTCAGTTTTACCAGATTGCGTATCCGCCACTTACATTGGATGATGCAATACAGATTGAGTTTAAAAGAAAAAATAACTTTCTGTTACTTGTGTTGGCTGTTTTAATCCTTGGCGTAGTGGGACTGGCGATATTTTTTAGAACTAAAAGCCGAAAGAAGCCAGCTCCAGAAAATGAAATATCGGTCCAATCCGAAAAGCCTCAAAATACACTTGTGTCGGATGTGTATCCGTTGAAAGAAACACCCGAAAAGTTTCCTGCGGTTTATCTGATGGGTGGCTTCCAAATATTCAATGCGCAAGGAGAAAACCTGACCGGCCAGTTTACACCTACGTTGAAAGCATTGTTTCTGCTGATATATCTGGCTACTATTCTGGACAAAAAAGGGATTTCTTCCGACAAACTCACGGAATTACTCTGGAGCGACAAATCCGCTACAAAAGCCCGGAACAACAGAAATGTAAACCTGAGCAAAATAAGGCTGGTAATGGAGAAGGTATCACCCTCCATCCAACTGACTCATGACAATTCCTACTGGAAAATAGAACACAGTAATGAGTTCTTTTCTGATCTGGAGTTTTGCATCACCCAAATTGAAAAGCTTAAGCAGAAAGAAAGATTATCCATCCCGGAAATACAAGAATTTCTAAGCTACACTGCTAATGGAGTGATCTGCCCATCTATACAGACCAATTGGATGGACACTTATAAGAATAATTTTTCCTCAAAGGTTTTGGAATATATGTCCCTTCTTTTTGACGAGCTCCAAGATGAATCCCTGCTTGCCGAAGCATCTGACACTGTTCTAAAGTTTGATCCCCTAAACGAAGAGGCTTTGCGGGTAAAATGCGTAACCTTATTTAAAATGGGCAAAAAATCCCTGGCCCTATCTGCTTACAAAAATTTCTGCAGGGATTATCAATTACTATTGGATCAAGCGTATGAAGTTGATTTTCAAACGTTGGTAGAAAACTCGGAAGAAAGTAGTATTTAAATGACAGAGCGATGAGGCTGTAATCCTTCTGAAATAGTCTTGTTTCTCCAAAATGTCTGAGCGCAATCAAACACTGACCGTACATAATTGAACACCATTATCTGGTTGATAAAAAACTTAAAGCAGACGAGACTAGCTATCTTATTAGTTTAAAAATATTCTATAAATCTAGGCTTCTGGAAAATGGTTGATTTCAACTATTCACCAACCTTTTGCTCAATCCTTTATCCTGATCGGTAGGCATTAAGTTTCATAGCGGATGGTCGTACGGAATTATTATAGAGTGGGTGGCTACCTTTAGCGCCATGGCAAAAACCAATTTGGCATCAGCTGTGCGGGCAGTTCCACCTTTTGAAAGCGTACAAATCCCAAGTCCCACTGTTGGCTCTGTTTAACAGCACGACTTGAAAATGTTCAGCCAGTTCCAAGGTGTCTTTATCCCAAAAATCATACTGGACTTCATATACTTGTCTTGGGCAACTCGAAATTGGACGTTGGCTTCTTTTTACTTTGGGATGATATCCCAAGGTAATTGCTGGTACTTGGATAAGATTGTTTGCTTGATTTACAGCTGCTGCGCTGTTTATTCCATTTCCTGCTTCCTTACTCCCGTAGCACCTGAATACGGCATCCTAAAAACCTCTAACTTAAATGATCGCATTATGAAAGCTTTCCGTAGTCTGCTGCTCTCCCCTACCGGAGCACCTATCTTTGTATCAAAATAATAAGAACTAAAAACCCAACCCATTACAGGGAGTTGAATCCTTGTTTGTGGATCCAATAATTTAAAGCTTATCAGAATCAGCTTTTCTGAGTTATTGGAAAGGTAATAGATGGATTTTCAGGCTATAAAAAAAGATAGATCAAACGACCCACCGGATTCAAATCAATTGTATCCTAGTATTTCTATCCCATCAGCCGAAACTGCTTGACGCAGGTCAAATGCTTTCTGCCCTTTGATTTGTGTTGGCTCCCGAATAAGATGGACTTCATTTTCTCCTCCTCTATTTTGTAGTTTTTGACATTCTGATAGTATCCCGTCCGTGTATTATCATCGGTAGAGTGATAGGTCATAGATTACTCGATGTGCCTAAAACATGTTCATATCCCTGCTTTCTCAACAATGGTAAAGCAGCTTTGATAACCGTCAATAGCCCAAAAACATTGGTTTCGTAAAGTGTGCGGACATCATCAGGTCCAGATTCTTCTATAGTACCGATCAAGGAGTATTCTGAATTATTAAAGGCAATATCCAACCTTCCAAAATAATCAAATGCATAGTTCAGCGCAGACTTCCCCTGTTCAGGCTTGGTGAAATCCAAGGCTAAAAGCAAAGTGTTAGCACCATAGAGCTCCTTAAAATCCTTACTTAATGAATTTTAAACAGCTGTAAATTACTCCCAGGCTATAATCTCATCCGCAGTATAAAACAATTGCTGTTGTCCTGTAAACCTTACTAGGTATTCCCCATTCTCTTCATTGTACCAAACCACATTGCCATAAATCCCTTTCATTGGCCCACTGTTCACTGTTACCCCTTCTCCAATTTTAAACTTCTTCATGATATTTTATTTTGCTAACGACTCAAATCCCTACTACAAATGCATTTAACATATCCATCTTGCCCTGATCGAATTGCCATACATCACAGTAGGAATATACACGAACTACTCCAGTTTTATCTTTCAAGGAAATAGCACCCATCGCCACCACACATTCATCATCTTCAATCAATCTTTTGACTTGAAATTGAGGTGGCTTGGTATAATTTTCACCCATCCATTTTTTAAGGGATTCCTTTCCTCTGATAGTGGTATCCCCTTCAAAAACCCAAGCTACTGTTTCGGTGCAATGACTTAGGAAGCCCTCGTTGTCTCCTTTGGAAACCGCTTCGTTTGCCTTTAACAATACTTTTTTCTTATTTATCATAAAAGGCTTGTATTTAATTGTTAGAACGGAATGAAAGAGGGAATAGTACCGGTCCAAAGCGATTTATCCGCAAAACTCAATTAAGCCTCAGATCTCCTTATGTCAACCTCAGTTGTTCAACTGATCCTTATTGCGATTAGATAGAATCTGTGTTCTATCCATAATGACCTCCCTCATTCAAAATTTGCTTAAAACGCAGATCAATCACCCATAAATCCGAGAAATAAACACTTTGACGGAAGTAGGTTTTCTTCCTAGTATTGATTCCAATGTATTGTCTTCTAAATCCATCATACCCTCGGCTACTGCTTTACCCCACATCACAAACATCCCTATGTACATTTCAGGCACACCTGCAGTTTGAAGAATTGTTTTGAAGTCTTCAACATCTGGTGAGTGGTATTGGACATTTTTACCTAATTCAGCAGAGAAATACTTCGCTATTTCACTAAAACCCACTGATGTATTGTTGGTCAACTTGTATGTTTTATTTTCGTGACCTGTAGATATCAAGATATTACCGGCAGCTTCGGCCAATTCTTCACGAAGAACCCAACTTGCTTTACCTTCTACGGCAGGAAATAAAATAGTGCCTGTTTCAGATACCTTATCACCAACAAATGCACTTATCATTTCCTGGTAAATTCCATTTTGAAGAATGGTGTAATCCATACCGCTTTGTTTAAGAAAGTTTTCTGACTCCACATGAGAATTCTGAAAGTCAGCAATAGCTGAATGTTCATGGCCGGACTTTCTAACAAATGACGTGTAGACTAAGTGATTAACGTTTGCTTCCTTGGCGGCTGTGATAGCATTAATATGGTGCTTGGTGCGGTTTTCGACTGCTCCACGATCACTACTGGAAATTAGGAGTAATTTATCCACACCTTTAAACGCTGATATCATTGAATCGATATTCGAATAATCCCCTATTCTTACGCTAATACCTTTCTCCTTTAGAGCAGTGGCATTTTCCCCTTCTCTGGCCAAAGCTGCAATTCCACTGACAGGCACGCCTTTGTTTAACAAATGGTCTATCGCTTTAGACCCAAAATTTCCTGTTGCTCCTGTGATTAAAATCATCTGATGTTGTTTTTAAGATATAATGCAAGTTTACGAATATCACTATACTAAATATACTTGTTTCCTAAAAGGTATTGGTATACTTTTGTATAGTATAAAATCAATCTCTTCATTATGAGCGACTTCAAAGAATTAGTAGCAGATCAAACGGTTAATAAATGTCCCAGGCAATATATCCTTGCATTGACAGACACCCTTCAAGTGATCAGTGGAAAGTGGAAACTTCCAATAATTGCTTCTTTATTGTATGGCAGAACCCGCTTTAAAGATTTGCAGGAAAATATTGAAAAGATAACCCCCCGAATGCTATCCAAGGAATTGAAAGAACTGGAAATCAATGGTATATTGCAGCGTAAAGTTTATGACCTAACCCCGGTTCTAATAGAATACACTTTAACAGAATCCGGAAAAAACCTGATTGACATTGTCGATTCAATGCTTGATTGGGGTATAGCCCATAGAAAAGAGGTAATGAAAACTGATGGGATATAGATACATTATTTTAATAGTTGATTGTTTAGCGTCAGATTTTGCGTTTAGCCCATCTGGCAATTATTTCAGGATCTCTATGATCAAAAAATGCACTTGCATTAGTGTCCAGAGTAGAGATAGCATCCATGTCTCCCTTGCTTAATTCAAAATCCCAGATATTGAAATTTTCAATGATTCTTTCTTTGTGGACGGATTTTGGAATGACTGCAATATTCCTCTGGACCAGCCAACGCAACGTCACCTGAGCCACAGACTTATCGTACTGCCTACCAATCGAAGTCAAAAGTCCATTATTGAAAAAATCATATCGCCCCTCTACAAAGGATGCCCAAGACTGAATTTGCACATCCTTTTTCTGCAAGAATCGCTGTGCATCAAAGCGTTGATAAAAAGGGTGTACTTCAAGCTGATTGACTGAAGGAACAATCTCATTGTGCGCAACTAAGTCCGCTACTCTCTCCGGATAAAAATTACTGATACCTATTGCCCTTATTTTACCTTCTCTATGGAGTTCTTCCATGGCGCGCCACGATCCATAATAATCACCTACAGCTTGATGTATTAAATATAAATCCAAATAGTCCAGCCGTAGTTTTTTCAAAGACTGTTCAAAAGCTATTTTGGTCTTTTCATACCCCGCATCCTGCACCCACAGTTTAGAAGTAATAAACAGCTTCTCTCTGACCACACCGCTTTTTTTGACAGCATTGCCGACAGCCAACTCATTTCCGTAAGCAGATGCGGTGTCTATGAGTCGATAGCCTGATTCAATTGCAGTAAGGACTGTTTTCTCACACTCCCTCAGGTCGCTTATCTGATAAACTCCCAAACCCAGCATGGGCATCTCTACCCCGTCGTTCAACTTGATTTCTTTCATATCTCCCGCTATAAAATCCCACAGCCCTACTACAGGCTGTGGGATTAATACTATCTATATACTACCTTGCTTCGACGTCTTGGAATGTCAGCTTAGTAAGCCATTCGGCCGTTTCGGGATCGCGATGGTCAAAGAATACACTTTTACCTGTATCCAGAGTGGCAATGGCGTTCATATCTTCCTTGCTCAATTCAAAATCCCAGATATTCATATTTTCCAGCATCCTGACTTCCCGGACTGATTTGGGGATAACGGCGATTCCCCGCTGAACAAGCCAACGTAAAGTGACCTGAGCGACAGATTTATTATATTTCTGCCCTACTGCAGTGAGTATTCTATTTGTGAAAAGGTCATTTTTCCCTTCGGCAAACGATGCCCAGGATTGAGTCAAAACGTTGTATTTGGTTAACAATTCAAGCTCTTCTTCCCTTTGATAGAATGGGTTTATCTCGATCTGATTAACCGCAGGAATGATCTCATTGTGAGCGATCAGGTCTACTATTCTGTCCGGGAAAAAATTACTTACTCCAATGGCACGGATCCTTCCTTGTTTATATAGATCTTCCATGGCACGCCATGAGCCGTAATAGTCGCCCATTGCCTGGTGGATAAGGTATAAATCAAGGTAATCCAACTGCAATTCCTTCAGTGATTTCTCCACTGCCCTGATGGTATTTTCATACCCGGTGTCCTGTACCCATAGCTTTGTGGTAATAAAGAGGTCTTCCCTCGACACACCACTCTTTTTAATAGCATTTCCTACAGCCTTTTCATTAAGGTATAAGGAAGCTGTATCAATAAGACGGTATCCTGATTTTATAGCTGTTAACACAGTTTGTTCGCATTCTTCCAGATCAGGAATCTGGAAAACACCCAAACCTACAAGAGGTATTTCTACGCCATTGTTCAATGTGGTTTTCTTCATGGTATTTGTTTTAAAGGTTGATTCAATGATTTTTTTAGTCTTTTTTTAATGTGAAATATCTTTAAGAATCCATCGGGTTTCCTTTGGGCTGGATACAAAGTAATCTTTGATGGAATCATTCAACTGCTGGAAGTAATTCCGTTTCGTTAGCGTTTCATTGGCAGGTACAACGTTCCAGCTTTAGGGTTTGGTTGTTTTAAATCTATATTCACCATACTTCTATTTTGTTTTACCGGGCTGTCGCAACTGCATAGTAATGCAATACTGATGTTAGCTGTGGTCAGCTAGCCCCAGAGTGTTTTGCTAAGCCTCTTATCAGTCCATTTCATCATTAATGAGTTGTTTTTTATTTTAAACTGATCATTCCATAATAGGCCAAAAAAAATTATTTGATGGATTCTATTAATAGTTCGGTCGTCTGTTTTGTCAATTGGCTGTCCCTAAAAAGGATATGGATATTATAAATGGAGGTCAGGCCTGATACCAGAAAGTAGGCAAGTGCCCTGGGTTCTTTGTCTGATTTAAGTGTTCCATTTCCCCTTGCTTCCAGTAATAACTTCTCAAAGAGCTCTACTGCTTTAATCGTCTGGTTCTTAAGCACTTTACCCACTTTCTCATCTACGTTGCCAAGTTCAAAAATAGTATTGGTAAACAGACAGTTGGATTCCTTCAAAGCAGATTCGTAAACAGAATAGATAATGTTTTTTATCGCCTCCAGAGGTTGGTCGCTTTTCTCCGCTGCCAAGCGGTATTGGTCATCTTTATTCCGTATATAATCCCTTAAAGATTTCAAAAACAGCTCATGCTTGTTTCCATAAGTAAGGTAGATACTGCTTCGGTTGATTTGCATGACATCTACCAATTCGTTCATAGAGGTGGCATTGTATCCTCTCTTCCAAAAGAGATTTCTGGCTTCTACCAGTTTCTCATCATAATCAAACTCTTTATTTCTTGGCATATCGATACAAAGATATATATTAAACCGAACGTTCCAAAACAATCAATGACTTTTTAATATTTTACATTTCATTAATATTTGAAAAATTTTAGCCCATTTGAATCCCTCCATGATAAATAACGCCTTACCCAGCCTTTCTCTAAGCCTAGCCTTCATAACGAATTCAGATCAAAAGGTAATTTCCTAATCCGTTTTCCTGTCAGATCATAAATAGCTTCTGTAAGCGCAGGTGCAAATGGTGGAAGTGCAGCTTCTCCGATACCGCATGCTTTTTCCTCATTTTCCATAATATGTACTTCTATAGGTGGCATGTCATTGATCCTGGGAATGACGTAATCATAAAAGTTACGTTGCTCAACCAACCCGTTTTTGAATGTAATTTCATGTGATATTGCTGCTCCAAATGCCATAAGAATTGACCCTTCTACCTGAGCACGTATAATATCTGGATTTACATACCACCCACAATCGACTACTGCCCAAACCTGATCAATCTTGATCTTACCCTCCTCTGCTTTTGAGACTTTGACGATCTGACCTACCGTAGTAGAAAAACATTCGGTTATCGCCAAGCCGAAACCTGATCCCTTTTTTCTGTTTTTCCAATCTGAGACAACTACCATTTTATCAAGTAATCGCTGTTCACGCTCATCCTTCAAAAGTCCTCTTCTAAAATCAAGCGGATCAATTTTGGCAGCATGCGCCATTTCATTCATAAAGCTCTCATAGGCAAATCCGTTGGTCGAAGCATACACTGATCTCCACCATGTAATTGGAATAGGTGTTTCGAAAGGGATATCCGAAAAGCTTACATGAGTAATTCCTTTGAAATATTTAGCCAAAAAACCTTCGGTAGTATTACCGTTGGCTTCAGTTTTCGCCCCCCCTTGCCAGTGTGCTACATTTTGCCCAGCCATTCTAAATTTCAAAGCGCTTAGCTGACCCTCAGCAATAGCCCCTTCGCAACGATAGCTAACCCCTGCCCGGTAAGGGCCTTGTGTCATATCGTCTTCTCTCGTCCAAACAATTTGTACCGGGGTTCCCGTTTCTTTTGATATAAGGCTGGCTTCATGCGGATAATCCATTAAGGCTTTCCGTCCAAATCCTCCGCCCAGAAAGGTCAGGTTTACGATAACTTTTTCCTGTGGCAAGTTGAATTGAGCCATCATGTAATCCTGAATCCACTCGGGGGCTTGTAATGGCCCCCAAATCTCCAACTTGTCGGGCTGATAATAAGCAACACAGTTAAGCGGCTCCATGGCACTGTGGGACTGATACGGAGTTTCATACACTACGTCCAGCTTTCCCGAAGAAGTAGAGAGAATAGTATCCGGCTCACCTTGTTTTATCGCAATTAGGCCTTCACTGTTTGCTAGCAACTCTTTTTGCTGGGTGTAAATATCAGCCGTATTCACATGCTCAAAACCAGTATCATCCCATTCAATTTTCAAAGCTTTTCTTCCCTGAATAGCCGACCAGGTATTTTCAGCCACAACTGCCACTCCATCCCTGAAGGTTTGATAAACACCGGTTTGGATTTTGAAAACTTTTTTAACTCCCGGGACCTTAAGTGCTTCACTTGCATCAAAGCTTACCAGCTTTCCACGTAAACGGGGATTTCGTTCAACTACCGCGTAAAGCATGCCCGGTAATTTGAAATCCAAGCCGAAAACAGCCTCTCCATTGGTTTTAAGCGGCGTGTCCTTACGGGGAAGTGGTTTACCTATCAGTTTATAGTCAGCGCGTTTTTTTAACGGAACATCAGGTAATTCAAGCCTAGATGCTTCTATCACCAATTCACCGAAATTAAGCTTCTTGTCAGTTGACCGGTGTACAACATGACCTGATTGCGCATAGCAATCCGATAACGGAACATTCCATTTAATCGCAGCGGCCGATATAAGCATTTCCCGGGCCGAGGCACCTAGCTTAAGCAGATTTAAATAAGAGCCGCTAATGGTGGAACTTCCACCCGTTACTTGGTTACCGTATTTTTTACGGTTTCCGGGAGCGAAACGTATACTGATATCATTCATATCCACTTCCAGTTCTTCGGCAATAATCTGTGGAACAGACTGGTAGGCACCCTGTCCCATTTCAGCCCGATGAGTAAAAAGGGTTACTTTGCCACCAGTATCAATATGTATCCAGGCATTCATTTCAATATCCTCAACTACTTCACGTTGTATGGAAATAAACTTCCCCCCTTTTGCATTCGACGGGAAGTAAAGGCCGAGGAATAGAGCGGATCCCGAAAGACCTGTCGTCCTGAGAAAGTTTCTTCGTGATAAGCTAGTAGAACTCATAAGTTATAGGTATTGAATGTGATAATTCCCCATTTATTTTTCTTCAGGTGCATATGCCCCGGTAGTAAGCCAAGTGATCCATGCTTTTTTGAACTCCCCATGGCTAATGGGGGGAACCTGGCGTCCCTCTCCAGGATTCCAGCCTGCCAGTACCAACCCGTCATCTGCATGTTCAATAAGCATTTGTATGTCTTTATTTCCATTTTGTTTTGGGTCTATTAATTGTTTGGCCAACTGATGAGCTGTCCTACCCTGAAAAACCATCTTCATGTTTGGTGGGGGCATATGCCAGTCGGGAACTCCCGGTGGGCTATGTATTCCGGGAGAATTGGTTTCCTGATGGCAATTCGTGCATCTCATGGCATATACTCCTTTTCCTTCAATACCTCTTTGCGGTGACATGGTGTGCGGATGGCTATCTTCGCCCTGTAATGGAATATCCCCTGCAGGATGGCAGTTCATACAGCGTGGACTCATCAATACGGAATAAACCTGCCCAAACGCAGTAACGGAAGCAATACTGTCGCTTTCCATGGATTTCTTTATTGATGCCGTATAGTTTTGCTTCTCTTTTGTCAATCCATAAGCTACTATGCAAATCATGAATAAATGAACTCCTATAACCAGTACCGTCTTAGCAATACCCTTATAAGTTAGATGTCCTACCAGATGCATTTTCATAATCCCGAAGTTTCATTTCTTTGTAGCTCGGCAGCTAAGTGAATAGCCTTACGTATTCGTAGGTAGGTCCCACATCGGCAAATATTCCCGGACATTGCTGCATTTATGTCTTCATCACCGGGATTAGCATTTTCACGCAGCAACACAGCTGCCGACATAATCTGACCCGATTGGCAATAACCGCACTGAGGAACATTTTCTTTGTCCCATGCTATTTGAAGGGGGTGGTCATTATTGTTAGACAACCCTTCAATCGTAGTGACCTTTTGGCCTGCTACTCTACTCACATTAGTGACACAGGACCTGACCGCCTCCCCATTCAGATGAACCACACATGCACCGCATTGTGCAACTCCGCAACCATACTTGGTGCCTCTCAATCCTATTATATCTCTTATAACCCATAAGAGCGGCATCTTCGGATCTACATCAAGTTGATGCTGTATTCCATTTATCGTAGTAGTAATCATATACATAGAAGTTAATAATGAATGCTATGCTTCTAACTGAATTCTTAGAATGAATTTTTCTGAAAGGTATTTTTTAAAAGGATAGACTTTTGGTTTCTGAGCCGTTCAGAATATGGTACAATCCATTTCATATACTAACAGGAAGCATATGCTTTTTAGATGGTTAAGTCCAAATTCTTACTCAGTCTGATAAAAGTATGAATTAAACCGAACGTTCCAAAATAAACAACATTAATTTTTCATGTACTTATTTCAGATTGAACAAGCCATTAGCAATATCTCCCAGGAGGATAACTCAGTCGTAAAAAAGCATTATGTGAAGATATCCTTCTTCAATATGGGGCCCAGGTAAACTCTTCTAATCTTTTTAAAAGTAAAAACTGTAGCTATATCTTGCTTCTCCTTAGGTGATAACGTTATTTTTTATTCAATATGGGAGCATAGAATTTCGAACATCTGTTGCCGGTGCTGGTATGGGTATTCAAACATGAGATCAATCATGCGATTCCAAAGGGATAACTATATGGTAAAGTCAATCCGTTTAAGCTAATGTAAATTGGATGAGCATCGGAAATGATATTGGAAGCCAAATTCTCTTAAGAAAAATCACTTTCCGTCAACAAATCAATAACTGCCCCATCATCAAAAATTATATTTTTGACCATGAATAGATTGCAACAACATATCCAGGAGATCATTCCCATCAGCCACATTGAATTTGAGCATATCAAAACATTTTTCACACTAAAGCGGGTTCGCAAAAACCAGTTTCTGATCCATGAAGGGGATGAGGTGAAGTATGAATTTCTTGTGCTATCAATACCTAGAGGTTAGTCGGGAGACTTTGAGCAGATTATATTCCCACTAGTACCCTTAGCTGTAAATTATTTATTTTTTATAAATTTCCACAATGAAGAATACTACTTCCCTATCTGAGTTTTATGCCCAAATCAAAAGTGACAATCCCCATATTGCTACAGATCAATTGGGCCATTTCAATGTATTTGAGATCGAAAAAGTACACAAACGAATGGCTGATTCTCCCGAGATGCCCTATAACAAACGCACTTATTTTAAAATCAGCCTGATCAAAGGGAGTAACAAACTGGAATACGCAGATAAAACCCTGGCGATAGAAAAGTACGGTCTATTGTTCGCTACGCCCAAAATACCCTACAATTACAATCCTACAAGTGATGAACAGTCAGGCTTTTTCTGTGTTTTTACCCATGATTTTTTAGGGGGTGAGAAAATGGACACACTTCCTGTTTTCCGTCAGGAAGCCATACCCGTATTTGAAATAACCAAAGAGGATTATACCCGGCTTTCAGCAATTTTCAAGAAGATGCAGGCAGAATTAATCTCTGAGTATGAGTATCGCTATGACTTGCTTAGGAATTATGTGCTTGAACTTGTACATAATGGTCAAAAACTCATGCCTAAGCGGCCCAAAGTTGGTACATTCACTGCAAGCAAACGGATTGTCAATCTTTTTATTGAGCTTTTGGAACGCCAATTCCCTATCGACAACCCCCAACAGAGACTGCATCTACGTAAAGCTGAAGATTACGCAAGCAGGCTTGCCATACACACCAATCATCTTAACAAAACCCTCAAAGAAGAGACTTCCTTTAATACCAAGCAGTTCATTAATCTGCGTATTGCCCAAGAAGCGAAGACCTTGCTATTGGAAACAGATTGGCCAATCGCTACCATTGCTGAATGCCTTGCATTTGAAGAAACATCACACTTCTCAAACTTCTTTAAAAAGCAGATCGGAGAAAGTCCAATGAAGTTTCGTTCAGCTTTAATAGTTTGATTTTTGCAAATATCCCTTTAGTAATTACAACTATCATAATGTTCTTCCCCAGTAGTTTTGTATCAAACAAGTTTTAACACTAACATTACTGATTATGAACAAAATAGCATTAGTTACAGGCGGAAGCCGGGGATTGGGAAAAGACATGGCACTCAACCTCGCCAAAAAAGGATTGGATGTAGTCCTAACTTACCAAAGTAAAAAAGAGGAAGCAGATAAGGTGGTTTCCGAAATTGAAGGGATGGGGCAAAAGGCCCAAGCACTGCAATTGGATACAGGTAAAACAGAAACATTCGATTCCTTTTTCAGTGAGCTGTTGGATGGATTGTCGGCTAAATTCAACACAGATAAATTTGATTTCCTGGTCAACAATGCAGGTATCGGCGTAACCGCTGTATTCTCAGAAACCACAGAAGAACAATTTGATTCTTTGATCAACATTCAATTCAAAGGTCCGTTTTTCCTGACACAAAAAGCATTATCTCACATGAATGACGGTGGTGGGATTGTCAATATATCTACTGGATTAACACGTATAATCTTGCCATACTATCCTGCTTATTCTTCCATAAAAGCATCAATGGAAAACCTGACTAAATATCTCGCCAAGGATCTGGGCAGCAGGGGAATCCGTGTAAACATTGTGGCACCTGGCGCCATTGAGACTGACTTTGCCGGGGGAATGGTCCGTGATAATTCTGATATGAACAAGCATATAGCCACCCAAACTGCTTTAGGACGTGTTGGTTTGCCTACAGATATAGGAAGTGTGGTAGCATTTTTATGTACGGAAGACGCAAAATGGATTACTGCGCAGCGTATTGAAGTTTCCGGAGGGCAGATGTTGTAATTGATCTCCGTCCATAGATGACAGCCAACAACAGGTGAAATCGATCCCCATACCTTTTTCATTTAGTTATTGGCAATAAAGCGGATAACCAACTATATTTTTTTTGATAACTGCAAATAAAAATCTCTTTCTGCCTTGTGCAGAAAGAGATTTTCATTGATTAATGGATAATTCAACCCAAAAGCTCTTTCATTCCAAATGCTGTCATGGCTTTTGCGTATTCAGCTTCTACGGCTTCATTGGCAGCCCTGACGATTTCTCCTGTGGATGGGTCAACAACTGTTCTTAGCGGCCGTTCTCCTATTGGTAAGTTGATCAGGTTGACTACTGCATCTGCCACATCCTGAGGGTCGGGTTTTACAGTGTCAAACATCTGACCACGGGCACTACCCATTTTGTTTGGAACATCTGCTATTGCTTTGTAACCGTCAACCACTGAGGTATCCGAGCCAAATCGGATCTTTTGGGACATCTCTGTGGGGAAAGCACCGGGTTGGATAATGGCTACGTCAACGCCTAATGGCCGCACTTCATAGTGTAAGCCCTCACTCAAACCCTCCAGTCCAAACTTTGAGGCGGCATACACCACTGAAAAAGGAGCGGAGAATCTACCCCACCCGCTTGAAACATTGATGATCAAACCTTCTGATTGTTTGCGCATGTATGGCAATACCAATTTCATCAATCTCCAGGGGGCGGTAACATTGACATCGAACATCCACTGTACGTCCTCAGTGGTGAAACTTTCTGCAACACCAAACATCGCTGAACCCGCATTGTTAACCAACACATCTAGGGTTCCTTCTTTAGCGATAATAGTGTCAATGGCATTTTTCACACTTTCTTCTTCCGTTAACGAAACATCCAAAACAGTGATGTTTTCAACCTGAGCTAAGGCTTTTGCTTTATCGGCATTCTTTCCGCTCGTATCTCTCATGGTGGCGTAAACTTTATGCCCTAAAGCTGCAACACTGTTAGCGGTTAGCCATCCAAATCCACTATTTGTTCCCGTTATTAATACTATTTTCCGGTTCATTATTCTGTTGGTTTAATTTAATGATGCAAAGGTTGGAATCTGAAAAAAGAAAACAGTTACCAAATGGTAAAAAGAGATGTTAGCGGATATTTTTTCTTATTCTGCTTAGTGACTGCTGCGTAATCCCCAGATATGAAGCGACATACGAAAGGGGAATGCGATTGATAAGGGTCTGGAATTTTTCAATGAATGTTAAATAACGGGTAGTGGCATCTTCCGAGACCAAGGGACTCCGTCGATCCAGTGTTTCAATCAGGCATTTTTTGTAAATTTTTTCTACCAGTGTATCCCAACCTATAATTGTATTTGAAATATCGTCCCAATCTTTTTTTGAAAAAATAAGCAACTTACAATCGGTAATTGCCTGTACATATTCGGAAGCTTCCACCTGTTCTTCAAACTTTTGATAGTCCGTGACAAAGTTATTTTCTTCCATAAATAAATGTGTTATTTCATCTCCTTTGTTGTTGAAATAACAGAAACGCATTATGCCTTCCAGAACAAATCCAACCCGGGTTGGAATTTTTCCGGCTTCAGAAAAATATTCTCCTTTTCGAAGATCATACCTTGTTGCTTTTCCCAGAATGAAATCTATTTGATGCTGGTTTAAGTCACCAAACTGTGAAATATAATCAATAAAAGCTTTCATAGGCTCAAGTTACGCTGAGGAAATTTCGGTGAGATTTTGCTATGGTAAAAGATGGGCCAATCAGTTTTTAAAACTGTAGCATTTAATTACAGGCCTTCTAAATTCCAATGGCGTTTGATCTGTTTTTTGCTTGGATAACATATTGAAGGATTGTGGTTGCTCAAAGCCTAATAAATAAGCAATTTCGTTGATGGATAATTCCATTGTGGATAATTATTCTTTAGCTTTCTCAATGATTTTTTCGTGGATGAATTGCTGGGTACTTTGTCCCGACAAAGTTTTTGGAATGGGTGAACTATTCAGTTCTTCCGCAATGAAATGAACAGTAGGCAGCCCTTTTGAAATCAATCCACCATCGGCAAAATAATAATTGAGCAAATCCTCCAACCGTTCTAAAACGGGATGATGGTTTTGTTCTCTTGTGATAAACTGACGGTTGTAAAATCGCTCTGCGTAACTCAGTAAATTTTCCAGATGTGTAATGATGATCTGTTTGCTGAACTTATCTACGTTTGAAAGGTATTCGCTTTGAATACTTAGTATAATGCCATTAAGAATGGCTTCTTCCTTATAAAAACAGGGCTTCATTTGCCGTATAGTCGAAAAAATCATACTTTTTTATGGTTTGGGCAAGTCCTGTATTCCATAGGAAATCGGTGTGTAGGAGCACTACCCAGCCAGAGGGCGGCGCAGCCAAAGCCTCATATACTATTTCTGCACTCATCACCTGTCTTGGAGCCATGAAGAAGAGAATCCCATCATCAAAATCACACCGCTGATAAGTGGATTTTCAGGCTTAGGCAATCCCAGAAACTGATGTGCTTCGGAAATGGTGTTTATTTTCACAAGCTTATGTGTTGCCATTTTATAAAGATAAAAATTCAAGAATTGATGTATTCCTTCTACCCCTCTCTATTAACGAGATGAATTAGTACTAGCGTTTGGTTCAGTCAACCCCGTAAGAACGGCACTGTCATCCCAAAGTTCATCGGCAGAATTTACATCATAGGAAGCTTTGGAGGAAGGAATCTCTTTCATCCCCTCATAATATTTTCCGTTAGTTCCGACCAATTCAGGATCTGTAACCAACCTTGCCAGTGAAGCACCTGATTCTTTGGAAGTATGGACATTTTTAATCAGCAAACGCATGACAGTCAACATATGTGGCATGATGCGGTACCACATAAAACGCATCACAGGTGAATATTCACGCGCAAGACCCGTTCCTGGCATTAACCCCGGGTCAAAGGCATTAACGGTAATTCCTTCGGGTAACCGTGATGCTAATCCATAGGTGAAATACATGTTTGCGAGTTTTGACGTAGCATATCTCCGACCCATATCGGCTGTTTCATCATCATTTGAAGCTTCTATACCAAGATTGCCTTTTGACAATTCCATTGGCGTATTCCAAGCCGGAGCAGGAACGGTAGCCATGGGTACAGCGTCCAACTGTACCGGATCGTGCACACCACTTGCTATCACAACGATACGTGTGGGTTTAGCCAGCAAAGGTAGCAGTAGGTTCACCAATAAATAATGCCCCAAGTGATTCACACCAAAGGTCGATTCAAATCCATCCACGGTAAACTTCGTTGCTCCTTGTGTTCCTGCATTGCATATTACACTGTACAAAGGAGGTAAGTCTCCTGCACTTAATCGTTGCTCAATCGTATTCGTAAAAGCACGTATCGAGGCCAGAGAGGCCAGAGCCAATGATATAGCCTCCACATTTCCCGAACCAATACGACTTAATTTTTTCACCGCCGACGCCCCACGTTCCTGATCCCTACAGGCAATAATAACATGCCAGGCTTGCTTATATCGAAGTAATGCAGTTGCAGCACTAAAACCCAGACCTGAATTTCCCCCTGTTATGATAACCGATCGAACTGTTTTTTCTGTTTGCATCTCTGTAAAAATTTAAAATTTGATGCAACAAAGTTCTGGGATTTGTTCTCCGGACCTGTATCCAAAACTAGCTTACTTGTAGTTGAATCAGGACGCCATCTAAATTTTACCTATCTATATATTTATTATTTTGTATATCCGCTTTTCTACCAGCAAGGAAGCAAAGCGAAATAAGACTTGGCAAACTTTAGTGATGAAGGCCACTTCGGTCTGCCTCGCTGTGGCGGGTCTTCCAGCCAATAAAGCAAGGAAAATATGGCTGCATGCATCATTGCGGGTAATCACATTTATTATTTAGTTTCACTAATTTAATCCCTTACAAAATGACCAAGGATGTTTATATGTAGTACACACACCCTTGCCCTTATATAATCATTGGAATCCTAACTATTCATACGATTATTTCATCAGACTCATATTGGTCAAACCACCATCTGAAAGAATCTCTGTTCCTACGATAAAAGATGACTCTTCCGATGCAAGAAATACGGCAGCATTTCCAATATCTGACGGAAGTCCTAATCTATTGGATGGTGTAATATCTAACCAGGTTTGTTTTACTTGAGACAATTGATTCTCAGGTACAAATTTTGTAAAAACAGGCGTCTCAATTGTCCCTGGAGAAAGTGCATTCACCCTAATCTTTCTTGATAAGAGATCAAGAGATAAACCTTTTGCAAAATGGATGAGTGCCGCTTTGGCTGCTCCATATATTGCCATTCCGGGGTAAGCGCGATGTGCTGCACTCGAACCTATGAGAATGACAGATGCGCCGTCTTTAAGATAGGGAAGCGCTTTCTTAACAGTGAAATAAGCCCCTTTTAAATTTAAATTCATATACTGGTCATAGTTATCTTCTGTTATATCGAGGATGGTTTCCAAAGGTACTCCATCGACCACGCCACCGGCATTTACAACTAAAATATCAATTTCCCCAAATCTATCTGATGTTTGTTTAAATATGCCCTCCAAATCATTTATATTGGTAACATCGCCTGTAATCCCAATAAAATTTGAATTTAAAGCCTTAACAGAACTATTTAATGTGTTTTGATTTCTACCGGTAATAGCTCCCTTTGCTCCTTCATTTTTAAATGCTTCTGCAATACCAAATCCGATACCGCTGTTTCCGCCCGTAATTACGGCTACTTTGTTTTTTAGTTTGTCCATTTTATAATTATTGAAATTTGAGTTGCAAACCTAATAAACAAAATTTATTTTAGTAACTTTGTAACGAAAAGTAACAGTAACCTTGAGGTAACGAAGTAACATTATGCAGAAATCATTAGAAAAAGAAAAACATAAAAAAGAGATGATGGCTGTTCAGGATTCAATGGATGTGCTGAGTGGAAAATGGAAAATATCCATCATTTCCTCCATTTGCTATTACAACAAAAGACGGTTTTCTGATATCTTGAATGATGTGGTCGGAATTTCCAACAAAATGTTGAGTAAGGAATTAAAAGAATTGGAAACAAATCAATTAATCAATCGAACAGTATTGGATACGCAACCCATATCGGTTCAATATGAGCTTACGGAACACGGTAAAACTCTCCAAACCATAATCAATAACCTAACCGATTGGGGAATTGCACATCGAAAAAAAATTATAGGTAAATGATTTTTACACTTGAGACCAAGCATTATAGTTCAACAATAGCATAGGTTTCCGTGAAACCTATAGGAGCAGCTGATGTAAAACCACTATTTATTGGATGGCATTGATCATAGTCTCAGCTTTTCCATACCCAAAACCGCAGCACTCCTCTACCGCTTAATCTCCACATTTCTGATCTCTACAGGCAATAACAACGTGCCAGGCTTGCTTATCCTGAAGTAAAGCGGCTGCAGCACTAAAACCCAGACCTGAATTTCCCCCCTGATATGATTTTACTGTGCATACTGTTTTTTCTGTTTGCATCTTCTAATGGATTAAATAATGTGATGCAACAAAATTCTGGGCATTATTCCCTGGGTTTGTATCCAAAGCTAACTTCCTTTTAGTAGAATCTGGACTGCCGAGACCGATCTATTTAAAAATTCGATCCAAGAATTGGAATGGCCTTGGTCTAGCTAAACCCACTTCCTTTTTTTGAAATCTGAGAATTTTCAAAGCCTAACAAACTATAATTTTGTCAGGAAAAGAGTTTACAGCATTTCAAATTTGCCGCTGCAATTGAGCATTTCCATTTAACAGCTCATCCCCCCTTTTTATCACTTCATTCACAAAAGGAGTACACTTGGGAAAAGGGCCCTTTAATTTTACAGGAAATATAAACCTAACATATAAAAAAATGAAAAAACACCTCTGTGTCACGATACTATTCGCAGTAATTGGAATTGCAGCGACTTTTGCCCAAGGCTTGAATTTTGGCCTTAAAGGAGGGGTAAACAACTCGAATTATGCAGGAACAAGTCCATCTTTTGACGCAGAAAGCATCACAAGTTACCATGCTGGGGTATTCTTGGAACTGGGCTTATCAGAAAGACTTTCATTACAGCCAGAACTTCTATACTCCACTCTGGGAGCGGAAGTCTCCCTTGATGGAGCAGTGGAAGACTTTAAGAATAAGCTAGGCTATATTTCTATTCCAATTTTGGCTCGGATCTATTTAATTCCCAATAGATTATCCCTAGATCTAGGTCCACAAGTATCTTTTTTGATGAATGAAAAAGAAAATGTGAATCTAAGAAATTCAAATTCTTTTGATTTTGCTATATCCGGTGGGGTAACACTCCAAGTGATCGGCCCCTTGTTTATTCAAGGAAGATACAATCTGGGACTCACGGATGTTAAACCAGATGCCAGTGTCACCAATAGAGTGATTCAGCTATCTGCAGGTTTAAGATTCTAAACCTATCCCCTTCTTAATCAGAACCCTAGGAAATTCATATAAAACAGGATAAGTGGACTAATTCTTTTAATTAATAAAACATAATAGCTCAGCATCCTACACCTTAAAATCAGTAGCTTATAATTGCACGCAAACAGCTAAGTATTTTTAAAGATCACGAAAGGGAATAAAACTTCCCTTACACGGGTTAAAGCAGTAGGATATCCAAAAATATATGAGGAATGAAAAAAAAGATACATTTCAATTTGTAAAGCCCAGAAAAATAGGACTGATACTACTTACATTCTTAGGGATATATTTAATTAGTTTCAGCATTTATCCTCATCTAAGCTGGAGTTATTATCTCGGGTTAAGCCCTCTAAAAATCGGATTTGACATTGTGTGCACTTTACTGTTGTCATTTTTTATCATCGAGGTATTCCTGATGATTGACCGCAAGATGAACAGCCGATTACCCTGGCATATTTATACGGTACGAAGATGGGTCATTCAAACTAGTGTACAGACACTCTCTTTACTCGTTTTGCTTTTGGTCTATGCCTTTTTAACCATGAAAACAATGGAACTTTTAGGTATTAGCTATACATCGGAGGAATCAGCTGAAAGTGATATTGGAAACGTCTTAGTTTCCATTGTTTTTTTATCCCTGATTGTCAGCATGCTGAATACGGTCACCTTTTTATCCTCCAATTGGCGAAAAGAAATCATAGCGGCAGCAGAATATAAAACCAAGGCAGCTGAAAGCCAGCAATTGGTAACCCAATCAGAACTCCACGCCTTACGTCTACAACTTGACACCCACTTTGTATTTAATAACCTGAGTGTCCTTTCAGAACTTATTCTTAAAGACCAACAATTAGGATTTGAATACAGCGAGAATTTCGCCAAAGTCTATCGCTATTTATTAATCAACGCCAAAAAACAGGTAATAACTCTAAATGATGAAATCAATTTCCTTAAATCCTACCTGTTTCTATTAGAAAACAGAATGGGTAAAGGAGTAGAATTTAGGGTTGGCATTCAAGAAACACAACTGCACCTGCATCTTCCTCCAATTACCTTACAGCTTCTAGTTGAAAATGCGATAAAGCATAACCGAATTGATAAGGAAAGCCCCTTGCTGATCAAGATTTATACTGATCAGGCTGATCAATTGATTGTAGAAAACGACATCAAACCCTTACTTAAAAAACCAGTTTCATCGGGTGTAGGATTGGAGAACATCGTTAAAAGATACGAAATACTCTCGGACAGGATTCCTCAAATTGAGCAAACAGAAAAATCTTTTATCGTAAAAATACCACTGTTAAAATGAATAAGATCAAAAAAATACTAATCATTGAAGATGAAGAAGCTAATTCAAATCGCTTAAAACGGATCATTGTAAACTTACGAAGCAATTATCAAATTTTGGAAGTACTCTGCAGCATCCAAAAATCGGTGGAATGGCTAGCTAGTAACGAGCAACCGGATTTATTGTTTATGGATGTTCAACTTTCCGACGGGGTCAGCTTTGAAATTTTTAATTTGGTTGAAGTCAAATGTCCTGTGATCTTCACCACTGCCTACGATGAATATTCTATTAAAGCATTTAAATACAATAGCATTGATTACCTGTTAAAGCCCGTGGAGCAAGCTGAATTGGAATTTGCCCTTACTAAATTTGAAAACCTGACCAAGTACAATAAGGAACTGCTAAACGTGCCGAAGGATATAATGAATCTGCTTAATAAAAAGGAATATAGGACACGGTTTATCACCACAAACCGGGATGGATTCAAACAGATTCAAGTGGAATCCATCTCCTATTTTTTTTCTGAATTTGGAGCTACCTATGCGATGTCCTTCACTGGTGAAAAAAATCACATTGCCCATACGCTGGAATCCTTGGAAGAAGAGCTTGATTCAAAACAATTCTTTAGAGCAAACCGGCAGTACATCGTCCATATCAACTCTATAAATCAAGTGCACAATTATTTCAATTCAAAGTTGAAGTTGGATGTTAAGCAAAACAAAAAAGGAGTTTTGGTAAGCCGGCTTAAAGCTGCCTCATTTAAGGAGTGGTTAGATTACTGAGGGTTTCATTTATTCACTTGAACGGGTCTATTTATCATTTCACGCTTCATTTATATCACTTCATGAACAAGTTCTACCTCCTTGGTCAGGATGACAATTATTTTTGTCCTTCAGTTAATTAAAAGCGATTAAAAATGAAAAAATCAATCTTACTACTTGTATTGGGAATTCTGGTATTAAATACTGCTAATGCCCAAAAATATTTTGGGAAAAGTTATGAACCTACACAACATATTGACGAATATTTCGACAGTGCTGATGTGAAAGAATCCTATACAGTGATGGGAAAAACTGAACTTCTACAAGGCTTCCGCTCTCTGGAAAGGTCTCAGGAAAAAATCAATGATTTAGCTAAGAAGAAAGGTGCAGACGGAGTGATATTTTCTATTGTGGAAGAAATCTATGGTACCTCAACCTCCAGCGGTGGCAGTGTGAAAGAAAAAAAGAAAAATAAAACCACCGCCTCTTCAAGCAGCGCAACGGTAGATTTAACTCAAAAGAAAATTCTCGCCACGTTCATTAAGTATAAGTAATTGATTGATGAGCTACACTCATATCTTATAAATCCACAGAGTATATCTAAATCGCCACATCAACGTATCGCCTTAGCGAAAAGCAAGCGTAAGATTAGGCACCGTCCACAGTTTGAAGTCCTCGTGCTTAACTTATGATTGGAAAGATGTGCAGGCAGCGAATAAACTGCTTTTCAGTAGCCAATTTAAAAGTTCAATCCTTTCCAGGGACACTAGGGGTTTTGTGGAGCTATATCAATACGTATGATTTCCTAATTATACGCCCTTAGTACTACCCCATCATTAGTTATTGACCACTTACTTTCATGAAATACCCATGTCGAGCAGTCGACACGCAGGAGGATGATTATCCAGAATATTCTCCCGATGAAAATCTGGACAGGCTATCTGATCATTAAAAAACAAATTATAAACAGATGAAAAATCTTAACCATCTATTCGTAGCCACTGCCATCTCGTTGATCCTGTTTACAGGATGCGAAGAAAAAATAGATAGTCCAGTTATACCCATTAACCCAGACTTAGCCGAGGTGGAGCCTACTCCCTGTGAAAACCCTCCGCTCCCTCTTTGGTATTTACAGCAATTATATAGCTGGGGTCAAGAAGCATCATTTATTCTTGCAGACACTAACATCCATATTGCCGATTTGGCGCTGATGCATACTGTGTATTTTGAGAACAGCGCGGCAAACCAAATTTTTGGTCCTAACGGGGAATATACCGAGCAGATTAACCAACAATTTAACGGTCTAAAAAGCTTTTGGGACATGGAGTCGGATCAAATCATCCTAGTAGCCTCTCGTGGATCAATGTTGGAAGACCGGGTCAAGGTTGTTAAAACTTATCAGGCACATTACGGCTACAGTGACCATAAGGCTAATGTCTATGCTGACTCCATAGCCACTCTGCTTCAAACCTATCCACAGTTCCTCAATGGACAACATCCTGCATTTACGTTTAATCAACTTGCGATCCCGGATACAATCCTTTCTCGCATAGGTCAAATCCCGGATAAAATAATTATTGGTGATGGGCTCTTGCAAGGCTATGAGGCGCTTGGTTATGGAGCTATTGCCCCGCAGGCTATTCTGGCCCATGAGTTTGGACATCATATTCAGTATGAGTTGGGTATTTTAATCAAAGGGATGAGCCTAATCCCCAAAACCGCTCGCCGCATTGAGTTAATGGCCGATGCTTACGCAGCATATTTCTTGTCCCACCCAATGGGAGGTGCTATGCAGGAGGAGGGCATGCAACAAGTCTCAGAGGTGTTTTTTAACATTGGTGATTGTAGTTTTGAAGCTAACTCACACCACGGTACGCCTACCCAAAGAAAAGCGGCCACCGAATGGGGATATCGTGCTGCGAACGATCTACGACCACACGATCAAATTTTATCTATTCTTGAATTTGCAAGAATGTTTGATGCAGAATTAGAAAATATTGTAAAACAATAATTATGGAAATAGTCCAGGTACCGGGATTTGACATTATATTCCTGATGGGAAGTCTATCTAATGGCTAAGGAAATGAGTCTGCGAACGAATATATTCTATTGTGCCACGATTGGCTTTCTAAGCAAGAATCCTGTTTTCCAATAAAATACTTGACCATCGACCACCCTTCTTAGACTACATTTCAAGTGTCAGCAAAAAATCAGAAAATCTTCTAGGTTTGGAGGAAGATCAAATTTCTATTAAGCCCCATAATGACCTTAATTAAAAGTACTTCTAAACTCCAAAGGTGTTTGATTTGTCTTTAGCTTAAACAGTTTGCTGAAGGACTGTGGATATTCAAATCCCAATTCATAAGCAATTTCACCAACCGAAAGATTAGTAGTGGACAATATTTCCTTTGCCTTTTCGATAAGCCTTTCGTGTATGTGTTGCTGTGTGCTTTGACCTGTCAACGTTTTGAGTACACCATTCAGGTAATTAGGCGATAAATTCAGGGATTCCGCCACAAATTGAACGGATGGCAATTGCCTATCAGGCAATGAAATATTATTAAAATGGGCATTTAATATTTCTTCCAGACGGTCTAGAATCTGAGAATTGGCTTTTTGTCTAGTAATGAATTGGCGTTGGTAAAACCGGTCTGCATAGTTAAGCAACGTTTCTATTTGGGAAATAATGATTTGCTGGCTAAACTTATCAATAGTTGAATGATATTCCTGCGCGATGTTCTGAAAAATAGTTGTTATAGTTATTTCTTCCTTTTCGGATAGAAACAATGCTTCGTGGACTGAGTAGTTAAAATACTCGTATCGCTTGATGGTTTTTATAAGAGAAGTATTCCACAAAAAATCAGGATGGACGAGTAGTAACCATCCTGTATGAGTCAATTGGCTTGAAGCTTCTAAAGAAAAAACCTGCCCTGGTGAAATAAACAGCATCGTTCCTTCATCAAAATCATATTCCTGCTGACCATACTTCATTTTGCAGTTCACATTCTTTTTCAATGCAACCACATAAAAGTCCTGAACAATACGGTTGGGTTCATCATCTCTGAGGTAAGTTATGGATTCGAAATCCACTACACTCACCAATGGATGTTCAGGCTTGGGTAAGCCGCGAAACTGATGATAATCACTGATCGTTTTAAACTTATGTGGTTGCATCATGTCTTAAATTACGTTTCGTTGGATTTGCTTATAAGCATTTGCGAAATCTAGTGCAAAATCATTGACTTTTACCTTTCCCATTAGCGGCCTATTCAGTCTATAGTCCTCATATAACAAACCGGTATTTATGGCAGCATACATCTCTGTCATATCAGCTGCAATCGTGGGATTCATTCCTGCAGTTATCAACCCTTCTCTCATCTGCTCATCCGTAAGCGTCAACCATGCTAACTCCGGATTCCCAATAGCCTTTCCTAAAATACGTATCAAATCTCCATAGGCAATTTCCTCGCTCGCTACATAACGTACTTTTCTGCCAGCAAATGGGGTGGAGATTTCTGCCGCGATAACATCGGCAATATCTAGGGGAGATACCCAGGAATTTATCACGCCATTGCTAATATTAAAAGCAATATATCCCTTGTTTTTCGCAGTATAACTATGGGGCAACAGGTTGTAATAAAATTCTGTTGGGCGAATATGGGTGATGGAAACATCTGCTGGCAAATCGTTTAAAAGCTGCTCCACGTGATAGGTACCTTGAAGAATGCCGTTTCCTTTATCCATATGGGCACCAATAGAGCTCAGATTAATCACACGTTTAACTCCGGATTGCGTAATTGCCTTTGCATAATTCCTACCAAATTTCCGATAATACGCCAGCAAATCAAGGCTATGGTCAAAGTAGTTGGCGGGTGGAACCATGGTATAAACCAGATCTGCACCTGCGAAAGTAGCTGACAGAAAATCCGCGTCACTGAGAGAACCTATAGCCGCCTCTGCCCCTAATGCCTGAATCTGTTTTTCCCTTTCTTTGTTGCTGCTGATCACAACTACTTGATGCCCATCTCGCAACAACTCTTCTGTAAGTGGCTTGCTAATGTGTCCTAAAGATCCTCCTAAAATAATTTTCATGGTTTTAAAATTTTGTTTAAGCAAAGTTCCATTGAAAATCGTGGGTGAATGGAATCAAATCAACTTAGGTTGTATCCAAAAAATGGGTGGATTTACTGCATATTAAAATGATGATGCAAGAGGTTCAGTAACTATTAATAAATCATGCAACTAGTACTTCAATTAAAAGCCTTTCGAAATTCGGACGGAGACTGATTGGTTTTTTGTTTAAAAATAAGGCTTCAGGCGATAAACTCAACCTATAGACTATCATGAAGGGCCTAAATCATGATTTTTAGACATATGATTAATTTTTAGGTTATTCATTCGGCTGACTTTCACTGATTTTGGAAATAAGATTTGTGGTTGTATGATTCAATAAAGCAAATACAAATCCTGCAATAAGTGAACTAAAAATAGTCAATATAGGCTGGATCGCTAACGGCGGATGAACCCCAAAGAAAACAATTAATCCCAGAAACCAGGCGGGAATATTATTCAAGACCTTGTTCTTACTTAAATATGGCAGGAAACTTATGCAAATAAAGACCGCTATCGGCAATGTAAACCTTCCGAGTTGTTCGGGTAATCCATTAGCAACCGTACTAATAATTATACCCATAATAAAACCTGCAGAAATGTTCAATAAGGCTTTGGCAGAGGTCTTGATTGACATTCCAAATATATAATAACTGACCCAGGCAATGAATAAAACCCATGTAATCCATTGTAAGGAAAATGAAATAAATACGGCCAATGCTCCTAGAGCACCCATAGATAAGGATGTTGAAAGTGTTTTCATAATGCAATTTTTTTTTTAGGCCATAGCGCCGTTGGCACCTATATTTTGAGCAGAAATCCATTTTGCCTCATCACTCGCCAAGAATACAACTACGCTAGCAATATCCTCAGGCTTTCCAATCCTATTGAAAGCCGAAAGCGTGGCCAACCGATCTATGAGCTCTTGAGGTTTTCCTTTCATAAATAACTCAGTGTCTGTAGGTCCTGGAGAAACTGAATTCACGTTAATTCCACGGCTTCCTACCTCTTTGGCGAATACCCTCGTTAATTGTTCTACTGCGGATTTTGTGGCTACATACGGCCCGTAGGTGGGTAGCATAAGACGATTCACCGAGGTAGATAAATTGATTACACTGCCATTGTCTGCCAATTTGGTAGCTGCTTCCCTCAACGTGTGAAAGACACCCTTTACATTTACTTCTAGCAGTCTTGCAAAATCTTCATTTGATGTATCCTTGATTAAGGAATTGATCATAATCCCTGCATTGTTCACTAATACATCAATTTTACCGTAATACTCTATTGCATTATCAAATAGTTGCGAAACCTGTTTGGGATTGCTCACATCTGCCTGAAGGGAGATCGCATCCCCTCCCTTACTTTTAATGAGTTTCACCACATCCACTGCATCAGTTATACTGCCGGCATAGTTGACAACTACTTTCGCTCCTGCCTTAGCCAGTTCCTTGGCTATCTCTGCCCCGATACCTTTTGAAGATCCAGTTACCAGAGCTACTTTATTATTTAAATTGTTCATGACTTTATATTGTTTTAGATTAACAATACAAAGATGCGGAGGAGTAAAAAATTCTATGATACAAGAACTATTACAAAAGTTGCAAATATCTAAGATTTGGTATTAAAGTGTTGTTTTTTATAGGATGCTGGACTTAGTGAAGTATGCTTTTTGAAATAATTGCTAAAATGCGCAGATTCAAGAAAACCTAACCTGTTTGCGACCTCTTTAATACTAAGCTCTGCATTTTGCAGTAATACTTTTGCCTCAGTGATAGTTTTCTCCGATATCCATGTACTTATGGATTTACCTGTCTTACTACTGATTACACGGGAGAGATAATTGACATGCAAATATTGCATATCAGCATAGTCCTGTACCCGGAGCTGATGCTCAGTCTTACCTGTGACCAGTTCTCTGTAATGCAGTTCCAAATTCCTTTTAAAGGTTTTAACAATTTCTGAGCTACGGTTTCCTTCGTTTAGTGGGTCGTAATCCTGAAAAAAATACTCTTTTATTATAAGAAGCAAAGTCACTGTCAAACTGCCAATAATGCGATTCTTATAAGGAGAATCCCCAAGATGCTGCTCATGAATTAAATGATACAGTCTTTCTGTCAGTTGGAATTGTTCGTCTGTAAGCGTTCGGGGTTCCACTGTTTCAGTAAGTAGGAAGGAAAAATGATCATATACTTTGGCATGAACAAATTCCTTTAAATAGGATTCGTGAAAAGTAATCAGACAGGCATCTGTAATTTCATGCCATTCAAAAATTCGAAAATTGCCCGGATTGGTAAAATAAACAGTATGGGGTGTAACCTCAAAAGTTTTGTCATCTATGATATATTTTCCAAAAGCATTTTTTATAAACAAAAAACTAAAATAATTAGGACGAAAAGGAATGGATTTAAAAGGTAATTCCTTAAATGTTTGCTGTAAATAATGAATAGTAAAACCTGAGGATGAATCTACTTCATTCAGAGGAAGCCCCATTGCTTCATATAATTCATGTAAATCTTTTATCTGGATATTTTTGGGAAGCATTTAACTAAATTAAGTAATTGTCCGAACGTGAAATAGATGATTATAATTTATGTATTCTTTAATAGTAGCAAATTTATGCGGCCCCCTTTAAGTTCCCACTACTTCAAGCTCAGTTCTTCGCTTAATTAAGAAGAAATAGTGCCATTTCCCACGCAAAACTTAAGCAACTATTACCTGGAATATGAAATACATAGAAGTGAAGTTATTCGCAATGTAGGATTAACCCAATTAATAATAGATACTTACTTTGACTACGGTCATTTTGGTTCTGGTCATATCATCGGTATGGGGGGATATCCCATACCGATGCCGGAAGAATCCCTATCGCCAAGTGGCATGCATTTCACCCTGAAAGCAGTATGATCATTCACCATTACTGAGGTAGCATTTAGTTTACAAGGCTACAATTGTTAACTCCTCAACCCTCTCATTCATCAACAAAGCCGCTTTTTCCAATATTTCCATCCTTTAGTAAGCAAGGTCCAGAGTGAATGATCATCGAACAAGACTATAGCAGTATTTATTACTTGGTCTAGACTACTTTTATGCATCAAAGCCAACTCTTTTATCAAACTTTGATCATAAGGGGATGAAATTTTCATATAGAACATCTGCATGAGAAAATAAAAAAGTCCCGCACATACGGAACTCCTTTTAATTTAATTTCAGCTCATCAGTAAATCTATTATCTGAACGGGAGCGGATACTTCATCAACTTTGTCATCAGCAATTTGCTTACTTAATTCAAATTCCAATTCAAAAATCAACCCATAGACATAAATTTTGTCCATTCTTAAGTCATCTTTAAACGAAGCATATTTTTTACTGCCCGTCAAGGCTATTCCGTACTGCCGGAACACCTTGGATATTTTGCGTAAATCGCTATAATTTTTCATTCGGTAGTTAGTTGGCCTTTCTCAATCTCTATTATATTCACTGAATAAAGCAATTCGCAACATAGCAGAAGCTTGAATAATCGATTCCTGAGCTCCCGTTAGAACAGCTCGTGCATCTTTTGGTGACAGGGTTTCCAAAGGAGGCTCATCACCGCTATTTAAGGTTTTTAGAAATATCCGCATGTCTTTTGAAATGTTTGAGTCCTGGTCTGCTGAATTTGATTGTCCCATAGTTGCTTTGTTTAAAATAGTTGAAGTGAATTAAATTGTCGTTGATATCAACCGGATGGATTTCATAGACTTTCTTTTTGATTGTAGGTCAGAACTGGAAGCGGTATCCTAAGTCGGGAAAAAATCCCATTTGGTTGACTTGGTTGACCTGGTTGGTTAAACGATTATATCTTCTCTCAAACACGTTTTCCTTATTGGTCACGTTTTGAAAGTCAACATAAAAGTGGTGAGACTGTTTTTTATGAAGTACGTTTAGTTTCAACCCAACCTTCACGTCCCATCTGAAATAATCATCATATTGCTGACTGTAAGCTAGATTCTCCTGTAACACCTCGTAACCAGCCTCCTGTGATGCTGTTAAGTCGACCGGGGTATAATATCTCCCACCTGCCAGAGACATACGGGTATCCACAAATAGCACATTCTGCTGGTTTTTCCCGATTTTGAATTCCCGCCCACCGAGCAGATTGGTTACATAGCCATTGTTAAAAGGAGAGTTTCGTTCAATTCCATCGCTACCTTCGTATTTGCTCTCAAAAAAGGAGGCTGTCAATAATCCATAATAACCGTCACTGAAAAATTTTTCCAGGGTGAGCTCAATGCCTTGATTAAATCCCGTTCCAGTGTTTTCCAAAGACACTCTATCATTATCAAAAGAGAAGTCAGCACCTTCAGTAAGTGAGGAATAGCTGGAAGGAAATGCCTCAACTGCTGCATTAGAAATATTTTGGTAATAAATTTCCGCCTTTGCACGCCATCCGGAACCCATCAGTAAATCGTATCCAAGAACGTAATGATCGCTTCTTACAAAATCCAAGTCCCTATTGGTCTGAACCAATTCACCGTCAACCGATTCATTTAAGAAAAGAACGGGTAACGATACAGGCTGATGGTGAATACCATATCCCAGACTAAATGTATGGTTTTGTCCTACCTGATATTTCAGCCCCGCACGCGGCTCAACTACAAATTGATTGTTCAGATTGCTGAATTGTCCGTGAAGTCCGGCATTCAACGTAAGATTTTCTGTCACCCTATACTGGGTCTGGACAAAAGGTTGAATGATGCTGAAGCCATCATCAATATCCCGAAAGGTAAATAAGTCCGGATCTCCGTCCCCATCATTGTCAGGCTGTTCATCCCTGTCTCTGAGGATAGATTTCACATTGAAATTTTCCATCAATATTCCTGTCCTAAGAGTGGTCTTGCTGTTTATTTTTGAATTGAGGTATGAAGAAAAAGTATACCTGTTTTCCGAATTGTCAGCTTCCGTATATAGGAGGCGTCTTTCGTCCGATTCATTCAAATTGATGTATCTATGTGACTCTATTCCGTCATTAGAAAAAGAGGTAGATACAACACTCTGCAAATAGGTGGATTTCCCCAAATTAAGTCGGTGCTTAATCCCGAAAACTCCAAAATCAGAAGAGACAAACATATCCTCGTCCTCAGATGAAAACAAATCCTCTTCTTCAAATTCCTCACCTAGGAAGTCGATACTGGAAGAACCCAAAATTCCAAATACAGAAAATCTTCCCCAGTCAGTATCACCCAAATCAACATTTAAGGAAATATCAGAGTAGTTAGGAGTCGCAGATGTGATTCCAGCTCCTCCGAGCAAGCCAATCAATGAATAACGGGCGCCTATAAGAAAAGAACCGTTATTTTTGCCCAACGGGCCTTCTGCCAATGCTTCAACACCTGTGAAAGCGCCTAGTTGCGCTGAGAATTCATAATCGTCTTTATTGCCGGTCCTAAATCCCAGATCAAATACCCCTCCTATTGCATTCCCGTATTCCGAAGGGAACGCTGAGGTCAAAAAATCTGAATTCTTCAAAAGATTGGGATTGACAGAGGAAACTGCCCCACCCGCAGTTCCTGCTGAGGTAAAGTGATTGGGATTGGGAATGGGAATACCTTCTAGTCTATAAAGCAATCCGACAGGGGAATTACCCCTGACCACAATATCATTTCGGCTATCATCCGGTGTAGAAACTCCGGCAAAATTTGAAGCCAGACGCCCGATATCGCTACGTCCTCCTGCATATCGCTGGGTTTCCTCCATTCCAAACTGGACAGCTGACACCGAAGTCAGTCTATTGATAGACATATCTTTGGGAGTCTCTGAAGTAACGACAACTTCTCCCAATTCACCAAATGATTCTTTGAGTTTAACATCCACAACGGCATCTTTACCTGAAGTGACATCAATGTTTGGTAATGTTACGCTCTCAAAACCCAAATAAGTCACCCGGATGGATTGCCTTCCTATAGGAACGTTTTCCAATCGGAAATAACCCCCATCATCAGATACTACCCCGGTAGTAATTTCTTGACCCAGGAGTTCAATGGTAACACCAATAAGACCAATTTCTGATTGGGCATCTTTAATTTGACCTTTGATAATTCCGGTTTGGGCGCTCAGCGATCCATAAATTATCAGGAGTGGAAATAGGAGGAATGATTTCATGTTTTATGATTTGTTTTTAGAGGTAGAAGAAATCTCCCATGTCCGGATAATCATCCCAGTAGGTGACGTTAGCGTCATGCTCGATTTCATCTGTTTTTTCCCAAAAGTGAAACCATACGTACTTTCGTGAAAGCGATGTTTCTTCAATCGTGCAATCACGAGCTGGAGTGTCCATTTAAGCTTTAAATCAGGATTGTCTGATTTAATCAGGTTAATATCTATTCATCTGAAATATTGACAATCCAACGTCTGAAAAAACAATTCATGGGATACATCTAAAGAATTCCCGAAACTCCTATCCATCTTTGACAATTCTATTAGTATTAATTACTTGATTAATTAAAATATGCCAGCTGGTTTAGATATAAAGAAATTAGGCTTTAGAGTGCTCGTAGCTACAGTCACTTTTGTCTTCATTAAACTAATGATAGACGCTGACTATAGTGATGGTTTTATGAACATCACCACCTCCTTTTACTATGTGAGCGGGTATTTTTTCTTTATTCTGACTTGGGGGTTAAACGACTGGTTAATCAAGCGCCAGCTTGAAAAGGACCATTTTATTGGATTGGACTGGAAATCCGGATTACAAATTCTGGGAACCACACTTTTAATCATAATCCCTTTGATTGGAATCACCTATTACTTGGCTGTATTTCAGTATTCGGGGATTTTTGAAATCGATGCACCAAATCCTTGGTTTAAATTCCGAACGGATTTTTCAAGAGCTTCAATCATTGTAACAACCATAGTTCTGCTCAACTTGCTTTATTTTGCAGGAAAAGTGAAAAGCAGTCTTCATGAAAAGATGGTAGAGCTTGAGAATGAAGTACTCGCTTCCAATTACAAAACGTTAACCAGCCAGATAAGCCCCCATTTTCTATTTAACAGTCTTAACACACTTACCTCACTGATGTACGAGGACAGAGATCTGGCATCCGACTTCACCTCACGACTGGCCTCTTGCTATCGCTATATCCTGGACAATAAAGACCAGGATTTAATTGGACTGGACAGGGAGCTTTCATTTTTGGATTCCTATATCTTTATGATGGATGTGCGTCATAAAATGTCCCTCAAAATAAAGACAAAAATAGATCTGAACCCCAGAGAGTACGTAATCCCTACGCTCTGTTTGCAGATGCTGGTGGAGAATGCCTTGAAACACAACTATTTCTCAAATGAACGCCCCCTGTCTATCACGATTCTAATTGAAGGTGCTTCTATTAAAGTGTCCAATACGTTAAGAAAAAGAAACGATCCCCAATCTTCTACACAGTTGGGATTGGAAAACATCAAAAAGCGTTTTTCCTTTTATAGCACAAAACCTGTTGAAATTATCCAGGAAAATGGTCTCTTCACTATTTGCCTTCCTCTGCTCAAAAAGGATATCAGTCAAATAAAACCCTTACAAAATCTATCATGGTGAAAGCAGTAATCATAGAGGACGAACATATCGCATCCAACAGACTCGCACATCTTGTCGCTGAAGTTGCTTCTGACATCAAAGTGGTAACTACCCTTTCATCCGTAGAAAGTGGAACCAGATGGTTTAAGGAAAACCCCCTGCCTGACCTGATTTTTCTGGATATTCAACTGAATGACGGCTATGGTTTTGATATTCTGGATACACTGGGAGAACATCCTCCAGTCATTTTTACAACTGCCTATAACGAATATGCGATACGTGGTTTTAAATACAACGGACTTGACTACCTATTAAAACCCATAGAAAAAAAAGACCTGGAAAGAGCATTGGACAAATACCGCATTTCACCTTATAGTAAGGTGGTTGAAGACACAAAGATCCAGGACTTCAAAAGTCTCTTCAAAAAAGAGTATAAACATCGGTTTATGGTCAAAATAGGCAATCATTACGGAACTTTTAATGTTGACGACATCCATTATTTCAAATCCGAAAACGGGTCTATTTCTCTTTTTACGGTTAACGGCAAAAATTATCCTATAGAATATTCCATCGATCAACTGGAGAAAATACTGAATCCCATTGAGTTTTTCAGAATCAACAGAAAGTATATGGTGGCTTTAAAAGCTGTGCAGGAAATACACAATTACTTTAACAGTCGGCTTTTGTTGAAATTGAGGCCTGATCAGGAAGAGAAAGTAATAGTCGCAAGGGAGCGCTCTTCAGAATTCAAGAAGTGGCTGGATATGTGAGTTGTTACTAATATTACATCAAGCAATACAATTGCTTAGCACCGTAATTGATTTTTGGAATCTAAGCTACTCTCAGTAAAAATCACCTGTCAACCTGAATTCGATTTTAACGGCTGATTGGTTTGTTTCGATGGGTTTTGCATACCTGAATCCCTAAGTCTGAGTAAAAGATCAATCCATTTTTGATGTCACGCTCCACCTGTGCTTCATTGACTCTTTTACGTAAAATTCTCAATCCCTACTCCTCAGGGCATATGTTAGGATTGCCCGGAAGAACCTTATTTCCAATATAACTTGGGTTCCTACGCCATTTTACTAAGCAAACTAGGATCAATATCTAAATCCTTACCGACTTCTGCGCCTGAGCCTTCCCGCAATGCTCAGTTCAACAAACAGTATCTTAAATGAATCATCAAATTTTCTATGCATATCTACAAATTTAAAGTTACTTCTTAAATCTGTCTCGCATTAAAAATAGCAACTCCAAATAAGACTTCCCATGAAATTGCGATGATGCTGGACGTAAGCATAAGTACAATCGCCAGCCACCGGAAAAATAATCTAAAGAAAACCAATACGCACAATGTGCTCGATCTGCTCAAGTTAAGGTTAGAAAAAGGCTGGATTATCAGAGAATTTCGAGTTGAACAGGTAAGAATGTGTTAGCGTAACGAACAGGCATCCTGGCTTGTATTTGAGCTGATTGAAGATTACCTGAACAATAGTTGGGTGAGTTTAGTCTTTGTGAGATTCCTCTGAAGATTTCTATCCTAATTAATTCTTCGATCAATATGTCACAAAAAATTAATCGAAAATTGATAGATAACTCACTCTTTATAAAATACTTGAACCCTTTGTCCTATCATTAAAATTGGGTACTGGAAACAAACCCGTTAATACATTTTTAGCATTAAATTCCACAATTTTTACACATACTCAGAAATTGAAAACCCACCTTTACGTGATCTCGCACAATTTCCGCAAGTCTCGTCTTGTAAATCTGCATATCATCAACAAAAAAAATCAGTTTGTTGAAAAATTAAACTGAAAATGACAATCAATCCGAAAATAACCCGAACTTACCATGAAACACTACTGTTTTTTAATTCTCCTAACCTTTTATTTTAGCCAGGATAGCATTGGTCAGAGCCGACCAAATATTGTTCTGTTTATCGCAGACGACCTTGGAGCAATAGATCTGCCACTTTACGGTAATCCAATGGTGAGAACACCCAACCTTGACAAGTTAGGCGAAGAATCATTGATTTTCACCAACGCCTTTGCAACTTCTCCAACATGTTCTCCATCAAGAGCCTCCATCCATACTGGTTTGATGCCATTCAGAAATGGCGCGCACGCCAACCATTCCGGGATAAAAGAAGGCATAAAGACGTTACCTGCATATTTAAAAGAGATAGGCTATCGGGTAGGAATTGCAGGAAAGTATCATCTCGGACCAGTGGATGCGTTCCCATTCGAAATGATTCATGGCACAAATATTCCCGAACCTGGATATGAAGATAAAGGAGAACTGTGGACTGACTTGGTAGTTGATCCTGTGGAGGATTGGTTATCGACACCGGAGGATGGAAGTGGTAAACCATTTTTATTGGTGGTAAATGATCATAGTCCACACGTATTCTGGCCTGAAAATCCAGAATATGCGCCGTCCGAGGTGGAAATCCCAACTATTCATATTGATACGGAAGAAACCCGATTGGCCAGGGCAAAATATTTCACTGATATCACAAAGATGGATTCAAATGTTGGGAAACTTATAAGCATCCTTGAATCTCAAAATCTTGAGCAAAACACGGTTTTTATTTTTACTAGCGATCAGGGGCCGCAGTGGGCCTTCGGAAAATGGAACCTTTACGATTATGGAGTGAAGGTTCCTCTGCTGGTAAGATGGCCGGGGATTATTACAGGAGGTACTGATACGGATGCATTGGTATCGTTGGTGGACTTACTGCCCACCTTTTTGGAATTGGCTGAAGGTGAAGCGCCCCAAAGCCCGGAAATAATTGACGGGATTAGCTTTTTACCTTTATTGCTGGGGCAAACAAACCGGCACAGGGATTACCTATATGCTTCCCATACGGGCGATGGAGATATGAACAGGACTCCAATAAGAATGATCCGAAATAAACGGTATAAATATATTTTGAATTTGGCACCGGAAGTGAGATACACCACACATATGGACAAGGGAGTAACACAAGGTTATTGGCCAACCTGGATAGAAAAATCATTTCAGGACGATCATGCAAGAGCTGTTTTGGGACGCTACCATAATAGGCCGCTAGAAGAATTTTATGATGTAATTGCAGATCCTAATGAAACAAGAAATCTTGCTTTTAACCAACACTATCAGGAAATGATTAAAAGGTTTAGATCAAGTTTGTCCGAGTGGAGAAACTCACAGGGAGATAAAGAAACAGATTCATTTGACGAGAAAAACGCCAACTTGGTTCGAGGGGGACCCTATATTTTTAAATAGCTAAAAACAAAGGAACATACAAAAACAAGCAAAACTTCTGTCTTTAAACAAGTATGCATTCTTGATAAATTAAAATTGAATTTTGGTTAAATTGAAAAGGATTTAGGCAATTTGACCGAGTAATATTTCTTGGAAGAAAAAAAGAAAAGATGTTGCATGCTAAAGTACTTTGTGACCTTCTATTTCTCTGGATAACGTTGGGATGGCTATTATTACCATTACCGGTTTTGGGTCAACAAAACCTCTTTACCAATTTAAATGTATCTGATGGTTTGTGCTCCAATACGGTTACGGCAATTATTCAGGATGGTGAGGGATTTATTTGGATTGGGACAAAGAACGGCCTCAACAAATATGACAGCCGTTTTATGTCAAGATTTCAACAATCTGATTCGGAGTACACCCTGGACGACAATTCCCTAACAAGTCTAATGGAATTGGATGAGGAAAACCTCTTGATTGGGACACTTTCGGGAGTGTATAGGTTTGAAAAAAAAACTGAAAAGTTCCACCGGATTGTTCCGGAGATCAATTCCAAAGTAAACGGGTTCGAGGTTGATGATAGGGGTCATATTTGGATTGGTACCAACCAGGGAGTTTTCCTTATGGATAGGACAGACCAGTCTGTGGCTGTAGATGTTTTTTTCCTAGGAATAGAAATCAGGGCTTTGACACGGGATGATGATGGAAATATATGGATGGGGACATTTCAGGATGGAATAAAAATCTATGATCCTGACAGGAAAAGTCTCAGTGAAGTTGTGGTTTCTGACACCGAATCCGGAACGGGAAATTTAATGGTTCTGACAGTTTTCAAAAGCGATGACGGAAACATTTGGGTGGGTACATTGACCAACGGGCTTGGAAAATGGAATAAGGAAAGTGGGAATTTCGAGTTTTTCAAGAAATCAGGAAAGCAGAATAGTATAAGCAGTGATATAGTAAGGGTGATCAGCCAAAAAAAAACTGGAGAACTTCTGATAGGAACTGAAAAAGGCCTTAATGTATTAACTATTGAAACTGGAAAATTTGAGACTTTTTCAAATATAAAATATGACAAATTTAGCTTAGGCGACAATTCTATTTGGTCATTGTTAGTAGATAATAAAAACAATGTGTGGGTGGGAACATACTTTGGAGGAATTAGTTATTTAAATACTTCTGATGGTTTCTTTAATTATTTTTATCCCTCGGAAGACTCAACGTCCATAAAAGGAAAAGCGATAAGTAGTTTTTTGGAAATAGAAGACAAAATATGGGTGGGGACAGAGGACGCAGGTCTCTTTCTTTTTGACCCCCATACTAAGGAATTTTCGAAATATCCTTTCCATGATTTCCAGATGCCACTGTCTTATTATAATATCCACTCCATCCTACGGGAATCAGAAAACCAGTACTGGATTGGGACTTATACAGGAGGGCTTGATCTTATCGATTTACAGAAGGGAAGTGTTAAAAATTTCAAAAATGACCCGCAAAACCACAATACACTAAGCAATAACGGAATCTATGCGACATATAAAGACAGCAATGGGGTTTTGTGGGTGGGTACAATTTACGGTCTTAACAGATTTGAGAAAGAAACGAATCAGTTTGTTAGGATTGAGTATCCTGGGTTGTCAAGAAAATTTATTCATAAAATCACGGAGAATCAACAAGGAGATTTACTGGTTTTGACACATGGACAATCTCTATTCAAAAAAAAGAAAAACAGCAATGAATGGGAAAGTTTCATTTTACAATCCGGGCCTGGAAAGAAAAGGTTTATTACCATGCTTGAATCCAAAAACGGCACGTTGTATTTAGGGACAGAAGGTGCGGGTATTTTCAAGTTCGAAAATGGGGAGTTTTATAGGGTTTTTGAGGATAACAGATTATTGAATAACCCTGTTTATTCCATCTTGGAAGATAATGATGACAATATTTGGGCATCAACGAATGAAGGTCTCTTTTGTATTGAGGCGAAAACAGGTCAAGTTCACCAACTTACAAACTTGAGATTTATTCAAAGTCCACAGTTCAATTATAACGCAGGCATGGTTGCGTCTAATGGACAGATTTATTTTGGAGGAGTAAACGGGTTCAATTCTTTTGACCCTCGAAAAATATTGGATTCCTATAAACAGGTGGAAAAAAATCTTTTTTTCCATAGTATTCAATTGTTCAATAGTGAAGTTAAAGTCGGTGACTCAACAGGAATTCTAACAACTGGAATCAATTACACTGATCAAATTACACTCACCCATGATCAATCAATGATAAGCTTTGAATACGGAGCTTTGGATTTTGACAACCCAAAAAGCCTTAAATACGCTTATTTTTTGGAGGGGTTTGATCAAAACTGGAATATTGTGGCCTCTCAAACCAAGGCAACTTATACCAATCTACCTCCCGGAAAATACACCTTTCATGTACGGCTTGAAGGGCCTGAGAATGAGCTTAGTAAATCAGTCAAATCCATAGATATCGTTATATCCCCCCCTTTTTACAAGTCCAATCTGGCATACCTCTTTTACTTTGTACTTATCACTTTTTCAATTTTCCTGCTCAGTAGATCCTATCATACTATGGTCAAAAGAAAAAACAAGGAAAAGAATGCCCAGCTGCGGCAGAGGGAAGAGAAAGCATTTTATAAAAGAAAAATTCAATTTTTCACTGAAATGGCCCATGAGATTAGGACACCTTTGTCCTTGATTGTCGCTCCATTGGAAAAATTGCTTGAGAGGGATCATGGGGATAAAAACACTGAAAATCATTTGAATCTAATCAAGAAAAATTCCGATGACCTAATGGACTTGATCAATCAATTGTTGGATTTCAGAAAGGTGGAGTCAGCAAAGTATCAGTTGAAGCCGGAGAAAACGGATATTGCCAATTTTTTAAAGGAAATCCATTCTAAATTTCAAGGTATATCCGGTAAGCAGAATATTAGTTTTAGCGTGACTTGCAAAAAGGCTCCTTTATATGTAATGATTGATATTGGAGCCATGTCAAAAATTATCAACAACTTGATAATTAATGCATTCAAATATGCCAGAACAGAAGTGAAATTAAATTTGGAACTGAGAGATTGTATTGACACGGGTGGAGGTGTATTGATGATGTCAGTCTGGGATGATGGTATAGGTATCCCCTACTCGGAAATGGATAATGTCTTCGAAAAATTTTTTACAGTTTCAGAAGGGAAATTTAAATATGGGAATTCCGGTGGGACAGGCATAGGACTATTCTTGGCAAAAAAACTCACTGAAATCCATGGTGGGACATTGAAGCTTGAAAGTGTCGAAAATCATTTTACTTCTTTTACGGTCGAGTTTCCGCTCGAGAGTATTGAATGTAGAAATGATTCAGAGTCAGATCCAACTGATTTCAGCAATGTGGATGAGGACAAAAAGACGAAGATCTTGGTAGTAGAAGACAATGCTGCCCTACTTGACTTTTTATCAAATTCGCTTATCGAAATTGGTTATTCGGTCAAAAAAGCCATAAGTGGGCGTGATGCGATGGTAAAATTGAAGGAACACCATATCGATCTGGTACTCTCAGATGTTATGATGGATGAAGTGGATGGACTTGAGTTGTGCCGGTATATCAAAGACAGTATTAACTATTGTCAAATTCCAGTCATCTTATTGACAGCAAAGGCAGATCCGGAAATGGAATTGGACGGTCTTGAGGTTGGCGCTGATTCCTATGTCGTAAAGCCCTTCAAGTTTAAAAACCTTGAATTGGTTATCAGAAATTTACTGGATGTTAGGGAAAAGATGAAACTCAAATTTTCCCATCAGCCATTATCAGAAATAAATGAAATCACCAAAAACACAAAAGATGAGACTTTTGTGAAAGATATTATTCAATATATTGAAGAAAATGTCTCCAGTCCGACCCTATCAGTTGTTGAATTAAGCCAAAATATGGGCGTGAGCAGGTCAAGTTTACATAAAAAACTTAAAACAATCTCCGGGCTCGGGCCCAATGAATTCATCAAATTGATCAGGCTTAAAGCCGCAGCAAGACTACTTAATAGTGGAGTATATAATATTTCAGAAGTTTGTTATATGTCGGGATTTACATCTCCCTCCTATTTTTCAAAATGCTTTCAAGTGCAGTTTAACATGACCCCAAGCGAATTCATCTCAGAATCTATCGGTCAAAACGGCTAAAATCCCACTACATCGGTTTAGATCATTTTAATGAATTGTCCGAAATCCCCCTTACTACCAATTTTCTCCTAACACACTGAACGATTTTTTTGGCAGTTCAAATTTTTATGTGAGCCTACCCATATAAAATATCGTTGAATCGCTTTATTCCCTATTTTAATACAAATGTCATAGTAAAATACCCATTTTTTACATCCATTTATTTTCCGAAATCACAACTTTGCTTATACCCAAAACCTAAAATAATCTCTTATGAAAAGAACAACTTTACGACTTCAAACAATGTCGGATGGGATTACAATATGCCTATACGGAATATTAATTCCCCTTCTACTGGGAATAGGGTCGATTCAATCCGCAGTATTCGCACAGCGTGTTGATGGTACTGTCCAAGTTAAAGGTACTGTGAGCTCTTCGGAAGAGAACTACAGAATTCCCGGAGTAAATATCCTTGAGAAAGGAACATCTAATGGGACTGTTACGGATATAGACGGGAATTACTCATTAACCGTAAAAGAAGGCGCAATATTGCAAATTAGCTTTATTGGGTACCATACACAGGAAATCCCAATAGGAAACCAGACAGAAATAAATGTCAATTTATTACAAGATTTCAGTCAACTGGAGGAAGTCGTTGTAGTCGGCTATGGCACAGTAAGAAAGTCGGATTTAACAGGGGCAGTCTCTTCCATTACCGCAAAAGACTTCAACCAAGGTGCCAACTCTACTGTGGAACAGCTTATCCAGGGAAGGGTTGCCGGAGCTAGAGTAGTTGCCAACTCAGGCGATCCCGGGGCTGGCTTGGCCATTAGCATTAGGGGCGCCAGCTCCATTAATGCCGGTACAAATCCCTTGTTTGTCATTGACGGATTGCCTATTGCTAATGAGGGAACTATAGATGGTTCAGGGCAAGGAGTTCCCTCAACTAGGTCACCAAGAAGTCCGCTCAATACATTGAATCCCTCCGATATTGTATCTATAGAAATCTTAAAAGACGCCTCTGCCACTGCTATTTATGGTGCCAGAGGGGCAAACGGTGTAATACTTATTACAACCAGGCAGGGAGAAAGCGGGAAAGGCTCCTTCACATACGATACCTATTTTGGAATCCAAAATTCAGCGAACAGACTCCAAATGCTTACAGGCCCTCAATATGGTCAGGTTGTCAATGACATCATTGACGAAGGTGGTGGAAATGAGTCAGAAAGAGTGGGTGAAATTGCCAATGGTGGAATAGGGACCGATTGGCAGGATTTAATATTCAAAAAAAATGCTATCATCCAAAACCATAACATTGGATTTTCTGGGGGAAATGATAAGACAAAATATTATGCTTCCTTAAATTATCAGAATCAGGAAGGGGTAGTCGTTGGATCACGATTTCAGAGATATAGTACCAGATTAAACTTAAACACTAAGATAACAGAAAGGTTTACTTTTGGAGCCAATCTAAATTTAGCCTACACGAATGACCAAGTCGCACCCACCGGGTATGCGATTAATGAAAATGGTGGGCTGTTATATACCTCCATAAACTTCGATCCAACACTACCGTTACGTAACGAATCAGGCGGATATATGCGTTCTGATTTTTTGACAATCGAAAATCCTATGGCACTCGCTGCCAGTGCGACAAATTTTTCCAATGCCTATCAAATGTTTGGGACACTTTTCGGAGAGTATGCCGTAAACGATGACTTAAAATTGAAATTGAACATCGGGGGAGACGCAAGATTCCAGCGCAGAGATGTATATGTGGATAGACAGTCACAGCGGGGGGCAGCCTTGGGCGGAATTGCTACAATTGCCAATGGCCTTCAGACCAATTACCTAATAGAATTCACTACTTCTTACCAGAAGAAAATGGAAAATCACTCAATCAATCTTTTGGGAGGATTTATGGATCAGGAATTTACAACTGTGAGATCAAACAATTCTGCCACGGGCTTCTCCAATGATATCACCAAGACTGACAATATAGGACTAGGTGATAGAGAGACATATCAAATGGGCAGCAATAAGTTTAAAAATAGACTTATATCATTTTTGGGAAGGGTTAACTATTCCTATATGGGTAAATACTTGTTCACCTCCTCTTTCAGAGCCGATGGCTCGAGTCGATTTGGGCAAAATAACAAATTTGGATTCTTCCCCTCCCTTGCGGCTGCATGGAGAATTACTGACGAAGACTTTTTGAAAGATCAGCAGGTGTTGAGTTCACTGAAACTACGGGCTAGTTGGGGCAGAACAGGTAATCAAGAAATCAGTAATTTCCAGTCCTTGAATACATTTGGGGCTGGTGCACCTGCGGTATTCGATGATGTCCAGTTTATTACCCTTAATCCTGCAAGGCTGGCAAATCCTGATTTGAGATGGGAAACTACTGAGCAGTGGGATATCGGAATGGATTTTGAATTTTTTGAGGGCAGGCTGAGCGGAGGTTTGGATTACTATGAAAAAACCACCTTTGACATGCTTATTGCACTGCCAGTTCCCAGATCCACAGGTTTTTCGACTGTTCTTACAAATGTGGGAAAAATCCGGAATCGTGGATTGGATTTAGAATTGAGATCCGTAAATATAAGCCGTGATAACTTTGAATGGAGTACGAGTCTCACCTTGTTTACTCTAACTAACAAGGTTCTTGACTTGGGCGGTATTTCTCAAATTATTACCGGTAATGCCGGCTTCACAGACCAGATTTTCACAATAAAGGAAGGGTATCCTCTCCGCTCATTTTACGGATGGCACATAGACGGGATATGGCAAACTGATGATGATTTTAGCATCACAACTGATAATGTCCGTCCGGGGGACCTAAAGTATAGGGATATTAATAATGATGGAATTGTTAATTCTGACGATAGGGAAATTATAGGAAATAGTTTTCCTGATTTGACCTATGGTATTTCAAACTCTGTCAGAGTCAGAAATATTTCCCTTGATGTCTTTTTCGATGGTGTGCAGGGTATTGAAATGCTCAACAACAATCTGATCGACACCTATTTTCCAATCCAACTCCGCCGAAACAAATTTGCCGAACCCTATCTGAACAGATGGACACCCGAGAATCCTTCAGAAGTGTACCCGTCTTTTGTCACACCGCTTGGCCAAGGAAGGAAAGTGATTAATACTTATACAGTTGAAGATGCTTCTTATTTGAGGTTAAAAACGGTAAGAATTAACTATACATGGCAAAAGCCGCTCCTTGGAGGAATTGCGAAATCGGCGAATTTTTACATTACAGGTGAAAATTTGGTTACCTGGACCAATTACAGCGGAATTGACCCGGCTGTCAATTCGAATGGTTCTGCTACCTCAAATATTGATTTTAATACTTTCCCTCTTGCCAGAACCTTTATGGCTGGGATTTCAGTAACATTTTAAAATTAAAAAAGCGATGAAAAAACTAGTATATATATTATTAATGGCCCTGTGTTCTCCACTTGTATTCAGCTGTATAGACGCTTTAGAAGAAAAGGTGTTTTCCCAAATCACACCGGATAATCTTACAACTGAAGACGGAATTGTCGCTTTGCTGGGTTCCAGCTATGGCTTCACCCAAAATGCCGATAGGCAGCGAATAAATATGGGGGAATATCCTACGGATATAGCGTATCAAACTGGTGGGTTTGAAAATGGAATAGCAATCAATTTTCTGACATTTAGCTGGGATCCATCTGTCAGCCTTTTCAATATGTATTATAACATACCCTATCAGGCAATTAGAGATGCCAATGTACTTTTAGAGAATATTGACAATGCGACCATTAGTCAGGAACGGATTGACCTTTTCAAATCAGAAGCTAGGTTTTTAAGGGCCTTCAATTATTACAGGCTTTACAACTGGTTCGGCCCTACACCCTTGCGCTTAAGTTCATCTGATGAGCTGGTTTTGCCACGTGCAACCGAGGAGGAGTTTTTAACTTTTATTGAGCAAGAATTGTTGGAAACGATCCCTATTCTTCCTGATCCGGGAAGTGAGGAAGCGTATGGTCGTGCCACAAATGGAATGGCGTTAGGCACGTTGACCAAATTTTATTTAAATACCAAACAGTGGCAAAAATGTGCCGACACAGCTCTAGAATTGATGAATCTTAATTATTATGAGCTATTTCCAGTGTTTGAGGACATGCTGAAAGTAGAAAATGACGGTAATAGAGAAATGATCATGGTCAATGCTGCAATTCCTCAGATGTTTGCCAACAACTATATGCCCGCTGCATTTCCAATCGGATTCCGTAGTTGGCCAGAAAAGGGCTTGGAAATGCAATCCAACTGGAACAATCCTCAAACCCAATACAGGTTGAGAGACAGTTTTTACGATTCTTTTGAAGAATTGGATTTGAGGAAAGAACCCATTTTGACAGCATACCTAAACAATGCGGGAAACAGTATAAACCTCAGAGACCAGCCGGATAATACAAGATCATTTAGATATTGGCCTGATCCCAATGCTCAAGGAGAGAATCATGGAAATGATGTTCCGGAGATAAGATTAGCCGATATTATACTCTCTAGGGCAGAGGCATTGAATGAAGTGAACGGGGTGAATCAAATATCCTTGGACTTAATCAACCAGGTCCGGACACGTGCAGGACTTGAGGATCTACAATTGTCAGACTTTGCAGGCCAGGATGAATTAAGAGCTCATATATTAAAGGAAAGGGCATGGGAATTTTACTCAGAAGGTTTACGAAGAGAAGACCTCATCCGGCATGAGAAATTCATTGATTTGGCAATTAGCAGAGGGGTCGCCAACGCAAGGCCATTTCATAATAGGTATCCAATACCACTTGGAGCAATAGATTCCAATCCTGCTTTGGTGCAAAATGATGGATACTGATTATTTACATGTAGAGTCACAGTCACGGATTTGTATCCTAATTCATTTAAGGATATTGAGATTTTTGTAATGTCTTATTGCGGAGAAAAGCAATTACTGTTTTCAAAATTATTGTACAAAATAATGAATCACTTTGTATAAAAATCATTCCACATGATAATGAAGATTATTCACGACTATAAAATTAAAAAAATGAAAGTTTGTTTTAATAAGTATGTTAACCTGTGTTTTTTGCTGTTTTTTTGTTTTAATGTCAGTGCCCAGGAGGAGATCCAAAAGCCTGTAATTGCTAGCCCTTGGTCAGCTGAGGTGGATAAAATGAGCCCTCATCAGGAATATCCGAGACCACAGATGAAACGGGACAACTGGATAAATCTTAATGGGCAGTGGGACTATGCAATCCTCGCAAAGGGAAATTCGGTTACTGAGATCTTTCAAGGCAAGATCACTGTCCCCTTTCCTGTAGAATCCTCTCTTTCGGGAGTAGGCAAAAAGGTAGGCAAGGACAATGAAATATGGTATTCCCGTTCCTTTGATCTTGGAAGCAAACAGAGGAAAGGCAAGGTGCTACTACACTTCGGGGCTGTGGACTGGGAAGCTGAAGTGTTTGTAAACGGCAAATCGGTGGGCATCCATCAGGGGGGCTATGACCCATTTTATTTTGATATAAGTGGTGCATTAAACAAAGGAAACAGGCAAGAAATCAAAGTCCGTGTTTGGGATCCTTCCGATGATGGGCCACAACCAAGGGGTAAGCAAGTGAATGTCCCAAAGGGAATCTGGTACACGCCCGTGACGGGCATCTGGCAAACGGTTTGGTTGGAATCTGTACCGGAATCACATATAACAAGAATCAAAAACTCGTCGGACTTATCCAAAGGATCAATAAAAGTAAAAATTGATGTTTCGGAAGACGAAAGAGCTGATGGTATTAGAGTGGCCGCGTTCGCCAACGGAGAGCTAGTAGCTCAACAAACCGGAAAACCTGGGAGTGGTGTGGAGCTTATGATTCAGAACCCTAAACAATGGTCGCCGAATTCGCCTTTTCTATATGATCTGGAAATCAGCCTACTGTCAGGAAACCGTGTGATCGATGTGGTGGAGAGCTACGCAGCCATTAGAGAAATCAGCATGGGATATGATGAAAACGGTATCCGAAGGATGCTGCTGAACGGTGAGTATCTGTTCCAATATGGCCCGCTAGACCAAGGCTGGTGGCCGGACGGACTTTACACTGCCCCGAATGAGGAGGCATTGCTCTTTGATATAATGAAGACAAAGGAGATGGGATTCAACATGATAAGAAAACACGTAAAAGTAGAACCTGCACGCTGGTACTATCACTGCGACCGTCTTGGTCTTCTTGTATGGCAGGACATGCCTAACGGCGACCATGGCAATCAGTGGGAGCAGCGTCCGGGCATCATTGGTAAGGGAACAGACCGGGAAAGGACCGCGGAATCGGAGGCCATATATAAAAAAGAATGGAAAGCGATCATGGACGCCAATTACAATTTCCCCTCTATAGTGGTTTGGGTCCCCTTCAATGAGGCCTGGGGACAGTTTAAAACAAGGGAAATCACGGAATGGACGCGGACATATGACCCGAGCAGACTTGTAAATTCCGCAAGTGGTGGCAACTTCGAGATGCAAGGAGCTAGTATCACTGGGGATATTTTGGATCTTCACAACTACCCTGCGGCAGTGATGCCCGATCCGGCACTCTATGGTGGAGACAATATCATCGTGTTGGGGGAATTCGGTGGGCTAGGTCTTCCGATAGAGGGCCATACCTGGCAGGAAAAGGACAACTGGGGTTATCAAAGCTTCGAGGATAAAGACGCACTGTCCAAGCGGTATGGCGAACTGGTGGCATCAATGGTTACTTTGATAAAGGCGGGGCTTTCAGCTGCTGTCTATACCCAAACCACTGATGTGGAAGTGGAGACGAACGGATTGATGACCTACGACAGGAAGATCGTGAAATTCGATGAGGCTTGGATGAAGGATCTTCACCAAAAGCTGTATGATGTTGGAATTGAGCTTGAAAGAAAGTAATTCTACCTCTTTTAACTGATTTGATTGCTGCAGTCACCAGAGCGAAAACTCCGGTGACTGAACCAGCATTCATAATTTAATGAAATATAGTAGGCTTGTTTCACATCAACACAAAAAATGACTATAAAAATTATGACTATAAAACACATCTCATCCTTCTATTCAGCTATCATAATCAACTGACCCGAAATCTTCTCAAATCCGTGAACGCCATATACCGGTGTTGCATCTGTTCCTGGTTTTTATAGGACACATGCCCGTCTATTTTCGGACTGGGAATCTCGAACGGGAAATAATAATCTTCATTAGTTGCCTTTGGGATCATTTCCTTTCATCTTTCTTAAAACAATTTTCCATAGGTTCTCCCTTTTCTCCCTTACCGGTATCTTATCTCCTAACAGGTAGGCTAAGGCTTTATGTCTTTCTGATTTTTCCAGCTGTAATTTAAGGATTCCCAGCATCGGGATAAAAAGAACCATCCCTGAGACGCCCCATATCCATCCTCCAAGTAAAATCGCCAACAACACCACCAGAGCATTCAGTTTCACTTCAGCGCCTACCACCACCGGGGTAATGATGTTGTTTTCCAGTAATTGAATCGCCCATAATACAAGCATGGTAAGAAATGGAAGCATAATAGAATCAGTAGTCAAAAAAACATATAAAATTGAAACAATTGAGCTGAACAAAACCCCGATATAGGGAATGAGGTTCATTACTGCCACAAACAATGCAAACAATATGAAATACTTTACCCCTATTACATAAAAAAATATCCCTGCCATAACAGCAACAACTGCCGTAACCTTTAGAATTCCGGTTAAATAAGCCTGAATCAATAGGGAAGAGTCTTTAGACCATTCCAATATGGAGTTCTGGTTTTTTGATTCGTTCAATTTTGTTAGAAACTCGTTGAAAAAATCTTTGTAGTACATCAAAAGAAAAATATATAGTGGTACAATTCCGATAAATGCCAAAGTTTTACCTGTCGTGAGCACGAATCCCGTGAATTTTTCCGGATTAACCATACTCCCCACGTTTTCCAGAGCCTGCGCATATTCAATTCCAAGCCCAAACTCACGATTCAGGTAATCTTGATACTGTTCCAGCCTGCTATTTAATGCCGAAGTAATTTCTGGGAAGTCCTTTAATAAGCCTGCCATTTGTTTACTAAAAAGATACACTACCCCAATGACAAGAATTGTAATTAAAGCAATGCTGAAGATTATGGAAAGACCTCGGGGTATCCGGTTATTTTCCAACCAACTGGCCACTGGGTTTAAAGCAAATGAAAAAAACACTCCCGATTGGTAGATTGGTTCTATTTTTAAGTTATTTTCTACTGAAGTAATCCCTAGAGATGACCAGGCCGCCCTTTCGACTTCTTTTTTTCTGCAAGGGACTTAACTGTACCATTCAGAATTATTTTGTTTTTTATAATCACCACATCTATCGCGTTAGAATCTATTTTAATCAATGCGATTTATCAAATATCACGTATTGTGATCCATGAGTAATGATTGAATTAATCGAGTTACATCAAAATATCTCCTTAATAAAGTAGTCTGATCCTCCATACGTAAATGTTTCGAAAGCTACTTTCCCCCGCATGGACTTATATATAGGGCTATGGGTTGAAATTCCAAAATAGCATGTACCGTTGACGAAAAATTCTTCAATACTAACTGATATAAAGAAGGTTTCTTTATCTGTTATTACCACAGCACCCAAATCAGGGGTAATATGTATTCTTTTTAAATTTTGCCGAATAAAAGTGAGAACACGCATTTCCTCTTTTGCAAATTCCAAAGCGTCCCGAAGTGTGTTAAGTTCTGAAAATGCAGAAATTGTTGAATCTCCATAATCATTGTTCCCTCTATTCAGTTTTTGAGTGTCCTTAATATCATCCAGCCTCGCGTTGAAGTCATTGATTAGGGATTGTTGCTTTATCACGCATTCTCTAAGTATCTCCTCTTTTAGCAGGACTTTATTCTCCAATTTTTCCATGTTTTGATAATTTAATTTTACAGATTACATGCTGTTTTTAATGAAGTTGATATGGCACCTGTGCGCTGACATTCTGCTGCTTGATGATCTTCCTGAACTTCCTGCAGCAGAGATTGTGTCAGGGTGTTTCTACAGCAATGAAGGTAGGACTGATTTTAAAGACCTTCTATAATATGTATCACTATGGATTTATGATTTATGTCCTGTTGTTGTTAGGACAATAACCTTTATTTTTAAGTAACTAAAAAGGAGGTATATGGAGAATAAATGGGGATCCAACAGTTTATTGGTAATTGTAATGGGGCTTCCTGGCTCTGGGAAAAGCTATTTTGCGGCCAGGCTGGCAAATGAAATTGGGGCTACGCACCTACAAAGTGATAAAATCCGTGTACACATGGGGCTTAAAGGCAAATATTCTGAAGCGGATAAGAACTCTGTTTATAAGGAGTTGTGTGATCAGACAAAGACTCTACTTGAAAATCATAAATCAGTTGTTGTTGATGCGACTTTCCATCTCGATTTTTATAGGAGATTGTTTTATGCAATGGCGGATAAAATAAATGTTCCGGTTATTACTTTACTGATAGAGGCCGATGAGGAAACTGTAAGGGAAAGGTTGAAAAAGCAAAGAAAATTAAGTGAGGCTGACTATAATACCTATCTCCGACTAAAGGAGGATTTTGATCCGGTTTTGCACCCATTTCTCCACCTTTATTCCACGGATTCCAATGTTGATTCTATGTTGAACCAAACTGTCAATTATTTGACGATAGGAAATGACAGGTGAACAGGTCTTGGATTTTCGTAATAAAGGAAGCTATCATGGGCAATTGCTAAATGGCCAACTAGTTGAAACCCATATTTCTTGGATTGTGTTTTCTGATTTATATGCTTTTAAAGTCAAAAAGCCGGTAAAATTTTCATTTGTGGATTTTTCTACAATAGCACTTCGAAAAATTTATTGTGAAAAGGAAATACAGTTAAACAGCCGGTATTCGGATATCTATCTGGGGATAGAACCAATCTTTTTGAAGGATGGGGATTGGATCATAGGCGGAAAAGGCAATAAGCCGCTTGATTACGCTGTGGTCATGAGAAAAATGGATGATGAAAAAAGGATGGATAGGAAGATTGAATCAGGAGAAATCGGTGAGAATTCCATTGTGGATTTAGCGCACATTATAGCACGGTTTCACCTACTTGCGTCAAGAATAAATAAGAAATTTGACCTGCTCAAGGCAAAAAAACTCTTTAATGATATCGCTTCAGTACCCGATCTGTTGGATGGGGTATATAAAAAGGATGACATCAGCAGTGAAATCAGTTTTGCGATAAATAAGAGTAATGTTTTTCTCGAAAGAAACCAGCATGTTTTTCAGAGAAGAATAGATTATGGACTAAAAAGGGACCTCCATGGAGATCTGCATTGCGAAAATGTGTTTCTCGGGAATCCTCCGGTGATTTTTGACTGTCTGGAATTTAATGATGAGTATAGGCAAATCGATGTGTTGTATGATTTTGCCTTTCTCACCATGGACTTGGAAAGTTGGGGGAGAGGTGATTTGTCCATGCTTTTAGAAGCGACTTATGAGAAATCCTTTGATACTATTAGCCTTCGGGACAGTGCTAAGGTGTACAATTACTTTAAATGCCTTAGAGCCAATGTCCGTTCCAAAATCATGGCGGTGAAATTGTCCCAAACCACAGATGAACAGGCTAAATGCCGATTATACAAATCATTTGACCGGTATTATTCCCTCTTTATTAAATATGCGCATTTGATCGGGGCGTAGGATTGATGGGGATCTTTTCTTCGAAATGTTTCTGTGATAGGAATCATCCGGGCGACAGACTGTAATCATATTTTTGAAATGCTTTGGAAAGTAACTTTGGGTAAGGGTTCAATTATTAGTTGAAATAGGATAATCCTTTATAACAATTGGTTTACGTTGCCAATTCTCAATTTATTCTAAAGATTATTATGGAAAACACGGTGGTAAAGCAACCTGATTTTTTATTTGAGATCAGCTGGGAGGTCTGTAACAAAGTGGGGGGCATACATACGGTTTTATCTACCAAGGCTGCGATTTTAGAACGAAGACTACAAGAAAAATACATATTGATTGGCCCTGATATATGGAAAGGGACGCGTATGCATCCTGAATTTGCGGAGGATAAGCTACTTTTCAAGCTGTGGAGACATCAGATGGAGCAAGAAGGGCTTAAAACAAAAATAGGAAGGTGGAAAATCAAAGGTAATCCTATAGCTGTATTGGTGGATTTTACCCCCTTGTTTTTTGAAAAAAACGAAATTTTCAAGCACCTATGGATAAAATATAAACTTGATTCACTTCATGGTCATTGGGATTATATTGAGCCCGCTTTGTTTGGTATAGCTGCCGGGAAGGTAATAGAATGTTTCTATAAGAACCACATCAATTCAACTGATAATGTGGTGTCACATTTTCATGAATGGATGACCGGGACAGGACTGTTGTATCTAAATGAAAATATACCCCAGATAGCGACGGTATTCACCACGCATGCCACAGTAACAGGTAGGGCGATTGCCGGAAAGGGATTGGCTTTATATCAAAATCTCGAAAATTACAATCCGGATCAACAAGCCCGGGAGTTCAATATCTCATCCAAACATTCTCTGGAAAAAATCGCTGCCGCGCATGCGGATTGTTTTACTACCGTGAGTTTCATTACGGCCAAAGAATGTGAGATGATACTAGGTAGATATCCGGATGTCATTACTCCCAATGGTTTTGATGTATCAGAGGTGCCCCCTTTTGCGGAAGTGATGCGAAAAAAAGAAGCTGCCCGCAATAAACTGCTAAATGTAGTTGAAGCGTTGTTCAATCAACCTTTTGACAATGACAGTTTTTTGGTTATCAAAAGCGGCAGATATGAGTTTATTAATAAGGGAATAGATGTTTTTATCGAAGCGCTGAAGGAATTGCAAAGCCGTCTTTCATCTGGGAGAAAAGTGATTGCTTTAATTTTTGTCCCGGGCAACCAAACCGGGCCTAGAAAAGAACTGATTGACCGGATGTTGCAGCCAAGTTTGGGGTCTCCTCTGCCATCTGAATTACTTACCCATAACCTTCAAGGAGCCCTAAAGGATCCAATAGTGGCTTATATCAATGATGTGGGTTTAAACAGTACGGTCGATGGCGGGGTTAAGGTGATTTTTGTCCCTACTTATCTGGATGGGCATGATGGGATCTTTGATATGCAATATTATGACCTGTTGCCGGGATTTGACCTGGCGGTTTTCCCATCATTCTATGAGCCTTGGGGATATACACCCCTTGAGAGTTTAGCATACTACATTCCCACAATAACTACGGATATTTCAGGATTTGCAAATGCTTTTAAGGAGCTGGATACCGCTGATACAAATGGACTTGTGGTGTTGGAAAGAAAAGAAACAACCAGCCATTTGGCCGCTAAGAGGTTGGCAGAAACGATTGAATTTTTCAAGAATCAGTCTGACGGAGAAATTCAATCTGCCCGTCTATCTGCCCACAGGATCAGCACACATTTTGATTGGGTGGATCAAATTAAATTTTACGGAGATGCTTTTGGGATTGCACTGGATAAAAGTTGTCAGAGGGAGGAATCCTACCGAAACAAGCCCCAAGCTTTTCCAGTCGATTATCTTGTTGAGCCTGTAACGGCTCCATATTGGAGAGAAATATCCATCGAAACCGTTTTGCCGGAATCATTGTCATTACTTAAAGAATTGGCTGGGAATCTATGGTATTCGTGGAATGATCCAGCAAAGGCCGTTTTTAGTTCTATGGACTATGACCTATGGAAAAACAGTCATCAAAACCCCATCAAGTTTCTTCAGACATTGCGTTATAAAACGCTCAATAAATTCAGTATCGATCAGGTGTTTTTGGATAAGTTGGAGGCGGTAGGTAGGCTTAATGAAGAATATTTCGGTAGGCCTGTATCGCATCAGGTCACGGTTGCCTACTTCTGTATGGAATATGGTTTGCACAATATGTTGAAGCTATATTCAGGAGGTCTTGGAATATTGGCCGGGGACTTTTTGAAGGAAGCAAGTGACAGCTCAGTTCCGATAGTAGCAGTTGGGCTGCTATATAAATTCGGATATTTTAAACAACGGTTATCCGTCCACGGAGACCAATTGGTTGAAGAGGATACTATGAATTTTGCCGAATTACCTATCCAGTTGGTGCATGATGATCTTAATCAGCCTATTTTGATTTTACTTCCGTTTCCTGGCAGAACTGTATCTGCCCAACTTTGGAAGGTAGAGGTGGGCAGGATCTCACTATATTTATTGGATACTTTTATTGACTCAAACACTGGGGAAGATAAGATGATTACCTCTCAGTTGTATGGTGGAAATCTGGAGAATAGGTTAAAGCAGGAAATAGTTCTGGGTATGGGAGGGGTTCAAGCATTAAATCTGCTCGGTCTGCAACCAGAAGTCTATCATTGCAATGAAGGCCATACAGCATTTGTGGGGATAGCCCGTATGCAGCATCTTGTATTGGGTGAAAATCTGTCATTCAATGAGGCTATTGAAGTGGTTCGATCTACCTCACTTTTTACAACCCATACCTCAGTACCGGCTGGAATTGATAAATATACCGAAGAACTGATGAGATTGTATTTCTCACATGTAGTCAAGCAGTTTAATATCTCCTGGGAAAAGTTCATGAATTTAGGCCGTGTGTCCGATGAAAAACAACCAGAACTGTTTTCTATGACCAATCTTGCTCTCCGCTTGTGCCAGGAAGTGAATGCGGTAAGCAAGATTCACAGGGTGGTAAGTTGTAACCTGTTCAAGAATGTATGGAGAGGTTACTTACCTGAGGAATTGCCTATTGGTTATGTTACAAATGGAGTCCATTACGATACCTGGGCGGCTGAAGGTTGGAAATCGATACACCGCAATTATTTTGGTGATAATTACCTTCAGGATTCTTCTCTTTGGCAGAAAATAGAAGCGGTACCCGATAGCGAAATCTGGAATACAAACCTGCTTCTTAAACGAGAGTTGTTGAATGCGGTGCGGGAAAGACTGGCGGAAACGATGTCCGCACGGCATGAAAGTCCAGGAAAAATCAGGCAAGCTATTGAGCACTTAAAGGAAGAGGCTATGGTAATTGCCTTTGCCAAAAGGTTTGTCACCTATAAGCGTCCGGAACTTTTGTTTCTTGATATCAACCGGCTATCCAAACTCCTTAGTGATGAGACAAAGCCTGTACTGTTGCTTTTTGCAGGTAAATCCCACCCGCAGGACAATGAAAGTATTGTCCATATAAAAAAAATAGTGCAGACATCCCTTCATAAAGATCTGGCAAATAAAGTCTTTTTTTTAGAAGATTATGATATCAATTTAGCTAAGCTATTGGTACAGGGTGCAGATTTATGGCTTAATACTCCTGATAGAAACCAAGAAGCATCTGGAACAAGTGGCATGAAAGCACTTCTGAATGGGACATTGAATTTTAGTGTTAGGGATGGTTGGTGGGCAGAGGCATACAATGGTACGATAGGCTGGGCATTGGAAGCTGAAAAGGAATATGAGAGGCAGGATTATCAAAACGATTTGGATTCAGATAAAATCTATAAGACGCTTGAAAACGAAATTATCCCTATGTTTTTCTCACGGAATGATGAGAATTTGCCGATGGATTGGATTAGGATGGTGAAGAATTCCATGGCCAGTACCCCCCAATACCTTATGGGCAGAATGTTGAAGGAATATGTGGACAAGTACTATTATCCCTTGAAGCAAAGAGGGGTAAACATCAAAACGGATAATTATGCTTTAGCTAAGGATTTGGCAGCATGGAAACATCATGTCAGGAAAAACTGGAATGATTTGGATGTGCTGTCGATTACGCCTGACCAGCTTGATTTTCGGGATAAAGAGCTGGAAATAGAACTGGAGTTGACATTGGGTGATTTTAAAGTTGAAGAAATCGGAGCTGAGTTGATAGCCGTGAAAAAAGATTCGGTTGATGGAGAGCAGAAAGAAGTTAAGACATTTGAATTGGCTATGGGAGATTCCGATAGGGGAAGGAAGGTCTTCAAAGGAAAAATTGGAAAACTCTTACCTGGAAATTATCAGTATGGATTTAGGATATTTCCCAAAAATGTACATCTGGCAAATCGTCTTGACTTTCCCATGGTGAAATGGATTTAAAATTTACCATGGCTGTCTTATTCAATCTTTTCAGTGAGGATTTTATCGATCTTTTGATAGAGATTTGGTGAGATTATTAAGTAAAGAATTGGCTGCTTTAAATTATAGGAGATGGAGAATCCAGCATTATTCAAAGTTTCACACAGTTTGATTTGTGTGGTTTTAGGGACGGTGATATTGAAAGAATTCTCATTTTTATTTGTTCCGCCGCTTACCATGAGGCATAGGGAATTCAATACAATTCGAGTATATGTGTTGAAAACATCATTCCTTTTCCTCTACCAATGTTAAGTTTGTTGTAAGTGATTAATTATTAATATATTACAAACGAAAAAATAGTTTCGAATTCTGCCACCCCACTTTCAAATCTACTAAATTTTGAAAAGAGAGACAATGGTATCTTTTTTCTCCTGAGAAAGTAGCAATGCCTCCCTTTTATCGCTCCCAATAATCTGATTTGGTGAGGCAAAGAGCATCCCTCTTTCATTGAAATCATAACAGTCCTGACCATATTTTACCCGAGGACTTAACCTGGGATTGAATGAGATCTTATATGCCCAAGGTTACCCGATGTTCCCAAAATGTTTCCGTAGCCCTGTTTTCTCAACAGTGGCTATGCCTCCTAATTACCGCCAATGGTCCAAAAAAATTGGTTTCGTAGAGTGCGCGTACATCATCAGGTTCAGATTCTTCGATTGTACCAATCAAGGGTTATACCTGGAAGAGGTATTGGTGTAACAAAATCGAGGAAAGAGGCTTCATCGGAATCAGTCGCCAAAGCTGTTTACTCCTATAACTTCAGCAAGGTCAAGAAAAATTTGGGGATATATTTTCTGCAATTTCTTCGATCACTTCCTCCGCTGGTCTTGAGCCATACTTTAAATTCAAGATTACGTGATTTACAACATACGATTCCAACAATTTCAAATGCGTATTCAAATATTCCGTTCCCGATTTAAATCCCAAATGGATTGGAGTCGGACTAGCTTTAGGATCTTTCGTTAAATCAATGTACAACGATTGCATAAATGGTTTCCAGTCCGAATTAATCCCTTTTATTGCTTCTCTCCATCGTTGCATTACAATAGGTAGTGTTTTGAAATCTCTTGGATAATACAACCAACCATCTGAATGTTCAGCAATCCATTCCAGGGATTGACCAGAATGTCCAGTTATCAACATTGGTGTTTTTTTGTAATACTTCGGTAAAATATCTATGGCTCCATTAGTTTTACCATAATATTTTGAAGAATAGTTTGGGAAATCACCTTGCAATGCTTTGATATAAAAAAAGCTATCTCTAAAAAGCTCAGACTTATCCTCTAAATTTTGATTGAATGCAGGATATTCAATAGGTCGATCACCAGAAGCTACACCTAAAATCAATCTTTCATTTGATAGGATTTGAAGGCTATTAATTGATTTTGCTGTATGAACCGGATGACGTAACGGTAAAATTATACTTGCCGAACCTAAAGCAATTTCATTTGTATGGTTCATAATATGTGTCATGTAAATCCAAGGGTCATACAATTGCCCAGCATCACCAAATGATGGGTCATTGAACGGAACATCTCTAAACCAAAGTGCTTTAAAACCTAGTTCTTCTACTCGTTTGGCAAGTTTTTCTTGGTTTTCCATTTTCGCAACTGAACCACTGTATGCCTCAAGAGGAAATATAAGACCTAATGTCAACTTACCTTTGGTTGCTATTTTGTTAAGAGTGCTCATTATCTGTTTATTTTTTTGTCTCAGAAATTAATTTTAAAATTTTACCATTGTCATATGCGACATTGTGAGCATCAGAAAAAGCACTTTTATCAATGTCAAAATATTTTCCGCTACTGCCTTCATACTTTGCTGGAATAGCTAAACAGTAGTACAGTAGTATAGAAGATCAGTGACCAATAAACTATTCATTTTCAAGCCTTATTGACTGGAACGACAGCATGAACTTTTCACCCAACAAGTCAGTAATCCAACCACCTAAATTCTCTGAAAAACAAAGAGACTAATGGAAACTATAATTTACCCCCAATGACCCATAACTGTGCTTTCCACTTACATTTGATTCGGTTGAATTGCGTGTATGCGAAACATTTGCTCCAAACCTGCCTGCCTGAATGTGAAAAGCGGCATAATAACCTGCCTGTAGATTTCTCTTATCAAGGGGATTTAGAACATTCTGTTTATTCCCATCACGAGCTAATGTGGTATCAGTAACTATTGCCCTTCCGAAAAATTTAACTACCAGGAAATATTCATTTTTATTTCTTTTCAGCTGATCCAGGTTGCCAAAATACATAACGGAATTATTGAGGCTGTTAAATCTGCCTATGCGTAGCCCTATATTCTCCTCCAGGAATGTCTGGTAATTTCCCAAAACTAAATTCGATTCAGAAAAGAAATCCATCCAATTCAAAAAAGGCAATGGTTTAATAAAGGAGCCGTTAATGCCATACAAAAATTTATTTGGTAACTGATACCTCCATCCATCAAATTTCGGATCTGAGATCAGGTCATGAAAACTATCCTGTACCCACTCTGCCCCGGATATTTTTCCTCTCACTCCCAAGACAGTACCAAACCTCCATAACCTTTTATCATTTGAGATATACAGGGAAGGTTCCCAATTCAATACGCCGGCAAAAGGCCTAAAGGTACCTGTGGATAGATCAGTATCATATTCAGGTGTATATCCTTTGAGGTAAACCATATTATCAAAAACAACTTTGTCTGTCTCATTAAAACCCAGGTTCTCCGATGCTTTCTTTAGAAAATTATCATCCCTTAATGCAGTCGTATAATTAATTATTAAACCAAACGAATAAAACTTATCCGTGATATGCTTGAGTCTAAACACGTCGTTATCATGTTTAAAACCAACCTGTTTAGTCAATGTATTCTTTTGAGCCATCACCTCGTTTACAGATAGACCTGGTAAGCATATGCTAAACATCCATGCTAAACTCAATAAGTCAGAAGTCTTCATGTATCAACCGAAAAAGGGGATTAATACTAACATTTACTGATTCTAAATACATTATAACAGGTAGTGTACTGGAGCATTCAAGTCAATTATTTATATCAGGACTTGTGTAGTTACGATCCAACCAGCCAACTACCTCCATCCAGCTTTCACGTGGGATCACTGAATGTGTGGTGTTTTCCATGACCAAAAACTCTTTTTTGTCACTGGGTATCAGGTCATACAGTTCTTTGACTTTTTCCACCGTAAATAATTCGTCCTCATCACCAATACCAACCAAGACAGGGATATCCATACCCTCAGGAAGTCGAAGTGTTTTGACATCAAGCATCGTCATAAATCTAGGTGTATAACTCATGGTAAACAGGCTGTCTTCAGTAATTGTCATTCCTTCCCTGTAATATTTTACAGATTGATGGGAGGGCCGGAATATCGCATTTGCCAAAAACCTGGCTTTTTCAAAAAAGGAAGGAGGATCGGATAAACCTTCCCTACCCTCGTAAGCCCCCGAAAGCAAAACTATGCCTGAGAGTTCATCCGGTACAGCATTTGCAACAGAAAACGCCGCGGCCACTCCTAAACTATGACCAAGAACCACCACTTCAGAAAACCCCAAATCCTTGATATAGCCCACCGTTTCAGCCATATCAGCAATCCATCGGTCCACACTTGGAGAATCCCCCCGATTGCCGCCTGACAAGCCATGTCCTCTGTAGTCCAACCCAAAAGTCGTATAACCACTTTCAGAGAATGGTTTTCCTGCCATATCATAGGCCCCGCTATGTGCTGTAATCCCATGAAGAATAAGTACTGCAATCTCACTTTTGCCTGAAAGCAATTTGTCTGGATTCCATCTTCGCAAAAACAAAGTTTCATCATCCGTGGTCTGAATCAAATGATGAGGCCCCTCGAATTTATCCCTCAAGACAGCTGCTGTTTCTTCAGATATACCGACATGCTGAGCATTGGAATAAACTGGATAATATACTAATATGGCTATAAAACCGAGAATGCTAATTGATACAATAAAAAGAGATTTCAAGATTTTTCTGTTTTTCATTATTATGCTTTGTTGTTTCCTTATACTAGGTTCACTATTGATTCAATCAAGGAGCGGGAGACTTTCCAATAAGATTAGTCAATCCACCCAAATAGATTTGATGTTGACAAATTCGCGGATTCCATAGCCAGAAAGCTCCCTTCCATACCCGCTATTCTTAATACCACCGAAGGGCAATCTTGGGTCTGAAGCTACCAGCCTATTCACAAAGCTGCTACCGGCTTCAAGTTGCAACGCCACTTTTTCTCCACGCTCTCTATTTGAAGTGATCACTCCAGATCCCAAACCAAATTGAGAGTTATTGGCCAGTGCAATGGCTTCATTTTCATCGGTTGCCCGGATCACAGAGGCTACAGGGCCAAATAGTTCATTGTCAAAAGCTTCCATGCCAGGCTGTACATCGACCAGGATGGTGGCCGGATAGTAAGCCCCCTTTCCTTCCGGGATTGTCCCTCCAAGTATAAGTCGGCCACCTTGCGCAATGGTTTTCACAACTTGTCCATGTATTTCATCGCGCAAATCCAACCTCGCCATAGGGCCATAATAGGTAGATTCGTCCATGGGATCACCCATTTTTGCCCGGCGCATCTTTTGGGTGAAGAGCTCCAGAAACTTATCGTAAACGGCATCGAGCACCACAAAACGCTTGGCCGCTATGCAGGTTTGTCCGTTGTTCTGCAATCTTCCCAACGTAGCCAGATCGGTCGCTTTTTCCAGATCCGCATCATCCAAAACGATATAAGCATCGCTCCCACCAAGTTCCAGTACAGTTTTCTTCAAATTGGCCCCGGCAATAGTTGCGACCGATCGTCCTGCGGGGTCGCTTCCTGTAAGCGTTACCGCTGCGATATTCTTATCTTCTATGACATCTTTTACATTATTTGCCTCTATATTCAGATTGGTAAATATACCTTTCGGAAATCCAGCTTTGATAAAAGCATCTTCCAAGGCAAATGCACTTCCCTGTACATTGGATGCATGTTTCAGTACCCCGGTATTTCCGGCCATTAGTGCAGGTGCGGCAAAACGGATCACCTGGTAAAACGGAAAATTCCAAGGCATCACAGCCAAAATAACCCCCATTGGCTGAAATGTGACGTAACTCTTGGTCGCTTCAGTTCCTACCATCTCCTTCCCAAGTAAACTTTCCGAATTATCCGCATAGAAGCGGCATACCCAGGCACATTTTTCAATTTCCTTCCTAGCCTGTACAATAGTTTTGCCCATTTCTGTAGTGGCCAGTTCGGCGTATTCCTCTTTACTGGCATCGAACAGGTCAGCAAGCGCATGCATTAGCTGCGAACGTTCCGCAAAGCTTTTTTCCTTCCATGAATTATACGCTTCCTTAGCCATGGCTACCTTTTCCATAGCTTTTGAAATAGCTATCCTTTCGTATTCGGCTACTGTTTGCCCGTTTGCCGGGTTAATTGTCTGTGCTTTACTCATGATTTTGTTTTTTTAGGTTCATTGGAATATTCCTTAATCAATACATTTAAAATTTCGTGGTTCAATGAATAATCCACTGCCAGATCAATAAGCTGTACCCCATTGGAGTTCAAAGCATCTCCCAGGGTCTGGTGAAACTCTTCTACTGAAGTCGGCCGATATCCAGTTGCTCCGAAACTTTCGGCATACTTGACAAAGTCTGGATTTCCATAATCCAGGCCATATTTCACAAAGCCATCGACCTCCTGCTTCCATTGTATCATACCATACCCATTATCGTTCAGGACAATGACTACCAGGTCAAGTTTCAGGCGTATGGCGGTTTCCAATTCCTGGGAGTTCATCATAAACCCTCCATCACCGTTTATGGATATTACTTTTTTGTCCGGATTGATTTTTTTTGCCATCATCGCAGAAGGCAGCCCTGCTCCCATAGTCGCCAGTGCGTTATCAAGTAGCAGGCTGTTTTGTACATAGGCAGGATAATTTCTTGCAAACCATATTTTGTACATCCCGTTGTCCAACGTTATGATACCGTCGTCAGGAAGTGTATCTCTCACAATCTTCACCACACGTTGGGGCAAAATAGGAAAACGATTGTCATCCCCGTATTTTGCCAGACGGGACGACACATTGTCTTTAACACCTATAAAGAAATCAGTATTCCAGCTATGGGCATAGGGCTTTAAAGATTCGGTCAACCCCAAAACGCTGTTTGCTATATCTCCGATGACATTTAATTGAGGAAAATAAACCTCGTCTATCTCGGCAGGAAAAAAATTGAGATGAATTACCTTGCGTTTGTCCTTGAAATGCATGAAAAAAGGAGGTTTTTCAATGGTATCGTGCCCCACATTGATAATCAGATCCGATTGCTTGATTGCTTCATGCAAAAAATCGTAATCGGACAATGCCGCCGTTCCCAGATACAAGGGATGACGTTCATCTATGATCCCCTTTCCCATTTGTGTATTGAAAAAAGGTATTCCTATAGAATCAACAAAAGCTGTCAATGCCATACTGGCTCTTTTTCTATTGGCTCCGGCACCGATGAGCAAGAGAGGTCTGCTGGCCTCTTTGACCAGGTCTGCGGCCTGCTGAATCGCATCTTTCCCCGCATTGGGAATTTTAAAGTCCACCACATCAAATATCCTCGGATTTTCTACCTCCTCCGCGGCAATGTCCTCCGGCAGTTCTATATGCGTCGCTCCAGGCCTTTCGTCCTGGGCCAACCGAAATGCCTCCCTGACCATTGAAGGGATATGAGAACTATGGGTGACCTGTTTGGTATATTTGGTAAGCGGATGCATCATTTTGACCACATCGATGATCTGAAATTTACCCTGCTTGCTCTTTTTGATCGGCTTCTGCCCGGTAACAATAACAAGAGGCATAGCGCCTAATTGAGCATAAGCTGCGGAAGTCACCAGATTGGTGGCACCAGGCCCCAGGGTAGAGAGGCAAACTCCCGGTTTGCCGGTCAGTCTGCCATAAGTCGCAGCCATAAATCCCGCACCCTGTTCGTGTCGGGTAAGGATCAACTCTATCTTTTCCGACTTCCTGAGGGATTCGAGGAAATCGAGGTTCTCTTCTCCCGGTAGTCCGAATATATATTCAACACCCTCATTTTCCAGTGCTTTGATAAATAAATCTGATGCTTTCATCTGTTTATAATTTGTTTTTCAGCGGTCAGGTAGCCTGTCCCGATTTTCATCGGAAAAATACCCAGGATAATCATCCTCCCGGGTATCGACTTCTCGACATGGGTATTTCATGTGTTTATAATCTGTCTTTCAAAGGTCATATGGCCTGTTCTGAAATCGATTCAGAGAATCCCTGCGACAGGCAAGTCCCACTGAAAATAATCATCCCTCTCTGTAAGAAGCCTTTCTCATGGACATTTCATCTTGCCATTCCTTGAAAACAAATAACTTAATGTTCAATTTCTATCGCAATTTTGCCATAGAAATTATCATCACCGGTTTTATTCTCCAGAAGGCTATGAGCTTTTCCAATATCTGATAACGAAAAAACCTTGGTTAAAACAGGTTTAAGCTTTTTACTTTCTACAAGTTTCGTTAATTCATTAAGCTTATTTCTATTCTGCCTTGTAAAAACAAAATGATAGGTGGCGTTTTTCCCCCAAGCTTCTAACAGGTTTTGTGGCTTATCAATATCAACTATAGTAACTACCTGACCCAACTGGCTAAGTATTTTCCCACTATCAGAAAGTGTGTCCCCCCCGATGGTATCAATGATCACATCTACTCCCTTATTGTTAGTCAATTGATTAATAGACTTAATATAGTCCTCATTTTTATAATCAATGACATAATCAGCCCCAATCTCAAGAAGAAACGGGTGGTGGACCTTTCTTGCCGTCGTAAATACAGTTGCCCCCATAGCTTTAGCAATTTGGATAGTTGGTATTCCTACTCCGCCCGCACCTCCGTGAATCAGTATGGTCTGATTGATTTTAAGTTGTGCTCTTGTAACAAGCATTTCCCAGGCTGTACCAGCAGCTAATGGAAGCGTCGCGGCTTCCAAGTGGCTTATGTTCTTAGGTTTTAGACCGATGATGGATTCGTGGGCACAGTGATATTGCGCATAGCTTCCCTGTCCATTAAAAATTTCAGGTGAATAGTAAACTTCATCACCCACTTTAAAATTTTCAACCCCCGGTCCAATTCCCACAACTACCCCCGAGATATCGTGCCCCGTGATTACCGGTAAAGTCAATTCGTTTTTATAATCCCCACGACGGACTTGGTAATCCAAAGGGTTGACGGAAGAAGCAAGAACCTTGACCAAAACTTCCTGAAATTTTGGTTTTGGCGTTGGTACTTCAGTGATCTTAAAATTATCAAAAGATCCGAATTCATTTAATATTGCTGCTTTCATGTGTTTATAATTTGATTTATAATGGTCTCATAGAATCTCTCGCGATGAATATCATCCCTCTGTGTGTCATGACATGTTCGATTTCTTATGATTATAATTTGTCTTTTAAAAGACATATTTATGTACATAATCCAACATTTGTTCTGTCATTTTAATTAGGCCCGTTTGGACTTTAATATCAACCTACGTCTTAGCTACTATTTTATTTGTTCCATAATCCAATCTGCTACCTCTCTGAGTACTACAGGAGCTATTGTCTGTTCAATAACTGAGTATTCCATTGGTGATCCTGTGTCAGATTCTTGAAAGAGATGATTCAAATCCTTATACTCTTTAATAGTAACCCTATCATTGTCTCCTTTCTCCAAAGCCTGTTTAATCGCAGATAGATTTTCCTTTGGAGGAACCTGAAGGTCTTTTTCGCCATTTATTGCCAATACCGGACATTTTACCTTTTCAAGGGTCTTGGATGGATCATATCTCAGGAAGTACTTTACCCACGGAGAAGTAAATAGATCTATCTGTGCGGTTGCAAATTCCTCTTTAGTCATTCCTTCAGGAATAGAGTTTGCATAATCACCCTCAAGGGATTCTTCTAGTGCAATCTTAAGCTTAGAATTTAAGCTTAAATCATCCTCAGCGCTCAAGATAATATCAAAAATCTTGGAATTTGTTTGTAGTAAATTTTCAATTTTAGCTTCAGAGGTACCCATAACCTGTTCGATTAGTTCTTCCTGAAGCAATAACAATTTATCCCCCCTAATCCCTGAACCAGCCATTAAAACTACAAACCCAACATCAGCTGATTCAGCTGCGACCATTGGAGCTATCAAACCTCCTTCACTATGACCAATTAGTCCTATATTAGTTGTATCGATTTCTTTTCTGGTCTTTAAATAGGCAATTGCACTTGCTACATCAGTGGAGAAATCAGCAGTGGTAGCGGAGCTGAAATCTCCCGTAGATTCCCCAAAACCCCTATCGTCAAACCGTAAGACAGCGATTCCATTCCTAGTCAAATAATCTGATAATACCAAGAAAGGTCTGTGCCCCATCAGTTCCTCATCCCTATTTTGTGGGCCACTTCCTGAAATCAAAACAACCGCAGGAAAATTGCCTTTATCGTGAGGAAGTGTAAGGGTTCCCGCAAGGGTGATTTTCTCTTGGCGATTTTCAAAGGTGACACTTTCTGATATGTATGGGTAAGGTTTTTCAGGCTCCTGAGGTCGTGGAGTGACTTTTTCTTCAGTTAACTGTTTTGAAAGATTGAGCGGGAAGTCCTGATTGTTTTGTTTAAATGTTCCAATAATTAAACTATCCTTATGAATACCTTTATATGAAATACCTGCCATTGGGACCTCAAAAACAACAAGCGAGTCCTTAAATGTTGTTGTAGCCGGTATATCTTTCACTCCTTGATCAGGGCTGTCCATTGTAGTTTCATAGCCATTTTCGTCTTTAGAAACGTTGAAAGAAACAGTCAAGCGAGTTCCATGAATAGTAAGCTTCCCGCTCCATTTACCTGCTATATCCTGAGCTATAAGCGGTTGGCTGGATAATAAGACCATTAATGCTATTATAAGTATATTCATAATTGCCTCCTTTTATAATTGAGTCATCTATTTCTTCTTAATTCACCTAAAACCTATGTGATATCCCAATACCCACAATACTATTTCCATAATAAGTTTTATTGTATTGAAAACCCAATTCAGTCCCTGAAACTATTTTATTATACCGCTTCAAAGATCTATCTAAGAGTATATTTGATCGAATGTTAAAGAAGGCCGAAACTAAACCCGCAGTACCCAATACAGCCCAATAGGAATCACTATTCCGTCTATCCGGCTTAAATAAAGGATACAATGAAATACCTGCGGAAATTATACTAATTATTTTAGCCGTTTTCATTGAATTTTTAAACTTATTGTAATCCCTTACAACCTCTGAATCATTCATCTGCATTATAGGAATTTGCAACCCATATGGACTTTCAAAACTTTGACCATTATAGAAATATTTAGTACTAAAGACGCCCCTCTTTATTTCTATAGGATATAAATCCCTAGTGGATTGAGAGAATGAGCTATAATGAATTACTATGAATAATAAAAGCAAAAACTTGAATTTAACATTAGTTCCAACTTCTATATTTTCGATGGATTTATTTCCCATTATTGTTTTATAATAATTTATTTTTACACCTATTAAACCAGTCAATATTCTTTCTAGTGACTATCAACCAATAAATAATCCCCTCCGATCTTACTAACTCAAATTGTATTATGAAATATTTAGGTGAATTTATACAACATTTTTCTTTAAGACTAAATTGAGTTTAGGGATTATGAACATTTTTTATAATTCCTGGATTTGTCTAATCATTTGACTGGTAAAGCCCCATTCATTATCATACCAGGCCATAATTTTAACAAGATCTCCATCTACTACACGTGTCATTTCAAGATCAACAGTGGCTGCAAATGGATTCTTTATCATATCTGAAGAAACCAAAGGTTCATTGCTGACGCTTACCACTTTTTCGTAACGTGATGTTTTTGCTTCGTCTGTCAAAACTGAATTTATTTCTTCAGCAGAGGTCGGACGCTCAGTGATAAATGTAATATCTGATATAGATCCTATGGGCACTGGTACCCGCACAGCTATCCCGTCAAATTTACCTTCGTATTGTGGAAGCGCTTTTGTTACCGCTATTGCGGCTCCCGTAGCTGCCGGTGCAGAATTGATAGCAGCACCACGTCCCATTCTAGGTTCTTTTTTTGATGGAGCATCTACTAATGCCTGTGATGCTGTATAGGCATGAGTTGTGTTTAGTATGGCTTTTTTAATGCCTATCCTGCGTCCTATAATTTCAATAATTGGACCTATGCTATTTGTTGTACAGCTGGCACACGAGAACACCTGTGCTTTTCCCTCTTCGGTGTTAACACCATGAATTACGGTAGGTGTATCTTTGGTAGGCCCTGAAATAACCACAAATTTTGCCCCTGCTGAAATGTGTTTCTCAGCATCCTGTTTGTTTGTAAAAAAACCAGTACTCTCTATAACAACATCGACATCCAATTCGCTCCATTTCAACGCTGCCGGATCTTTTATCATTGTATATCTGATAGGCTTGCCATTCAAAACTATGTGGTCATCTTGAACAGATATCTCTTTGTCAAACCTACCATAAATACTGTCATATTTTAAAAGGTAGGCTGCGTTTTCAATAGTCATGAGATCATTTATACCCACAACGTCCAAATCCGGAGTGTCCGATATAAGTTTAAGGGATGCTCTGCCTATTCGACCAAAGCCATTTATTCCGATTTTTTTCATGTTCTCCTAATGCTTTAATTTATTATATGTTACTTCCCAGGGCATATACTTTTTACTAAATGTGCCTCTTTAGGCCTAGTCATTTCTCACTCTTCAGAAACCATTATGTACCCTCCCACTTAATGTGTAAACTTCAGTTTATTTAGCATTTCATCTGTGACCTCATTGGAATAAATACTAAACGAATTAATCAAAGTACCCTTTAGGCTATACTTATCCGAAGTAATCACATATAATATTGCTGAATTCTCCGGACTGGAGTCGTCATCTTCAAACCTAATGTAGTTATCGATATTAAATTCATTATGAAATATTCTGTACATCCCGTTTCTACATTCAATACAGTTTTGTTTTAAATTAAAGTCTTCCACATACCCTTCTTTTTTCAAGTCGGTCAATGCTTCTATTAAATTATCGTATGTTTTCATTTGAGTTTGCATAGTTAATACAGCTTGTCATACTCTTTAAATTTTTTACTTACAATACGTTTCCATTCTGGAAACCTTTTGATACAAGCGAATACAAAGGGACTGAAAGGCAACAATCTCAGATTATGATCTCGTGATAATGTAAGATCTTTTCCACTACAGCACTTGCCGTCCCTTCCAATTCAGGGTCAGTTTCGGTGCGTACAAGAGCTATCTGGCTCCCAAATTCACCATAATTGGCAGTGGCATACTGCCCTTCTATTTCTATTTCGAAGTGTCTTTTGCCTTTGTTTTAAGATACCATGAAACACTGGTTTGATGTGTATTGCTATATTATGAGTCAGTAATTCTAACTATATAGAGTTTTTACCTTTAGATCCATTTCCAGGCACGTTGAGCGGGAAGTCCATCACAAGGATAAGGGGTAGGTATCTTCAGGAGACGAGCCATCAAACACACGAACGGCAATACGACCCTCTCCGAAGAAACCCGGGGGTGCTTTTGGGTTTGCAATTCTTTTAATTTCACGATTGATTCCAGCATACATAACTTTAACTAACCGCAACACCTTACAGATATTGAGGTTATTGCATTGCTAATCTTGGATCATATAAAGAAATCCTCACCTCCGGTTCCACGCTTTTGGTAGCCTTTATGGCTGCGCTCGGTACGTGTGGATTCCACCACCGTGTAAGCGTGGTATTTCGTGTTCGTTGTTACACCGGCAAGGCGTTCTTCCCACAGCTGTCCATTTGAAGTGATTTTAGTTAACATTTTTTCTGTTACATAGTTCACCATGGAGTTGATCCAGTTTTCATTGGCAGCCGAATATTGTTCTGCCGGGGGTATGGCGAAGAACTCGCCCACCCCGTCCGGAGTGCTCATTTGCATCAGTGCTTCATCAGCGAAACCAAGCATATCGTGAAAATATTCTCTGGCAGTAATCACATCCTCCCGCGTTCCCCAACGGAAAATGTGCCCACCTACAAGGAAGTCAAAATCATATTCCAGGATCTGATCATGGGCTTCGATCCACCCGCTGATGTTTTCTGAGGCATCACAGTGGAAGAATGTGCATGATCCCGGGCTTACGATATCGATCTTGACCAGCGCCTTTTGTTTGGGAGCGTAAATAAAAATATTTCCGGGGCAATGGTTAGCCCCTTTATAGGACAGCTCCAGTTGCTCACCTCCCAGTTCAAGCAAATACTCATCTTTGAAGGTAACAGTGGGTAACGGGCGGAGCGGGTCAGGGAATCGGGCAAGTAGTTCAAGGGTAATCTCGTGTGCGATGATCTCCACTCCGGGAGGATAAATAGCAGCTGCGCCAATATGGTCGGAATGCCAGTGGCTGTATATGACAGTTACGATCGGCTTATCAGTTACTGATTCAATGGCTGCAAGCATGTTTTCTCCCAACATCGGAGGCGCGTCTATTGCAATAACTCCTGCATCGGTAACCATGAAGGCAGCGTCATATCCGCCTGCAGTAACCCAATAAAAGCCATCTCTCAGCTCTTCACAATGGTACCCGTTCTTTTGAAATTCAGGACTGCTCAGGTACGCCGGCTGAAAGCCCTCAGGAGATGGGGCGTGCTCATGCCAGTCGGCTTTTATAAAACCATGCTTGGTAAAATAAAAATCTTCATGTCGTCCCTGTTTTTGTTCGTTCTTTTGTTCATTCATGATAGTAATTGATTTAGTTTATTTATTAGAATTCGTTATGATCATCTTTTATTTTTGAATAGCCAGTTATACAGTAATTTATTTATTGCTGGCATTATCAAATAAGTCATCAGTGATACCATGACCATGATACTCAGTAGGGTATTGAGGAATTCGGGCAACTCTAAATATCCCAATATCTTGCCAAGGAACGGCATGACCATTTGTAGCATGGCAAAGATGATGATGACAGTGACCAGCATCATTTTCCACTTAACTGGAGGTCCGTCAGCAGTATGCTTTCCGACAAACCAAAAATCAAGGCCGGTCAAAGCTAATTCGGGTTTTACCTCTGCAAAAAAGTGCTTGCTGTTGGCTATATGCTGCTTTCTCTCCAGAGAATTATTCCATAAGCGTAAGTTAATGTAGTGGTCAAACCGCAGTATAATGGCATATTCAGTGGTTGAGCCCTCTTTTACTTTTTTATAGATATTTGCCTCTTGGTAACCCTTAAATTTTGCGGCGGCATTGACTATCCTTTGAAGTGAATCAAGAGCTTCTCCCTCACAAGGCACTTTAGGCCTTAACTCTACAATGGTGATTACCGGTAAATGGTCGCCATTAACCATGTCTATAGTTGCTTCAGATGCAGGGTTTATGGATTCCATGACATGTTAATAATTTGGTGAATTAAAGATGTTACTGACCAACACCGACATCATGGTGTATGTGTTTGAACTGGATAAAATCGTGCATCGCCGCAAGACCATTCAGTCGGCCCAATCCACTCATCTTGAAACCGCCCTCCTCAAATTCATCATTGATTCTAGCCCAGTTGTTGATCCATACTGTCCCGGCATCCAACCTTCTGCTTACCTGCAACGGAAGATCCACATTGGTACTCCAGACTGAGGCTGCCAGTCCATATTTATTGTCATTGGCCAATGCTATCGCTTCCTCTATAGTACTGAAAACCTGCACCGTAGCTACCGGTCCAAAGATTTCCTCTTGAACAATATCCATTTTATGGTCTGTTACCTGTAATAGAACTGGACTGTAAAATGCTCCTTTATCTAAATCACCATCCTTAATTTTACCTCCACGCAGTAAAACCTTTGCCCCGTCTTGAATGGCTTCATCCACCAAGTCGTCCACACGATCCACATTCGCTTGGTCGATCAGTGGCCCCATATCGCTTTGAGGATCACTGGCAGGTCCTACTTTGACTTTTTCTAATTCACCTACCAGTTCATTTATAAATTGCTCAGCAATATTTTTCTGCACCAGGATGCGGCTTCCTGTCATACAAAACTGGCCAGTGAAAAGTGTTATAGCTTTAGCGAGTACGGGCACTGCCTTTTGAAGATCTGCATCATCAAAAACAATCATAGGGGTCTTTCCCCCCAACTCAAAGCCAAAACGCTTGAGGTACTCGGCACCGTTTCTCATCATGATCTTTCCTGTAGCGGTGCTGCCGGTGAAACTAATCGACGGTACATCGGGGGAACTGATCAGATGGGCAGCGCCTTCATGACCACTTTCAGTAAACTGGTTGATCACGCCGATCGGCAGACTTTTGACCGATTCAAATACCTCGCAAATTACAGCATTGACCTGTGCGGTCTGTGCAGGCATCTTGATCACCACTGTACAACCTGCAGCCAATGCTGGAGCCAAAGACCGTACCATGAGAATCACTGGTGAGTTCCATGGGGCGATAATACCGGCTACACCTATCGGTTCTTCCAGTACCATACTGAAGCTACCGACACTTGTTTCCAAGGCCCTTCCACTCTGAGTTAATACCAGTGCGGCATAATAACGTAGTTTTGATGGAACCCCACCAACTTCCATGCTGGCTTCAGCTTTAACCTTTCCATTATCCAATGAAAGAATATGGATCAATTTTTCACCGTATTCCTCAAAGGCATCTGCGAGCTCATTTAAGACTTTGGCTCGGAGGATTCTGTTGGTCTTCCAATCGCTGTGCTGAAATGCTGCTTTTGCTGCAGCTATTCCTGCTTCTGCAGTTTCATTACCTCCGTCAGCAAAACGGCCAATTACCTCGCCTGTGGCCGGATTGATACTGTCTTTATATATCTGGCTGTCCACCCACTCATTGTTGATCCAGTGAAGTTTAGGCTCCAGCGCCAAGGCTTTTTCAGTTATATTTAGCATGTATTGTATCTTTAATTTTAAATGTTTTCTCTTTTAACCGCATCAGCAATCTTTTCCGCCGCCATGATAACCGTGACATTTGGTCCGGATGAAATAAAACTCGGGAATATCGAGGCATCCACCACCCGGAGTCGTTCCACACCAAAGACCTTTCCCCACACATCAACAACTGCATTTGTACTTTCTTTAGGCCCCATAGGTGCTGAACCGACAGGGTGGTTATAAGTCTGCAGATTTTGATTGATAGAAGCCAGCATCAGATTATCATCGGTAATATCCCAACCTGGGGTCAATTCCATTACCGTCATGTCTTTCAGCGGCGGTGTCCTGGCTAGCTCCCTTGAGAGCTTAACACCTTCAAGCAATCTTTGACCATCTTCCTGGCTGCTTAGGAAATTAAGGTCAATCATTGGCGGGGTTTCCGGATCACGGCTGATAATTTTTACATAGCCTCGTGAGTTTGGATTGGTCAGAGCAACTCCTATCACATACCCGGAATTGGTTGGGCTTAACCCCGAATCGAAGAGGTGACCTGCGGTAATATGAAGGTCCAGTTCATCCGGCCCTGCAAAAGAAGAACGTGTCCATAAGTTCACACCGGTCACAGGCGAAAGCCTGCCGATTTTCTCTGGATCTGATGCATAAGTGTTGAAATAGAATGGGTGGTCCTGTATATTTTTTCCAACAGGAAGGTCGGCGATGACTGGTATCCCCATAGGTTGTAGAACCTCTCTAGGACCTAGACCGGATCGCTGTAAGATAGCGGCGGTACCATAAGTACCGCTGGATAAAATGATCTCCCTGCCCTTAAACAATCTTCCATCGGACAGTACAACACCTATTGCTTTTTTGTCCTCAAACAAGACTCGATCGGCAAGGGCATTACCCATAATAGTCAAATTATGCCTTTTTCTTACTGATTGATTGAGGTAGGTCATGCCTGTATTCATCCGGCTACCGTTGACAATGTTGACCGGGTACGCACCGACTCCGTATTGCTTTTCCCCATTAAAGTCAACAATCTCTTCGTATTTTTTTGATTTGGCCGCTTCCATAAAAGCAGCCTGCATAGGCGAGAGATCTATCTGATGAAGCTGGTTCACCGGAAGGTAACCGGTATGCCCGTGCCACGCCTCCTCACCGCTGTTGGATTTTTCCAGTTTTTTATAGTAGGGCAATACGTGCTCCCATGACCATTCCTTTAGGCCCATATCAACAAATCGTTTGAAATCGTTGGGAATGGCCCTTAGGGCTACAGCTGCATTGACTGCCGAGCTTCCACCTAATACTTTACCGCGGGGAATCGGGATAACATGACCTGCATCATTGGGTACCGATTGGTATCCCCAATCATACCTACTGTCTCCGTTGGCAGCTATTATCTGACTGTTGCTCAAGAGCTCGGGGTACTTATCCTCTGTAAATGCTTCCCCAGCTTCAAGGAGGAGAATGTGAAACGCTGGATTTTCACTCAGGCGGCTGGCTAAGACAGCTCCGGCGGATCCACCTCCAATAATGATGTGACTGTATTCAGAATGCAAGTCTTGGCCTTCAGTGGTATTGTTTACTTTTTCCATTGACATTTGAAGTTTTAATGAGTATTCCCAAAAGAAGAGTCCAGTTCTTGGAAATATTTACTTAGGGGACCTTTATAGAAGTTTAAATAAACCGATTGGATGTCATTGTCATTCAACTTTTCCAAAATATACATATCGCTATTGTCAAAATAATTAATGAAGCCGACCACCGATTCTGATTTGATCGCAGCTGCTTTAAACTGATTTAAAAGGCAGACAGACATATTACTTTGATTTATTTATGTAGAAATCCTACACATACCCATTTTTCTTTAGGACGCTTAACGTATCTATTAAATTATCCTATGTTTCCATTTGAGTCTGCATAGTTTTTACAGCTTATCATACCCTTTAAATTTTTTACTTACAATGCGTTTCCATTCAGGAAACCTTTTGATATAAGCGAATACAAAGGGACAGAAAGGCAACAATTTTAGATTATGATCCTCGAGATAATGTAAGGTCTTTTCCACTACAGCACTTGCTGCTCCTGTCCCCTCCAATTCAGGGTCAGTTTCGGTGTGTACAAGAGCTATCTGGCTCCCAAATTCACCGTAATTGGTAAAGGCAAATTTCTTCTCTATCTCTATTTCGAAGCGCTTTTTATCTTCGTTTTTTATCAAGGGGATTTCTTCAAATATTGATTTCATAAGTTCTTCAGTTTTAACATTAAATAATTTTAACGGGACAGTAATGACTATTTATAATTCTTGAATTTGTCATAAATTGGCTTGTAAATCCCCAGTTCCGAGAGGTTCCATGCAGCTTTTAATCTCGATTATAACTAAACAAACAAGCTGATTAATATTAGTTTACAGCACATAAAATACCCTTACATAATTTATCTTATCCCTTATTCTTTAATAGCTGAAACCAGCACATCACCTCACAGCTGGAAACTGCTATGTTGATACCCAGATTATAGAAACTTGCTTTTAAATAGAGTCATTTTTGTTCTTGTCATATCGTCCATAGACTGGGATATACCTCCCATCCCAATACCAGAGGCATCCCTACCTCCAAATGGCATCCAGTCCACCCTAAATGCAGTATGGTCGTTCACCATAACAGCGGTAGCGTTTAATTTTTTTACAGTATCCAAAGCTATATCCAAGCTTTTAGTAAAAACGGCTGCCTGGAAGTGGACATCCAGTGCATTGGCCTTTTTGATAGCCTCATCACGGTCTGTAAATGGATAAATACATACCACCGGGCCAAAAATTTCCTTGCTGGAAACCTTAGAACTTTCTGAAGGATTAAGAAGCACTGTAGGCTGATAAAGCGTTTCAGAAATCCTTTCTCCCCCTGAAAGTAATTTAGCGCCATCTGCGATTGCTTCAGATACCCATTCCTCTACCCTGTCGGCTTCCTTGGGAGTGATTAACGGCCCCACATCTGTATCACTTTCTGATGGATTTCCGACTTTTAACTTATTTGTGGCCTTTAGAAACTTTTCTATAAATAAGTCCAAGAGTTCCTGATGTACATAAATTCTCTGAACAGATACACAAACCTGGCCTGCATGGTAAAAACTACCTTTTACCAGATCTGGGATCATTTCATCAAAATCCGCATCTTGTTCAACAATAACCGGTGCGGCCCCACCATGCTCCAATGCACATCTGGTACCTGGTGAAAGTTTACTTTTTAGGTACCAGCCTACTTTTGCTGAACCTATAAAGGAGAAAAAATTTATACGAGGATCTGTAACCAATAATTCTGCAACTTCATTACCACACATGATAACGTGAAGCCATCCTGACGGCAATCCCGCTTCCTGTAAAATATCAGCAAGGGCCATACTTGATAAAGGTGTGGTCATGGCCGGTTTGAATATGACTGGGCAACCCGCTGCAACTGCGGTAACTATTTGATGTACTGCGAGATTTAACGGATGATTGAATGCACTTATCGCGGCAACTACTCCAATGGGTTCCATTTGCGTAAATGCCAACCGGTTAAGGGATGTTTCGGTTAATGCCATAGGCACCTGTTCCCCTTTTATATGGGATATATGCTCTACAGCTAATTTAACCCCTTTGATAGCTCTGAGTACTTCCGCCTTTGAATCTTTATAGGGTTTACCACCCTCGCTTAAAGCCAAAAAAGTTAATTCCTCGATCTTGGTATTCATTATTGAAGCGGCCTTTTCTAATATTTCAATTCTTTTATATGCCGGAATCCAGAGAGATTGATCATCAAAAAGCTTTTGAGCTGCATTGATTATTTTCTCCAGATCCCGGGCTTGAATCAAAGGCAACTCCTTTATTAAACTTTGATCGTAAGGGGATAAAATCTTTATAATGCTTTCCATAATATTTTTTTTATGCGAGCGTAGAAACCAAACCATCTTTTCGTGGTCTCGGATAAGTGCTGTTTTAAATTGTCCTGTGCCTAATTGTTCAACATCATTTTCTGTTTTTCCTTTAGTTCAATGGAGTTGTTAAAACAATCTCTCTTTTTTCCAGTAGAGGAACGATCTTTCCAATGACCAGGTCTTGAAAATGAGCCGTATTACGGTGTGCTTCTACGGCAGTGTCACTGATATACCCTTCAAAAAGAATCAATGTGTTTGAATCCGTATTGCTTTGATGGATCTTATAAAAAAGATTACCAGACTCCCTGAGGCTTTCTTTCCTAACCGTCTTTAACAAGTCTAAGACCTTGTCTATTTCACCTTGCTTAACTTTCCATGTAGCAAATACATGTACCTGATCTTGATTTTCCATATTTTATAATGAGTTTTAGTTTTCTTCCTACTACAAATGCTTTTATTTAAAAATTGGCATCCCCAAATTAGGGTTTTATTATCTATCAGAAGATTCTAAAATACCTATCATTTTTTCAGCTACTCCTTTGGCTGAGGCAGGATTCTGTCCTGTTACCAAGTTACCATCTGCTATGCTATGATCGGACCATGGAGCGGCAGCGTGAAATTTTGCTCCCTGTCCGGTCAAAGCTGTTTCCAGCAAAAAAGGAACGTCTGCTATTGCGTAGGCATTTTCTTCCTCATCGGTAAACGAAGTGATATTCTTTCCACTTACCAAGTATGTTCCGTCACTTAATTTCGCATTTAATAAAGCTACAGGACCGTGACATACAGCGCCCACTACTGCATTTCGTTCATAGGTTTTGGTAATGATACTTTTAAGCAGTTCATCTTCGGGCATATCGACCATAGGGGCCAACCCACCAGGGACAAACACGGCATCATAGTTATCCACGTTTACTTCCGATAGCTTTCTGGCTTTTTGCATGGCTTCCCATCCTTTTCCTGTTAAAAATTTCAGGTTATCGGGATCATCTGCCAGGTTTAGGGCATCCAAATAAGGCGTGTCTCCAGTCAGACTCGCAAAATCAATCTGGTAATCAGCCTGAGTAAATTCGGCATAAGGATGTGCCACTTCAGGAAGAAAAATTCCTGTTCTTCTGTTGTTCGGGCCAATCACGTTTGCATTGGACACGATAATTATAATTTTCTTTTTCATTTTGGTTTTTATTAATTAAATTTTTTTCATTAAACATCTTAGCCTCTCCTATACTCTCTGAATTGAAAGAAAATAAGACAAGTGTTAATCCTAGAATCATTATACTGACTAGTACTTTATATTAATTAGACTTTAAATAAGCTGAGTACATCCAGACCAGCTTTTCTTGCTCACTTACATAATCATTCATTAAATCATTTGTTCCTGCATCATTTAATTCTTCTGATTTTTCTAGTAAAATTCTTTGCTTGGATAAAAGTATTTGAATTGATTCTAGGATTTCTTGGATAGAATTTTTTCCATTCGACGCCAGATTACTTTCTTTAATCAAAGTAGTACTTAAATAAGATGAAAACTTATAATTTGGATTAAAACCAAGTGTTAATATACGTTCAGCGATCTCATCAATTTTAAGAAATAAATTATTGTACAATTCTTCAAATTTTGAATGCAATTCGAAAAACTTATCACCTTGAATATTCCAATGATAACCCCTAACATTTTGATAGAATATGGAGTAATTGGCTAATAATTCGTTTAGTAAAATTGATAATTCTTTACTTTTTTCTATATCTAAACCTATTTGGGATAATTTTTTCATAATTTTTTCTTTTATAATTAAACAATAGATTAGCTCGGAGAAACCGAATCACTCTATTGGTAGGAATAATCTACTTTAGAAGATTTTGCATTCCATATGCTGTTAATGTTTTTTCATATTCAGCTTGTACAGTGTCGTTAGCAGTTTTTACATATTTTCCAGTTGTCGGGTCAACCACCGTCCTTAATGGTCTTTGTCCTTTCGGAGAATCAATCAATTTGACTACTGTATCTGCCACATCTTGTGGATTAGGATTTACACTTTCGAGTAGTTGGCCAACGGCACTGAAGAAATTATTCTGAGCTTCAGTCAGCACTTCATAAGCGCCTTCAATTGATGTGTCTGAGCCAGATTGGATCTTTTGGGACATTTCAGTAGGAAAAGTGTAAACCTTATGACCAAGTGAAGCAACCGCTTTGGCTGTAAGCCATCCAAACCCACTATTTGTCCCTGTTATTAATACAATTTTCTTATTCATTAATTTATTCTAGTTAAAATAGACGCGATTGTACACTACTGCTATTTTTATCCGCTTAGCAACACTAACCAATCGCGTCATTTTTAATGAAAATCCTATTTTGTAAATAAGGCTTCGCGCAATACTGCCGCAGCTTGATTCAATGCTTCCTGTACACCCGGAATGTGGGACAAAGGATTCAACATTCCATAATCATGTATCATCCCTTTATATACTGTAATAGTGGTTGGGACTCCTGCCTCATCCAGTTTTCGACCGTAAGCAACTCCTTCATCATATAAGATGTCGTTTTCAGCAACCTGAATCAATGCTGGAGGCAATCCTGCCAACTCTTCTAAGGAAGCGTTGATCGGGGAGACATACTTGTGCTTACGTTCTTCTGGATTAGGGATATACATATCCCACATCCATTCCATGATAGGGGTGGTCAGGAACCTCCCCTGCGCAAACTTTTCATAGGAAGGGCGTTTTGTGTCAGAATCAACAAGTGGCCAAAGCAATAACTGAAAAGCCAGTTTAGGCCCTTCATTTTCCTTTGCCATTAATGCCACAACAGTGGACATATTCCCACCCACACTATTACCGGCAACAGCCAATCGAGATCCGTCAACACCTATAGAATTTCCATTTTCACTGACCCATTTGGTCGCCACATAGGCTTGATTGATTGCCACTGGGAACTGGGCATCGGGAGTTGGTGTGTAATCAGGAAAAACCGCCACCGCACCACTTTTTACCACCAAATCCCTAACCAAACGTTTGTGCGTTGGGTAGTCACCTAACACCCATCCCCCACCGTGGAAAAACATAAACACCGGTAGGTTATCCTTGGCACCTTTCGGCTTTACGATATGCAGGGTGATGGTTTGACCATCCTGAATGATGGTTTTTTCGGATTCTTCAATGTCACTATAATCGTAGGACACTGAATTTTGTGCCCCCACAAGAACTTGACGGGCATCTTTTGGGGATAATTTCTCCAAAGGCGGCCCATCGCCACTATTCAGGACTTTAAGGAATGCCCTGGTATCCTTTGAAATATTCGGGTCTTTTTCCCCTGGAATTGTTTGTGCCATAACACTTGTAGTTAAGTTGATTAAAATGAAAATAAATGCGGCAATTGATGATTCGGTGTATTTCATAATAGTTGATTTATGTGGTTGAAATTGAATAAAGACGTTGGGTTAGTTTAAAGGTCTTTTGAGCTTATCTATGTAACACCAAGCAAATTTTGACCATGGTTTGGGAAGAATTGAAGTAACTACCGGGTGGCCGGTTGCTTCAAAATGTTTTTGTGCGTGCTGGTTTTGGGATGAATTACAGCAAAGTACTGCTCCACAGGTCTGGCAGTGTCGTAAATGAATCCATTTGCCTCCTGTTTTCACACATTCTTCGCACACCTTGGTCCTGGTGGTTTTGAATTTCCCATAGTTCAAATGCTCACAATATTTTTTGGGATCCTCCATCATTGTTGTTCTACTTTGTTCATTTTTAATTCAGCCAGGTATTGATGAACCTGACTAATGGCCATGGAACCTTCGCCCACAGCGGAAGCCACCCGTTTTACAGAACCTTTCCTTATATCTCCCACAGCGAAAAAGCCAGGTATGCTTCCTTCCAAAGATTGTGGTCTCCTGTGATCAAAGATGGAACATGTGGACATCGCCTCTTCCACGACATCTACCCCCGTATGGATAAATCCTTTATCATCCATTGATACAATTCCTTTTAGCCACTCTGAACAGGGTTTTGCCCCGATAAAAGTGAATAAGTTTGTTATCCCTATAATTTGGTTTTTTCCACTTGTGTCCAGCACCAAATATTGCAAATGGTGGGCGCCATTTAGTTGGACGACATTGCTGTTAGTGTGGACAATGATATTGGGTGAGGAATAGATTCTTTGTACTAAGTAATCACTCATCTTGTCACCAAGGTCATTGCCCCGGATGATGACATGCACCTCAGCGGCGTGATCAGCCAAGAACAAGGCAGCCTGTCCTGCTGAATTTCCACCTCCTACCACACCTACCAATTCATTTTTGCAGGCGGAGGCATTCATACCGGTAGCGGAATAAAACACGCCACTGCCTTCGAAACTTTCGATGTTTTCTATAGGAAGCCGTCTATATTCGGCTCCAGTGGCAGCAATGATGGATTTTGCCTTGATATGTTTTCCATTTGAGGCACACAGTGTAAAGTAATCGCCATTATATTCCACTTTTTCTGCCTTATGGGGAATGGAAATAGTACATCCAAATTTTTGAGCTTGGAGATAGGCCTTATTAGCAAGATCATGTCCTGATATACCCGTTGGAAAGCCCAGGTAGTTTTCAATTTTTGTGCTTTTCCCTGCTTGTCCACCGGGAGCATTGCCATCAATGGTCACCACACTTAATCCCTCTGAAGCGGCATACACACTCGCAGCCAACCCAGAAGGCCCTGCCCCAACTACCAAAACATCATAGACAGCATCCTCGAAATCCATCAATACACCTGTAAATTTTGCAAGTTCAGCTATAGTGGGATTTTTATGAATTTCACCGGACATACTGATAAGAATTGGCAAATCGGAATAACTTAGATTAAAGCTTACCAGCAGTTCCTTGGCTTCAATTGATTCATCAATGTTGAGAAAGGAGTGCCAGATGTGGTTTTTATCCATAAAGTCCCGGAGACTATAGGTCTCTTTGGATTTTTCGGAGCCAATCACTTTTATTCCCCCACTTAGCTCTTTTAGCATAACCTCTTGCCTTAGGAGAAATGCACTTAAAAGGACATCGCTTATACCGCTGTGTTTGGAAATAATTCCTTTCAAGACCTCAGGCTTTATGCGCAAGACACTTGCCCCTTGGGAGGCATATGCACTAAATGGAATGCTTCTATTGGACAACATACTGCTGTCGCCGGTAAACTCATTGATCATATGAGTAGCCAAAACACGATTATCATCATGTGGATCCTTCATATTTATCTCTCCATCCAAAACGACATAAAAATCATAGTCGCGGTCACCAACCTGAAAAAGTGCGGTTTCCTTTTCAAAGGTCATTATAGTACCAAATTCCTTGAGGGTACTGATTTGTTTTTGGGTCAAAACCGGAAATCGTGGATCAGTCATTATGTATATATTTTAGTGGAACAGATGAATTATTGTATATCAAAATCTATGTTATCAATGATCGATATTATGCTTCAGTAAGAATTCATTGAGTTGTGGCACTGATGGGTTTTTAATAAAATCATTAGCTATCATGACTGTGGGGAATTTTAATTTTCCATCATATAGTGCACGTATGCTTGCATTTGCCTCAGCATCCGTTTCTACATTAAAATCCTCAAATTCTATCCATTTACTTTGCATATAATTGCGTAGGACAGCTGACTTGGGACACCAATCAGTTCCGTATAGTTGTAATTTCGGCTTATCCATTTCTTATAGTTAATTTTTTAAACATTGGATATATTCGTTCAGCATTAGACACTATGAATGGTGTTAAAGACATTAGTATTATAGATACCGCCAAAAATATTTGATAATTATTGGCACTTATCAATTCATACTTTAATCCGCTTTGTGCAAGTACAAAAGAAAATTCCCCTATTTGAGCGATTGAGAACCCAACAGCAAAAGCTGTTTTCCATTCAAGTCCCAAAGCTTTTACTGCAAGTATTCCAGCTAATGCCTTCACAGCAAATGCAAATAGTATCCAAAACACAATCCAGCCCAAATCGGTCATAAAGATCCCATAGTTCAGTAGCATGCCCATCGATATGAAAAAGAAACTCATAAACACGTACCGAAAAGGCAAAAAACAAGAAATGGCCATGTGATTATAATCCGTTTCAGCAATAATCAACCCTGCGATAAAAGCACCTAAAGCAAGAGATAGCCCCAACTGCTCGGTAAGTAACGCGATACCGGTCACTATAAATACGGTGGCTATTAAAAACACTTCTTGGCTTTGTACTTTCATTACGGTTTTTAAGAAATAAGGAATCACAAATCGGGTCAGTATATAGGCTATACCTCCCATCAACACTAATTTGCCCAATAACCAACCTAGTGCTGCCCACAGATCTCCCCCTTCACCAGCGATAATCGGTGTGAATAGCATCAGCGGTACAATCATAATATCCTGAAACAATAAAACTGCAAGAATAAATTTACCATGGGGTGTAGCTATTTTATTGGAATCCTGCAATGTTTTTATTACAATAGCAGTACTACTCAACGCATATAAAAACCCCCAAAATACACTTTCTTCCCAGCTGGGTCGCATCACAAGCCAAATAAGTACTGTAGTTATAATAATAGTAAAAAACACTTGTGCGCTACCTCCTCCTAAAACATATTTTTGGATTTTTTTAAGATTAGTAAACGAGAATTCAAGACCAATAGTGAATAAAAGCAATATAATTCCTATTTCAGCATATACTTCAACCTCTTCCATGTCTGCAAAATAGCTTGATGTATTTGGGCTAAGTAAAACACCTGTAATAAGATAGCCGATAATATATCTTATCTTAAGAAATCTGCAAATAATGATTACAGCTGTAGCTACTCCAAAAATTGCACATATATTTATAAGAATGTGGTGTTGCATAAGATTTGTTTTACGATTCCAAGTAACTTAATGCTTTTGATGGACAAGCATTAATTTGATTCTTTAGAGCTTCTAATGAAGCATTTTCCGGTCTAATCCATGGTGATGCTTTTGGATTATAGACCTTTGGCAGGGTTTTTACGCACACACCGGAATGGATACACTTTTGGGGTTTCCAGATTATGGTTAAATTATCCTTCTGGTATTTTTTAATAGTTTCCATAATTTCGTGATTTATGATTTTAAGACATCCCTAATATCATCCGACTTTCGGAACATAGCTGCGGCAAAAGGACACAAGGGAATAATCCTGATTTTTTTCTCTCTGGCCATTTCCACGATTTTATCTAACATTTTCCTACCTACACCTTTACCATTATATTCTGGCTCCACAAAGGTGGAATCAATGATAATCAGTTCCTTTCCCGCTATGGAATAGGTCATTGTACCTATACTTCTGCCATTCTCTTTTGCAGTTGCAGATCCTTTGGCACCTTCTTCTTTTAACAGTATCTCCATAATTTATTAGTTTTAAAATTTTATATCAGAAGTAAGTACAAAATGATATAATGTATCTTCTCTATTACTGGTCTGGAGAAATTCTCCAGGGAAAATCACATTAGATTCAAGTTCAAAGAAAATAAACTTGTTGAGCTGGTAACCGAGTATTGTCCCTAGCTGATGTCCAATAAATCTTCCGTTACCAATAACCGGATAATCCAAAGTCAATGCAGCTCCATAGACTCCATCCTGCATGGAATACCGCCAAAAGGCAGCATAATCAAATGACACTTCCAACTTATTGAAATACGTATTGACATAAGGATGAAAATCGATCAAGTTGGATGGACCAAACCGTGCAACTCTACCAAAATAAGCCCCCCGGGGATAAAGCGCGTCAAAGGTGTTCAATTTGTCGTCAGCAGCGTCTTTATCCCCACTTATAGCTTCTGTTTTTACACCCAAAGCCATTTGATTCCCAAAAAGACTTGTTTCTCTTTCTATATTAATGGAAAGTGTCCAGGCCGAAATAGCCTGATCCCCAAATTTTCCAAATTGATAAACCATTTCATTATTGTATGTTAGCTTCTTGTATTTGCCAAAATGCCTGATCCCTGCAGATGCCCTCCGCTCATTTTCCTTACCACTGGCATAGATTGCATCATTGTCTTTCTGATATAAAACATAGACATCCAAATCCGTTGTGCTGGAAATGTTGGTCGAAGTGTAAACACCCGAAAAGGTTTCATTAAAATTTAAATAATCATTTTTGAATACCCCTGGCTCTGATCGAACAGGAATGGAGAAGAATGTTTTCAACTTGAAGCCCGAGTTTAAATAATTAAACTCAACAAAATCAAATGACCTTCTTACATTGGGGCCTTCCCGTACATCTACTAATCTTCCAGAACCTAATCGCATATTATATCTCCCCAGGGCAGCATCCCATTTTGATGTGAATTGGTATTTGGCAAACAACTGGTTTACATAAAGCCTGTCCACGTCAACTGGGGAAATCTCGGTTTTATCAAACACCAAACTACTCCCTAACTCTACAAACAGCTCAAAAGAATTTCCTGCTTTCAAATGACTATGAATTAAAAATCTATTTAAAAACCAGATATTATCCTGGCTGCCTTCTCGGTCAAATTCTTCATTAATAAATGACTCAGTTTGAAACCTCCAACTTCCACCAATTGAAAGTGTGGTTTTTTCAAATAGATTAATTGCTTTTAGATTCTGATACATTTTATTATTTCTGATTGTATCCAACATTCTCAAATCATCATTCTGACGTAACAAACTAAACTCCTGAGCACATGTAGCAAATTGAAAAGTGATGAAAAGTAAAACACATGCAATAAATTTCACAACTTACAATTTGTATAGGATCCTCACATCAAGTGCATTAAACAAAACACTTATATTAGAACTGAAGCACTAAACTGATTTAATAAATTGAGCATTTATAGTTAATATCACAGTATCGCTCACTACAATATTTCCGGATTCGGTCAATGCACTCCAAGTAAGATTGAAATCCTTTCTATTTAGAGTTCCGGTAGCTTCAAAACCAGCTTTTGTCTGACCATAAGGATCTATGGCCAAACCATTGAAATCAACATCTATTTTAATTTCTTTGGTAATATCCCTGATAGTTAAATTCCCTACTAAGGTTTCTCCATCAAAGGATGTTGACTTAAATAATAATTCGGGATATTTTTCCGCATTAAAAAAATCATCAGATTTTAAGTGTGAATCCCTATCACTGTTTTTTGTATTGACAGAATTCGTTTTAGCGCTTAAGCTAAAATCCGCATCAATAAAATCATCATTGCTGCTTTCAGCTGTTGCATAAAAATCATCAAAATAACCAGTCACCATAGAAATCATCATGTGTTTTACTTTGAAGCCGATCTCGGAGTGTGCGGTGTCAATAATCCACTTTGTCTTTGTTGTCATGCTCATTATATCTTTGTTTAAATAGTAAATAATTAATTTAGTTGTTCTGATAACCTCCGTAAAAATTAATTGGAGACCAGTTTGGCATTACTTCCGGTAACTTTGGGTTCATACTTTTATATTCATCTGAAGCAAAAACAACCTTACCACCTACTACGGTAAGCAGTGATTTTATAGTGTTTATTTCTTTCTCAGGAATCGTAAAATAATCATCGGATAATAAAGCAAAGTCTGCAAACATTCCCTTTTCCAACGTTCCTTTTACAGTTTCCTCATCAGAAATCCATGCGCTTCCCTGTGTATATAAGTGCAATGCTTCTTCTCTTGACAACCGGTTTGAAGGTTCGGCCAATTGAAAATCCCCAACAGTCTTCCCTGTAATCAACCAGTATAAAGCCGGCCAAGGATTGTAGCTTGCCACTCTGGTACCGTCGGTTCCGGCTCCTACCGGAAGTCCCAGATCCATCATCTTCCGAACTGGCGGTGCCTGTTTTGCCTTATCAGCTCCATAGCGTTCCACAAAATACTCACCGGCATAGGCTAGGCGAGCCTGTATGGCAATCCCCCCGTTTAAGGCCTTGATACGTTCTAAATCCTTGTCTTTAACTGTTTCAGCATGATCAAAAAGCCATCTTTTGGATGACAGCTTCCCGTTGCTTTCATGGTTTACCTCTTCTATTACATCCAGCATGTTGGTTATGGTTTCCCCATAGGTCGCATGTATGCGAAAGGGCCAACCGTTGTCCACATGAAGCCTTATAATTCTCTTAAAATCCTCACGCCAGCCAGGTCTTTCTTCCAGCATGGGCTGAGGTGCCAAAAAATTTTCAAAATCGCCCGCACTCCACGCCATAAACTCACCGCCTCCTTCGAGCTCATACCCATGATCCAAATGTATTTCCCCATTATGGCCAACCTTATTATTGTCCATCCATTCTTGAAATTCCCCATACTCTTCCCCTTTGTTTTGGGGGAATAGATAATAGGAAAGACGGATGGGCATTTCACCTGCTTCAGCTAAAAGCTGGGTTCCTGAATAATCTTGGGGGAATTTGTGACCACCACCTCCTGCATCAATACCGCTTGTAATACCAAAGCTGTTAAGCTCCCTATAGAACTGTCTGGTAGAATTTACCATCTCTTCTTCAGACAAAGATGGTAAGGCAGCTATTCGGGCATATAGAATTGTAGGGTTTGGTTCTGCCAAAAGGACTCCTGTCAATTTCCCATCCGGTCCTTTTTTAAAGCTACTGCCCTCCGGCGCTTCAGTGTTTTCGTCTATATCCAATAGGTCAAGTCCCGCTTGATTAAGCCATGCCCTACTGTATAGGAATAGTACATAGGTTGGTACATCTCCAGTAGCTTCATTGATTTCCTCAGGCGTGGGAAACCGCCTTTCTTCAAACTGAAATGGGCTCCAGCCACCTATTACGCGAACCCATTGTCCTTCAGGAGTCCTTTCGGCCTGTTCTTTTAACATTTGTAAGGCCCTCTTCAGTGACTTCACGCCATCCCAACGTAGTTCCGCATTATAGAAGCGCCCCCCTCTTGTCAGATGCAGATGCGAATCATTGAGCCCTGGAATCAAAGTTCTTCCTTTGGCATCAATGGTTTTGGTATTTTCATTTTCAAACTTGAAAATCTCCGCATTAGACCCTGTTTCCAAAACTATCCCGTCTTTTACAGCTATGGCCTCAGTAATTTTACCTTCAGGATCCATAACAGCAACTTTAGCATTATAAACGATCAGGTCAGCGAACGTGAAGTCATTGTTTTCCTTTACGGAACACGATATAATGGCCATGTAGATGGTTAAAGTCAATATAAATTGTCTCATCACGGAAGCGATTATATCCTCTCCTTTTATCGAAGCAGAGGAAGTGAACATTAATGGTTAAGCATTTCTCTGGCATATTGTACACCTATACCGTATGCGCCACCATATTTTACTACCAGATCATTTACAGGCTTATAGGTTTCTTGTCTTGCCCAGTCCCGTTGTAACTCCAGAAGATATTGCAATGAAGTAATTGGTTTCGCACCTGCCTGAACCATACGAGTGACTGACTGGTCGTGAGCTTCTTTTGAAATATCCCCCGATGCATCTGTGATCACATAAACATCATATCCTTCGCTAATGGCAGACAATACCGGTCCTACGATACATACACTTGTCCAAAGCCCACCCATTACCAATTTCTTTTTGCCTTTACCAGTTATGGCCTTATGTGCGTTATCGTCTTCCCAAGTATTCATTGTGGTACGGTCTATATAGGTGGTCTTATCTGGGTATGCCTCTAAAATTTCAGGGAACACTGGCCCACTAAAAGATTCTTCAGCCACGGTTGTGATTACAGTAGGTATATTGAATATTTTGGAAGCACCCACCACCAATGCAACATTGTTTCTTAATACCTCCATTGATATACTATTTGTGGCAAAGGCCATTTGTCCTTCGTGATCAATCATCACCAATGCATGATTGGATGGACTTAACAATTCTGGGCTTGGCTTTTGGGCAAAACCTAATAGGGATAAAAATCCAACTGCGATAAATAAAATAATTGTTTTCATGTGTTTATAATTGTTTTTCAATGGTCACATGGAATCTCGCCCGGGGAATAATCACCCCTTTGTGTGTGACTTTGTAGCCATGCTCGATTCCATATAAAATAAATAATGTGTTTTTTTTAATATGGTTTAAATAGATAGTCCCTTTTTATTGTAAGTATATTTATTTCCTTTCCATTAGCTATTCAGAAATATCACAGGCATCTAATAATTGAGAAAATCCACTCAACATATCAAATGAATTCCTTCTAATACTTTGAACTATAAAATTGAATAACAGATACAAATCTTAAATCAAATTTCATAGTAGATCACGATCTCTTATATTTTTTCTAATGATATGACTGAAATCACAATTGTGATATATGACAAATTATACTAATCACGTGCCAGACTTGTAAAAGTCTGATTTGCAGATAGTTATACTATTTTTTCTATAATTTTTTTTCTTAAATATTTCATTTTTCTGATATATTAGAATTTTTATAACTATTACAATCACATCAGAAATTAAAACAGTAAAAAGACAGGCCGAAAAACAACAACTATTTAATTGGTTACCTTCTGAGAGGATATAATTTGAAAAGTAGTAAAAAAATAAAATCATAAAAGTAATCCGACTGTTTCAAATTTAGGTTAAAAAGCATCCAACCAATAAAACAAACCTCACTTCACGCACAACAATACGGATTGAACATTAGCGACTTACAGGAAATTAATTAGAGTTCTATTTTTTTTGACAGAGGGATTTCATAAGAAGTTGTTAGCACATTTATTTAATTCTAACAATCATGCTTAATCTGTTGGAAAAGAATTGGTCTGGGGATTAATCAGAGATATCAAAAAATCTACCCTTAAACAGAGCCATCAGTCAGTTATCCCTCTGCTTAGAATTTTACTTGGGCCGTGGCAAATCCAAATAATATGTCATCACCTACTGTAACTTTCTTAAGGTATCCCCCAGAATTAAACCAACTCATCCCTGTAGCCAAGGAAATATGCCTAGTAGGCTGAAAAATAAATACACCTGAGATCTGGCTGCCTATATAGCGGGTAGAGGTATTTTCGAATTCGAAATATGGGATCATATTTGGTCTATAAATTCCATCGCCTATGCTGTATCTCCATAGAAAGGAATAATCACAGGCAAAGGATGTGGAATTGCCTAATTTCAAACGCATACTTGGGTGGACATCGATAAGGTTACTTGGCCCTAATGGTGCTGCCATGCCAAAATAGGCCCCGGGTGCAAACAAAGGATTCAATGTTTGGTGCTTCTGATCAGTACTGCTCTTATCTCCACTGATTATATCAGCCTTAAGCCCAATCTCTGGATAGTACAACATCCCATTAAAACGATATGAGGAGGCAAAAGCAGTACTCCATGCAGCTATTTTTCTGTCTCCTATTGACCCAAATTGGTACCCCCCCTCTAAATCATAGCCCCACCTTACACCTTTTTTGACTATTCGGGCAGCCAGGGTATGCCTTGTTTCAACTCCCCCACCGTCATTAAACAACGCTTTGCTATTGTAAAATCCCAAATAATAAAAATTAAGCTTAAGGTTTTTCTTGGCTGTTGAAATATCGGAAAAGGCACCCCAAAGTTTTAAGTCGGGAGAAGAGCTGTCGTCAAAAATCCCGATCTTATCTTCCACGGCATGCATATAAAACACATCTGTATCGACCTTTTGCTGCCTTATGAAGGCCTTTATCCCATCAAAAGAACGGCGGCTGTTAGGAGCATCCCTGACAGAAATCAAACGCTCTGACCCATAACTGAGTTCTTGCCTACCAGCTCTAAGCGTCAGTGGCACGTGATTAAAGGGTTTATAATCTATAAACAGCTGATGGGCCTTCAGTGGATTCTCTTCTACAGGCACGAGAATTTCCCTGCTATTTGCCAGGGCACTCTGTACTTCTGCAAAAATGCGTAACCTCTCTGAAAGGTGCAGATCCGCATGAACCATCCATCTCGTGAGCATAAACCCATCCCTATCCCTCAAAGCGGGATTCCAGCCCTCATTATCCATAATCAGGTACTGTACTCTAAAACTGCCACCAAAACTGACGTATGATCTCTTATTGATCTTTGCATATTTTAACCTAGAGTACCAGTCGCTTACGGTATCGCTCTCTAACACAGAGTAATCCTCGTCAAACCGCAGTTGCTGAAAAGGAACAAGCTGCTGCCCATACGCCGAAAAGCAAAAAAACACAATTAAAAGAAAGACTATGCGCACGGATAAAAAAGCCTTTATACGGATTGCTTAATAAGCGGGATAACCTTTGCACCGATCAATTCAATGGAGTGTAACAATTGCTGGTGAGACAATCCCGCATTATCCATTTGGAACGTAAACCGGTCAATGCCACCAAGGGCCTTACTATGCCTTTCCAATTTTTCAGCAACCTCTTCTGGTCCGCCAACTACCAATACTCCTTTAGGAGCGACCAATGAATTGAATTGTGTCCGGGTTACCGGTGGCCATCCACGCTCTCTTCCTAATTTGGTCCACAACTCGGCATACCCCGGGTAATAATCTGAAATCGCCTGTTCAGTGGTTTCAGCCACATATCCGGGAGAATGAAGTCCGACTTTGAGCTGCTCTGGTGAAAACCCGGCTTTTTGACCGGCTTCCCGATACAGATCGACCAGAGGCCGGAACCGTTCTGTTTCACCACCTATTACGGCCACCATTAAGGGCAATCCCAATGATCCCGCCCTCACAAATGATTCAGGAGTACCACCCACTCCCAGCCAAATAGGCAATTTTTTCTGCATTGCCCTAGGATATACAGGCAGGTTATCAAGGGCGGGTCTGAATTTGCCTTTCCACGTAATGAATTCTTTTTCTCGTATTTCCAGCAATAATCCCAGTTTTTCTTTAAAAAGGGCATCATAATCCTTTAGATTGTAACCAAACAGCGGGTAGGCTTCTATCGCAGAACCCCTGCCTACGACCAATTCTGCCCGACCTTTGGAGATGAGGTCGAGGGTTGCGAAACTTTGGTAAACTCTTACGGGATCATCCGTGCTTAACACTTTAACAGCACTGCCAAGAATAATCCGTTTGGTCCTTGCAGCCGCTGCAGCAAGAATCACTTCCGGGGCAGAATCCAGAAACTCCTTTTTATGATGTTCACCGATGCCAAAAACATCAAGACCGGCTTCATCGGCTATTGAGATTCGGTCCAACAACTGTTCCATCGCATCTACGTTGCTGAGGGAGTTGCTGCCATACATTGCCGAGGCAAAACTATCTATTCCTATTTCCATTTTATCTTCTTTTTAATACAATTAATATAGATTCATATTTTATTTCTAATGATCTTCAACTCCTCCCTTTATACTAAGAACCTGAGTTCGATTAATTAATCGATAATTATACCGCATGGTATATGTTCTGACTTAGTTTAAACAAACCTTTTCCAAAGTTTCAATTAATTTTAAGAGTCCAATGCTACCATAAACTCTGGCAGATATTAAGAAATGTCAACTAAACATCAACATTGGAAAAGTTGATCAATAAATTAAGGACGAACTCAGGCTAAGAGCTTATTTATGAAAGCGCATTGGGAGGAGGCCCCCCGGCAGGTTTGCTTTTGCTTTCGGGCAGGGGCACATACTCTTCGTTATCCATAGGCGGTAAATCCATACGTCCTTGTTTCCAATCCTCTTTGGCTTGTTCAATCCTGTCTTTTCTACTGGACACAAAATTCCACCAGATATACCGATCCCCCAGGTGTTCGCCTCCGAGTATTAATAATGTGGTTTGTTCTTTGGCTACTATCAATGGGTCAACCCCCTTTGTGAACACCAACAGTTTTCCTGCCCTATAAGTGATCCCATTTACTTCCACGCTGCCCCGGACCATGTATGCCCCTCTTTCGCTGTGCCCCATAGGCAATCCGAAATGTATGCCCGGCTCCAACACCACATGCACATAGAACAGGGGGGAGTGCGTTTTGACATTACTTTTCAAGCCATATGCATCTCCTGCAATCAAGCGCATCCAAACACCTCTATCCGTAAAAACAGGTAATTGTTCCGGTTGATAGTTCTCAAACGTGGGATCACTTTCTTCATACTTTTCGGGAAGCGCTACCCAGGTTTGTATCATTTCCAGTTCTCCTCCAGCCAACATCGCCGGATCTTCAAAGCGTTCGCTATGCGTAATTCCTTTCCCGGCGGTCATCCAGTTTACCTCACCCGGTTTTATCACCTGCTCCACACCCAGGCTATCCCTATGGGTCACATTCCCACTGAACAAGTAACTGACTGTGGACAACCCAATATGGGGATGTGGCAATACATCAAGACTACTTACAGAATCAGTAGGGATATTCAGTGGACCACCGTGATCCATAAAAATAAACGGCCCAACCATTCTGCGAAGTTGATAGGGCAGGATGCGTTTCACTGCAAACCCTGGGGAAAGTTCAGCCTTTCTGGCTTCTATAACTATATCAAGCATAATTAATATTTAACTATTTAACTCATTAGAACCATCTCCTGTAATTGCATATTTAAGCTTCATTTGTAACCTCTGGATGTTTTTTAAATCAGAAGAACGGCCACTATTCTAACAACACCGAATTGCGAGCAGCAAATCCAACTTAGTTTTGAGGCCACTCCCCAAACCTTCCTTCCCTGAAATCCTTAAAGGCCTGTTTTATCTGCTCCTCGGTATTCATCACAAAAGGACCTTTTGCCGCAACTGGCTCTCTTAAAGGTTTTCCCGCTATCACTACACACAACAATGGTTCAGTAGCATATAATTCAACTTCACTGGCTTCTTCAACGGACGGTTTCAGCCAAAGAACATCGTTCTTTTTACCTGCCACTTTATTTGCACCAAAAATACCGGCACCGGCTATGACATAAATAAAGCCATTGAAATCCGCAGATAAATCCTGCACAACGGTATGCGACTCCTGTAAAGTGATTTCAACCATTGTTACAGATGCATAGTTTTTTGTGTGAGAAACAACACCTCCTGAAGATCCGGAAATCACTTTTATTTCAGCTCCAGTTTCCTTGCGTACGGGCGCCTCTGTATGGGAAATTTCCTGATACCGGGGTTCGGCCATCTTATTCTCTGCAGGCAAGTTTACCCATAATTGAAGCAAATGTGCAAAGCCATCTTCCGGGGCCTCTTCTATATGCAGGATACCTTTGCCAGCGGTCATCCATTGCACATCCCCTTTTTTCAATTCCCCTTTGTTTCCCTGATTATCCTTATGCTGAAGCACGCCATCTATCATATACGTAACCGTCTCGATTCCTCTGTGGGGGTGATAATCAAATGCTCCCTTTTTCATATTGTCTTCAGCCATCACCAAAAAAGGGTCAAACTCCTCCCATTTTTCGGCTGGCAAAACGAGACTCTGTTTGTGGATAAGGCTATTCCGCTGTGGGATCACTGACCACTTGTTTTGGATTTCTCTTTGAACCATAAGCTTATTTTAAAGTGTTATTTTAAACAGCTGTGTTTCCACCATCTATGACCATTTCTGAGCCAGTAGTATAAGAGGATTCATCTGAAGCCAGGTAAAGTACCCCATAGGCTACTTCCTCTGGAACTGCTTCGCGCCCCAGAGGAGTTATGCCAATAGCCATTTTTTTGAATTCTTCTGAATTTTGCAGACCTTTCGTCATTGGGGTATCAACATATCCCGGATGGACAGAATTAACCCGTATGTTATCACCGGCAAATTCGGCGGCGGCTCCTTTTGTAAAACTTCTTACGGCACCTTTAGAGGCGGTGTAGGCTGTGGCCTTAGCCGATCCGACTAATCCTGCAATAGAGGATATGTTGATGATTGATCCTCCCTTGTTTTTTTTCATATGGGGCACCACAGCCTTGATTCCTATAAATTGACTTATCAGGTTTATATCCACAACCTTTTTAAACTCGTCGAGGGATGTTTCTTCCAAGCTGTTCAATATATTTCCAGTAATCCCGGCATTATTCACCAGAATATGAATCGAACCATAGAGCTCAATGGCTTTTTTTACAACCTCATTCCAATCCTGCTCAGAGGTGACATCGTGTTTCATATAATGGACGGTACCGCCACTAGCTGTTATTTGATTCGATACGTCCCTTAGACCATCTTCCTTGATATCAGTTATCAACACTTTTGCACCTTCACCTGCAAACAGGACTGCTTCTGCTGCCCCCAGTCCTCCTGCTCCACCTGTAATGATTGCTACTTTGTTTTCCAATCTCTTCATAACTCTTGTTAATGTTTATTTTTCTAAAATTACTTTCTGTGTCATCTATTATATTGAGATGCGATTGTTTTTATCAATCACCAAATCTACATTATCTACCTTCATAAGCTTTTTATAGACTCTGTACACTTATAAAGGAGCTCCGTTTTCATTGTAACAAAGCAATTCTACCTTATTGCCTAGCCCCTGCTTCGTTTACTTTGTTTACTTTTTATTTTATGGTTATAACAAAATCTTCCTTTGGCCACCTAACTTTTTTCAGCCGGGCATTGGAATCATTTACCTCATCACGATAGCCTAATGCCAACAACACAACACTTTTCAATCCCTTTTCTTTTAACCCTAGCAATTCATCAAAATGCCCGGCATCAAATCCTTCCATAGGTGTTGCATCAACTTTCTCTGCTGCCGCTGCTATCAGTCCTGTACCTAAAGCGATATATGCCTGCTTTGTAGTCCAAATAAGATTTTCATCCTCTGATTTTAACAATAGTCCATTTAGAGCTCTTTCTTTGAAGACTTTCAAGCTTTCTGTAGGCAATTCACGCTCCTTGGCAATCAACTCAATGTACCTTTTTATTGTGTCCTGTTTAATTGAATCGAATACAGCAAACACCAGTAAATGAGAGGCTTCCGTAATTTGTGGATTAGATGAATAAGCACTCAATTTCTTCCTTACCTCCGGGTTTTCAATTATCAATATTTTATAAGGCTGCATTCCAAATGAAGATGCGGAAAGGTTGATCGCTGTTATTATCCTTTCCAATTTATCATCAGCTACTTTTTTACTACTATATTTCTTGGTGGCATACCGCCATTGTAATGTTTCTATTAATTCCATTTTTTCTGACTTTAGTTCTATATAAGCCGTATTGTACCTTTCATGGTATAAAAACTACCATCAGGCAAGGTCGCATTGCTATAAATAATACCATTCTTATGATCCTCGACATGCGTCACAGTAGCACCTGAAATTTCTTTCCATGCCACCATATATACCTGCGGCCGAATCTCGGCGATTGTGGTTTCCACTCTTTCAGAATAGCCATTCTTGGTCAATCCTCCTCCTTCTATTACAGTAAAAACCATGGATTCATCAGTCTCGAAGTAGAGTTCGGTTTTCAAAACGCCTACATCCATGATATATCTGTTCCCTGTTAGCTTGTTTTTCATTTTTAAATTTATTTAAGACAATTGCCAGTTGATATTAAGCGGTGAAAACACCATAGGTCAGTAGTTAATTTGGTGAATTGTTGTCATTACCACTGATATATTTTTAATAGATCGGCACGCTCAGTTAAGCTTACCTTCGGTATGGTTTCGTCGATTTCGACTTCAAATTCCCCAATAAGTTTTACCGTGTTAAAATCAATGGGCTGACCTGATATCATATAGCGTGATATCTGCGCTGCCAGCTCCTTTTTATCTAGATAGGCCGCACCTACGTTTATAAAATCTTCAACCGTTAAAATCTCATCCTTCTTTTTTGTCTTTCTAAGCGCGTAGAGGTCGAGCAACGTATTCCTCAGCGTAAACTTTCCGTTCGACGCTAACCTGATCTGGTTGTCGAGGTAAAATGCGTAGATAAACCCCCGCCTGTAGGGAAGTTTTCCATAATTGGCATAATCCGTCCAGTAATTTGCGGCAATGGAATCATTGTGCGCACCTTTGATCTCGCTTTCGTAATGCTGTTTGAAATTATCGTCATTAAGGTAATTCAGAAACTCCTCCCTCCCGTAAATTTTGCTGTTTACCAGATTAATTATTGCGGTGTAATCGTTAAACCCTTCACCAAACCATTGATGGTCAAAACTATCCTCACCTAGCATGATTTTGATTCCTGCCCATGTGTGGGCAGTTTCATGTGCCGTTACGTACTGTTCCCGCAGGCCGAATACTCTTCCCAACTTCATGACAAATCCGTTTTTTATCCCAAATCCACCCCCACCTATTTCTTTTTGGTTGTTTTGCAGTGCCGTAACGGATAAAAAATAGAAAGGGAAATCGGTATCATTCCAAAATCTGTGGATGCTCTGGAAATAGCTTTCAAAAAACGGACTGAGACTCCCCTGCAAATCATTTCCATAGGTATCTTCTTTCGTGGTCACGCAATAGTAAGGGACATCCATAATGCTGTATTCCCTTACCTCAATGTTGTCCCCCATAACAAAGCACACCAAATTCGAAATCTCGTCGTAATGGGCGGAAAGTTTTTCTGATGGATCTTTTTGAGAGGGCTGGACAGAATTGAAATAGCTGGCATCTTCAGGATAACTATGCCAGCTGAATGATACCAGCGGATTACTTTTATCGGTTATGGCCAGGGCAAACTGCTTATTTACCAGCGTCAACACCCCTTTGGTGATAACAGGTCGGAACAGTTCCCGCTGAGACACCATAGTTGGTTTGTCAGCGGGGAGTGAACCGTCTATTTCATAAGTCAATTTGTGTTTTTTTGCCCCATTGTGATATACGGTGATCCGTCTGTCCGCTTCTTCTATCTTAAGCACTTCAGGTTCTGCGCAACGGATATTTTTGATCACATTAAATATATCTTTCTGTCCGCCAAAACTAGGATCTCCGAATATAAATACGGTGCTGTCTTTTTGAGCGGCGGAATAGGTGAGTTCAACCTTTAATATAGAAGATTCACCATCCCAGCTAAGCACATAGTCCATGAAGGACTTCTGTTGCGCAGAGGAATAAATGTTGAAAGAAAGAAGAAGAATTAAAGTGAGGATGCTTCTTGCCATTTTTATCAGTTTTATAATTCAATAGATATTTGGTTTGGGATCTTCTATATTGAGAATCATTTTCCCCTCACATTTATTAATAGAGTACTGTAGAAAGAAGTCATCGCATTTCCGTTAGCAGATTTTAAGGCAGGGATCTCATCTTGTACGACATCCCAGTGTTCTGCTATTTTCCCATCTTCTAATCGGAAAATATCGACCACTATTACCGGCACAGGTCCCCAACCATTTACAAGACTATGCGTAATAACCACATCATTCTCTTCCAGGATTATACCTGGGTACCACTTAAACCCTGCATCCAAAAAAGGCAAAAGCCTTCTAAGTCCTTCGTGACCATTGATCATCGATGGGTTGTGCTGCTGGTATGATTCATGCCAATAGCGATCGATCGCTGTACCGTCTTTTTCGTGAAACAATTCATTCATTGCTTTTAATACGATTTCTTTATTTCCCATTTTTTTGTTTGTTATAGTTTAACGAGTTAGGTCTAAGTGAGCAGCGTTAGCTGGCGCTGTCGTCCTGGTCTAAAACTTCTGTTCCCATTAGTTCTATTTCAAGCGCTTCATTCGTCATTTCTGCCATACATTGCTCCTCACAATAATCTGCATTTTCCTTTTCTAACTACTCCAGATAATGTGGAAGTAATCTGCACATGCTTGTATTTGTCGATGAGGTATGTTTATATCTTTAGAAAGAAGCTTGTATAATTTTTCTCGCTAGCGAAAGTGATGGTATGTTGATAATAAATACTTAAAAAAAAGATATATATTTTCCTGAAACAGAGTGACAGGAAAAAGACAACCCCAGATGTGCAATACAGAGTTCTCATATCAACAGCTTTTGCAGGATAGTAAGCAATTGGCCCAATTAGGAATCGCTGTACCCGAACAAGGCAAGTTTTCTTCCCTTACACTAGAAGGAAGTCATTACATTCCCATAAGCAGATTTTAAGGCAAGAACCTCTTCTTGTATTACATCCCAATGTTCAGCTATTTTACCATCTTTTAATCGGAAAATATCGACCAATATTACCGGCACAGGTCCCCACTTATTTACAAGACTTTGCGCAATAACAATATCATTTTCTTCCACGATTATACCGGGATTCCATTTAAAACCTGAATCCAAAACACTTAAAAGCATTCTAAGCCCTTCATGACCATTGATCATGGATGGGTTGTGCTCCTGATAGGATTTATGCCAATAGCGTTCTATTGCTGTACTGTCCTTTTCGTGAAACAGTTCATTCATTGCCCTTAATACGATTTCTTTATTTCCCATTTTATTTTAACGTTTTAGTTGTTGATTTCCTTTTATTAAAATTGACACTGGTACTCATACAAGTCATCGCTCAATGTCCATCGTGGATCAACACAAGAGGTTTACCCTTTCCCAAATCAGTGACGATTAATTTGACATTTTTTCCTTCCGTGGTGTATTCCTTCCTTCCACTAGATGCCTCATCATTTTTATGAGCAACAGCATTACCCGCCGAAAGCGAGAACACCGAAAGCATATGTATTTTTTTTAATGTCTTCATTTTAATCTTAACACTATATTAAAGTTGCCTCTAAGGTTATTTCCAGATTGTATGCATTACTTACAGGACAGGTTTCTTCAGCGGATTTTGCTATTTTCTGGAATTCCTCATCGGTAATCCCAGCTATTTTCGCAGTCAAGACCAAGTCAGATTTTGTGATAACACCATTATCCAGTGTGATCGTTGAGGTAGTGGTCAGTTCCTCCGGCTGGTAGCCGGCAGTGGTGAGGTCAGCACTCAATTTCATAGTGAAACACCCGGCATGCGCCGCTGCCATCAGTTCTTCGGGATTGGTGCCTGTTCCGTTTTCAAAACGGGAGACAAAAGTGTAAGGAGTCTGTTTTAAAATCCCACTTTGGGAAGTCAGGTTTCCTTTGCCTTCTTTAATTGTGCCGTTCCAAACGGCGGTTGCTTTTCTTTGCATGATTGTAAATGTTTAGGTGTCTAATAAATTGGTACTGGATCTCTGATTTATATATGATACATCATGTGATTTCTTCTTCTCTCTTCAGTTTTCATTTCAACTTTCAACCAAAATCTATCACGGACTTTATAACTTATATGCATACTGCTATTTATATGGTTGATATAGAGGATGTGTGAAATAATTATGCTCACCAAATGTGATTTGCTCTTTTTCCAGCGTTTTGATATCGATCTTAAATAAATTCATAGTTGGTTTATTAATAGAGAGGAAATCAGTTTCGGGTTGACTTGCCCCACTATACACTATTGATTTACCGTCTAAAGAAAATGAAGGGGTCAATTCTGTTAGATTGGGGGTGTTGGTAATGTTCCTTCTGTTTTTACCATCAGTGTCTATGATGTAAATATCCCCTTTTAATGTAAAGCACATTGATTTCCCATCCGGTGAAATATCTGGAAATATTCCTGTGGTCGATACGCTCTCCATACTCATCCCCTCAATTGATAATAAAAATTTAAAGCCTGCACTGTATGGATCTAACACATATACATTCTTGAACGTAGAATTTTCAACACCCTCCTTTTCATCTATGTTCGAGACAAAAGCTATACGGCCATCAGGAAACACTGTTGGAAAAAACTCCCAACTAGGTGATTTGGTAAGATTCGTAAGCTGCAAACTATCTTTTACACTATATATCTCTGCGTTACCATCTATGTTCTTCAAGACAAAAATGAGCTTTAAATCCCTATGCCAATCCAAAACACCTTCATCTGATTTTCCTTTTGGCTTGAGTACTAATTCTCTATTACTGCCATCAGCATCGACTATATAAGTTCCTCTAACACCATCTACTGTTCCGGTGAAAGCAAATTGTTTACCGTCTGGGCTCCACACAGTTCGCCGGTATAGACCACTTGATGAATCCTCTATATGAACTAAGACTTCAATACTACCATCGTTTTCGTTTAATACACAAAGATTCATATTGTTCTCATCGAAAAACCCAATACGATCTCTATGCATTCTATCTGTAGTCTTGATTTTTGAACTACAGCTAATACTTATCAAGACTACTAACAACAGGAGCATATTTATTTTCATTTTTATATTATTTATTAATTTACACACCACTAGTATTAGGTCTTTTTAATATTCTAAAACATAGATTTTTTTATGGTCATAATCCCATACAGTCTTATATTTTGACAGAAATCGGTAAGCCAAGATTAAAAGATTATCCTCAGTTACTCCTATAGCCTTTTTAAATTGACTGGATTCCTCAATTTTATGAATGCCTATAAAATCGGTAGTTAATTGCTTACTTACGGTTACATTGCTCAGAACAAATAAATCTTCATCATAACCATCCTTCCCATAGTCTTTAAGATAATTTTTGGTTGTAAGATTTTCAGTATCTTTCTCAGTAAATTCGAGAAGCCCATAAGAACCTCCTGTATCAAATAATCCTAACATTTCAACATCATCTATATTTACTTTTATCATAGGAATATTGGGTAGATTTCTAATTTCGAAGTTTAATATACCCAATACTTTTTCTCCGCTTAAAAAATCCTTTGAAGTTTCTCTTTCCGGAGTACTTTTATAGAAAGTAAGTTTCCTTTTAGTATAATCCAATTTGAACATATATCCCTTGAAAAAATCATAACCTATATAACCTATACAATCAGGAGTTATATTATTTTGTAAAAAGTCGTAATTGGCACTAGGGATTTGTTTAAGATTTTGAAAATGTAAGCCATTTACCAAACGTAATTCTTTAATAGTATCATTCGTAAACTTTTCAAATTTCTGACCACTCGCTACAAAGCCCCTACCTGTTGCTCTTTCGGAAGATAGCGGAACAATATTATTATTGATATCTAATGCGCCTTGGTGCCCTGTATCAAACATAAATTTGCCTTTGACTCCGTTAACTTCTCCGGAAATAAAAGGAAAAGCATTTACAATCGTCAGAGGAAAAGAAATGCTGTCGCCCGTTAATCGGAACTCATTTTGAATGGTAGATTCTTCTATATTTTGAGCCGATAATATGGTGGAAACCATTAAAATTACCAGGGTAAAAATTGTTTTCACTTGTATTACAGTATTGTCTATTTTCTTTTTCATATATAAGACACAAATTTATTGATAACTTTCAGATCTATTTCCCAAGGAGTTTATAAAGAATTTAGCATTAGTTTCTACTTTTCCAAAGTTTTGAATTACACCCTACCCTAACCAATGCGATCAACCTACATTCTATGAGTAAATTCATCTCTTACACCACACCATATACTAATAATTATCAGAATGGCCAATACTAGCAAAACAGCTAATTTAATCTGATCAGATTTATTAATAACCATTCTCTTAACTATCTTTTTTGAACTATTTGGCCATATTTCCCCGAATAGAAGTCGCTATAAGCATCCCCTATTTCAGTTAAATTATTCATTACAAATGGACCTTCTGCAATAATTGGCTCTGTATAGGGCTCACCACCAAATAAAATAATATCAGTAGCTACCTGTAATTTATTTTCAATGGTTATCTCACCAGCAATTCTGTCGAATTCAATAAATTCTCCTGCTTGAAATTCAATATCGTTAAGTGTTGTATTATTACTTGGAAGGAATGCCGCTACTTCCACATTTTCATTTATTGAAATTGAGAAGTTTCTATCCGCTTCTAGATGGATATGATATAAAAACTGTTCTGAGTAATTTGGGATTTTGGAGTGTAGTTCCTCATAATCTCCCGCGATTACTTTTATCCAACCACTATCGTTTGATAGTGATTTTCCAGGTACATCCTCGCTTTGAATTGCTAGATATTCTGGTTTTTCGGCTTTGTTTTTTGCAGGAAGATTAATCCAAAACTGGAAAGCATGCGTGCGATTGGTGCCTGTGCGGGAATCTACATTTAATGTTTCATCATGGATAATACCATTTCCGGCTTTCATCCATTGAATTCCTCCTGAATATACTTTCGCGTAATTCCCGGCACTATCAAAATGCTCATCTTCTCCATCTATAATATAGCTTAATGTAGCTATCCCTCGATGGGGATGTCCACCAGTCCCACTACTTATGGAAGATGAGTGAAATTTCGGAACGATATGGTCTAAAAACACAAACGGACCAACTGCATCTGTATATCTATTCGCTAACAATCGATTAATGGTTAAGTCACCTATGTCAGCTCTTTGTCCTTTGGTTGAGAAACTGGTTTGCTTTTTCATGTAATTATAATTTGTTTTTCAATGACCACACCTGCCGGCAGGCTCGATTTCATGTTTTTATTAGTAGTATTTGAATTTCTTAAATACTATCTAGTTTATATCGTTTAGTATTTCATATTGTAATAACCTCCGAAATGTTTTACTGCTGACCATTCAGGAAGTGTTTCAGGCAATTTGGGAGACAGCTCACTGTATTCTTCAGCACCATAAACCACCCTTCCATTAACTACAGTTAATACGGATGAGATGGTTTTTATCTCTTCATCAGGGATGGTAAAGTAATCTTTATTAAGCAATGTGAAATCCGCAAAATGCCCCGGAATGATTTTGCCCATTTCACCTTCTTGGTTCTCAAACCAAGTAGGTCCGACTGTAACTAATTTCAGCGCTTCCTCTCTTGTTAGGCGGTTATTTTTTGCAAGTATTTCAGAACCTGACACTGACTTTCCGGTAATCATCCAACTAATGCCAATCCATGGGTTATAGGATGAAGCTCTAAATGCGTCTGTAGTGATAGCAAGAGGAATCCCACTGTCAACCAACTGTCGTAATCTTGGGGTTTCAAGTGCCTTCTCCACACTATAAGTCTTTATAAATCCGTCACCATGCATCGCCATTTTCATATCCAAAGCAATTCCTCCCCCCAGTTCTTTTACTCTGGCAATATTCTCAGGGGAAATCGTTTCAGCATGTTCAATGCTCCAGCGCAAGCCGTCTAATGGTGTCTTATCATTTATAGCTTCTAAAGCGTCTAGAAAAGTTGTGATGTTTTCATTGTAACTAATATGCAATCGAAAGGGAATTCCATTCTCAATAAGCTTGGTAATATCCTGACGGATATACCTGTGCATAATTTCCTCATCGATAATTACTGCTGGTCTGTCAAAATTTTCGTGGTCATGTATTTCTAACCTGAGTATTTCACCTGTACCTTCATATTCATGGCCATGTGCCATAGTTGGATGTAGGTTTTCTCCTGGGCTGATGGGAGATGTTCTTGTTACGGTGTTAATTTCCGCATCCACCAAACTGGCACTGTTGGTGTCACCAAACTGAAGGTCAATAAACGGCATACGAATATTCAGGCGGTTTTCCTTTGCCAGCTGCTGTATTTGCACATGTCCATGCGGGTAACCATAAATACTGGCTGCATCAACGGCCGTGGTAACTCCGAAACGGTTCATGTCATTTATAGCATTGGCAATTGAACTAAGCTGCTCTTCTTCTGAAGGTTGTGGCACCATCAGTTCAAGTGAAGCGAATGTAAATGTATAGGCATGCACCAACCCCGTGTAATTGCCATTTTCGTCCTTTTCGAATACCGTATCCGGTGAAGCCGGAAAGCGATCAGTCCCCACTCCAAAAGCTTCCATGGCCAATTCATTTAAATAGGCACGGTTATAAGCATACTGTACAATTACAGGTCTGTCTGGAACTGCTTTCTTGATTTCCTCGATGGTGGGCAATCTGTTTTCTTCAAACTGGTACGGCGACCAGCCTCCAATCACTTTCACCCAATGTCCTTCAGGAGTGCGCTTTGCCTGCTCACTCAACATTTCCAATGCACGGGCCAATGTTGGCACACCTTCCCATCTGACGTTGTAGTTATAGCTCCTTTCATTTAGAATATGTGTATGGGCATCATTAATACCGGGTATCAGGCGTCGGCCATCTGCATCGATGAGTTTGGTATTGTTGTCTTTCAACTCTAGTATCTCGGCATCAGCGCCTACGGCATAAATTCTACCTCTTTTTACAGCCAATGCTGAAGCTTCGGGCTTGGTCAGACTTCCGGTGCTAATATTTGCATTGAATACAATCAAATCGGCACCTATTAATTGGTCACCAGATTGTGCGTGAACATTTATAGCAAATAAAATAGCTGTTATAATAACGATTAGTTTTTTCATGATTTCATTTAGTCTCATCTCTAATCACATAAGGTTTGTTATGAAAGGCTTATGCAGTATATGTTACTTTTAAAAGACGTCTATTAATAATTTGATGCTTTAATCAAGAAACACATATAATGATTCTATTTTACCATCTTTAAACACAGCGATGTCCATTCCTGTTGCCACAATCGATTCTTTGCTTGATCCCACGCCCCAGATCAGCCTGCCCATGTCATTATTAATAACAACTGGTTTAAGTTTAAAAAAGGAAAACTCCGAAGGCATATTGTCCAGCACGCTATTCACACTTCCATTGATTGACTCATGCCCTGTTGTTTTATGCCCTACATGATATAAAGTGCTATCAACAGTATAGATAGTTTGGATGGATTGCATTCTGGCTAAAGGATCTCTTTGGCTCCAAACCTGAGCCAGATTTTCTTCCATGAGAAGGGATAGGTCATTATTCATATGTTTATTATTGTTTTTTAGCTGTCGTATCTGCCTGCCGTCGGACAGGGAATCCCTGCCTACCGACGGGTCACATGCATTATATTCACCCCAGTGCGAGTTGTCTCCGACATGCCTGTCTGCCTCAGGCAGGCTCGATTTCATATACGCTAATTATTATATTAACTATTTTATAAAGGTCTTTAAAGGATAACCAAAAGCTGCAAAAAATCACAAAACAGCTTTTGGCATCATATACTGCCAATTCCAAAACTGACTATTATTGTTTTGGAGGTGTTGTTGCAAGCAACTGTAGTTCCCAAGATAGAGCAACACCGCTTCCGCCACCGTGATCAAACAGAATCGGCCCCAATTGAGATGCCGTCTCCAGACGAGCCCAATCACGTTGCCATTCAGAAACCACAGCCAACCAATTGATCGGCACGACACCCACCTGAACCATTCGACGCACTGCCATATCATGTGCTTCTGCCGAAACAGAGCCACATGCATCTGTAACTACAAACACATCATACCCTTCGGCTAAAGCTTGGATTGCTGGCATTGCAATACAAACCTCTGTCCATAACCCAGCTAAAATCAATTGCTTACGACCCGTTTCCTTTACTATATCTGTAACTGCTGGATCCTCCCAAGTATTTATGAAGGTTCTGTTAATTGGCTTTTGCTCAGGGAATACATCTTGAATCCCTTTAAGGATATAGCCTCCTCGTTCTTCAGTGACGGTAGTAAGAATAGTTGGTACATCAAAAACTTTTGTAGCTTTAGCAAGCCCCACAGTATTGTTAATAATCATGGTAGGCTCATGGCTATGCAAATTCGCAACTTGAAAAGGTTGGTGATCAATTAGTACGACAATACTGTCTTCAGGACGAAGTAAACCTTCAAGTCCGATCTTTGGAGTGTGCTTCATAGTTTTTTAACTTTGATTAATTATTAAATTTAATTCAGGATTAATTATACAATAAATATTGAAGTGTGTTCTATATACATATTAATAAAATGACTCTCTCTACCTATCTCAATTTAAATATTCATAGAGACAAATTCACTGGAATTACAAGAGCTTTCAGTTCCTCAATACGATTGAACAGCATGGCGAAAAACCAAATTAAATACTGACTACTGAATCTGTTCTATAATAATAAATCTATTTATATTTAATTATCTTCTACCTTATAAAACGATTTTCGTGCCATGTTTTTAAATGCCTGATAATCAAGAAAATAACTCATTCTTAGTGATGGTAAAAATTCTAATTTATAATAAATTTCTCATATTTAAGAAATTCTATTTTCTTAGAGTTGGAAGCTAAAATAGGATTTCCTGTGCCACAGCTTTTATCAATTCAATTATCATAGCTACTTTTCACTGAGACTCTGAATGTTTTATTACCAACTTGACTTGGAAATTTGGTTCCACTGTTTCACGTCTTGGTACCGGAAAAGAAGTCAGTGGCCATTTCCCTGATATAATAGTACCACATTGTCATACTTAATAAAATAATTAAGTAAAAGCTTTGATAAACCAAAAGACGTTTGAATCTTAAAGGAATCAATCTATCCTGCAAAGAAATAGAACAAGCATATATTTATTCAAAAGCTATAGAAGTTGCCTAGGTGAATGAATACTTACTTAGATAAAAAAGTTACCCCCTGTATATAGGTGCTTTCCTTGAAAAAAAAGACGTCCCTTAGCAAGGTACGTCGTCAAGAATAAAATAAAAAAACCTTAAGAAACTAGTAAAACCGTTTTAACAAAACAATGCTTTTTCTAATTACAGTTTCTTGTGCTTATTTTCTAAAGCTAATGTCTTATTCAATCTTCTTCGAAAGCGCTCTTCGTCTTCAAATTGAGCTTTCAAAAATGTCTTGGTAATTTCGAAAATCAGTTCGCTGCCAATCACGCGGGCTCCCAAGCATAGCATGTTCATATCATCATGTTCAACTCCCTGATGGGCAGAATAGGTTTCCGTTATTAAAGCGGCACGAACCCCATTAAACTTGTTAGCGGCAATAGAGACTCCAACCCCACTTCCACATATAGCAATCCCTTTTTGGATTTCACCCTTGGAAAGCGCTTTTGCCAATGGGGATACAACATCAGGATAATCATCATCAGGATCCACTCCATAGGCTCCATAATCAATAAGTTGGTATTGTTCCCCTTCTAGCTTTTTCTTAAGCAACTCCTTCTGTGAATATCCTGCGTGATCCGCAGCAATACCTATTTTCAGCATAGTTATAGTCATTTTAACCCGACACCTTGCTTTTTGTTGAAATCATACAAACACTTGATAATAAGACGGTTTTCAATACTCGGAGCCTACTATCAAACACATCTGGCCCCATTTCATATTATCTGGCTCTTGTTTTATCGAATGATCTCCAAATTAAAGCCTTCACTAAAGATAAGTTGATGAGAGCACTTTTTCCTCACTTCGAGCAGATAAAATCGGATGTAAAGAAGATCACTCTTAGATTAATTTCGTGGAGAGGAATTCCTGAATGGGAGCAGTAAAGTAAGATTCGGCCGAAGTTACAAAATCCGTAAAATGTCCAGAAGTATTATGGCTTTCAAGCGCTACTTCTGACACCCATTCTTCCATCATAATATAGAGTCCTGGCTGATCCTTAACTTCATGTAGCTCATACTTTTGACAACCTGGCTCTTTTCGGGTTTCATCTATAAGCCGGGTAAAAAGATTATTTAATATTTCAAGATCTGCACTATCATTTTTTGCCCGAATGAATGCCGTTATAGTTATCATATTACTTGGATTTAACAAACTAAATATTCACTGTTATTTTACCAACTGTTCTGCCTGTTTCTAGCTGTAGATGAGCCTGCTTCATCTCCGAGAATGGGAATACCTGCTGTAATGAAACTTTTAATTGCCCTTTTTCCAATAGTGAGGCAATTTGTTTCATATCTTCACCATCAGATTGCACCAAAAAGAAATACCCATTTACACCTTTCGCCTTCGCTTTTTCGCTAACCGTCTCGTTTAAGCCGGTTGGGATACTGATTACGCTTCCTCCTTTTTTAGTAACTAAAATAGAGTGATCGATGTTATCCCCTCCAATAGTATCCAATACAAAGTCGAACTCTTCCGGATGGTTTTCCCAATCATAATTATGGTAATCTAAATGTGTATCTGCCCCCAAACTCAAAACAAAATCTCTGTTCTTGGCAGACGAAGTTCCAGTAACTTCAGCTCCTAGGTATTTTCCAATCTGGACAGCAAAATGGCCTACCCCTCCAGCAGCTGCATGTACCAATACTTTCTGTCCAGCTTTTACCTTTGCGTTTTTAACCAGTGCTTGCCAAGCGGTTAAGGCTGCTAATGTACTTGCAGCTGCTTCTTCAAATGAGACATTCTCCGGTTTAAGGGCCAATTGGTTTTCTGATGCCACGACATATTCAGCATACGCTTTACCGTGACCGGGAAAATTCACCATCCCGAAAACTTCGTCGCCTATTTTAAATTTGGAAACCGCCGCGCCCACATTTTCTACCACACCTGCAATGTCCCATCCAAGGATCAGTGGACTTTCTGCTTTTATCCGGCCATATACGCCATTACCCCTACGGGTTTTTATATCTACCGGATTAATACTAACCGATTTCACTTTGATCAATACTTCATCGGCAGAAGCTGTCGGCTTTTCAAGTTCAGTGTAAATCAGTTGATTCACATCTCCAGGTTGTGCTACAATAATTGTTTTCATGTGTTTATTTTTGATTTTTATAGGTCAGATTGATCTAGTACAATATATAACCACACCTCTGTAGATGCAGAGACCTATTGTTTATAATCGATTTTCCCACATTAAGGAAAACAGCTTCTATGATAATATTTGATTATTTCATAATTGATTATTTAATAGCATGAAATAATAACTAGCCCATCAAGTATAAACTACGGATTACGCTTCATAATTTTCCAATTTTGAACAATTACTTGCTTGAATACAGGCGGTAATTATACAATAATTATTAAAAGAAATTCGATATAAATTTGTAAAATAAAGAAAACAAATCATCTGTGTACATATTCACAAAACCATATGCTCGAATTGAAATAAACCACAAGCTATTAATACGATTGATTTAATAAGAAAATTCAAACTGTACATTCTTTTTGTCTTAATAGCGTATTTATGCCCTATTATTTACAAGCATTCTTACGAGAATAGTGCCAAGTTTATAATCTGCTGATAATCAATAGAATAAATTATGTTCTACAATAAACATCTTCTATTATATAATAAATTTCTCATATTTAAGAAGTTTTATTTCCTCTCTATACATTGTACAGAATATCCTCCGTCAATCAAACATTGATCTTGATGTGGATTTTGTTTGCTATGAGACCTGGGACACACTGCACTTCATCGAACTTACCACGATAAAAGTTGAAGAGAAAATTGGGGAGGGGTGGAATTAACTTTCAGAACAGCGCACCAAAAATTGGCTGGATTTTTTCCGGAACCTGCTCATCATCTAGCATTTCGATTAAATCAATTTCGATGTTGCGCACTATGGTTCCAACGGGTATATCGTTTAGCAGTCCTTCAAATGGATTTTCACTTATGTCACCTACATACTCCATGAACATAAAAACCCAAGAAACGATCATATTCAAAGGAATCATCAGCAGCATGTACTGCTCTCCAAGCTCGACAAACTGTGGCAGCAATCCAAAAGGAAGTAATGTCATGAAGACGAATATAAATAGGTTTGAAGTTGTAGCATACTGACGCGGAAAGGGTGTGTTTTTAATCCGCTCGCTCTTTCCTTGTTCGTCATATAGGTTGCTGATTAAGTTTTGTAAGGCTATGTGCTGAAAAGTATCCAGCCTACCCGCCTGCCGCAATCTGGCAAGATGCTGCGACTGTTTATCTAAAATTTGTGTAGATAGATTTTTCTTGCCTCTCAGCGCAATAAGCTCGTTATCTAGCAGATACTTTTCGATATCAACCTGGCATGGGGGTTGTGAACTTTGCAGGGTGTTGCGCTGCCTCTTACTTGCGCGATCTTTATGTTCCCAGCTTGTGCGCTGCCACATGGCATTTTTCAAAGCATACAGCCAGGCAATATGCCTGTAAATGATAACCCGGATGTTTTCATCCAAATCATTGCCTACGAGATCGTTCTCAAAGTAATAAGCCTTCAGTGCTGCGCCAAATGATCTGCTATGGTTGGTTATACTACCCCATATCTTACGTGCTTCCCAACTCCGATCATAGGATTGATTATTTTTAAAACCAACAAAAAAAGCTGTTGCCGTTCCGACCAAAGACACTGGCAACCAAGGAATTGCCACCCATCTCCAACTTAAATATGAATAGGCAAAAATAGCTATAAGACTCGTAATAAGCGAAAATAAGACCATTCGCCATGAGTAATAGTAAACTATGAGGGGGGACAAATATCGTTTTACATACATAAGTTACTTGCAGGATTGACGGTGAGTGAATATACTAAAATCATACTTTTCTATTGAATAATCAGACAGAGCGATCAGTTTTACGCTTTGCTATAAAACACAGCGGAACAAATAAGCCAAGTCTATGGATAATGGCTTTTAGGCAACGGTAGTCCGGTAACGTCATTCCACAATGTGGATATTGAATTCTAATCACAGCAATCGCCTTAAAAACAAACCTGTGTTTGTGGGCAGCAATCCGCCGGGATTTTCCTGGATCAAATCAGTAGCCAAACCGAATTGCCAATCATTATAATCTAGCCCCAGCCGTAGGTATTGATTTGCGAAATTGTAACGAAGATTATTTTTATAGTTAAAATTATAAGACCCCATGAATTGGGTAAATAATCTCCAGCTTCCACTCTCATTCAATGGGGGGCTGTAAGTGATGAGCATCCAGATTTCGCTATTGGGCGATTTAATAGGCTCAAAGGAGCCAAAAACCAAAAAGTAAAGATCTCCAATATCACGGCCATATGCCAATGCGAGCTGGGGCACAAATCCAGCGTTTGTAATATAACCACCCCCTCCAGCGCTAACTCCTTCTGCTACATCATAAAAGAATAATGACTGGCCGAGGAAACTGCTTTTCTGCCGATCAGAGTATGGAGTTTCATATCTAAGATATCCGAAATAACCAAATCGGCTGGTTGAATCCATGTACTTTGTCATATACATCTGGTGGGCAAAGGCACGATTTCCCGCAAACACTTCCACAGGAATATCGCGTTGCTGTGCAATCACTGGGGAATACATCCAAAGCAGCGTTATAGATTTAAAGGCAAATAACAGCCATCTCACGGAAGGGCGGATTGAAAATAGTTTATTAAGCATATCGATATTATTTTTAGTTATAAACCTATAAATGCAGGTTAATTGGTTAATGAATTTTACCTTTTCTTTTATAATATTTGTTGAATTTTGGATTAATTGTTTGTGCCTTTTATGATATATCCACTACCTCTTGTGGCAATCAAAATATGGGAGTTCAAGAGTGCTAATATATTTCTATAAATAGCTGAATACCCCTAGTTATTTTATTTAAACACTTATGATAAACAAACATCTGATTCAGATATTTATTCACTCATAACCATACCCTGGAAATATGCAGAGATCTTCTAATCAAACCAGAACATGTATAAATCAAGTAGTTGTTACATTTCCTGTAACATTTTCTAAAAGAGACAGGCAGCAATCAATTTTCAATGAAAATATATTTATTTTAGTCTATTGAATAAATAATTTACAATCGTTATGCCACAATCATTACTATCTGATTATCAGCATTTTAAATACTTATTAATTATTTAATAAATTCTACCATTTAGGAGTTTTCCATTATTTAGGAAATTCCTTTAAAAGTTATAATTGATTTATTACTAGATATAGCTATTAACCTTAAAACAAAGAGAAACACTCTTGTTGAAAAATTGAAAAACAAGAAAATCACAAACACTGTAATAGGCGTAGTGATTTAGGGCTTGCTGAAAAAGTCTCAGGTAAGCCAGGCCTGCCTGCCCTCCGGGAGGCAGGCCCTACCGGCAGGTTCAAGACGGCCAAGAAGATGAATGCTTATACCTCGAATGTGGCCAACGTAGAAGATGGCATGGCTGAGGCTGCTTAGAAATTCCCGGTTTTGGAATTTTCTGGTACATGGATAAAGACCTATTGTCGTCAAAAAGCTTGCACCTGATGAAAAACCGCTTGCATTAAAAACAGATACTATCACAAAATTAGTGGTAATATACCCAAATAAGAGCGAAAAATAAGTCAAGATCTCAAATTGAATGCCCTTAGTTGGACAGTTTTATTAAGTTCAAACTAACTACAATTTATGTTATCCGCTAAATAATTAAGGGGAGATCCATTGGTTTAATTACCATCTCCTAGTTATTTCTATGATTGCTTAAAGATTTCAGACCAACTTGCTTCTCTATACCCAATCGCTTCATTTTAGCAAACAAGGTCTTGTCTTTCATCTCCAAAATCGCAGCGGCCCCGTTAGGCCCGCTGATCCGCCAATTGGTATGTTCGAGCACTTCAATGATGTATTCCCTCTGCTTCTCCTCAAAGGGCTGAAAATCAGTTTTAAACGCTGAAATCTCATTTTTAGGGATCCAGTTCCCCGGGCCCAGCGTTGAGCCATTCTCCACGATAACGGCACGCTCGATCAAATTTTCCAGTTCCCTGATGTTCCCCGGGAAATTATAATTCATCAGACACTCAATTGTTTTTGTCGCCAAACGCTTAAAAGATTTGCCCGCTTTCGCCGAATATTTCTCCAAAAAATATTGGGCCAACAAAGGTATATCGTCTTTTCTGGCACGTAAGGGAATATTGTAGATGGGAAAAACATTCAAGCGATAATAAAGGTCCTCTCTAAAAAGACCCTCACGCATCATTTCCTTTAAATCGCGGTTGGTTGCCGCAATAATCCGCACATCAACCTTGATGGTCTTCGTGCCGCCCAGTTCATCAAATTCTCCTTCCTGCAAAACCCGGAGTAGCTTGGGCTGAAGATCCACTGGCAACTCCCCTATCTCATCAAGAAAGATCGTCCCCCCATCCGCTAGGGAAAACTTCCCCATCTTATTGGCCATCGCACCTGTAAACGCGCCCTTTTTATGGCCAAACAACTCACTTTCCATCAGCTCCTTGGGTAGTGTCGCACAATTGATTTTAATCAGAGGACGGTTTTTCCTTCTACTATTGCTATGTATGGCACTTGCAAGCAATTCCTTCCCTGTCCCGGATTCACCTGTGATCAGCACCGTGGTATCCGTAGCGGCCACCTGGTCAACCTGTGTCAGCACTTTTTTATAGGAAGCACTGCTGTATAAAATATTATTATAGTTAAAATTCTTACTGATCTCCTCCTGTAAATATTCATTCTCATTTTCAAGGCGCTCTTTTAGCGACTTGATTTCCTCCAAGGCTTCATATAATTCCAGATCATGTTTCTTTCTTGCCGTAATATCCCTTACAACGGCGCAGCTAAAATCCTCACCATAATACTTTAAATGGCTTGCCGTGATATCCGCCGGGAACTTCGTTCCGTCTTTCCTGGTAATTATCCATTCCAAACGGTGTGATCCTTTTTCCCTTAGTTCCTTAAAATGTCCTTTCCAAAATCCCGGTGTAAGAGAGGGGTCTATCTCAAACATATTAAGCCGATCCAGTTCCTGTTTGGTAAACCCCAGTTTTTCAACCAATGATTCGCTGTAATGCAACAAGTCCGCTTTATCGTTATAGACATAAATCAGATCCTGTGCATTGTCAATGATGGTTTTATAGAGCGTCAGATCATTTTCTTTTTGCTTAATCTCCGTGATATCCTGATAAACTCCTGAGATTTTAAAAACCTCATGCCCTTTCAGGATAGGTTTTGCAATAGCCCTGATATACCTGGGGGGCGATTCCTTAGTTTCAAATATTTCATCGAAAGCAATCCCATTTTCAATCAACTGTGTAAAAAGATCATCAACTTTTTGCCTATCGTCGAATTGATGTTTGATATTAGAAGGTAAAAAATCATTGGAATCCAACGTATGAAAAATATTTAATGCACAAGAGGTGACTATAATTGAGCCATCTTGCAAATTAAGCTCCCAACCTCCAACACTTCCGATATCCTTTGTATTATCAATTACATTTTTATAAAAACTAGCTTCAGTTATTTCACTACCCACACCGCAAATAAATTCCTCGTTGTTATACGAAATTAGTTGAGCAAAAATTTCTAAATTATAAAATTTACCGGATTTTGTTTTGTGAATTACGGGAAAATTAACGCATCCATTTCGAACTACTTCATCCCAGTGACTATCCCAACTTTCAGAAGTCACAGTAATGTTAATATCTCTAATAGAAAGTGTTGTTACTTCAGCTTTACTATATCCCATTACTCTACAAAACTTCTCATTGGCATAGACCAAATTACCCGATGAGTTTAACCAGATAACTTCATATGGCAATTTTTCCAATACCAACTCCTTAACATATCTAAAACTTTCCATCGTATAAAACTTATTATAAAACCCCTTTGATTCTCTTTATATTTTAAATTTTATAAAACAACAACTAAAATATCTACTTTTATAATTATTCAGCATTTACCCCTCTTTTTTTTAAAACAAGGTTCAATTGCCAGTAAATCAGTAGAAAAAATCACTCAAGTGGCTCCTATTAATTGTTCACAAAACTTCATTTTCCCACCATACTAAAGTGCTTTTCCGATCATTATTTTTTTAATAATAGCCTTTCACAGATAAAATGATTTCCTGTAGGATTAATTCAGTGTTTAGTTCGTTCTTAATCTTCAGAATTTAGAATTTAAGTGTCGTGCTATATTTTTGAGACAGACTGTCAGACAATCCGTTTCAAGTGCTGTACCATTAAGTGTAAAAGGAATTAAAAAGACACGAAACGGCCTTTAAATACTATAAGAGCGGCTTTTTTTTTAAAAATCTAAAGTATAGATTACTAAGGCCACACTTAGACTCCAAGGAAATGGAGATTAATGCTATTGTCCTCTACAATGTTGGAGGTTTTACTACATGGTGCACTACTGTCATAATTAAGGAATTAGGCCTTATAAAGTTTAATTGAGTAAAAGTGGGAGTTAATTTGAATAATGTTGAAAGCCATTTATCAGGCGGTGCCACTTCTTGTTTGAAAGTAGAAAAAAACTATACAACCTGGATTCCGGATATTAATTATAATGTATATTCAAAAACCTTCTTCAATATTGGTGATAAAATGGGAGTTATGCATGCTTGTATTAGATATAAAGCTGTTTCGACAGAACTTTTAGTCAGAAAAATCCGACTAAGTCATTATGAATAGGATTTTCGGTACATTAAGCAGAGCTATGACTTGATTTGCGAAGCTAAGGTCTGGCGCCCGGCGAACCCAAAATCACATCACCGGTTTCTTTAGAAAGCTCTATAAACAATCCCATATCGTTAGGTGTGTCTGGTGGTTGGGTGGCATCTTCACCGGAAATCCCCACACTTCGGATCAACTTTGCAAATCCACTGGGAGAGGCAACGGTAAGGGCACGGTTTACTTTACTACTGGAAGCCGCTACCACATGAGGCGTATTGGGAAGAATAAAAAGATGTTCGCCTGGTGTGAGGGTGATTTTCTCTTTGTTCATATAGACGGTAAATTCACCTTCCAGCACATAAATCTGTTCCGCATATTTCGTATGCATATGCAAAGGAGTTTCCATGTTTGCCGGAAACTGCCCTTCGATCAGATCGTATGCTGAATTTGTCTGGTGCTCATCTGCTAGAATACTTAAGTGGGTGCCAAATAACCAAAACGCTTGAGACATATATTTTTCTTTGTATGGATTAACGGCATACTGCAGGCTAATCCTTCCAGAACAGGATTAGATTACTGAAGCCAACATTATGTATTTCTGGTTTATGGAATAAAAAAAGTGCCAGACAATAAGGTTGTTGCCGCAGCTGAGAAAGACACCTTCAACTAACTAAAAACTAATACTTTGTGAGATGCTCATTATTTATCATTTTCAACTTTCACTAGCCTTTGGCTCCAATATGATAGAGTTTTTTTTGGAGGAAACTCCATATTAATGGACTTCTCGTGTATATAGCTCTAATATTTGCTCTTGAAAACAAGGTGATTTTACCTAGGAAAAAATATTGTTGGCTTCTATATTTACTAGTCGAACACTAATGGAAGCAAGGTATAATCAAAGTGAAGTGCTAATGTACAGCCATGGATTTGCTGAAACTATTATTTCCATTTCGCATACATTTCCCATGGAATATTCTTTAAATCAGGGCTGCTTTTTTTAGACTCAAGCTGGATTATTGCTAAATTGCTTAACGGGATTAGAAATTACTTGAATCTTTTCCCCTCTGCAGATTGATTATGGGTCATCAAAGGACTTAACGGCCATTGTCATTCCTTCTTCACTTCCCGAGCATTGCGCATTCCTCAATCTATTACTCTTGAAGAACCAAGCAATGTTCTCCAAAAAAGTGGCGATGCGGGAGATGTAGTTTGAAAGCTGGCCTGAATCAACAAACAACTAATCCAATAATTCACTGACAGTATGGCCATATACTATATTGAACATTTACCAATTGATTTTATTTCCAAGCCAATGATTAAGCCGGAGTGTAAAAAGCCACAGAGATTACACTTTTGGTTTTTCTGTCTTCAGATAACGTTCATTCGGTTTCTTCTTGATTGACCTTTTGGTCTTCTGATTGCTAAACTATCTTGTTATGAGTTACCGTCAGTGCTTGCTTTTATACCTATGTTTGTTGCTAATGCCCTTTATCCTGCAATCAAAACAAATCCCTCGAAGCGAAGCTGAAGATCTGTATTGGCTACTCTCGCAAAGCAAGCCGGATAGCAACCGGGTAAAACTCTACCTGAAGTTGGGAAATCATCTTTTAAATAAGCCTGGAAAATATAAAGAGAATTTGGAATCTGCTTTTGACTATGCTACCAAAGCTGAAGATTTAAGCCGGACACTTGCATATAGCCAGGGATTTGAAGGAAGTCAGAAGATGTTTGCACGGGTATATCTCCAAAGCCAAAAAATAGGGCAGTTACAGGCATTGCTTGAAAAGATGAAGCCTGATAAAAATAAAGCGGATGTACTGCAGTGGACTGGGCGCTACTACCTTCAAAAACCCTATGAATTCCCGGAAGATCTGGACTCGGCGGAATATTATGCACAAAGTGCTCTTAGCCTGCAGATACAGCTTAAAGACAGCCTTGGCCATGCGAGAAGTTTAATCATGATGGCTCACATCAACAATGAGCGGGGTGATTTTCTCATGAAGAAGCACTATCAAAAAAAAGCCATAGTAGCTATTGAAAAGGTAAAAGACCTTAGCATACAAGCAGGACTATGGTTTGTTTTGGGGAGTAGCTACACTAGGTCTGAAGAACCTGTAACGGATAGGATAACCCATTACAGAAAGGCACTCGCCCTATACAGGCAGCTAGGCAATAAAGAAAGAGAAGCATTTATACTACGATGGATTGCCAATATGCACCAGTACCAGGGAGACTATGCCCAATCATTAAGAGAACTGCTGGAAGTCCTACGCATTCAGAAATCAATCGGATCACAGGACCTGCATTACACCTATGAACTGTTAGGCCAGGTATATGCCCGTATGGGGAATTACGAGCTGGCCCTGCCTTATGGGCTCGATGCTATCCGAAATGCCCGGGCAACTGCCGATACATTAAATCTGGACAAGTTCTACAGCCTTATCGGTCAAATATACCTGGATCTGAATCAGCATGCTGAGGCATTAGAAGTGCACAGAACCGTATTAACCAAGCTGTCAAGAGAACCCGATAATGAAAGGTTCCAATTTCGGTTAATCAATATTAGAAAAATGAGCCAGTCTTTGATTGCATTAAAGAGACCGCAGGAAGCTTTAACGCTCATTAAAAATTTTTTGGAAAACAATCCTCCCAATGTATTGCTTGAAGAAATAGTAGCGGCTCTGTGCTTAGGAAAGGCGTTTATGGGCTTACAGGATTACGCACAGGCAGAAAAGCATTTAAAAAAGGGATTAGCGAAAGCAAGTAGTGTAAAAGGTAAAGCAGGATGGACTAATTTCTATAATATTAATGATGAAATTATGCTATTTCATGCTAACCTAACCACCTTATATTTAGCAACCGGGCAGCTCAAGAAAGCATCCTCACACTTGAATGAACACTTCCAAATGCTTAACAAGCAGCCTGATCTTATTAAATTAAGTAATCTGCATCTCCAAGCCTTTAAGCTGGATTCCCTGCAAGGCAATCTCTCTTCGGCTATTTCGAATTATCAGAAATATAAAATCCTGCAGGATTCGGTGTTCAATGAGCGCAAAAGCAACCAGATCATTGCCTATCAGGTACAGTATGAGACCGAAAAGATCGAGCAGGATTTAAAATTTAAAGAGCAAAACATTTTAACCTTAACACAGGAAAAGCAACTTCAGGAAGAGAAAATAAACAAAGCATTGCTCATTCGAAATGGAATCATCGGCGGGGCTACTCTACTCCTGTTATTGCTGGGCGTAATTTACAACAGGTACCGGCTAAAGCAACAAAACAATAGCCTTTTAAAAGAGCAACAACGAAAACTACAAGAGCAACACAAAGAACTTAAATCCCAACAGGAATCTCTTAAGAAACAACAGCGACAAATACAAGAGAAGAACGAGGAACTGGTACTGCACTTAGATGAGAAGGAGCGATTGCTCAAAGAAATTCACCATCGGGTGAAAAACAACTTACAAATTGTTATGAGTCTGCTTAATTCCCAGGTAGCTTCCCTGAAGGATAAAGTCGCGATGTCTGCCATCCAAGATAGCCAGAACCGGGTTCAGGCTATGGCTCTCATTCATCAGAAGCTATATCAGGCAGATGGGGTAGCCAGAATTCCAATGAAAGCCTACGTAGAAGAATTAGTAGTTTACCTTCAAGACTCGTATCATCTTTCTTTTAAAGATGATTTCAAACTTTTTATCGGACAGATAGAACTGGATGTGAATAGGGCGGTCCCATTAGGTTTAATTATCAATGAAGCGATTACCAATGCATTCAAGTATGCCTTTTCGGGAAAAAACTCTGGTACTATCTTTATAAGTCTATTGCAAAAATCTGATACAATCTATGAGTTAACGATTGAAGATGATGGCGTAGGTTTACCTGATGGGTTTAATCCTGCACATAGCCGTTCATTGGGTATGACCCTGATTCATGGATTCAGTGCACAACTTGGCGGGGAATTATTAATAGAAAGTAACCAAGGAGTAAAAATATCCTTGGTATTTTCTGATGAGAAAATAAGTTCAATTCATAAAAATGAAGTATATGTCTTTTAATTCTAAAAGAGCAACAGCAACAGATTCAAGAGAATAATCAGGCATTAGAAAAGTTATTGGACGAGAAAGAACGATTACTGAAAGAAATCCACCACCGGGTTAAAAACAATTTGCAGATTGTGATGAGCCTGCTGAATTCTCAGATAGCTACCCTCAAAGATAAAGCTGCCCTGTCTGCGATTAAAGATAGTCAGAACCGGGTGCAGGCCATTGCACTCATACATCAGAAACTGTATCAGACAGAAGGATTAGCACGTATCCCCATCCAACCCTATGTAGAAGAAGTAGTGGCTTACCTGCAGGACACCTATTCTCTTTCCCGGCGGCTTAGTTTCAAACTGTTTATCGAAGCCATCGACCTGGATATGAATGTGGCTGTTCCTTTAGGGTTAATTATTAATGAAGCCATTACTAATTCATTTAAGTATGCTTTTCCGGAAGAACGTTCAGGTACCGTAAAAATATGTCTGCTGCATAAAGCTGACTTAACCTATGAGTTAACCATTGAAGACGACGGGGTAGGTTTGCCCATGGGGTTTGATCCTTCACGAAGTCGTTCTTTGGGCAGGACTTTGATTCATGGTTTTAGTGCACAATTGGGAGGCGAATTAAACATTGAATGGAGGCAGGGGGTAAAAATATCACTCTTGTTTACTGAAGAGAAATTAAGCCTCATTCCTAATAAAACAGATTAGGTCAATTAATACCACGAACTACCGGCATATTGTTGAGAATTAACCTAAGGCAATATCAAATTAGATGAATCTATTCAGATTTGTGGATCAATTAAGGGAGGATAGACTGAACTTCTTTAGCCATTCCTTTAGAGTTTTTTAAAACAACTCCATTATATTGGAGATTTTATACAATTTTCTCCATTAGGTTGGAGACGTTGGTGCAATGAAATGGGAGCTGATCTGAATTATTGAACAACTCAACTTTTAATTCCCAAAAAACACGAAACCAGCATTATAAAAATATATAATAATCCACTTGGATTTCAAGTCCTTAATTCACCAGAAGTGGTAATAGGGAACTCAAATTACCATTTTGGATTCTCTGTCTTGATTTAACTTTGAAGCGCTTTGCTTATAGGTTGAACTTTTGGTCTTTTGATTGCTAAACTATTTTGGCATGAGACACTCCCCAGCCATACTTCTATATCTATTTTTTTTGCTACCTCCCTATCTCTTGCATTCACAACAAATCCCGCGAATTGAAGCGGATAGCCTCTTACGGATGCTCTCAAAAAGTAAGCCTGATACCAATCAGGTAAAGCTCTATCTGCAGTTAGGAAAATATCATTTATATAAACCGGGGGAATTGCAAGCAGATATGGACTCTGCTTTTGCCTATGCTACCAAAGCGCAAGACTTGAGCCGTTCTCTTTCCTTTTCTCAAGGTAAGGAAAGTAGCCAATTGCTATTGGCTCAGATATACCTTAAAACCAAACGAATAAATCAGCTCAGGATATTGCTTGAAAAGATGAAACCTGATGAGAAGAAAACAGACCTGCTATACAGTATTGGGGAATATTACCTCTTCAAACCCTTGGAATTGCCTGTGGATCTGGACTCTGCAACCTATTTTGCACAAAGCGCTCTTAACCTGCAGATTCAGCGACAAGATGTCGCTGGCCAAGCAAGAAGTTTAGCCCTGTTGGCACATATTAACAAGGAACGGGGTGTTTTACCTATGGCAACGAAATATCAACAAAAATCCATACTGCTTATTGAAAAGGTGACAGATCTTTCCCTACAAGCAGCGTTATGGGTTCGTTTAGGAAATAGTTACACAAGATCCGAAGAATCTATGCCGCATAGGATACGCTGTTACGAAAAGGCCGTCGCCCTATACAGAGAGCTTGGCAATAAAGAGAAAGAGGCAAGTACGCTAAGAACTATAGCTGATATGCGTAGGTCTCAAGGAGACTTCGCCCAATCTTTAAGAGTATTGCTGGAAGTATTACAAATTCAGAAATCAATCGGCTCACAGGAGCTGCAATACACCTATGAAAAACTCGGGCATGTTCATAAGGTGGTGGGAAACTTTGAGCAAGCCTTGCCTTACGCCTTGGAGTCTATCAAGGAAGCAAGGGCATCTGGAGATACAGTAAATATTAATTCATTTTATTTTCTTGTTTTACAGATTTACGAAGATATGGGCCAACCTCAACAGGCACTTCAATTGTCCCAGGAACTGATCCGAATGCATAAAGATTCTCCTCATAATTGGATTTTCAACCAAGCTCATATACATGCAGGCAGAGCTATGGTTGCCTTAAACCAACCCAGGGAGGCATTATCTATAATGGGGAAAATTTCTCCTAAATACCAGCTAGAAAATCCGGTTACAACAATATATATTAATATAGTGTTGGGAGAAATTTACATGGCCATGAAAGACTATCCTAATGCCGAAAAGCACCTTCTGAAAGCTTCCCTTGATTGTAATGGAGCGAGTGGCCCCATAGATTATTGTATAGCAAAGGCAACATTGTTAGCTAAACTCTACTCTAAGACCGGCCAATACCAAAAAGCCCAGTATCACTTAGAACAAGCTTTTGCACTCACTGAAAATTATCCTAGGTTACTTCAAATAAGCAATCTGCATCTGTATGCCTTTCAGTTGGATTCACTGAGGGGTAATTTATCTTCTGCTATTGGGCACTATCAGCAGTACAAAGCCCTGCAGGATTCAGTATTCAATGAGCGTAAGAGCAACCAACTTATTGCCTTTCAGGTGCAGTATGAAACCGAAAAGAAAGAGCAGGAGTTACAACTTAAAGAGCAAAACATTACAACGTTAACACAGGAAAGGCAACTTCAACAACAGGAAATAAAGCAGGCTAAACTATTGCGCAATGGAATTACCGGTGGGGCGGCCATGCTTCTTATGCTGCTGGGAGTGATTTACAACCGTTACCGGTTAAAACAACAAAGCAATAGGCAGCTACAATCCCAGCAAGTTAAATTACAGGAGCAACAACAACAGATTCAAGAGAAGAACCATGCATTAGAGCAGTTGTTGGAAGAGAAAGAACGACTGCTCAAAGAAATTCATCATCGGGTGAAAAACAATTTACAAATCGTCATGAGCCTACTCAATTCCCAGGTAGCTTCACTGAAAGATAAAGCAGCTCTCTCTGCCATCCAGGATAGCCAGAACCGGGTACAGGCTATGGCCCTGATTCACCAGAAACTTTATCAGAATGAAGGCTTAGCACGTATCCCCATGAAAGGTTATGTGGAAGAAGTAGTAACTTACCTACAAGACACCTTTGCGCTATCCCGACAGGTTGGCTTCAAACTAGTCATCGAGCCTATAGAACTTGATGTGAATTTGGCCGTGCCTTTAGGGTTAATTATAAATGAAGCAATTACGAATGCGTTCAAGTATGCATTTCCAGAAGGACGCGCCGGATTAGTACTTATAAGTCTGCAGCAAAAAGCTGACACAAGCTATGAGTTGATCATTGAAGATGACGGGGTAGGTTTACCCAAGGAGTTTGACCCTTCACAAATCCGTTCTCTAGGTATGACTCTGATTCATGGTTTTAGTGCACAACTAGGGGCTGAGTTACACATAGAAAGCAGTCAAGGGGTAAAAATATCCCTACTCTTTGCAGATGAGAAAATAAGTCCCATTCATAATAAAGTAGATTATGCCAATTAATACCACCAACCAGATAATGCCATCCCAGCAGACCATCTTGATAGTGGAAGACGAATTCGCTGTTGCCAATGATCTACGGCAGATTCTTGAGAAAGCCGGTTATAGGGTTAGTGGCATTGCCTTTACGGTAGCCAAGGCCATTGAACTCAAAAATCAGCAAAAGCCGGACCTGGTGTTGCTTGATATCATCCTCAAGGGAGAACAAACAGGCATTGACCTTGCCAGATTACTGGCAGAAGAAAATACTCCGTTTATCTATGTGTCGGCTAACACCAATTCAAGTATTCTTGAAGAGGTAAAAACCACCCAACCGTATGGATTTATCGTAAAGCCTTTCCGTGAAAAAGACGTACTCATTGCACTGGAAATTGCCCATTATCGCCATGCGCATCGTATTGAAGTACGTGTAAGGCAAGAGCAAGCGCTGCAGATTGCTTTGACTGATGCATTCTCTGGAAATGGTTCTTGGGAGGATCGCTTACTGAAAGTAACCAGTCTTTTCCAAGAGCATATTCCATTTGATTATTTCATTATAGGTTTTGAAAAAAACCACTTAGTTGATTCCTACCGTTCTTGTAGTTTCTTTCGTATAGGAAAAGAGGAGTACCAGACTATCTGGATAGAAAACTTCCTTCAGATGACTGGGCTTACGGTAAAAAAGTATCAGGCTATACAGCAACAGATACCTGATATGACAGAAGCTATCTATAATGGGGCAGCGTTTGAAGAACTCTGTCGGAGGAACCCAATCAAACACTTGATCTCCAAGACTTTTAATATGCAGTCTAACTTGATTATACCCCTTAAAACAGCCACAAACGGTACTTTTTTCCTTTCCTTTTTCAGCCGCCAACCTTCTACCTACCTGAAAGAACACCTCTCTATACTGGAACGTTTAAGGCCTTCTCTGGCCTTAACAGTAGATCGCTTGATGGCTTTTGACCAAATCCAGCGACTGAGTGAGCAACTAGATCAGGAGAATAAATATCTGATAGAGGAAGTGAAAACAGGTGCCAATTTTGAAGAAATGATCGGAGAAAGTTCTGCATTGGTGAATGTGTTTAAAAGTATCAGCCAAGTAGCCCCTACAGATTATACTGTGCTGATCCTGGGAGAAACAGGAACTGGGAAAGAACTTATTGCCAGAGCAGTGCACAACCGCTCATCCCGTAAAGGCAAAGCGTTGATCAAAGTAAACTGCGCGGCCTTGCCACCTCAGCTTATCGAGAGCGAATTATTCGGGCATGAGAAAGGCAGTTTTACCGGTGCCACAGAAAAACGTATAGGCAAGTTTGAACTGGCTCATGGGGGCACCATCTTTTTGGACGAAATTGGTGAGTTGCCTATTGAACTTCAGCCTAAACTGCTCAGGGTACTACAAGAAAGAGAAATTGAGCGCGTTGGGGGCAAAGGCCCGATTCCTGTGGATGTGCGGATTATCGCCGCTACTAATCGAAACCTGCAAGATGAGATTGCCGCAGGCCGGTTCCGCTCTGATTTGTACTATCGGCTGAATGTATTCCCTATTAAATTACCTCCATTAAGGGAACGCAATGAAGACCTTATGCCGCTAGCTATGTATTTCCTTCAAAAAATCTCAAAGAAACTAGGTAAAAGCCTAACAGGAATCTCTGAAACCACGAAGATACAGATGCATAACTATCACTGGCCTGGGAACATACGCGAATTGGAACACTTACTTGAGCGCGCGGCAATTATGGCTACCTCCCCAGTAATTTCATTGGTAGAACCATTGCTATCCGAACCTTCGTCTGATCAAGAATTGACTACAAGTGAGAACTCTTCTAAGCCAATTGTAAAGCCCCAAATTAAAGCAGAAAAAGACAATATTCTGAAGGCCTTGCACATAGCAAATTTCCGAATCCGTGGAAAAGGGGGAGCAGCTGAATTGCTGGATATAAAGCCAACTACATTAGAGGCTAAAATGGCAAGGTTGGGTATATTCCGAGATCGCTGACCTTATAACAGCGTTTGATCAGGTGTCTGGCTTTAGTCCTAGCTAAGCCGTAAGTTTATCTACCATCACCGCAGTAGCCTTCTTTACCCATGTGTCGAAATCATCTAGGGCATGCTGAAAAACGCAATAATAGATTAAAAACTATCATTTTGACTGATCAAATCATTAATTGCTTTTAAGATTTCCTAAAGACTTCAAACTAATCTTTTTCTCTATACCCAATCGCTTCATTTTAGCAAACAAGGTCTTGTCTTTCATCTCCAAAATCGCGGCGGCCCCGTTAGGACCGCTGATCCGCCAATTGGTATGTTCGAGCACTTCAATGATGTATTCCCTCTGCTTCTCCTCAAAGGGCTGAAAATCAGTTTTAAACGCTGAAATCTCATTTTTAGGGATCCAGTTCCCCGGGCCCAGCGTTGAGCCATTCTCCACGATAACGGCACGCTCGATCAAATTTTCCAGTTCCCTGATGTTCCCCGGGAAATTATAATTCATCAGACACTCAATTGTTTTTGTCGCCAAACGCTTAAAAGATTTGCCCGCTTTCGCCGAATATTTCTCCAAAAAATATTGGGCCAACAAAGGTATATCGTCTTTTCTGGCACGTAAGGGAATATTGTAGATGGGAAAAACATTCAAGCGATAATAAAGGTCCTCTCTAAAAAGACCCTCACGCATCATTTCCTTTAAATCGCGGTTGGTTGCCGCAATAATCCGCACATCAACCTTGATGGTCTTCGTGCCGCCCAGTTCATCAAATTCTCCTTCCTGCAAAACCCGGAGTAGCTTGGGCTGAAGATCCACTGGCAACTCCCCTATCTCATCAAGAAAGATCGTCCCCCCATCCGCTAGGGAAAACTTCCCCATCTTATTGGCCATCGCACCTGTAAACGCGCCTTTTTTATGGCCAAACAACTCACTTTCCATCAGCTCCTTGGGTAGTGTCGCACAATTGATTTTAATCAGAGGACGGTTTTTCCTTCTACTATTGCTATGTATGGCACTTGCAAGCAATTCCTTCCCTGTCCCGGATTCACCTGTGATCAGCACCGTGGTATCCGTAGCGGCCACCTGGTCAACCTGTGTCAGCACTTTTTTATAGGAAGCACTGCTGTACAAAATATTGGCATAATTAAAATTTTTGCTTATCTCTTGCTGCAGGTATTCATTCTCATTTTCAAGACGCTCTTTTAGCGACTTGATTTCCTCCAAGGCTTCATATAATTCCAGATCCCTCTTCTTTCTTGCCGTAATATCCCTTACAACGGCGCAGCTAAAATCCTCACCATAATACTTTAAATGGCTTGCCGTGATATCCGCCGGGAACTTCGTTCCGTCTTTCCTGGTAATTATCCATTCCAAACGGTGTGATCCTTTTTCCCTTAGTTCCTTAAAATGCCCTTTCCAAAATCCCGGTGTAAGAGAGGGGTCTATCTCAAACATATTAAGCCGATCCAGTTCCTGTTTGGTAAACCCCAGTTTTTCAACCAATGATTCGCTGTAATGCAACAAGTCCGCTTTATCGTTATAGACATAAATCAGATCCTGTGCATTGTCAATGATGGTTTTATAGAGTGCCAGATCATTTTCTTTTTGCTTAATCTCCGTGATATCCTGATAAACTCCTGAGATTTTAAAAACCTCATGCCCTTTCAGGATAGGTTTTGCAATAGCCCTGATATACCTCGGTGGAAAATCCTTCGTCTCAAATACTTCATCAAAAGCGATCGCATTCTTAATTAATTGTCCAAATAGCGAATCTAGCCTACTACTATCTTTAAATTTATGTATGATTTTAGAAGGAGCTAAATCCTTCGAATCTTCGGTATTGAAAATCTCTAAAGCACAGGTAGTAGCCAGTAAGGATCCATTCTGCAAGCTTAGTTCCCACCCCCCCACACTTCCTATCACCTTTGTGTGATCAATCAGGTTTTTATAAAAATTGGATTCGGTGATTTCATGACAAATCCCACATATAAATTCTGTTCCGTTGTATGAAAAATGTTGGGCAAACACGCTCACGTTATAAAACCTCCCTCCTTTTGTTTTGTGTATTGCCGGAAAAGTAATGACTCCTTTTTCAGAAACTTCCTGCCAATGGCTTTTCCAGTTATCGGGAGTCACCGTAACGTTAATATCTGATATGGACAACTGTACAGCTTCTTCATTGCTATAACCCAATATAGTGCAAAACATTTCATTGGCATAAACAACATTTCCATTATAATCCAACCATATAACTTCATAAGGCAACCTATCCAATACTAATCCCTTAATATTTAATCCGATACCTGATAATATCATAACAACAAAGTAAATTTAAAATAAATAATTTTTTGAAAATGGCATATCTATAATTACCAAATGTGATTATCCGCAATGATGCCAGTAACCATATTCTCTTTGCTCTACTGGACGGAAGACCGAAGACGGGTGACCGAAGTGGCCTTGACGCTGGTGTTTTCCGAATCCTATGATGCTTTTATTGTTTTACTGGCAGAAAAGCGGATATACATATTACCAAATTATAGTAGTCATTCTAAACAGAATAAATAAATTATCACCATATGCAAATCATATTTATAAGCAGAATATTGACCACTAGACGATATGAATGACATATCACTACTTTCAAACATATTTACGATTACACCTAAATACTTGCAAACCAATTTCTTACAAAAACAAATGACTCAATAAAATTAATCGAGTCCATAATATGTAGCCTTGTCCAGCTATAGCGCAAATTGAAACTATAATAGTTAAGTATCCAGCGAATAAGTCCCACTGTGGAGGCATATAAACATCAACTACGATATCTATAATACTCTTTTCAATGACCTGATTAAATCCCGGACCACTTATCAATACACTCCCCTGTTTACCAGTTAATTAGGATCAATCTATAATAGCATTGCGCTAAGAACACTGCCACTTTCGTCCTCTATATGAGCATGCGAAATAATTTTCTCTGATTTCTATCCAAATTTATTTCAAATAAAAGCAAAGGGCATTGACAAATGTCGATAAAACCAAAGACACAAAATCAACTCACTTATAAATTGAGGGTAGGTTCCAACCCTTGTCCATAGCTGCGAACATCAATAAACACATGAAACAAAGAAAATGACATTTTACTTTGTAAAATAAAATCAGGCAACGGAATGGCCCTGAACAATGATATATGCGATATATGGCAATAAACACCCTAGGCATTTGTCAACAGTCCCATTTAAAAATCCGGCAACAAGCACATCCGATTACTTGGTTGATTTTCTTCTCACCCGACTTAAGGTTTCTTGGGTAATCCCTATAAAAGAGGCTATTTGATGCTGAGGAAATCGTTGGCTAAATTGGGGATAATGGTTCAAAAAGTCATTATATCGCTCTTCTGCTGTATTGAAGATGGTGGCATCTAATCTTTTTTGCATGGCAATCGCATTTCTGTCATCCATGACGCGAAGCATTTCGACAATGGCAGGTATTTTAGCCATTAATCCTGCAAAATCCGTACTGTTTACTACCAGTAATTCCGTTTCCTCCCAAGCATCTATGTAATACTTGGAAGGTGTCAGATTAAAAAAGCTTTCGCGATCAGTTGCCCAATAATTTTCAACGAATAGGTTAACAATTTGCTCTCCTTTCTTCTCGTCAATCAAATATTGGCGCATGGCACCTTTCGTAATAAAACCTGTATATCTGGAAAGTTCGCCCTCCTGCAAAAAGAACTGTCTCTTCTTTAACTTCTTTGGCTGAAATACCCTTTTAATCATTTCTTCTTCATCCAGTGAAATAGATGAACCTGAGTATTTGGAAATATAGTTTAATAGGCTTTGATACATGATTACGTATGCTGCGATAGCTCAAAATGACCACTCAATTTTCACACATTTTTTATTAGCAATTGTTAAAGTAGAATAATTCCATTTATCCCACCTCATGGACAATCTGCTTGATTCCGCTTATTCTGGAAGTGTAGCCATAAAATCCAGGATATCATTCCCGATTTCCCCTACATGTGTTTCCAGCGCAAAATGCCCCGTATCATAGAATTTTACAGTTGCATCTGGAATATCCCTCTCATAAGCCTGAGCTCCTTCAGGCAAAAAATACGGATCTTTACATCCCCATGCTATCAGGGCTTTTGGTTGGTGCTTTCTAAAGTATTCATGGAACTTTGGATACAATTCTACATTATTCTTATAATCTCCGATAAGATCTAACTGATTTTCGTTCGAACCTGCCCGATCTAGAAAATACTGGTCCAAAGTGTACACTTTCGGCGCAGTCAATTCAGGATCTGAAACTCCAGTAAAATATTGAAATTCAAGCTCCTTTTCTTTGACAAATCCTCTTAATTCATCCCTATCTTCTTGCGAATCACTTTGCCAATACTTCTTTACTGGATCCCAAGCAGATCCGAGGCCTTCCGTATAGGCATTACCATTTTTTGAGATAAACCCTGTAATTTTCTCAGGATTTCTCATCATCGGGCGAAACCCTATCGGAGCATCATAATCAAATACATACACTGCAAATCCTGTAAGCTTAAGTTGATCAATGAATGCCTGCAAAGACTTTGTAAGGCTGTCAAATGTATAAGCAAATTTGGATCTATCAGGAGCATCTGAATAGCCGAAACCAAGGAGATCAGGAGCAATTAAATGATACTTTTGATTCAGTAACGGCATAAGATTCCGGAACATATGGGAGGAGGTCAGATACCCATGGAGGAGCAAAATGGCTGGTGCGCTTAAAAAGCCCGATTCACGATAAAGAATATTTTGCACTCCAAGCACTATATTACGATAATAAATTTTGTTATGAATGCTTCCTACTGAATTTTCCGCTGGTTTTTTTGAGGATGTCATACAACAGGATTTTGTTGGAAAGGTCAGCACAAATGCGGCTAAGACCTTCGCTATTTTATTTATATTGCTTCTATAAGTTCAAATCTATTCGCAAAGTTTTATTATTAGAAATAATTTAAAAAGATGGGTACTATCATAATTTATGATTTATGAATCTTAACGATTTAAAATTATTCGAGGCAGTCGCACTTCAAGGAAACTTCACAAAAGCCGCAGAATCCATGTTTACGGTACAGTCTAACGTAACGGCAAGAATCAAAATTCTTGAAAAGGAATTTGGAGCAAGGCTATTTTTGAGGACTTCAAGAAAAGTTGAATTGACACCCGCTGGAAGAACTTTGCTTCAATACGCAAAACAGATCGACAATTTAGTAGAAGCAGCCAAATTGGAGATTGGGGAGGGCGGCGTTGTTAAAGGCCAGATCAAAATTGGTTTTATAGAAACTACGATGGCTCTTAAAGGACCGGAGCTGGTAAAAGAACTGGCGGATAAATTCCCACATATTGATCTTGATTTCACTTCTGCCATGCCCGATAGATTGATCAATGATGTCTTGAATCAAAGGCTCGATGCGGCATTTATCCCCGCCCCCCACTCTATCGCCGGATTAGAGGAGATTCACATTATGGATGAAAACATAGTAGCAGTTACTCCCATGTCTTTTAATAGTTTGGATGAACTACTTAATCAAAGCCTCGTCAAAACGATTGTATATGATCAAGGTTGTTTTTTCCGGACCCGCCTAGAAGCGTGGTTGGTCAGCAACAATATTTTAAATTATCATAAGACGGTGATCAATTCGCTCGAAGGAGTGATAAATTTCATTGAATGCGGAATAGGGTTTGGTTTTTTGCCCAGTGAAATCATATCAACTTTTTATAGTGGCAGAAAAATAAAAACCTTCAATCTACCCAAAGAAGTAAGCAAAATGAAAACTGTTTTAATCTACAAAAAAGAAAATTTATCCTCTCCTGTACTGAAAGCATTTATCAGTATATGTGGGATCAAAAACCCTTAGGATATTTTAAGCTCGTATAGGAGGGAACAAAACCACCCATCATATTGGTCAAATTACCGTTTTTCTGTAATCCAACAAATCATCTTTCATTGCTTGACTAGGGCTTGCTGAAAAAGTCTCAGCTATGCCAGTCCTGCCCGCCTGCCTGCCCTCCGGGAGACGGGACTACCGGACAGGCAGGTTCAAGGCGGCCGAGTGATGATGTATGCTTATACTTCGAATGAGGCCAACGTAGAAGATTGTACAGCTGAGGCTAGCTGGGAAACTCTTCTCGTAAAAAGAATTTTAGTCATTCAGAATTATAGTTTTTGATTAATTAGCAGCGTTTTTCAGCATGCCCTGACTATCCATATTCACCAATCTTTATATCAATCCTACCTCATGAGATCAATACCGGATTTAATCTAATTCTATTCTTTAAGTAATTGTTTACGTATTCTACTTAGCGTATCTTTTGTAATCCCTAGGTAAGAAGCTATGTGATGTTGGGGAAAACGCTGCAAAAATTCAGGATAATTTTCCAGCAGTTCCTCATAACGATCCTTGGCAGAAGAACTAATATTGGAAACTATCCTCTTTTGTGAAGCAATGTTGCTTTTCTCGTCAAGCTTTAATAATACCTTAGCAAAAACCGGACATTCTCTACACAATTTAGTTGTATTCTCTTTTGAAATCATAAGCAATTCGCAGTCCTCCAAAGCCACTATGTTATAGGCACTAGGTGTACCTAAAACAAAACTCTCCCGGTCACCTGGCCACCAATTCTCAATGTAAAGATTCACCACGTGTTCCTTGCCTTTGTCATCAACAAAATATTTGCGCATAGCTCCTTTTAGTAAAAATGAAAAGTGGCTAAACACCTCTCCCTGTGACAATAAAAATTGCTTTCTTTTTATTTTCTTGAAAGTGAAATGACTGAATATGTATTCAAATTCCTGATCAGAAATTAAAACCGAAGTATATCTGTTGAAATAATTATGTAGCGATTTCATCTATTTGTAATTTGATCTTAAGGAGACTCATTATCTCTGTACTAATTGCACACCCTAAAACAGTCCTGAGAATACAGTTGTGGTGATCTGAATGGTTCCTGTAGGTATGGTGCGAGGGCCACTTCAATCCATTAAGACTTTTCTTGCGGCTTGAGTTACTCGGATGAATATTAGAGAACCCGATAACATCCTCTCAGCAAAAATCTCCATTTATCCCGTTTTGAATGGAAAAACCTATGAATTTAACCATGCAACTCTATTTTTTTTTTTGATTAAGGGCTTTTGTTGAAGGGACACGCGGCTTTCTTCTACAGTACATCTTTACCATGACGGCAAATACCATTATCATAGATCAGATATAATACAGAACTGTCCTTCAAGAGTTAAACCCGCAATGTTGACATACAAACTTTGACAATATCCTCAAACATATCTTTATCCGCATCAAACTTTACCGTGACCCGGAGTCCGTTCAATGAATTAAAAACAAACCTTGCCAGCGAACGGGCAGGATATTTAGTCGTAAAAATGCCTTTATCCTGACCATTTTTAATGACGGTACACAACGCCTCCTCTGTGTCGCGCATAATGGAATTGGAGATGGCGGCAATCTCTGAATCAACGGGTGCCAATTCAACAGCCGAATTTACCACAAAACAACCCTTAGAGCTGTGATCCCCGATTGCTTCATCTTTGACCGATTCAAAAAACAACCTGATATAGGCCTCCACATCTTCTACAATGTTATGTGAATCAATGACAGGATCCACCCTCTCTTTACGATATTGCCGCAAAGCCTTTACAAAAAGAGAATGTTTATCTCCAAAAGTGTCGTACAAACTGGAACGGCTAATACCCAAACTGTCCACCAGATCCTGCGCTGAAGTGGCGTTATAGCCTTTTTCCCAGAACAACTTCATTGCTCTGTCCAATACCTCCTGCTCATCAAATACTTTTGTCCTGGCCATAAAATAAAATCTTTGTAGAGAAGCGTACTTCCCTACAAAGATACTAAATTCAGGAACGAATGTTCCGTTTTTAGGCAAATTTTTTATATCCTAATAGCATTGACTGAAGCGCCGCTGTCAATGGTGTATTCCGCACCTGAAATAAACGAAGCATCATCCGAAGACAAGAATGTAATAAGCTTGGCAACTTCTTCAGGCTTTCCAAATCGTTTGAAAGGCATAATTTTCTCTTTCAGGAAGTTGTGGACTTCCTCGCTTCCCAGATCACCTTTGTAGATCATAGCTGTGTCGGTCATAGCAGGGGCCACCGTATTTACCCTTATTTTTCTTCCTGACAATTCTACCGATGCAGATTTACTATAGGCAGTCAGTGCAGCCTTGCTTGCCGAATAAATACTGGTGCCTGTGGCATAGCTATAGGCGCTCACTGATGTCACGTGGATGATGGAGGCTCCGTCATTCAGAATGGGTATAAATTTCTCGGTAGTGAAAACCGCCCCTTTAAAATTGATATCCATCAGGGAATCAAAAACTTCCTCTGTTACCTCCCCGATCTGCTCTTGCAATGCCACTCCTGCATTGACAATCAATAGATCGATTTTACCGTACAGTGATTTGACCTGTGCAACCAAATCGTCGGTGTCGGAAATCTTCGATGCATCGGCACGTAAACCGATTGCGTTACTTCCCAATTTTGACACTGCTTCGTCGATTAGCTGTTGGTTACGGCCCGTGATCACCACTTTAGCACCCTCTGCAATAAATTCTCTGGCAGTGGCATACCCAATACCGGCACTGCCACCTGTAATTACCGCAACTTTGTTTTTTAGTTTACTCATTTTCTTTTTTAGTTAAACTTTATAATGGAACGAATGTTCCGCAAATATATACATAACGGAACGAATGTTCCAAATAAAAGTTTTTAAATTATCGAAAGTTTATCGTTGCTCGATCCCAATAACTACTACAATGCATGACTGGAACAATTAATATATGCCTCAAGCCTTGGAAAAAATCCCCCTAGCCCTCCGCGGCGGCGGAGAGAATCACTAAATTTGAACCTCCAGCATCAATTCAAAGGATATTCATGCGGATAAGCGGATACACATATAAAATTTTGATCGATCCTACATTTTGAAAATATTAGCAAGATCATGCATGGGCTAAGAAGGCACATAGAGGAGGTTATCGCCTTGACCGATGATGAATTTGCATCGGTCAGCTCCTACTTTTTCCTCCAAAAATTCAAAAAAGGGGCGTTTTTGATAAGGCAGGGTGAACGCGTTCCTTACACCTATTTCGTTCTTTCAGGGCTGTTAAAGCTTATCCACACAGATGAATCCGGCAAAGAGCACATTCTGTCCTTTGCCATGGAAGATTGGTGGGAAACCGACTACTTGGCATTTACCACAAATACCAGGGCTCGGATGTCCCTCCAATGTCTGGAAGATTCTGACATACTTTGCATCAGTCTGCTTGATTACAAAAACCTGTGCTTGGCCTATCCTAAAATCGAGCATTTTTTCCTTCAAAAGGCTACCTCTGGTCATATAGCTTCGCAACAGCGGATTTTGTCACTGTTAAGTTCAGATGCAAAAGAAAGGTATGAAGGTTTACTGAAGAGATATCCAGCTTTGGTTCAGCGCGTCCCTAAATCACTGTTAGCGTCTTATCTCGGTGTTTCCAGGGAAACCTTGAGCAGACTTACCACTTAGTCACTTCTAATCCCGAATTAGGGCATGTTGAAAAACGCTACTATACCATCTTCTACGTTGGCCTCATTGGAAGTATAAGCATACACCATCACTCGACCGCCTTGAACCTGCCTGGCATAGCTGAGACTTTTTCAGCAAGCCCGAATTAAGAAAGTGACCTATGTCACGGGTGCCAGTGTTGCGGCAGCTTTAAATTTGCTGAACAATACAAAACAAAAACTATTGAGATGGAAAAGAAAGCAATCAATCCCTGGAATTGGCAGGACGCGCGCAGCTATGTCCAAGCAGTCGAAGTGAAAAATGCGGAAGGAACACTATATGTTTCCGGCCAAACTGCCATTGATGATAATGGGGTATCGAGCACTGCGGACATGAAAACCCAGCTGGAACTGGCGATTAAAAATCTCGAACAGGTGGTCAGTGAAGCCGGCTACGAATGCAAAAACATTGTTCGTCTGAACATTTACACGACCTCAACAAAAGAGCTTTGGCCTCATTTTAATATTCTACAAGACTGGGTTGCCAAGCACGGAATGAAACAGGCTCTGACATTGTTGGAAGTCGTCAGTCTGTTTGAAACACTTAGTGTGGAGCTTGAAGCAACAGTAGTAAAATAAAGGATAAAACAGACATAGGTTTAAAGGGCGGATCGCGGATCCACAACCAAGTATCCGCCCTAACCTCATATCCGATTAAAACTGGAGCACCATTTTTAACTTAGACCACAGGGTGAAAAATAAATTCAAGCTTTACGGCAAATTAAGCCTCTTACTCATTGTGTTTTCATCACCTCGATTCTCTCACTGATGGAATGTCCTTCCTGATCCATCACAGTCAACGAATAAGTTCCGGGAGCTATCACAACAGCCAGCTCATGAAAGATTTTTGTTTCTCCTATAAAAGTCTCGTCTAAGTACCAATAAACGTTGGTATCGGGGTTGCGGTGAGCAAGCCTGAATACGACATCATTCACGGTTTCCTCAAAATTCTTCGGCAAGATCACCTGTTCATTTCTACGAGGATAGATAAATGCCATCAACGGATCTTCCTCTGCGACACAGTCAGGAGCCAGAGGCGGCAATAGTTTGTACTGTGGGTTGAGAGAAGCGTAATAATAAGCCATCACCGGGGGTAAATCAAACCAATTGACGGCCTGCATATCATCCATAGGATAGCAGGAAGAATTAACCCGGTAAGTTCCTGAGGCATTCAAAAACACCGGCTTATGGAAGGGACAGGTAGCTGTTTTGATACCCTGGGCAGGGAGCCATTCCGTAGTAGTGCCATCACAGTATAATCCCGCCCGATGCCCACTGAGGGAGCATATTTCAGCCTGAACCAAATCATCATAGGGCATGTCGAACCACAGTTTTTTCACAGGCAATTCCTTTAATACATCAAATAAGACCGGAGCGGCTGCCAGAACCCCAGTCAACCCGGGACGTCCCTCCCCGTCCGCATTGCCTGCCCAAACACCTATTGCGTAATCAGGAGTGGTTCCCACAGCCCAGGCATCTTTGAACCCATAGCTTGTTCCCGTCTTCCAGGCAATAGGCCTGGCATCTTGGTAAAATCCCCAGGATTCATCCGCATTGGGACGGTTGGTCTCCCGCAGACTTTCAAATGCTTTATAAATTGCACCTGCTCCAAGTACCGGCGGATCAGACTGTAATTTACCGAACTCCACCTCCTGCCCCAGCTCATAGATAGGAGCCATAAATTCTTCAGTTCTATATTGACTGGAATTAACGGTATATTCATTCAGCGTGGAAGCCAATCCTGCATAGACCTTCGTCACATCCAGCAGACTGCTCTCAGCACCTCCCAATATAAGGGTAAGCCCGTAATGGTCAGCTGGTTTAGTCACATGGCCCAGTTTCATTTTTTTCAGCTGATTATAAAATCGCTGCAGTCCATAGTTCTGTAATAGTCTCACGGCAGGTACATTCAAGGATCGGCTTAAAGCACTCCCCGCACTGACCGCACCATTGAATTTCTTGTCGAAGTTTTGTGGGCTGTATCCATTGATCGTGGTAGGCACATCTGCAAGTAATGTCTGCGGTAGCAGTTCTCCCGCATGCATCGCTGAGGCAAAAAGCAGGGGCTTCAGAAGGCTTCCCGTACTTCTCGGCTTATCGATTACATCTACATATTTCCCATGCTCCGTTTCTGTTGGGCTATTGCCCACATACCCAATGATCTGCCGGGTATGTACGTCAAGGACCACGATGGAAAGGTTGTGGATCTGGTTTTGCTTCAGCTGGTAATGATGGTCTTGGGTAATCTGGTTTAGCTTGGATTGAAGCTGTAAGTTCAACGTGGATTTTACCCGCCTCCCCTCATGCTTTTGTCTTATTTTTTCAGTAAAGTGCAGTGCCACATCGGGCAAAGCCAAAGGTTTACCCGGTAGGGATTCCAACAGTGCCAGCTCATACGTCATCTCATCGATCACTCCCTTTTGATGGAGCTTGAACAGTAGTCTGTCCCGTTTTTCCCTGAGCAAAACCTCGTTTTTCCCGGGGTATATCAGTGCCGGGGCATTTGGAAGGACAGCCAAGGCAGCACTTTGCCCCCAGCTCAGATCTTCCGAAGACGTCCCAAAATACCTCCATGCGGCAGCCTCCAGCCCAACCACATTTCCCCCAAAAGGCGCGTGTGAAGCATACAGGTTAAGAATCTCTCTTTTGCTATACCCTGCTTCAAGCCTAGTGGCCTGGATAAGCTCCAGTAGTTTTTCGAAATAAGTCCGCTTTTTATTTTTCCGGGAGAGTCTGATTACCTGTTGTGTCAGGGTACTTGCCCCCCTGCGTTGGCCTCGGGTCAGGTTAGCAAGAATTGCTTTCCCCATAGCCACCGGATTGAAACCGGGATGGCGAAAGAAATACTCGTCTTCAAAATACCGGATAGCATACTCAAATCGTCGTGGGACAGAATCCTGAGCAGGAAAACGCCATTGCCCGTCCATTGCGATACGCGCACCGAGAAGCTCACCCTCACGGCTTTCCACCACGGTGGACATCGGGTCATCAAAGACCGGTTTGGGCAGGGAAAAAAACCACCCCAGAAAAATCAGCAGACCCAGTAAAACTTTTACTTTGTGTTTTACCAGAACGGCTTTTATCTGTTCCTTTTTCCGGGTCATTTACTTTTCCACAACGACCCATTGGCCTTTGGTTCTGGCAAAATACGTATTGTCATACATTCCTTCTGCCTGGGAACCCGGCAAATAATAGCTCCCCAAATAAGAAGCGTTCAATTTGACAGTGAATGTTCTGCTCTCCTTGCTGTTGAGATCAAAATAGAAATAAACCCTATCGTCACGGATATCGGTATAACTGGCATTGCCCTTAGCTCCTCCACCCATCTCAGTGAAGCTGGTATTGACGATCTCCCAACCACTTGGGAATAACTGCGATAAGGCCACATTAGCTATAAAATCAGCCGATGTGTTTTCTACCCGGATTTGTGCGGTGATCTGAGATCCCTGTCTGACAGAAGATGGATCCAACTTCTTCCCTTCTCCATCGAGATAGGCGGCTACAACCTGTAAGTTACGGCGCTCATCCAGCTCCTCTCCCACCGGAAGTTTTCCGGATTGGATCAGCCGTACATAGACAAGATTATCCTTGGCGTTTTTGACCGTGACTGTATTTTCCCCCATGGAAGTTGTCAGCTCCCGCTGCGAGATAGCCTGATGTGTCTTTACCGTAGCCGTTTTACCGTTTTGCGTGAAACTGACTTCAAGCTGCTTTCCGCCATTTTTCTCTACCATCTTGGACAGTGCAATCAGCGCATAGGAAGTCTCCTGAGTGCTGAACCATCTGGAAGAGGAAAGATCTTTTGCTAGGGAGGTAGCCAAATCCCGCTGTTTTGCTTCACCTATCAGCACCATGGTTTCCAATGCCAACGCACGGTTTCTGAAAGGAGAACCATAGGTATAGTAATCATAGGTGGACGGTTGGAAATCAAGCACAGCAGTAGCGATCAGTTCTTTGGCCACGCGCTCCTGACCAGCCAGTGAGTATGCGGCCGCCAGCCGCCATTTAGCATCATTGCCCAATTTATCAGTTTCCCGCAACCGGTTCATCGCCGCAAGCTCCGGCTCACCTGCCAAAGCCAGCGTATAAAGTCGGTATGCCTGAATGAGGGAGGTATTGTAAGGCTTGCTAGTTGTCCGCCATTGCCTTGCAGCACTCTGCTGAAAACGCAGCCAGCTGCTTAAGAAAGTCAACGGTAAAGCATACCCTTTACGCTTTGCTTCCAGCATGAAATGCCCCACATAGTTGGTACTCCATTCATCCGCATCCCGGGCTCCTGGCCAATACCCTAGTCCCCCATCAGGGTTTTGATACGTACTTATCTTACGGATGGCTGCTTCCACATTTTTATGGATCTGCTGCTTCCTGTCTAGCGTCACATCAAATATATCTGCCAGAAACAACTGTGGAAACGCAGCAGAAGTGGTCTGCTCCACGCATCCATGCGGGTACTGGATCAGATACTGCATCCTTCTGGTGAAATCCATCGGGGGAAGTGTGGAAAATTCGAGGAAAGCGGCATTGCTGCCTTCCTCTCCAAACGTGCTGAATGAGAAAGTCTGAGTCGCATTGGGCTCCAGATTCAGATCTTTTACGGAATGGGTTACCGGGTTTGGATTCTCTACATCTATTTCTATCTGATAGGTAGCCTCTTCACCAGATCCGGAAGCACTTATCTCAATCGTCTGGATCCCGATATCGTTGACTTCATAGTCAAAATTCACGATCTGCTCACCCGGAGCAGAGAAGCTTACCGTCTTGCTGTTTCCCCCAATAGCTTTCAGACCTTTTGAGGTTTTGACCGTTACTTTCGCCTTTTTCACCTTATTCTCCATCGCAAAAACAGTCACCGGCAAGGTTACCTTTTCCCCAGGTGAAAGCTTTCGGGGCAAGGAAGCCAAAACCATGAGCGGTTTTCTTACAGGTACAGTTTTGTCCGCCGACCCATAAGCCGCTATGGAATTGTCAGCCGCCACTACCATAGCCCGTACTGAACCGACGTAGTTCGGCATCTTCAACGTATGTGAAACCTTCTCTCCAGCCTTCAGCGTAAAGGGACCCAAAAAAGTGACTACCGGCTTAAACCGGTCAGCTTTCCGATTCTTGGCTCCGGCGGCATCGTCACTTCCCCCTATGGCATAGATATTTTCCACACTTCCAGAATAGGCTCCGATCACATCATCATACATATCAAAGGTTTTCACCCCGAGAGCTTCTTTGGTGTAAAATGCACTGTGGATCTCCGGGGTACGGAAGCGTGTCAAGTCCAACAGTCCTTCATCTACAACAGCTATAGTGTAGCTCATTGGCTTTCGGTTTTGCTCCGAAACTTTAACCACATAATTCTCCTCGGGCTTCAGTACCTGCGGCAGCTCAAGCACCGGAGACAGTACCGTGGAAGGATCCTCTACCAGAATGGGGATGACCCCGTAAAGACGTATTGGCAGATCATTGGCTGTTTGCTCATGGGGCTGGAGCAATGAAATATTCACAAAGATATTCGGTGCCATTTCTTTGGTGATTTCCAGCGTCGTCTGCGTTTCTCCCTTTTGGGTTTCTACCCATTTGGTGGCAAGAACTTTAGTGCCGTTTTCAATGCTCAGCAATGCCCGTCCTGCAGTTCCAGATGGAAATTTAATGACTGCTTTATCCCCAACGTTGTATTTTTCTTTGTCAGCTGAGAATATCAGCATCTTTGCACTTTCCGCATCAGCAGTACCTGCACTTGCCCACCAGTTTCTATAGAAATACGTCACCCGCCCAGTGGCATGCCCACTCTTAGGATCTATGACCCTAATGAGGTATCGTCCACTCTCTTCCTCCGGAATAGCTAATTCAAAATTTGCTTTGCCTGTTGCGTCGGTACTGACATTGATGTCTTTGAATGGTCTGTGTAAACTGGCATTTTCATACGTTGAGAGGTTATCACCTCCACGGCTCCACCACCAGCGCCACTCAATACGGTAAACTTTTACCTGCAAATCTCGATTACCCACAGGTTTACCATTTTCATCCACCGAGACTACTTCAAAACGGGTATTTTCATCTGTGAAATACGATCCATAACCTTGCGCTTTTGGCGATTTAAGTCCCACAAAATGGCTAAATGGAGCGATGTCCTTGGTAAACACATCCAACGAAAAATCACCTCCACCCTCAAATACTTTGGTAAGGATACTGGCCCGGAGCATTCCCGGGGCATTTTTGTTAAGTTCCAACTCCTTGAAAATGGAAATCTTACCGGCAGCGTCAACTTTTCCTTTTAAGATGGACACTTCTGTTTCTTCAAATGTCCTGATCGGATCTGTAAATACATACTCTGGAAAATCCTTGAAGGCCGTGGATGTGCTTCTGATCGTTGCCTCCATTTCTATATCCAGATTTTTGGCTATGGCGCCATGCAGCCAGTTTACCGTGGCAGTTCCTCTGATAGGCTTAGCAGCTGAGAGCACTTCTTCATCAAAATCCAAGTTGATTTTCAACCGGTTAGGCTTGACGGTTGCCACTCGGAGCACCTCTGAGAATTTGGCTCCGCCTACATGAACCGTTGCCCTCCAGTTACCAGTGGGCGAATCCGCCTCAGTGCTGATGGGAAAGTAATAGAGGTTAGATTCAATGCCCTGCGCCACGGTTTTCTGCACGATTTTACCCTGAGCATCCGAGACCTCCAGTGTCACGGGATGTCCTGCGGGCAAAGGATTCCCCAAGTCATTCAGCGCAAATGTCAAGTGGATGGTATCTCCCGGTCTATGGACACCGCGATCTTTATAGATATATCCCTTGAGACCTTTTTGGAGCTCTTTTCCGGAGATATCAAAATTACTAAGGGACAACATATTCCCATCTTCCAATTTCAAATACGCATAGTTGTTGTTCTTTTGAGCCACCGCAAATGCAATATGCTGTTTCTCCTCATGGGTGACCATACCATCAGCTTCCGTGGTCAGTTCACCGATGAGCTGCTTCTGAAAGTTGTACAAGGAAATCTTTACACCTCCCTCAGGGTTGGTTGTCAGGAGATTTGTAGTGATAAAACGATAGGTTTTATTGCCGCCACTCTTGGCGATGAACCCCAGATCCGAACCGAGCACGTTGGTGGACAACACTCTTTCTTCATTGTAATAGGCCGCATGGCAAGGATTATCCCGCTGTTCCCAGTTATATGAATAAGTCCTCCAGCGGTAAATTTTATTGTTCCAGTACTGTTCTTCACGTTCTTCTTCATCCAAATCCTGAGAGGGACTATCATATTCATCGTAATAATAATCGTCCTCGAACTCATCAGAAACAGTACTGTCCAATGCCGGTTCACAATTGTATGCGGTATGCTCTTTTTTAAAGCTCAACTCCACGCGGTAAATTGCTCCCGGATCTGCCTTGAAATACTCTGACAGATTCAATCCATAAGCTTTCCAAACACCATCATTTTCCAGCCCGGTGCTTTCAAGTTGAATCGTTTTCTTGGCAATTCTTCTCCCTACCGTATTCAGATTATAGGTGGATTGATCACCGAGATTGGAGGTCTGCAGATACTGCAGTATGTTGTCTTGGAAGATTTTAATAATCCGTACTTCCACTGCGTTGAGATTGACCGCTTCAAAATAAAAGGGAGTGGAAGCCGAACCTGGAAGGATTGCCCCTTTGGAAACAGCCCTCAATGCCGGCTTCAATTGCTCGAAAGCGATCAGCTCAGAAAAGTTTTTTTTCAGTTTATAGCCATAGACACTGGAAATCCCTTCAAAAATCTCCACGAGCACTGCTCCTGTGATCCTATCTTCCGGATAGACACTGAGCACATTCCCATTCACTTCAAACCTCAGGTTATTCCTATCCTGTATGCTGACCAGTCCATTGAAGTTTTGGTTTTCCACCAAAGGATCCGAAAAGTTGATCTTCAGAAAAGACCCTTGTACCATAGCCGCATTTATAGATAAAATAGAGAAGTTGCTTTTGCCAGGAATAGGAAAAACAGCTTCTCCATTGTTTTTGGATTTGATGGACTTCCCATCCCAAGAGATAAGAAGTTCAGAGTCTTCTTCGAAACGTCTGATGCTGTCAATAACAAAGCTGAAGTGCCTTGCAGCAGGAAGAGGTTCAGTAAAGCTGACTTTTAGGTTTTGTTTGTTTTGACTTGCCCTTATAATCCCGGCAGCTTCATCTTTGGTGAGGATTTCGTTGGACTCTAATGATCCGTTGATATATTGCCAATCCTGTGAGTAGGACTGCAGATCCTCTGTGTTGATTTTGAAATTTGGCGTAAGCGTCTTAAAACTGAATGAAAAGGATCTAAAATCCTTGCTAAGATCGTCGTAGAGCTTGTCCAGCTTCAGGGTGACAGTATATTCTGTGTCTGCCTTCAGTTTTTCATCTGGCACAAACATCAGATTGGTGCCATTCTCTATCACCAGTTTCCCCGATGTCCTGGGAGAGATCTTCAGGTAATCGGCAGGCAGCTCTTGCGCTAAATCAAATTGATCCAGCGGTTTAATCAATTCAATCACAATCGGATCTACCACAGATTGCCTGCCCGAAGTATGGTGCCGAATGTACTCTCTGAAGCGATAGAGACTATCTACTTCACCGCTTGAATCACCCGATCTGCAAGAATATAATCCGGTTAAAACAGCCGCAAAAACCAAAAAAGCAATTATTCTATTCATATTTTAAACGTTCCGACCTGTTGAAATTTTTAGATCTCAACTTCATTTTCTCCCCAGGCTTGATCAGAAGCCCTTCTTTTAAAGTAGGCTTGCCCACGGGATCTAAAAGCAACTAAATTAAAACTAAAAACAATCAGAATATAGGTTTTTGACAAATCAATTTTAGCAAGCAGCTATTTCAATGCTGCCCCCTGCAAAATTACCTCTCAGAAAAAACTATATTGAACTCAATAAGTAAGTTCAATATGATGAAATCGAGCCTGCCTACCTCCGGGCAGGTATGGCCACTGAAAAACAATTATAAACACATGAAATTGTTCGTTGTTGTATTCATTTTCCATATATGTGCGGTCACCCAATCGTGGGCACAACAGCTACCTTCTGAAAACAAAACAAACAAAAAGTACCAACGAGCACTTGACATACGCAGCTCAAACCCCGATTCCAGTCTTATCTATATCCATCAAATATTAGACTGGGCCAAAGCTAACAAGCAAACGCAATGGCTGGTAAAATCGCATAAGCTATTAGACGAACTGTATTATTACCGCAATGAACGCGAAAAGGGTTTCGACCATTTGGTGGAAGCACTTACCATCAGTCAGGAAAACAGTTTCATTGAAGATGAAATAGACATCCTTTATGCCATCGGCCTGCACTATTCGCGTAGTGCCAGAAGAGCCAACAAAATCGTTGATGAGGAGAAATTGCGCACAGCTATAGAATACCATCAAAAAGCAATAACACTGGCCGAAGCGCACGGCTTTCCTGTATTGGCTTCCACAGGGCACAACCATTCCGGGGTTTGTCTGTGGCGTTTGGGAGAACTGGACAGTGCCCTGAAATCATTTCAAAAATCGGAAGACTATTCTCGTGCGGCTGATGATTCCATTGGCCTAGGTTATACGCTGGATTACATGGGAGGCTTGCTGGACGAAATGGGTCAAAAAAGCAAAGCAAAAATGATGTTGCTTGAAGCTCTAGAGGTCAGGAAAGCCCTGAAAGACACCTTTCCTTATGCTATCAATCTGAACAACGTCGGGGAATTTTACCTTCGTGAAAAGGACTACAACAACGCGAAAGCCTACCTGGACTCTTCCTTTCAGCTTTCTTCCTCAAAACTTTATCAAGACCTGGCCATACACACCGCTTCTTTGTTGTCCGATGTCTATGAAAACAGTAATCGCTTCGATCTGGCCTACGGGCTGAAAAAGCAAGAAATTCGGATGATGGACACCTTGTACAGCATCAACAGGGCCAAGTCACTTATAGAAATGGAAGCCAAATACGAGGCTGCCCAAAAAGACAAAGCCCTGTTGGAACAGAAGCAAACCATTCAGCAGAAGGAGCTTGATCTGAGGAAACGGACGATATGGCTCATTACTTCCGCAGGATTGTTGTTGCTGATCGCAGGCATGCTGTACTACCTTTTCAAGCGGAAAGAACTTGTCGCGAAACAGGCTGCCCTGGAACTGAAACTTGCCGAAGAAAGAGAACGCGCCAATATTCAGGAAGAGCGTCTCCGTATCTCCAGAGAACTTCACGACAACATCGGCTCTTATCTTACACTCATCAACGCCTCCGTAGAGCAGATACCGGAGATGTCTCCCGATCAGATCACTGATAATCTGCCGGAACTGCAAAAAACACTGGCACTAAGCATGCGTGAATTGCGCAAGACCGTTTGGTTACTGAACAATCAGGAAATCACCATGGATGCTATTGCTCTCCGTCTGCGTGACTTCTTTAAACCGCTCAACCAAAATGGCACTAAAATCACCGTACGCTCCGATGGTAACACCGAAAAAACCCTCACTGATATCCAGGCCACACATCTTTTCCGTGTCATACAGGAGGCTGTAAGCAATGCATACAAATATGCCAAAGCCCAGCATATCCGCATCCTTTTAGATGCCCGCGAGAAAATATGCTTTTCCATTAGTGATAACGGGGTCGGCTTTGAGATTTCTTCTGCCCGGAGCGGTAACGGATTGCAGAATATGAAATCCAGAATGACCGAATTGAAAGGTGAGATCCATGTCAACAGCACCCCCGGTAACGGGACCACCGTGGAGGGCCGATTCTAGAATAAACAGCTATAATCCCAAAACCTGGATTTTCAAACCAGCCTAGAAAATACGAACAACTGCGTATAGCCATCTAACCCTAAGCAGTTAACTTTATGATGAGTATAACAGACAAGAGATGCCCATTCATATAGCGATAGCGGAAGACAACAGCTTTGCCCTGCAGGGCCTAAAGAGACGTCTGGCAAAATACCGAGAAGCCATCATCAAATGCACCGCCAAAAACGGAAAGGAATTATTATCCCACCTGCAAAAAGACCACAACATTGACATTGTCTTAATGGATTTGCAAATGCCCGAAATGGACGGCATTACCGCAACCTTGGAAGTAAAAAACAAATACCCGCAAATCAAAGTGCTTATTCTCACCACTTTCGATGATGAGGAAACCCTGTTCAACGCAATCCTGTCGGGAGCGTCGGGCTATCTGTTAAAAGAGGACAACGGCACCGAAATTTTTCAGGCTATCATGGACACCCTCTCCGGGGGAGCCGCTATGAGTCCGGTAATAGCCCTAAAAACGTTGCAGCTTATACGCCAACCCCTCTCCAAAGATCAAAAACAAGAAGACTTTGGGCTCACCACCCGTGAAATAGAGTTGCTCACCCAGCTTAAAAACGGTCTTACTTACGAGCAAATAGCAGCCAACCTTCACATCAGTTACCATACAGTCCGCAAGCACATCGAAAACATTTACCGCAAGCTACAGGTGAACAATAAAGTCGAAGCCGTAAGGAAAGCGTCTGAAAACAGGTTGACCTAAAGCAAATACGCAAACACCTGTTTCCCGCTTCTTCAGGCTGATTCTTTTCGCATATAGGGATCATTCAGGCAAGTTTCCACTATTCTTTTTCATTTACACTTTATATGATATCCACTTTTCCACCAGTAAGGAGGCAAAAGCGACATAAGATTTCGTAAACAAGCATAAATCTTCATTCAACAGCCTTGGACCTGCCTTGTCGGTAAGCAGGTCAGGTACACCTGAAATTTTTTTCAGCATGCCCTATTTATACAGGATAGCTTTCAAAATACGAAGAATTGCGTATGGATTCACTCTTAGTAAGCACCTTACTTTACAACTATATAATCAGATCCAATTTTTGACTCAATAAAAACCATGCTTTACAGACTATCTTTTTACCAAAGTGCCAATAATGACGACCAGAAATTGAACTAAACAGATAACAAAAAACAGATAACCATGAAAACGACTAAAAACAAAATGTACGGAATGCTGATAGCTTTGACTTTGTTGCTTGCAGGATCCTCATGCAGTAACGATGATGAGCGGGATCCCGGAAACGCTGACTCCGGGACAATTAAGGCCAAAGTGGATGGAGCAACATTCACCTCAAACCCTCAGTTCAGTGCGGCTAACCGAATCAGTGTGGGTTCAACTACCACTGTGACCCTTCAGGGAAATGACAGTTCCGGCAAAGGGATCGTAATTGTTTTGAACGGGGTGACAGGCCCGGGAATATACCAAATTGGAGGAGGTGCCAATATATCAATAAGTGCCAGCTACATAGAGGTAAACACTTCCAACCCGCAGGCAACACAGACTTGGCAGGCTCCATTTGACTCTTCTGTTGCAGGCGAAGTCACTATAGACGAGTTTACGGAAACCAAGATTACCGGATCTTTTGAGTTTACCTGTAAAAACTCCGGCAACAATAGTACGAAACAAATAACTGAAGGAGCCTTCAACCTGTAAAAGCATCAGCGTTCCACCTCCGGTACAATTGAAAACCTGATCCATTTCATGCAATCCAAAACTACCCGGAGAAGCGGGACTGACCGCACGAACTAGTAATAGCCAATCTCTAGCATAAAATCCAGTTGACTATGAAATCGAGCCTGCCAGCAGGCAGGGATTCCCTGTCCGACGCCACGCGGGCATGTGACCATTAAAAATCAATTATATACACATGAAAAAATATATTTTACTATTGATTGCTCCTCTGATCGCTTTGGGAGCTATGGGACAAACCAGCCCACAATTCATTTATGATATAGGAGGAAAAATTGAGAAAATGCAACTTACCGATGCAGGGGTACTGCTGGTCAATGGCAGTAGCGGTCTGGCAGGTATCAGACCCGGAGCATCAGACCCACATTTTGTGTTCGAAGAGTATGGAAAAATCAAGGAAGACGAAATAGAGATAGTTCCCCTGTCCCCTTATGTTATAGTGACCCAAGGCGGCAAATCTCAGATTCCCGGAACCCTTTTCGCCAACTCCAAGCGCACGGTGATCGATGTGGTGCAGGGCAAAAAAATGTTTGTGACCGAGGAAAAGGGATGGAAGCAGATCGCCCAACTCAAAATTTTCCTACCCGAGAACAAATTGGTCGTAGTGGGTAACCGCAACAAGGACGAAGGTGAGGTATTGGCAGTGGGTATCTATGATCTGGCAACGGGCAAACAGGAAGGCTTTGCGAACCTGGATCCGAAAGCCGGCAAGACCCGCAGTGCGGCCAGCATCCCGATGAGTTCAGGAACTCCTTTTCTCCTAGGCGACAGGGTATTTGTCCCCACGACCAAAAACGTGGTATGCGCCAATGTGGAAGATGGGACAATTTTGTGGGAAACAGACATCAAAAACATCTCCCAAATGACCGTTGACCCTTTAGGAAATGAAATCTACGGTTTTGAAGAACGCTCCAATGGTGATACCCGTATCTACAAGTTTGGAAAAGACGGAAACCCGCTCTGGGACAAGGAACGTAAAATAAAAGGAAGCATTACCCGCTTTAAAATCCTGCCTGATGGTCTGGCAGTAGTAAGCGATGTATTCAAAGGCGGTGGCAGCAGTACTTTGGGCCAACTGACTGCAGGAGGACAATCCGAAATAGCCTTTCTCAATGCCGCTTCGGGTGAAGATCTGTGGGAAAAGACCCCTAAAACCAAGGGGTATGTAAGCCATTTTTATGTCATGGATGATGGGATTTTGTTTGGCTTAAAAGAAGGCGGAATCAACAAAATATCATTTAGTGGAACTCCCCTGTTCAAAAAACCGCTGAAAACTGGTGAGAACATACATACCATGGCCAATACTCCTCTGGGACTCATTTACATTTCTGAAACTGATGCCAATATCGTGAATCTCTCTACAGGTGAGCCGGTTTGGAAGAAACCCATTGAATACAAAAAAGCCTCTTCCGTGTCCAGCTCTTATGATCAGGCAAACGGGCGCTATCTGATCAACACCGGGGATGAATTGCTGGCAATCAACGAAAAAACAGGAGATGTAAGCACCTTGTCCAAATTCAAATTTGAGGGAAAGGAGAGCGCTAGCGAGATCGATGTGCGCAACTCCGGGATATTTTTGGCCTCGGACCAAAACATGATGCTCCTGGACACTGAAGGCAAAGAAAGCTACCACACCTTTCACAAAGCTCCTGGGCAAAGCGGGATTGTGAAGGTAGCCATGGGTGTGATGACCGTGGCTTCGGCCACTGTTGCGGCCGCGGCGGCCTCACAATCCACCTATCACTATTCCCTGGGCAACTACAGCAGTGCCGGGGCGCAGCGGGCCAACCAAAACGCGATCGCCGCCAGGAACTTTGAAAACATAGCTTCCAGTTCCTATCAGGAAATGACCAAGCGGTTTAAGGCCACCATGGCAACCGAAAACGACCGTTTTATACTCACTGTGCTCGACGCCGGTGTGGGACTGGTAAAGGTGAACAAAGACACCGGAATAACCGAAAAGGCAATTGTTCTAAAGGACAAAAAGCCCCTATATGAGGTCGATGATATGGAAGGCTATCTGTACTACCTCTCTAGCAGCGGAGAAATCAGCGCTTACAAACTGTAAGACAAGGAGTGCCGTTCCGCTTAAAGCGGAATGGCACTTCTTCCAAAGAGATGGCAAAATTCAATATGATTCCATCTTTCGGGACAGAGAAATCAGCCCACAAAAGGTTTTTAAAAACGAAATCTGTAAAAGCTTTTACCCTTTGCCCAAGGCGTATTCCACTTTTTCTTATCATCCCCTCTTGCCACTCTGAATTGACCGCTAGAGAAAACAAGCCTTCCTCCTCCATCATTTTTTGGCAGCATATTACAGACCATCTGTATTTAGTGCCAATTCATCTGCCTGATCTTCAAGTCCCTCAACCTGAAAACCGAAAACAGTTATACTAAATCCTGACAGCATGACTACCGAACTGAAAAAAAAGGTGAGAGTAGGTTTTCCATTTTAAGCATTCCAACTCTTCCAAATTCCTGCTTTACCAGGAATTCTTTTTGTACGCGGAATAAATGGAAATATAGCTCTCTCTGAGTCCCCGGTTAAAAAACCTAAAGTAAACCACATCCGCACCGGCAGTGTACTTATCCGGGAAGTGTAATCTCCGAAGCAGCTCCTTCTTCACATCTCGGTACTCAGGCAGTAAATGTTCCCGCTCCAAGACCACAACCTTATCAGTTTGAAAACGCTCCTGGTGGATTGTATTTTTAGGATCCAACATAGGGTACAGGTAGTCGTATATGGGCTGCTCCCATTTATCCGGCAAGGGTCGTTTTCCGACCATCCACTTATAGATGGATTTACCACTGATTCCCACCTCATCCTCAATCACTGAAATACGTAAAAAATGCCTGTGCATTATCAAAAATTGTCTTGCCAAAGAATCTACGATCATAGGAGTTTGAAGAATTACAGCTTTACGATTATACCTTTACGCCAAAGTTATCATCTATTTTGCTAAATAAATAGCATTTATCGCCACTAACTTTTTAAAAAAACAACTGAAATCCACCATCTTGCCGTACTTCTACAGCTACTTATCCAAATTTTTCGGTGGGCAAGGCCAATGACTGGGATCAGGATCACAAATTCCCAACAGCGGAAATGACAACGAACACGCTCGGTATATTTTATCGGCAAAGTCCGTACAGATTCCGCCAAGAATAGCATGGGAATAGTCTATGGAATATAGATCACGGAAGCAGAATAGTGTGGACGTGTTCTCTGTGGCGCAGACCAGGGGGCGCACAACATCAAACACCGGGATTTCTTCAGAAATGTCCGATTTTGAATAGCTGGGCCCGCAAGCGAACGAATCAGATGGGAGACGATAGCAATTCCAATTGATTATCAATGAATTGTGATTGGCAAAGTGTTTGAAAAGCCGAGCCTTATATTCACGCTATATTTTGCCTCTGCCGCATGTGCGCACTTACCTTATCAATATGATAAAGAACTACCTGAAGACTTCCTTTCGCAACCTCTATCGCCACAAAGGCTATACCCTGATCAATATCCTGGGGCTTGGGATAGGGCTTGCCACCTGCATGCTGATCCTGCTTTGGGCTATTGACGAGTGGAAATATGATGGATTTCATGATAAGTCCGACCGCATCTATTCTGTTTTGATCAACAATACCTACCCTGACGGAGAGATCAAGACCCATGGCGCCACCCCTTCTATATTGGCAGAAGCCATAGAACAGGAAGTCCCTGAGGTGGAGATGGTCTCACGGACAAGCATGAACGAAAAGCTACTCCTCAAACATGGCGAAACTTCATTTCTTGAAAACGGAATATATGCCGATCCAGAACTTTTCGAAATATTCAGCTTCCCCATTCTCAAAGGAGCTATGGAATCCCTCAAAGGAAACCGGAATACCATCGCCATCTCTGAAAAACTGGCTAAGAAGCTATTTGGGGATAAGGATCCTATTGGAATGGCCCTGGAAACCAACCAAGGGCACCAATTTCAGGTAAGCAGTGTCTTTGCCGATATCCCTGCACAATCCAGCATTCAGTTTGATTTTGTCCTTCCGTTTGAAGTTTTTCTCGTAGAGAATCCCTGGTCGCACCACTGGCAGAGCGGGGGCACACGTACTTATGTAGCCTTGCATCCTGACAGTGACGTAGCGGAAGCAAACCTGAAGTTTTCCACGCTGGTATCCAAAAACTGTTCAGCCTGTAACAGTAGTCCGTTTCTATTCCAGTACTCCCGGACCAGATTATATTCCAATTTTGAAAATGGCCAAGAGGCCGGAGGAAGAATAGAGAAAGTCGCCTTATTCTGTTTTATAGGGCTGATCATTTTGACCATGGCCTGTATCAACTTCACCAATCTTGCCACGGCAAGAGCTTCTACCAGAGGCAGAGAGGTAGGGGTAAGAAAGGTAATTGGCTCCCAAAGGTCCGGACTGATAGTTCAGTTTTTATCGGAATCGGTCATTCTTTCATTTATGGCATTGGCCATTTCACTTCTACTCGTCAATTTTCTTTTACCCTTCTTCAGTGAGGTCACAGACAAGGATATCACTTGGAGAGACCTGGATTACCTGTTTCTGGCCGGGGCAGGCTTGCTGACCTTAGCCTGTGGTCTTCTGGCAGGTGTCTATCCCGCCTTTTTTCTGTCCTCTTTTAAGCCTATTTCAATCCTGAAAGGAGGCAACGCACCAGTGCTCACAGGGGCAAGGTTGAGAAAGTCCCTGGTCGTAATTCAGTTGGCGGCATCGGTCACCTTGATAATCGGGAGCTTGGCCGTGTACAGTCAGCTGGACTACATCACCAAAAAAGACCTTGGCTATGAGAAAGAAAACGTGATCATCATCGATCCTAAGCAGGAAGTATTGAGAAGCCCGGAAGTTTTTAAACAGGAATTGCTGGATTTCCAGGGTATTCAGCGTGCCGGCTTTGTCGGCAGCGACATCCTGACCATTCCTATCACCACAGATGAGGTCTCATGGGCAGGAAAACCGGAAGGCAGTACCACATTCTTCAAACTCTTACGGTGTGACCAGGATTTCCTTCCTACGTTGGGCATCCCTATGGTGGCCGGAAGGAATTTCTCTTCAGAACAGTCCCAAACCCCAAGCTATCTACTCAATAAAAGGGCCATTGATATGATGGGGATCAACGCTGAAGAGGCCATAGGAATGGAACTGGATGTATGGAACGGAAAGGGGCAGGTGATTGGAGTGACAGAGGATTTCCACAACAACAGCCTCAGAGAGGACATTGAGCCTATGGTCTATATGTATTCCACTGATGTGGGCTTTCATTATTATATCAAAACGAGGGCTGGATATACCATGGATGAATGTTTGGCCCACATAGAAAAAACGCTGAAAAAGCTCAGTCCAGACCAGCCATTTGAGTATAGTTTTTTAGATGAGGCGTTTGAGCGGGAATACCAGATGGAAAAAGTACTGGGTAAATTATCCCTTGGATTTACCGTCGTGGCATTGCTGATTGTATGTTTGGGGCTATTTGGGCTTTCCTCTTTTGCCGCGGCCAAAAGGGTCAAGGAGATGGGGATAAGGAAGGTATTTGGTGCGTCCCCTGGTCAATTATGGGCGCTTCTCAGCAGGGATTTCGCTCTCTTGACCTCCGTAGGGTTACTGATTGGGCTTCCTATAGCCTGGTATATGGCAAAGACCTATCTCTCAGGTTTTGCCTACCATACCACACTTGGGATAGGGGTTTACCTTTATACGGTGATCGGACTACTCGGCATTGCCTTGCTCACCGTTACTTTCCAATCCCTCAAAGCAGCATTCGTCAACCCAGTGAATTCCTTGCGGGACGAGTGAAGTTGGGAGATGGGTGAATTGGAAGATTGAGGGGTTTCAGATTCGGAGTTGAGGGATAAGAAGAGATTGGGAGAGACACGGTATGCAGGAGCAGTAGGCAGAAATGAAATTAGAAAGATAAAGTATGAAAGCTAAAAAATAGAGAACTTATTGATACTGTGGAATTGGGGCTGGTTGCCCTCTAACTCCATTGGATCTATAAGATTTCTCCGTTATGCTGCTTCTCCAGAAGCTGCATCCTCCGCTGTTCGTGACTTACGATCCCACAGGGGGCGGATTATATTTTTAAAATGAAGAATGCTGAGTAACCAAGTGGAGCAAGTAATCCGGAAATCTTGTGTTGTTAAAAGCTGATAAACTTTTTTCGGATTAGAAATCCTAAGGGCTGGTCATTTGACGCAATTAAGGGGATATTTTCAGAGATTAAGGGAGGTAAAGTGCAAGGAATTGTGCAAAACAAACGTTCATCGCATATGGCTAGCCCTTCATCTCTTTTATTTTACGAGTTGTATCCTATTCCTTTTATTTGAAGTCAGTAAAAACTCAAACGAAGAAGAAAATGGATCGAAAAGAATTTGTCAAAAAACTCGGTATGGGGGTGATGTCGTTTCCCTTGCTTGTTAGGTGTGTTGGTAATGATATTGCACCAATTACAGACGATGAAGAAATAAATGAGGGGGAAACCAATACGGATTGCGTACGTACCGCATCAGAAACCCAAGGGCCATTCCCAACTAAAGACCCGGATTCCCTGACTCGGGTAAATATCATTGGTGACAGATCCGGAGTTGATCTGGATATAGAGATCACCATCCTCAACATAAACGAAAGTTGTACACCTTTGGAAGGTGCCATAGTGGATATATGGCATTGTGATAAAGACGGGTATTACTCCGAATATGGTGGAACCCAGATGCAGCAGGTCAACTATACCAGCAACCACTTTCTGAGAGGCCGACAGGTGGCGGATTCCAACGGCAAGGTAGCCTTCACCTCGATTTTTCCGGGTTGGTACCAGGGCCGTGCCACACACATCCATGTACATGTGTACAACAGCAGTGGGAATTCCCTGCTCGTAACCCAGATTGCCTTTCCCGAAGGAAGCAACAGTGCGGTGGTACAGGTAAACGCAGCTTCTCAATATGGCTACACTAAAGGAATGAATGGCTATACGTATAATGCCAATGACAATGTATTTGGAGATGGGGTCTCTACCGAGATGTCCAGCATTTCGGGAAGTCTTTCCAATGGATTTTCATTAACCCACAATATTGTGGTGTCTGGGTGATGGTCGTGAAACAAGATAAACGGATTGTACTGTCCGAAAACCGAAAACAGGAATTTCTGGACGGAAAAATTCTGTCTAGATATTCAATTGTATATCAGGCTGTAAGCGGACATCCTACCAGACACTTCGGTTCGCTTCACTTATTAAGTGAAACAACTCTGGGCTCCCGGAGCAAAGAGCAATTGGCGTTCGATGTGGATATGCAACTCCTGATCATACCGCTCATCGGTCGCATCCAGATTCACAATGCCACAAAACAGCACGTTGCGGATGTAGAAGAAGCCGTTTTAATATCGATTGAACCCGGTGAAGAATGTACCATATTCAATGACTTTGAAAATTCAGAAGTTCATTATATGACTGCAGGATTTGCAAGTCATGAACCCGCTGACGGAATCGCCCGATTTTCGCTTGTTCCGGACAAGCTATTGACCCTGTTTGATGATGTTTCCCTACGGGGCTTGATGAAAGTATCCATAGGACAATGGAAAGGGCGGTCCGAGGGCGAATTTATTCCTTCAACGCCAAACACCTTTGCATGGGTAGTACAGGGAGCTTTCGAGATTGCAAATTGTCTGCTACAAAAAGCCGATGGCCTCGCCGTTCGTGGGTCGGAAAAAATTGAATTTGAAGCACTTTCAAACGAAGCAATAATTATTTTTGTGGAGATGGTTTAAGACCCTCAGGACAGATCCTATGGCAATTTCAAAAAGAAAATTTCTACTGCACGTTCTCGGAATAGCTATTTTCCTCCTTATCCCGGTAGTTTTGTCACCCACCCCCAGAGGTCTTCCGATGTTCAATATGACCGGCCCGGTCATCAGGGATTTATTGTCCGGTGTCCTGATGATTGTTTTCTTTTACGCCAACTATTACCTATTGGCTCCCAAGCTGCTCCTTGATAGGAAATACCTGATTTACGGTTTGCTGATCATCGTATCATTCACAACCATTGCCCTACTTCCTTCTTTGCTGACAGGACATATTCCCTGGGAGTCCCCCCGCTCCCCACCAAACGGGCCTGATCTGATGAAACCTGATAATTCCAATTTTATCCTCTCCATCAGCCATAATATTCTTTTGTTCCTGTCCGTGGTATCGTTTTCGATTTATTTAAGGATACAGGAACGCCTGTTCAAAGTAGAAAAAACAAAAAACGAGATGGAAATCCTGTCCCTCAAAGAACAGATCAATCCACATTTCCTTTTCAATACCCTTAACAATATTTACGGTCAGGCGATTGAAGACAATTCCCAACGGACCGCTTCAAGTATCCTGAAGCTTTCGGAAATGCTCAGACATGTGGTACATGATGCCCAATGCCAATGGGTGTCGATCACCAAGGAACTCGCATATATGGAAAACTATATCCAATTGCAACGTCAGCGTTTGGGGGAAAGCGTGGAACTCACTTACCTGACCAAGGGCTTTTTTTCCGAATCATTGAAAATCGCACCACTCATTCTGATACCATTCATTGAAAATGCCTTTAAACACGGCGTTAATCCAGACGAGGAATCCCTCATCAAAATAAACATTTCGGTAAATGGAAATGAACTTACCCTTTTAGTGGAAAATACGAAGACAAATGTCCGTCTTCAGGCACACGAAATAAGTGGCACGGGCATGAAAATAACCATGGATAGATTGAGGATGCTCTATCCGGGTAAACATGAGCTAAATGTTGAAGACACCTCCACCCATTATACAGTGAACCTGAAACTTGAATTGCATGATTAGAGCCATTGCTATTGACGATGAACCTATGCCATTGAACATTCTGGCAAGATACTCACAAGAGATGGAGGGATTGTCGTTGGCCAAAACGTTCACTAATACCAGGGCAGCCAAAAAATGGCTGTCCGAAAATCCAGTTGACCTTTTATTCCTCGATATCAATATGCCCGCTCAGTCCGGGCTTGACTTTTTTAAGTCATTGGAAGATACATGTATGGTTATATTCACTACTGCACATTCGGAGTATGCCGTGGATGGATTCAACCTCAATGCGGTGGATTATTTGCTCAAGCCTTATAGTCTGGAGCGATTCAAGCAAGCCGTTCACAAAGCAATGGAATTTCACCAATTCCTTTCGGGAAAGACCAAAAACAATATTTTCGTAAAAGCGGATTATAGCATCATAAAGATCCCTACCCAAGAAATCCTGTTCATAGAAGCATACACCGACTATCTGAAAATCCACCGCATCAACAAAAAAATGATTGTGTCACGGATGACCATGAGCAGCATTTTGGAAATGCTGCCTGAAGATTTTATAAGGGTACACCGATCATACATAGTATCCATTCACAGGATAGACCAGAGAGGAAACAAACGGTTAACAATCGGCGATAATGAAATACCCATAGGTAAGACCTATAGTAAAGAAGTGCAAGAACTCTTCAAAAGCAATGGTTGATTTCGAGTTCTCCATATTCGCCACGGCGGACTCACTCCCCAAACAGACTGATTTTCTTGCAATCAATACCCTCACATGACGAAACCTAGTGCATAATCCGGCTTAAACAAACCAACATCGTTCATGCCTACGGCATTTTTAGAAATCATCCTATTGCCTTTGTACCAGCCATTGAAATGGCTGGCTAAGTTATCGTTCATGCCTACGGCATTGCTTAAAAAAGCTCTCCATAGCCTTTCCTAACCAAAAACTGCTGAAAGCTAGAGAGCCTGCCGTAGGTAGGCCATGTGGATAGGTCAGGGTAAGGAGGTACGGCGCAACCCTGGGCAAAAGGCACCGTATTTTGTCAGCGCTGGCCCGGGAGCATCATCGGGATTCGAAAGCTTTGTGCCAGCAAGACGGAAAGGTTTTTTTCTAAAAGTCAGTTTTCAGTCGCAGCGGGCAGAGCCATCAAGGGATTACAGTATCCACGGTAGAAATCTGGAGACCGTACGTTAAGTGAAGTTGTTTTTTTTACATTCTTTTGCCTTGGACCAATGGGGATCGAGTCGTAATAAAGTACATGGATTTCTTATACCTAAAACAAAGAAAAGCTAACTGGTCTAAATATTTTGATGACCTTCAAGCATCCCCTACTATCCTTACTGATTCTAGAGATGAAGCCTGCCGTAGGTAGGCCCTGTGGGTAGCCCAGGGTAAGGAGGCACGACGCAACCCTGGGCAAAAGGTACCGTATTTTGTCAGCGCTGGCCCGGGAGCATCATCGGGGTTCGAAAGTTTTGTGCCAGCAAGACGGAGACGAAAGACCAGAGACGGAGTTGCGGTGTGGGGAATTGGAAGGTTCGAGTGAATTGGAAGATTGAGGGGTTTCAGATCCGGAGTTGAGGAATAAGAAGAGATTGGGAGAGACACGGTATGCAGGAGCAGTAGGCAGAAATGAAATTAGAAAGATAAAGTATGAAAGCTAAAAAATGGAGAACTTATTGATACTGTGGAATTGGGGCTGGTTGCCCTCTAACTCCATTGGATCTATAAGATTTCTCCGTTATGCTGCTTCTCCAGAAGCTGAATCCTCCGCTGTTCGTGACTTACAATCCCACAGGGGACGGATTATATTTTTAAAATAAAGAATGCTGAGTAACCAACTGGGGCAAGTAATCCGGAAATCTTGTGTTGTTACAAGCTGATAAACTTTTTTCGGATTAGAAATCCTACAAGCTGGAATCAAGGATTGCAAAACATCTACAGCGGAGCGTCAGAAGCCGTTCGTGTGACACGAACCGGGGCACTGCGATGGCAATAAAACCCATCACATTCCCTTAGCTCTTACTTCACTTCAAAACTCACCCCGCCCTGGGTGTTGTATTTTTGCTCCTTGCCTATGGAGAGCATCCAGCGGTCATAGGTAGCCTTTGACAGCCATTGTACCTGGAAATCATCCGCCAGGCCAGGGTCTGAGGCTGCTTCTTTGGCCAGATTATACGCTTGTCGGTACAGGGTACTGTCCCGTCCAGGATTGTGGTGAAGGATAAAAGCCGCATGAAACTTATCTATACCTCCTGCAATCTTGTCGGCACGTTTAAGCTCCAACACCTGATTGAGACGTAGGCTGTCCCGCTCCTTCATCTGTTGACGAAATGTCCCAAGAAAGAATTTTAGATTTTTGCGGTCGCCCTGATCCATGGTGTAGGCATATTCCAGATCCTCAGCCACATTTCCCGATTCTATGACAGGCTCCTGCAGGGGACGAGCCAGACCAATAAGCAACCCAAGCAGGATTATACTGATGATGGCCACCGGAACATGAAACCATTTGCCGCGGAAACGCTTACGAAACAGCCTTACTACCGCAGCAATAAGAAGATAAACCAATACAAGACCTAAGGCCGCCACTAATACAAATGAGAAGAGCGGGTACTGATAGGATACATATCCTATGACCCCTGCCCCAATTACATAGCTTATTATTTTAAACACTGCCTAATTAAATTATATATCCACAACTTACTTATTTTCAACTACCTGATGCTTTTCACCGGCCAAATACTATCCATTCCGATATTTTCACTGTGGATCGGTGGACGCTCCCATCTCTCTGATTGCGGTTTTTGCATTCTCATTTTCAGGGTTTAGCTCCAGTGATTTACTATATGCCCTGATACTTTCTTCTATCCGTCCATCCAGACGAAGTGCTTCACCCAGGCTGTCAAAGGTATTCGCCCCTGAAGGGTAAAGCCTGGTATTCAGTTCAAGGATCTGTATGGCTTCCTGAAGTTTTTGCTGGCTGAGTAACTGATAGCCAAATGAATTGATTGCCTCTTCCCTCACATTATATTCAGCGTCATTCCCTTTATCAAATTCAAGGGTGATCAGTTCTAGTGTTTTTTCTATAGAACCTGATGAGGCATAAAAGGATCCCAGGGATTTGAGGTTCATCAGCCGCTCTTTTTCCCGCTGCTGAGCCAGTGTTTCCACCCCATAGTAGATCCTGTCTTCATCTGTCACCTGTGTAGTGTCAATCTGATACTGCTTTAATTTCCCTCCTGTTGATTCATCTTGTATATACTGGGTGCCATAGATCTGAGGCTCCCCCCTTCTCATCAAGTCCCTGTCCACAGCGGCCGCATACCACCATTTGTGCAGCGTAGGATCCATCTCTATCGCTTTTCCAAAGCATTTTACAGCCAATGAGGAAGCAGTGGTATCATTGCCATGCTGGAAAATAATGCCGGCATTGAAGTAGTCCTTACCCGTAACAAGGGAATCCGATCTCATCAGTTCGAGCACCCGCTCTCTTCTGAGGCTGTCTTCCCTAGCTAGTTCGGCCCAGTCGATATTTCCTGAAAACCTGGATTGCTGATCCTGGTCTGCCATTTCCTGAAGTTCCTTGTTGTGCTGGGCAAAGGAGATTTCTGCCCCGATACCAAGCATCAAAAAGATCAATACTAATTTCTTCATGTTACACTAGTTTTTATTGGTTAAAATGAGGGCGTCAAGCCCAATACTATTATTCTTATTCTGCAGTTCGTAAGCGTACAGTCCGTGAACAGCTGCGTACACCATTTGAATATTGGAAGAGCCCTTAACTCAATAGGATCGGACTCCCATTAGTGGCTAAGTGCCCATTTCACTTCGTAGAAATGATTTTTCCTTTGTTATTGCAATTACTAATCAGTTAATCTTCCAACAACAATACCACTGGTGTTAAGTTGAGTGTAAAAAGAACCTGATAAGCCCTGTCAGGTTTTGCTGTTAGAACAGCAAGAACTTATTTATCCAAAATCGGCGATGTAAACCTGACAGGCTTTGATTAGCACTACACTCCTGCTACCCATGGCAGCGTATAGGGAAGAGATGCCTAAGGAATGGAAACTAAAACCCCTCCCCTCATACCGGTCATTGTAAAGGCTGACAAGAGCAATTGTGATACATCCCCATGGGCGCAAGCTATTCGCTCCTCAGGCTTACCGCCGGATTCATCCTGGCAGCCCTGACCGTCTGGAAGGAAATCGTGAGTGCAGCGACCAGGAATGAGAAGCCCAGGGTAAGTAAATAAATGTCTATTCCCTGTTGGATTTTGAATTCAAAATTCCGCAGCCAGTTATTCATCAGGTACCAGCCGAGAGGTGCGGCCAGAAGAAATGCCAGCACGATCAGGCGGGCAAACTCCTTACCGAAGATCCAGACAATCTGATAAGAACTGCTTCCCATCACCTTGCGGATCCCCACCTCCTTGGTCTTCTGCACCACCATAAATGAAATCAGCCCATAGAGCCCCATGGATCCTATGAAAATCGCTATTCCCGAAAAAAGCTGAACGGCGGCCAACATGGTTGCCTCGTTTTTGTAAAAACGGGCGATACGATCATCCAGGTATTCGTATTCAAACGGTTTTCCTGAATAATTTTCTTTCCATACAGTCCCGACCTGCTCCAGGATATTTTTGGAATCTTGGAGATTAATCTTGATCGCATAGGATTCATAATAGTCCAAAGCCGAGGCCAGGATCGTGGGATTGATCTGCTCATGAAACGACTTCCCATGGAAATCCCTGACTATTCCCACCACGGTTCCCTTCATGTTTCCCCCATTTGCTTTGATCACCGTGCCTAATGCCTCATCAGGTGATGCAATTCCTAATCTATAAAGCAAAGCTTCATTGACCAGTATTTCCCTTACTGTATCTGATTGGATGAGATTCCTTCCGGAAACCAACCTGAGTCCAAAAGTGGAAAGGTAGTCCTCATCCACCATTTTCATATTCGTGAGAAAATCAAACTCATTGGTATCCTCTCCCAGTGTAATATTGGTCAACCAGCCACCTTGGGCTGCCGGGGCGTCATTGCACAGGGACACCTGCTCCACTCCCGGTATCCTCATCAGTTCATTTTTGAGCGCCTTTTTAAGCTGTAGGGAATCGTTTCCCATTTTCACCATGACAATGGCCTCCTTATCAAAACCCAAATCCGAATTCATGGCATAACGCATTTGCCCCATGATCACCACTGCTGAGATGACCATGACCTGGGCTATTACAAACTGCACGACAATCAGACTCCTTCTGGTATTGAAACCGCCAAACCGTTGCAGTGTAGATTTGCCTTTGAGTGCTGAAATAGGTTTAAAACTCCCCATGACGATGGCCGGATAGAAGCCCGCCAATAGCGTGATCGCAATAAACATTACGATCAAAAACAGCATAAACCCACTGCCCAAATACAATTCCATACCGATCTCCATCCCAAACCTTTCATTGGCCACCGGCAACAACAGGTATGCGGAAATAAGCGCGATCAGAATACCTCCAAAACTGATCAGGGCAGTCTCGAAAATAAACTGCCAAAACAACTGGCTGCGCAGGCCGCCCATTACTTTTCTCACACCGACTTCCTTGCTTCGGTGAAGAGCTCTGGCAGTGGCCAAATTGACAAAGTTCACACAGGCCGTGACCAGCAGGAAGAAGCCAATCGCCGCCAAAACCCAAAGGAGGGATTTGTCCATAGTTCCTCCATATACTTCATTGTAATGGATGTCGGAAAGGGGCTGAAGGCTATAATAGGCCTTGGTATCAGGCCCTATAGGATACTTTTCAGAGTAGTGGGAAAGCGCTTCCTCAGCCTCGGCCGGAGAAAGATGGGGCTGCAAGACCACATAGCACTGCATGCCGGAGGATATCCCGTTCCAAAATCCCTCATCTGCCAACCAAGGCATATACGATTTGAAACTGCTGAAGGACACATAGATACCGGAATTGAAATCGGTATTGCCGGGAATATCCTGAAGGACTCCCCGAACTGTCAGCTCATATTTCCCATCCAAGAGAAATGATTTACCGATGGGATCCCCTTCACCAAAATACTTTTGTGCCAGTTTTTCGGTCAGTAAGGCTGAATTTGGATGGGCCAATGCGGAATTCGCATCACCTGATCTCAGTGGGAAATTGAAAATATCGAAGAAATCCCCTTCAGCAAAAACCACCCCTTCAGGTTCCTTGTAATGTTGTTGTCCGTTAACATCAGTGACAGTGATGAGCACATTGGAAGCAGCATAGCTGCGGGTCACTTGCTCGGCAAACGATTCGTTTGCCCTTAGAAGTCCAGGCAATGGTGTGGGTACACCGCGGGAATGCGAAGTCGTATTGCTTTGCAGTTCCGTGACGATACGATATATCCTGTCTTGGCGGGGATGAAAATCATCAAATGAGAGGTGGAGTTTGATCACCCCGAAAATCAGAATGCACACCGTAAGGCTGAAAGCAAGTCCGGCAATATTGAGCAGACTATATTGTTTGTTGCGGAGTAGGGTTCTCCAACCGATTTTAAAGTAATTTTTATACATGCCTACAGGGGTTAAGTTTTGTCCAGGTTGAATGGGACGGATGATTCCGGGCCGAAAAAGCAAGAGCACATCAAGAATGAATTTCCGGTCAGCGCTTCGTTTTCCCAGCTCTTTGAAGTTTCTTTCATAGACTTCAATAAGGTCTCCTTCAATATAGTCCAGCATTCTGGGGTGGCAGAACCATTGAAAAAACCTAAGGAATAATTTGGGTGGTGAGGGTCTGAGCTTGTTCATAGTTTGATTCCCGCAAGATTTGCTTGCCACAGGGTTTGAGGGATAGCCGCCCAAAGTCCGTCCCGGGTATCTTTCGAGTATTGGAGGGCTTTCTTGCCCAGTGCGGTGATCTCAAAATATCTCCGGGGACGCCCGGCTCTCTCTTCGGTGGCTTCCCCGGAAAAAGACTTCAGGTATCCCTTGTCCTCCATCCTGTTCAATGCCGTGTGCAGGGCTCCCATGCTTACCGTTCTATTTAACCGGGACTGGATCTCATCCTTGATGGCCACACTGTAGGCGGCGTTATTTAATATCCCCACGGTAAGGATCACGATTTCCTCAAACTCCCCTAGCTGATAGTCTTTCATAGCCAAACAAATATTATCTAAATGTAGGAATAATATTCGTGCCAGTTTACTAATGGCGGAAATTATCAGATCAAGGCATTTTTACATGTGTCCTCCTGTGCGCCATCGGGCAAAAACGCCCGTCACCGAACTCTTTATGGAGACTTATTTCATTACCCAGGCATGCTGAAAAACAACAGTAATAGATTAAAAGCCATCGTTTAGAATGATGGATCACGGCTATTTTCTGTCGGTACTTTAGAACAAGAAACCGGGCCAGCCTACTGTTGTACCAAGAGGGATTGCATTTTCATTTCCAGATTTCCTGTGTGACCACAGACGGGCATGTTACCATAAAAATTAAAATGGATATAGGGAATGATGCCAGTAACCATAATTTCTGCTCAGCCAGACAGAAGACAGGTGACCGAAGCGGCCTAAATGCTAAGGTTAACCAAATTCTATTATGCTTTATCCTGATTACTGGTAGAAAAGCGGATATACATTAAAATTAATCAATAAACACAAGAAATAAGATATTTCATTCAATAAATAAGTGATCCCCTACAGAAAATAATTACAGATTTTATCCTGCTTTTGCCCCTACTATTTTTAACAAAATCCATAGTCTATTGACAAGAAAAACAATTACAAACACATGAAACAGTGCAGCATTACTCTGATACTAATATGCCTAACGCCCATACTGGCTTTTGGGCAGGAATTTGAAAAAGGAGACAAAGTAATTTCCCTGGGCATCGGGTTGGGAAGCAGTATTGGAAGCTTTAATACTTCCAGCCAAATCCCCGCCCTCAGCGCCCAATACGAACAGGGAGTATGGGAGACAGGAGGCCCAGGGGTAATCAGCCTGGGAGGATATCTTGGATACAAGGCCTTCACTTATGATTACTCTTCATCCTCCTACAGTTATGAGCAGAAATGGGATTATATCCTTTTTGGGGTGCGGAGCGCATACCACTGGAACGGCCACAACGTGGACAAGTTAGACCTGTATTGTGGTCTGATGCTCGGTTACTACCTGCTCAACTATTCCTATTCAGACAGTAACGGAAGTTCCGCGGGCGGTGACAGTTACAATAATACCGGAGGGCTAAGCATCTATCTAGGGGGCAGATATTATTTCAGCCAGAATATTGCAGTCTTTGCAGAAGCAGGCTACGGGGTGGCCTATCTTAACATGGGCGTGGCATTAAAACTATGAAAAAACCAATTTTCACGCTGTTCAGTCTGGCCACACTCCTTCTTCTTGCTGTCTCTTGCTCGAGTGATGATGACAAGCCGGCTCAGAAAGAAACCGAGTACTACTTTCGCTTTAAGGTAAACGGAGAACAGGTAGCTTACCCCTATACCCCCGAGACCCAGATTAACCTGACGGGCGGGTATTTATTTGATGAAAAGAACCAATTGCATGTCATCCAGCTCTCCGGCACCCAGAGCATCTATGAGCCTAGCCGAAACCAGATGGTCATTTATATAAACAGCACATCTGAATTCACTACCGGATTAACTTATTCAAACATAGAATCGGCTGATGTAAGCCTCCCGTTTTACCTTCTTATGGGATATTTTGATGCGGACGGGAAGGGATTTTCAGCCGCCATGAACGTGGTCTCAACACCGTTGTGGGAAAACGTCTATTTGAAATTCGATGAAATCAACGAAAGTGGGATCAAAGGCACTTTCTCGGGAAAATTATATCAGTATGACACCAGTTCGGGACAAAACGTGCTTGAAGGGGAAGTCCAAATCACAGCGGGTGAATTTCATGTTCCCAGGAATAATGAACAATAAAGTGGGGACTACTCACTGCGACCCAAAATCCCCAGCATCATCTGAAAATTTTTGTCCAAGGTATATTCCGAATGTACCCGTTTGAAGCCCTTTCGTCCCATTTCTTCCCGTAAAGTCGGGGCTTCTATCAAACGAAGCAACTTTCCTTCCCATTCCGAGAGGTCTGCTGCCAAAAAACCATTCTCCCCGTCCCTCACCACTTCATTATTCATCCCTACGGGTGAGGCCACTACGGGCACTCCGCATGCCATGTATTGAATAAGTTTGTAAGCACACTTTCCCCGTTCCCATTTATCATTTGCCAAGGGCATGATCCCAATATCCAAACTCTGAATACAGGTCACTTCAGTTTCCTCAGACCAAAGCATGAGGTCTTGGGATCCGGAGAATCCGATTCCATCGCCCCTGTTGATAATGACCAGTTCGATCTGATCTGCCAATTTCTCCAAAACAGGAAGTACGGACAGCAAATATTTCTCTGTGGTAGGAGATCCTATCCATCCCACCCTAACTAATTGATGATGACGATACGCTTTCAGGCTGTATTTCTTGGGATCGATTACTGTAGGAAGGAGGTGGATGTTTTTGGCGCCGGCCATCTTAGCCCTGGCGAGCAAGTATGCGTTTCCCACCAGCACCTGCCTACTATGGCGCATGACCCAATCTATCTTATCCCCCATCCAGTATCGGACCAGCCGACTTGAATGAAGATCATAATTATGAAAGACCGCATCATCGTAATCCACGAGATAGCCCTTCCCGGATTTCTCCAGAATCCATTCCCCATAGGAAGGCAGGAAAGGGAAGAGTTCCTTTTCTATCCAGATCAGGTCATACCTGTATGCGCCTAGCAGTACCCACAACCTCTGGAAATAGCAAACCAGCACATTCAGTGGGTTATGGTTATTTTTTCTGTAAAAGCGTTTAAGGTATTTTTCATTAAAAAAGGAGGAAACCCTGACCCGGTATCCTTCCTTTTCCCAAAGTGGCAGAAACTGGAAGGTCCTCAGTCTGCTTGAAGCACCGAGTTTGGGGTATTTTGGGAGGAAAAGGATTTTCTGTTTTGGCACCTGTAAAAATTATCAATGGTCAATGGTCAATGGTCAATGGAGAGAGTAATTGGCCGGAAGGAGTTTATAAACAAATTTACATGAATTCCGGTGAATGGATAATTTAAAGTTGGAAAGCTGGATATGAAATTATAATCCGTTGGAGGATGGAAGTAATGATGCGCATTCACTTATCATAGGAATACAACTGGATGATGAAATTGCTTCTGGATACCTCGCTAGAAATAGCAAAAGAATAATCCTCCAAACCCACACACATTTAGTTGCCTTAAAATAACCCAATATAAGTCCCAAAGACAGATCCTTGCCAGCCATTTCTACGGCTGGAATAATTGAGAGCAAATTTGCCAACCCTACAGTCTAGCTGCTCACTAGCCCCCCATGCATACCAGTCCCGATTCCCTTTTCTCATCTGGGACAGACCCTCACTAAAACAGTCGACGGAAGACAGACGTGTGCAACTGAATCCCAACCCAAAATCACTACAACTGATCGTATGCCGGGGATCCCCGTAATCCTCCAATTCCAATTACCCTCATTTTGGCTACAAAAGAACCCGGTTCTACTACACCTCAGCATGCTATGTGGCAGAAATTTGCATTATCAATTAAATAAAAGATTATGCAATCAGAACAAAAAAGAATTGCCCTGGTCACGGGAGCAAATACGGGAGTGGGTTTTCAACTGGCCAAAGCTTTGGTAGAAAACAACTATACCGTCTATGTAGGGGCACGGAATCCGAAAAAAGGAAATGATGCCGTACGGGAGCTTGGGGAACATGCTCTGGCAATTGAGCTGGACGTCACCAAGAGCGGTACAATCCAGTCGGCGGCGGAGCAAATCGAGAAGGCACATGGCCATCTGGATTTATTGGTAAACAATGCGGGCATATCCAACGCAGGAACCGGTAAAAGCACTATGGAGGAAATGCTAGCCGCCCAGATGCCGAGTGTGGCGTCCATCTCAGAAATGAAAAAGGTTTGGGACACCAATGTCTTTGGCGCCTTAGCGGTGACCCAGGCTTTTCTTCCTTTGCTGCGCAAAGCCTCTGCCCCAAGAATTGTAAATGTGTCAAGCGCTTTGGGTTCCCTTACACTAAACCAGGATCCCTCCAATCCGTTTAGAAAAAGTTTTGATGTGGTATATGGTGCTTCCAAAGCGGCTATGAACGCGATTACGGTTTCCCTGGCAAATGAACTTGAAGGCACAAATATCAAGGTAAATGCCGTAAGCCCGGGGTTTACAGCGACGGCGCTCAATAATTTCCAGGGAACCGATTCGGTGGAAGAAGGTTCGAAAGAACCCATCCGTGTGGTACTTGACGAAAGCGGGGTCAGCGGACAATTTACCGGGCCGAATCAGGAGGCTCTCCCCTGGTAAGGGCAACCCTCTTGCCTGCAAATCCTCATGGGGTTTGCAGGCAGTTATTTATCTTATACGATGCAATCGAGAAGACGTATGTATGGAGACATTCATATCAAGATACTAGAACCAAGATACTAGAACCAAGATACTAGAATCAAGATTCATAAGAGGAATAACATATGATTACAACGACCCTGGGTATCGAGCCAACCCGGAGTTTCCCCAAGAAAAGAACCTCTGGCTCATAATTGCCCGATGGAATTAGATAAACATTGAACCAAACGGTCAACGCAATTTAGAGAAGGACAGCTATCCGACACCGGGCATCCGACAAAATTATAAACACATGAAATCGAGCATGACGCAAGCGACACACAGAGGGATGATTATTCGCCTGGCGAGATTCCATCTGACCATTAAAAATCAAAATATAAACAGATGAAATGCTCATGAGAAAAACTTATCGCACAGGGAGATGGTTATTCAGGGTATTCTCCCGATGAAAATCGGAACAGGCTATCTGAGCATTGAAAAACAATTATTAGCACATGAAAAAGGAAAAAAAACTCATCCGCTTTCACAGCATTTCAGAGATACATGATGCCTGCGGTCTTGCGAAGCCGAAACATCCCCTCATCAGCATGTCGCATTGTGGGGGCAACACAAATTTTGACCTCAGCCAGGGACCGGTCTATGATGTGCTGGATTTTTATAAGATCTTATTGATTACCGACCGGCAGGGAAAAATGAAATACGGCCAAAGCCATTACGATTTCAACGAGGGCAGTCTGATGTTTTTGGCTCCCAATCAGGTAATGGGATCCACCGGAGACGACCATCTGGCAAGTGCGCGTGTCTTATTGTTCCATCCTGATTTTTTGCTGGGATTTCCCTTGTCAAAGAAAATAAAGCAGTACCAGTATTTTTCATATTCTGTAAATGAGGCGTTGCACCTGTCCGATCAGGAAAGGGAGGTATTACTGTCTCTTTTCAAAATTATTGAAGAGGAATTGAACAGCCGCATTGACGAATTTAGCCAGGAAGTCGTTATAGCGCAGCTGGAACTCCTGCTACATTATGCCAACCGCTACTATAAGCGTCAATTCATCACCCGGCAAGTTGTCAACAAAGATATACTTCAAAAGACAGAGGCTATCTTAGATGACTATTTCAACGATCAGAAAACCCTGCTCAGCGGCATTCCCACCGTCCAGTATGTGGCCGAGAAACTCAATATTTCCGCAGGGTACTTAAGCGACACCCTGCGCTCGCTTATCGGGCAAAATGCCAAACAATACATCCATTACAAACTCATCGAAAAAGCCAAGGAGAGGCTCTCCACTTCCGAATCATCAGTCAGTGAAATCGCTTATGAACTAGGATTCGAACATTCCCAATCATTCAATAAGCTTTTCAAGCAAAAAACGAAACAGAGTCCTCTGGAATTCCGCGCGCTTTTTAATTAGTTGGGCCGGTAATTTTTTCAACAGTCTATCCTAGACAGTTTCAGGCTGAAGGGAGTAGGTATCTCTTATGAAGTCAGAAAGCTGATTGAGATGGAAGACCGAAGACGGAAGACGGAAGAAATGTCCGGTGTCCGGTGTGGGCAAGAAAGTCATCGTGTGCGCCAAACCTGCCAGGTTTTTCTGTTGGGAGTGGGAAATATACAGATGATTCAAAAAAGCCCGAAGATGTAAACCTGGCAGGTTTTTTTGAGCTAGTCCTGTAGAAATCCCCTTAGGCTATCTTATTGAAGAAGCTTCAGAGGGAAGGAATTTGTCCAGGTTTTCAATTATTTTCTCCAGAGGAAGATGCCAGATACACCGACTTATCTCCTTGCATGAGCCAGATCCACCCAGTTTCCAGTTCCGGGAGTTGAACGGTTTTTTGGAGTGCTTTTTTCAAGGCTGCCCAAAGAAAAAACTCCTCGTTCAGGCAGCTAACTATTTCATACAAATGTGAGAAGTATTCCGTATCACTTATCATGGATGTTTATTGGGATAATCCAGGGTCTTAGAGGAATGGCTTGAACTGCTTTCACACCAATATTACGAAGAAGTATGTATCGCCATTATTTCCTCTTGAATATCTTTGCTATTGTTTTTCCAATTTCATCAAGCTTCTCCAGCGGTTCTGTGATTGCAGGATTCTTCAGATCAATTTGAGAATTGTCCGTGACTCCTGCCTGCATGGGATAGATTAAAATGTAACTCGTGGCCTTAAAATATTTATTCAAATAGGAAGGTATTTTTGTCATAGAGTTATGAAAAGAAGGCTTGTCCTTTCTACTTAAAACAAGTACCAGATTATCGTCTTGATGAAAGTTTCTTGCAAGTATCAAAAAGTCATCCCAATCATTAAAGTCTTCAAACTCACATTCTATCGGGTGCTTGGATTGGATTTCCCGTATGAATTTCAGCGTTTCTACTGATGCATAGAAAACAAGTTTGGCTCCTGAGTTCCGGGCTATGTTCCACACTTTAATAATCCAGAACGGGAAGCCGATTTCCTTTTCCGCATGTTCGGGGACAATAATTATGTGCCTTTTTATTGTTCCGAAAGGTTGGGCAGCTTTGTAAATCAATGTTGTTGAGTTGCATTTTGTCAAAATCCCCTCAGTCAAATTCCCCAAGAAAGAGTCAGAGATTCCTTTGCTGATGTGTAAGCCTAGAATTAAATCAGTGATTTTATGCTCCTTCACTACGCTCGTAATCCCGTTAACAAGATTGAGATCATAGCGAAGCAATTCATGAAGAATAGTATCCGTTGCTGAGGCAGTAACGGCCGCTTTGCTCAAAATTTTCTTGGCTTGTTTATGCTTGGAATCGTCCAGGGAACTATTGTCCACAATACTTAGGGCATACAGACCTTCCTTGTTTTTCTTTGACTTGATTGTAACTCCCAGGTTTATGAGTTCATCAGTAGTCTCGATGTTGCTGATCGGTATCAAGATTCTTTCTTGGTTTTCCTCCTCATCTATTGATGTATCAGTGCTATCCAGTAAGACTATGTTTTTAGCCCCTTTTTGGGCCACAAACGTAGCATGGGTGCAAGTAAAAAGAATCATCAAGATAGTTCCGTTCAAGATGCTTTCACTAAGCAGGCGAATCGGTTCTCCCGATTCTGTTTCTCCCACAATGATATTGTACCCAACTAATACTGCCGCTAATGTTGCAGCCGCTTGGGCATTACTTAACCCAAAAATCAATCTACGTTCATCGATCGAGAATTTAAAGGATTTTTGGGTGATATAGGCCGCAAGAAACTTAGCCGATGTCGCCACCACAATCATTACTCCCGCAACCTTTATAGTTTCAAAATCCTTGAAAAATGCCCGGTAATCAATAAGCATTCCTACACCAATCAAAAAGAATGGTATAAAAATAGCATTCCCGACAAATTCAATCCGGTTCATTAAAGGCGATGTGTGCGGAATCAAACGGTTGAGGGCCAAACCTGCCAAAAATGCCCCTATAATTGCCTCTATACCTGCCATCTCCGCCAGGACTGCGCCCAAAAACACCATTACCAACACAAAAATGTATTGAGAAACATTATCATCAAACCGCTTGAGAAACCATCGTCCGATAATCGGAAAAAGTAACATGACAATCAACCCAAAAACTATAATGGAACCAGTCATCCTGATCCAAAACGCGGCATTCACTTCTCCTGTAGTCATGCCTACGATGACTGCAAGAACCAAAAGAGCTAAGGTATCAGTGATCAACGTCCCCCCCACAGTGATATTCACGGCTTTATTCTTCGCCACTCCAAGTTTGCTGATTAAGGGATAGGCTATTAACGTATGGGATGCGAACATACTCGCCAATAATACAGAGGAAGGAACTGAAAAACCCAGGATATACAGACCCGCCAGTGTTCCCAATGTCATAGGAATAATGAAGGTATAAAGTCCAAAGACCATACTCTTCTTGCTGTTTTTCTTAAAGTCAGCCAAATCAATTTCCAAACCTGCAAGAAACATGATGTATAGAAGCCCTGCCGTACCTGAAAGGATAATGCTACTGTCCCTTTCCATAAGATTAATCCCATTTGGCCCGATAAGCGCACCCGCTATGATCAGCCCAAGCAGATGCGGGATCTTTATCTTATTAAGAATTATTGGGGCAAACAGAATTATCACCAATATCAAAAGGAATTTCAATACGGGGTTCGTTAGAGGCAATGTCGTCTCAAAAATATTCAGTAGTAGCATTTTATCGATTTTTCAACTGTTGTCCATGCCTGTTGGCATTATGGTAAACATACAGATATAATGACGTATTCTAAACAAAAAAGTAAGCTACTACCTATCAAACTATTAGGACATGTCCTCCTCCAATACCTTTAAAAGGAAAACACCGCTTCCCTCTAAAACAATTCATTACAATCAATTTTGCACATTCATCTCTTCCTCACCAAAACAATGCTGAATGGTCTGCTTACCTCCTCCCCTGCTTTTGACCTTACCTGATCAACATGGTCTTCAGTCTTTTCAATAGAAAATCCGGCTGCCTCCATTAATTCCAACACATCACTCTTTTCATAAAGGGTAAACCCAAAGGCGGTGAAAGGCAGCTTTTCCATAAAGCTCCGGAGGGCAAAGGTGATGGCTGCCGTGCCGTTGGGAGCCAAGACCCGGTGGAGTTCAGCGGCCATCTGACTAGGATCAGACCAGAAGTAGATCGTGTTCACCGTAAACACACGATCAAACGAACCCGCTTTAAAAGGTATTGCCAATCCATCGTAAAGCTCGAAATGGATCCTGCCTTGGAAAAACTCTTCAGCTTTTACCTTTGCGGCTTTTTGCATAGTCTCTGATATCTCCAGACCCGTGTAAGTGATTTCTTCTGCTTGGCCCATCAGATAAGCCAGATGGGCAGCATTGCCATGGCCTAACTCCAAAACCCTGTCTGAATCTCTCAATTTGAGGGAATCTATCGTATGCCGGGTCATCAAAATATTGCTTTGGTGCATCTGATCAGCCATCTCCAATCCCGCCTCTCCCGTGGGATTTCTAAGTTGGGAGGCAATCCTTTGCATATCCGCTTTGAATTTGTTTTCCATAAGTTGTAGTTTCTTCAAAAACCCTGTGCAATGATTGATTTAGGATTTTGTGTTTTTCATTGCTTCCTGATGCTTGGCTCCCCAGGTTTCTAGTTGTATCATCAGCGGTTCCAATTCCTTGCCAATGTCCGAAAGTTCATATTCCACTCTAGGCGGTACCTCTGCATAAACGGTCCTTACCACTATGCCGTTTTCTTCCAATTTCCTTAGCTGTAAGGTGAGCATCCGTTCCGTTATTTTTGGGATTTTCCTTTTCAATTCGCTGAACCGTAATTTCCCATTCAAAAGTCGGCAGCAGATAAAAAGAGTCCATTGCCCTCCTATCAGATTGGCGGCATATATCCCTGTACTTTCGTCTTGCAGAAGTTGCCTGTTTTCAAAATTTGTTGAAGTTTCTTTTATTTTCCCCATACTTACATTTTTGTCAGTACCATACAATTGGTTGCTAATATACCAATTATGAGGTAGGGTCATTATTTTTGAACTCATAAATCTTAATTCAAAAACAAACAATTCCAATGAAAACTATTCTTTATTCAGCACTTACGGCAAATGGCAACTATGGAGACAGCGAAACCGGACAACTGCCAAAACAAGAAGAATTAAACAATTTAGATAAGCACGCAAAAGAAGCCGGAAATATAGTGATGGGCCGGAAAACATATGAAATCTTCAATGATGGAGAGATTTTCAGTGGACTTGACGTAGTCGTGGTATCTTCCAATAAGACTTTTGAGGATGCCAAGGTAGTGGAGTCTCCCGGTGAGGCTTTGAAGTATTTAAAATTAAAAGGATATAATAATGCCTTTATAATTGGAGGGGTAACTTTGGCCAATGTTTTTCTAACAGAAAATCTGATCGATGAGCTCTATATAAATATTGTGCCGTACATAGAAACAGGTCTGAAGTTGGAACCTACTGACGGGAAATTTCTAAACCTGGAACTTCTGGGTCATCAGGAAATTCAAAATTCCGGCATAGTGCAGTTACATTATAAAGTTGGTTAAACTTTTCCCCGACATCTTATTGCCAATGGTCTAGAATATCAACAATGGAATTGATCAATAGGGAATCAATTAAAAGCGATATCTGCCCAATACAGCAAGTTTCGGGTTTCCCTACAGATGCTGAGTCCCAATCTTTGTATTATAATTTAAAAAATGGGAATGCAAAGATTTAAAAACAAAAACGCCCTGATAACTGGGGGGACTAACGGGATTGGTTTTGCCACTGCACAACAATTCATTACCGAAGGTGGTAGCACTATAATTACCGGGAGAACTGAGGAAACAGTTAGGATAGCAGTAGAAAAATTAGGGTCAAATGCCAAGGGCATAGTTTCCAACGCTGGAAAAATGGAGGATGTGTTTGCGTTAAAAGAACTCGTGAAAAAACAAACCCCATCTATAGATTTATTATTTGTCAATGCGGGTTACGGAAAGTTTGCCTCTCTGGAAGATGCTGACGAATTCCATTTTGATGAACTCTTCAATATGTTGGTAAAAGGCACATTCTTTACGGTTCAACAAGCGTTGCCATTAATGAGAAAAGGTAGTGCTATTGTTCTCAACACCTCAGTAGTTACCGAGATGCCAATAGCAAGTTTCTCAGTCTATTCCGCGGCAAAATCGGCCGTGCGATCCTTTATCAAAACTTTTGCTGCTGAGTGTACTGATAAAGGAATAAGGGTTAACGGAATCAGCCCGGGATATATAAGCACCAATGGCTTTAACAATACGGGATTAAGTCAGGAGCAGATTGATGGTACCATTCAAAGTATTATCCCTACGATACCGTTCAAACGCTTTGGTGAACCATCGGAAATAGCAAATGCAGTTCTTTTTCTGGCATCAGATGAAGCAGCTTACATTCATGCAACCGAATTAAAAGTTGACGCCGGGGTTTCAACCATAGGGTGATGAATACAGCCATGGAAGAAATAAATTGGAACTTAATAACGGATGAGATGCATCAAAATGGATACGCAATCCTCCCCAATATGTTAACAGACAAAGATTGTGAAGATTTAAAAGCTGATTATTATAAGGCTGATTCTTTCAGAAAAACGGTTGTGATGGAACGCTACCGTTTTGGTTTGGGGGAATATAAGTATTTCGATTATCCCTTGCCGAAACGTATTCAGCAAATCAGGACCACATTGTACCCACATCTTGCCCCCATTGCCAATGCATGGTTCAAAGCTCTCAAAATGGACAGGCAATTTCCATTGGAACATGCAGAACTTTTAAAACAATGCAAGGAAAACGACCAGCAAAAAGCAACCGTATTGATTCTTAAATATGGTAAAGGTGGGTTCAATACACTACATCAGGACTTATATGGCGACATCTATTTTCCGATGCAGGTGGTATTGTTTCTAAACGAGCCGGATAAGGATTACACAGGAGGTGAGTTTGTACTGACTGAACAAATTCCAAGAGCTCAATCCAAAGCTATCGTATTGAAACCTAAAAAGGGCGATATGCTTATATTCACCACCAATTTCAGACCAAAAAAGGGAACCAAGGGATATTACCGGGCAAGTATGAGGCACGGTGTGAGTGAAGTCTTCAGTGGTGAACGTCATACACTTGGAATCATCTTTCACGATGCAAAGAGTTAAAAATGATTCTACACAAGGAAATAACCGATAGGGAATTATGGGTCAAAATAAAACAACAAAAGATCTGTTTGGGCGGAAACCGGAGATTGAAAATATATGGAACGTTGTCATGTAAACCAGGAAAAAAACTAAAAAGGGAAAACCGGGTATTCTTCAACTCAGAAAAGGAAGCAATGCAAAAGGGCTATCGTCCTTGTGGGCATTGTATGAAAGGACATTATCAAAAATGGAAAAATGGATTTATTTGAACATCAAATTGACAAAACCAAGAATCTCTTACCCAAGTATGGTCCAGTAAACTACTTTGGGAAATTGTTATCCGCTAAGGAAGCAGATCATTACGTTGACTGTCTATTGAATACAATAGCATGGAGAAATGACGAAGCTATCGTTGTTGGAAAGAAAATAATCACCAAACCCAAAGTAGCTTGGTATGGTGAAAAGCCATTTATAAATTCAAGATGGCTGCTTCCAGCCCTGATTCCTATCTTGATATTTCAATCGGTACCTCATGGGCGATAATCCTGTTTCGCGTCTAAAAAGATTGCGTAGTAGGCAGTCGCGGTTTTCAGTCGCAGTGGGCAGAGATGAAGTCAGAAAGATGAATTAAGAATGACCGGTGATAGGTTAATGGGGGTAAGGGTTAAAAGTTAAGGGTTAAGCTGGACAGTGAGGTAAGAATTTAGATTGAACAATCGCCAAAATCCTGCAAAAACAAGACAATTCCGTAGGCATGGCAGATTTTATATCTCGTCCGCCGTGGCGGAGCACCGGGTTTTAACCCGGCGTAAAAAAGACCAAAGGCCTTTTCCCTCGGACATGGGACATAGTGATAAGACAAAGGCTTGTCCCGAGGAGGTCTGCAGCGTTTGTAAATTATCGGATTGGAAATCCTAGGATAACATCACAACGATTATCGGAAGTCGAGCAACAAATAGATGTTGAATTGTAAAGTTTACCTATCAACTAAAGGCAGTCGGGAGACTGCATTATCCACCGCACAAGTCAGGAGACTTGTGCGAGCTGGGTACTGCTTCCATGACCCAGCAATGCCTGTACATATCGAAGATCTGTGCCCTGTTGGAGCAAATGTGTGGCAAAGCTGTGCCGCAGCGTGTGGACAGTTCAAGGGTTGGAATTGCTTTTCTTGATTGCCCTACGAAACACCGCCTGAATACTGGTAGCAGAATATTGGCCCCCGTCCTGTCCCTCAAACAGCCAATAGGATGGCCTGTATTCCCGCCTCTATGCGTAGTCACATCTTTCGGGGTGACTGGGGTGGGATTTGTCTACCCTACAAGCTGGCCCTTCGCTAGATTAGTCCACCGGACTAATCCTATACGCTCAGTCCTCCTGCAAACAGCCCAAGGTTCCCCTCCCTGCAGGCTGGCTCCTAGCTAAATCTTTCAATGGAAAGATTCTTAACGCTAGGCCCTCCTCTGGAAGATTTCCTCGCGCCCTTTCCTACCCTGATATCCTTATCAATTTGCTTTCCTACCTCACCCCACCCCTCTCCTGAAGAGAGAGGGCGCTTGTTTAGTATTATCATCCAGATATCAGAGTCAAAAGGTGTTTGATGGTTTCCGGATTTAAGCGCGGATGGGTGTAATAAAAAGTATACTGCCTGTCCCGAGAATCGGGATACGGTGGTGTGAGACCTGGCCATGGCGTAGGCGCACCTCGTCAGAGAGATCTGGCGGGGCCATCTCGACTAGCTGCTGGCTTTTATTTTAATTTTCAATATTCTTTGTCTCTTTATTCAACTTGCCTTTAAATTTTGGTACAGGTCTATCTTGTCTTTCATTCTCTGTTTCAACAATTCCGTTCTCTTTGATATCATTAATCAACCATTCCATTTCCATGATTTCTTTGCGTTGGGCTTTGATAATGTCCTCTGCAAGCTTTCTAACTCTAATGTCTTTAATTTTAGCCCTTTCGCTTGTCAATATAGCAATCGAATGATGCGGAATCATGCCTTCCATATAATCGGTATCAGTTACTGTTACTTGACTTCGAACTAACCAAATTGCTCCAATTATCATTATGGCCCCAAGTCCAAATATTGCAATGTTAGCCACCTTACTTTTATACATATTAAGCATATAGGCGAGCATGATAATTATCATCGCACCACCCATTATTATGGTCATGAAAAGACGAGTTTCACTAAACCAAAAGTGGTCGATTATTTGATAAGAATGCGTGTACATTAATAGAAACATTGCAATCATTGAGGTTGCAATCATCGCAAAAAATTTCACGTATTTCTTATTGTTGTTTTGTTTGTCTTTCATTGTTTTAAATTTGATTATGGTTTTTATTTTTTCAGCTTGCAGCTGACGTAATGAGTTTTAAACGCAATCTGGCCAAAAAAGAGGGAATTTGGGAAGACGATATCCCAGATTGCGGTTAAAACTGTGTTGAACGAAGCCGTGGTTTGCTATGGGTATTTCTTTGTTGATTTTTGAGTATCCCCAAGGATCAAAATTCACTTTAAAGGCTAATTTCAGTGTTTGCATGCGACTGGGCGTAATTCCCCCCTCAGTGTAGTCACATCTTTCGGGGTGACTGGGTGAAGTTTGCCTGCCCTACAAGCTGGCCTCCCGATATCGCTTTGCTCACGGGATTGAAATCTCGGGATTAAAATATCGGGATCTTCGATCTCAATAATTATAAGGTTTGGGCAAGAAAGGAAAAAAAATGATACCATCCCATCACGCAGGCGGGCTACTTTGCTAAAATGATCCGCCGCGGCGGGCATTTTCTTTACAGTCGATCCTAGGGTATTTTTGGGGTGAAAGCCAGAAAGTTATCTACATATTAGATTGGATAAGGAGGAAATTGCTGGGGTTAGGGTGGCGGATGGTGGCTGATCAGATCCATTAGTGCTCACCTACAGGAATCGATGTCCCCATTTTTTTTAGCCACTAAGCACATCAGTGTTCCTATTATATGCAGAGAAAGGTGGTTTGATGGCTGCTCCGGCAATTCTCCTTTAGAGGGTCTAGCTATTGATTTCTCAATAGTACTCCACCGCTTTCAAAGCATTCGACCTACTTTTCAAGGTTGATCCAAGTCACACACGGCTTCGGGCTTTGCGTTAGATCGGATTTCGGATCACAAAGCTGTAAATACACCTCAAAAATTGATAAGAGGATTACCACTTCACCCGCCATTGAGCCAAACGTCCGTTACACGGAGTTTTAATATATCTTCTCTTTGATTAATCTAATTTGTTTTATTGTCTTGTCATTTTTTATTAATGCATCAGATAAAATCCCATCCTTAAATTCAATAAGGACCGTTTCTCCAGATTTGTCATTTACGTTCTGCTTAATTTCATTTTGTGTACAGCTCATGCTGCAACCAATTAAACAACCATAGAATGCTAAAAAATGTAGTGGATTTTTCATTAGAATTTGAACAAATGGTTAAAAGGTTAGTTGACGCCTATTGCTTCCATCAGGATCTATTGAATAAAGTACTTCCTTAGAATAATCTTGATTAGCATGGCTAAAAACAATCTTCCCCTGCACTGACCAGCTGGGGTAAACCCCATGCGACAAAGGAGTCTGATTGTTTCCATCCGAGTCCATAACATGGATCCTGATATTCTTGCTCCAAGCTATCATTTGGCCATCAGGAGACCAAGTAGGGCTTCGGTTATCACTGTTGTTTTCTGTCAACATTAAATCATTATTGCCCGTCGTATCCATCGCAAAAATTCTCCAACCATCCCAATCCCCCGACGCTTTTGTATAGACAAATCTATTCCCATTAGGGCTTAGTTCTGGATCTCTACCTGCCACTATAACATTCCCGAATATTGGCCTTAAACCTGTAAAATCATCTTTAATCGACAATAAATTACTTTCACCTTCTATATTTTCAGCCCTATCAAATAGAATTTCAGTCCCACTGGAGACCCAGTCTGGAAAGAAATAGGAAGAGTACTGCGATAAACCATTCTCATTAAATGACATAAGGCTATCACCACCGATTTTACATTTCTGTAGCTCTCCTGATGTTGAGAACACCAACCACTGACCGTCGGGAGACCAAGCTGGATTTAGATGTATCCCCCGAAGCACCAACCTTCTGTCCTCCCCATTTTTGTCTATGATATACAATCCGGTAGGATAATCCTCAGCGTCTGCCAATTCACCATTCAGATGGAAATAGGCGATATGTTCTCCATCAGGCGAGAATTTTGGATATTGATCCCTGTCTGAGACAAACAGTTCATAATTTCCCGGGGAGGGATCGGGAAACCGGCTACATGAAACGGTACATATAGATAAAAGAAATAAAAGAAGAGACTCAACGTTTTTCATATTCGTTTAACTAATAGCCCTCTAATTATAATTAGAATCTTATTCATTGCCAAATGATTGGATTTTTTGGGGAAATGGAAGGAAAAGTGAAGGAAGTGCGGTGTTTTTTGAGTAGCTCACAGAATTATCCGCATCTTTCTGTGCCATTTTGCAGATATAAATCGAGAGTGGGTCCCATGATCCTGTTCCAGATCTGTAATGCGGGTGTTTGGTTTGGCTCCACTTCCCTGCCTGTTAAGTATGCTCATTTGCTTTATCTTACAAATAAGTCTAGGCTTTCCAGCCATTGGTTTATAGTTAGCGGTTATCGAAAATGTCCGCTAAAAAACCAACACCGTCGATCTGAGGGGGCTTGTTCCGGAATATCCACAAAGTAAGAAAGCTGAAAAACTGGAGATTGTTGGGGGTCCGGTGTCGGATGCCCGGTGTAGGTAGTGGTAGGAAAGGGATTTCTGCTCCGCCGCTGCAGATCGAAATAACGCTGTAGGTTTCGAAGTGTTTCAATTAGTTGATGGCATGGTTGGCAGCACGAGTCATTTCCAGCCACGGGCTGGCAGGCGAAGAAGGTACGACTGAGAAATCTCTTTTGAAGTCAGAAAGATGATGGAGACCGAAGATCCGCCACGGCGGACAGGCGGAAGACGGAAGAAATGTCGGATGTCCGGTGTTCGATTGAGCAACAAAAGGCCAAGTAAGCACTGTGCCGAAGCCTGTGTCGTCAGGGACGACTGGCACAGTACGCTTGAATGGAAAGTTACCCTGAAAGGGTAAAACTCTTAATAGCCCCGGGTAAGGGAGTGATACGAAGTGAGCGGGCGAAACCCGGGGTAACTAATGGTCATTCCGATTGTCCTCGGAGCAGGATTATTTTTTGGAAAAGAGGGTGCAGTCCGAGGAGTAGCACCAAAATCCATGTAGAGAAAATTAAACTTCAATCTCCCTATTTAACCGAATAGCTAAGGACAAGTATTTTTTTGCCTTAACGCAAAAGAACCCCGCCACGTCGGACAGGCAGGAATTTGGGGAAGTCGCGGTATTCCGCACCTCTTCCCGGATTTCAAATCCTAGGATAGGGGATCGGGATTACAAATCCAGATCAGCGAGGAAACCGAGCTTGTAAAAGCCCTTTAATAGTTGAAAAGGAAATGGTCTCTACCGAAGGTTCCTATCCCGTAATTTTAAATTGCCACCACTGCTCCAAACCTGCCAGGTTTTCCTGTTGGGAGTGAAGACAAACAGCGGTTTCATCAAGACCCGAAGAGGTGAACCTGGCAGGTTTTTCTGGACCTGGCTATATGATCAGGCAAAGCCACAGGCACGCAATATCTTGAATTGAACCGGCCTCTATAACGGATAAGCCTCCGGACTAAAACTAATATTGCCCAGGCCTGCCAGCCGGTCTTTTCCCCACTGATCGTGCCGTTGGCACTCTGGATACATAATAGACTTCGCTGACCCAGAATTGCATTCTGGGCATTTACAGGCCTTGCCCTTGGCAAGGGAAACCTTGTCAGTTCCTCTATTTCACCTGCAGCCGTATAGGACAGGTATTTTCTTCCGTTCTCTTGGCTTGGGGCATAAACCTTTGAGGTTTTGTAAACCTCAAAGGTTAAAAAAAAACCGGACAAGAGTACTGCCCGGGTTTAAGGTTATGAATCATAGTAGTTACTTTACAGCCATCAGCTGTCCGTTCAGCTTCTGCCCATCTACGGTGAGCTGGGAGATGCTAATCAGGACGGTGCCTGCCGTAGGTAGGCCTGGCGGGTAGCCTAGGGTGGAGACCTGAGGGACGAAGGGCGTAACCCTAGGTCAATGTCCTCGGAGCAGGGGGATTTTTTGGAAAAGAGGGTGTGGTCCGAGGAGTAGCACTAAGTCCAAACGGAGAAATTGAAACTGGCAAACCTAGCTTCAATCTCCCTATTGACCCATATCGATAAGTGAAGGTAATTCTCTTCGATACTTTTGAAGAGCAAAAGTATCTCCTCCTCCGGCGGACGGGCAAAACTCTTTGCCCGAAATCAGCCTTGAATTGCCTTCGGACAATTCATATATTGGCTCATAGTCAGGCTAAAAACAAACGGATCTCGTTCGCCCACTCACGAGCTAGTTTGCTTTTTTAACGCCTTCCTATTTCTCCAATAAACCGGCTGCTTCCAAGGGCATCTCTATACAATAGACCAAGGTACTGAATCTGAGCTGTTTTGTGTTGGTAATAGATTCGAAGCTCAATTAAGCACTATACGCAGTAGAAACAAATCAATGCCATAGACCTGTCGCCCGGTCAGGCCAGGGAGCACTTTGCGTCAAGTTGGTAAATAATTGAGAATTAAGCCGGATTTGAAATCCCATGAGTTTCGGATTATGATTACAAATTCCGGTTAAATGGATAATCCTGCCCTGAAAGGGCGGCTTTATAGTAGCCCAGGGTAAGGAGGCACGACGCAACCCTGGGCAAGTGATACAGAATTTCGTCAACTGGCCTAGGGACATCATTCGGAGACGGGAGCTTTGTGCCAGCAAGACGGAGACTGGAGTAGAGTGAAGTCGCAGTTTTCAGTCTCAGTCGGCAGGGCAATAAGCAGACTGCATTTTCCGTAGGGAAAGCCTGCCGTAGGTAGGCCTGGTCGGTAGCCAAGGGTGGAGACCTGAGGGACGAAGGGCGTAACCCTAGGTCAACAAAGACCAAAGGCCATTGCCCTCGGACATGATGCATTGTGATAAGACAAAATATTGTCCCGAGGAGATGTACAGCGTTTGTGAATCAATTATCGGATTAGAAATCCTGAACAACATAAACCCGACCAGAGAGGCCGTTAGTGAGACCCTCACGGGGGCAAAGGAAGGCTTGCGCTAATAATTAATGAAATAGAACTGGGATTGGAGGGCACAGTTTGGCGATTGGCGGTTGGTCGGATTAAAAATCCTACGGTTTTTTGTCCGACATTACAAATGTCGCACAGCTGGTGTTTCCCCAACTGAGTACATGGATTTGGAGAACGGTATCAGGAGATTGGATATACTACAGGCTGCCAAGCTGGGAGATCTATATGATATCAACCTCAGGCATCTACTGGAGCTTGCGGAAAGCATCAACTATAATATGGGAACCCATAGCAGGACCATCTACGCCACAAATTACTTTGAGGGGAAAGAGGACAGAGAATAAGTTGTGTGGGATTTCCAACATGTCCAGGTTAATATTGATCGCTCGATGGTATCCTGGTCATTTCGAAGGAGGGACTGCCTGTCCCGGTTATTCGGGAACTGAGAAATCCTGTTTATGTGCTAGGGCTGAGATTTCTCCTCGCACTAATGACTTTGTTACCTGAAATAATGCGTTCCGCTCGTCGAAATGACATACTGAACACTGCGACTGCCCACTGCCAACTACTAAATCACCCCACGTTCCTCCTACTCTTCCTGGCCTTAATCTCCTCCCGCTGCTTATAGTAGCGCATTTTCTCCTCTACTTTCTGGATTCGCAGCTGCTTATTGTAGGAGATCAGGAAAAAACAGAACAACAGGAAGTAGATCATGGTCATGTTTTTCATACGCATGACTACCCCTAGGTTACTAAGCGCATTCATAAAGGCCAAAGTAACCGGTATAAAAGTGATTATTCCTGCCTTTAGGAACAAGGGCATATCCCGGATCGCCTCTGGTGTCCAGTTGCGATAGATAAAAAAGCTCAGGTATAAATAGACCAGGTTTTCGACTGAGCTAAAGAGCGCCACGAAATTATGGGCATCAAAAAACAAAGGCCGGAACATGTAGGTAAAAAGCCGCATGGGTAAGGAATAGGAAGAGATATCCACTGCGGAGCCGACGTTGCCCCTACTCAGGTTACCGGCGGTAGTTTCGGATAACTGAGTTAAGGACTCTAAATTCAACTCTTCCACTTTTAGGAATTCGGCGGTGGATCCTAAAAGAAAATAAGTACCTACACCTGCAGCCAAGCCCATGGCTATCTTAAAATGTATTTTCAGTTCACTGCCCATCATAATTGCCATTGCCGCACCTCCGAGGAGTGCCTGCCCCATGTGGGGCCTGGCCATATAGACAAAAAACAACGCAATTAACCCTTGCCACCACCTGCTCTTGTACTTTTGCAATGCAAAAAGAAACCAGGCTATTCCCCAGAAGCATATCGCATCCTTACCTACTCCGGCTGTCCAAAAATGTAGGTTGAGAAAATAAAAGACCGTGGGAAAGAGAGGAACACCAAAAACCTCATAGTTGCGGGGAAAATGCTCAGCTGTAAGGATAAAAATGTATCTGATCCCAACAAAGCCCAGAGCTCCAAAGAGGATATTTCCTGTAATATAACTCAACCCAAAAACCTTGCTGGGAATATAGCATAGCCATAAAATAAACCAGGTAGAATCCCCAAAATACGACATCCAGGTCACTTCTCCTCTTACTAATGCCTGTTCCATTCCAAGTCTCCAGTACCCTTGAGAATCCCCACCGTAATTCATAATATACCAGGTAAAGAAAAAGCTGAAAAAGATATGGTAAGCCAATAAATAGTGAAGATGTAGCTCATATTTATGAGGCAAACCAAAACGCTTCGCCATACTCGAATTGGAATTAACAAGGACAAGGATTACCACAAGTATGACTAGTAGATCAAGCATTACTTATAAGTCAGAACTCTTACTTGTAAAGTCTGAAAGGAGTACTTTCTTTTTCTTCAAAAGATCCCAATAAAGGTTTTCTATTTCTTTGCAATAGCGGGCAGCTGTATAGTTTTCTTTTGCCCGCAGATATCCTCTGTGTCCCATTGCACTTCTAAGATCGGGGTTTTGGAGTAGGGCTTTGATTTTTTCCGCAATAGCCTCTGGAGAGAATGGAGGTACCAAAAAACCGGTTTCCCCTTCCACTACGATATCCTTCAAACCTCCTACCTTTGTTGCAATAACTGGTAATCTGTGTAGCATAGCCTCTGCTGCTACCAGTCCGAATCCTTCATGAGCTGAGGCTATGCAAAAAATGTCCATAACCTGATAGAAAGGAGCCGTATCCATCTGAAACCCGGCAAGAATCAATTGACCTTCCAAGCCCAGTTCATTGGCTTTATGGAGTATTAGCTCCCGATCTTGTCCCTCTCCCAGCAAAAGGAATTTGATCTTGGGATTTTTTAGAATTTTGATAGCTTCCAAAATGTCAGCAAAACGTTTGACATCATTGTAAAATCTTCCTGCTGAACCTATGATCAGATCTCCTTCTTGAATCCCAAGAGCTGTTTTCAACTGAGACTTTTCTACCGCAGGAACTTCTCTGGGAAGATTCACGCCATTGTTAATCAATTTGACTTGTAATTCAGGCAATCTGACCGTTTGCTTGAGGTAAGTGACGACTGTAGGAGCTATACCAACTACCGCATCAGCTGCCTTGGCAAAAAATCTTTGCAAGTAGATTGCTTTTTTTGACCTGCTTATTGGATGGGATGTCTCTTCCAAAATCACTACTGGCACCTTACCAAGTGTACCACCTATCGCTGCCATGGCCATCCCTTCGAAAATAGCCCCATGGATAATATGTGGTTTGAATTCCCTGATTACCTGCAACACTTTGTTGTGCTTTCCCCATTCCAGAGGGTTTTTAAATCCACCTATTGGAATCAGCTCTACACCCTCTGCTTTCAGTGCATCAGCAACTTCTCCCCCTTCCCAGGTACAGATAATCTTATGTTCGAAATGGGACTTAGGAAGTCCTCGAACCAAGGTCAACCGTACTTGCTCCACTCCGCCAGTAGCGATCGTTTCTATGCAATGGAGAACCCTGATCAAAAGGCTGAAGGCTTAGGTATGAAATCTGAAAGAGTATAAATTGACATCAAAGATTGTATGTAATTCTCTACGGTAAAACGCTTTGCTTCTTTCCTTGCCCTTTCACCCATGGCATGGCGTTCTTCATGAGAAAGATCAATCAATTGCTTCATAGCGTATTGAATACTATCAGAACTCAATGGATCGATCAAATAACCCGACTTGGAGTCTCCCAGGACTTCAGAAGCCCCTCCTACTTGGGTGATAATACTAGGCAGTCTTGCGGCCATAGCCTCAGCCAGAGAAACCGATGAACCTTCCCTAAGAGAAGGAAGAATAAAAGCATTAGCTTCTTGTAAAAAAGGCCATACGTCCTGCTGAAAACCTAAAAACCTGACTTTACTACTAAGCCCTAACTTTTTGCTTTGAACTTCCAACTTTTCTCTTTCAGGGCCATCTCCAACAATCCTAAGGAAAAGACCCCTCTCCTGATTTTCTTTGACCAAACCCTCAAATGCCTGAATCAACCGCTCCAGATTCTTGATCCGAACCAATCGACAGGTGGTAACGAAAACAAATCTATTTTTCTCTGATACCTGAGAACTGATCACTGAACACTGCCTAGTCTTAACTGGATTATATAAAACCTTAACCTTATTTGGATCCACCTCGCCCAACCCAACAATCGCCTTCTCTACCGCCTTGGAAATAGCAATAACATGATTGGCTTTTGCATAGACATATTTAAAAATATACCTCCAAAAAGAATGATGGTTTGGCAATCCAATTTCCTCTCCGATAATGTTAGAAACACCTGCCCATTCCCCCGCCAAAATCCCATGAAAATTGGCTTCAGCACCTTGGGTATGTACCACATCAGGATTCAATTTTTTCAAGTATTTCCGAAGCTGAAAAAGGAGTTGAAAATTCGGAATCCGGGGATTTTTGTTCCATATCACTACTTTAATCCCCTGAGATTTCAATTGCTCCGAAACCCTCCCCCCTCTGCCTAAAACGAGTACTGTCAGCTCAATCTGCCCTTTCTTATTCAATTCGGGAAGAGAATTGGCCATAACCTGCTCCACTCCTCCAAAATCCAACTCTGAAACAATTCTGGCAATCCTCATCTGTAGATGTACCTGAAGCAGAATTTCATATAGTTTCTAAATAGGTTGGAAAAATTCTTATTTCTGAAAAACCATTGTAATGTAAAAAATGGTAGTTGATAGCACGCTCTGACCAGCATATACCTCGATTGCATTTGCTTTAACATATCCTGAATAGAATCCAGATTGCTATCCAAAGGATAATATTGATACAAGCTCATGTAAACCCAAGCATCCCTGAAGTTTATAAATTCACTTTCAGTACAATCAGAATCTTTTATAGCAGAACTATAATAATCTGGATTTATTATTTTGAAAATCAGGGAGTTTTCGATGTGATGATTTTTCTGGGTAGCTCGGTAATCATCTTCCTGTCCGTAGAATACCAATGTGTTTTGGATGTAAATCCCATCACCAAAAAACAAAGATGCCCGTAGCCAGACATCAATATCCTCCCCTAGTTTGAGTTGGGGATCAAATCCGGGATTTGTATCAAAAAAGACCTTCTTGATAACTGTAGCAGAGGTAAAGAACCCCACATTCCTTTTTGCTCTTTTGAAATACTGATCCAAACTAAAGTAATTCAACACCGGGTTGATTTCTAGCTGATAGGGATCATAATGGCAGCCTATTATTCCTACATCCCTGTTTCGTTTGATGACAGTTGACACAAAAAGAAGATAATCCGGGTGCCAAGAATCATCTGCGTCCAAAAATGCGATATAGTCAAAATGCGCCACGGTGATTCCTGTATTTCTTGCAGCAGAAACACCTTGGTTATTTTGATGAATCAGTTTGACCTTATCCCCATATACTTTGGAAACAATCTCCTCTCCCCCATCTGTAGAGCCATCGTTGACCACAATGATTTCATAATCCTTGAAGCTTTGGTTCAAGACTGAATCCAGAGCTCTTTGGATGTAAGGAGCTTTGTTATAGAGAGGGATGATTACTGAAAACAAGGAACTAAATTATAAAATCTAAAATCAGAAAGTTTAAATAAGACGTTTTAAGCGCAATGCATTTTTAAATCCAAACAGACGAGAAAGCTGCTGAAATTTGGGACCCATGATATAAGTCTTTGGGGTAATGCCTAAATTCTTTATCTGGTCTTCAGCTTCCTTAATCAGATGAGGATATTGGGGAAAAACATCATAAATAAACTTCTGGTAAACCTTTTTCAATCCAATCCTTACTCTTTCAGAATCTTCGACCTTCAACACTTCCCGCTCATAGCATCGATAGGAATGCAGTAGGGAATACATGGCCTTTTCAGACTTTTGCTGACTAACATTGCTTTCACCGGGAGTTCTGTAAAAGACTTTACCTTTTGGTTCGTAAAGCACCTGGCCTGCATGCATTAAGACTCTGGCGAAAAACTCTCCATCCTGATTGATGGTCAAGAACTCATTCCATGGGCCTGCCTTCTCTATCAGGGATCTATGAGTCAAATAGGAAGATATTGCCATCATTTCCTGATGGTTCCAAAATCTTAATAACAAATCCATGCCTGACTCAAAGCCCTGAAATACATCATAAGGAATGGAATAGAATTGATTCGAGTCATCTTGAAACATTCTCCATTCACAAGTTGCTATCACTGATTCAGATTGACCTTCCAGTAAGGCTAACTGATTGACTATCTTATTGGAAGACAAGAGATCATCTGCATCTAGAAATTGAATATATTCTCCTTTAGCAGCTTGAATTCCTTTATTTGTAGCAACTGATACACCTTGGCTTTCCTGATCGATCAGAATGATTTTGTCGGGATAATTTTTATAATAATCCTTCAGAATATCAAAAGAGCCATCCGTAGATCCATCATCTACCAAAATGATTTCTGTATTGGGATAAGTCTGACCTAAAGCCGATTCTAAAGTTTCTTTAATAAAGGAAGCTTTATTGTAAACAGGTATGATAATGGAAACCAGAGAGTCTTGATTCTTAGCTCTTGTCTCTTGCATCTATCTCTTCGTTTCTCCTCCCCTTACCAAGCTTAAATACTCCTGAACCGCCCCCCAATTGATGGCATTACAAACTTTAAAAATAGCCCAGGATTCATGGATTGGAACCGTAAAAAACTTCTTCAAAGAAAACCTGTATCTTCTGAAAATAAAACTCAAAGTATGGCCAAGAAAACCTGATTTATTGTCTTGGTATTTTCTCTGGAAAGTCCCTCCCAAAATCCTTTGGTATCTGGATACCAACTCTGCCGTATGATATCTGGCAGGATGTTGATTGACCAATTCGGAAACATAGACCACTTTGTATTTTTGGGATATTCTCAGAGAAAGTTCTGTATCCCCGTTTGACTTCAAGTCTTCCCTAAAACCTCCAAATTCTTCCAACACCGATTTATAGGAAAACCAATTCCCTGCTCCACAGGCACCTTCTTTGGTGTATCCTTCAAAGTCAAATCCCGTGTACTTTTCATAGATTTCAGCATCGGTCAATTGAGCCGGTTTTTTATAGAACAAAGGAACAGGACCTGTCAGAATTCCTATTTCGTTATTTAAGTCTTTATCGAAATTATGATAGGCAATTTCAAGCCAATTCCGATCAGGTAACATATCAGCATCGGTAAAGGCAATTATTTTACCTTTTGCATGTTCCAGCCCATTGTTTCTGGCCGCATAAGAACCTGGTTTCAACTCGTGTAGAATTCTGAATGGAAAAGAAAATTTCCGGGAAATGCTCAGGTCAGGTTCAGGATCATTATTGACAATGATCACTTCCCAAGGAGAAGTCTTGAAAGATTGCCTTGAGATTGCCTCCAAAAGAGTATATAATTTATCCCCATCCTGATATGTTGGGACAATTACTGAAAAATACATCAGGTCTTGTACAAGTTATATTTCCGCATCCCCCAACGGTAAAAAACCAAAATAAAAACAGGCCTTGTGGCATTGGCCAAACACTGAAAACCATGAAGGACAGATTTTCTCAAAAAATGGTTTTTTATTGGATTTGATAGCGCTCTGGCCAAATGATAAATTACGGCTTTCTTTTCAAATCCATGCAAGTTCTTAATCCCGATATTGTCCATCCATACTAATTGGTGGATAATTTCAGATCTTTTAGACCTGTTAGCTATTCTGTTACCACTATGCCTTCTGGCCACTGATATTGACCTTGATAATTCCCCTGCATCCCATAAGTAATGACGGGCTATTCGATTCCACATTTCTGTATCTTGGTGTAGGTTTAATCTTTCATCAAAGAAGCCTGCTTTATGAAAAACAACTTTTCGGAAAGTGTTGCAATTCGTATGACCTAAGATGATGTTATTGGATATGACATAATGATAAAATTTACTTTGCTCCCTGACTTGAGTTTCTTGTAAAATATCGCTTCGATATCCAAACATTACCTCCCTAGTGTTTAAGGAAATAGAGGACATACTATAAGACGCCATCACATTTGCATCTTGAAACATTTGCTCATCTTTTTTGAACCTGCCTTCATTATACCAATCATCCGCATCCAGAAATGCAATAAATTCAAAAGAAGCCTTGGAAATTCCTAAATTCCTACTAGCTGATACTCCTCTATTGTGGTGATTGTCATGACAAAATAGCCTGACTTTTGGATTAGAAGCAGCAACCCTTTTACATTCGTTAAATGAATCGTCCATAGAGCCATCTTCAATTAAAATTACTTCTTCTACCTGAGGTTGACTTAAGGCAGAATCAACCGCTACCTTTACAAAATCAGCGGCATTGTATACTGGTATAATGACAGAAATCTGAAACAAAATCAATCTAACTGATAAAAATCTATCATCCTTTTCAGAAACACGTCCCTCCCACATTGCTGAATGGCCAATTCCCTTATTTTTGATGGGGCATATGTATGTCGGTTTTCCTTGATTCTAAGGATAGCTTCGGCTAGGGCAACAGGATTTTTCACTGGTACGGTAAGTCCAGTATCTGGAGTGATGCTACCTTCTACCCCTCCATTGGCTGTGGTAACCACTGGCAATCCACACATCATCGCCTCTCTTGGGGCAATTCCAAAAGTTTCAAAATCTGAGGAACAAACATATAAATCAAAGTCTTGAAAAAAATCTGATATTTCCGCTCTTTCTAACCTTGGTACTAAATTAGCCTTTTCCAGTATCCCTAAATCTTGACATCTTTCCTGAAAAATATTTCTTCCTTTAACTATCCCATTACCAACCACCGTAAAATTAAAGTCATCTGTCAATTTTTGTAACTCATAAATCGCCTGAAAAAAAGTATCGTATCCTTTAATTTGATTGGCATACATAAACGTAACAAGTCGTAAATTTTTACCCTGACTTCTTTTTTTCAATTCCAATTTGGACTCATCCACCAAATTTGGAATAATTATCGGATTACAATTCGGCTGATTCATCAATACCTGCCTACGTTCATCATAACTTACTGCCCCAGTCTTTTTAGCCACTTGGAAAGCCTCCAAAATAAGCTTTGAACGCAACCTGGAATAATTATGAAATACAAAAACCTGATGTTCATTGATTACAAAAGGCACTTTTGTTTTATTACTGATATGGTGGGCATATATTCCTGTATCCATTCCACTTTGGGCATGTATCAAATCAGGTATCCAATCCGAAAGGATCAATTCACGGTATGCTTTTAAATACATCCGCTGTTCCAGTTGAATTTGCAAATTGTCAGGAATTCTCCTGTTGGCCGGAATGTCAAATCCGTATGCAGGCGGGTCTTGTTGAACCTTATCCATTGATAAAGTCCAGGTTTGCTTCAACCATAATTGAAAAAACACCCAAAACCAGCGAATCAATGGATAGGATTTTTTATCACCATATAGCACTTTGAATTCCAACCCCTCTTTGCCTTGAAGAAACTTTGCCTGCTCTTGAAAATAGTTTCCTAAATTTTTCTTTTTCAATGTAGGGTACCAAGAGGGTAATATTAAGACTTTCCTTTTCAATTATGAATATAATATAGATCCCCTAATTTCTTATCAAACTCATAGGGTTCAATCTTAACGTGTCCTGAACCAGGATAATGAGTAAACTCTCCTATAAATACATTTCCATCAAATAGGTATAAATCAATCCTAATGAAATCAAACCCTTTTGACAGAGAATCAACTAATGCAATTAAATCCTTTAAATTATCTAAATCATGTTTTTGTTGTATTGATGGATATAATATTTCTGCACTAAGATAATTCCCTTCTCGATCAAATATTGATCTTGAATGATTGCCAAATCTTTCAAAGTCAATGTAAAAATATTCACACACACCATTAAAACAATAAAATTTATAATCCTTTGGTATCGATTTATTTTTATCTAAAAGAAGAGGTTCGATTAAAACTCTAGGTTTAATTTTGGAATATCCCCATTCATTTTTATAATTTGGAATTTTGCTGTTTAAAATTTTATAGCAGTGATTTTCAAATAACTCCTGATGTTCATTAGCTTTAAAATCTCTTATGATTAGATTTAAACCACATAAATGAGCTCCCTTAACAATAAAACTCGATGGTAGTTTATGATATGGAATCTTCTTGACCGAAGTTGAATTTATCTCTGCAATTGTTGGGATTATATATTTTTCAAATGATTTACCATATTTGTTGAGCAAATAATTCTTAACTTCAATTTTATCGGCAGTTATTGGAATTAATTTATTCCTATCAAATAATTTCTTTTTTACAATGATTTGATTGATAGTTCTTGGAGCAGATAAATCTAAATCATATCCATTTTCTTTAAAAAAAATTTTCTTTTCATAAGGGTAATTAAAAATCCTTTGACAAATATCAAAAAACATAGTTCTAATTAAATATGATTTAAAAAAGATTTGAAAGTTCATACTTAAATATTTAATATAATTCTTTGGTTATTACTTTTAGGAATAAGCAAATAATTTCTAGAATCTCTTTTATTATTTAACCCTAAATTTGAAACCTTTTGTATTCCCCTGACCTCTTCAATGAAATAGAAATTATAATCTGATTCCCTAGTTAGTTTTTTAACTTTTTCTCCTATTAATTCATTTTGAACTTCTAGGATAATTATTGGTTTATGAACTTGAAGAAAACTTCCATACCCTTCCAAAACTTCTGGTTCTAAAGTTTCGACATCAATTTTTATCAAATCAATATTTTTTATTTGGTGTGATTTTATAAAATCATCTAATCTCTCGACATTAACTTTTATAGAAAATTGTTTCTCAGTCCTCCATTCTTTGTTTAAACTTCCGTGAGTTGTATTTATGCTTTCAAATGTTGATTCACCAGTGTTATAAAATGGAAGTTCATCTTTTTGATTTGAAAGTGCTAATTGATGACAATGGATATCAAAGGAATTGATTTCGTTATTCTTTTTCAAAACATTAAAAATATTAGGTTGAGGTTCAAATGCGTGAACTGTCGCCGATGGATTATATGCTTTTGCCATAACAGAAAACCAACCCGAATTTGCACCAATATCTAAAATTACTTGTGATTTCTTCGCCAATTCACACCATAACGACCTCGTCTTTCCTTCATAATTAAAGTTCTCAAATCCCGCCCAAAACATTTCTGTCTCCCAATAAAAGGCATTGTTATATAGCCAAAAACTTACCCCATCTTTTGTTTTTACCCTGAACTTATCAAAGAAGGTTCTTTTTTTCAGATTGAAAATTGGTTGTAGAGGCCTGATAAATTGATAAATTGGTCTCGCTAAGTGATAGCGAAAATATCTCATAAAAGAATTCATAGTCGAAAAGTTTTCAGTAAAGATTTAATAAACACTTTAAATGACTTCGTTAAACCTGCATTTCCAGAAACCAGTTCTTTATATGCCACATTAAAAGTATGTTTCTCTCTAACTAAATCAGGGTGAGCAACATCAATTAAATCTTGGGAATCTGGCAAGCTTAATTTATCCTTTGAAAAAAGAACCATATTTTGCTTATACCAAAAAAACAGCTTCTCGATGTGCCATATTTTTTTTCTGAACGGATCATAAAAATGAAACCCGTGTTGTTGAAACTTTTCAATCCAATAGGAAAGTGGTTTTTCATTAATATGATTTTGCCCACCCTGAAATGGAATTGCTGCGGAAAAAATAATCAAGTCACCGTGATTGACTAGTGATTTTACAAATTGATCCGTAGAAGATTCGGGGAGATGCTCAGCTACTTCGAGAGAAATTACTAAATCAAATTTTCGATTTAAATTTAGTTCTTTGGTAAGGTCAAAAGAAAGAAACTCATTATTTCCCAAAAATTTATTCCTTTCGCTCATATCCACCCACTCCCCATCAACTCCAAAAACCTGTTTTACACCATGATTTTTGAAAACTTTCAACCATTGGCCATAACCACAGCCAACGTCTAGTACTGATTTTGGATCAACTAAATCAAAAATAAATGGGACAATTATGGATGGTTGGTCTAATTGATGATGAAAAGATTTATGATTATAGGCCATGCTAGCTAATTATTTGAAGTATAATCTTTTAAAGATCTTAGATTTAATATTCTTTTCTAAAGAATAAACCTTAAATAATGTTGGATTAATTGTGCCGTCGAAAGGAAGCTTATACCTATCCATAAAACTACCCACTGCTCCTGAATAATGATAGGAATGAAGTAAACCAAATTCACCTTTTGAAATTAGAAATCCCCTAATCTTTTTCCTTAAGTCAATCCAATTTTTGACCATTAAATGATTGTTTCTTTTTCCCCTACTGAGTGAACTATTTACCACGTGAATTCTTGTCAAAAATTTAGAATCATAAACTGGTAGCCAACCATTCTTCATTATCCGAAACATTAAATCATATTCCTCGCTTGTTCTTAAACTTGAATCAAACCCTCCTACTAAATCAATATATTTTCTGTTAAATAAATTTGCTGAACTAATACCTAATTTCCCGCTCATCAATGCTATCCACGCAGATTTTTTAAACTTTCTCTGGTAAGTCCTGCCATCAGAAAATTGATCAATTGCATTTCCTACAATAAAAGGAGTATCGGGTTTTGCGTATTCCAATTGAGAAGATATTTTCCCTAGCATCAACTCATCATCTGCATCAAGCAATTGTATCCAAGCGCCTGTACAAAATTCCAATGCCCGATTCCTTGTTGCAGCCAAGCCCTTGTTAATTTTTTCAGGATGAGTATAAACTTGGATTTTAGGGGAAAGCTGAGCCAATTGTTGTCCAATCAATAAAGAGTTGTCTGTAGATCCATCATCAACAATTATGATTTCTTTAACATTAACTTGAACCAATGCAGATTGAACAGCACGCTCCAAGAAAACTTCACCATTATAAACAGGAATAATTATAGATACTGTCTGCAATTCTATTCTTTACAATCTAGTTTAATAAAAAGTCAATAACTTTTAAATTACATTCAACTACAATTTTGAAATATTTAAATCTTGCTAATTGATGATATTACCAAATGACAATCAATTTTTCTCCAATTATCTGGGCAATTAGAAAGTTTGGAGCTCAACCATTCGTTTAAACTCAGGTATTCTTTTTGCTAAACTTTCAAAATCATCAATGGCCAAAATACTCTGATTTGATAAAAGCACTACCCTATCAACACTTTTAATAGTGGCAAGTCTATGGGCTACAATAATTAATGTAACTTCTCCTTTTAAACTATCTATATTGTCTTGAATGATTTTTTCGGACTCTGAGTCTAACGAAGATGTTGCCTCATCCATTATCAAAATATCAATATCCTTGTATAATTCCCTCGCAATAGAGATTCTTTGTTTTTGTCCACCACTTACCAAAATACCATTAGTTCCCAAAAATGAATTTTCTTTTTCAGGTAATTGCATAATAAAATCAGCAATATGAGCCTTTTCCATCACCTCCCAAAAACGCTTGATATTTTCAAAATTAGGTTCTGACCAAAAAGTGACGTTATTAAAAACTGTATCTGAAAAAACAACTGGTTCTTGTGTAATATATCCAATCCTTCTTTGGTAGGATTGAACATCTATTTGGCTTAATGATACTCCATCTACCAATATTTCTCCATTGTCAACAAGGATTAACCCTGAAATCAAATTCACTAATGTTGTTTTTCCGCTACCACTTTCCCCAACAAATGCTATGGACTCATTTTTTTTAATTGTCAGATTTACCTGATTTATAATTGGTGTATCATTGTAAGAAAATGAAACATTTTCAAATTTTATTTCATTATTAAAACTTCTAATTTTTTCCTCTTTTTGAATAACATCCTTCTCTGAATCCAATTCAATAAAGAAATCAGTAATATTTTCCAAAGCTCCGGAATTAACCAAAAAACCATTATAAAAAGATTGTAAACTCAATAAAAATGTTAATCCTCTATAAAAAAACAAAAGGCTCAATATAATCACGCCTAAACTTTGGGATAAAAGTAATGCTTGAACAAGAATCACAACCACAACTACAACCATTACTAAGGGTTCTTTACTAGCAAAAAGAATAGCACTATAATAACCAATTTTAATATTTGTATCATGTATTTTAATTACAATCTCTTCTAGTTTTTTCCTATATACTCCAATAAGCCCTGTGGCTTTGAGGTATTTGAATAAAGCCACTTTCTGAATCAAAAGCCCCTGAAAATCATGACCATCTTTTGTTATTTTTCTGGAAGCCTCAATAGTTTTTTTATTGATCAAATTGAATATGCCGTTCGAGAGCAGGCCTCCAAAAATTACCATTACTGCAAATTGCGGATTTGCCATAAATGCCAATACAGAATATACCAAAACCATAATAGCACTCTGCAAAGCCATAAAATAAGAATTTGAAGCCGCTGCAACCCTTCCTACCTCACCGGACAATGTATTCTGAATCATACCCGAATCTGATTTAACAAATGCCTTATATTGAAACTCGCTCAATAGACCAATACTTTTAAGTCTCAATTTTTTAATGAAGAATTGCTGAACCATATTTCGGTAGTAAGCCTCAAAAAACCTGGCAAATCCTTTGAGAATAAAAAAGACAAGCATAATGACTAAAACTGTTTTGAGATTTAATGCCAAACCAACATTTTCAATACCCTTTACAAGAAAGCCCAAGCTACCTATATCAACCGGATTCTCTACTTTTGTACTGTCATCTACCAATTGAAGAAGAGGTAAAAACATCACCAATCCAAAACCATCCAATAATCCAACTGAGACATTCAATCCCATATTGATAAATATCTTAGACTTCAAATAGTCATAAAAAAATCTAAATGAATTAATGTGTTTTTTCATTTCTTTGAATTTGCATATTCACGGCTATTTTTCTGATAATTAGTTATTAAACAAGACAATTCAAGAGTGAAATTTACTGCTGATTCGACATCAAAATGTAGTCCATCTTTAAAAGTATATTCTTTCTCTATTTGGTTAAAATCAATAAAAATAACATTGTGTTTTTGTGATAAAAATTGCATTCGAAAACCAAAATTGGGATCAACTTTTTCTTCAATTTTTAGAATATCTTCATGTAAAGGCATTCTAATCAAAAAAACAGTTCCATTCCTATTTAAATACTCAATAGTATTATCTAAATATTTAAACCTTTTCGATGAGTGACTATATCTGTTTAAATAACCATTATAAAAATCTATCATGATATTTCTTTGCTTGTTTCTCACTTCAAATGATGCTTGTTCACCTGTTTTGAACCAACCATCTTTGTTTAAAAAAGAAAGATGGTTTTTTAGCCTCATTAAAATGATTTCATAATACGATTTTAAAAACCATTTTAACATATACTTAAGGTTAGGCTTTGTAGATACATTGTTAATATCCGAAATAAACCTTTTGTTTTCCTCAAACTTCTCTGGATTATTAGGATCATTGATATCACTTGATATACTCCACGGGTCTACTGTGATGATAAAGCACTTTTTCCCTTCATAATCTATCAGCTTTCTTTTTACACTTTCTAAGTATGCAGGACCAAATGGTGAGTTATAAACAGTAAACGAATAATTATAAAGTTTTCCATCATAGATACCTTTCAATTCTTCATTCAAAATAGAAGGTATAATTCCTTGTGCCGCCTTTGAATTACCCAAGATTAAAGCCTCTTGTTTCGGGGTTGTAAACCGCTGGTAGAAAGGATCTGCGGTACCATTTTCTAATAAAAATACTCCATAAAGTGTCGATACTGGGAAAATAGAAAAAAATAAAAATTTAATTATAAATCGATCCATCCCTAAAACTGAAAATATATAAACTCCTGTTCCTTTCTGGCAAATAGAAATACAGCCATCACCAAACCATAGTACAAGCCATACCTAATCAAAGCATGCTTGCTGAAAGCCATTTTCTGAATGGCAAACTCCTCCCGTCTTCCAACCCACTCTAACAACATAAAGATCAAAACCCAGATCATAAAGAGATATACCCGTATATCCATTTGCGGCTTCTGGATAATACTTGCGTCAAATAAGTTATGTAGATATTCAACAGCCGAATTGATGTCAGGTGATCTAAAGAATATCCAACCTAAGGTTACCAAGGTAAAAGTCACCAGTATTTGTCCCAATTCATATAAGCTTGGTAAGGTTTTATTTTGAGCTACTATTCCAATATTTATCCTATTCTTCCCAAACAAATAAAGCGGAATAAACAAAGCCGCATGAATCCCACCCCAGATGATAAAAGTCCAGTTGGCTCCGTGCCAGAAGCCTGAAACTAAGAAGATGATAAAGATATTCCTGAGGCTTTGGTATTTACTTCCCTTGGAACCTCCGAGTGGGATATAAAGGTAATCTCTAAACCAGGTAGAAAGTGAAATATGCCACCTGCGCCAAAACTCCGCAATGTCTCTGGAGAAGTAAGGAAAGGCAAAGTTTTGCATCAGATTAAACCCCATCAATTTCCCTGTTCCAATGGCAATATTGGAATACCCCCCAAAATCACCATAAATCTGAAAACTGAAAAACACCGCCCCGATCAGAATATTGGAAGCAGGTTGATTCTCAGGATGAATAAAAGCCTGATTGACAAATACCGCACAGTTGTCCGCAATGACCACCTTCATAAACAATCCCCATAGAATTTGACGCATGCCATCCATGGCAAGACTATAATCAAAAACTCTTTTCTTGAAGAACTGTGGCAAAAGGTTCGCAGCCCTTTCTATAGGGCCCGCTACCAATTGGGGGAAGAAGCTTACATAAGCAAAGAAGGCCACCGGATCACTAGTTGGCTTTATTTTTCCTCGGTAGATATCGATGGTATAGCTCATCGTCTGAAACGTATAGAAGCTGATACCCACTGGAAGGATCAATTGCAGGGAGTAAGAATTGGCTTGAAAACCCATGGTATTGATCATTTGCACCGTAGAGTCTATAAAAAAGTTGAAGTATTTGAAGAAACCGAGTAGGCCCAGGTTGACGGTTAGGCTAAGTCCAAGATAGAACTTGGGGTTTTTCGTCACTGCGAGGCTGCTTCCAGGTCCACTACTTTCCTTTTCTGATTTATAAGCAGCCGAAGCAGTCTTATAAATACTCTCCTTATCAACTGATGAGATCGCCGCACTCCCTTCGTCCGTTCGCGATGACGTGGCTCCCAAACGAAGCCCACACCAATAATCCACCAGCGAACTGAACGCAATCAATCCTAAAAACCGCCAATCCCACCAGCCATAGAAGATATAACTGGCAAGGAGGATAAAGGCGTTTTGGGCTTTAAGATTTTTTTGAAAAACAGACCAGTAGAGTAGAAATACTACGGGTAAGAAGATCAGGTATTCGTAGGAGTTAAACAGCATTGCTCCTTTATCTACTTTTTATCAGAATAAGTAAAGTATCGTTAGACAAGAATGTAATTCTCAATCTGTCTCCACCACAAACTCAAAAACAGGCACTTGATGGGGTTTAGCTGTTGGAATTTGTAAGGTTAAAGGTTGAGATTTCTCCTCCGCCGCGGCGGAAAGATTATGACCCAGGATCAATAGGATGGCACTTAACCGTTCGTGAGACACGAACGGGGGCGGAGTGTTTGATGTTCGATGTCCGATGTCCAATGTTAGGTGTTGGATGTCCGGTGCCGGGTGCCCGGTGCTGTAAGTTAAAGGTTAAAGGTTAAAGGTTAAAGGTGCGGTACTGTACTGATCACGGCTACTGATATACTTCTTACTTTTCACCTTTTACTTCCCTACCTCCGGTAGGCAAGCTTGACTCTTGGTTCTTATTGCAAGGTGCCGCCTCCCGCATGGCAAGAAGTCGAAATGGGCTTAATTAGCGCATAAAAGGCTTCGACTTTCATGCCTTCGGCAGACTGGCTGCTCAGCCTGACAAGAAAACTTACTTTTTGAGATAGCCTCAAGCTTGACTCTCAATACTCCCTCAAGTACTTTTTCCTTCTGCCATAGAAGAAGAAAGCTATAGCTCCCCATACCACAGCCAGCACCGCATAGGCAGTTAGGGAAATGTATTCGGGGTAATGGATGGCCCACTTCTGTATGGAAAAGGAATTGGCTGCAGCACTGCCCCTGTTTTCCAGGAAATCCTGCAGGCCCGGGGAATTGATGGGCAGCCAGGCCAAGGACACCAGCAAGGCAAAAAAGCCGAGCAGCACCAGTTCCTTAGTAGTCCAACTGTATTTCTTCAGTGCCTTGATCAGAACCACCGCCCAGATCGGGATCCAGGGTGCCAAAGCGGAGATTTTGAAGAAAACCGCGAATATCAGCCCCAGAACCAGGATGATGACAATGGCCCAGCCTAAACCTGCGAGTTCCCGGTAAAACCTGTGCAGAAATACCAGCGTGAGTATGGCCGGGAGCCCCCAGTGCAGTCCGGTGCTGATCACAAAATCCCAGGGGAAACGCAGGGAACCGTTTCCACTTTCCCGAAGAAAACGCGCTATGCCCAGGCCTTCATTTTCCCCGGAGAGTAAGACCAGCAGCAGCAGTATCCCCGCAAGTCCCATTATCCCCTTGCTCAGTCTGTCGGTTTTGGTCCTTTTTTTCAGTTGGGCAATGGCCAAGTCCCAGTTGACCGGGTTCTGCCTGGCCCCTAGTACTATCAGGACAGGAATAGCGATCAGGGCCATGCCATGAAAGAGTTGTGCGTCCCAGGGCTGCCCTCCCCAGCCCCAGAGTCCCCAGCCCAATAGTGCGGTTACCAAGGGAATCACCAGACAAAGTAAGGCGGGAATAAGGGATTTTGGTCTTTCCCCTTCGTAGTATTGGAGTTTATCGCCCGGCAAAAAGAGCATCAGCATACCGGAGATCAGCAGCAAGGGTGACACGAACATGCCGAGGAGAGAGACCATTCCCAGTTTGAATTTCTCATAGCGCAGGAAGTAATTCATCTGTCCCATGCCTAGGGCGAAGGCCATCAGATCCGGGGTGAATGGCTGGTACCAAGCCGCTTTCAGCCAGGCAAAGTTGAAGAACATCAGGATAAAGCCTATGCTCATCTGGGCGGTGTTCAGGCGTAGTTTTTTGCTGGTTCTAAAGTACCAGTAGATCGCCAGGGTCAGGTAGATCACCTGCCAGATGATCATGCCGTTTCTCAGGGCCTCGTCGTTTTTGACGATGTGGAATGCCGAGAAGGACAGGTTGAGCAAGGCAAAAGGCAGGATCCGGGTAAGCTGGACCAGGTTATAGCTGGCGTTTTCTATGTTATCGAGAAAGAACCTGCCCACTTCCCTGTAGAAGACCCCATCACCGAAGGCACCTTCATTTACGGGTACTTTTTCTCCGTTGATCTGGACTAAGGCGATCAGTGCGATGAGGGATATGAGGAGGGTTTTTCTCAAGTCTGGAGTTCAGGGTTCAGTGGTTAGTGGTTAGTGGTTAGTGGTTAAAAGTTAAAGTGGTTAAAGGTTAAATGTTAAAGGTTAAATACAGTGCTGATAACTTCAACTGGGATACTTCTTACTTTTTTCACCTCCTACTATCTTGGCTCTAAGGTCTTGGCTCTAACATCTTGATTCTAGCTACTTGATACTTGATACTGATATCCGCGACTGCTCATTGCTTAACAATCGCTTTTCAGTCTTCTCAACTCCCAAAGACCAGAATTCCCTGGATATCGCCGGGATCTTCTTCGAGGATGGATACTTCCACTTTCCGCTGTACTTTCTCGTAGGTTTTTTCCTTGAGGAATTCCAGGTATTCCTTGTCCAGTTCTTTGCCGATAAGGATCATCTGAATAGTTCCAGAGTCTATGCCCCTGGCATAATCCCCCACTATATAGGCCATCTGCACCTCTCCCATCCTGTTGACGATGCGCTCCATCAGGTCATCCAGCCCCAGAAATTTGGACACCATGCCCTTGATCTCGCCAAAGAAGGGGTGCCCGGTATTTGCCTTGTACATCTTGGTCTTGCCCTCGTCTTCCGAGACCAGCAGGCCTGCTTCGGTGAGTCGGTTCAGTTCCACCCTTACCGAGTTGGTGGACTCATCAAATTCCTTGGCCAGTGATCTCAGGTACCCGGTGTTGGTATGGGAGAAGAACTTCAGGAGAAGTTTGATGCGTGTTTTGGAAGTGACTAGGGAATCGAGCAAGGGAGGGGGGAGTGGGGTGTTGGGTGTTTGATGTCCGGTGTCCGGTGTCGGGTGTCGGGTGTCGGAGGTTGGAAGCGGTTAGTGGTTAAAAGTTAAAGTGATAGTACCTGAATAAAGTTGTCACAATTTGTTGTTGTTCACAACTCCAATGAGGATGAAAAATGATTATCAAATTAAGCAAAAGCGTTCCTTTAGTGAAGGGTTACGCAAACAGATTGTGGGTCAAATCGAGCGCAAAGA